>NZ_PZJN01000009.1 GCF_003206695.1 Salinicola halophyticus | reverse complement strand
CGCTGCCCATTTTTTCATTCTTCCAAGAGACGCGGGTTGCCTCACGCCACGCGAGGACGAATCCCGTCATAGTGTCCGTGGCGTCTAGCCTCTTCCAGATCATAGGCATTCTGCAGCCGCAGCCAATAACCCTGACTGGTACCGAAGTAGATCGACAGATGCAGATCCGTATCCGCCGTGATTGATCGCGTGCCTCGCGTGATTTCACCGATACGCGTGGCCGGCACGCCAATAGAGGTCGCCAAAGCATTCTTGGTGAGGCCCATGGGCTCGATAAATTCTTCCAGCAGAATCTCGCCGGGATGAATATTGGGAAGTCGTTCTTCAGTCATGATTTGCCTCTCCCGAAGCGGTAATGACAAGCAGCATATGACGCAAGACGTCATATAGCGAAAACTGAGCTCATCCCGGCCGTTTCTCCAGCGCCAACCATCCCGCCAGACCGATCATTGCCGCGCCACTGGTGCCATCCAGCCAGCGCTGACGACGCAGCGTGACGCTGCCTCGGCCCAGCAGGCACCCGGCAGCGGCGTATAGATACGCGCAGAAGAACTCGATCAGGATATAGACCAGCCCCGCCAATACGATCGCCGGTGCGAACGACTCGCCGTCGGCGTGGAGAAACTGCGGCAGAAATAGCGCGAACAGCACATACGCCTTGGGATTGGAAAACGCGACCAGCGCTTCCCGCCGGATCAAGGACCGCGAATCGGCGGTTGCGATGTCACCGCTCGCCGCTGGCATAGTCGGGCGCCAAGCCGTCAACAGCGAACGCACGCCCAGATAGAGCAGATACGCCGCTCCCATCCATTTGAGCACACCGAAGAACAGTGCCGAGGTTACCAGCCAATGGCCCAGCCCCACGGCAACACCGATCACCATCACCACGAAAGCGGCAAATCGTCCGCAGGCCGCCGTCATCGCCGGGGCCACGCCGACACGGAAGCCGTTGGCAAGCGAGAGCAGCTGGTTGGCCCCCAGGGTCAGCGCCATGACAAAGGAGGCGCCGATCAGAAGTGGCCAGTTGATGACGGATAGCGACTGGGTAGAGAGCGTCACCGTCATGGCGGCGAGGAGAATCAGCGGTGCCAGAAATGAGATCTGCTTCGTCACGGCGCACCCCCATGCAAGAGATTGTTAGCGTCGGCCAATTTTCAGGAGGTAACAACTGTATCTGCTGGAGGCCGAGACAGTGCGACGATAATCGGGCCCTGTCGGATTTCGGAATGAAAATCGAGCCCGACCTCAAGCAAACCCGAATGTTCACTAGCGAAAACAACCTCAGCACTCTCCACTGGCTCGTCACTGCGACGAAATAGGCGCAACAAAAGTTGCGATAGTGCCGTGCGCCGGCGGCTTCAGACCGCCGGTCACTCTCCGCCCGGCTGCAACACCATGATACAAATCGTAAATATTGAGGCATTTTCCACAGGTGAAAAGTTTGTCGGGGATTCGGTGGAAACCTTCCCGGTGGCTTTTCAGGAGATTCCCCGCCATGTAGCAGACCGGCCCGGCCCTATAACAAGGAGGCTTCTAATACTTTTTGCCTACTTCCAAATGTTCGATTTCGCGCCACAATGATCTTAATCGAACATTAGTGAGCAGATCCGAACATGGTTAACGAAAACTACGATCTGATTGTCATCGGCGGGGGCATCAACGGCGCGGGTATCGCTCGTGACGCCGCAGGTCGCGGCCTTTCGGTGCTGCTGGTCGAGGCGGATGACCTTGCCAGCCATACCTCATCGGCGTCGACCAAGCTGATCCACGGTGGCCTGCGTTACCTGGAGCAGTACGAATTCAAGCTGGTGGCCAAGGCCCTATCCGAGCGCGAGATACTGCTCAAGGCGGCGCCGCATATCATCTGGCCGATGCGTTTCATCCTGCCTCATCAGAAGCACCTGCGGCCGGCCTGGATGATCCGAACCGGGCTTTTCCTGTACGACCACCTCGGTGGACGGCAGACGCTGGCGGGCTCGCAAGGCGTCAAGTTCGCCGATCATCCGGCCGGCGCCCCGCTGAAGCCCGAGTTCATCAAGGGCTTCGCCTACTCGGATGCCTGGGTTCAGGATGCCCGCTTGGTGGTGTTGAACTGCATGGATGCGGCCAGCCGTGGCGCGCGGATCATGACGCGCACGCGTGCCGAGTCTGCGGTGCGTAGCAATGATGGATGGTCTATCACCCTGCGGTCCGCTGAGGGCGAGACGATCCAGATCGGTGCTCGCGGGCTGGTCAATGCGGCCGGCCCCTGGGCCGTGCGTTTTCTCGACGAGGTCGCCTCGCAGAAGCACCCGTATTCGCTGCGCCTGATCAAGGGCAGCCACATCGTGGTGAACAAGCTGTTCGATCACGATCACGCCTACCTCTTCCAGCAGCCCGATGGCCGCATCGTGTTCGCCATTCCCTACGAGCGCGATTTCACGCTGATCGGCACGACCGACGTCGAGCATGAGGGCGCACCGGGCAAGGTGGCCATCGAAGAAGACGAGATCCGCTATCTGTGCGAATCCGCCAATCGCTATTTCGAGCAGTCGATCGGTCCCGACGACGTCGTCTGGAGCTACTCCGGCGTGCGCCCCCTGCTCGACGATCGCGAGGACAACGCCAGCGAAATCACCCGCGATTATCGCATTCAGCTGGATACCTCCGGCGGTGCCCCACTGCTCAACGTCTTCGGTGGCAAGCTGACGACCTATCGGCGGCTGGCCGAAGACGCTGTCGATCAACTGGCGCCCGAGCTCGGCAACCACGCAAAAGCCTGGACCGGCAAGGGCCACCCGCTCCCCGGCGGCGAAGAAGCGAAACCCCAGCATCTGTTCGAGTCGCTACAGGCCAGCCATCCCTTCATTCCCTTGGGCATGGCCAATCGTCTGGTCTTCAACTACGGGACCCGCGTGCGCGACATCGTGGGTGGCGCCAAAAGCCTGGACGGTCTGGGCGAGCATTTTGGGACCGACCTGTATGCCGCCGAAGTCGATTACCTGCGCGATCACGAATGGGCGCGCACGGCCGAGGACGTGCTCTGGCGGCGATCCAAGCTCGGCCTGCGTCTCGACGAGCGCGAGAAGCGTCGGCTCGCCGACTACCTAGCCCTCCCGTCTCCGGCAGCGGCGGAAGGGTGAGCGTAGCCGACAAATGCGCCACGACTCGGCAACCAATCCAACCATCGTCGTGACGCATGTCACTCGGGCCATACCGGCCGTAACATCATCCAACGTTAAGGAAGACCATGGGAGTCATAGAAACGATAGTGCTTCATGAGATCGCCGGTACGGCCTGCATGACGCTACTCGGCTGCGGCGTGGTGGCCAACGTGCTGCTCAAGAAGACCGGCGGCCACAATGGTGGTCCGTTGCTGATCTTCTTCGGCTGGGGACTCGCGGTCTACTGCGGCGTATGGATTGCGTTCGATACCGGCGCGCACCTGAACCCGACGATTACACTGGCGCTGTGGCTGGGCCCGGCCACAGAGTATGCGAAGGGGATTCCCATCACCCTGAACAATACGCTGGCCTACTTCACGGGCGAATTCGTGGGTGCGTGGCTGGGTGCGGTGCTCTGCTACCTTTGTTACAAGAAACAGTACGACGACACCGAGGATGCCACCACTATCCTGGCAACGTTTTCGACCATCCCCACGATCCGGTCACGTTTCTGGAACTGCATGACCGAAGCCATCGGGACATTCGTGCTGGTGTTCGTCATCATCATGTTCGGTCATACACCCAACGGGCTCGGTCCGCTGGCTGTCGCCTTGCTGGTGGTCGCCATCGGCGCATCGCTGGGCGGGCCAACCGGCTACGCGATCAACCCGGCGCGGGACATGGGGCCGCGGCTTGCCCATGCCATGTTGCCAATCAGCAATAAAGGCTCCAACGACTGGGGCTACGCATGGGTGCCTTTCGTGGGCCCGATCATTGGCAGCAGTCTCGCCGCATTCGTTGCCACGATCTATTGAGCCGCAACGGACTATTCATAAACACGTCGACTCCTCATTCAGGATTCCTTATTCAGGACTCACCATTCAGAAGGATAGATTTCTCATGAGTGACAAGAAGAAGTACGTTCTGGCCATCGATCAAGGCACCACCAGTTCCCGCGCCATTTTGTTCGACCACGACGGTCGGATTGCCGGCACCGCCCAGCGCGAGTTCGAGCAGATTTTCCCACGTCCGGGCTGGGTCGAGCACAACCCCCGCGACATCATGACCAGCGTCCTGACCACGCTGACCGAAGTGATCAACAACACCCAGGTCGATGTCGAAGAGATCGCCGGCATCGGCATCACCAATCAACGTGAAACCACGGTGATCTGGGACAAAAACACCGGCCAGCCGGTCTACAACGCCATCGTCTGGCAATCGCGGCACTCGGCCGAAATCTGCGACGAGTTGCGTGAAGCGGGCCACGCCGACATGGTTCGCGACAAGACGGGGCTGGTGATCGATGCCTACTTCTCGGGCACCAAGATCAAATGGATCTTCGATAACGTCGATGGCGTGAAAGAGAAGGCCGAAAAAGGCGAGCTGCTGTTCGGCACCATGGACTCCTGGCTGATCTGGAACCTCACCGGCGGCGCCGAGCACGTCACCGACGTGACCAACGCCTCGCGCACGATGATGTTCAACATCCGCGAGCGGAAGTGGGACCCGGAACTGCTCGAGATGTTCGGCGTGCCGGAATCCATGCTGCCCGAGGTCAAATCGTCCAGCGAAGTCTACGGTCACGTGCTGCCGAAGTTCTTCTTCGGCACCCAACTGCCGATCGCGGGTATCGCCGGTGACCAGCAGGCCGCTTTGTTCGGCCAGGCCTGCTTCAAGCCCGGCATGGCCAAGAACACCTACGGCACCGGCTGCTTCACGCTGATGAATACCGGTACCGAAGCCACGGCTTCGGAGAACGGCCTCCTGACGACGATCGCCTGGGAGATCGACGGCAAGGTCGAATACGCTCTGGAAGGCTCGATATTCGTGGCCGGCTCGGTGGTCCAGTGGCTGCGCGACGGGCTGCGCATGCTGGGCAAGTCCTCGGATTCCGAAGCGTATGCCGAGCGCGCCGGCGACAACGATGGCGTCTATATGGTGCCGGCATTCACAGGCCTTGGAGCACCCTACTGGAATTCCAACGTGCGCGGCGCGATGTTCGGCCTGTCGCGGGGCACCAGCAAGGAGGTGTTCATCCGTGCCGCGGTCGAGTCCATGGCCTATCAGACGGCGGACGTGCTCAAGGCCATGCAGGCCGATGCCGGCCTCGACCTGACCGAGCTGCGTACCGATGGCGGCGCTATCGCCAACAACTTCCTGGCCCAGTTCCAGGCGGACATTCTCAACGTCGACGTGCTGCGTAGCGAGATCAGCGAAACCACCGCGCTGGGCGCCGCCTACCTGGCCGGACTGGCACTCGGATTCTGGGAATCCCGCGAGCAGATCTCCGAGCAATGGGCCATCGAACGCCGCTTCGAACCCGTCATGGGCGACGATCGGCGCCATGAGTTGTATGACGGCTGGAAGCGGGCCGTGCAAGCGACCATGGCCTTTCACGTCGCCTCGTAGACGCTTTCGCGTCGAGCGCACTTGTCGCACGACTGTTGGGCAAGAGATGTGGCCCGAGCCCTTTATCCGAAGGGGCTCGGGCCTTTTAGTCACGCTCCCGAAAGGAAACATCTCCAGGACTAACGCCTTCAAGACGAAGCGCCCCAAGACGAAGCGACCTCAAATCCGGATAATGACCGCATCCGCCCCGGCTCAGAACCGGAGGTGCAGCCACTTACCAACGCGGTCCTTCTCCATGGAAATCAAGGTCAACTATCTCGACAACCTGCGTCAGGAAGCGCTGTTCGATGACTTCACCGTCATCACCGATCAGCCGATCCGCTACAAGGGCGATGGCTCCGCACCGGGGCCGTTCGACTACTTCCTCGCTTCCACGGTGCTCTGTGCGGCCTATTTCGTGCGGGTCTACTGCAACGCGCGCGAGATCCCGACCGAGAACATCAGGCTCTCGCAGAACAACATCGTCGACCCGGAAAACCGCTACAACCAGATTTTCCGGATCCAGGTCGAGCTGCCGGACGATATCTCCGAGAAGGATCGCATCGGCATTCTGCGCTCCGTCGAGCGCTGCTCGGTCAAACGGGTGATCCAGAACAACCCGGAATTCCAGATCGAAACCGTCAAGAACATCGACGAAGACGCCCAGGCGCTGCTGATGGCGGGGACTCATGTCAAAGACGGCGAGGGCGAATCGACCTGGATCGAGGGCAAGGACCTGCCGCTAGAGCAGACCATCGCCAACATGACCGGAATCCTCGAGAGTCTGGGCATGAAGATCGAGATCGCCTCCTGGCGCAATATCGTACCCAACGTCTGGTCGCTGCACATTCGCGACGCCGCCTCGCCGATGTGCTTCACCAACGGCAAGGGTGCGACCAAGGAAGCGGCTCTCTGCTCGGCGCTGGGCGAGTTCATCGAGCGCCTTTCCTGCAACTTCTTCTACAACGATCAGTTCTTCGGCCCGGAGATCGCCGGTAGCGACTTCGTCCACTATCCCTCTGAGCAGTGGTTCCAGCCGGGGCCGAATGACGAACTGCCCGCAGAGATTCTCGACGACCACTGCCGGGCGATCTTCGATCCGGAAGGCGAACTGCGCGGCTCGCATCTTTTCGACACCAATTCCGGTCGCACCGACCGCGGCATCGTCTCGCTGCCGTTCAAGCGCCAGTCGGATGGCGAGACGGTGTGGTTTCCGTCGAACCTGATCGAAAATTTGTACCTGAGCAACGGCATGAGCGCGGGCAACACCATTGCCGAGGCTCAGGTGCAGTGCCTGTCGGAAATCTTCGAGCGCGCGGTGAAAAAACAGATCATCGAGCAGGAGATCGTGCTGCCGGATGTGCCCGAGACCGTGCTGGCGAAATACCCCGGCATTCAGGAAGGCATCGCCGCCCTGGAGGCACAGGGCTTTCCGATACTGGTCAAGGACGCCTCGCTCGGCGGCCAGTTCCCGGTCGCCTGCGTGACGCTGATGAACCCGCGCACCGGCGGCGTCTTCGCCTCCTTCGGCGCGCACCCGAGCCTGCAGGTCGCGATCGAGCGCAGCCTCACCGAGCTGCTGCAGGGTCGCAGCTTCGAAGGCATGAACGACCTGCCGCCGCCCACCTTCAACTCCCAGGCGGTGTCCGAGCCCAACAACTTCGTCGAGCACTTCATCGACTCCTCCGGCGTGATCTCGTGGCGTTTCTTCAGCGCCACCGCGGACGTCGAGTTCGTCGAGTGGGATTTCTCGGGTTCGAATGACGAAGAAGCCGCCAGCCTGTTCGGCATTCTCGCAGCCGAGGGCCTGGAAGCCTACGTGGCGCTCCATGAAGACCTGGGCGCGCCGGTCTGTCGCATTCTGGTGCCGGGCTACTCCGAGGTGTACCCGGTGGAAGATCTGGTGTGGGACAACACCAACATGGCGCTCGCCTTCCGCGAGGATATCCTCAACCTGCACGCGCTGGATGATGTACAACTGGCCGACCTGCTCGAGCGGCTGGACGAAAGCGAGCTCGACGAGCAGATGAAGATCATCACCCTGATCGGCATCGAGTTCGACGAGAACACCGTCTGGGGCCAGCTCACGATCCTCGAGCTGAAACTGCTGATCAATCTGGCGCTCGGTCAACTCGAGGACGCGCTGGATCAGGTCGAGATGTTCCTGCAATTTAATGACAACACCGTCGAACGCGGCCTGTTCTATCAGGCGCTGCTCGCGGTACTGCAGATCACGCTGGATGAAGAACTCGAACTCGACGACTACCGCTACAATCTCAGCCGCATGTTCGGCGAGGAAACGATGGCGGCTGTCGTGGGCTCAGTAGAAAGCTCGGTTCGCTTTTACGGCCTCACCCCGACCAACCTGCAGCTGGAGGGCCTGGATCGGCACCAGCGCCTGCTCGAGAGCTACAAGAAACTGCACGCGGCGCGGGCGGCTCGGCAAGCCTGAGCCGACCCGATGCCGCTAACGTGACTGCCACCGGAAACCGCCCGCTGCATGATCGAGCGGGCGGCCTTGCGTGTGACGTCAACGGTCGGCCGGGTGGTTCACGCCGTCGGTGGCCTCGACCTCACCCAGATCGTAGGGATCGACACCTTCCAGACAGCCGATGTTGTAGCCGTACTGGTCGGGATTCGAACGCCGCCGATGGTGGGTATAAATCCCGCAGTTGCCGCAAAAATAGTGCTTCGCGGTCATCGTGTTGAACTGATAGCAGCGCATCACGTCTTCACCGGCGATCACGTGCAACGCGTTCAGCACAACGCCCGAGGTGATCGCGCCTTTGCGTTTGCATAACGAGCAATTGCAACGATGCGGTTCGACCACGCCATCGGGTAATTCGAGTTCCAGCACCACCGCGCCACAGTGGCAGCTCAAACGATGGCGCGGCTGGATGTCGGTATTGCCAATGCGTTTGATCATGGCCGGTTCTCCTCGTTACTGGCACGTTCAGCATAGCGCGATTCCCTTCCTCGGCCGGCCCACATACGCTCGTTGGATCTTCACATATTCGTCATTAGCGCCCCCTAATCTATCGTCACTGGCACTATCGACAGCGACCGAACGGGGACCGACCATGACGACGGATCGAAAGCATTTTTCCAGGCGTGACTTTCTAACGACCAGCGGCCGTCTCGGCATCGGCCTTGGATTGGCCGGCACCGGGCTCCTCGGCGCACCGGCGATCGTGCTAGCCGAGGGGCGACGCCCGACGGTGGAAGGCGGCGTGATGAGCGGTGACGTGCTGCCGGACCGCGCCATGCTGTGGGGAAGAGCGAGCATGCCGTCGCGGATGCTGGTCGAGGTCGCCGACAACCCGGAGTTCCGCGGTGTGCGCCAGCTGCCCTGGATCGATGTGCTGCCCGGCACCGACCTGATCGGCAAGATCGACGCGACCGGCCTGCAGGGCATGAGTACCGTTTACTACCGGGTGCGATTCGCCGCGCTGGGCGATTCACGCGCGGTGAGCGAGCCGGTGGTCGGACGGCTGCAACTGCCGCCCTTCCAACCCAGAGACATTCGCTTCGTCTGGTCCGGTGACGTGGTCGGCCAGGGTTGGGGCATCGATGAATCCCGCGGCGGCATGCGCACCTGGGAAACGATGCGCCAGGTTCGGCCGGATTTCTTCATCCACTCCGGTGATACGGTCTACGCCGACGGGCCGCTGGAAGCGCAGACCGAGCTCCCCGACGGCGGCGTGTGGCGCAACATCGTCACGCCGGCCAAGCAGAAGGTCGCCGAAACGCTGGACGAATACCGCGGCCAGCACGCTTACAACCACCTCGACGCCAACTTCCGCCGTTTTGCCGCCGAAGTGCCGATGCTGGCCCAGTGGGACGATCACGAAACGACCAACAACTGGTATCCGCAAGAGGTTCTCGACAACGATCGCTATACGGAAAAGAACGTCGCGCTGCTCGCCGCCCGCGGCCGTCAGGCGTTTCTCGAATACATGCCGATCCGGATGTCCACTTCTGCCCCGCAGCGGATCTATCGCCGTTTCTCCTATGGACCGGGGATGGAAGTCTTCATGCTGGATATGCGCAGCTATCGCGGCCCCAATAGCGCCAACCTGCAAGGAGAGGAATCCTCAGCCACCGCGTTCCTGGGCGAAAACCAGTTTCGCTGGCTGCGGCAGGCGCTAAACGACTCCACCGCGACCTGGAAGATCATCGCCGCCGACATGCCCATCGGCATGGTCGTGCCGGATGGCGAGTTGTTCGAAGCGATCGCCAACAATGACCCCGGCCAGCCGCTCGGGCGCGAAATGGAGCTTGCCCGGCTGTTGCAGGCCATCCGTGACGACGATATCGCCAACGTCGTCTGGTTCACCGCCGACGTTCACTACACCGCCGCGCATCACTACGCCCCGGAGCGCGCAAGTTTCAAGGCATTCAAGCCATTCTGGGAGTTCGTCAGCGGGCCGCTCCACGCCGGCACCTTCGGCCCCAGCGAGATGGATGCCACCTTCGGTCCGGAGGTGACATTCTCCAAGGCCCCGCCGGAGGGCCAGTCGAATCTGCCGCCCTCGGCGGGCTATCAGTTCTTCGGCCAGGCCGATCTGGACGCCGAAAGCGAAACGCTGACCGTGCGCCTGAAAGATAGCGACGGCAAGACGCTGCATACGCAAGTGCTGGCGCCCGAGACCCGTTCCGCCAACGCCTGAGGAGGGCTGGTGGTCGGCACCGAGGTCATACCAGCTTGCCCGGGTTCATGATCCCGAGAGGATCGAGCGCGGCCTTGATCGCGCGCATCACGGCCCAGCCTTCGCCGTGTTCGGCTTCCATGTAGGCGCGCTTGCCGGTGCCGATGCCGTGCTCGCCGGTGCAGGTGCCGCCGGCGGCCAGGGCGCGCTCGATCAGGCGCTGGTTGAATGCCGCCAGCGTCTCGAGCTCTTGTTCGCTGTGGCGATCCACCGCGATGACGAGATGGAAGTTGCCGTCGCCGACGTGTCCGAGCAGCGGCGCGATCAGGCCACTTTCGGCGACATCCGCCTGGGTCGCTTCGATGCAGTCGGCCAGCTTGGAGATCGGCACGCAGATGTCGGTGGCCAGGAACTCCATCCCCGGACGCAGCGCCTTGGCCGCGTAGGCGGCGTCGTGGCGCGCCTGCCAGAGTGCCTGGCGATCCTCTTCCTGGGTCGCCCAGGCAAAGTCGCTGCCGCCAAACTCCTGGCACAGTTCGGCCATCGCTTCGGCCTGCTCCTTCACCCCGGCATGAGTGCCGTGGAACTCCAGAAACAGTGTCGGCTTCTCGGCGTAGTCGAGCCGGGAGAATGCATTCACCGCGCGCATCGCCAGCGCATCCATCAGCTCGATCCGCGCCATGGGGATGCCGTACTGGATCGAGGCGATCACCGCATCGATGGCGCCGGCGAAGTCATCGAACGCGCGAATTCGCGGTAAACTCGAATCGGATGCGCTATATCCGTAAAGCCGGCTGACGGCCTTTCGAGATCGAAAATCATGTCAACGAACACCGCGCACCAGCCGACGACTCGCAGTCGCATCGGGCTGGATGGCCTGAACTTTTTTCTCGCCGATGTTCGCGATGGCGTAGGGCCGTTTCTCGGCATCTATCTGTTGACGCGCCATGATTGGAGCGCCGGACAGATCGGCATTGCCATGTCCGCGATGACGTTCGCAACGATGCTGGCCCAGACCCCGGCGGGTATGTTGCTGGATATCACGCGCTACAAGCGAGCGCTGGTAGCGATCGCCACACTGACCGTCGCCGTGTGTAGCGTGCTGATGACCCATCCGGCGTTCGTCAATCTACCGGCGATCGTGTTGTTTCAAGCATTGATGGGCGTCAGTGCCGCACTATTGCTGCCGGCGGTGGCAGCGATCACGTTGGGCATGGTTGGCAACCGCCGTTTTCCGGCGCGCCAAGGCCGAAATGAAGTCTTCAATCACGCGGGCAACGTGGTCTCCGCCGTGATTGCAGGCGCGCTGGCCCACTTCCTGAGCATCGAGTGGCTATTCTACGCATTGGTGATATTTGCCCTCGGCAGCCTGATCAGCGTGCTCATGATTCAGGAAACAGACATCGACCATGACGCCGCGCGTGGGAAGGTTGCGGAAACGCCGCTGACCGACGGCGGCATGATTCACGTTCTGAAGCATCGCCGCACACTCATGCTGGGCCTGACACTGGTGCTCTTTCATTTCGCCAATGCCGCCATGCTGCCGCTGGTGGGGCAGTATTTGACCATCGCCGATCGTGAAGCCGCCTCGATGTACATGTCCGCGTGCATCGTGATCGCGCAGCTGGTGATGATCCCCGTCGCATGGTGGGCGGGCCGCAAGGCGATGAGCTGGGGGCGTCTGCCGGTATTCATGCTCGGCCTGATCGCCTTACCGCTACGCGGCGTGCTCTACACCGTCAGCAACGACCCTGTCTGGCTGCTCGCGGTGCAGGCACTCGATGGCATCGGCGCGGGAATATTCGGCGTGCTGTGGTTGATCGTCGCCGCGGACCTCACCCAAGGCACGGGCCGCTACAATGTCACGCTGGGGGTTCTCGGCACCCTGTTCGCTCTGGGCGCCGCCTGCTCGAACCTCGTGGCGGGTTATGTCGTGGAAGCCACCGGTTACGGCGGTGGTTTCCTGTTTCTGGCAGCTTTCGGCGTGCTCGCGCCCATTGTTTACTGGCTGGGTGTCGGCGAGACACGACCGTCGGCGTCCACGATGCCGCTTGTGGCTGATCGACTCCCCACCACCTGACCCTTCACATCGAGCGTTCCATACTCAGACGGTCGTGGGCGTGCTCTCTGGCTGAGAGTGCACCTGAACCGTGCCGAACACCTGACGCAGATGCTCGCGATACTCCGCCGTGTGGCGTTCGACATCCGGCATCTTCATGACATCGTTGGCAATGAAAGTGGGCAACCCTTCCAGTCCGACGAAAGTCTGCGATTTGTGGAACGCGAAGTAGACGCTGTCGACGCCGCGGCCTTCGAAGAAGTTGCCCGGCTCGTCGAACGCTTCCCGTGGGGCGTTCCAGGTCAGCGAGAGCATGTAGCGTCGACCCTGCAGCAACCCGCCGCTGCCGTACTGCTTGCTCGGATCCTGACGCGAGCGCCCATCGTTGGCGTAGAGCGAACCGTGGCCAGCGGTGAACACTTCGTCGATGTAGCGCTTAACGCTCCACGGCGTGCCCATCCACCAGCCGGGCATCTGATAGACGATGGTGTCGGCCCATAGGTAGTTCTGCACTTCGGCGTCGACGTCGTAGCCCTGCTCGATGATCGTTTCGTGGACCTGATGACCCAGTTCCCGCAGCTGCTCCACGGCAACTTCGTGGAACGTATTGTTGAGTTCACCGCCGGAATGGGCGAAGGGCTTGCCGCCGTTGATCAAAAGTATCTTCATGAAGTCGCCTCTCGATAGACAATGATGACGTGGCCGTGTGCCGCCACTAATCGATGATTGATTGTGCCCCATACCCAAGAAAGAAAAACCCGGCTGGCGACAAGTCACTTTTGATTTAAAATCAACAAACATCCCGGAAGGCCATCGCCGCGCCATGAAAAGCACCCTGGAAGAGCAGCAGGCGTTCATCGCCGTAGTCGACAGCGGCTCGATCACGGCCGCCGCCGAGCGGCTGGAAATGACCGTCTCCGGCGTCAGCCGGGCTCTCAACCGGCTGGAGCAGAAACTGGCGACGACACTGCTGCGACGGACGACGCGACGGCTGGAGCTGACCGACGAGGGCGAGACGTTCCTCGCCCATTGTCGACGCATACTGGCTGCCGTGGAAATCGCGGAGGAGGCAATCGTCGGCCACCATGACCAGCCCCAGGGGCGGCTGCGCGTCAACGCTGCCCCAAGTTTCATGCAGTTCGTGATCGTGCCGATCATCGGCGAGTTTCGGGCCCGCTATCCCGGCATCACGCTGGAACTCGACACCCATGACCGCTTCATCGATCTGCTCGAGCAGCGTGTCGATCTTGCCATCCGCATCGGCGAGCTGAACGACTCCTCGCTGCACGCCCGTCCGCTCGGCCACAGCCCGCTACGGCTTCTCGCCAGCCCTGGCTATCTCGAGCGCCATGGCGTGCCTCGCCGCGTCGAGGATCTCGCCGACCACAGCCTGCTCGGTTTCAGCCAGTTGGATCACCTCAATGACTGGCCGCTGCTCGACGCCCAGGGCCAGCCGTTTCACGTGAAACCTTCGCTATCCGCTTCCAGCGGTCCGACCCTACTGGAGCTGGTGACGGCCGGCGAGGGCATCGCCTGTCTCGCCGACTACATGACCCTTCGCCCGCGCCAGCTCGGCACGCTGATCGACATACTTCCCGATCAGACGCAGTTCCAGACCCAGCGCATCAACGTCGTCTATTATCGTCAGACCGCGCTCTCCCGCCGCGCTCGGCTGCTGATGGATTTTCTTGCACAGCGGCTGCCGGGAGACTATCTGAGTATCTGATGTTCATCGCTGCAAGCGAAAAGCATCAGCCGGTCGCGGCCGAAAATCGCTATCTGGGCCGCCCAGCGATTTATATCGATTCCTCCTTAACCTGGATCGAATCCCCCGCCCTTGCTTAAACAGTATCTTGTCGAGCATAAGCATGTGATGCGCCAAGGCAGGCGCCACGTTTTACGAAGGAGCGTACGATGCCCCACCCCGATTGGCGGCGCGCGCTGCGTCGGCTTCGCACCGAGTGGGCAACGCCGGCGGAAGAGCCTCAGACACTCGCGCGGCGCCTCGAGCAGTTGATCGCGCTGGAGCTCGATCGACTGCCACGGCCGGCCCAGGGCGAGACCTTGACCCGCTGGGCGACGCTTGCAGACATTGCTGGACTCGATCTCGCGCTGATCAAACTGTTCGAAGGCCACACCGACGCGCTGGCGATCATCGCCGAGCTAAGCGACGCCGATCGCTTCCCGCCAGAGGCGACATGGGCCGTGTGGGCGGCGGAACCGCCGTTTGCCCGCGTCGAGATCATTGCCGATGAAGCGACGACCGGGCCGCTGCCGGACCGCCAGCGCGTGCGCCTGAACGGTCGCAAGGCGTGGTGCTCCGGCGCCGCGACGGTCTCTCACGCACTGGTCACCGCCTGGCATGAGCAAATCCCTTATCTCGCTGCCGTCGAGATGCAAACGCCCGGCGTTCGGGTGACGCAGACCGGCTGGCATGCCGTGGGTATGGCTGCCACCCAGAGCGTAGACGTGGATTTCGACGGCGCCGATGCGATTCTCGTCGGTCCCGCCAGAGGCTATCTACAACGTCCCGGTTTCTGGCAGGGCGGCATCGGCATCGCCGCCTGCTGGTGGGGCGCCGCCGCCAGATTGGGCGAGATATTGCGGGCGAGCGTCGCCAAGCGGGACGACCCGCACGCCCTGGCGCATCTGGGGGCGGTCGAACTCGCGCTGCGCCATGGTGAAGCGCGCCTGCGAGAGGCCGCCAGCTGGATCGACGAGCACCCCGACGCCGATGCCCGCTATCTGGCGTTGTCCGTACGCGGCGCCGTCGACGCCGTCGTCGAGGAAGTCATTCATCATGTCGGCCGCGGCGTCGGTGCCGGCCCCTATTGTCGCGATCCGGCATTTGCCCGGCTGATCGCCGACCTGCCGGTATTCGTCCGCCAGTGCCACGCCGAGCGCGACCTGCAGGCGATTGGGGACTATCGCCGACAGGATCACAAGGAAATTTCGGAATGGAATCTGTGGCCATGATCGGAGAAGAGCGGCGAATCGAAGGCGATGGGACACCGCTGGAGACCTGGCTTGACTGGCCGGAGCTGGCGACATTGCCCACGTTCGATCTGGAAGCGCGAATCGCCAAAGGTCGACGCGTGGTGGTGGTAGCACCGCACCCCGACGATGAGGTTCTCGGTTGCGGCGCCCTGCTGCAGCAGTGTCATGCCCTGGGTCGCGAACTGCTGATGATCTCGGTGACCGACGGCACCGGCAGCCACCCGGATTCGACACGCTGGCCACCCGAGCGGCTGGCCGCCACGCGACCCGAGGAGAGCCAACGCGCACTGGTCTGCCTGGGGCTCGACGACATCGAGACGATTCGCCTGAGACTGCCTGATACGCAAGTCGCCACGGAAACGGCGGAACTCGCCTTCCGGCTGCACAAGGTGCTGCGCGACGACGACGTTATTGTCACGACATGGCGCGGGGATGGCCATGCCGATCATGAAGCGGTCGGCGAGGTCTGCGCCAAGCTGCTGAAGGAGAGCCAACGCACCCTGCTCGAGATGCCGATCTGGATGTGGCACTGGGCAACGCCGGACGACCCGCGTGTGCCGTGGCATCGCGCTTACCGATTGCCGTCGACCGCCACCGAAATCGAGCGCAAGCAGCGCGCCATGCGCGAACACGTCAGCCAGTGCGAGCCCGACCCCACGACCGGCCGGCCACCGATTCTGTCTGCCCAGGCGCTTGCTCGCCTGATGCAGGATCACGAGGTGCTGCTGGTATGAGCGCCCGTGACATGAACGAACTTGGCATGAACGAACCTGGCATGAATGAAGACTTTTCGACCGGCATTGCCGAAGCCGGCACGCAAGATGCCGCCAAGGCCGATGCCAGGCTCGAACTTCACGCGCATTTCGAGCGTCTGCACGCCCAATCCAGCGATCCGTGGCACTACGACGCTTCCTGGTACGAACAGCGCAAGCGGGCTCTGACGCTGGCGATGCTGACGCGCTCGCGTTATCGCCACGCGTTCGAACCCGGCTGCTCGGTGGGCGTACTCAGCGCCGACCTGGCGCCGCGTTGCGATCGACTGCTGTGCTGGGACATCAGCGCCAGCGCCGTCGCTCATGCTCGCCGCCGGCTCGCACCCTGGCGATACGCACAGGTCGAGCAGCACGAGCTGTCGGAGACGCCAACCGAGGCGCTTCCCACCGGGGCATTCGATCTTGTCGTCTTCAGCGAGCTGGGGTATTACCTGGAACCCGCCGCACTACGGGCAACGATCGAGGGTCTCAAACGCGCCCTGCACCCATCCGGCGAGCTGGTGGCGTGCCACTGGCGCCATCCGCTGGCCGATGGCCGGATGAGCGGCGACGTCGTGCATGAACGGCTGCATGAGATCCTCGAAATGCCCCGTGTCAGCACCCTGACAGAGCGCGATTTCCGCCTGGACCTGTGGTCTGCCGAGGTCGCGCCATGATCGGTGTGGTCGTGCCGGCCCACAACGAGGAGGCCTTGCTCGACGCCTGTCTGGAGTCGCTGCAGGCGGCGGCGGGGCATCCGGCGGTCATCGAGGAAGGCGTGCGTATCGTCGTGGTGCTGGACGCGTGCACTGATGGATCCCACGCCGTCGCGCGCCAACGTGGCGTGACGACGCTCGACGTCGACTTCACCAACGTCGGCATGTCGCGCCATGTCGGCGCGCAATGGCTGATCGAACGCGGCGCGCGCTGGCTGGCCTTCACCGACGCCGACACCATCGTTCAGCCCGACTGGCTCGCCCAGCAGCTCGACAGTCGCGCCGATGCCGTCTGCGGCGGTATCCGGCTGGAAGGTTGGGACCAGCTACCCCGGGAGCTGCGCCGGCGCTTCGTCGCCTATCGACGTGCCCTGCCCGATGGCCGGCACATCCATGGCGCCAATCTCGGCGTTGCTGCCGGCGCCTATCAGGCGGTCGGCGGTTTCGCTCCGCTCGCCACCCAGGAGGACGTGCATCTGGTTGCCGCCCTGCAGCGGCACGGCTACACCATCGACTGGCGCGAAACCCTGAAGGTCCTGACCAGCACGCGTCAGGACGCCCGGGCCCCAGGGGGGCTCGGTGAACGGCTACGTGCCCTGCAGCTCTAGTCGACGCGCCCGCCGGACCACGGTCCCGGCAACTACAACGGCAGCCACAACCACAACCACAACCACAGCCAACGATGGTGCAGGTCGTCGATTCGCCTAATCGCCGAAGGCAGCCCATACTGAAACGAAGACAAGCCATGGCGGCTTCTACGCACCGTCATGTCTTGTGATGGCGGTTGTCCTGCCGCTCAAATCTCAACGCTTACGTCCTATCGCTCACGCCCCATCAGTTCGGGCTGGCCATCAGCCGCCCTTTTCCTCTCGACAGGTTCGCCAGGAGATACCGCTGTGAGAATTCAACTAGGCTGCGAGATGATCTATCAGTTCGCTGCGCCCACGCCGATGATCGCGATGCTCAACGTGCACCACTCACGATTCGCGAGCCTGGAGCAGCCCGATCACCTGACGACCACTCCCATCGTTCCGCTATCGAGCTATCGCGATAGCTTCGGCAACTGGTGCAATCGGCTGGTGGCGCCCGCCGGCACCTTCTCACTGGGCACCAACACCGTGCTGCACGACGACGGCGGCTATGATCCGGTCGATGTCACGGCGCAGCAACATCCGGTGGAGACACTGCCGTCGGACGTGCTGCTGTATCTACTGGGTAGCCGTTATTGCGAAACCGATCTGCTCAGCGAAATCGCCTGGCAACGATTCCAGTCCACCCCGCCGGGGTGGCAGCGCGTTCAGGCGATCTGCGATTTCGTCCACGACCACATCACTTTCGGCTACGAGCACTCGCGACCCACCCGCACCGCCGCGGAAGCCTACCGGGAACGCGTCGGCGTCTGCCGCGACTACACCCATCTGGCCGTCACGCTGTGCCGCTGCATGAACATCCCCGCCCGCTACTGCACCGGCTATGTCAGCGATATCGGCAACCCGCCGCCCTATGCCGACATGGACTTCGCCGCCTGGATGGAAGTCTATCTCGGCGGACACTGGTGGACCTTCGACCCACGCAACAACGCGCCCTGCATCGGCCGCGTGCTGATCGCCCAGGGCCGCGACGCCACCGACGTACCGCTGACCCACACCTTCGGCCCCAATACCCTGAGCGGATTCAGCGTGTGGATCTACCAGCTGACGGAGTGACTCCCATGCTGGATCGCCTTCCCGCCTCTCCGGCGGTCTCGAGATCACTCATGCAGAGCGGAGCGGGCTTCCCGATCCTCTTCCTGAATCGGGATGCCCTCCGACGTTAAAGCACATTAACGGTCGCCATCGAGAGAACGGGCTATCGTAAGACGGGTTGGTAGAGGGCCTCCCGTCAGGGACCGCATGGTGCAAAACGCGGCCCCCGCTTCATCAACAGATCCGATATAGGTCGAAGACATGGAAAACGATAAAAACGCGGTTCTTGACGGCAACCAGCGATGGATCGGCCGAGTCAGCAAGGAAAACGGCGCGCAAAACGTCCTCGTGGAGACGGAAGCGGGTGCGACCTATCGTATTCCGGCAGACCGGATCATCCGTGAGGAGACCCACTGGGTGTTGACGCAGTCAATCGACGATTTCCCGAAGATCCCCTCCGAACAGGAGATCCAGGATCGCGTCGATGAAATGAGTGAAGATAGCTTCCCGGCAAGCGATCCGCCCAGCTTCACCCCCGAAAAGCCGGACATCAATTCATAGAACATCCCTTCCTGGTAGCTAGCCGCAGCAATAGGCGAGGTCCTAAACCACGTTTCCAATAAAAAGGTCCTCTCGACGAGGGCCTTTTTCGGCGTCTGGATCTTCGAATTGACGAGTCGAGCATCGCCCCGATAACTCCTTCAGGTTGATCAAGACTGTCCATTGGCCGGCTGTCTTGAAGGCGGCCAATGGACAGCCAACGGCGCCGGCCCCTCCCTTCTTCGCAACTTTCAACGGATACGCATCATTCAACTGACATGTTGACGTCATCGCAGTGTCACGCGCCGAACTCAAACTGCAAACGTTTTCATTCATGCAGGCTGCGTTGCCGTCATGTCATTCACGCCACGTCCATCGCTCGTCCAGATTGCCGAACAGGTCGGAGTTTCTCCGGCGACGGTATCGCGCGCGTTCAACCGGCCGGAGCTGCTCAACGACGCGACGCGGGAGCGCATTCTCGCGACTGCCAAGCGGCTGGGATTCCGGCCCAACAAGGTCGGTAGCAGCCTCCGTTCGGGCAGCACCAAGACCTTGGGGCTGCTGTTGCCGACTCTGGCCAATCCGGTTTTCGCGGCCTGTTTCGAGGGTGCGGAAGCGCGAGCCCTGGAGGCGGGCTACAGCGTGATGCTGGCGACCACGGGATACGACAGTCAGCGCGAGCGGACGGCAGCGCGAAGCCTGCTCGATCATCGTGTCGAGGGGTTGATCCTGACCGTCTCCGACCCGAGTACCAGCGCCACCCTCGACGAGCTGACCGCCAGCGACGTGCCCTTCGTGCTGGCCTACAACGAGAGCGATTCGCATCCTTTTGTCAGCGTCGACAACCACGCCGCCGCCGGCGACATGGTCGAATATCTGATGGCATGCGGGCATCGCCGACTTGCCATGATCAGCGGCCCGCTCGACGCTTCCGACCGCGCTTTACGACGCCTGGAAGGCGTGCGGGACCGCGCCACGCGCCTGGACCTGCCAGCGCCGATACACGTTTCGATGCCGCAGCACACTGCCGCCGACCGAGGTCGTCTGAAGAGCCTGATGGCGTCACCGAAGCCGCCGACCGCGCTGTTCTGCTCCAACGATCTGCTCGCCACCGCCGTGATCGCCGAACTGTCTTCACTCGGTTTACGCGTGCCCAGGGATCTTTCGGTATGCGGTTTCGACGGCATGGCATTCGGCGCCTTGATGGTGCCGTCGCTGGCCAGCGTCCACCAGCCGAGTTTCGAGATCGGTAGCCAGGCCTGCCAGGAGCTACTCAGCGCGCTCGGCGGCGAAGGCAGCCGTTCTATGCGCCTGCCCCATCGCCTGTTTGGCGGCGATACCGTCGCCAGTTTGTCGCACCAAGCCGTTCAACCATCGCATTGCCACTCTTGAGGATTGCACCATGTTGAAGCACACGCTACGCGCCGCCGCCATGGCGTTGGGAGTCGTCGGCGCCGCTCTGAGCCCGCTGGCGGCCCAGGCCGACGACAACGCTATCTGCTACAACTGCCCGCCGGAGTGGGCCGACTGGGGCACCCAGTTGAAGGCCATCGAGCAAGACACCGGCATTCACGTGCCCCAGGACAACAAGAATTCCGGTCAGTCGCTGGCCTCGATCACTGCCGAGAAGAGCAACCCGGTCGCCGATGTCGTCTATTACGGCGTCACCTTCGGCATCCAGGCCGCCGAGCAGAACCTGGTGCAAGCCTACAAACCCACCCACTGGGACGAAATTCCCGCCGGCCTCAAGGATCCGGACGGCAAGTGGTTCGCGATTCACTCCGGCACCCTGGGCTTCATGGTCAATGTCGATGCGCTGGGCGATACGCCGATGCCGCAATCCTGGGAAGACCTGCTCAAGCCGGAATACCGCGGCCTGATCGGTTATCTCGACCCGTCTTCGGCTTTCGTCGGCTACGTCGGTGCGGTCGCGGTCAACGGCGCGTTGGGTGGCTCGCTAGAGGACTTCACCCCAGCGATCGAGTGGTTTCAGAAGCTGCAGGAAAACGACCCGATCGTACCCAAGCAGACCGCCTACGCCCGCGTGCTCTCCGGCGAGATTCCGATCCTGCTCGACTATGACTTCAACGCCTATCGGGCGCGCTACGACGACAACGCCAACGTCCAGTTCGTGATCCCACAGGAGGGCACCATCACCGTGCCCTACGTGATGAGCCTGGTCGCCAACGATCCCAACCCGGAAGCGGGCAAGAAGGTGCTCGACTACGTGCTCTCCGATAAGGGGCAGTCGATCTGGGCCGATGCCTACCTGCGCCCCGTGCGTCCGGGTGCTGCCTCGAAGGAAGCCCAGGCGAAGTTCCTGCCGGATAGCGACTATGCCCGTGCCGGGACCGTCGACTACGCCGAGATGGCAGCAGCCCAGCGCGCCTTCTCCCAGCGTTACGCCAACGAGGTCGACTGAGATGGGTCGCCGCGCCTGGCTGATCATCGCCATTCCGGCCATCACGCTGTTCGTCGCTTTCTGGCTGCTGCCGATGGCCAAGCTGGCCGGGCTGGGCGCGGCGACGCCTCAGGGCATGGACGTCTCCGCCTACTGGCTGGTGCTGACCCAGCCGCGCTACTGGCAGAGTCTGGCCAACACCGTGGGGTTGTCACTGGCGGCAACGCTTGCCACGCTCGCGATCGCGCTACCGGTCAGCCGATTTCTCGCCCGTCACCCGGCGTTTCCCGGGCGGCGGGTGCTGATGTCGCTGCTGATCTTTCCACTCGCCTTTCCCGGCGTGGTGGTGGGCTTTCTGGTGATTCTCGCCACGGGGCGCCAGGGCGTGCTCAATACGCTGGCGAAAGCGCTTTCCGGTGAACCGATGGTGCTCGCCTACGGCATGGCGGGACTGTTCATCGGCTATCTCTACTTCCTGCTGCCGCGCACCATCGGTGTGCTGATGGCGGCAGTGGAAGGGATCGACAGGCACTGGCTGGAAGCGGCGCAGACCCTGGGCGCAAGCCCTTGGCGACGCTTCGTCGATATCGAGCTGCCGGCGCTGACCAGCGCGCTGACCGCCGCCGGTGCGATGTGTTTCGCCACCGCCATGGGCGCCTTCGGCACGGTATTCACGCTCGGCACCAAGATCGACGTGCTGCCGATCACCATCTACGACGAGTTCACCAACTACGCGAATATTCCGGTTGCCGCGGCACTCTCCGTGGTGCTGGGGCTGGCCACCTGGGCGGCGCTCTATATCGCCAACACGCTCGCCAACCGTTCGGCCAGCGCCCGCTGATGTCGTTTCCCCGATATTCAAAACAGACCGTCGAACCGACCGTTAAACCATGCCGCTGAGACTTCAAGCCCATGACCCATTCTCGCCTCGACACCCGGCTGGGCCTGACGATTACCCTGGCCGTCACTGCCTTCCTGATCGGCCCGGTACTGCTCTCGGTTACTGCCGGGCTGACGAAGAACTATTTCGTCGGGTTATCCAGCGGTCTGACGCTGGACTGGGTGGTTCAGGTCTGGGATCTCTATGCCGACACGATCTGGCGCTCCTACGGCGTGGCGCTGGCCACGCTCGTCATCACTGCAGTCATCGGCGTGCCCGCTGCCTGGGTGCTGACGCTGTTTCCCGGCCGACTTTCCCGCCTGCTCGAGGAGTTGCTGACGCTCCCCGTCGCCGTGCCGGGACTCGCCACCGCACTGGCCCTGATCGTTTCCTGGGGTAGCGTCGGCTGGCTGCGCAGTAGCGTTTTATTCATCGTCATCGGCCATGTGCTGTTCACGCTGCCGTTCATGGTCCGCGCGGTGCGCGCCGGGATGCAGGGCGCCGATCTGGTGGTGCTGGACGAAGCCGCGGCGACTCTCGGCGCCAGCCGCCGCCGACGCTTTTTCGACATCATCGTGCCTGCCGCCCGCAGCGGTATCGTCACCGGCGCGCTGACCGTGGTGACGCTCTCCATCGGCGAATTCAACCTGACCTGGCTGCTGCACACGCCGCTGACCAAGACGCTGCCGGTCGGGCTGGCCGACAGCTACGCCTCGATGCGTCTCGAGGTCGCCTCCGCTTACACCCTCGTTTTCCTGTTGATGCTGTTGCCACTGATGGTCGGCCTGCAGTCGTTCGCGGCCCGCACTACGCGCAGTGGCAGCATATCGCTTGGAGCTTCGACATGACCCTTGCTTCACCCATTCAGGCGCTTTCCATCACCCTGGCCAACTGCGCCAAGACCTGGCCCGATGGCACTCGCGCGCTCGAGCCGCTGGACCTGGGAGTGCGCGCCGGCGAAACGCTCGCCCTGCTCGGCCCGTCCGGCTGCGGCAAGACCACGCTCCTTCGCATGATCTGCGGTCTGGAAGAGACCGACGCCGGCGGCAGCATTCGCTTCGGCAACGACGACGTCACCCGGGTAGCGCCGGAGGCGCGAGGCGTCGGCGTGGTCTTTCAGGGCTACGCGCTGTTTCCCAACATGAACGTGGCGCAGAACGTCGGCTACGGACTCAAGATTCGCGGGGTGGATGTCGAGACGCGGCGAAAGCGCGTCATGGAAATGCTCGAACTGGTCGAGCTGGAAGCGCTGGCAGAGCGCCGAGTCGATCGGCTCTCCGGCGGACAGCGCCAACGCGTGGCTCTGGCCCGGGCGATCGCCATCGAGCCCCGCGTACTGCTGCTCGACGAACCGTTGACCGCACTCGATGCGCGCCTGCGCCAACAGCTGCGGGTCGATCTCGCCGCCCTGCTACGCAAGCTCGGCATCACCTGCGTGATCGTCACCCACGATCAGGAGGAGGCGATGATGCTCGGCGACCGGGTAGCGGTGATGTCTGCCGGACGGCTGGAACAGATCGGGCAGCCGGAGACGCTCTATCGCGAACCCGCCTCTCCTTTCGTTGCCGACTTCATCGGCACGCTGTGCCGGCTTCAGGGCAGTGTCGTGAGCGCTCACCACGGCGTCGAGTCGCTCAGCTTCCGGCCGTACGAGATACGACTCGGCCCGCCGGGTAACGGGCTCGAGGCCAACATCGTCGCCCGCTTCTATCTTGGCAGCCATATCCGCTTCGAGCTCGTCCTCGACGACGGTCAGCCATTCACGGCGCTGGCCGAACCCGATGCCCCATGGCAGCCGGGCGAACGCGTGGCCATAAACCTGACCCAATCTCGGACGGCCAAGGAGCCTGCCCCATGCTGATCGCCCAGATCACCGACCTGCACATTCGTCGGCCGGGCCAGAAGGCCTATCGCGTGGTCGAGACCGACCGCTATCTGCCGCCGGCCATCGCCGCACTCAACGCGCTCGACCCACGCCCGGACGTGGTGCTGATTACCGGCGATGCCACCGATTTCGGCCGCCCTGAAGAGTACGCTACGCTGGCCGAGCGGCTCGCGCCGCTGGAAATTCCCTGGTATCTGATTGCCGGTAACCACGACGATCGCCAGGCGATGCGCGCCGCCTTCCCCGAGCACGATTATCTCGGCGAGGGCCCGTTCATCCAGTACGCCATCGAACGCTTTCCGCTAAGGTTGCTGGCGCTGGATACCCTGATTCCCGGTGAAGGACGCGGCGAACTCTGCGCCCAGCGTCTCGACTGGCTCGCGGCACGTCTGGCGGAACAGCCGGAGAGGCCGACGCTGATCTTCATGCACCACCCGCCATTCGCCACCGGCATCGCGCATATGGACGCCATCGGCCTCACCGGCGCAGCCGAGATGGCCGCGATCGTGCGCGATTACCCCAACGTGGAACGCATCATCTGCGGCCATGTCCACCGCACGATCTTTCAGCGCTTTGCCGGCACCATCGCCAGCTGCTGCCCCAGCACCGCCCACCAGGTCGCGCTGGATCTGAGCGACAACGGTCCCTCTGCTTTCGTCATGGAGCCGCCGGGCTATCAACTTCATCTCTGGCGCGATGGAGAGTTGATCACTCACCACGCCGTGATCGGCGACTACGGAATGCCGCACCCCTTTCATGAAGAGGGCGGACTGATTGATGAGTGAGGGGTTGGCCTGAAGGTATCTGGGCGGTCCGCACTGACGACTTGTGCGTCGTCCGAGTCGCGTTTCCTCTACCGGCGTGACTCCAGCACCCCCTCCAGCACCTTTCCGTCCAGCGAATCGGGCGAGAGCCCTAGCAGTCGGGCAAAGGTGGCGCCGGCACTATCCATGCGCTGGATGCCGCGAGCGGTATCGAATGGCAGTTCGACGCCGGCTCGAATGCCGGCCCCGTGGAAAAACGCCACGCCGTGGTTGGAGGCGAACCCGGTGCTGGCGGTGGGCACCTGCGGGCCGTGATTGGCGCCGGGGGTGACGAGTTCGGCGACGGTATCGCCGCGCTGGTTGGTGCCCCAGACGAAGCCGGGGGCGTAGGCGAAGAGCACGTCGCCCATGCGTTCCCCCCAGTAGCCGAGCGGGCTGGCGTCCTGTTTCTTGAGTGCCAGCGCGACCACGTTGCGCTCGCCGCTAGCCGTTTCGACATACCAGGTGGTCAGCGCCTTGAGGATGCGCGTCTGTACCCGCTCGATCTCGGCTGTCGGCACGAGGTCGCGATTGACGAAGATCTCCAGGCCGCCGCGCTCGTCCTTGAGAAACGCCTGGCTCGCGGCGACGTCGGGCTTGCCCTCTCCGTCGATCGTGCACAGGTCGAATTCGGCCAACCGCCTGTGGATATCACAGAGGTGGGAGTTGGGCACATCGCCGTGATCGGAGGCGAGCACCAGCGTGGTGTCGTCGTCGCAGCCGACCAGGGCCCGGCCCACGGCGTCGTCGAGAATGCGGTACGAGCGCCGGATCACCTCGAGATAACGCTCGTGATCGGCCGTGTAGAACTTGGATTCGGGATCGCACTGGGCGAGGCAGGTGTGATGGGTCTCGTCGTTGAGCCGGAAGACGGTGGCGAAGAGCGAGAAGCCCTCGTCATTGAGCAGCGTCAACGCGCTGTCGACCAGCCATTCGAGCTGGTAGCGCCCCTCTTCGAAACTGGTTTCGAAGTAGCGGGTGTCCGGGTCGGCGGAAACCGCCCACTTGGAGATGAACGGGCCGTGGCGTTCGATCAGTCGGCGCGCCAGGCCCGGCCTACCGCTGCTGCCTTCCGGTGCGGTGATCTGCGACTGCAGCAGGTCGATCCTGCCACTGTCGGCATCAAGATCGAGCAGTTTGAAGCGCACCGCCGCCGGCTTGCCCTCAATGGCGTGCTCGTCCGTCAGTGGCAGCCAGTCGCTCCATTCGTCGACGCGCAGGCTCGCTTCCGCTTTCGCGATCTCGAGACGCAGACGCTCCCCTTCGAGGCGCAACGTTACCGGTACCGGCTCGCCACGATGGGCGGGAATCAACGCGACGAAGCCGTCATCCGTGCGCTCGATGTCGAAGCGATTGTGCTTCTGGTGGTGAGCCAGCGTGCCGGTGGGCGGCCAGCCCAGCGCTTCGGTCGATGGTGTCGATGTCCACCGGTCGAGATGGGTGCTGTGCAGGCACGCCGGCGCCAGCTCCATCGGCGCTGGGCCGCTGCCGCTGTAGAACGGCGCGAAGCAGAGATCGCGCTCGCCCGCGGGCACCAGGCTCTCGGGGAAGTGCACCAGCGCGGCGCGCTTGCCGGCGTCGCGCATCAGCTCCAGCAGATGCCCGGTGCCGCTGGGTGGCAGGCGCTGGCCGACCCAACTGGTGCCGGGCGCCTGGCCGGTCAGGAACGTCACGAAATTGGTATCGCCCCAGGTCGAGATATAGGGCAGCAGCCGCGTCGAGCCGCCTTCGTCGCGCAGGCGCTGGATGTTCGGCAGCACGCCCTCGGCGCAGAAGCGCTCGACCAGTTCGGGGATCAGACCATCGACGCCCAGCAGCAGGATTTTACGGTTCTGACTCATGAGATCTCCTGTGGGCGCCAGTTACTGAACGGTGTACTGGTCGATGATGGATCGATCGATCTCGATGCCCAGGCCCGGCTTGTCGAGCACCTCGACACAGCCGTTGGCGTTGAGCTGGAACTCGCCGCCAATCAGCTCCTGACGGAACGGATGCGCCGATTGATCGTACTCGAGCATCGGTTCGTCGGGAGTGAGCGAGAGCGGCTGCGGCGGCAAGGTGGCGATCAGTTGGACGGCGGCGGCCAAGCCCACGCCTGTGCCCCAGACGTGCGGGATCATCGGTACGTGAAAGGCCTGGGCCAGCGCGGCGATCTTGCGGCACTCGGTGAGCCCGCCGGCGGCGCCGATATCCGGCTGAATCACGTCCAGCGCGCCTTCGCTGATCCAGTCGCGGTAGCCAATCTTGGAGTACTCGTTCTCGCCCGCGGCGATCCAGGTACGCGAAACGCCCTTGAGTTCGCGATAGCCGTGGCGGTTCTCCGGGCTCAGCGGCTCCTCGAACAGATGCACCCGCGTCTCTTCGAGCTCCATCAGGATGCGCCGCGCCGCCGGCACGCTGTAGGCGCAGTTGGCGTCCATCATCAGCGCGATCTCATCGCCCACCGCCTCGCGCACCGCGCGCATGTCGCGGATATCCGCCTCGATGCCGAAGCCGGTCTTGATCTTCATCGCCCGGTAGCCGTTGGCCTGATGGCGCAGCGCCTCCTCGACCACTTCCTCAGGATAGTTGCCGCCCTCGCGGCGATAGAAGCCGGTGGCGTAGGGGCGGATCTCGTCGCGAAAAGCGCCACCCATCAAGCGGTGGATCGGCTGGCCCAGCGCCTTGCCGGCCAGATCCCACAGCGCGATATCGATCGCCGCGATGCCGAACAGCGCCACGCCCTTCTGACCGTAGGGGCGGGTGTGGTTGTACATCGTCTCCCATAGCACTTCGCGCTCGAACACCGAACGCCCGATCACCAGCGGCTTGAGCGCGTATTCGACCATCGCCTGGGCAACCTGCGGCGGCTGCAGGCCGTGGTTGACGCATTCGCCCCAGCCGATCAGGCCATCCTCGGTGTGAATCTCCACCAGCATCGCCGTGCGCTGATGTACCCAGCCCTGGGAGAACGAAAACGGCTGTTCCAGCGGCGCGGCCAGTACGTGGGTCTTGAGATCAGTGATCTTCATGGAGAATGACTCCGCAACGAAAAGAGAGTGGGAAGAACTTACGTGCTGGCCCGGGCCGTCTGCGCGGACTTGCCGCGCAGGCGAGAAGCGATCAGGCGGTAGAGGCCGTAAAGCACCAGCAAAGTGACCCCGCTGACGCCCAGGACGATGACGAAAGAGCCGGAGGGCGAAGTTACGCCCAGCGGTGACAGCGCCGCGTAGACCAGTACGAACAGCGCCACCAGCAACCAGCTGGCGTGCCGGGCATAGCGCCATGGGGTGATGTCGACTTCCCGCGTATCCGGTATCTCGACCGGCTCGGGCAGCGGCTTCAGCACGCGCACCAGCGTCATCACGCCAAGCATCAGCAGGAAGTTGATCCCCACCAGCAGCAGCCAGTGGACCTGGACGAAGCCGAGATCGTCACCCAGCACGAAGTGCGTCAGATAGAAGAACGCCATGCCGAAGACGAGGCCGACGTAACCCGCCAGCGCTGGCGCTCGCTTGGAGATCACGCCGAACAGAATCACCGTGAAGATCGGCACGTTGATCACCGCCATGATGGTGCGCATCAGGGTGTAGAGGCTGTCGGCGTTGGCGATATAGGGCGCGATCACGATGCAGATCGCGATGGTGGCAGTGGCGAACAGCTGCCCCACGCGGACGGTCTCGCGGTCGGTGGCGTTCGGTTTGATCAGCGATTTGTAGATATCCAGGCTGATCAGCGTCGAGAGACTGTTCACGCCGCTGTTGAAGGAGCTGAGAATCGCCCCGAACATCGCCGCGCAGAAAAAGCCGGTCAGCCAGGGCGGCAGGATCGAGCGCACCAGCACCGGATAGGCGACATCGGCGTTGAGCGTCTCGCTCCCCGGCTTGGTGGGAATTTCCAGCATGCCCTGCTGGTAGAGATGCCAGGCGATGATGCCCGGCAACACCAGCATCAAGACGCCGGCCATCTTGAGGAATCCGGCGGCCAGCACGCCCTTCTGGCTCTCGGCCAGCGAACGCGCACCCAGCGCCCGCTGCACGATCGCCTGGTTGGTGCACCAGTAGAACAGGTTGATCAGCAGCACGCCGGAGATCATGCCGTACCAGGGGATGTTGGCGTCCGGCGAGGTGCCGACGGCGTTGAGCCGCTCCGGCGCCTGGGTCGTCATCACCTGCCAGCCGCCGAACAGATCTCCGCCGCCCAACGTATAGAGGCCCAGGATCGGCACCAGCAGCCCGGCGATCAGCAGGCCGACGCCGTTGATGGTGTCCGAGACCGCCACCGCCTTGAGCCCGCCGAAGACCGCGTAGATGCCCCCGACCACGCCGATGGCGATGACCATCACCCAGGTCGTGGCGGTCTGGCCGATGCCGAACAGCGTGCCGATATCGAACAGTTGGCCGAGGGTGATCGCGCCGGCGTAGAGTACGAACGGCAAGAAGCCGATGACGATGGCGTAGATGAAGATGAACGAGGCGACGAGCCGCATCCGCCGGCCGTACCGGTACTCCAGAAACTGCGGCACGGTGCCGATGCCGGAGCGCAAGTAGCGCGGCAGGAAGACGAAGGCCAGCACGATCAGAGTCAGCGCCGCTACGGTCTCCCACGCCATCACATTGGCGCCGTTGCTGAAGGCGTTGGCGTTGAGCCCGGTCAACTGCTCCGCCGAGATGTTGGTCAGAAACAGCGAGCCGGCGATCACGATCCAGCTCAGGCTGCGCCCGGCCAGGAAATAGCCCGATATCTGACTGAGATCGTCGCGCCGCGTCTTCCACCAGGAAATGACCGCAACCAGCGCCGTGAAGCCGAGAAACGAGATTAGGGTCAGCGTCATGATCGCTCCTCCTGAGCAGCAAGTTTCGCCCGCCACTCGAGCACGCCCGCCGCCACTGTCCAGACCAGAAACAGCGCGATCAACACGAACAGCGTGGTGGCGATACCGCTATGGGTGAAGAACGAGAAGAAGTCACCGCGCGAGATCAGCAGGCCTCGGCGCAATGAACTCTCCAGCGCCGGCCCCAGCACCATGCCGATGACCAGCGGCGCCAGCGGATAGCCGCCGCGGCGTAGCACGTAGGCGAGAATCCCGGTCAATGCCGCGACCACCAGATCCAGCGGATTGCCGCGCACCGACACCGCGCCGATGAAGCTGAACATCACGATGCCGGCCATCACGAAGCCCAAGGGCAGCTTGAACAGGTAGCGGAACAGGCCGATGGAGGGCTTGCTCAAAATCAGCATGGCGACGTTGACGATGATCAGCACCACGAACAGCGCGTAGACCGTCTGCGCCTGGTCCGCCATCAAACGTACGCCCGGTGTGATGCCGTGAATCACCATGGCGCCCATCATCATCGCCGTGACCACGTCGCCAGGAATGCCCAGCGCCAGCGTGGGAATGAAGGCGCTGCCGGTCACCGCATTGTTGGAAGATTCCGAGGCGATGATGCCATCCGGCTCGCCCTTGCCCAGATTGGCCCGCCGCGGCGACAGCTTCTGCGCCGCGGCATAGCTGATGAACGCCGCCGCGGCCGCGCCGGTACCCGGCAGTGCGCCGACGAAACTGCCGATGAACGAACCCCGCACCAGCTCGATCAGGCGTCGGCCGATCTCGCGCAGGGTGGGAAAGCGCAGCCGCGCCTCGGGGATGGAAGTGGCTTCCTCGTCACGCGCCGAAAATCGAACGAAGACTTCCGACAGCGCGAACGCCCCCACCACCACCGGGATCAGATCCAGCCCCGAGCTGAGCGCGTAGGTGCCGAAGGTGAAGCGGTCGGCGCCGGTGATCGGATCGCTGCCGACCATCGAGAAGAAGAAACCCATCATCCCGCACACCAGCCCCTTGAGCAGGCTGCCACGAGAGATCCCGACGATACACAGCATCGCCAGACAGACCAGCGCGAAGACTTCGATCGAGCCGAAGTTGACGGCGAACTTGGCCAGCTGCGGGGCGCAGAAGATCAGCAATACGCAGGAGAGCACGCCGCCGAAGAACGAGGCGAAGGTCGCCCAGCCCAGCGCTTCGTCGACCCGCCCCTGCTGGGTCATCGGGTAGCCGTCGAAGACCGTGGCGGCCGACTGCGGCGTGCCCGGCGTGTTGATCAGAATCGCGGTGATCGACCCACCGTAGACCGAGCCGCAGTAGACGCCGATCAACAGCGCCATGCTGGTGATGACATCCATGCCGAAGGTGAACGGCAGGAAGATCGTCAAGCCCACCACCGAGCCCAGCCCGGGCAGCCCACCGATGATGATGCCCGCCCAGGTACCGATCACGATGGCGAGCAGCGCCTGCCAGGTAAACGCATCGCCCATCGCCGCCAGAATCACGTCCATCTCAGATTCCCCTCCATCAAACCAGACCACTCGTCAACAGCGCCGGCAACCGGATCATCAGCACGTGATGGAACAGAAACCACAGCCCGCCACCGATCACGATCGTGCCCACCAGCAGCGGCAACGGCCGTCGGATACGGAACAGCCACAGCGTCAGTGCCACCAGTGGCAGCGCCGGGATCAGGAAGCCGAGACTCGCCGTGGCAATTGCGGCGATCAGCACCGCCGCCATCAGCAGCGGCAGTGGCGACAGCGTCACGTTTTTCACCGGCACACGGCGCACCAGCTCGCCGATCAATATCGCCAGCGCCATCGCGCACCAGATCGTCAGCACGATGCGCGGCACCAGCATGGCGCTGTCCGGCCCCTGCCATGCCGAGATCGAAAGAGCGCCACCGGCCAGCAGCAACGCCAGCGCGGTCAAGACGCGGGGGTGAATCAAGGATGCGAACATGAATCGCGACTCCTGAGAGATCGAGAGAGCCATCGCTCAAGCGAACAACGGATCGAGAAAACGGCTTACCGCGTCAGACCCGCATCCTTCAGCACCTGCTTGTTGGCCTCGAAGCGCTTTTGCACGAACGACTTGAAATCATCCGGCCCGAGATAGGCGATACCCGCCTTGGCCTTGTCGGCAAAGGTCTTGAACTTGTCCGATTCGACCGTCGCCTTGCAGGCATCGGCGTACTGCTGGGCACGTTCATCCGAGATGCCCTTGGGGGCGACGACGCCTTGCCAGACGGCGAAATCCAGCTCGGGCAGGCCGAGCTCCTCGATCGTCGGCACGTCGTCGTAGCCCTCGACGCGATGGTCGGCAAACACCGCCAGCGGGCGGAGATCGTAGTTTTCGAGAATGGTCTCGGTATCGGCCATGATCTGGATCTCGTTGCCCGCCAGCGCATTCATCGCCGGGCCCGAACCGCTGTAGGGAATGTGCTCGGCTTTGAGGTCGCTGTTGACCACAGTTGCCGCCATGGCGAGATGCGGCAGCGTTCCCGGGCCGGAAGAGCCATAGAGGAACGGCTGATCCTGGGACTCCTTGACCAGCTGCTTGAACGAGGTGATGTCGGAGGATTTCGAGACCATCAGGAACATCGGATTGGAAACGGTGCGGCAGATGTAGGTGAAGCTATCCGGACCGTAGGGCAGCTTTTTCAGCGAGGGCTGAATCGTCAGCGCCCCGGCCGGCTCGTAGCCGATGATGTTGGGATTGCCCTCGCTCTTGGCGACTTCTGCCGTACCGACCGTAGCGCTGGCCCCGGCGACGTTGCGCACCACCGAGGTAACGCCCAGCTGCTGCGAGAAAGTCGGCTCGAAGCTGCGCGCGACGATGTCCGTGGCGCCACCGGCTGCGAACGGCACGATGATGTCCAGATTGTCGGCGGCCACGGCCGACTGGGTCGCGCCGATCAGCGCGAGTGCGGCCAGCAAATAACGCAATGATGTCATGGTTAGCTCCATTTTTCGTAGCGCTGCGAAAACGGCGGAAAACAAGCGCTTTAGCAGAATTCGATAGACCTCTGAGTGCTTATCCTGATCTCGATCGAGTTGCTGCCTCGCCTAAACCTTTCGATGCATAACGCCTGCTCTGAGAATCGAGCTAAAATCGTAGCGCTACGATTTTTGACGGACAATCATTGCCATTCGTCCATTCGTCGTAGAATTAGACCAAAAGACGAGAGCCGTTGACGAGACGAAACCTCACCAATGACCCGGTACACTACCGAGCCAAATCGAAACATCATCGAAACAGCAACGCAGGGAACGTCACGTACCGGCACCAGTTCGCAAACCGATGACGCTGACGTTTTAAGGATCGAAAGTGGCCAGAAACAGACGCAGTTCACAGCGCGTGACCATGGGCGAAGTCGCCCAGTTGGCCAACGTTTCACCGAGCACGGTATCGCTCTACCTGCGCCGACCTGGCGAGGTCTCCCCCCGCCGCGCCGACAAGATCCAGGCGGCCATCGACCGACTCGGCTATCTGCCCAATACCATGGCCGGCGGGCTGGCCTCTTCTCGCTCCAACGTGATTGGCGTACTGGTGCCCACCATCACCAACTCGTTCTTTTCGGAGACGCTCGAGACGCTGGAACGCCATCTGCGCAGCGCCGGTTATCAACTGTTGATCGGCAACACCGAATTCGACGATTCGCGGGAAGAGGAGCTGATCCGCTCGATCCTGAGCTGGAACCCCGCCGGCCTGGTGCTGACCGGCTTTCTGCATAACCGCAAGTCGCTGTCGCTGCTCGCCCACAACGACACGCCCATCGTCGAGATGTGGGACTACGGTCAGCCGGGACTGGACATGGTGGTGGGGTTTTCGCATCACAGCTGCGGTCGCCTGGTGGCCGAGCACATGCTGCGTCAGGGCCGCCGCCGGATGGCCTTCGTCAGCACCAACTTTCAGCGCGACGTGCGCGCAGGGGATCGTTACCACGGCTTTCGCGACACCGTCGAAGCCGCCGGCGGCACGGTCGAGCTTCGCGAGCTGAGCGGGCGCAGCCATGCCGAAGAGACCGGCCGGCTGACTCAGACGTTGCTCCAGGAACATCCCGACATCGAAGCCATCGCCTGTTCCAACGACATGGTGGCGCTCGGGGTGATGATGGAATGCCAACGCCAGCACTGGGCCATTCCCGACCGTATTGCCCTTGCCGGCTTCGGCAATCTGGACTTCACCACCAGTACCGTGCCTCCGCTCACCACCATCGAACCGCCCCGCCGGGAAATCGGCCAGCACACCGCCCGAATGCTGCTGTCACGTCTCAAGGGGGAACTGCCGGAGAGCGACAGACGCCTCGACCTCGGGGTGAGGCTGGTGGAAAGGCAAAGTGTCTGAGCGATCTCGGTTCGAAGGCCGCTCCCCGAAGCGCCGCCGCAGCGCGAGACGCTCAGCCGGTTGCGAACGGTAGAAGCGATTCGGGCTACCGGGTGGAGAGATGCCCCGTCATCGGCCATGCTGATAGCCTCGAATTCAGCAAGGAGGCCTGCATGAAACCCTACACGCTCTGGACAATAATCGGCACTTCCACGGCCATCCTCTCGGGTGTGGCGACCCGCCAGGCGCTCAAGCAAGCGACCCGTCGTCACGCTTTCGAACCGCCAATCAACCCGGACGATCCCGACGTACGCTGGCGCGAGGCGCTGCTGTGGGGCGCTGCTTCCGGCGTTGCGGTGGGCGTGGGCCGGATCCTGGGCTGGAAGATGGCCTCCAGCGGCCTGCGTCGCGCTCGCCGGACTCGTCGGGGCCAACGCCTGCTTTCGCGTATCGAAGACTGAAGTCGCGCCCCAGTGGCGGGCGCCGACAGTTATTCAATGCGAGGCGAAACGAAACGACCTCCCTCNNGAGGGAGGTCGTTTCATTATCGATCATCGACGAGTGCGCGCTGCCGCACAAGATCCCGACAGCGGACGAGTCAGCCATTCCTGAACGCGAATGAAACTGAGAAGAATTATCATTATTGACTGGCCGTCGTATGCTACGGATAATCCCCGAGCCCGCTACTAAAAAAACCGCGGGCCTATAAGAAGGGATCATTCACTCTTGGGGATCATCACGATGAGCGGTCGCAATCGCACGATCGTGAGCCGCGGGAACCCGCCTTGGTGGCACCAGACCACCACGGCGATTCTCTGCGGCTCCGTACTATTCGCCATTCCCGCCATCGGGTGCGCGCAGCAGACAGAAGACGGGGCGTACCGGCTATCTCCCGTTATCGTCAACGCTCAGGCAGCGCCCGATGACGACGCCGATACCGTGGTCGCCCGCGAGCTATGGGTTGGCGGCAAAGTCGCCACGAGCATTCAGGACACGCCCGCCTCCGTCTCGGTGATCACCCAGCAAGAGATCGAGCAGCGCGATGCTCAGACCACCGAAGAAGTCCTGCAGTACACTCCCGGTGTCGTCACCGATTACTACGGTACCGACGACCGTAACGACTACTTCCAGATTCGCGGTTTTCAGGCCACGACCTATCGCGATGGCATGACGCTCGGCTCCATGCGCGGCGTGCGGGAAGACCCTTACGCCTACGAGCGCATCGAAGTGCTGCGCGGCTCGAACTCGACGCTGTTCGGTCCAGCGGATCCGGGCGGCTCGGTCAACTTCGTCAGCAAGCGACCGCGTTTCGAGCGCTTCGCCAATGGCTTCCTCTCCTACGGCTCGTTCGATCACAAGGAAGCCGGCATCGATGTCGGTGATGTCGTGGATTCGGACCAGACGCTCGCCTACCGTTTCACTGGCAAGATTCAGGACAGCGATCGCGAGTACGACCACTCGAAGAACAACAACGGGCTGCTGATGGGCGGCCTGACGTGGGAACCGACGGATCAGACCTCGGCAACGCTGATCGTCGACTATCTCAATCGCGATGACACGCCCAACAGCGGCGGCTATCCGCTCGACCGGGAGTACGACCGGGACGATTTCTTCGGCGAACCCGGTTTCAACGACCATGATGTCGACCGCACCAGCGTCACCGGCCAGCTGATCCACGATTTCGAAAACGGCCTGACGCTGCGCGCCAACGCCCGCTACAGCGATCTCGAGGACGACTTCCAGTACGTCTATATCACTGATTCCGCGGCACGCACCGGTACGCTACTGGATCGTGACTACTTCGGTACCGATACCGACACTCACGAATTCATCGGCAACACGATCCTGCAGTACGATGCCAGCGTCGGCGATATCGACAGCAGCACGCTGGGCGGCGTCGAGTACCGTGATGCCTCGACCGATACTCAATCCATCTACGGCGATGCAGCGCCCATCGATATCGCCAATCCGGTCTACAGCGGCGGCCCCGATAACCTGACACCCTACCGGTACGAGAACCAGGATTACCGAACTCGCTCGGTCTTCCTGACGCAGAATCTCTCCTTCTACGATCGCTTCGTCGTCAGTGCCGGCGTGCGCAACGACTCGATGGATCTCTCGAGCGAAGGTGAATCCTACGGCGCCGCTTTCGATGACAGCGACGATGTCTCGGAGACCACCGTTCGCGGCGCGCTGACCTATATCGTCAGCGATGAGCTCTCCACCTACATCAGTTACGTGGAGTCGGTCGCGCCGCCCACCATCGGCGTCACCCCGGAGCGCGGCAAACAGCAGGAGATCGGCCTAAAGTACTCGCCCGACGGCATGAAAGCCCAGTTCTCGGCGGCGGTCTACAACCTGGAAAGAGACGACGTGACCATCGCCGTGGTGCAGGACAATGGCGCCATCGATCAGCAGACCGTGGGTGAATCCCGAGCGCGCGGCCTCGATCTCGAAGCCAAGGCCGAGTTGACCGACAGCCTGAGCATCGTCGGCGGCTACTCCTACCTGGATACGGAAGTGCTGAGCGGCACGCTCAACAGTGGCGCCTCGATCGAAGGCAACGACTTCGCCATCGCTCCGAAACACACCGCCATGCTGTGGGGCTACTACACGCTGCCGGGCGAGAAGATGAGCGTCGGCCTCGGCGCCCGCTATACCGATGGCTACTATTTCGACGCCGCCAATACATCGAAGAGCGGTTCGGCGACACTGATCGACGCCGCCTTCGACTACCGGATCGTCCGCAACACCGACTTCACGGTCAACGTCAGCAACCTCTTCGACGAGCAGCACATCGTCGGCTCCGGCACGGCCAACTACTACAACCCGGGTCGCGAGATCCGTGCGAAAGTGAGCTATCACTGGTAACACCGGTGATGACGTATGGCGCCACCCGAACGGCCCCGGCCGCTCGGGGTCAACGTCTGTCCCTCTGCCATACACGCCGTCGAATTCTCAGTTACAGCGAGATATCAGTATGGCGATAACCTGACATCGGACTAGCGTCCAACCAGTGGCTCGGCGCGAGGCCTTCGACACCTGTGCAATCTTCTGCGTTATCGAGAGGGTCGCGCTGACATGCGCCCCTTTTCACACCACCATCACTTCCGAGGCAGCAGCTCGGCTCTCACGCCGGGCTCGGCAACAACGAGCGATTGGCTTCGACGACCTCCTTCAGTGCTTCGATGAAATGCTCTGCCGCCGGCGACAGTTCGCGACGGCGAGACGTGAGTATGCCGATATCACGATAAAGCCGTTCACGGATCGGAATCAGGCAGACATCGTCGCGACGGAACATCATCTTGAGCGACGACGGCAACGCACTGACGCCGATGTCATTGGCGACCATACCGAGAATGGTCGACTGATAGGCGGCAACCTGTACCGGTTCCATCGGCCTGCCGGTCATGGCGAAGCCCTTCTCGGTCAGACGCCGCATGCTTGTCCGCGTCTTCATCGCGATGAACGGCCATTCGACGATTTGCCGCCAGCTGACCTCAGTGGCGTCGGCCAGGGGATGGCGCGGTGAACAGACGAAGTAGAGATAGTCCTTATAGATCGGCTGGAAATCCACCTCGTCGACGGCAGTCGGGGCCACGCTGACGCCGAAATCGACATCGCCGGCTATTACCTGCTGATAGATCGGTTCGTCGCTCTCCTCCAGATACTCCAGCCCGATATCGGGGTAGCGAGCCTGAAACGACGCCATCGCGGCGGGAATCAGACTACCGCCCACCGTGAGCAGTGCCGCGAAACTCAAACGCCCACGCTGACCACTGGCGAGCGCACGCATGTCCTGCATGCCACGCTCCAGACGGGCGAGTACGCGTTCGGCTACCGGCAGAAATTCGTGACCTGCCGCGGACAACCGCACCCGGCGAGTCGTTCGCTCGAATAATCTAATGCCGAGAACATCCTCGAGCTGACGTACTAGATGACTCAGCGATGGCTGGGAAAGGTGAAGCTTTTCAGCCGCTTCGGTAAAGCTGCCAAGGTCGGCGACTGCAATTAGGGCTTCGAGCTGGCGAGCCGTCACGTTATTCATTGGGATATCCAATTAATCCATTTTCTATTCGAATTTATCCGATTAATTACGCCAAGTATTCTGCCTTGACTCCAAAAAACTTTTCCATCGCCTCCAAGAGCACGACTCATGCTGAAACAAGTGATCGATCTGCACGAGATTCTCGATAGTCCCAACGCCTCGGGCGAGCGCGTCAAGGCGTACCTGGTCGCCTGCGGCGCGACGCCGGAGACGGTCAAGATCACCCGCGTCACCTCCGAGAAAGGCGCTTCCGACTTTCTGCATGTGACGATCGCTGGTACTCGCGGCAAGCAGGCCGGCGGCGACGCGCCGACGCTGGGCGTGATCGGTCGTCTCGGCGGCATCGGCGCGCGTCCGGAGATCACCGGTTACGTCTCCGATGGCGATGGTGCCCTGGCGGCCACTTCGGCGGCGGCCAAGCTGATCAGCATGGCCGCGCGCGGCGATCGTCTGGCAGGCGACGTGATCATGACCACGCATATTTGCCCCGATGCGCCGACCCGCGAACATCATCCGGTACCGTTTATGGATTCGCCCATCACCATGGAAGATACCTGGGAACACGAGATCGACGACGCCATGGATGCCGTGGTCTCCATCGATACCACCAAAGGCAATCGCATCATCAACGTGCGCGGCGTAGCGATGTCGCCGACGGTCAAGCAGGGCTACATCCTGCGTACCAGTGAAGATCTGATGGACGTGATGTCTCGCGTGACCGGACGACTCCCGGAAGTCTTTGCGCTGACCCAACAGGACATCACCCCTTATGGCAATGGACTTCATCACCTGAACAGCATTCTGCAGCCGGCAGTCGCCACTGCGGCACCGGTGGTCGGCGTCGCCCTGGCGGCGGAGACCGCGGTCGCAGGTTGCGCCACGGGTGCAAGCCATGAGGTGGATATCGAGCAGGCGGCGCGCTTTGCCGTCGAGGTCGCCAAGGATTTCACCGCGGGTATTTGCCAGTTTTACGACACCAAAGAATTCGCACGCCTGACCGAGCTCTACGGCGAGCAGACTCGTTTCCAGCAAGGCGGAGCACGCGGATGAGCGAAGCGACCGCAACGTCGCGTCTCGGCATTGTGACTATCGGCCAGGCGCCCCGCAGCGATCTGCATGACGACCTCGCCACGCTACTTGATAGACGGGTCGAGATCGTCGAACGCGGCGCGCTGGACGCGCTGACGCTGGAGCAGATCGAGCGTTGCTATCCGGTGAGCGATCAACCGCAGGTGTTGGTCTCTCGGATGCGGGACGGGCGCCAGGTGACGATTGCCGAGCCGGATCTCGAACCCTTGCTGGATACGGCGATCCGCGCCATGGCAAGCGACGATGGCGTCGATGCCATCGTCGTGCTGTGCACCGGCGAGCTGCCGGATTACCACGACCTGGGCTTGCCGGTGCTGTCACCCAAGCGACTGGTGCGTCACGGCATTCAGGCGCTGTTCCCTAGCGGAAGATTGCTGGTGATGAGTCCGGAGTCGCGGCAGATGGAGAACACCCGGGCACGCTGGGAAGCGGCCGGATTTAGCGTCGAGACGCTTAGCGCCTCACCCTACGGTGACCCCGCCGAACTGGAACGCGCGGCACACGAAGCAGCAAGCCTCGAATGCGATCTGCTCTATCTCGACTGCATGGGCTACACGCTGTCGCAACGTCAGCGTATCGCTGAGCTTTCCGGTCGACGCACGATCACGCCACGACAGCTGGTTTTCAGCGCAGCCAATTTGCTGCTGGCGTAACGGTTTCGCAACAAACACAACAATCTGATCCGCAACAACGGGAACGACAACGATATGAACGACACGACATCGCCGGCAACATCCGACACCGGCGACGCTCAAGGGAAACGCCGCCACCCGCGCTTCTTCGCACCCGGCCAGATGGTGGTCAACGTCATTGTCTGCGTGCTGGGCGCGATCATCGGCATGGAGCTGATCACCCGCGTCGGCATCACGCCCAATACCTCGATCATCGGCGCGCTGATCGCGATTCTGCTCTCCTATATTCCGTTGCGCCTTTTTCGCCGTTATCGCTCGCTGGAGAGCCAGACGCTGGTGCAGACGACAATCTCCGGTGCGACCTTCTCGGCCGCCAATGGTCTGCTATTGCCGTTGGCAATTCCGTTTCTGATGGGCGAGTCAGAGATGCTGACACCGATGCTGATCGGCGCCGCTCTGGCAGTCGTCACCGACGCCTCGATTCTCTACTTTTCTTTCGACAGCAAGATCTTCTCCGCGCGCGCCGCCTGGCCGCCAGGACTGGCCACGGCGGAAGCTCTGAAAGCCGCTGCCAACAAGGGGAGTAACGCCCTTCTGCTGCTGGTCGGCATGGTCGGAGGCATGGTCGGCAAAGCTTTCGGCATTCCCGCGGACATGTTCGGTATCGCCTGGATCGCCAACATCTTCGCCATGTGCGCGCTGGGTCTCGGCCTGATTCTACGTGGCTACTCCGAACAGCTATTCGGCTTCGACATCAGCACCGCCTATATTCCCCATGGCATCATGATCGGCGCTGGCTTGGTGGCGCTGATCCAGATCCTGCTATTGATGCGCCGTGATCGCCACCAGAAGGAGTCTGACGGCGAATCGACCCAGCGTCCGACACGTTCCGCGCTACAGATGCGCACTGCCATGCTGAGCGGCTTCGGCGCCTATCTGATCATTGCGCTGATTCTGGCGCTGGGTACCGGAATCTATACCGGCATGTCGATCGGCATGCTGATCGGCTGGCTGGTATTCGCCGCGTTGGCGGCGATGGCCTCCGAGCTGATCGTGGGTATCGCGGCAATGCACTCCGGCTGGTTCCCCTCTTTCGCGACGGCGCTGATCTTCTTGGTGATCGGCATGCTATTGGGTTTCCCAACCACCGCGCTGGGCATTCTGGTCGCATTTACCGTGGCGACCGGCCCGGCATTCGCCGATATGGCTTACGATCTCAAGGCCGGCTGGACCATCCGCGGCGAAGGCAGCGATCTCGAATACGAGATGGAGGGCCGACGCCAGCAGTACTTCGCAGAACTGTTCAGCTTCGGCGTGGCGATCGTGATCGTCGCCTTCGCCTTTAAGGCCTACTTCGCCGCGGACCTGGTACCACCGGTAGCACGCGTCTACGTTGCCACCATCGACGCCGGTGCCAGCTTCGAAGTCGCCAAGCAACTACTGATCTGGGGCATTGTTGGCGCCGTCATACAGCTCGTCGGCGGGGTATCACGTCAAATCGGCGTGCTGCTGGCCACGGGGCTTTTGATCACGTCGCCGATCGCCGGGATCGTGATCTACCTCGCCCTGCTGATACGCTGGATCGTGATCAAGCGCTTCGGCAAAACAGGCGGCCACAAGCTTTACGTGCTAGGCGCCGGCTTCATCACTGGCTCGGCGCTCTACAGCTTCTTTTCCTCGACTTTGAAGCTGGGCTCGAAATAAGCCACTAGGCCGCCATACCCATATCCACCGTGCGCATGAGGGCGTCGACAAGGCGCGCTTCGCATTTTAGGAGTCTTCGCATGTCACGTCTTCTGCTACTCAGTAGTTCTCGCGCCGGTGCGACCGGCTATCTTGATCACGCGCAGCCGCTGATCGCCGATTTTCTCGAAGCCAACCCGGCGCCGGTCCAGCGTGTGCTGTTCATCCCCTTCGCCGGTGCGGGCAAGACCTTCGATTCCTATCTCGAACAGGTGCGACCAGCATTCTCGGCCATCGGCCTTGAGATCGAGAGTGTCCATCAGGCGCCGGACCCGAAAACCGCCGTGCGCGAGGCGCAGGCCATCGCGGTCGGCGGCGGCAACACCTTTGCATTGATCAAGCGGCTCTACGACGCCGACCTGCTCGACCCGATCCGTGAGCGCGTCGCCGCGGGTGTGCCCTACATCGGCTGGAGCGCCGGGTCCAACATCGCCGGGCCCACCCTCTGCACCACCAACGACATGCCGATCGTCGAGCCGCCCAGCTTCGTCACGCTCGGCCTGGTGCCGTTCCAGCTCAACCCGCACTTTCTCTCCGGCAAGCCGGCCGGCCATAACGGCGAGAGCCGCGAGGAACGCATCGCCGAGTATCTGGCGCTCAATCCCGAGGCGCTGGTCGTCGCGCTGCGCGAGGGCACGGCACTGCGCCGGGAAGCCGATACGCTGGCGCTTGTCGGGGAACTCGATGGGGCAACGTTCGCCAAGGATGGCCAGCAAACACTGACCGCCGGTAGCCGGCTGGATTCTCTGCTGACTCGGGGACTCACCGCATGAAGCACATCGGTACTCTGCGCGTGGTGACCAGCAAGGACCGGGGGTTCTATAGCATCACCGGCGCCTGATTCGGGCAAGTACCGACGCCCGACACGCCGCAAGAGGCCGGGTGTTTGCCGCCGCTGCGGCGCTGGATCGCGAGCAGTTCAATATCCCCGCGATGTCGTCGATAATGAGCGGATGAGTAAACCTACTCATCCGCCGCCAGCGCACGAAGCCTCCAAGACGCCATGACGGCAGACCTTTTCCGCCGATACTCACACGGATCGATCCGAACATGGCGTTCGACCCTGCCACGATACTGACACTGACCATCGCCATTGCGGCCGCTGCAGCGCTCTACCTGCTGCTGGAGTGGCGTAGCACGCAGGATGTCTCACTGCTCTACTGGTCCACCGGCTTCGGCTCTATCACGCTGGGATGTTCGCTGGCGCTGCTGCGCACCAGTGGTCATTTCCTGATCGGCGTCTGGTTCGCCAACGGCTTGCTGGTGTTCGCGCACTGGATGTTCCTGCTGGGGGTGGCGCGTTTCGTCGACGGCCGGCTGTCACCGGCCTGGTGGCTGTTGATCCCGATCTGGTGCGGCCTTTTGCTGCTGCCGGACGGCGCGACTTCGTCGAAGTTCTACCTGATCGTCAACTCGTTGCTGGTCGCCACCCTCGCGTTGAGAGCGAGCCTGCTGCTCCAGCTGGAACGGGACGTGGCAACGCTGGGCACTCGCCAACTGCACTACACGCTGCTCATTCACGGCGTTTTCTATCTCGCCAAGGTAGCACTGGCGCTGATTCCCGGTGAGCTGATCGACCTCGTGGCCTATCGCGGCCTGGTGATTCGAATCTCGTTGATCGAAGGCGTCATGGCGATCCTGCTGATCGCGCTGTCGATGACCGGGACGGTGCGTTACCGGCGCGAACGGCAGATCGAGCGACTCGCCGAGCGAGACCCATTGACCGCGCTCTACAACCGGCGCGCGTTCGAGACGCGAGCGCCGCGATTCTTGAGACATATCTCTCATGATCGGCCGGGGGCGCTGTTGCTGATCGACATCGACAACTTCAAGCCGGTCAACGACCTGCATGGTCATGGGGCGGGGGACCGGCTGCTGGTGACGTTGAGCGAACTGATTCGAGAGATTCTGCCCGAAGGCGCCCTGGCGGCCCGCCTGGGCGGCGACGAATTCGCAATTCTGCTGAGCGACAGCCCTCGCGAGACCGCCACGAGGCTGGGCGAGGAGCTGCGAGCTCGCTTTCATGCAGTCGCCTCGACGACTGTCGTCACCCCCATGGCCGTGACGCTGAGCATCGGCGGCAGCGTATTCGATCTGCCACCGAATGATCTGGGCGCGCTGATCGATCATGGCGACGCCACGCTATACGAGGCCAAACGCGGCGGCCGGGATCAACTGCGAGTGCTGGACCAGACCAAGGCGACCGGCGCGGGAGATGACGAATCGGCCCCCGCGCGCTCCATATCGAGCTGACGACCGCCCCGTTACAACGCGCCGTCGGCGATCGCTCTGGCCAGAGTCGGTGACAGCGGCAGACGGGGCAGCAGCGTTGCCTGATAGGCGTGATAGAGATCCGCCTTGCCGCTCCACACTTCGCTGGAAGGATGGTTGTGGCGGTCGAGCTCCTGCCACCAGCTACCGCGTTCGCGATCGATCAGGAAACGATCGATGTAATCCCAGAAACAGCGATACCAGGTTTCGTAGGTGGCGTCGCCGGTACGCTTGAGCAGCGCCGCCGAGGTCGCGGCGGCTTCGGCGAGCGTCCAGTGCATGCGCTCGTGCACTACCGGCTGGTTATCCCAGTTGTGGGTATAGACCAGGCCCGGTTGGCCATCGACGTGCCAGGCCAATTTGATCGCGCTATGGAAAAGCCCTTGGGCATCCTCGAGCAACCAGCCCGGTGTCTCTTCGCCATGGCGCAACAGCCCGCCCTCGAGATGCAGCATCAGCCGCGACCACTCGAATGCATGGCCCGGCGTGGCGCCGTAGGGGCGAAATTTATCCTTGGGGGTATCCTGATTGTAGTCGCGCCACTCGTTCCACTCGCTGTCGAAGTGCTCGACGACGCGATAGTCGTTGGGTCTGGCGTGGGCGTGGATGATCCTGTCGACGATGGAGAGCGCGCGCCTACGCCATTTCGGCTCATCGAGAACGTCGGCCAGCTGCAGGAAGGCTTCGGTGGCGTGCATGTTGCTGTTGCCGCCGCGATACGCTTCGTCTTCGCGCCAGTCACGCGAGAACCCCTCACGCATGCGCCCTTCGTCTTCCGCCCAGAATCGGGTTTCGATCACGTCGACGATGTCGTCGAGCAGCGACTTGGCCTCCTCGTCGCCTGCCTGCCAGGCGCTGGCGGCCGCGAGTGCCACGAACGCGTGGATATAGGCCTGCTTGGTCTGCGTTTCACCCGACCTGGGCCGCTCGCCGTACCAGCCGCCATGCTCGCTATCCCGCAGATCGCCCTTCAGCGCTGCGACGCCGTGCGCCACCAATGGCGCCATGCCCGGCTCGCCGCGCATCGCGGCCAGCGCGAAACAGTGCGTCATGCGGGCGGTAATCATGGTGTCGGGGTTGGCATCACCGGGCAGCCGGCCGTCCTCGTCGAGCGCGGCGAAACCACACTCGGGATGGCGCGAAGCGCGATAGAACGCCAGCAGACGCTGGCCTTCACTTTCCAGCCAATGAAGATGCGCCGGCCGGTCCAGCCAGCTGTCCTGGCGTGGCGGCAAATTGGAAGTCGTACCTGGCATGATTTCTCGAGCCTCCTCAGCCCTGTCGTCTGTCGACGATATCCTCAACGAGGAACCGTATGGATCGTGCGCCTATTCACCCCGCCCGAGACGTAAATGTCCATTCCACCTTCGCCGCTGCTACCCGGGAGAGATCACCCATTGACCACCATCCCGCCGTTGGGGTGAATCGTCTGACCGCTGATGAAGGACGAATCCAGCGAGGCCAGGAAGACGTAGCACGGCCCCAGTTCGGACGGCTGCGCGGCGCGCCCCATCGGGGTATCGGAGCCGAAATCCTCGAGCATCTGCGGGTCGTGGGCGCCTAGCGTGGCGGGCTGTAGCGGTGTCCATACCGGTCCCGGCGCGATCGCATTGACGCGAATGCCACGTCCCACGACCTGATTCGACAGCGACCGGGTAAAGCTGACGATCGCCCCCTTGGTCGCCGTGTAATCCACCAGAAAATCGGGCCCGATATAGGCGTTGACCGAGGTCGTATTGATGATCGCGTCATCTTCGCCCAGATGAGGAAGCGCGGCCTTGGTGAGATAGAACATGCCATGCATGTTGGTGGCGAACGTCTCGCGCCACTGTTCGTCGTCGAGCTCGGTGAGATCGTTACACACCTGCTGCGTGCCGGCGTTATTGACCAGAATATTGAGCCCGCCGAAGGTCTCGACGACACGTTCGAGCGCAGAGCGGCAAAACGCGGCATCGCGGATGTCACCGGCGATCAGCAGACACCGGCGTCCTTCCGCCTCGATCAGGCGCTGCGTTTCCTTGGCATCATCGTCTTCGCTGAGATACATGACCGCGACATCGGCACCTTCGCGGGCGAAGTGAATGGCTGCAGAACGGCCGATACCGCTATCGGCGCCGGTAATGAGCGCGATCTTGTTTTCGAGCTTGCCGCTACCGCGATAGCCCGGGCGAATGAATTCCGCTGGCGGCTGCATCAGGCCTTCTTTACCGGGTAGCGACTGTTGTTGCGCGTGAATTTCGGTTTTCTTGACCATCGTTGGCCGCTCCTTGGCTCGGGGTTGGGTTATGCACTGGACGAGGCAAACGAACTGAATCGAGTCAGCCGTCAAGCAGACGTCACTCGTTCAGGCCGACTTCGTGCAGATGGCTTACCTGCCAATGGCTTGTCTGCCAATGAACAACAGTCTTAGTTGAAGGGTACGAGCTCGGCAAGTCGTGGCCGGCCCCCCTTTAAGCCTGGCTCGAGACAGCCGATGCGTGCCCGATCAGGTCCCGGCCACACCAAAGGACCAGCCGACCGCAGCCGTTGCAGCCATGGCCATCAACCCCCATACAGTGACCCGCACCACGGCCACCCGCGGGCGCGAACCACCGACTTTCGCCGACAGTATCCCCAGCAGGCCGAGCGCCACCAACGAACCGGCGGCAACGACCACCGAAATGGCGTGTCGTGGCGCCATCAGCGAGGCGATGATCGGCAACCCCGCGCCGGCAAGAAAGGTCAGTGCCGACGTCAGCGCCGCCTGCAACGGGCGTGCCGCGTTGACCGTGCTGAAACCCAATTCATCGCGAGCGTGAGCGGCCAGGGCGTCGTGATGCATCAGCTTCTGGGCCACTTCATGCGCCAGCGCGGTGGACAAGCCTCGCGCCTCGTAGATTTCCGCCAGCTCACGGGTTTCGAACTCGTAGTTGGCGTCCAGCTCACGCCTTTCGCGCGCCAGATCGGCATGCTCGGTATCCTTCTGCGAGCTGACCGAGACGTACTCTCCCGCCGCCATCGACATCGCCCCGGCGACTGCTCCGGCGGCGCCCGCGGTCAACACGCCGGCCAGCGTCGCGCCCGCCGCCGCCATGCCGATGATCAGGCTGGCGATGGAAACGATACCGTCGTTGGCGCCCAGCACAGCCGCCCGCAGCCAACCCACACGATCGGAGTAGTGGCGCTCCTTGGGTATGGACATGCCTGGCTCGTGTCCCCGCTCTGATCTCATGAGTCGCTCGTCACTCCTCTCGTCATCCATTGGATTGGCATCTGCTCTTCTCAGTGCTTCATTTCGGTTCCCCATCCTCGCTCTTCCCTGGTTCTCCGCGCTGACTCGATCCTCGAATCGCCACCTTTGCCTCTGAAGCTTAGGCCAAGCCAATGGATCGAGGGGCGTCTCTCTAACCCCGGTGCATCGCGATGACCGCTGTGCGTTACCTGATCAGTAGGCACTGAGCTAATCACCCGGCACGGCATCGACCATTGGATCTCCTGTACTGCGGGGATCCAGCCAGCTTATCGCTGCTTATTCGGCCCGGCACATCAGCGGTCATGCGCATGAGAGCCACCGTCAATATGGCAAAAACTGTTTATCTGCGCATTAGTATCCTGGTCCCGAGCCGGCCCCTTTATCTCATTGCCGACAACAGCATTTTTTAAAAACCCGAATCGCCGTGTCCTGATCACCGTCAAAAAGAGCGCCGCCTTTATCACAGCTGACAGCTAGTAATATTTAATACTTTGGTATGTAGGACAAAGCTTACACGGTAGAGGAAATCTTCATAGGTCATTGTAAAAAATGCGATTTTGAAGAGTAACACCGGAGTTAGTTCAGACCTTTGTCTAACTAGACCATGGTTACAATGAAAGTTTACGAATTAATCGAAATAATGGCGCCCATCGCCGGTGATCAAAAACAACGACGCACGCCTGGCGAGGTGTCGAAGCGACACATCAATGGCAGCACCGGGTCGCATAGCGCCAGTCAATGCGGATTTACGACTCAGGCTTCCAATGAAGCTGGCAATGTTTCAGCGAACGAATAAGTGGTCAGTGCGACATTCTCGCCAAATTCTTTCCGGCCAAAAGCCGGTCGCTGATACTCGATTCATGAGCGGGCAGGGCAGCAACAGGTAACAAGGGAACGCAACATCGCCACATCGATAATGGATAAAAACCGGATTCGCTCACACCCCTTTCGGGTAGCTACCAGGATGTGAGTACGCCGAGCATGACGCTTTGGCAGAGCCTCGCGCGTGTCCGCCGACGGCGGATTTCTTCCAGAGCGCCTTGCGTAGCCGAATGATTCATACGGCTGCCAAAAAACAGCAGTCAACAACAGCAATCAACAACAGCAATCAACAACAGCAATCAACAACAGCAATCAACAACAGCAATCAACGATAAGACCACGAGGGACACCCATAATGATTGCCTCACAATCCGTGCTACGCCGGCCGCTTCTCGCCGCTGTCATCGGCGCTTCCTGCGTCATGCCGGCCCTGGCCCATGCCGATATCAATCCCAACTTTTTCGGCTACGCCCGTTCCGGTATCGGTTCGACCTCCGGCGGCGGCAGCCAGACCTGCTTCAAGTCGGCAGGAGCCCCGGCCAAGTACCGCCTGGGTAACGAATGCGAGACTTATGCCGAGCTGGGCCTGGGCGCACAGCTCTATCAGCAGCAGGATACGTCGTTCGACTTCGCCAGCCGCGTCGCCTATGTCACCGCGCAGGACAACGACTCCGAATCGCTTCAGGACGATGACAACGACATCGCCCTGCGGGAAATGTACGTCTCGGGCACCAACGTCGTCAGTGGCCTATCCGGCGCCTCGCTCTGGGCCGGTAAGCGCTTCTACAAACGCCACGATATCCACATGAACGACTTCTACTACTGGGACGTTTCCGGTCCTGGTGTGGGGATCTCGGATATCGATGTCGGCACCGGCAAGCTGAGTTTCGCCTGGACCCGCAGCTCCGGCAACGATGACGGCGATGGCCTGTTCCCGGATTCCGGTCAGCAGATCTCGGACGACACGGTCGATGCGCGCTGGACCGACATTCCCGTCAATCCCGGCGGCACGCTGCAGCTGGGTATCGACTATGGCCGTTCGTCGCTATCCAAGTGGCAGAAGGACTATTACGACGATCAAGGCGTCAACTACGACGACGGCGACAAGGGCTGGATGGGCACCATCGAGCACACCCAGAGCGACTGGTTCGGCGGCAGCAACACCTTTGCCGTGCAGTACGCCACCGACGGCATCATCACCCGTGACGGCAACGCCGTCGGCCGCGGCACCGGCTCGCTGCGCCAGGAAGGCAGCATGTGGCGCGTGCTCGACAGCGGCCAGATCTGGCTGGCGCCGGACAAGCTCGACATGCTCTACGCCCTCGTATACGAAGACAAGGACATGGACGACAACACCGGTCGCAAGTGGTTCTCAGCCGGCGTGCGCCCCGTCTACTACTGGAGCGACATCATGAGCACGGCGGTCGAGCTGGGCTATGACCGCATCGAGCCGCAGGGTGGCGTGAACGGCTATGACAGCGGTGATCACCATCTGACCAAGCTGACCCTCGCTCAGCAGTGGTCGGCCGGTCGCGGCGCCATGATTCGTCCGACCATCCGCCTGTTCGCCACTTACGCACAGTGGAACGGCGACGCCTACACCGATGCCCGCCAAGCCAACTCGCTCGACACCGGCGCCGGCCCCAACAACGTCGACATCGACGACAACAATGGCCTGACCTTCGGTGCGCAGATGGAGGTGTGGTGGGGTAGCTAATCCCCACAATCGCGAGAGCCATGCTCGCGCTGTTTCGATCCTTTGGGCTCCGGCGGCTTCATGCCCCGGGGCCGTTTTCGTCTCCAGCAGGAGTTGCCGAATGTTGCGTTCGTATCGACTGATCGTGCCGTTGAGCACGGTACTCATTGCCCTGGCGGGATGTAGTACACCGCTGATGGCGCCCCACTCTCCAACCCTCCCGGCGCAGGAAGGGCAGCAGGCGCTGGCGCGCACGACGGACTGTTGCAGCTCTCTCGCCAGTTTGCCTTACCGCCCGATCACGGCGGAGGAGACGCTGACGTTGAACTTCACCCCGCAGTCCCCGGCTCATGATTTCGGCGACGGCAAGAGTTTCTTCCAGGCCTTCGAGCTACCCCGCAACAACGGGCCGATCGCCTTGAGCGTCTCCAGCTCGATTCGCGACGGCCAGGTCTTCGCACCCACGATCCTGGTGCTCGACGCGAACTTCCAGCCGGTCAGAAAGGTATCGAGCGATTCACTTAAGGTACGTCGTCCCACCGGCTTTACTGCCGCGCGCCTGGCGGGAGAATTCAGTTTGACGCCGGGGGCGGATGCCCAGTACGTCGTCATCTACACCAGCGATGAAGATCGCCAGGCATCGACGCCCTACGAATCGGAAGAGAAAGCCTACGCCCGGGTGAGAGGTCTCGCCGAACCCGCCGGCCCGGACCCTCGCGCCACGCACGCCGCGACTGGCGAAGTGTCGCTCGAGATCGCCTCGCTGACTCGCGACACCGGCATGGCGCCACTGCTTGGCAGCAACCCCGCGCAGATGCCTCAGACGTCCGGCTCCCGCCCGCAGCCCAGCGCGGCCGCGCCGGCCACAACGACGGCTCCGACCACAACGACCAATGCGCCGGATTTCGATTACCGCCGCATGATCGACGCTGCGCTCAAGGCCGGCGACGTCGAACTCGCGCTGGACCTTGCCGAACGGGCCGAGCGCAGCGGCCATCCCGGCACCCGCGCCTGGCTGGCTGAACGCCTGCAGGCCAAAAAGCCCTGACAGGTTCATGATGGCCTCACGCCGTGGTGCTGCAGGACGCACCACGGCGGATGCGCTTGAAGGCGGTGCGCGAGCCGCAGGCTTAAGTCAGCCCTAAGCTGAAGCCGTCTAGGATGGATGCTGGCTCGTCCATCAGAGGTCACATGTCGTGAACATCACGCCCACCAACCGATATTCGGCAAAAGCCCGTCACTTTCACTGGACGGTTGCCGCACTGGTCGTGCTGGCCTACGCGCTCATCCTGTCGACGGAAGTCTTCCCGCGCGATACCGGCATACCGGCTTTTCTGCTCCAGAGCCATTTCTGGGCGGGTATCGGCGTGCTCCTGTTGGCGATCCCCCGATTGCTCGAACGCCTCCGGAATTCTCCGCCACCCATTTCGCCGCCACTGCACCCGAAGCTCGAACTGCTGTCGCGCATCACCCACTGGGCGCTCTACGTGTTTCTGTTCGCGCAGCCGCTGCTGGGCATCTCGACAGTATGGCTAAGTGAAGGCGCTATCCCGATCCCCGGTACGTCGCTGGCGGTCCCTTCGCCCTTCGGCGTGTTGCCGCATGTGGGCCACTCGCTGGAATCGATCCACAAGACGCTGGGAACGGTGTTCTACTACGTGATCGGCTTGCATATCGCCGCGGTGGTCTGGCATCAGTTCATGCGCAGGGACAACCTGCTCAAGCGGATGTGGTGAAGTGATAGGGTGCAGTGACGTGATGTGATCGAGTGATGGGCGGCGCGAAAGCCCTCGCGCCGCCGTAGCGAATCACTCGAGGATATTAAAACCGTCGAGATAACGCTCGTTGAGGGAAAGACCTAACCCCGGCACGTCGTCGGCCAGATCGAGATGTCCCTCGACCGGCTCGGGATCGCCCTCGAACAGGTAGTAGAAAAGCTCGTTGCCAATCTCGACATCATTCACCGGGAAGAACTCCGACATCGGTGATGCCAACGACGACATCGTCAGATGGTAGTTGTGCATCTGCCCCGCATGCGGGATCACCGGCACCTCGAACGCTTCTGCCATGGCGTTGATCTTGCGCGCCACGGTGATACCGCCAACCCGGTTGGTGTCGTACTGGATCACCGAGACCGCACGCTTCTCCAGCAACTGACGGAAACCGTGCACGGTGAACTCGTGCTCGCCGCCGGAAATCGGCATCGGCGCGATGCGGTTGAGCTCCGCGTAGCCATCGATGTCATCGGCAATCACCGGCTCCTCCAGCCAGCGCAGCTCGAACGGCGCCAGCCTGGGCAACATGCGCCGGGCGTAGTCGAGATTCCAGCCCATGTAGCAGTCGGCCATCAGGTCGATATCCTCGCCGATCACCTCCCGCACCGCAGCGACGCTCTTGAGGTTCTCGCGCATGCCTTTCGGCCCGTCCTTGGGCCCATAGCCGAAACGCATCTTCATCGCCTGGAACCCCTGATCGAGATAGCCCTGCGCCTCGGCCTGCATCACGTCGAGATCGTCATGGTAGAGCTTGGAGGCGTAGCACGGGATCTTCTCCTTGGTACGACCGCCGAGCAGCTTGAACACCGGCTTGTCGAGCGCCTTGCCCATCAGATCCCAGATCGCGATATCGACACCGGAGATCGCCGCCATGCCGATGCCGCGCCGCCCCCAGGCCAGCGTGGCGCGGTACATGCGTTGCCACAGGTATTCGTAGTCGAACGGATCCTGGCCCACGATCAGCGGCGCCAGATGCTGATCGACGATGGTCTTGGCGACCCTAGGGGCCAGCGCCACGTTGCCGAGCCCGACGAGACCGCTGTCGGTCTCGATCTCGATCACCGCCCAGCCGTGGAAGCGAAAGCTCTGCATCGCATCACCGCGATCCCACAGCGCGTCCATGGCGTTGGTACAGAAGTGCGCCTTGGGCGCCACCGTCTCGCCCTTCCATTCGAATACGCGGGCGCGGACTCGAGTGATTTTCATTGCATGACTCCTGTTCAGGGGATGTCGTTGGCCTTTTTCCCTCAACCCACGAAGGCGTTGGCGATCAGCAGCGCCACCAGCCCGGTGGCCCAGCCCAACGTCGTCGGCACCGATAGCACCAATAGTTGATGCTTGGCGGTCTTGACCCCGAGCAGGCGATTGACGACCCAGAAGTAGCTGTCGTTGAAGTAGCTGAAGAATAGCCCGCCGAGACACGCCGCCTGAGCCGCCAGCACCATGTTGACGTCCGGCATCGAGGCCAGGATCGGCGCCGAGATCGACGCGCCGGTAATCATCGACACCGTGCCGCTGCCCTGCACGAAGCGCACCAGCGTGGCGATGATGAACGGGATCAGCACCGCCGGCAGCGCCAGTCCGGCAATGCTTTCGCCGATGTAGTCACCGGCACCGCTGGCCCGCAGCACGGCACCCAGCGCGCCCCCGGCACCGGTCACCAGCAGGATGATACCGGCGCTTTCGACGCCTTTTTCCAGATGCGCCAGGACCTGATCCTTGGGCATTTTCGGCACCAGACCGTAGACCGCCACCAGCACGCCGATGCCCACCGCGATCACCGGGTTGCCGATGAACTGGACGATCTGAACGACGATGCCCGGCGCATCACTGTCGCCCACCACCGCCGTCACCAGCGTGTTGAGAAAGATCAACAGAATCGGCAACCCGATCGGCAGCACCGACTTGAACAACGTCGATAGCTCGCTCTCATCCAGGTGCGCCGCAAGCGGGTCGTCTTCGGTGTCGCGTTTCAGCGATCCCGGCACGTCACGCTCGATCATCGCCTCGATTCGCGGCCCCATGAAACGGGCGTAAAGCACCATCACGATCAGCGCCGGCGCGGTGAAGACCAGGCCCCAGGCGATCATCAGGCCGATATCGACACCGAAGATACCGGCGACGCCCAGCGGCCCCGGCGTTGGCGGTACCGCGCTATGGGTGACCGCCAACCCCGAGGCCAGCGCGATGCCCAGCGTCAGCACCGAGCGCCCGCTGTTGCGCGCCAGCGCCCGCACCAGTGGATTGAGGATCACGTAGGCGGAGTCGCAGAAGATCGGGATCGAGACGATATAGCCGGTAATCGCCATTGCCCAATCCTCGCGATCCTTGCCGAGCAACTTGAGGATCGAATAGGCCATGCGCTGGCCGGCACCGGAGACCTCGAGAATTCGCCCCATCATCACCCCGAAGCCGATGACCAGACCGATGGTGGAAAGCGTCTTGCCGAAGCCGGTGGTGATCGAATCGATTACCGCATTGGGCGACATGCCGCCGATCAGGCCGGCGATCGACGCGGCGATGACCAGGGCGAGTAGCGCATGAACGCGGGTCCTCAGCACCAGCGCGATCATCACGAAGATGGCGATACCCAGGCCGATGATGAAAGGGCCTGGTCTACCCATTTTCACGGCCGCGACTGAGCCGGTTTTTCCGTGAGACCAGGAGCGAGTTTCAGCCTTGGTGGTTCCAAGGGTTATACGAGCGACGACGTATCACGGGAAAATCGGCCAGTCCCTTCGGGTTGCGCTTCAAATACGCTCATGCGGCGTTGCGCGACTGGATAAGGGCAAACCATTGTCTGCGTCCCGCGCCTTGCCTGAACGTATTTGAAGCAGCAACGCGGCTCGTGGGGAATGGGTACACCAGGCCCCATGGGCCAGCGACAGTGGCGTCTGTCATGGCATGAACTCATTGTGGGCATTATTGAGTGTTGTTGCCTGCTGAAGGAACGGATCTATTCGGGTCCGGCACGTCTTGTCAGAGAGCGGGTCAGTTATCGAGTTCGTCCTCGAGATAGGCTTGGATAATGGCGTCGAAATCGCTGTCGGCCCGGAAACCGAGCCCCAGAGGTCGTTCGGTCTCCAGCCCGCCCGGCCAACTGGCCACGATGGCATCGATGCCGGCATCCGGCTCGAAGCGCACGAGATCGCGGACGGCGGTGCCAGCCTGGCGCTCGAGCGCGTCGAGCATCTCGTTCACCGTCACCGTGATGCCGGGCAGGTTGAGCGTGCGCCAATCGCCCAGCGCCTCTCCCTCGAGGGACAGCGCATGGACCAGATTGGCGACCACGGCGCGGGGCGAGGAGAGCCAAAGCGGCAGGCCGGCATCCACCGGGCAGATCGCCTCGACGCCCGCAAGCGGCTCGCGAATGATCGAGCTGGCAAACGACGAGGCCGCCTGATTGGGTTTGCCGGGGCGCACCACGATGGTCGGCAGGCGACAGACACGACCGTCGACGAAACCGCGCCGGCTGTAGTCGTTGACCAGCAACTCACCCATCGCCTTCTGCGCCCCGTAGGAAGAACGTGGTTGCGGGCCGATCGCCTCCGGAACCGGCTGCGACAGCCCAGGCCCGAACACCGCCAGCGAGCTGGCGAACAGGAATCGCAGCCGCTTCGGATGGGCCCGGCATGCTTCCAGCAGCGTGCGCGTGGCGTCCAGATTGACCCGCATGCCGAGCTCGAAGTCGGCTTCCGCCTGAGAACTCACCACCGCCGCCAGATGGCAGACGGCGCCGGTGTCGTCGCCAAGCGCTTGCTCGATCAGTGCCGGATCGGCGACGTCACCGGTCAACGATTCGACCCGATCGTCGGTTACCGGGCACGGCGCCAGGTCGATCGACGTCACCCGCGTGATGGCCTGCCCCTCGATCGACGCCTCTCCCGCAAGCAGCTGTTGAATCAGTCTGGCCCCGAGAAAGCCGGCGCCTCCCGTCACGATCACATGCATGGCGTTGCTCCTTTGCGGCGCTGCCTTCGTTCACTGAACGGCGCTCAATTGACCAAAGGCGAATTGCGCTGACCTTTGCGATTTAACATCTTGTCTGACAAATTAGCCGCACAGGCAATACCGCCATTGGTCGGAGAGCGTCGCCAATCGCCATCATGGCGGCGTCCGCCGAGTCGGATCTTCGACGAACGCATAAGGCGTTTTCAGCGTGAGTGAAAACACATGAGTGAAACCCAGGAACAGCCGTCACGCGGCCCGCAGCTTTCCGAGCAGGTGGCCCAGCGCTTGAGCGATGCCATCCAGGCCGGCGAATGGGGTCGCGGCGCGCGCCTGCCCACCGAGGCAGCGCTGGGCGAGCGTTACGGCATCAGCCGCTCGGTGGTGCGCGAGGCGATCTCGATGCTGCGCAACGGTGGCCTGGTCACCTCGCGTCGCGGCAGCGGCAGCTTCGTCGCCGAGTCGCCCACGGTATCGCTGCGCCTGGCGATTCCCGATCCCGACATTCAGTCGGTGATCGAGGTGCTGGAACTGCGTCGGCCGCTGGAAGTGGAAGCCGCGCGTCTGGCCGCCGAACGGCGCACGCTCTCTCAGCTGCGCCGAATTCGCAACGCCATGGTGGATATCGACGAAGCCGTCGAAGCGGGGCTTTCCGGGGTCGATCAGGATCTCGCCTTTCATCGCACCATCGCCGAAGCGGCCAACAATACGCATTTCACCGCCGTGCTCGATTTCTACAACCGTTTTCTGCACCACGCGATCCGCGTGACGCGCACCAACGAGTCACTGCGCGAGACCTTCATGCTGCAGGTGGTCGGCGAGCATCAGGCCATACTCGACGCCATTGCCGCTGGCGATGCCGAAGCCGCCGCTCGCGCCGCCGCCATTCATCTGGAACATGCCGAAACGCGCCTGCGTCAGGCGCCTACAGACCTTCTCAAGAGCGCGCTCGAGCGCGTGGAAGCGCAGCGCAGCTCGGTGGCCGTCACGCCCTCGGAATCGGAATCGGTATCGGTATCGGAATCGACAGAACATACGGGAGACAACCCGCAATGAGCATTTCACAACGACCACGGGTCGGGGTCATCGGGCTGGGCTCGATGGGAATGGGCATGGCCACCTCGCTGGTCCGCGCCGGCTTCGAGACTTGGGGCTGCGACCTGCGCGAGGAAGCGCGGGCGAGCTTCGGCGAGACCGGCGGCCATGCCGTGGCCACCCCGGCGGAGATGGCCGCCGAGGTCGAGATCGTGCTGACCGTAGTGGTCAACGCCGAGCAGACCCGAGCGGTGCTGTTCGGCGACGGCGGGCTGCTACCGGGGCTCGCGCCGGATAGCGTGGTCATCTCGTGTGCAACCTGCGCGCCGGATGACGTGCAGGCGCTGGGCATCGATCTGGCGGCCCACGATATTCACCTGCTCGATGCGCCGATCTCGGGCGGGTCGGTCAAGGCGGCCGCCGGTCAGCTGACGATCATGGCTTCCGGACCCGCGACGCTGTTCGAGCGTACCGAAAACGTGCTCGACGCCCTCGCCGCCAAGGTATTTCGTCTGGGAGACGGGCTGGGTCAGGGTTCGCAGGTCAAGCTGGTCAACCAGCTGCTCGCCGGGGTGCATATCGCCGCGGCCGCCGAGGCGATGGCCTACGGCATTCGTGGCGGGTGCGATCCGCGAACGCTGTACGAGGTGATCACCCAGAGCGCCGGCAATTCATGGATGTTCGAGAATCGCGTGCCGCACATCCTGGCCGGCGACTACACCCCGCACTCGGCGGTGGACATCTTCGTCAAGGATCTCGGCATCGTTCATGACACCGCCCATCGCGACAAATTCCCGCTGCCACTTACCGCCCAGGCGTTGAGCCAGTTCACGCTGGCCTCGGCGCAAGGTCTCGGTCGCGAAGACGACATCGCCGTGGTCAAGGTCTATCCGGGTATCACGCTTCCCGGCACGGCCGCCAACGATGCCGGATTCGATTTCGATGGCGGTCCCAATGACCACGGAGGTGCTTGAGCGATGGCGAACTCTCTTTCAAAAGCGGATGAGCGACGGCCCAGCACGCGGCCCATCCTCGGCTGTATCGCCGACGACTTCACCGGCGCCACGGATCTGGCGAGCATGCTGGTCAGCGCCGGCATGCGCACGCTGCAGACCATCGGCATCCCCGAGACACCGCTGGAAGCGGGCGTGGACGCGGTAGTGGTGGCGCTGAAATCACGCACGATTCCTGCCGAGGACGCCATCGAACAGTCGATTCAGGCGCTGGACTGGCTGCGGGAACAGGGCTGCGAGCAGTTCTACTTCAAGTACTGCTCCACCTTCGATTCGACGCCGGCGGGCAATATCGGCCCCGTCACCGAGGCGTTGATGGACGCACTGGGCACCGACTTCACCGTCGCCTGCCCGGCGCTGCCGGCCAACCGCCGCAGCGTGTTCAACGGCTATCTGTTCGCCAACGGCGTGCCGCTCAACGAAAGCGGCATGCAGGATCACCCGCTGACGCCCATGACCGATGCCAACCTGGTGCGCGTGCTCGGCGCGCAAACGACGCGCAAGGTGGGGCTGATCGACTACGCCACGCTGCGCCAGGGCGACACTGCCGTGAGCGCACGCATCGACGCGCTCAAGGCCGAAGGCATCGGCATCGCGATCTGCGATGCCATCGATAACGACGATCTTTTCATACTGGCGCGAGCCTGCCGCGATCTGCCGCTAGTGACGGCGGGTTCCGGCCTGGCGCTGGGGTTGCCGGCCAATGTCGCCCAACGCCTCGGCCACACCGAAGATGCGGCTCGACTCGAGCCCGTTGCCGGGCGTGAAGCCGTGTTGAGCGGCAGCTGCTCGCGGGCCACGCTGGCTCAGATCGAACATGCCCGGGCGCACATGCCGAACTTCCACCTCGATGCCCTGGCGCTGAACGATGACTATCAAGGCGTCGTCGATGCCGCGCTGGCGCATGCCGAGGCACATTTCGACGCCAATTCCGGCAACCACGACGCGCCCGGCCCGGTGCTGATCTACGCCAGCGCCTCGCCGGAGGAAGTGCGCCTCGCGCAACAACGGCTCGGCGTGCAGCAAGCCGGCGAACTGGTCGAGCGCGCCATGGCCGAGATCGCCGCCGAGCTGGTCGGTCGTCTCGGCGTGCGCCGACTGCTGGTCGCCGGGGGCGAGACCTCCGGTGCCGTGGTCAGCGCGCTCGACGTTCAGGGGCTTCGGATCGGCGACAGCATCGACCCCGGCGTGCCGTGGACGACCACCCTGGGTACCCAAGAACCGCTGGCGCTGGCGCTCAAGTCGGGCAATTTCGGCGCCCCCGATTTCATGACCAAAGCCTGGAAACTGATGCCATGACTGCGATCCACACCTCGACATCCGTCACCGAAAACCGCCTGCGCGAAGAGATCGCCGAGATCGGCCGCTCGTTTCGCAACCTGGGCATGGCGCCGGGGACGTCCGGCAACATCAGCGCCAAGCTCGAAGACGGCTGGCTGATGACGCCGACCAACGCAAGCCTTGGCGCACTCGATCCGGCGGAGATCTCCAAACTCGACTGGGACGGTAATCTGCTGGCCGGCAAGCCACCGACCAAGGAGTCTTTCCTGCACCGGGCGTTCTACGAGCAGCGCCCGGATACCGGCGGAATCATTCACCTTCATGCCACGCACTCGGCGGCCGTTTCGTGTCTCAACGGGCTCGACGAACACTCCTGCCTGCCGCCGATCACACCCTATTTCGTCATGCGTGTCGGCCGCCTGCCCTTGGTGCCCTACTACCGCCCCGGTGACGCCGCGCTGGGTGATGCCGTGCGCGACTACGCCGCCGATCATGCGGCGGTGCTGCTGGCCAATCACGGCCCGGTGGTCGCCGGCAAGACGCTGGAAGCGGCGCGCAACGCCATCGAGGAGCTGGAAGAAACCGCCAAGCTCTATCTGCTGCTGCGCCAGCACGATTTACGCACGCTGAACGAAAAAGAGATCGACGAACTGCGCGACGCTTTCGGGGCCCAGTGGTAGCCGCGCATTCGTCTGCCCGTATCGCCACCGTTAACAAGGTCATTGAGGAAATCAGGCCATGCCGCGTTTCGCTGCCAATCTCAGCATGATGTTCAACGAAGTTCCGTTCATGGAGCGCTTCGCCAAGGCCGCCGCGAACGGCTTCGAGGGGGTCGAATTCCTGTTTCCGTACGACTTCGAGCCCGAAGCGATCGCCGCCGAGCTCAAGCGCCATGGGCTCGAGCAGGTGCTGTTCAATCTGCCGCCGGGCGACTGGGCTGCCGGAGAGCGCGGGTTGGCAGCCCTGCCCGGGCGCGAAGCGGAGTTCCGGAATAGCGTCGATACCGCCATTCGCTATGCCAAGGCGTTGAGCTGCCCACGCCTGCACGCGATGGCCGGTCTCATTTCCGAATCGGTACAGGAATCAGCAGCTGGCACAGCGTCGCAGAATGTTTCCCGTGAAACATTTTCCAGTAACCATCAGATTTATCTGGAAAATCTTCGCTTTGCCGCACGAAAACTCGCCGAGCACGACCTGACGCTACTGATCGAGCCGATCAACACTCGCGACATGCCGGGCTATTTTCTCAACCATCAGGCCGATGGCCACGCGATCGTTGCCGAGCTGAACGAGCCCAACGTCAAAGTGCAGATGGATTTCTACCACACTCAGATCATGGATGGAGATATCTGGAAGACTTACCAGCGCTATCGCGATGGCGTGGGCCATATTCAGATCGCCGGCGTACCCGAACGGCACGAACCGGATAGCGGCGAAGTGAACTATCCGTGGCTATTCGAACAGCTCGACCGCGACGGCTATGCCGGCTGGCTCGGCTGTGAGTACAAGCCGCGCGGTGACACGGAGGCAGGATTGGGGTGGTATCGCGCCTGGCAGCAGCGCTGACAGGGGGATCAATCGCCCTCGACCAGCCGGATCCCGTCGTCTTCGATGACGATCCGGCGCTGCTTGTAGAGCCGGCCGATCGCCTGCTTGAAGGCGTTCTTGCTGACGCCGAGCCGGACCTTGATGGCATCGGCCGAGCTCTTGTCGCCGAGCGCCAGGAACCCGTCGTTGGCGCTCAGCGCTGCCAACACCTTGTCGCCGACCACGTCCAGACGCGCCTGCCCCGGCGGCAGCAGCGACAGATCCAGACGGGCGTCTTCACGCACACGGCGAACATAGCCATCCATGCGATCCCCCCGGCGCAGCGGGCGCGACATGTCGTCGTGATACAGCAGCCCCCAGAAGCGACTGTTGACCACCGCCTTGGCGCCCAGATCGGTGAGATCGGCGATGGTCAGCGACACTCGATCGCCCGCCTTCAGGCCCTCCGATTCATCCTGCAGGAACTTGTCGATCTTCATGCTCGCTACCGGGCGCATGCGATCGTCGACATAGATCATCACCAGCACCCGCTTGCCCGCGTCCGGGCGGAAGCGCTGCTCGCCGAACGGCAGCAGCAGATCCTTGGGCCGCCCCCAGTTCAAGAACGCACCGATATCGGTGACCTGCGTCACCCGTAGATACGCGACATCTCCCACGTTGACCTGAGGCTCGGCAGCGCGTGGCGATTCGGCGGGGGTGTCATCCCGAGGCGTGCGGGTCATAGGGCGTTCTCAGCTGGCAAGCGGTGAATGAGGTGGCGCCATTATGGGGTGAGCGACGGAAACGAGCAAAACGCGCTGCAGTGAATGGACCACCGGAGGCGGAGCGCAACCGGCCTTTCTTGCCGAGTCTCCCATCCCGCGGGAAGAAGGTTTACACTTCAGCAGCAACGCATACCTTAGACCTTCGTATTAATCCCATCGATAGTCGAATTCACTAGGCGTGATTAGCAGCCTAAAGAGTTGGCTCCCATAATGTCGTCACAGGTTGAGGCCGAGAGGCCATTAAAAAAGACATTATTGGAGGCAACATCATGAAAAATCGTATTCTCGCCGCTATTGCAATCGCCGTCGCTCTGCCCACCGTCGCTCAGGCCAACAGCGTCGTCGAACAGCGTCACTTCGACCAGCAGAGCGAAGCGCTCAGCATCGAGCAGACCGCGCAGTATCACGCGCTGCCGACTCGCTACACCGTCGACACCGTCGATGGCGGCCACAGCAATGCCGCCGACCAGTCTCTGAAGAACGTGGCCGAGTCCACTCAGCTGGGCACCGACGTGCAGCCGTCTCGCAACGCCCTGATCGGTGAAGGCCAGAGCGCCGCTGCCGGCCAGGCGCTGCAGAACGCCACGCAGACCGTCAGCAATGACAACGGCAACGTCGAAGTGAACTTCGCCAGCCTGTAAGTCTTCGCCTTCGGGCACTGTCACAGCGCTAGACCATCAAGGGAGCCATTGGCTCCCTTTTTGGTTTTATATCCTGCAAAAACGAACGATTTCAGGTGCTACAACCACCATCATTCCTGTCGATAGTTTATTTCGCGCCATTCGATTTTTGTTAGACGGCTAACAGACCGATAATGACATCACCGGTTGAGGCCAAGAGCCCAACACCAAAACAGATGATCATTGGAGGCAACACCATGAAAACTCGCATTCTCGCCGCTATCGCCATCGCCGTTGCTCTACCCACCGTCGCTCAGGCCAACAGCGTCGTTGAACAGCGCCACTTCGACCAGCAGAGCGAAGCGCTCAGCATCGAGCAGACCGCGCAGTATCATGCGCTGCCGACTCGCTACAGCGTCGACACCGTCAACGGTGGCCATAGCGCCGCGGCAGACCAGGCTTTGCAGCAGGTCGCCAACACCACCCAACTGGCAACCGACATCGAAGCGTCCCACAGCGACTTAATCGGTGAAGGTCAGAGCGACGCTGCTGCTCAGGCGCTGCAAAACGCCACGCAGACCGTCAGCAATGACAACGGCAACGTCGAAGTGAACTTCGCCAGCCTGTAAGTCTTCGCCTTAGGGCGCAGTCTCACTGCTAGTCGAAAAAGGGAGCCATTGGCTCCCTTTTTTAGTGTTATCACCGCCTCATGGATGCAGCGCTGGGTCCACGTTCTGCAAACGGCCGCACCGCACAGGCCAGCGTATCGTGACACTTGCAGCCTGACTGGCATTTTCTCCGCCTCCTGGCTCATAGTGGAACGGAAGCCAACCAGAGAGGTACCCGCCATGAGCGCACGTTTTCGCGTGATCGAAGTGCCAGTAGCGGAAGCGCATGACACTCAGGAAGGAGAAGCGCCAGAGTCGCCCAAAGACACCGACGAGGTCTGTTACCGGATCGAAGATACCCAGACGGGCGACAAGCTGCAGGGCGCCTACGAGATCAAGGAAGAAGCCGAAGAAGCGTGCGTCATGCATAACGCCAAAGACGGCTAGTCAGACGTGTTTCTACCACTACACTAACTGCCTGCAAAGGCTGGCACACCCAAGTGCCCAGCCAACGGCATCGTGTGAAGTCATCAAAATTCAGCTCACGTGACGCCGCGCATAGCTGGAACGAAATCGAGAATTCGCCGATATCTGCCAGCCTTCCCCTTCTCGACTTATCGATCATGCCGTTGTCGCTAGGTGGGTGAGGGTCTGCGATTTCTTGTTAAGTTCAATCAGGGCGCAAGGGAACCCTTAACAGGCCGAATAAATAAGAAACTGGAGCCCAGTAGGATTCTATATACGCATATAAATAATTGTTTTTAAAGGCGATTAAACGGGTTCGATGATCCAGTTATACCTTACGATATACCTCTCAACCACGTGAGCTAAGCGGGTGACTGCTCATCGCACGACCCGTAGCCACGGCTCCAAGCCGCCAAGCAAATTCGCCAGAGGTCACTGTTTAACCCAAATGACCGTCCATGGCCTTCCCAATCACTGCCAATGGTATCGATCCATGTCACTTCAAGTGAGAGAAACAGACATCGGAGAGATCTTCGCCATTCGCACCAGCGTGGCGGAAAACCACCTTTCGCTCGAGCAGCTTGCCAAGATGGGCATCACACCGGAGGCCAATGCCGCCATGCTCACCCAGGGCCCCTGTCTCTGGATTGCGGAGATTGACCGGGTACCCGCAGGCTTTTCGATTGTTCGCGACGAGACCGCGTGTGTATTTGGACTGTTCGCCCGCGCCGGTCATGAGGTCGAGGTGTGGGCCGCTTACTTCTCGAGAGTGCCGAGCTTATACGTTTTACGAGAGTGCCGGCTGGCTTCCCGTTGAGAAACAGAATCGCGGCTTGATGAAATTCGTCAAAGCCCGAGCCGTGTCGAGTAGCCTTTGAGTGGCAGCATTCGGCCAAAAAGAGACATTGGTGTTGGTGAATAACGGTCGGTTCCTTCTTTAGTGTAAGAAGAACTGGAGATTTGCCAGTCTGACAGCAGCCTCTTCTAGAATTTAGAGTTTTTGTGCCTAAACGGCGATGCTTCGACTATATTCCTTCATAAAAATATTTAATTATGTACTTGTCGAATTCATCAAAACTTTCGACAGAACCAATTAAATGCGGCATTGTAAGCGCTTTGAACTTAACAATCACCTGATGTAGATCAAGCTCATTCTCAAAATCAATCAAACGCGCGCTATGGATTTTTTTTGTAATCATCCTAGGCAATCCATACTCTTCAAGCTGAAAAGCCACTGGCGGCAAGAAAGCATGGGCAACCTTGAATATAAAGGGGGAAATATCAGCCGGATTATCGAGAATTTTCTGTTGCAAAACATTTATGTCGCTCAGCGTCGCGGCCAACTTAAACGTAACATTTTTTTCTAATTCAAAAAATTCATCGATACCAATGTCGTATTGATCAAGTTCATTTAAAAGCTCAGGTATGGTTTTAATCCAGTTCTGAGAGAGAACCTTTATAAACCCCACAAATTTATTATATTTAACACCCCAACCACCTGGATGGATATTTATCACCTTATATAACAGTCGTTGCCAATCATCCACATTACTTGAATTAAGATAACCCAGGCCATTCCATTCATCGGAATTATAGGCAAGATCCCTTGCAATATCTCTAATGAGGTATGAGTTACTGGACTCAAAGACGCTTCCATCTTTCATCGACTTGAAGATTTCGTCGCCCAGGATTTCTGCCATTTCCTCTTTGTAGGAGATGATTTTAGCGATTTGATCTGCAGTTAGCTCCTGTTTAAAATCTTCTTCGTCGATACTACCTACAAGATCATCCGGAAGGCTCAAATCTAACTGCGTCTCAGTATCTACTGGCGGCTGCTCGAGGATATATATTTTGCCAACAAAGTGCTTGAACATTCTTCCGCCACGCCCAATTATATTTTTATATGTAAAGTCATTGAGCTTTGACTGACCATTCCGGTTTCGCCATACAACGATATTTTCAGCGGAAGTATTAACCCCTTCAATTATTGAAGATGTTGACACTATAGTCTTTAGACCCTCTATTTCTTCAAAAAGGCGCACTTGAATTTGACTAAGAGATCTATGCAGCCGTCCATTGTGTATTCCGCACCCTCTCTTCACTAAATTGGTTAAATGCCAGTTCCTATCATAATTGTTAATTAACCAATTCTCAAAACTCTTCAGTATGGCACTTTCTATTGGGGCATGATTGTCAATCAGAAGATTTGCAACCTTATCAATATTTGAATAGGTCCCAGCATAGACTAAAGTTTTCCCCTTGCTTGCTGACAAAATTCTCAGAAGCGCCTCGCTTTTAAGATTATCATCGCCGTTTATCTCATTGAACAAATCATGCTTTTCGAGATATACAGTATTAAAGTCGATATGAACAAACTCCATATCTTTAGTAAAGATATTCTCGTTAATTTTTGAAATATTAGGAGCCAAAAAATATTTTTGCTTCGCTTTACGCCCTAGCTTGAGAATGACATTTATCAATGATGAGGACCTATCTTTATCAAATTTCTTGCTGGCCTTGTAGAACTCATCTATAACAAGCATATCAATGCACTCTAGCTCGTTTAAATAATGAGCAGCCCTCTCTTGCGGAAATATGAATATATTACTTTCAGAAACTCTAACATCAGAAGTTGTAATTATTTTATATTGACTTGAAAATTTTCTTTGAAGCCTACGCCGAGTTTCATCAGTTAGCGCTATAGTCGGGACGATAATTACAATATTTTTCGGCTTTTTTATTGATATAAAGGCGTCTATTATGAAACTTTTCCCAAAGCTTGTTGGTGCACTGACGGCCAAATTTTTCCCTTCGGTCAATTTTTTTAATACCAAGGACTGCTCCCTGTGAAGGGTGACTCTGGCATCGCTGCCAATATCAGTTTTAAAAGACTCGTAAACAAATCTATCCTGCCAGCTTGATGTTTCAATATCTATGTATGGGTACAGACCAACTTGTCTGATAAGGTTGTTGATTAAGGGATCATATGAAATTCCTTCTTGTTTGTGGTAATTCAAAAGCTTTATTAACTCGTCCCTTGCTTTAGACTCACTATTTTTTTCAATGTAATCGTTAATCGTTTGACATTCGTGAAAGACATCCATAATTCACTGCCCCTTGTAATGTTCTACATTCGCAACGAATTTATCAACAATCTCGCTTTTACTCGGTACAGGAAAAAGGATGATGTGGAATTTTACGTCACCATAACCAAAAATTTTTCCAATGGTGCCTATCTGCTTTTTGAAATATGAACTAGCCCTGGCTTTATGATACTCAACGATTGAATTACGATAACCTTCTGACATCTTGTCACACTGAGCAGTTAAATCACATTCGTGCAATATAAATATGGGGATATGTATTCTAGGCTTCAGGTTGTCTATAGAATTCTTGTTAGATAAAGCTTGTTTAATTTCTTTTCTTAGCCCTTCATCTTCTATCAAGTTATCTATGTCTGAAATGTTCGTGATTATACTATTCTCTTTTTTCAACTTATCTGTTTTTAGAGAATTCCCAACTGACTCTACGATACTGCTTAATCGGGCATCCTCAATCGAGGTGTAAAATTTTGCTTCCCCAAACCACAAAGAGAAATCACCATCATCAACTACAATATGAACCCCATCCGCACCCTTTGCATTATCTTGAGAGTTCTGTTTATAAAAGATTTTTGGAACTACTGGAAGAGCATTGTAATGGTGCTTCATCACACCATAAAGAACAATTTCTGCCAATTCACTACCTTTCCCGATATCATTTTCTTTATCGGTCAACCTAAGATTCTGGGCTGCCGCAGTCAAAATTGAGTGAGATTGATCTACAAGGCACCTTCGCTCTTCATATGACAATGCTGTTTCCGCAATATTATCCCATATAAAGCTCTGAAACTTCTTATATCGCCACTGACCATCTTCAAAATCGTTTATTAGACTAAGAATTTTTTTATTGTCAACTGGGTGCAAAGTATCTTTGTCAAAGACATCGACGAAAGAGCAGTTTATTAGCACTTCAAAATCCATTCCTTATTCCTCTTTCGTTCGATAGTCTGTAAAAGGCTATTGAATTAATAAGCTTTTATCTTGCGTAAATTTGCCTCGGCACTGAGTAGCTGTAAATGAGCGTTGCTCTTATGGTAACTACGCCATGTTTCAAGCAAAATTGAATCGGCCACCACCCCCCTCTGATCATGGTCGCTCGACTCAGGGCTTACTATTTCCACCGACTCTACATCTATCTGATGCTTAGTTAAGAAATTCATTAAAAGCTCATCGAATGAGGGGTTTAGGTATGATACGTGGCTATTATTAATTGTTAATTTGGTTCCGAAAACTGGGCACACATGTACATTAACTAGCTCCGATTTCTTGTAGCTTATGATGATATCTTTAACGGCTCTACGAAACGCCATTGACACAACCATTTTTAGAGAGGCGGGCTGTATACAGTGAACCCAACTGCAGTCGACGCTAGTCCCATCTATTCTATGGATATGCAAACATCGATTGTTACTGAAATCTCTTTCAACTTTTAGATGGTGGATGCCCGCGCCTTTCTTTTCCTTATATTCAGGATGCAACGTAAATAATGAGGTAAAAAAAAGCTCATCCTCAAGCAAGAGGCGCTCGCCAGTTTCGTATTGATTGATCCTACGGCGAGCTTCTTCCGTGGCACTTTTTTTAGTCTTGAAGTGATAGTTTCCAAAAGCAATTGGCTTTGCCAACGTGGCCTCCTCAAAAAATCTATCAGCGTGTAGACGGACCCTTCAATGATTTGGAAAGAGTTTCTATACATGTATTCGGAAAAAGCAGCCAGTCAAAATCCCCCCAAGCTTTAATATCCCTTGCTACTAACTTTCATTTATCTGTATACCCGAAATATTCGCGTAATCAGCACTTCTCGGCATGTCCTTCTTGGTCCGGAACCCGCTAGTCTTCTCAAGACCTGTCAGGAATACCTTTCGTATCAATCTGCCACATTCCGTTTCACTTCTCTATCCAGCGCTCCCCGCCTTTCGTCGAGTACGCCGCAAAATGCATCATTGCGCATCATTTTCTCGCCCTCTAATTCACCCCGCCGCCCCAGTACTGACGGGGCTTGGCGCCGCCTGCAACGCTGCATCAAAACCGACCTATTTAGCGCGCAGGCGGGGCGGGGAGTCGACAGCGCGCCAGCGGGTCGCAAGCGGATCGGGCGGCGAAACCTGGCCACGGGAACGCGACTCACACACAGCCGCTTCCTCGCTGCCAGGAGAGGGCTCGAGCAGCCACATCGAGCCCTTACTCTGCCAGACCACTACAGCGCCTCGGAAACCTCCTCGAGAAGATCCGTGCCATAGGAGTTGTCGACGGTGCAGAGCCATTGCCCGTCAGCCGAGCGGCGAAAGACATACGTAGCCTTACGTCTCACTGGTATGAGCGCTCCACCGTCGCCATTAGGGATCTCAAGCAGTGTTTCCATGACTACCAGCGCGGTGTCGCTGCCTTCGATGATCTCCATGGTTCCCTGGGTCACGGTCAGCCGATGCTCGAAGTGATCGGCGATGGCTTCGAATGCCTGTCGAATGCGTGCTCTGCCGGATACGACTAGGCCGGGCTTCACCACCAGGGCGGCGTCCTCGTCATAGATCGCCATTAGACGGTCAAAGTCCTCGGCGGTAATCAGACGGTCGGCCTGCCGAATGAGAGCGGCGACGGGATGTGATTCAGCGGAAGGGTTATCTGCCATGGGAGGCTCCTCGACTTGGCCACCTGGGCGGGCAATAACCACCCGCCGTCGGAGGCAGGTGGTGAAAGACGAACGCTACCCCACCCTACCGTGCAGGATGCAAATGATACGGATGGCGTTCGCGGGAAATGTCGTCATGGATTCAATCTACCCCATTCGCTCGCCAGGAGGTGAATGATCAGCCGCATGATTATGCAATTCAGCGTCACCTCACAGTCGATAACGTTTCTCATCTTCCCAATGCGTTATTACACACGTGATTTTTTAGTGGGAACAGTGGGAACACCGGGAACAAGGCTCAACCATGCGGGTTCCAGGATGGGTACACCGTTCCCGGTTTTGGGAACAGTGGGAACAGAATCACCCTCTCTCAGGGTCAGACGACACCCGTACCCATTGTTGTACCCACTTGTTCCCGTTTACACACTCCATACTGGGAACAAGGGAACCGCTCAACCATGCGGGTTGTAGCGCGGTGTTCCCACTGTTCCCGGTGTTCCCACTATTTTTGAGGTTCCTGTGAGAATTGACCCAGATGTTCCTGATTCCCTCATCGAACGTGTCGGATGCCAGCGATCATAGGATTAGGCAAGTTCCCTTTCTCCTGGCGAGCGAATGGGTTTCGGGGTTGGGTCATTGCGCTGGAGCTATTGGGGACGTCGGGCGAGGCCGTCCGCGCACGAAAAAAGCCCCGCACTCGGCGGGGCTGTGTTGGATGGTGACAATGAATCGAGGAGTCAGGCGCGGCGTTGTTCGCTCCCGGTGCCCTGGGCGGCGTCGATCTGGCGGCGGCGCCTAGCGAAATCGGCTTGCATCGCCGTACGTGGACCATCGTAGCCTTGCTCGCAGGCCAGTTCGGCCACCGGTTGCAGTGCCTCGAGGCTGTCGAGTGGCGTGGTGGCATCCACTCCCTGGGCTTGCCGCTGCTTCGCCAGCCCCTCGACCAGCCGGCGGGGGAAGCGTCGTTCGATCTCGGCATCCACGCGTCGGCGTTCCTCGGTGGGGAAGTTTCCGTACTGGCCATCGCCGTAGGACGGATCGATCATCACATCGCGCTCGCTCTTGCGCTGCATCAGGCGCATGGCAGACAGCAGGCGCTGGCCTTCGGGTGTGGCGCTGATCGCAGCCAGAGCATGATCGAACTCGGTCTCGACCTCGATATCCCAGGCTGTCTGTCGAGCGTCCCGGTAGGCATTGCGCGCTGTAATCACCTCGATCTGACGGGATTCATACTCGTCGGTCAGTTCGGTGGCCATCGCCTCCAGTTCCTCGGCGGTCTCGCGATTGTCACCGACGGCACGCTTTAGCTGCCGGATCTCCTTGGTGACGTCGCCGTGGTTCTCGCGCAGCAGTTCGCGCCAGCGCTTGTCGCTGGTCTCGGCTTCTTCCCGGGCAGCGGCCGCCCCCTTGCGGTAGCGCTCGAGGCGTTCGGTCAGGGTCTTGAGTGTGTCGCGCTTGGCCAGATAGGTCGTGCGCTGCTCGGCGTGGGCGATCATGTGGCGGGCGGTTGTCATGGCGGCAGTCTCTCCGGTCGGTTGGGTGCGGGCTTGGGTGTCCTGGCTGTTCTCGGTCGGCGTGGTCATGCGGGTTGGCTCCTGGGTCGCGGTGGCATCGGTCGTCACCTGGGCGGCGCTGCCGCCCGGCTGGTGTTGGTTTGGGTCTGCCTCGGTCGGCACATTCGGGACGTGTGGGGCGTTGTCGGGTCGCATCAGGATCCGCCCTCCGGGTCGAGTCGCTCGGGATCGATGACGAAGAACCGCCCCATCCCTCCCCCTGGCAGGCGGTATTTCTTCTGTTTCCGGCCTTCGTCCATCTTGGCCAGCACATCGTGCTGCCCCAGCGTTCGCAGGATCCGGGCGCGGCTGTAGCCTTCGGCGGCCTCGGTGAGTGCCGCACGGTTGAACAGATAGAAGCGCTTGTCGCCTTCGATCTCGAAGTAACCGGCGCGGTGGCGCACGTTGGGATCGGCGAACTGGGCATGGATGCTCGAGAACCGGCTATCCCCGTGTAGGGCGATGAAGTCGGACAGCGCCGAGAGGATCTGGCGATCCTCGGCGTTGCCGTCACCGATGGTGGCCAGCCATTCGGCGAACAGCAGCCGACAGGCGTCGGTCGATGTCCCGGCTGGCCAGGGCAGGATGCCGCAGTCGCTGGCCAGCTCACCGGCCAGCGCCATTACCGCAAAGCGATCCGCCACCCGTCCCGCCTGGGAGCTCGAGACGTTGAACGCCTTGCGGATCTCGCCGAAGCGCCAGGTCAGCCCGTCGGCAATCTCGTCTTCGAGCAGCTTCTCGACCAGCGCGGGACCAACGTGGCCATAGTGCCGCCCGGCCGCGCCGGTCAGCGTGCGGTGGAACGCTTCACCACTGGTGCCGTGGACGTCATCGAAGGCGCGGTGTTTACGGGTGCCTGCGTTGATGTCGACCATGCGTAGCTCCGCGCCGGCGTGGGCGGTATTGCCCGCCATGGAGGCGTGATCGGCCAGGGAGCGTTCGCCACTGGAGAGCGCGAGCAAGCGCCAGTAGTTCTTGGGCCGCCCTTCCCGTTCCCGGGTCATGGTGCCCTTGCCGGTGCCGTTGGCGATGGCGTAGGCGTGGCCCTGGATCTGCTTGGGACTGGCCCGGCTCATTTCGTCGTTGATCATCACCGTATCGTTGCGCGACGAGGCTTCGATCTCGACACCACCCCCGGACATATCCCAGGAGACCTTGAAACGATCCGCTGGCCCCCACACCGTGGCGGCAATGTCCTGGGCCAGCGATTTACCACTCGAGGAGTCACCCACCAGATGCACCCCGCCGCCGTTGACGCCCACCTTCTTGAGCAGCGGGCCCGCCAGGGCGCAACACACCGACAGGATCAGCACCGGGTTGCCCAGGCACGGCTCGGCGATCTCGCTTTGCCAGCCCTCGAGCGTGCCCAGGGTGTCGAAGATCCGCGCTTCGCGGCCGGAACTGTGAAAACGCACGCGGTCGCTGCCAATGATCCGGTTGGGCAGCACGAACGCCCCGCTGCGCTCATGCCAGCCGGGGCGGGTGATCGTGTCCAGCACCACCTGGGGCGTGTGGTGGCTGGCGATATAGGCCGGCACGTGTTTGCGGTGGTGGTACTCGATGACGAGCCCCTGACGCATCAGCGTCTTGAGCACGTCCTCGCCCTTCCCGGCCAGCGCTTCCATGGGGATGACGCATTCGCGCTCTCGCCCTCGGTGCTGGAACTTCAGCAACCGGCCGATGCTGCCGTCATCGCTGTCGACGGTCTCGGCGGTGACGTGCAGCGGGCCACACACCCACAGGTCGAACGGCTGTCCCGGTTCGTCCGGGCTGGTCTGCTTGATGCCGTGATACCAGACGCCGGCGCGGAATACGCGACCGTCGACGGTGGTCGGGCCGGCGTAGACCTCAAAGCCGGGCCGGGCAATGCCGATACGCTCCGGCGCGGCCGGTTCACCGACCACGGTCAGATGGGGTTGTGACTCACTCATGATCACCTCCCGCCTGTTCGGCATCGAGTCGGACGCGATGCCAACGATACAGGTCGTTGAAGTCGGTCAGATCGTCGGGACAGCCTTCCGGCCACTTGGGATAGAGCACCATCGCGCCCACGGCCAGGGCAGCATCGTTGGCCGCCTGCCGCCCGGGGTTGCCGGTCGTTTGACGGTCGTCATCACCGGCAATGACGATATCCAGCGAGCCATTCAGCGCAGCGCGCATGGTCTCGGCGACGGCGCGCAGATTGCCGGCGTTCATGGCGCACGCCACCGGGTCGCCGGTGAGGCGATGAAGCGTTGCCCCGGTCGCCCAGCCCTCGCAGATGAATAGCCGCCCACCGGCGACGGGCTCGCCGATCAGGGAATAAGCGCCCTGAACCTGCCCGCCCTTGAGGAAGCGCTTTTTGCCGTTAGGCAGGATCCATTGCAGGTTGACCAGCTCACCACCGGCGCAGAGTGGCACCAGCAGCCAGCCGCGCCGGCACTGGCGCAGGCCAAAGGCCGGAACGCCCCGGCTCATGAGATAGGGATGGGTGGCGCTGGCCTCCTTGGCGGCGTCCCACACCGTGCGAGCCCGGACCGTCGCTTCCTGGCGAGCGATGGCCTTTTCGGCGGCGTGCGCCTCGAGACGCTGTAGATGGGCCTCGTCGGTGGCATCCGGACGGGTCGGTTGGATCTCGGCATGCGACGTGACGGGAGCCGCACCCCAGCGGAACACGCCCAGCCCCAGGCGGCGATCGATCGCCATGGCGGCGTCGACCTGCCGGCAGCCGAACAGGTAGCTATAGAGCGAGACCAGATCGCCACCGTGGGCGTTGCGGTCGGCAAAGTCGTTCCACTTGCCGGTGACGAGCGAGACGCCAAACGAGCCGCTGGCGCGATCGCCACGGGCGACGTTACGGGCCACCCACTCGCTGCCCTGGCGGCTGCCTTGCGGCAGCCACTCACGGGTCAGGGTTTCGGCGTAAGCCAGTGAGGCGCGAGACACGCGCTGGATCTTGGCGACGACTTCAGACATGGCCACCTCCCGCGTTCTGACGCCGGGTCGCCGCACGCGCATCCAGGTCTTGCTGACGCGCCGCTGCCAGTAGGTCGCAGGCGTCGCCGACAAGGAACCGCGACACCATGGCCAGATTGGAGAGATCCACCGAGGTCAGATCGTTGTCTCGACCGTTCATGGTCGAGAGCGTGAACATCAGGTCCTTGATCGCGTCGAGGCGCATCTCCGCGTTGTCCAGCAACGTCTCGCGGTCGGTGCGAGGATCGATCAAAAGGCACTCGGATTCGGTCAGGCAGTTGGCTTGCTCGAGGCGCTTATCCATGACGCATCTCCTCGGCCATCAGGTCGTCGAGATCGGCCAGGAACTGCTGACGTTCTTCCGGCGTGATCGCGCCCAGCTCGGCGGCCATGCGGGTCATACCCAGCAGATGGGCAAGTTGATCGGGACGGCGATTGACGCGAAAAGCGATCAGCTTGGCACCGATAACGGCGGTAGCGATCTGATGCGGAGGGATAGCGGATCGTGCGGACGCACGGGGGGCGTGTTCTGCCATGGGTGAGGCTCCTATTTGATTCAAGGAGTCACCACCAATCGTTCTCACACGATGGGTGGCGACTGTACGCGGGGTGAGAAACCGGTCAAATAGGAAACCGGCCGGGCCGGAGCCCGCCCACGCACAGCCGCCATAACGACGCTTTACGGGCACAAAAAAAGCGCCTGCAAAGGTAGGGGCGCTGCTGCGCCTATTTGAACTCGGGTTCTCACGCCCGGTTACGGATTTTGCCGTAACGCGAGCATCGTAGCCGGACCCTTTGGGAAGGCGCAAGCCCTCCCCAGCCAAAGGATGACGAATGGCGAGCGCCAGCCCCCGGCAAATCGGCGTGTGTCGGGGCGTGACACCGCGCCGAATTTTGCTAGGATCGTCGTTGCATTGAGTGTCTTTGAGAGCCCCGGCAGCCCCACGCTGACCGGGGTTTTCGCGTTTCGTAGGCACAAAGCCTCCCTATTCCCCTCGGCGTGAACTTCGAGCGGCTGTGTGAATCGAGTCGGGTTAGGTCGGAGAGTGCGGGCGGTCTAGCAGTCGGTCTCGAGCGTCGGGCCGCGCTGCAGATCGCGCATCAGGACGGTATTGGGATCGTGTGGCAGTGTGGAATGCTTGCCGCCGCTCCCGTTGCGTTCCATCAGTACCGCCACGCGGGTGCCGCTGGCGCTATGGCGGATCACTTCGCGGCCGGCGCGGTTGGTGGCAACGTTCAGCGCCTCGTCCAACGCCGGGATATCTTCTTCGGTGAAGTTGAGCGACTGCGCGCCCACGGTCAGTGTGAAACGTTTCATGCGCGGGCCTCCTGGGCGTTGTTGGCGAAGTGGTGGATCTGGCGACCGGCCAGCGTGCGGTTGCGCTCGGCGAGTCGGGCGGCGATCCAGCTATCCACCTCCTCCTCGAGCCAGGCGACGCTTTTGTCACCAATCGGCACCGGTGCCGGAAAGGTGCCGTTGCTCACGCCGGCATAGATCGCGGATCGGCTCTTGCCGGTCTTGAGCTCCACGTCGCGGCGGCGCAATAGGCGGTTGCCGAGTTCGATCTGTTCCGTCTTCTTGAAGCTGCTCATCTTCCGGGTTCCTGTGGTTGCGATGACCTTTTCAAGCCTGCCCGAGCGACACGAAAGAAAGCGAGACTCAGTGTTGCGTCATTCGTGCACCTCAAGTGCCTCGACGCTCAGGACAGGGATAGCTTGACGGGGTAACAGGAGGACTTCGACCGATCTGCGTTGTAAAACTCGCCTTCACAAGCTCGCCAGAACTGCCCGTCTCAACCCGGAATCGCCCACGAAAAAGCCGCAGCCCTCAAGGAGGACTGCGGCTTAAGCGGAGGCGGTTTGGCTGAGCAGTCAGCGCTGGTCTGTGCGCCGCCATGGGACGGTAGCGGCCAGTCTTTCCTGGTAGTCTGGATTCGGGTTACCGCTGGGGCTGAGCGTCTCGGTGACGACAAAGTCGGCACGCGCTCTAGCGCCACAGTCAGGGTTCAAACATTCAAGGTAGAGCTTCCGGTAATCCGGGTGCATTTGCTTACTCGAGCGAGTGCGCATCAGTGACCCGCAGTGCTCGCAATGAATGTCCATTCCTCGCATTTATTCTCCCTTGAAATTGTGATGTTCTTAGTCACTTGGGGTTAAGAAAATTCTTTCAGGGCTAGGAGTTAGAAATGCTCAAAGGCTTAAACCACCTGACCATCGCGGTCTCTGACTTGGGCAGAAGCATCGCATTTTATCAGGACACACTAGGGCTAACTCTGAACGCCCAATGGGATACGGGAGCGTACCTATCGCTTGACGGTTTATGGCTTTGTCTCACCCTGGACGAGCACCGCGGCACCGAACCACATCCCGAGTACACCCACTACGCTTTCACGGTTACGGGTGATGACTTCGCTCACGCCGTAGAGCACCTTCGAGCCCAGGGCGTCGAAGAATGGCGACAAAACCGAAGCGAGGGGGACTCGTTCTATTTTCTCGACCCCGATGGCCATAAGCTCGAGCTCCACGTGGGTGACCTGAGCAGCAGGCTGGAAGCCTGCAGGCAAAAGCCCTATTCCGGAATGCAGATCCTGACCTAGCCGGATGACGGTGTCGGATAGAGACTATCTGCCCAGAATTGCATCATCGCCGGGCGCTGTTCCGGTGTCATATGCTCGGCGTGCGTGTAGACGCCCTGAATCCCTGGGAGCTTGTGGGAGAGCTGCATCTCGATCCACTCGCCGCGATAGCCCAGTTCCTTGAGTCCCGTTGCTACGACATGCCGAAATCCGTGTGGCACATGCCGGCCCTGGTAACCCATGCGCTTAAGCGCGACGCCGAAAGCAGCATCAGACAGGGGCTTGGTGGGGTCGTTGCGACCGGGGAACAGTAGGCCGTACTGGCCCGTCATGACGTGCAGCCTGCGCAGCTCGGCGACGGCCTGGCTGGGCAGAGGTACACGATGTGAGCGGCCCATCTTCATCCGCTCGGCAGGTATGCTCCAGATAGCACGCTCGAGATCGATCTCATCCCATCGCGCCTGGCGCATCTCGCCCGGCCGTAACGCCGTCATCAACAGCAGTTTCAGCCCGATTCGTACCAGTGGGTTGTGGTAATTCTCGATGGCCTCGACCAGCCCCGGCAACTCCTCCTGCGAGACGTGTGGGAAGCTTTTCTGCTTATGGGGCGTGAAAGCGCCAGAGAGATCCGTGAGCGGGTTGTGGGAGGCGCGGCCGGTAATAACGGCGAATCGATAGATGTCACGACAGAACGAATAGACCTTGCGTCTCTGCTCAAGCTTGCCGGCGTGCTCGAGACGCTTCAAGAGCTCCAGCCACTCCAGCGGCTTGATCGCCTCGATGGGTTTGTCTCCAACGGCCGGGAAGATGTAGTTCTCGAGCGATCGGATGCTCTCCTTGGATCGCTTGGAGCTAGCCTTCCACCTTGGCGCCATTGTCGCGTGCCACTCATGCGCGAGCGCTCGGAAGGTGTTCTGCTGGGAGAATTGCTGCTCCCGTTTCTCCTCCTTGCGGCGCTCGACCGGATCAATGCCCTGACTCAGCAGACGGCGTGCGTCTGTGCGCTTCTCACGGGCCTCGGCGAGCGTCACCTCGGGGTAGCTGCCCAGGCTCATCATGTTGCGCTTGCCGTTAGGTCGCGTATAGCGCAAGCGCCAGCCTCGGCTCCCTGTGTTCGAAATCACAAGTTGTAATCCCGCCCCATCAATGAGGGTGATCGTTTTAGGGCCTGGCTTGATTGATTCGATTTTTCTGATAGTTAGCGGCATTGGGGTATAGCTAGGTTTTCCGAACAGGGGGTATATACCCTGATCTATACCACATTGCAGCTGGATTCGGTAGGAACGCTTAGGAAGATATGGGACTAAAAACCGCTGATTTTTAAGCGTTTTTCTTTCGGTTTTGGACTTTCTCGGAACGTTCAGGAAGTCCAGATGGCGCGCCCAGTAGGATTCGAACCTACGACCCCTGCCTTCGGAGGGCAGTACTCTATCCAGCTGAGCTATGGGCGCGTATGACGGGAGTCATGCCGGTTTGCGTGGATGACCAAGGATGGCCCGCAAGCGGCGCGGCCATCCTACCCGCTCGGTCAATGGCTGTCCAGACATGCCACGCCTGCCGGGGTGAGCGATGTTCGAAGCTCTCGATTCGAATGATACCGGTTGGCGGTAATACCCTCACACGTCTCGGCCGATAGGGCGCTGGAGATAGCGTTGGGCCAACCCTAGCCCAGCAGCGAACGCAATCCCGCAATCGCGCTCTGGCCGCGCTCCTGCTTCCTCTCGGGGTTTTCCTTGTCGGCGCGCCCTTCCCACTCCAGATCGTCCGCCGGCAGTTCGTCGAGGAAGCGGCTCGGGGTGCAGTCGAGCAGCTCGCCGTAGGCCTTGCGCTGGCGGGCGAGCGTCAGCGTGAGCGTGCGTCGGGCGCGGGTGATACCGACATACGCGAGACGCCGCTCCTCTTCCACGGTACCGGACTCGATTGAGTTGCGGTGCGGCAGCAGCTCTTCCTCCAGCCCCATCAGGTAGACATGGGGGAATTCGAGGCCCTTGGAGGCGTGCATGGTCAGCAGCTGAACGCGGTCGGAGTCGTCCTCCTCGGCCTGCTGCTCGAGAATGTCGCGCAGTACCAGACGCGAAATGGCCGACTGCACGTCGTCGGTCTCCTCGGAAGCTTCGCCATCTTCGTCGTCGCGGTGCATCGACTTCTCGAGCTGGTCGATCAGCGTCCAGACATTGGCCATGCGGCGCTCGGCGATGGTCGGCGCGCTGGCGTTTTGATACAGCCAGGCTTCGTAATCCATGTCGCGGATCATCTCGCGAATCGCGGCGATGGCGTCGCCCTGGTCCATGCGCTTGCGAACGCCGTCGATGAAGTGGGCAAAGCGTCCCAACCGCTCGACGGCGCGGGTCGGCAGCACCTGCTCGAGCCCCATTTCCTGGCAGGCCGATAGCAGTGAAGCACCCCGTTCACTGGCGTAGTTGGCCAACTTTTCCATGGTGCCGGGGCCGATCTCGCGGCGCGGCACGTTGACGATGCGCAGGAAGGCGTTGTCGTCGTCGGGGTTGATCAACAGCCGCAGATAGGCCATCGAATCCTTGATCTCGTTGCGGGAGAAAAACGAGGTGCCGCCGGAAAGCTTGTAGGGAATCTGATGGTGCTGCAGCTTGAGCTCTAAAAGCCGGGCCTGGAAGTTGCCGCGATAGAGCACGGCGAAGTCGCGCCATTCGGCACGCTCCTTGATCCGGCGCGTCAGAATCTCGCCGGCCACGCGTTCGGCCTCGGCCTCTTCATGGCGATTGACGATCACCCGGATCGGATCGCCCGGCCCCATGTCCGACCACAGGGTCTTCTCGTAGACGTGGGGGTTATTGGCGATCAACGTGTTGGCGGCGCGCAGGATCGTGGCGGTGGAACGGTAATTCTGCTCCAGCTTGATCACGTTCAAGCGCGGAAAATCTTCGCCCAGCGTCACCAGGTTCTCCGGCCGGGCACCGCGCCAGGCGTAGATCGACTGGTCGTCGTCGCCCACCACGGTGAAGGTGGCGCGCTCGTCCATCAGCATCTTGACCAGCTGATACTGGCTGACGTTGGTGTCCTGATACTCGTCGACCAGCATGTACTGGATGCGTTTGCGCCAGCGCGCCAGCGCCTCGGGATCGGTCTTGAGCAGCACCACCGGCAGCATGATCAGGTCGTCGAAATCGACCGCGTTGTAGGCCTTGAGATGGCGGTTGTAGGCTTCGTAAATGCGCGCGGCGTACTGCTGGTCTTCATCTTCGGCGTGAGAAATCGCCGGCCCCGGCAGCACCAGGTCGTTCTTCCACTGGGATATCTGACTCTGCACCCCGTTGATCTGCTCGGCGTCAGTGTCGGCTTCTTTCTGCATCAGATCCCGCAGCAGCGCCTTGGCATCTTCCGGGTCGAACAGCGAGAATCCTGGCCGGAAACCCAGCGCCTTGAGCTCGCGGCGGATGATATTGAGCCCCAGGTTATGAAAGGTGGAGACGGTGAGCCCGTGACCCTCACGCCCCTTGAGCATCTGCCCGACGCGCTCCTTCATCTCGCGGGCCGCCTTGTTGGTGAAGGTGACGGCGGCGATCTTGCGCGCGCTCATCCCGCACTCCTGAACCAGATAGGCGATCTTGGTGGTGATCACGCTGGTCTTGCCGGAACCGGCGCCCGCCAGCACCAGGCACGGGCCGTCGATGAAGCGAACGGCTTCCTGCTGACGCGGATTGAGCTTGGCGAGACGTTGGCGAATATCGGACATGAGGGCAGAATCGCAGAGGTAGAAACGGAAACATCAAAACAACAGAGCGAGAATGATACACCTCATGCGCATCGTAAGAGACGATTTACGCGGTCCCGAAATCGCCGCCATGCTGGAAGCGCATCTCAAGGACTTCGAGCCACATTCGCCGCCGGAAAGCCGCCACGCGCTGGATCTCGATCGCCTGCGCCGCCCGGAAATCCATTTCTTTAGCGCGTGGGAAGACGGCCAATTGCTCGGCTGCGGCGCGTTCAAGCGCCTGAACGACGAGCACGCCGAGATCAAATCGATGCGCACCGATCCGGCCCACCTGCGCAAGGGAGTGGCGACAGCTCTGGTGGCCCATCTGATCGAGGAAGCACGGGCAGCGGGATTCGAACGCCTGAGTCTGGAAACCGGTTCAGTGACCCACTTCGATCCAGCGCGCAAACTCTACGAAGCGCTCGGATTCCAATACTGCGGTCCATTCGCAGATTACGTCGAAGACGCTTTCAGCGTGTTCATGACGCGGCGACTGGATAACTGAAGACCCAAAGTCTAGACATCTACCGCGCCGACGAAATCCATCTGACGCCACGCCTCGTAGACGATGAGCGCGCAGGCGTTGGAAAGGTTGAGACTGCGGCTGTCCGCCAGCATGGGAATGCGCAGACGCTGTGCCGGTGGCAGGGCATTCAGCATTTCTTGCGGCAGCCCGCGGGTTTCGGGTCCGAAGACCAGCGCGTCGCCTTCACGATAATGGATATGGTTGTAACCGTGACGGCCGCGGGTCGAGACACCGAAAACGCGTTCCGGCCCTACGGTTTCGAGAAAGGCAGCCCAGTTGGCATGGACCTGGACTCGCGCCCATTCGTGATAGTCGAGCCCGGCGCGGCGCAGACGCTTGTCGTCGAGCTCAAAAGCCATCGGTTCGATGATATGCAGGCGAAATCCGGTATTGGCGCATAGCCGGATGATATTGCCGGTATTGGGCGGGATTTCCGGTTCATAGAGCACGATATCAAGCATGGCGGCCGGCTCGGATGCGGGGAACTCTCGCATCATACGCAATCGGCACAGCTTTCTACAGCGCCCCAGAACCGACGCCGCCTCCACTGTAACAACTGGGAGGCGGCGCCGATTTCCACCGCGCCCGAACCTGGCGCGGTCGTAGCTCAGTACAGTCTAGAAACCGACGCTGACGCCCAGCACCGGACCGCTATCCAGCGTTCGGCCGTTGTCGTTGTCGAAATCGGTACGCATGTAGCGGTAGCCGCCGTAGACGTAGGTTTGCGAGATCAGGTTCACCCGCGCCTGGGCGCCGTATTCGTAGCTCTTTTCCACGTCACCGCTGGTCAGGCCGTCCGGCGTGTAGAAACCGTAGGCACCGATCGAGGTCAACGGGATCGGCGTATCGACGAATGCAGAGCCGCCGAGCCCCAGACCGCCACCGTTACCGTAGTAGGTGTCCTGGTACTGATAACGCCCGCCGACGGAGAGATCGATACCCGGCAGCCACGGCGTGAACATCAACGAGCCCGAGTAGGCCTTGGCATTGTGGCCGCTGTCATCGGTATTCAGGTAACCAACCCCGGCCCGCAAGGTGGGAAAGATGGTCTGACTGGCTTCGACACCGAAAGACTCGTCGCCGCCGTTGGCGGAAACGCTCAGCGCCATCGCCTGCTGACTGGCAAAGACGAAGCTCGCCGTGGCAAGGGCAAAGCCCCATGGCTTCATTCCGCGGTTCTTGATCATGATAGGTCTCCCGGCATTCGTGCCAAATCGCGTTGGACTAACGGCGTAAGCGTGGCATAATTTCCGCATTTATCAAACGGTGTTTTTAAACTATTTGTAACGCCAGCGGCCAACGATCTTGCTGCGGCTAATCGTAGCAGGCGGAAGCATCGCCCATGGAGGCCGGGAATGGTCAGGCTGAGGTGGAGCGAGGGATCAAAGCGCTCGGGTGACGCCGTACCGGTCGCGGTAGGCGCGGATCGCTTCCGCGTGCTGGACAAGGGAAGCGCCGTCTTCGCCGCTGCGGGGTTGGCGGGTTTCCAGATAGGCAAGCAGTTGATCGAGGTTGACGATGCTCACAACCGGCATATTATACGTCGCCTCGACTTCCTGGATCGCGCTGTGGGGCTTGAGGCCATCGGCGTCCTGGCCCCGTTCCTGCCGATCGAGCGCGATCACGACGCCAGCGGCCTGGGCGCCGGCATCCCGGATGATCTGCATGACTTCGCGAATCGCCGTGCCGGCGGTGATGACATCATCGATGATCAAGATGTCGCCGCGTAACTCGGCGCCGACGATATTGCCGCCCTCGCCGTGAGTCTTGGCTTCCTTGCGGTTGAAGGCAAAGGGCATGTCGCGCTGATGATGGTCGGCGAGTGCAACGGCTGTGCTCGCCGCCAGCGGTATACCCTTGTAAGCTGGACCAAATAGTACATCGGCCGCGATGCCGCTGTCGGCAATGGCGCTGGCATAGAAACGTCCCAGGCGGGCCAAGGCACGGCCGGAACGGAACAGACCGGCATTGAAGAAGTAGGGACTGACACGACCGGATTTGAGCGTGAACTCACCGAAGCGCAACACCCCTTCGGCGATCGCGAATTCGATGAACTCCTGTTGATACGGCTGAATCTCGACGCTCACCCCAGGCCTCCCTAGTGCCTCATGTTTGATCACGGCCGCTACCGTTTTGGCCAAACGCAGCAGTCATTTACCTAAACCTTTCAAGCTCGGGTATCATACACGCGCGACAAAGAAGGAACACTGTATGAAAATCGCCAGCATCAATGTGAACGGAATCCGAGAGGCCGTCGAGCGGGGCTTTCTCGACTGGCTGGCCGAACAGGATGCTGACGTCGTCTGCGTGCAGAACCTGAAGGCCAAGAGCTTCGAGCTCGATGACAGCATTCTCTATCCGGAAGGTTATGAAGGCTACTTCCTGGATGCCGAACAGGACGGCTTTTCCGGGGTCGGGCTTTACTGCCGCAAGATCCCCAAGGCCATCATGTATGGCCTGGGTTTCGAGCAGTGCGACAACGAAGGCCGCTTCCTGCAGGCGGACTACGATCGCTTCAGCATCGCGACATTCCTGATGCCCGACGGTGACGATCCGGCCATCAAGCAGACGTTCATGACCCAGTATCTGGAGTACTTGAACAAGATGGCTCGCAAGCGTCGCGAGTACATCATCTGCGGCACCTGGCACATCGCGCACAAGACACTCGATCTCGCCAACTGGGCCGACAATCAGACGACGCCCGGCTTCAAGCCCGAAGAACGGGCGTGGATGGATCAGGTGTTCGGTCCGACCGGCTTCATCGATACCTTCCGTGAAGTCAATCGGGATGCCGACCAGTACACCTGGTGGCCCAAGCTCGATCAGGAAGTGCCACGCTCTCGTCAGGAAGGCTGGCGCCTCGACTATCAGATCGTCGGCCCCAACTTCCGGCGCAACGTGAAAAACGCCTGGATCGATACCGACGCGACCTTCAGCGAGTTCGCCCCGCTGATCGTCGAGTACGATCTCGAGCTGTAATCGCCCGACCCAGCCGCACGCCAGCAGCCGTCAGCGATTCGCAACGAAAACACCCCNNGGGGTGTTTTCGTTGGGCTTTCGGCTGGCGCCATCACCCTATGGGCGATCAACCATCAGCCGACACCGCCTATAGATCGCCGAAATGATGCTGCAGCAGCGTCAGCGCGACCACGGGGGCGGTTTCGGTGCGCAGAATGCGCGGACCGAGAGTCAGCGGCTGAAAGCCGGCATGCCGCGCGGCTTCGACTTCGGCGTCGCTGAGTCCGCCTTCAGGGCCGATCAGCAACGCAGCAGACTCGACTGAATCTGCCTGCTGCCAGCTGTCGTCGGTGGCGGGATGCAGCACCAGCCGCAGGCTCTCGTCGCGCTCGCCGAGCCATTCGGACAGGGATCGAGGCGGATGAATCGCCGGCACGCTGGCGCGCCCGCACTGCTCGCAGGCACTGACCGCAACGCCCTGCCAATGCGCCAGTTTCTTGGCCTCGCGATCGCCTTTCAGACGCACGTCGCCGTGCTCGACGTAGAGCGGCGTGATCGCGGCCACGCCGAGTTCGACGGATTTCTGGATCGCGTAGTCCATGCGATCGCCCTTGGAGATCGCCTGGCCCAGATGCACGCTCAGCGGTGACTCGCCGCCGCCTTCGATCACCTGCTCGATCCGCGCGACGACCCGCTTGCGGCCGACCTCGATCAGCGTGGCCTGGGCCTCGTGGCCGCTACCGTCGAACAGCGTCAGTACTGCGCCCTCGCGCAGGCGCAACACCAGCGCGACGTGGCGCGCCGGACCGTCGGGCAGAACGACATCGCCACCCGCGATGAAGCTGGTGGCGACGTGAATACGCGGCTTGGCCATGGCTCGACTTACTGCGTGGTTTCGCTGGCCTGGGCGGTGCGCTGCTTCTTCTGGGCGTACATCGCCTCGAAGTTGACCGGCGCCAGCATCAACGGCGGGAAACTGCCGCGGCCGACCAGGCTGTCGATGCACTCACGTGCGTAGGGGAACAGCACGTTGGGGCAGAACGCGCCCAGCGTGTGATCGAGCTGATCGCCGGCGAGGCCGGAGATCCGGAACAGGCCGGCCTGCTCGACTTCGACCAGAAACGCCGTGGCGCCATCTTCGTTGTTCGATACCTGCGCCGTCACCTTGACCACGACCTCGTAGAGGTCTTCGCCGACCGACTGGCTGGTGGTGTCGAGATCCAGGCCGACCTTGGGCTTGAACGGCTGTTGGAACACGCTGGGCGCGTTGGGTGATTCGAACGAGATGTCCTTCACGTAGATACGCTGCAGGGAGAACTGCAGCTGCGGCTTATCCTGAGAGCCACCCTGAGAATCCTGCTGATTGTTGTCTTCCGCCATGATGCGTTTCCTGTACGTTCCTGAATGACTAGCCTGATTGACTATGACGTCTCGTGGGCCGGTGCTCTAACTAATCTAGCGCCGTACCACCGGCAGGCCATCGGCCTGCCACTGGGCCATGCCGCCCTTGAGCTTGTAGACCCGGGAAAAGCCGGCCTGGCTGAGCTCAGTGACCGCGGCACTCGATGTCTGGCCCTGCTTGCAGACCACGATGACCGGTGTGTCCTTGTGCTTTTCGATCTGCGGCAGTCGCTCCTTGAGACGCGACTGGGGGATGTTCTTGGCGCCAGCGATATGGCCCGCCTTGAACTCGTTGCTCTCGCGGATATCGATCACCACACCGTCTTCACGGTTGATCAGCGACGTGGTTTCGGTGGTGGAGACGCCGGAGGCGCCGCCGCGCTTGGCCTCGAATGCCAGCCACGCCAGCAGCACGACCAGAAAGGCGCTGACCAGCAGCGGATGGTTTTCGACGAATTCGAACAACTGATCGATCATGGGTCTGCCGACACTCTAAATCTGGGGCCAATGGGATCGCAAAGACGCCTTCATGGCGTGCGACTCCGCCCTTGGCGCGTCTGCATCAAATCGCGTCCGCCAACCGGCATGAAAGCCTTCGTTGCGCGAGACGCGAGCGGCTGAAAATCCTGGCCCGCTAACGGGCGCCGGCCATTATACACGAGGCCGCCGTTGAAACGAGGAAGGCGCGGGCGCCCGGGCAATCCAGGGCCGGCGGCTGACCCGACTCGATCGGTGCGCTATCCTTCAGGATTGTGATTCAGCACGCTAGATTGCAGAACGACAGATTCCAGGACGACAGACTTCAGGACGAAGGATCCCGCCGCCGCTGGTTTCGACACGACTCACTCCGTTCATCCGATTTCACGAGGCTTGTCATGGCAGATACTTCCAGCATTCCGCGTCCCGTCGCACTGTTGATTCTCGATGGCTATGGTCAGAACGACGATAGCGCCAACAATGCCGTCTCCGCGGCCGACACGCCGGTAATGGATCGTCTCAAGCGCGATTTCCCCAATACCCTGATTCATACCGATGGCCCTTACGTCGGCCTGCCGGACGGACAGATGGGCAACTCCGAAGTCGGCCACATGAACATCGGCGCCGGGCGAATCGTCTATCAGGACTTCACCCGCGTCACCAAGGCGATCAAAGACGACGAACTGAAGACGAACGAGGCGCTGACCACGCCCATCGATGACGCCGTTGCCAACGACGGCGCCGTGCACCTGATGGGTCTGCTCTCCCCCGGCGGCGTGCACAGCCACGAGGACCATCTGCTGGCGATGGCGGAACTCGCCGCCAGCCGTGGCGCCAAGCGGATCTACCTCCACGCCTTCACCGACGGCCGCGATACCGCGCCCAAGAGCGCCGGCGCCTCGATCGAGCGTGCCAACGCCAAGCTGGCCGAGTTGGTCGGCGCCGACAATGGCTTCGTCGCCTCTGTGGTCGGCCGCTACTTCGCCATGGACCGTGACAATCGCTGGGATCGTGTCGAGAAAGCCTACCGCGTGGTGCGTTTCGGCGAAGGCGAACACGTCGCCGATAGCGCCGAGGCCGGTCTGGCCGCGGCCTACGAACGCGGCGAGACCGACGAGTTCGTCGGCGCGACTGCTGTGCGCCCCAACGGCGACAAGATCGTCATGGCCGACGGCGATGCCGCGCTGTTCCTGAATTTCCGTGCCGACCGCGCTCGCGAGCTGACCCGCGCCTTCGTCAACCCGGATTTCGACGACTTCGATCGCGGCGAGCGGATCAAGCTGGCCGGCCAAGGTCTGGTGACGCTGACCCACTACGCCGACGACATCGACACGCCCGCCGCTTTTCCGCCCAACGATCTGGTCAACACCCTGGGCGAGGTCGCGGAGAGTCATGGCCTGACCCAGCTGCGTATTGCCGAGACGGAAAAATACGCCCACGTGACGTTCTTCTTCTCCGGCGGTCGCGAGGCCGAGTTCAAGGGTGAAGATCGCGCCATGATCCCGTCGCCGAAAGACGTCAAGACCTACGACGAGAAGCCGGAAATGAGCGCTTACGAGCTGACCGAGACGCTGGTCAAGGCGATCGAGGCCGGCAAGTACGACCTGATCGTCTGCAACTACGCCAACGGCGATATGGTCGGCCACTCCGGCGATCTGAAAGCGGCCACCAAGGCGATCGAGACGGTAGACGTATGTCTCGGTCGCGTGGTCGAGGCGATCCAGAAGGCCGGCGGCGAATGCCTGGTCACCGCCGATCATGGCAATGCCGAGATGATGGTCGACCCCAAAACCGGCAATCCGCATACCTCCCACACCACCTTCATGGTGCCGCTGGTCTATGTGGCCCGGAGTCAATCCGCCAAGCTCAAGGCCGATGGGCGTCTGTGCGATCTGGCACCGACCCTGCTGCACATGCTGCAGAAGCCCGCACCCGAAGAGATGACCGGCAATGTGCTGATCGACGATGCGTGACGCTGGCTCGCGAGTCGTCACCGTCCACGCGGGAGTCCGTCCGACGTGAGTCGTAGGCAAGTCAGGCGTCTCTCTCGGTGCGGACTCGGTAGCGGTACGATTTCATTGTTGCTGGCCGGCAGTCTGCTGCTGGCCGGCCCCGCGCTAGGTCAGGCCAATCCGCAGGAAGCCCGGGCCAGACTGGACAGCCTGGCGACCGATATCCAGGCGCTGCAGGGCAAGCTCGAAAATACCCAGGCCGCTCGCGGTGATGCCCAGGACGAACTGGAACAGGTCGAGACGGCGATCGGCCAGATTCACAAACGCCTGGATGCCCTCCAGACCGAGCGCCATCAGCTCGATGGCGAAGTCGACAAGCTCCAGCACAAGCGCCAGACCCTGGCGGCCGATCGCGACCAGCAGCGCGAGGCACTGGCACGCCAGTTCGACGCGCTCTATCGTCTCGGCACCACGCCTCAGCTGAAGTTGTTACTCAATCAGGACGATCCCGCCGAGGTCGATCGGCTCCAGCACTATCTCAATGCGCTCTCCTCGGCGCGGCGCGAGAAGCTCGAGCAGCTGCGCGCGCTCAACCAGCAGTTGGACGATAACCTGGCGGCGATCGATCAACGTCGCTCGCGCCTGGACGAGGTTCAGACCGATCTCGAGCAGCAGCGCCAGCGGCTGGCGTCGAACCTCGAGGAACGCCAAGCGCTGGTGGCCAAGCTCAGTGGCCGCTATGACAGCGAGCAGTCCCGGCTCGAGGATCTCAACCAGGACAGGGCTCACGTCGAACGTCTGCTGGATCGTATGCAGAAAGAGCTCGCCAACCTCAAGAAGCCGCCGCCCTCGACCGCGATTCGTCAGACCCGCGGCGGCCTGCCGTGGCCGGTACAAGGGTCGATGCTGTCGAGTTACGGCAGCGGAGACGGGGTCAATCGCAACGGTATTCTGATCGGCGCGCCGGAAGGCACCGCGATCAAGGCGGTGCACGCGGGCCGGGTGGTCTTCGCCAACTGGATGCGTGGCTTCGGCAATCTGCTGATCCTCGATCACGGCGACGGCATTCTGACGCTGTATGCCCACCTTCAGCAGATCGACGTCGATCCCGGACAGCAGGTGAACAATGGCCAGACGGTTGGCGCCGTGGGCAATACCGGCGGCCAGTCGCGCTCGGCGCTCTATTTCGAGGTGCGCCAGAACGGCAATCCGATCGACCCGAGCCGCTGGATCGGACGCCGCTGATCGGCCCGCCTCTCGATAACCACCGGTTGCGCTGGATCATCGCCCCGCCGAAACGCTATGCTGGGTTATCAAACGCCGTTCCGTCATCGAAACGGCGAGGTGTCGGGATCAGTGGCGCCAACGAATCCTTTCTGCTCGAGTCGCGGAGACCGCATGAATTCAAGCCGCCTGAAGACAAGGCCTCTCGCCCGCCGGACGTTCATCGGCTCGCTGCTACTCGCCCTGCTGGCGAACGTCGGCATGGGGACCACCGCTCAGGCGCAGACCGACGGTTCCGGCGGTGCTCCCGCCCAGACTCAGGGTGAAGCGCCCAGCCAGGCCGAGCAGGACGCCGCCAACGGCCTGCCGGTGGAGGACGTCCAGACCTTCGCCGAGGTCTTCGAGCGCATCAAGCGCACCTACGTGGAAAAGGTCGACGACAAGACGCTGCTGCGCAACGCCATGCGCGGCATGCTCAGCCAGCTCGACCCGCACTCGGAATATCTCGACGCCGATGCGTTCCAGAATCTGCGCGAGACCACCGAGGGCGAGTTCAGCGGCGTCGGCATCGAAGTCGGCCTGCGTGACGATCAGCTCACCGTCATCGCACCGATCGACGACACCCCGGCCGCCCGCGCCGGCGTCCAGTCGGGGGATCGCATCGTCGCCATCGACGGCACCCCGACCAACGACTTGAGCCTGCAGGAAGCCGTGGATCTGATGCGTGGCGATGCCGGCACCGATATCGAGTTGACGCTGTTGCGAGACGGCGAACAGACGCCCCGCGATCTGACACTGACGCGCGAGTCGATCCAGTCGGAGAGCGTCTCCAGCCGTCTGGTCGAGCCCGGTTACGGCTATCTGCGGATCAGCCAGTTCCAGAGCCGCACCGGCGAGCAGACCCGCGACGCGCTCGACTCGTTGACGGAGTCGGGCCCGCTGCAAGGGCTGGTGCTCGATCTGCGCAACAATCCCGGCGGCGTGCTTTCCAGCGCCGTCGACGTGGCCGATCAGTTCCTCTCCAGCGGGCTGGTGGTCTACACCAAGGGCCGCCTCCCGGACGATGACATGCGCTTTACCGCTCACGCCAAAACGACCGCTCCGGACGTGCCACTGGTCGTGCTGATCAACGGCGGCAGCGCTTCCGCCGCCGAGATCGTCGCCGGCGCGCTGCAGGACCAGGGCCGCGGGGTACTGATGGGCACGCGCAGCTTCGGCAAGGGCTCGGTTCAGCAGGTGATGCCGCTCGGCAACGGTGATGGGCTCAAGCTCACCACAGCGCGCTACTACACGCCCAGCGGGCGCTCGATCCAGGCCGAAGGCATTGCCCCGGACGTTCGCGTGGTCAGGGGGCGGCTGGAAGTGGAAGAGAACAGCGGCCTGCAGCTGCGTGAATCCAGCCTGCGCGGTCATCTACTGAATGGCGACCCCGCTGCCACCGGCGACAACCCGGATACGCCGGTCGCCGCCGACGATTATCAGCTGAGCGAAGCGCTGAATCTGCTCAAGGCGCTCAATGTGGTGCAGCGGAACCGTTCGGGTGCGGCCGCCACCACCGACAAGGCGCCATCCCCCTGAGTGACTCCCTGAACGGGGAAACGAACGCCAAACCAAAACGGCTGCCTTTCAGGCAGCCGTTTTTGATAGGTCTGTCATCATGAAGCGTCAGCTACCGACACCGCTCGGGCAGATCACCATATTCGCCCAGCGCCTGACGGATCAGCAGCCGCTTGACCGGCATCAACCGATCGACACCGGAGAGCCCCCAGTTGCGAATCAGTCGCAGCGCGGGCTGATCACTACCGAATAACCGTTGGAAGCCCTGCATGGCGGCGAGCATGGCAGCGTTCTCGTTGCGTCGACGACGTTCGTAACGCGCCAGAATGCGCGAATCACCAGGCTCGGCGCCGCGACGGCGGGCGCGAATCCACTCCTCGGCGAGTACGGCCGCATCCATCAGCCCCAGGTTGACGCCCTGGCCGGCCAGCGGGTGCAGACTGTGCGCGGCATCACCGACCAGCGCCAACCCTTCGTCGACGTAGCGCTGAGCATGGCGCTGGGTGATCGGGAAGTGCGGCGCGGCATCGATAACCTCGACGTTGCCCAGCCGGCCACCCAGCCCCTGCGCCAGCTCGATACCCAGCTGCGCCCGGCCCTCGTCGGTCTCGCCCAGTGCTGTCAGGCGCCGAGCCTCGCCGGGCGTGGTCGACCATACGATCGAGCAGTGATCGTCGCGACCCTCGATGGTCAGCGGCAAAAACGCCAGCGGCCCGGTGGCCAGGAAGGCCTGCCGCGCAATGCCGCCATGGCCGACGGCGGTACGCACGCTGGTCACCATGGCGGCCTGACCGGTGTCGCGCTCGTGAACCGGAATCCCGGCCATCCCGCGCAGCGGAGAGTTCGCCCCATCGGCCCCGACGATCAGCGGCGCCCGGCGCTGTTCGCCGTTATCCAGCGCGACCACCGCGCGGCCGGCATCGCGAACGTCTTCGCGGTCAACGTCTTCGCGGTCAACGTCGTTCCCGCGCGCCGTTTTCTCACGCACGTAGCTTGTCAGGCGCACCTCATGCAGCCATTCCACGTTGGGTAGCGCCTGCAACCGCTGAGCCAGTGCCGCCAGCAGCAGGTCGTTCTCGACGATGTGGCCCAGCGAATCGACGCCCACGTCTTCGGCATCGAACCGGATTTCGCCGCTGCCTTCGGCGTCCCAGACCTGCATGCCGCGATAGGCCGCGACGCGACGCGAGGCAAGCCAGGGCCAGACATCGAGTGCCGTCAGCAGCCTGCGGGACGCAGCCGTCAAGGCGCTGACGCGCAGCGCCGGCTTCCCGTGACCCAAGGTGTCAATCTCCTCGGGTGCCGGCGCCGCATCGACGATCGTCACTCGCCAGTTGGCTTCGCCCAGCAGCAGGGCCAAGGTCGAGCCGACCACCCCGCCGCCGACGATCACTACCTCGCTGTCATCCATTACGCGTCTTCCCTCCTGGGATTTGCCTAGCGTTCGATTCCCATGGCGCGGCGTGCCAACGTCCGACGCAACGGTCCGAGCGCATTGAGCCCGACCAGCCCGGCGGCGCGGGTGTGGCCGAGCATCGCATGATCGATACCGAACAACCGAATCAGACCGTCGCTGAAACGTACGATCTGGTGCGTGTCGGCCGTGCGGCTGGCTTCGAATGCCGCCAGCGTACGGGCATCGCCGGCGGTGCGACCGTTCGCTCGCGCCGTCTCGATGGCGGCCGCGAGATCCATGACGCCACGCAGCGCCAGATTGAAGCCCTGCCCCGCGACGGGATGCAGCGAATGGGCGGCGTTGCCCAGAATGGCCAGATGCGGGCGGATCGTCTCTCGCGCCGTGATCAACGACAGCGGATAGGCGTGCCGCTGGCCCACCCGACGAAAACGCCCGGCACGGTCGCCGAACGCTCGCTGCAGGCGGTCGAGAAACAGACTATCGGGGAGCGCCAGGGCTTCCTCGATGTCGCCCTGCTCATGGGTCCAGACCAGCTCCATCCGGCGCCCGGTTAGCGGCAGCAGCGCCATGGGGCCCTCCTGGGTGAATCGCTCGAATGCCCAGCCGTCGTGCGCGCGACTCATTTCGACGTTGGCGATCAGCGCGGTCTGCTGATAGGGATGATGGTCGCTCTCGATACCCAGACGCTCCTTGAAACCGGAGCGTCCTCCGTCGGCCAGCACCGTCAGGCCCGCCTGGATGATTTCGCCGGTATCGAGCGTGAGGCGATAGCCACCGTGCGCGGGCTCGAGCGTCTCGACCCGCGCCGGGCAGTGCCAGTCGATCGGCAGCCGATCGAGCCGCGCGTGCAGCGCTCGCCCCATCCAGGCGTTGGGAATGACGTAGCCCAGCGCCTCGACGCCGAGTTCATCGGCGTGCAGCCGGGTCGCCCCCAGGTGGCCGCGCTCGCTGACATGGATATGCCGGATCGGTGATGCCTGCTCCCGCATCGTCGGCCACACTTTCAACTGCTCAAAATGCCGGCGCGACCCATGGGCGATGGCACTGGCTCGGGCATCGAAGCTGGGCTGATAGGCGCCGACCTCGTCGACGCTGGGCAGCGGCTGCGGCTCGATGATCGCGACACGCAACGGCGCTCGCGGCTCACCGCCAGATTCTCGCTCATCCGCCCGCGCTCGCTCATCCGCCCGTGCTTGCTCATTCGCCCGTGCTTGCTCGGCTTCTATGAGGTCGCCCAGCGCACAGGCGAGGCTGGCGCCCACCAGGCCGCCGCCGATAATTGCCACGTCGACCGTGGTTGGTTGTCGAGTCTGAGCCATCCGTGCCCGCCGCTCCGTTACGATTGGAAATTCAAAAACCCGCCCTTGCGCGGCCTACACCGCCTTTACATCATTTACGTAATCTTCGCGCCGTCAGTGGCGTCGATCAAAAAACGATCAATTCTGGGCTTTCATCAGTGCTTCGATCGCATCCGCTGCCTTGGGTACCCCTGAGGTCAGTACTTCACCGCCGGATTCCGTCACCACCACGTCGTCCTCGATGCGAATCCCGATGCCGCGATATTGTGGCGGAATATCCTCGGCGTCGGGGATATACAGGCCGGGCTCGACCGTCAGTACCATGCCGGGCTCCAGCGGCCGTGGCTCGCCGTCGACCCGATAGCTGCCGACGTCGTGAACGTCCAGACCGAGCCAGTGCGAGGTCGAGTGCAGATAGAATCGTCGGAAACTCTGGGATTCGATGCACGCTTCCAACTCACCTTCCAGCAAGCCGAGTTCGATCAGCCCGGCGGTAAGATCTCGTACCACGCCTTGGTGAATGGCTTCCAGTGTGGCGCCGGGTTTGACCGCCGCCACGCCCCGCTCTTCTGCCGCCAGCACGATGTCGTAGAGCGCGCGCTGGGCGTCACTGAAACGGCCATTGACCGGAAACGTGCGGGTGATATCCCCGGCGTAGAGATCGAACTCGCCGCCGGCGTCGATCAGGACTAGATCGCCGTCTGCCAGTGGCGCGGCATTTTCGATGTAATGCAGCACGCAGGCGTTGGCACCGCCGCCGACGATGGTGCCGTAGGCCGGCGCCCGCGCCCCGTGCCAGACGAATTCGTGCTCGATCTCCGCCTGCAGCTGATATTCGAAGCGGCCGGGACGGCTGGCGTGCATGGCCCGGCAGTGCGCCAGCGCGCTGATCTGCGCGGCGTGACGCATCAGCGCCAGTTCGGCCTCGCTCTTGGTCAGGCGGAGTTCGTGAACCAGGGCGCTGACATCGGCAAACCGGGTAGGCGCGACCGCGCCCCGCCGCGCGCGGGCACTCAACTGGGCGCGCACGCCCTCGGCAATGCCCATGGCACCGGCATCGGCCAGCGGCAGATAGAGGCTTGAGCGACCATCCAGCAGTTCAGTCAGGCTGGATCGCTGGGTATTGTCGAAAGCCTCATCCATGCCGTAGTCGCTCACGGCCACTTCGGGGCCGATGCGAATCCCGGTCCAGGCCTCTTTCTCGGGATCCTTCTCCTGGCAATAGAGAATCGCCTCGCCCGCTTCACGGCCGGGCAACAACAGCAACAGCGCATCGGGTTCGGGGAATCCGCACAGATAATGGAAGTCGCTGTTCTGACGGAACGTGTATTCGCTGTCGTGATTGCGCGTCTTGAGCGCAGCGCCCGGCAGCAGTACGGCGCTGCCTTCCGGCAATTCGGCCATCAGGCGCTCGCGGCGGGCGGCGAACTCTTCCATCGAGATGGCCGCGGGACGCGGTAACGGCTCGGGTAACATGCCTCTCTCCTTGCGCAGTGCGTCTCGAGACTCGAACGGACGCCTGAAAGTTTGACGATCGTGTCTCTGGTTTTTCCGAGGCCCTGGTTTTCCGGGGCCCGGTTTTCAGGCCCTAGTTTTTCCGAGGTCCTGGTTCTCCGAGACCCTGGCCTCGAAGCACGAGCGGATTCAGTGCAGCGACGGCGGCGTTTCGCCGTCATTGGCGGCCAGGTCGGCGTCCTCGGCCTCGACCTGTTCCACCTGAGGCTCGCCGGGGTGTTGCTCGGTGTAGAGCAGCATCGCCGCCATCCGGGCGTGCTCGGTCAGGGCGAACAAATCGTTCTCGTTTTCGGGGTCGTCGGCGATATCGACATCGATCGCCGATAGCGTACCGAGATCCTCCAGCGCCTCCTTCAGGGGCGAGGACCAGTTCTCGTAGGTTTCGCCATCCACCTCGTTGACGATTTCGAGAAACCCCTGGGTCCACTCCTTGAGCCCTTGGGCCCGTTCGGAGAGCGAGAACAGCTCATCCGGCAGCATCGGCTCGAAGTTCAGCTCGGCCGCGGCCAGCGCATCCAGGGTCTGGCGCCTCCAGCCCAGCAACACGTCGGCGTCTTCACGGCTTTCCGGCTGCTCGACGTTGAGCGCCAGGCAGACTTCCTCGAGCCAGCCCTCGGCGCTGATGTCCTTAAGGCCGAGTTCGGCGCACAGGCGGCCGTCGAGGAACGCCGGTGACTGCAGGCTGCCATGCACCAGAAAGACATTGGCGACGGTGGAAAAATCGAGCTGGTCGTTGATGATCGACATGTCGGCATCCAAGATTGGGAAATCACGAGCGTTGATGTACTTTCAGCGCGACAGGCGCCGCGTTGACCGCCCATAATCGGCTCTCTATAGTGACGGATCAATCGCGATACCCCCATCTTACCGCATCGATCTTCACCGCCCACCCCGGAGCGACACCATGAGCGACACGTCTCGCCCGACGACCGAAGTCACCTTGCTGGGCAAATCCTTCGTGATCGCCTGTCCGCCGGAAGAGCAGGAGCAGCTGAAGCGCTCCGCCCGCTATCTGGATCGCGCCATGCACGGCATCCATTCTCGCGGCAAGGTACTCGGCGCCGAGAAGATCGCGATCATGGCCGCCCTCAACATCACCCACGAACTGCTGACCGCGCTGGATTCACACCGCGCCGGCGAACAGAGCCTGAGTGATCTCAGCGAGAGGCTCGAGCGCGCGCTGGCCAAGGCTGGCGAACCCGGCCAGAAGACGCCGGCATCCTGAACCCTTTGCCGAGTATCTCAAATCCTTGATTGGGCAACGTGGGCCGCTCTGCTACGATAGTGGTGTTTCCTGGAGTGTGCGCCAGTCATAACAGTCCCTCGAGCCTATGCGCAGTACCCAGGGGGCCAAATGCTAGGCAGGCCCGTGTGCATGTCCGCGCGACGGAAAGCCTGAAGGCTTGCCTGCGGCCACCCACCTTGAACCAGTAGGTTCAGGGCCAGAATGACAGCGGCACTCTGGGGAACTCTCTTGTCTTTTAACAAGATGTCTTTCAACAAGACCACCGCAACGATCACCACCGAGTTTGCCCAGCCAGCCACGACCCCGCCGAACGGCGAGTCAGTCGCTGATGGCAGTCTCGATAGACGCGAACTGCGTCGCCAACTGCGCCGACGACGACGCGCCCTGACCCCGCACCAACGACGCAGCGCCTCCCGCGAACTCTGCCGTCGCCTCAAACGTCTACCCGAACTTCAGCGCGCTCGACGCGTGGCGCTTTATCTGCCCAATGATGGCGAGATCGATCCGCAGCCGCTGATCGACTGGCTGGCCGCGCGCCATGCCCATGTCTATCTGCCGGTGCTACGGCCGCTGTCGGATAATCGATTGTGGTTCGTTCGTTATCACGCCGGCACCCGGATGACCCGCAATCGTTTCGGCATTGCCGAGCCGGATACGCGTTTCGGCGCCCATCGCGCCAATCGTCTGCCCGCATGGGCGCTGGACACCGTGCTGCTGCCGCTGGTGGGATTCGACGATGAAGGGCAACGGATCGGCATGGGCGGCGGCTTCTACGATCGCACTTTTGCCTTTGCCCGCCGTCAGCGCCCGCGGCCACGTCTGATCGGGCTCGCTCACGACTGCCAGAGAGTAGACGCCTTGCCGGTGGCCGACTGGGATGTGCCGCTGGATGCGATCGTCAGCGATCGACGGATCATCCAGCCGCGGCGTTGATCGCCGACTAGGCTCAAAGAGCCAGACCGAGAGCCCAAACGACGACGGCCGGCAGCGTTTCCGCTACCGGCCGTCTCGAGCCACACCCCACTGGCTTTATTCTCTACGTCGTCACTCCATGATACGCCGGCTGTCACCAGCCCGCTGATCCGGAATGCCGACGGGTCTCAAGCGCCTAGCAACGTCTGCGCATAGCCCGTTGCCACGACGCCGACGCCAAAGATCAGTACCAAAGCCATTACCAGGTCGGGCTTGCGTTTCATGTCGACTCCGATGGGTTGGATTCGCCGCTACCCCCCGCAGCGACGCGCACGACTATAGGGTCAGGCCAAAATCTTGACAAGAGTGTTTCCGGCCCGGATGACACCTTTTTCGTTACTCGACAGTATCGGCCTTTACACAAAAAGGTTTAAGTCGGATTCAGACCTTTTCGAGCCCCATTTCCCTCTTGTGCCATGTCACTCTTTTGCCATGGTTTCACACGGGCTAGGCCATGAATAGCCGATAAGCCGTGTTGTCGGTCTCTTTCCAGTAGCGGTAACCAATGCGATCGAAGTGCTCCTCGGCATGGGCGCGATCGCCATTGGGCATCTGCAGCCCCACCAGTACCCGGCCGTAAGCGGCGCCGTGGTTGCGATAGTGGAACAGCGAGATGTTCCAGTCCGCCGGCAGATGGGTGAGGAAGTTCATCAGCGCACCGGGGCGTTCGGGAAATTCGAAGCGGTAGACCTCTTCCTCGAAGCGCTCCCGGGGCCGCCCCCCGCCGAGATGGCGGATGTGCAGCTTGGCCAGTTCGTTGTCGGTGAGATCCTCGACCGGATAGTCGGCTTCGCGCAGCCGGCGGATGACCTCTTCACGATCTTCGCCGCCGGGTTTGACCTGCACCCCGACGAAGATGTGCGCACCGTCGGGATCGGCGTAGCGATAGTTGAACTCGGTCACCATGCGCCGCCCGATCACTCGGCAGAACTGCTTGAAGCTGCCCGGACGTTCGGGAATCTGCACCGCCAGGATCGCCTCGCGCTGCTCGCCCAGTTCGGTGCGCTCGGCAACGTGCTGCAGGCGGTCGAAATTGATGTTGGCACCGGAATTGATGCACATCAGGGTCTGATCTTGCGCCCCGGTCTGCTGGATATACTTTTTCAGCCCCGCCAGCGACAGCGCACCGGAGGTTTCCGCCACCGCCCGCGTGTCGTCGAAGGTATCCTTCACCGCGGCACACATCTCATCGGTGTTGACCGTGATCACGCCGTCGACGTGATGGCGCAGGATCTCGAACGGCGCCTCGCCGATCTGCGCGACCGCGACCCCTTCGGCGAACACCCCGACCTGATCCAGCGTCACCCGTTCGCCCGCTTCCAGCGCCGCCTTGAGACAGGCGGAATCCTCGGCCTCGACGCCGAACAGCTTGATCTCCGGGCGCAGATACTTGATGTAGGCGGCGATGCCGGCCAGCAGACCGCCGCCGCCCACCGGCACGAAGATCGCATCGAGCGGGCCGGAGTGCTGGCGCAGAATTTCCATCGCCACGGTGCCCTGGCCGGCGATGACGTCGAAATCATCGTAGGGCGGGATGTAGGTATAGCCGTGTTCGGCGATCAACTCCCGAGCGTGGCTCAGCGCTTCACCGAAGGCATCGCCCCGGAGCACCACCTTGGCTCCCCAGCCGCGTACCGCGGATACCTTGATATCTGGCGTGACGCGAGGCATCACGATCACCGCCTTGACCCCCATCTGCTTCGCCGCCATCGCCAGGCCCTGGGCGTGGTTACCGGCGGAGGCCGCGATCACGCCCTTGGCCTTCTGCTCCTCGCTCAACTGGGCCATCTTGTTGTAGGCGCCGCGAATCTTGAACGAGAACACCGGCTGCAGATCTTCGCGCTTGATCAGAATCCGGTTGGAGAAGCGCCGGGAAAGTGCCGGCAGCGGAGAGATCGGCGTCTCCCGAGCCGCCTCGTAGACACGGGCCTGGAGGATCTTCTTGACGATATCTTCGAGTTGCATTCGGGTATGTCCTGGCGAACAGCTGGGGCAAAGCGCTTCCGCCTCGAAACCGGCGGGTACGAGAACGGTGGGTCATGGTGGACCCGTATTGTTAGCAGACCGCGGCACCGAGCGTCCAGCGCCATCGGCACCGCGCGTCGCTTGCTCTATACTGGCCACCCGCGGTTTCTGTCCGATCACGCGCCCATGCCCGGCTTTCCGACAGAACCCCGACCTTCTCTCTCAGCCTGCCGGAACCGACATGACTCAGGACGATCTCAAGCGCGCCGTCGCCGCTGCAGCCCTCGACGACATCGACAATCTTCTGACGCCGGACGCGGTGATCGGCGTGGGCACGGGGTCCACGGCCAATCATTTCATCGACCTGCTGGCGAAACGCAAACACGATTTTCGCGGTGCGGTGGCAAGCTCGGAAGCGACTGCCGAACGGCTGAAATCCCACGGCATCGACGTGCTCGAGCTCAACTACGTCGGCACGGTGCCGGTCTACATCGACGGCGCCGACGAGATCGATTCGAAACTGCGCATGATCAAGGGCGGCGGCGCGGCACTAACCCGCGAGAAGATCGTGGCGGCCTGCGCCGAGCGATTCATCTGTATCGCCGATGCCAGCAAGCGGGTCGAGGTGCTAGGCGGGTTCCCGCTGCCGATTGAGGTCATCCCGATGGCGCGCTCGTATGTCGCCCGCGAAATGGTCAAGCTGGGCATTACGCCGGTCTATCGGGATGGCGTGCTCACCGACAATGGCAACCGCATCCTCGACGGCTACGACAAGCTGTTCGACGAGCCGGAAGCGATGGAAGCGGCGCTGGATGCCATCGTCGGCGTAGTCACCAACGGCCTGTTCGCGCGGCGGCCGGCCGACGTGCTGCTGCTCGGCGGCGACAATGGCGTCGAGCGCTTCACGCGTTGAGCGACGATTTCCGGTAGTCGAGGAAGATGCCGTGACGTTGCCGATCGTCCACCACCCCGGCTACAGCTGCGAGTGGCCCCAACGCCACCCGTTCCCGATGGCGAAATTTCGGATTCTGCGAGAACGACTGTCGGCGCTGGGCTTCGATGGGCGTGACGATGCCCATGACGACAGCTGCGAAAAGGTTCGCTGGATAACCCCGAGCCCGGCAACCAGCGAAGCGCTGCTGCGCACCCACACCGCAGACTACCTGCAGCGTTTCTATCTGGGCGAAGTCTCGACCACGCGGCGCACGCCGAGCGGCTTCCTCTGGTCACCCGCGCTGGTCGAACGCACACTGCTGGAGGTCGGCGGTACGCTGGCCACCGTGGAAGCGGCACTGGAGAACGGCCTGGCACTCAATAGCGCCGGGGGTACTCACCATGCCTACGCCGATCGTGCCAGCGGCTACTGTCTGCTCAACGATCTGGCGGTCGCGGCACATTGTCTGCTGGCCGAACACCGTCTCGAGCGGATTCTGATCGTCGACTGCGACGTCCATCAGGGCGACGGCACCGCCTGGATCTTTCGTGACGAGCCGAGAGTCTTCACCCTGTCGCTCCACGGCGAGGCCAATTTCCCCTTCGAGAAGCGCCGCAGCGACCGTGACGTCGCGCTCCCGCGCGGTACGGATGACAGCGCCTATATGGCGTGTCTCGAACGCGAGCTCGACGAGGTTCTGAACGCGTTTCGCCCCCAGTTCGTGCTATTCGACGCCGGCGCCGACGTGCATGAAGGAGATCGACTGGGACATTTCTCGCTGACCACGGATGGACTCTACCGCCGGGACGCTTTCGTGCTGACGCGCTGCCGGCGGTTGGGCATTCCCGTCGCCGGCGTCATCGGCGGCGGCTACGACCGCGATCTCGAGGCGTTGGCGGACCGTCACGCCCAGCTGTTTCTCGCCGCGCTGGCGTTGAATTCCGAGCTCAGAAACGAGGGGCCCGGCTGAGCGGAGAGCTGGCCGGAAAGCTGGAAGTACTTGTGCATGACCAGCAACGAGATCAGTCGTTCACGACGCCCGTCACGAAACTGCGCCACATGCGCGTTGGCACGCCGCACGATGGCTTCGGCCTCCTCCGGGCGCGCAGTGTAGTAGTCCATCTTCGCTTCCAGATCGCTGCAGTCTTCGGCCAATGGCACATAGTGGACGTAGGGCTCGAGCGCGCCCTCCATGAACCAGGTCTCATAGCGCGGCGGTGGCATCAGGCAGAGCGAGTTCGACGACAGGATCCACTTCAAATTGGTGGCCACGTCCTTGCCCTCGAGACTCAACACGAACTGGTACTGAAGCTGTTCCCCGATCGACAGATACGGCCGGTAATCGGGCTGGTGGCGACGCTTGGCGTGACTCTGGCCGATGTCCATGCGCGGGTGATGACGGAACTGACGCAGCACCGCCGCCCGATGCTCGTGAAAACACTTGCCGCGCCAGACGACACCCGGCTTCTTGTCGGCAAACGGGAGACGATCATTGGCGAAATGGAAGTGGCGCACGCTGTTGAGTTTCAACAGCAGGTTGTTGGCATTGCCGGAGGGCGCCGACTGACCGGAGGGAATCGCGTTCCCCGGCTGCGCTTCGCGACAGATGGGACGACTCTTGACGATCGTCGGCGTCTCGGCCACGCGAGTGACGTCGCCGAACTGGTAGGCAAAGCGTAGATCGGGATCGAAGTGACGCATCACCTGCTTGGCATCGAGAAAGTAAGCGCCGCGTTTCTCGTAGCGGAAATCGCCGATGCGCACGGCTGCCTCGCCGGGGTCGAAAGGACTCGCCAGACGGTTGTAATAGTCGACCCGCGCCAGCAGCGCGGCCATCTCTCCCGCGGGTAGTGACGCCATCAATCGATTCAGACGCTGCCGATAGAAACCGTCGGGTACGAGCAGGCTGACGATACCGCCTGCGTAAAATCGCAACTTGCGGCTCTTGTAACGAAGGTCCATGGCACGATTCCGAGCGATTGGTGGATGTCGCTGGACGATTGTCAGGGCTATCCATGACAGGCGTCTGACACCTTCGTCCGTCATTCGCGACGAACGTTCCCTCGATACCGGTCATCGACCGCCATTGATCGACTGACATTTCACCGACTGACATTACATCGACTGCCGTTTCATCAACCGTCTCGCGGCTTCACACCTCGGCTGAGGAAGCGGCCGTGAAGGGCTTTCCCGCGGTGCCGTTGTTGCCGAACAGATCGATGTGCGCGTCGCCCCACGCCTTCAGCGCCATCAGGATCGGCGTCAGTTCCCGTCCCCGCGCCGTGAGGCTGTATTCCACCTTGGGCGGAACCTGGGCGTAGACTTCGCGATGGATCAATCCGTCGGTCTCCAGTTCTCGTAGCTGATTGGTCAACATCCGCTGGGTGATCGTGGCGATGCGCCGACGGAGCTCGTTGAAGCGCAGCGTTTCCTCCTCGAGCAGATACCACAGCACCACGCATTTCCACTTGCCGCTGATGAGACTGACCGCGGCTTCCACCGAACAGCCCGGCTGGCAGTCGAAACGCGAATAGTGAGTCTTGGCCATCATGGTATCCTTTTTGATACTACCGGCGGTTTTTGTGCGTATCACACATCGAAGCCCTTACTCTATGATCGAGGCACGAGAGGCACAATCGTCAATCAGAGGAAGAACCGAAATGAAAGCTGTCGCTTACGAGACCCCGGGCGAGATCAACCGCGCCGATTCACTGGTCGATATCGAACGCGAGATGCCCACGCCTGAAGGCCGCGACCTGCTGGTCGAAATCAAGGCGATATCGGTCAATCCGATCGATACCAAGATCCGCGCGAGCGCATCGCCGGAGCCGGGCGAGTGGAAAGTGCTGGGTTGGGACGCGGCGGGCATCGTCAAGGCGGTTGGCGATGACGTCGACGGCTTCGAACCTGGCGACGAAGTTTGGTATGCCGGCGAACTTACCCGCCCCGGCACCAATAGCGAATTCCATCTGGTGGACGAGCGCCTGGTCGGCCACAAGCCGAAGACGCTGGGGTTCGCCGAAGCCGCCGCCCTGCCGCTGACCACGATAACCGCCTGGGAGATGCTGTTCGATCGGCTGGAGATCGAGCGTCCGGTCGTCGGCGCCGCCAACGCCATTCTCATCATCGGTGGCGCCGGTGGCGTCGGGTCGATCGCCATTCAACTGCTGCGTGCCCTCACCGACATGACCGTCATCGCCACCGCGTCACGCCCGGAGACCCGTGACTGGGTCGAGAGCCTCGGCGCGCACGCGGTCATCGATCATGGCCAACCGCTCGCCGCTCAGGTCGAACAGCTGGGCCTGGGCGCGCCGGGGTTCGTGTTCTCCACCACCCAGAGCCAGCTCCATCAGGATGAAGTCGTCGAGTTGATGGCGCCGCAGGGCCGATACGGCCTGATCGATGATCCCGAAAACTTCGTCATCAACGATTTCAAGCGCAAGGCCATTTCGGTTCACTGGGAGCTGATGTACACCCGCTCGCTGTTCCAGACCCCGGACATGGGGGAACAGGGTGAGTTGCTGAATCGCGTCGCCGGACTGATCGACGACGGCCGCATCCGGACCACCCTGACCGAGACGATGGGTCCGATCAACGCGGCCAATCTCAAGAAGGCGCACATCCTGATCGAAAGTGGCCGCGCCAGAGGCAAGATCGTGCTGGAAGGATTCTAGAATTCTAATGCTCGGTTGATGCCGCCAGTTGTGCGGTGATCGCTCGGCGAGTCCGGGCGAGCGCCCCGCGATTGGCGGCGACCACCGCCCGCCCCGCTTCACCCAACCGATGACGGCGCTCGTCGTCGCTCAGCAACGCCACGAGCGCCTCGCCCAGCGCCTGGCCGTCTTCGACCTCGACCCGCGCGTCGCTCTGCGCCAGGGTGTCGGCAATCTCGCGCAGGTTGTCCAGATACGGACCGCTGACCACCGCGACACCCAGCGCCGCCGGCTCGAGCAGGTTATGCCCCCCGATCGGCGTGAGCGACCCGCCGACGAAAGCAATATCGGCACAGCCGTAGAGCTTCATCAGATCGCCCATGGTGTCGCCCAGCAGCAGTGTCGTTGCATCGGTCAGCGTTGGCCGGGCGCTCAACCGCAGCACCGCCTCGCCAGCGTCGAGACAGCGAGCGTAGACCTCCTCGAAGCGTTGCGGATGGCGCGGTACCAGAACCAGCAGCGCGGCGGGAAGGTGACGCCTGAGCACCGCGTGCGCCTCGAGTATCTGTTCGTCTTCTCCCGGATGAATGGAGCCCGCGACCCACACCGGCCGCGCGCCCCAGCTCGCCCGTAGCCCCCGGCTGGCCTCACGGGTGGCATCGTCCACATCGAGATCGAACTTCAACGCCCCGGTCACCGCCACCCGCGACGGCAAAGCCCCGAGCGTCTGGAAGCGCTCACTATCGACAGCGGATTTGGCGCCGATCCAGGCGATCGTCTCGAGCATGCCGCGGCTCAACGCGCCGAAACGCCGATAGAGGCGGAACGCGCCGGCACTCAGGCGCCCGTTGGCGACCACCACCGGTACGTTACGGCGCTGACAGGTGGCCAGCAGATTGGGCCAGAGTTCGGTCTCGGCGACGATCGCCAGACGTGGCTTCAAGCGGGTGATGAATCGCCGCGCGCTACCGGGAAAATCCAGTGGCAGGAAATGGTGGGAGACGCGGTCGCCGAAGGTCTGGCGCACGCGTTCGGCGCCGGTGGCGGTCATGGTGGTGACGACCAGGTCGTGATCGGGATGATCATCGAGCAGCGCCCGGATCAACGGCGTGGCCGTGACGACTTCGCCCACCGAGGCCGCGTGCAGCCAGAGACGGGGGCGATCGCCGCTAACCCCAATGAGTCCGAGTCGCTCACGCCGCGGGTGAGTGGGTGCCCACTCACGCCACACTCGCCACCATATCAGGGGCGACAGCAGATAGATCGTCAACGTATAGAGCCAGCGGGCGAGCCGCGGCGTCACTCCAAGCCGAGAGCGCATCGACGATCAGCGCTCGCGGTCGAGAATGGTGTCGATCATGGTGGTGGTCGACACCCCATCCTCGAAGCCGAGGACCAGAACCTCGCCACCGTTGGCGATCACCGCCTCGCCGCCGGCGATAGCCTCGGGCCGATAGTCGCCGCCCTTGACCAGCCGATCCGGCAGAATCGCCTCGATCAGCCGCGCCGGCGTGTCTTCGCCGAACGGGACGACCCAGTCGACGGCCGCCAATCCGGCCAGCACCTGCGAGCGCCGCGCCAAGGTATTGATCGGCCGCTTGGGGCCCTTGAGCCGAGCCACCGAGGCATCATCGTTGACCGCGACGATCAGCCGATCGCCGAGGCGCTTGGCCTGTTCGAGATAGGCGACGTGACCGGCGTGCAGAATGTCGAAGCAGCCGTTGGTCATCACCACGCGTTCGCCGCGCGCCTGGGCCGCCCGCACGGCCGCGACGAGCGCGGCTTCCTCGATGACGCCGTACTCGGCGAGGCTGTCGCCGTGCAGCGCGGTGTAGAGTTCCGCCACCGACAGCACCGCGGTGCCGGGCTTGGCCACCACCAGGCCGGCGGCCAGGTTGGCCAGCATCACCGCCTCGCCAAAGCCGTGGCCTGCCGCCAGCGCCAGACCCAGCACGCCGATCACGGTGTCGCCGGCGCCGGTCACGTCGAAGACTTCGCGCGCATGCGTCGGCAGATGCAGCGGCGGGTGGCCCTCACGAATCAGCGTCATGCCGCGTTCGCTGCGGGTCACCAGCAGCGCTTCGAGTTCCAGATCGGCACGCAGCTGCTCGCCCTTCGCGGCCAGCTGCGCATCATCGTGGCAGGGCCCGACGATCGCCTCGAACTCTGTCAGGTTGGGAGTGATCACGCTGGCGCCGCGATAGCGACTGAAATCGCCGCCCTTGGGATCGACCAGCACTCGCTTGCCGGCGGCGCGGGCGGCGGCGATCAGCGTCTCGACCCGATTGAGACTGCCCTTGCCGTAGTCGGACAGGATCACCACGTCCGCGTCGCCCAGCGCTGCCTGGACCTTCTCGATCAACGGCGCGGTATCGACGTTCCACAGCGGCGACTCGAAGTCGAGACGGATGAGCTGCTGGTTGCGACTCATGACTCGCAGCTTGGTGATCGTCGGCACATCGCCACTGCGCTGGAAGTAAGCACTCACATTGGCCGCTTCCAGCGCGCGCTCCAGATGACCGGCGTTGTCGTCGTCGCCGACAACGCCGGCGAGGCTCGCCCGCCCGCCCAGCGAAGCGATGTTGAGCGCCACGTTGGCCGCCCCGCCCGGACGATCATCGGCATCTTCCACCTTGACCACCGGCACCGGGGCCTCCGGGGAAATGCGCGACGTGCCGCCGTGCCAGTAGCGATCCAGCATCACGTCGCCAACCACCAGCAGGCGGGCGTGCTCCAGTTGCGAAAGGTCGACTTTCATCCTCGTGACTCCAGCGCGTCGTCCTCGCCAGGCGCAGCGGTATCGGCCAGCAGTCGATCCAGGTGCTCGACCACGTCTTCCAGCGTGATCAGCGCCATGGCATCGGCGTGGCGCACCCGCGTGCCCCAGGTGACGGTCTCGACGGATTTGTTCAGGTAGCGGCGTACGGCGTCAGGGTAGCGATTGACGACATGGTCTCGCCAGCAATAGGGCGCCGCGCGGTCCGGATTGGTGGTGGCGTAGAGCCCGAGCGTCGGCGTTTTCAGCGCGTTGGCCATGTGGACCGGGCCGGAGTCCGGCGCGATCACGACGCGGGCGCGATCGAGCAGCGCCAGCAAGCCCTTGAGCGAAGTCCGGCCGATGGCATCGATGATTTCGACGTTCGGACACAGGCGTCGAATCTGCTCGCCCATGTCACGCTCCAGGGGGCTACCGCCGCCACTCATGACGGTCTTCAAGCCGTGGCGTTGCCAGGCATGTTCGATGACCGCCGCATAACCTTCCGCCGACCAGTTGCGAAAATTGCGCAGACGCGGATTGGCACACGGGCTGATGACCAGATAGGCCTGATCGCCGGTCAACTGACGCGCTTCTTCATAGGCAGCGTCGGGTACCGGCAACGACCAGTCGAGGCGCGTGTCCTCGACACCCAGCAGCCGGGCGAAATCCATGAACGATTCGAGCACATGCGCCCGCGGATGCACCGCCAGCTGGCGATGCGTGAACCAGTGCTGCCAATCCTTGGCTCGCGCCTTGTCGTAACCCACGCGCACGTCGCACTTGAGACCCAGCGACAGCACGCTTGCGCGCAGCGCCTGCTGCATGTGCAGCAGCACGTCGAAGCGAGTGTCCCTAAACTGACGCCATATCTCGCGCATGCCGGCCAGACCGGTGGCCTTGTCATAGATCACCAGATCGACACCATCGAGCCCGCTGAGCAGGCCGTATTCTGCCTTGCCGACGATCCAGGTAATACGGGCCTCGGGCCACTGGCGCTGCAGCGCGCGCACCGTGGGGACCAGATTGCAGACGTCGCCCAGCGCGGAAAGGCGCAGGATGCCGATGTGTCGCGGGCGCTCTGGCAGAGAATGCTTCATGGGCCTGACCGACTTCCCATTGAGTGAAACGCCCATTCTAACGGAAGTTGACCGACGATGACCCGCAGCGCCACGAACAGGCGGTATAGTGGCCCCGATCAGGAGGTTCGAAGATCAGAATTCGAAGATCCGAAGTCCACGAATGATGACGAGGAAAGTCATATTACCTCCGCCACCGCTTCCGACAGCGACCCCGACATCATCCCCTGTCGTATCGCCCATCTGGTCAGCCTCAAGAATCTGGGTGGGGTCGAGCGTTATTTTTCACGCTTTTTCGACTGTAGCGCTCGACGCGACGACAGCCACGTACTGCTGCAGACCAATGGCATCCATCCTTATCTCGATCACTATTTTCGGGGGCTCGAGAACCGGCTGCATGGCATCAAGGGGCCGAAAGGGCTCAAGTTGCCGACGCTGGGAAACCTTCGCAGTACCTATCAGCAGCGGTTACTGCGCGAACTGGCGCCCGAGGCCCTGCTGGTCTGGAACAAGATCTCGCGACACCCGCTGACGCTACCCCGGGATATCCCTATCTATCATTTCGAGCGCGGTAGCGCCTGGCTGGCGAAGGATGATCCCAGCTTGAGGCGTTACATCGAGAGGCTCTCCGGCGTGCTGGGGATCTCGCGGGCGGCCCACCGCATTCTGCAACTCAAGTGGGGCCTCGATCCCGAGCTACCCTCGAAGACGCTCAACAACGCTATCGATCTGCCGGCGCTGGCCTCGGAGCACCCCGAGGGCCGTTTTCGCCTCGGCTTCGCCGGGCGCCTACAGGGACTGAAAGCGCCGATGATCGCCCTCGAGACACTACGGGCGCTCAAGCCACGTTTCCCGGCCGCAGAGCTATGGATCGCCGGTCAGGGGCCGCTCGAACCCGTCCTGAGAGAATGGACACACCGCTGGCAGCTCGAGGAGAGCGTGACGTTCTGTGGCCCGGTGGCAGACATGTCGGGGTTCTACTCGCAGTTGGACGCCTTTGTCTGCCCCTCCTGGCGGGAGCCTTTCGGTAACGTCGTACAAGAGGCCGTGGCCCATGGACTCCCAACCGTGGTGGGCAACATCGATGGCCTGCCGGAATCCATTCTGGACCCACGCAACGGGGCGATTCTCGAGCCGACGCGCCCACGCGAAGTGCTGCGGAAGTACGGGGATGCCTGCCTCCTGGGCCCGAGGGAAGTCTACTCACCCGATCAGGATGATCTCGTGCAAGCCAAGGTGCTCGACCCGGAAGCCATTGCCGAGACACTACTGGCCTGGGCCGAGAATCCGCGACTGCGACGCCAGATCGCAACGAGAGCCCGGGAACAGGTGGCACGCGACTACACCCTGGAACGCTACGTCGAGTCGCTGGCCGAATTCTTCAATGCACAACTGCGTTGAGCGAGATCAGTCAGCGGCCGTCAACGTCAGGAAGGAATGCCTCAACTTCTCGTTCTGACAGCGGTAGGAGTAATCACCCACCAACCGCGAGAGCGTCAGCCCCAGGGCTTTGACATCGGACGCTTCCAGCATTCCTTCGAGACGCGCCACCCAGGCCTGGGTATCCCGACTCTCCAGAATCAGGTCGGCGTGGTCGGTTTCGAGCAGCTCGGCGGCGCCGGTGGTGGACGACAGCAACACCGGCGTGCCGCAGGCCATGGCCTCGAGCGAGACGCGGCCGAACTCCTCGATATGGGCCGGCAGCACGAACACATCCAACGCGCCGTAGAGTGTCTCGACGTCACTGACCGTGGTGCGCCAGATAAAGCGCTCGGCAACGCCCGCCTGCTCGGCCTGGCGCTGATAGGGCGAAAAATCGTCCTTGCCGACCACCAGAAATCGGCATTTTCCCGCCAGCCGCGGTTCCAGCTCGGCGGCCATCTCGACGAAGCCGGCCACGTTACGTTTGGTGAAGTTGCCGGAGGTGATCAACCCGATCAGCCAGGTCTCGTCATCGACGCCCAGTTCGCCTCGGCGCGACGCGCGGCCTGCCGAGGCGCGCTCGAGATTGAAGACGTCGGGGTCGTAGCCGGGGTAGCTGATCTCGATTCGCGAGTCGTCGATGCCGTAGCGTGTGCGAAGATCCTGCGCCATCATGCGCGAGTTGACCGCCACCCGGCGAAACTTACCGCCCTCGAGCACGTGGTCATGAATGGCCGCCACTTCATGGCCCGCGGGCAAGTCGCGGCCATGAATGCGCTGGCTGGCCAGGTGCACACAGTTGTGCATGTAGACGACGTCAGGCGTTTCGACATCACCATGGCTGACCAGCATCGCCGGCCGGTGCCGACGACACCAGGCCTGCACCCGGCGGTTGAACCAGAAGCGCCGAAAGGGCCCCTTGAACGGCCAGCGTTTCAGCCGGATCAACTCGGCACCGGCCGCCTCCGCCAGCTCGCGCCGACCGCGCTCGGCGAGAATCACCACCCGATAGCCCAGGGCTTTCAGTGCCGCGGCTTGCTCGAAGGCGTTGCGACTGGCGCCGGTGCTTTTTTCCACCTGACGAATGGCAATCACGGCCAGCGGCACTTGCGAATCTTCAGTCACGAAAGCTTCCTTGATGTTCGATGATGCCCGAATGGTCGACGAATGCGAGCAGCGTGAACCCCCGACATGCGGCGGCGGGTTTGCCCGGTTACAATGCGTCCGGCGGCCAGTCGTCGCCTATCCTGTCTCTCCGCCGGCCGGCGACGTATCAATCCCGCTGCGGCCCAACGTCAAGGACCGGTCATGACGCTCACGACCTACCACCATCGGGACTCGCACATCTTATACGATGATACGCGTCTCGCTCAGCCCGACCTGCCGATTCTGCCGGCGTTCGGTGAGGCCTGGCTGGATCCGGCCGCCTGGGCCGAACGGGGTCTGGTGGTCGGCTCGGCACCGGGCCGCGGGGCGAGCCAGTTTCTCGAGATCGACGAGCACCAATGGGTGCTGCGGCCCTATCGTCGCGGCGGCATGGTGGCCAAAGTCAGCCGGGCCGACTATCTGTGGACCGGGCTCGAGCGCACTCGCGGGTTTCGCGAGATGCGCCTGACGCGCGCCCTGTTCGAACAGGGCCTGCCGGTACCGGCACCGGTGGCGACCCTCGTGGTGCGTCACGGCCCGAGCTATCGCGCCGCGCTGATCACCGAGCGCCTGGCGAATAGCCAGGCGCTGGCTGAGCGTCTGGCCGAGGCTTCGCCCGCGCTGCTCGCCGATGTCGGCGCCACCATTCGGCGCTTTCATGATGCGGGCCTCGATCATGTCGATCTCAACGCGCGCAATCTGCTCGTTTCAGCCGACGATAAGATTTGGCTGATAGATTTCGATCGCTGCCGACTACGCCCGCAAGGTGCCTGGCGGCAGCGCAACCTGTCACGGCTCAAGCGCTCCCTGGAGCGTTTCTCGCCTACGGGTGCCCAAGCGTCCTACGATCTCGTCGTCGAGGGGTACCATGGCGCGCCCGGCACTCCTTCACGCTAAGGCTCTTCCCGTTCATGCATGACACGCTAAAGCGCCGTTGGCGCAGCACGTTACTCTTTGCCCTGTTTCAACTACCCCTGGTCTGGCTGATCGCGCTGCGCTATTCGCCCTACCTGGCCATGCCGCACGATGCCATGGGGATCGCCTATCTGATCCTGACCTGGATCGGCCACTTCGGCATGCTGATTCTGCTCGGCTGGCTGCCGCTCGCCGTGCTGGCGCTGGTGCTCAAGCCCCGCTGGCTATGGCTGCCGGCGATGCTCCTCGGGGCGCTGGGATTGAGTGCACTGCTGCTGGATACGGTCGTCTATGCTCAGTATCGCTTCCACGTGAATGCGTTCATGGTGTCGCTGTTCCTGAACGACAAGGACGGCGAGATCTTCAGCTTTGCCGCCTCCACCTGGGTGGCGATCGTAGGTTGCGTGGTCGCGGCACTGGCGCTCGAAGGCTGGATCGCCCGCCGCCTGATCGTGAGTCATCGCGGTCGCCGCCTGCCGGTGGGGCTCGCCTGCGGGATCATCCTGGTGACACTGATCGGCAGCCATGCGCTGCACATCGTGGCCGATGCCCGCTACCAGCGTAGCGTGACCCAGCAGGTGGGTATCTATCCACTGCTGTTCCCGGCCACCGCCAAGGGCTTCATGGAAGACCATGGCTGGCTCGACCCACGCGCTGCCCGTGCCGCGCGAGCCGATACCAACGCCAAGCAGGCGCAGAATCTCGACTGGCCCAAGAATCCGCTGAGCTGCCAGCCCAGCAGCAAGCCCAATGTCATGGTGGTGCTGATCGACTCCTGGCGCGCCGACGAATACGGCCCCAAGAACACGCCGAATCTCTACGCCGCGTTGAACGACAGCGGCCGACGCTATCTCGATCATTACAGTGGCGGTAACGCCACCCGCAACGGTGCCATGAGTCTGTTCTACGGTCTCACCGGCAACTACTACGCCTATCTGGACGATACTCAGACGCCGCCCCTGTTGATCACCCAGCTGCAGAAGCAGGACTACGCGATGGGCATCTTCTCCTCGGCCAGCCTCGATGGGGTCGGCTTCGATCGCACGATCTTCACCTCGGTCGACCCACTGCGACTGAGCACGCAGGGCGACTCCCCGGCAGGCCGCGACCGGCAGATGACCGAGGACTGGCTAAGCTGGGTCGATCAGCAAGAGCAGGAAGACGATTCGCCCTGGTTCGGCATGCTGTTCTACGACGCGCCCCACGGCTACGACGTGCCGGACGACGCCGAGCAACCGTATCAGCCTTCGGTGAAAGGGATGGATTATCTCGATCTGGGTCCGGATACCGACCCGACGCCCTACTTCAACCGCCATCGCAATGCGGTGCACTACGACGACGAACTGCTCGGCCGGGTAATCGACGACCTCAAGGCCAAGGGCGAGTGGGACAACACCATGCTGGTGGTCACCGCCGATCACGGCCAGTCCCTCAACGACTTCGGCAAGAACTACTGGGGTCACAACAGCAACTTCGCGTCGCCACAGACCCACGTGCCGCTGGTCGTCAACGGCCCCGGCGTCGAGCCCGGGCAGGTCGAGGGCATGACCAGTCACCTCGATGTCATGCCTATGCTGATGCGTCACGCGCTCGGCTGCCGCAATCCGCTCTCCGACTACGCCCAGGGCGAGGATCTGCTCGCGCCGGACATCGACCACCCGTGGGTCCAGTCCAGCAGCTACATCGATTACGGGATCATCGAGCCGGAGCGCATCACCGTGGTCGACGGCACCGGCCAATGGAATATCGTCGATCGGCAGCTAAATCCCATCGAGGACGCCGAGTTCTCCCCGGCGGTGTTCGACGCCATGCAGTGGTTCCGTCAGTTCTACCGATAGCGTTGCCGATGTCACAATGACTGGCGCTACAATGCGCCAGGCGCTGCCAACATTCTGGGCGGGGCGTCGCGATACTCCGCGACGCCCGCTATCGTTTGGCACCGGGTACGACCATTCATCCACGACCATTCATCGACGATCCAGGACTTGCCCATGGCCGCCATTACCGGCGTGGTGATCACGCTCGACGAAGCCGACAACATCGAAGCCTGCCTGGCGTCGCTCGCCCGGGTCTGCGACGAGCTGATCGTGGTCGATTCCGGCTCCCGGGACGACACCGTCGCCCGCGCCGAGGCGTCGGGCGCCCGCGTGATCCATCAGCCGTATCTGGGCGATGGCCCGCAGAAGCGTGTCGGGCCGCAGGCCGCCAGCCATCGCTGGGTGCTGTCGCTGGACGCCGATGAGCGCCTCACCGACGGCGCCGTGTCGGCGATTCAGGCGCTCGATCTGGACGCCGGTGAAAATGGAGAGGCCAGTCACGACGCCTATGCGCTGCGTCGGCGCAACTTCGTCGGCAGCCGCTGGATCCGCCATTGCGGCTGGTATCCGGACTACTGCCTCCGGCTGTTCGATCGCGAGCGCTGCGGGTTCTCCGACAGCCGCCAGCACGCCTCCGTTCAGGCGCAGAATGCCAAACGGCTCGACGCCGATCTGGAACATTACTCGTTCGCCAATCTCGCCGAGCTGTTCGGCAAGGCCAGCGGACGTTTTTCCAATCGCGCCGCCAAGATCATGTATCTCAAGGGCAAGCGTGCCAACGCCATGTCGCCGACGCTGCACGGCGCCAACGCCTTCGTGCGCAAATACGTGTTCCAGCGCGGCTTTCTCGGCGGGCTCGACGGCGTTTCCGTGGCGCTGTCGGCGGCGGTCAACGCCTACCTGAAATACGCCAAGCTGCTCGAACTGCAGCGCGATGCCCAGGTTCGCGAGGCCGAAGACTTCGACCGGATCTGGTGAATCCATGGAAAAACCGACCCTGCATATCCGCCACGTCAATCTGGCCCGCGGCTTTCGCGGCGGCGAGCGCCAGACGCTGCTGCTGATCGAGGCGCTGGCCCGAATCGACGATGACCAGATGACAATAGCGCAGAGCCTCGTCTGTCGGCGCGACTCGCCGATGCGCGAGGCATTGGCCGGTCTCGATATCGGCGTCACGCTGATCGATGCCGATCATGCCCTCGCCGGGCATTCTCATCATGATCGCCATCGGCCGAAGGCGACCCTGACCCATGCCCACGAAGCCAAGGCGGTGCACTGGGCCTGGGTCGAACGCCGCCTGCACGGCACGCCCTATCTTCTGACCCGCCGCGTTCCCCAGCCGGTCAAGAACAAGCGCTTCAATCGCTGGACCTATCGCGGCGCAGCGATGGCCGTGGCGATCTCGTCGGTGATCGAGAACCATCTTCGCGAGAGGAACTGGTGTCCCGTCACTCGCATCCCCAGCGTGCTGTCGGGTCAGCCTAGCGATGCGAGCCGGGTCGAGGCGTTGCGCGAGCGTTTTGCCGGACGTCGCGTGATCGGCCATATCGGCGCGCTGGTGGATCGCCATAAGGGGCAGCGGGTGCTGATAGAGGCAGCACGGCGGTTGCGCGAGACGCATCCGGATGTCTGCTTCCTGCTGCTCGGCGAAGGCGACGACGGTGAGGCGCTGAAGACCGAGAGTGCGGATCTCGACAACGTGATCTGGGAAGGTTTCCAGCCCAACGTCGGCGACTATCTCGAGATCATGACGCTGTTCGCGTTTCCTTCCCGCAACGAAGGCCTCGGATCGACGCTGCTCGATGCCATGGACCACGGTGTGCCGATCGTGGCCAGTGACGTCGACGGCATCCCCGATCTGATCGAGCAAGACGTCAGCGGGCTGCTGGTGCCGCCCGCTGACCCCGATGCGCTGACAGCCGCTCTCACCGCGCTGCTGGAAGATCCGGCGCGCCGGCAGCGATTGACCACCGCTGCCAGTCAGCGCCTGTCGGCGTTCACCGCGGACGCCATGGCCACGGCCTATATCTGCGTTTATCGGCGGCTCGCCGGCGGCTGATTCTGCGGGCAGGCTCACCCGGTGGCGCGATACTTGCGCGCCGGGAACGTGGCATCATGACGCCCGAGCGGCATAGAGAGTGATAGCGCCCCAGCGGCGTCGAGATCGTTAGCGAAGTGGAGCAGAACTATGAGCAAGATTCGGGTTGGCGTCATCTGCGGCGGGAAATCGGCGGAGCATGAAGTCTCGTTGCAGTCGGCCAAGAACATCGTCGATGCGCTGGATCGCGAGCGTTTCGAGGTCACGGTCATCGGTATCGACAAGCAGGGCCAGTGGCATATCAACGATGCCGCCAACTTCCTGCTTCATGCCGATGATCCGCGGCGCATCGCTCTCAACCCGTCAGCCGGCGATATCGCCCTGGTGCCCGGCCGCGAGCATCGACAGCTGATCGCTACAGAAGCCTCCCAGGAGGCGCTGGGCCAACTCGACGTGGTCTTCCCCATCGTTCACGGCACGCTCGGCGAGGATGGTTCGCTGCAGGGGCTGCTGCGGATGGCCAATCTGCCTTTCGTCGGCTCCGGTGTGCTCGGCTCGGCCGCCGGGATGGACAAGGACGTCGCCAAGCGCCTGCTGCGCGACGCCGGCATACCGGTCGCGCCATTCGTCACCCTGACCCGGCGCACGGCCGTCAGCGCCGATTTCGAGACCCTGAGTGCGAAGCTGGGGTCGCCGCTGTTCGTCAAGCCTGCCAATCAGGGCTCTTCGGTGGGGGTCAGCCGGGTGGAGAGCGCTGACGAATTCCGCGAGGCACTGACGCTGGCACTGGCGTTCGATCACAAGGTACTGGTCGAGTCGGCAGTGGTCGGCCGCGAAATCGAGTGCGCGGTGCTGGGTAACGACACGCCCGAAGCAAGCGTCTGCGGCGAGATCGTGGTCGAAAGCGGATTCTATTCCTACGACACCAAATACATCGACGATGACGCGGCTACGGTTGCCGTCCCCGCCGACATCGACGCCGACGCCAGCGAATCGATCCGCCAGCTGGCGGTGCGGACATTTCAGGTCCTGGAGTGCGCCGGTCTGGCTCGTGTCGATGTCTTTCTCACACCCGAGGGAAAGGTCGTCGTCAACGAGATCAATACCCTGCCGGGCTTCACCCGCATCAGCATGTATCCCAAGCTGTGGCAGGCCAGCGGTCTGACCTACCCGGCTCTGGTGACGCGGCTGATCGAACTGGCCATGGCACGCCACGCCGAGGATCTGGCGCTGAGCCACTCTCGCTGAGGGCTGAGAATTTTGCGCCAGGCGCCGGGAAATTCCCGTCTCAGGCCATGGAATCCCCGAAGCGCGGCCCGAGTCCCGCTACCCGCGCCGGAACTCTCGGGCAACCTGCTTGTCTTGAATTCGTCATGCTAGAGTCATGACGATTGCTCACCCGGTGCCTGGAAGCGGCATCGATAGAACACGACGTTCACGGATCGAAGCCGGTCATGACCATCTCTCGCGACACACGACGTTGGTGTGCACTCACCTACATCGGCCTCTGCATCGGGTACGCCGTCATGGTGATCTGGGTGCTCCCGTGGTGGACACCCCTCGTCATCTCTCTCGTCTGGCTCGCCGCCGGCTACCATTTCCACTGGGGGCACGTCTCGCAGCGCGCCACGCTGCGTAAAACATGGCCGTGGTCGCTGCTGCCATTGGTGCTGTGGTGGGTCTACATCTATCTCGACGACAGCTTCGGCCAGCTCGACCTGGGCGCGGTGATCTTTCATCTGCAGGCCGGCATCGAGGAGAACGGCAGCACCGACCGCCAGATCGCCGGGGTGCTCTATTCCATCGCCGCGATCATCATGCTGTTCGCGGTGACCTGGATGGTGCGTGCCGATCATCGCTGGCGTCTGTGGGAACGTGTACTGAGTCTGTTCCTGCTGGCCTTCAATCCGCTGCTGTTCGGCCTCTCGTTACGCGGCGCCGCGGTGATCGATGACGATGAAGCCTGGCTCAACGATCGCTACCGGCCACCGGAGATCGTCGCCGCCCCGCAGCAACCGCCCAATCTGATCTATCTCTACATGGAGAGCACCGAGCGCACCTACAGCGATACCCAGCGCTTCGGTGACGCCTACGAGGATCTGGCCCAGCTGGGCAAGGAAGGCGTGGTCTTTCATGGCGTCAAGCAGCTCGACAATACCGGCTGGACGATGGCCGGCATGGTTGCCAGTCAGTGCGGGGTACCGCTGATGCCGGCGGGTCTGATGCACGACAACCAGTTCGAACCGCTATCGGACGTGCTCCCCGGCGTCAGCTGTCTCGGTGACCTGCTGCATGAACGCGGCTACGATCTCACCTACATGGGCGGCGCGAGCACGAAGTTCGCCGGCAAGGCAAAATTCTATCGCGGGCACGGTTTCGATACCGTTCTGGGGCGTGACGAGCTGGAGGAAAAGGCCCCCGCCGACTATCTCAACGACTGGGGACTTTACGACGATACGCTGTTCGGGCTGGCCGAAAAGCGTATCCGGAATCTACATGACAGCCACGAACCCTACGCCTTCTTCGGCCTGACCCTGGCGGCGCACCCTCCGTTCGGCAACCCGTCGCAGTCCTGTATCGACAATCAGGGCCCGTTCGACGGCACCAACATTCTCTATTCGGTCAAATGTACCGGCTGGCTGGTGAAGAATTTCATCGAGCGACTCCGAAACGAGGGTTTGCTCGACAACACGCTGATCGTGGTGGCCAGTGACCATCTCTCGATGAAAAACTCGGCGTGGGAAGACCTGATCGCTGAAGACCGCGAGAATACGCTGATGATGCTGGGCAATGGTCTGCGCCCACGGATTGTCGAACGCCCGTCGAGCATGGTCGACGTGCTGCCGACGCTGCTGGAGGCAATGGGTTATACCGTTCCGGATCATCGCGCCGGCTTGGGCGTGTCGCTGTTTTCCTCGTCACCCACGCTGGTCGAGCGTTACTCGCTGGAAGAGATGAACCAGCGCATGCGTAGCGAGAACATCCTTCAGGAGCGGCTCTGGAACGGGGTCAACTGAGGGGATGGAGTCAACTGAAGGAAGCGGGGTCAGCCGAGGGAACGAAGACGACCGGGCGCGGAAGGCGCTAGCGTGGCGCCGGCCAATCGATGGGCCCCAGCTCTTCGCCGGGGTCCAGCTCGCCCGGTTCGGTTTCCGGGGTACAGCGCGTCAACGCCTCGGCGACGCGGGCCAGCGCTGCCTCGCCGCTCGCATCTTTGACCACTCGTTGCCACCACTGCCGGTGCACCGCGCGCACGACGACGGGGATCGACCGTAGCCCCACGCGTTGCGCCATCGCCAGACGATGGAGGCCGCGATTGACCTTGAGCAGCCGACCGTCGCGGGTGACCGCAACACCCAGATCGTCCTTGCCCAGCTCGCTATCGAAGCCATAGCGGGCCATGGCATCGAGAAACCCCAGATAGGTCTTCAGATATGCCAGGATCGCCTCTTCGGAATCGAGCAGCAGGCCCTGTCGATGCGAGGACCAGGGATTGCCCGACTGAAGCCGCGAGCGATACTGGCGAAAGCGCTCGGTTTGGGTGAGATCGGCGCGATGGAGATCGAGATCGCTGATGAAGCGGTAGCGCGAACCGCGACGCAGATCGCCACGGCTCTGATCCCAGTCGCCGTCCCAGATGAACGCCGACGAGAACGGGCGTCTACCCCCGACACCCTTGACGTTGAGATCCCGGATCAACTCGCGCGGGTCGACGTGCACGACCAGCGCCGAGCCTAGCCGGGTCTCGACCGAGCGTCGCGGCAGCCCCCGACGTTCGATCCAGCCACCGCCCGCTTTGCCATCGGCCCAGCGTCGAAACAGTGATTCCTCCAACGGTACGCCAATGTGGCGCTGAAAAGCGTCACGTAGCTCAGCCTGCCAGCGCGCGCGGCGAACGGCGCCCTCCATTCGGCGATCGACGAGGTCGCTGAAAGCGACCTCGTCAGCGGGCAACCGCGGAGAGGAATGAGGCTGAGAGACGCGCGCCATCGGGAAGCCTACACGTTCGGGTAGTGAAAATGCCGTTATCAAACGCTGTTCGATGAGCATAGCATAGCACATTGATAAGCAGGCTATACAGTTAGTCGCCGATAGCCAACGTCACTTTCCCCGTAGCGTCCCGTTCTTCGCGTCTAAGTCGTTGGCAGATCGAGAAACTGCTGCATGATCCGCGTGTCGCGAAAACGCTCGATCAACTCGGGGTCGGCTTCCAATCGAGGCGGATGCGCCAGTCCTTCGCGAATCTTCTGGGAAAGGCCGGATATCGAATTCTCGGCGATCAGTCGCGCCTGGTCGTTGATCAGCACGTTGCGCACGCCGCCCGGACAGTCGACCGCGGCACAAGGCGTGCCACAGATCATGCTTTCGGCCAGCACGATCCCGAAAGCCTCGCTGCGCGAGCTCAGCACGAAGAGCCGGGCGTGTTTCATCCAGGGGTAGGGATTGGGTTGGCTGCCGACGAAATGGATACGCGCGCGGGCCCCGAGTTCATCGACGAGCTGCTCGAGACTTTCACGCTTGGGCCCATCGCCGACAATGACCAGATCTTCCTCGATCGCGGCCTCGAGATAGGCACGAATCAGCCACTCCTGGCGTTTGACATCGGAAAGCCGGGAGACGTGGACAATGAAAGGCCTGGCGGGCAGTTCGACGGGCTCGTCGGCCTGGCGGCGAATGGCCTCGATATCGCACGGATTCATGATAGTCGCCCAGCGGGCGGGGCGAATGCCATGATGGGCGAGCTGCCCTTCCAGTTGGGCGCGGACGTTGGGCGTATTGCAGATGATCTGCTTGCCCTCGTAGAGGCGCTTGAGATAAAAGCCCTTTAGCCGGCTTCCGTAGTCGCCGGGCCAGGAGACCGTCACCTGCCACAGGCGCGGATCGCGCCACGACCAGACCGTCTCGAAGGCGCCCTGACCGCGCATGATGACGCGGTCGATGGAGCCACGCTCGGCCTCCAGTTTTTCCACGAAGCGCTTGAGGTAGTGACCGCCATACCAACCACGCCACAGGAATCCGGAACCCGGCATGAGGGGCTTCAGAAGTGCTCGCGTTGCCAGATCGTATAGCAACCCGATACCCGTCTTGCGGAAAGACTTGTCGAAATCTACCCGATGGACCGTCACGCCGGCATCCGGCGCCAGCTCGTAGCCGCCCTTGAGCACCAGCACGTGGACCTCGTGACCCTCTCGCGCCAGCACGTTGGCAAGATTCACGGTGACCCGCTCGATGCCGCCGATACTCAGCTTGCGAACAACCAGCAATACCCGTTGGCTCATGTTGTCGTCGCCCGCGTCATCACGTTCTCTCATCATCGATTGGCCGACCAAACATCAGCGGCTTGAGTTCGGGGTAGCGAGCGAGACAATTGGCGAACTGCACATCGTTCCCACCCTGCTTGATGTTCTCTTCATGCAGCGCGGATTCACCCGCCGCCGGCGTCGGCAGAAAATCGACGTTGCGTGGATTGATTCTGACACAGCGCGTACCGGCCTTGAGCGATGCCATCTTGAACCAGATATCGTCCGCATTGGGCGCCAGCGCCTGAAAGGTTTCAGCGTCGAAGACCATCGCATCCAGTACGCCTGGCGGGTACAGCACGCCTCCGCTACCGGTCGGCATTAGCGCGAAATTGGGCTGGGTCGCGCCCGCGGCCTGGCGGTTCTTGACCACCAGGTAGGATATTTCACCCGAGCCCGGCGAGCTCTCGCAGAGCATGTGGCCACGATGGCAGACGATACAACCGGGAAAGCGAGCCGCACCGTCCATCAGACGTCGTGCCCAATCCGCGGGATAGAGCATATCGTCGTCGGCGGTGATGATCGTCGCTTGCGGATAGGCTTCCAGCGCATGCACCAGCTTGTCATAGGAGCGGTAATCCGCTTCGGTCACCACGATTTTCACCCCACGGCCTTCCAGTCGCCGTAGCGGCTTCGGCAGCTCGCCGATCACCTCCTTGTCCCGTCTGGACAGATAGAGATGAACGTCGAAAGCATCGATATCCTGCTCGCAGAGCGACTCCAGCGTGGCAAAGACCTGATGGATACGTCGCGGATGGGTGGTCAATGAAATGATGAGCCGATCACCGCTGGTCGGAACGCGGCGGGACGCTCGGGGATTTTTCATTCGATAGTGGAAAAAACGCAGCGCCGAGCGCAATTTTCGCTGTCGTTTGGCAGTCATTAACGGCATGGTCGTTCCCGATAAGCATGACAGTGGGGCACCCAGATCGGTTACCGCTTTTCCTAGCGCAGAATCGTCTGTTCGATGCTGCTGGGCGACATCTGTTTGAGGCAGTTGCGATGCCCCAACGGGCAGGTGCGCTCGAAACAGGGCGAGCAGGATAGTGCTAGATAGTGGATATCGGCGTTGCCGGTCAGCGGCGGCGTATAGGTCGGCGAAGAGGAGCCGTAAAGCGCCTGAATCCGCGTGCCGACCGCGGCGGCCACGTGCATCAGTCCCGAGTCGTTGGTAACCACCTGTTCACAGGCGGCGAGCAGGTCGACGGCGTCCGACAGTCGGGTCTTGCCGCACAGGTTATGGGCGGATTCCAGGCCGTCGGCGATCACGTCGCCGGCCTCGGTATCCTTGGGCCCACCCAGAACCCATACTGCATAGCCCTTGCCGATCAGCGTCTCGGCCAGTTCGCGAAAATACTCGAGCGGCCACTGCTTGGCCGGGCCATATTCCGCCCCGGGCATCATGCCAATGGCCGGGCGCTCGCCGAGAGACAGCTCGGCGCGCAACTCCGTTTGACGCCCGCGATCGACGCGCAGTCGTGGATACGGAATCTCGAAATCCCCACCCGCGGCCTGTTCGACATCGAGCCCTAGCGCCACGAAACGCTTGACGGTTTGATCCAGCACACCTTTGTCGAGCCGGCGACGATCGTTGAGCAGCACGTAGCGCTGTTCGCCGGTGAAGCCGGTGCGTCGGGGTATGCCGGCCAGAAACGGCACCAGCGCCGACTTCAGCGAACGCGGCAATACGATGGCGCGATCAAAGCGGCCTTTCAACGAGCGTGCGACGTCGCGCCGGGTCTTCCAGCCGAACTCGCCGTGTTTCACGTCCAGCGCAATGGCCTCGTCGACTTCCGGCATGCGCTCGAGAATCGGCAGCGACCAGCCCGGCGCCAGCACGCCGATCCTCGCGCCCGGATGGCGTCGCTTGAGAGTGATGAACAGGCTCTGCGCCATTACCATGTCGCCGACCCAGGAAGGGCCAACGACCAGGATTCGTGGTGCCTCGGCACCGACAGCAGCTTCATCCATTCAGCCATTCCAGATAGGCGGAAACGCCTTCGCGCACGGTCTTGAATTCGGCGCGATAGCCCGCCTCGCGCAGGCGACCGATATCGGCGCGGGTGTAGCTCTGATAGCGCCCCTTGAGTTCGTCGGGGAAGTCGATGTACTCGATCTCGACCTTTGCCCCGTCCTTGTCGGAATAGAAATCGATCGCCGTCTCGGCGATCGCCTTGAACGGCTCCGCGCGGCCGGTGCCCAGGTTGAAGATGCCGGAGACCTCGGGGTTGTCCAGAAACCACAGATTGACGTCGACCACGTCGCCGACGTAGACGAAATCGCGGCTCTGCATGCCGGCTTCATAGCCGTCCCAGGCGCCGAACAGCTTGGGGTTCTCGCCACGCTGGACCTGGCTGTGATGATGGTAGGCGACGCTGGCCATCTTGCCCTTGTGCTGTTCGCGCGGGCCATAGACGTTGAAGTAGCGAAAGCCGACGACCTGGCTGTCGAACTCATCCCAGCGGGTACGCACGTACTGATCGAACAGCAGCTTGGAGTAGCCGTAGACGTTGAGCGGCTTCTCGTGAGCGGGGTCCTCGACGAACACCTCGCTACCGCCGTAGGTAGCGGCGGACGAGGCATAGAGAAACGGGATTCGCTTGGCCTGACAGTATTCGAGCAGCACCTTGGAGTACTCGAAGTTGTTCTCCAGCATGAAGCGCCCGTCCCACTCGGTAGTATCCGAGCAGGCGCCCTCGTGGAAGATCGCCTCGATCGGTGGCAGTCCGCCGGCTTCGCCGCGCATCTCACCATCCAGTTCCGCCTTCACGCGGGCCAGGAAATCGTCCTTGTCGAGATAGTCACCCAGCGTGCAGTCCGCCAGGTTGACGAATTTGGTGCCGTCGCTGAGATCGTCGACCACCATGACGTCCAGATGGCCGCGTGCGTTGAGTGCCTTGACCAGATTGGCCCCGATAAAGCCGGCCCCGCCCGTGACAACGATCATGTCGTAACTCCTCTTCGATCGACTCGGTTACCGTGAATGGAGACTCCGACCGCGTGCGTCGCCGGACGTTCGATGACAATACGTCGACGACACGGCCTGATCGTCGACAGTGCCTATAACCGATTGAGCGCTAATTGTATACTTGGCGGCTCACGAATTCATGGGCAACGGTGCGCAGTCAATGACAGACTCGACGGCAGATGCAAAAACCTTTCAGGGGTTGATACTCGCCCTTCAGCAATACTGGGCGGAAAAGGGCTGTGTCGTGCTGCAGCCACTCGACATGGAAGTGGGCGCCGGCACCTTTCATCCGGCCACCTTCCTGCGCTCGATCGGCCCGGAGAGCTGGAACGCAGCCTATGTCCAGCCGTCGCGCCGGCCCACCGATGGCCGCTACGGGGAGAACCCCAACCGCCTGCAGCACTACTATCAGTTCCAGGTGGTGATGAAGCCCTCGCCCAAGGATCTGCAGGATCTCTATCTCGGATCGCTCGAGCGGCTGGGAATCAACCCGCGGGTTCACGATATCCGTTTCGTCGAGGACAACTGGGAATCGCCGACGCTCGGCGCCTGGGGTCTGGGTTGGGAAGTCTGGCTCAACGGCATGGAAGTGACCCAGTTCACCTACTTCCAGCAGGCCGGCGGGATCGAATGCTTCCCGGTAACCGGCGAGCTGACCTACGGTCTCGAGCGCATCGCCATGTACCTGCAGGACGTCGACAGCGTCTACGACCTGGTGTGGACGATTGCTCCCGATGGCACCCGCATCACCTATGGCGATGTCTACCTGCAGAACGAGCGGGAACAGTCGACCTACAACTTCGAACACGCCGACGTGCCCTATCTGTTCGAAGCCTTCGACCACTGCGAATCCGAGTGCAACAAGCTGCTCGCGGCCAATCTGCCGTTGCCCGCCTACGAACAGGTACTCAAGGCCTCGCATACGTTCAATCTGCTGGATGCACGACATGCGATCTCGGTCACCGAGCGGCAGCGCTACATCCTGAGAGTGCGTACGCTGGCGCGTGAGGTCGCGCACGCCTATTACGCCTCACGTGAAGCCGCCGGATTCCCGCTGGCGCCCGAGGCGCTGCGTCGCGAGCTCCTGCAGCAAACCTCAGAAACCACTCAGGGAGACGCATGAGCATGGCAGTCAACACCCTACTGATCGAACTGGGCGTCGAAGAGCTGCCGCCAGGCGCCCTCGCCAATCTGGCGTCCGCCCTGCGTGACGGCGTCGTCAAGGGTCTCGACGACGCCGAGGTTCCCCATGGCGAAGCATACGCCCTCGCCTCCCCGCGGCGTCTGGCCGTGCGCGTTGCGGCGCTCGCCGACAAGCAGCCGGATCGCGAAGTCGAAAAGCGCGGCCCGGCCCTGGCCGCCGCTTTCAAGGATGGCCAGCCCACCAAGGCGGCGGAAGGTTTTGCACGCTCCTGCGGCGTGACGGTGGACGAACTGATTCACCTGGAGACCGACAAGGGCACATGGCTCGGCTACCGTGAACAGCAGCAGGGAGACAACGTCGAGACGCTGCTGCCGGCAATCCTCAACGCTGCCGTCAACGCCCTGCCGGTGCCCAAGAATATGCGCTGGGGCGCCTCGCGCATCGAATTCTCGCGTCCGGTTCACTGGCTGGTGCTGCTTTACGGCGATCAGATCGTGCCGGCCAGCGTGCTGGGTCTGGAGTCCGGTCGCACGACGCTGGGTCACCGCTTTCACGCGCCGGCGCCGATCGAGCTCGCCCACGCCGACGACTATGAAGCCGCACTCGAAAACGCCTACGTGCTGGTGGATCTGGAGCGGCGCCGGGAGCGCATTCGGGAGCAGGTACTGGCCGAGGCCGAAGTTCAAGATGCCCAGGCGGTCATCGACGAGGATCTGCTGGAAGAGGTCAGCGGTCTCGTGGAATGGCCGGTGGCGCTGACGGGTACATTCGATGAGCGCTTCCTAGAGGTGCCCGCCGAGTGCTTGATCTCCTCGATGAAGGCCAACCAGAAGTATTTCCACCTGCTGGATGTCGACGGCAAGCTCAGGCCGCAGTTCATCACCGTCGCCAACATCGATAGCGAAGATCCGCAACAGGTCATCTACGGCAACGAAAAGGTCATTCGCCCCCGCCTGGCCGACGCGGCGTTCTTCTTCGAGGTCGATCGCAAGCAGACGCTGGAGGCCCGGCGCGAGTCGCTGGCTAACGTCGTATTCCAGCGCGAACTGGGCTCGCTCGCCGACAAGTCCGCCCGCAGCGAAGTCGTCGCCCGGTTCATCGCCGGCAAGATCGACGGCAACTCCCAGGCGGCAGCCCGCGCGGCCCAATTGGCGAAATGCGATCTGGTCACGGAGATGGTGCTCGAGTTCCCCGAGCTGCAGGGCATCATGGGGACCTATTACGCACGTCACGATGGCGAGCCGGAAGCCGTGGCGGAAGCCATTCACGAGCAGTATCTGCCGCGCTTCGCCAGCGATGTCATTCCCCAGACATCGACCGGTCAGGCACTCGCGCTGGCCGATCGTCTGGATACGTTGACGGGTATCTTCGGTATCGGTCAGCGCCCCACCGGCGCCAAGGACCCGTTTGCCCTGCGCCGCGCCACCATCGGTGTGCTCAACATCCTGATCAAGGGCGAGCGGGATCTCGACCTGCGCGAGTTGCTGGAACTGGCCGCGTCCCAGCACCGCGACCTGCCCAAGGCCGAAGGCCTGGTCGATGACGTGTTGACCTACATGCTCGATCGCTTTCGCGCCTGGTCGCAGGACGAAGGCTTGCCGGTCGACGTTTATCTGGCGGTACGTGCTCGCCCTGTGACGCGGCCGCTGGATTTCGCCCGCCGTCTGCGCGCCGTGCACCGTTTCAGCCAGCGCGAGGAAGCCGCGGCCCTGGCAGCGGCCAACAAGCGCGTTTCCAATATCCTGGCCAAGCAGCAACACGACGGCAGCACTCAGGTGAAAGGCGACCTCCTCGTTGAGGACGCGGAGATCGCCCTGGCTAACGCGGTAGCTGATTGCCGCGATCAGGTCGAACCGCTGTTCCAGGAAGCAGACTACGCCCAAGCGCTGGATATTCTTGCCACGCTGCGCGCGCCGGTCGATCGCTTCTTCGACGAAGTGATGGTTGCCACTGACGACTCCGCCGTCCGAGCCAACCGTCTCGCGCTGCTCGCCAGTCTGCAGGCGCTGTTTCTCGAAGTGGCCGACATCGCCGAACTGCAGTCGTAACTCTTGATCGTTTCACGTGAAACATTAGCCCGGCCTTCAGGCCGGGCTTTTTGGTTGTAGTCTTTTATCTGGAGCGGCTAGTCAACGCCACCTCTCTTACCCAGCGGCAATGACGACAAGGGGGTACCGTCAGAGCGATGTTCCACGTGAAACATCGTCCTGATCGAATTAACCCAACCGGGCCACCTACCCGAGCACATCAAGATTTCGGCGTCCAGACCTGATGAACTTGATCTCGGCAGACGATAATCGATGCGGTTATCTCGTTGAACGCGACGGCATGTTTGACGGCTCTCTGCCCGATCTAGATAACTGAGCCATGGGATCTTCTGGTCACGCGGCGATCTCGCCCTATTCTCTTCACGAAGGCCGATATACCCACGGACTTGAGGGGCAATCGCCGCTATCCCATTCCGCTAACGGGCAAGAGTTCGGCCCGCATGACAAGCACAGCCGGTGCAGACAGGCCCACCGATCGACATGTGCAACCTAATTGCTGGATTACCGCTCGCTATTTCGGCAAGCGATTTTTCACGTGGAATATCCGCCTCTGCGCAATCAAGCCTCAAACCAAGTAAAATCGGTTCGTCTTCTGGCCCTTTTCTTTACTCTTTATTTCAGGATCCCTCCGATGACCGGACTCGTCATACTCGACCGTGATGGCGTCATCAACGAAGACTCCGACGCCTATATCAAATCGCTCGACGAATGGCGCCCCCTGCCCCGTTCGATCGAAGCGATAGCCCGCCTATCCCGCGCCGGCTGGCAGGTGGCGATCGCCACCAATCAGTCCGGCATCGGCCGCGGTTATTACGATCTGACTACGCTGCACGACATTCACCGCCATCTCACGGAGCGTGTTGAACGCGCGGGCGGAAGCATCGCCCTGATCACCTATTGTCCTCATCTACCCGATGACGGCTGCGATTGTCGCAAGCCCAAGCCCGGCATGATCTTCGAAATTCAACAGTCTCTGGGTATCGCGTCGCTCGAACAGAGCTGGATGGTCGGTGACAGCCTCCGAGATATCCAGGCCGGTCAGGCCGCAGGCTGTCTCACCGCGTTGGTCGAAACGGGAAAGGGAGCCGATACTCTGGCCAAACTCCCTCGGTCCATTCGACCCGACTGGTTCTGCGCGGACCTTGCCGAATTCGCCGACCGCCTAGTCTAGGGGACGGCCATGGCGAAAACGAGCAGAGGCAGAGAACAAGCGCTTTCGTCGCTTCAAAAATTTCGAGCTGCTCAAGTAAGCCGGCAGCCGAGGCCTCCGAATTGTTTCACGTGAAACACGCGCCTACCGCCATCGTGGGTTATGGCGCTCTGCCCTATGAGGCAAGGCGACGTTCTTCCAGCCCTCGACTATCCTTGAATTCTTCACCACGGAACTTGGGATAGCGTGATGACTCGAGGCAAGAGAGTGGGCGTCTGGATCCTGGCTATTGTCATACTGACGATGGCCGCACCGGTCATCGTGGTCGCGACCTTTGATTGGAATCGACTCAAGCCGACGATCAACCAACGCGCCAGCGATGCGCTGAACCGGCAGGTTTCCATCGAAGGCGATCTGAGCGTCGATTGGCAGTGGCCTTCCGGAGACGGCGGCTGGCGGCATTGGTTTCCCTGGCCCGAGGTTCATGCCGAAGATATTCACATTGGTAGCCCTGACGCTATTACCGATGCCGACCTCGTCCGCCTCAAGACACTCAATATCACGCTATCTCCCCTGCCGTTGCTCGAAAAAACTCTCTCCTTGCCAGCTATCGGCTTGAGCGGTGGCGCGGCGAACCTCACTCGTCTCGAGGATGGCCGCAACAACTGGACTTTCGACCTGGGCGGTAATGATCAGAAGGAACAGGCAAAGGAAGACGGCTCGAAAGAGAACGGCTGGACGGTCGATGTCGGGCAAATCGACTTCGATCCCATCGATGTTCATTACCAAGATGCAATATTGGCTGCCGACATAGACGCAACCTTCCAGTTACTGGGCCAGCCCATCGCATTCAATGAGCTGACTGACGATGATAGCGCCGTCAGCCAGACAAAAGATCGGCAGATCGGCGACTACCGTTTCGGCTGGAAAGCCGAGGGCACCTATCGCGAACAGCCCTTCTCGGGTTCGGGAAAGCTGGGTGGACCCGAAGCGCTGAAGCAGCGGAATATTCCGTATCCCGTTCAGGCCAAGCTGGACGCCGGCAATACCCAGGTGGCCGTCAACGGCACGATAACCGACCCGTTATCGCCGAAAACGGTCGATATGGATCTCAGCTTCTCGGGTCAGAACCTGGGCGATCTCTATGGCATCATCGGCGTGACCCTGCCCGACACACCGCCCTATTCCACTCGAGGCCATTTGACCGCCAACCTGAATACCCAGGATGCGCTGTCCTTTCGTTATCGCGACTTCGACGGCCAGATCGGTGGTAGCGACATCCACGGTGATCTTACCTATCGCATGGCTGAACCGCGCCCCTCACTCAAGGGCGAAGTCGTCTCGCGACAGTTGCGCTTCGCCGATCTTGCGCCTCTGATTGGCGCTGATTCGAATGCCGAAAAAGCCGACCGCGGCGAAACCAGCCGTCAGCCCGACGACAAGTTGTTGCCGGTGGAGGAGTTCGATACGGCCAAATGGAAAACCATGGACGCCGACGTCAAGTTCACCGCCAAACGTGTCGAGCACGGTGACTCTCTACCCCTCGAGGACATTTATACCCATGTCACGTTGGAGGACGGGGAGATTCTGCTGGATCCGCTGCGGTTCGGCATGGCAGGAGGGAACCTCAATACCACGTTACGCCTCGACGGCAGTCAAAGCCCGATGCAAAGCCGGGTCGATATGCATATTCGTCACCTGATGCTGAGCCGACTGTTTCCCGACGTGGAGCTGATGAAAAACAGCCGCGGAGAGCTCAACGGGGACGCCACGCTAAGCGGCACGGGGAATTCCGTTGCGAGCATTCTTGGCAGCAGCAACGGCGACCTGCAGATGCTGATCAATGATGGCCTGATCAGCCAGAACCTGATGGAATTGGCCGGCCTCAATGTGGGCAACTACCTGGTCGGTAAACTATTCGGTGACGAGCAGGTTAAAATCAACTGCGCGGCAGCCAACCTCAATGTCACCGATGGGTTGGCCAAGACGCGCTTCTTCCTGATCGATACGGAAAATGCCCTGGTCAAGATCGATGGCAACGTCAACTTCGATAATGAGGCACTGGATTTGACCATTGAGCCGGAGAGCAAGGGAGCCCGCGTCTTCACACTACGCTCACCCCTCTATGTCAAAGGGACCTTCAAGAACCCCGCCCCCGGGGTGGACACGGGATCGCTGCTGGCTCGGGGAGCGATCGGTGCATTTCTGGGCACCGTTGCGACTCCGGCCGCGGCCCTGCTGGCGCTGATATCTCCCAGCGCTGACGAGAAGACTCCCTGTAACGATTTCCTGAGTCAGGTCAAGACTGACGGCTAAGCACATGCCAGGATCCCGGAACTCAGGGGAGCTATCGGCTCAAGACGGGAAGCGAATGACCTGGATTGTTCCACGTGAAACATCATCCAATAGTTCATGATGCTGGCGGTTGGCATCTCATCTCGTTCTTGAAATAGAAAGCCACGAATCAAAAAGCCCGACGCGATACCTGGATCGCGTCGGGCTGGAGATGAAGATGTTGGACACTCTTGCGGTGAGCCAGGTCACGTCTTTCCGTCAGTTCACGTGTTTCTTTCAGTTCACGAGGGGCGTCGCGACTACCGTGATGCGTTGTCGGCGTACTGCTCACCCAGTGATTCGAGCGCACCGATGATCTTCTCGATTTCCGCATCGAATCGATTTTGCTGCTGGGCGTAGAAATGACGCGTATACGATGCGCCCTTGTGCTTATCCACCAGGTGAGAAAACTGCGCCTCCAGCTGATCGGTGTGAAAGCGCAAACGCTCGGTAAGGAACGCCGCCTGCCCCTGGTGACAAGCCACGTCCATCAGTGCTCTCACCTGAACCGTCAGCAGATATAGCTGCATGACGTTGCGCTCCTGAACTTCTTTCTGCGTGGAGACGCTGTCATCCAGCAGATTGATCGAACTCATCTGGCAGCAGCCGGTGTCGTCGGTCAGCGGGCGATCCTGAACTGCTTTTTCCTGAGTCTGTAACATGGTCAGACCCTCCTCTAGGTCGCTGAACCCTGTCACTCATAGTAACACTGCGATTTATTGTCACCGTTCGCCATTGGTCGAAGTAACGGGTCCCTGTCTATAGAAGGTCGCAAGGCCGGATAGGGTCGCCTAAAGCGTAATGGCAGGCGTCCGCCGGGAAGCGCAGATTGGGAGGGGAAATCCAGCGATCGGTCATCGATCCATCAGGAGAAGCCATCATGCATTACGCCAATCCGAACACCTCGGACGCCATCACTCGGTTCGAGAAGCGCTATGACAACTATATCGGCGGCGAGTGGATACCCCCGGCCGAGGGGCGTTATTTCGATAACATCACGCCGGTTACCGGCGAGGTGTTCTGCGAAGTTGCCCGATCGAGCCAGAAGGATATCGATACGGCACTGGACGCCGCCCACAAGGCCGCGCCCGGTTGGGGCAAGACCTCTGTTCAGGAACGCTCGACCCTGCTGCTCAGAATCGCGGACCGGATGGAACAGAACCTGGAAATGCTGGCCGTTGCTGAAACCTGGGATAACGGCAAGGCCGTGCGCGAGACCCTGGCCGCCGACATTCCGCTGGCGATCGACCATTTCCGCTACTTCGCCGGCTGTATTCGGGCCCAGGAGGGCACCACCGCCGAAATCGACGAGAACACGGCTTCCTATCATTTTCACGAACCGCTGGGCGTGGTGGGCCAAATCATTCCCTGGAACTTTCCGATCCTGATGGCGACCTGGAAGCTGGCGCCGGCGCTTGCTGCAGGTAACTGTGTCGTACTCAAGCCTGCCGAGCAGACACCGGTCTCGATCTTCAAGGTGATCGAGATCATCCACGACCTGCTGCCCAAGGGCGTCATCAATATCGTCAACGGCTACGGCGAAGAAGCCGGCCAGGCACTGGCCTCCAGCAAACGTATTGCCAAAATCGCCTTCACCGGCTCCACCCCCGTCGGCTCGCACATCATGAAATGCGCGGCCGAGAACATCATTCCTTCCACCGTGGAGCTGGGCGGCAAGTCGCCGAACATCTACTTCGAAGACATCATGTCAGCGGAACCCGAGTTCATCGATAAATGCGCTGAAGGCCTGGTGCTGGGCTTTCTCAACCAGGGCGAAGTGTGTACCTGTCCTTCCCGCGCGCTGATCCAGGAGAGCATCTACGACGACTTCATGGCCAAGGTCATCGAGCGGGTCAAGAAGATCAAGCGTGGCCATCCACTAGATACCGAAACCCAGGTGGGCGCTCAGGCATCGCAGGAGCAGTTCGACAAGATCATGTCCTACATGGACGTCGCGCGCGACGAGGGCGCGGAGTTTCTGTCCGGCGGCGAGCGGGAGTCGCTCGGCGACGATCTTTCGCGGGGCTATTACATCCAGCCGACGCTATTGAAAGGCAACAACAAGATGCGGGTGTTCCAGGAGGAAATCTTCGGCCCAGTCGTCTCGGTGACGACGTTCAAGGACGAAGCGGAAGCCCTGGCCATCGCCAACGATACCGAGTTCGGCCTTGGCGCTGGCGTCTGGACTCGCGACATCAATCGCGCCTACCGCATGGGTCGCGGCATTCAGGCTGGGCGCGTGTGGACCAACTGCTACCACCAGTATCCGGCTCATGCGGCCTTCGGCGGCTACAAGAAATCCGGCGTCGGTCGAGAGACCCACAAAATGGCGCTGGAGCACTATCAGCAGACCAAGAACCTGCTGATCAGCTATGACGTCAATCCCATGGGATTCTTCTAATCACTCGGTCAGGCTACCCATCGCCTCGAAAAATCATCGATAGCGACTGAGCCAACCAACGCGGTGAGAGTGCCCTGATGTCGTCGACAACGGGTCATTCTCATCGCGTTTCAGCCGAGAGCTCTCGGTCATTACCGAGAGTCTTGAATCAAGTCGGCAAATCGATTCAGGTCGACGTTACCGCCGGAAAGAACGATCCCCACGCGCTGCCCTTCGATCGGCACCTGTCCACTGAATGCGGCAGCCGCTGCCAGGCACCCGGTCGGTTCGACGAACTGCTTCATCCGCCCAGCCATGAAGCCCATGGCATCAACGAGTTCCGCGTCGGAGACAGTGACGATCTCGTCGACATGCGCCTGGAGTACCGGGAAAGTCAGCGTACCCAGCGCCTGGGTCTGGGCGCCATCGGCGATGGTGCGCGGCGTGTCGATGGAAACGATTATGCCGCTGGCCAGGCTCCGCTGAGCGTCATTACCGGCTTCCGGCTCGACGCCGATGATTCGACAGTTCGGATAACGTGCCCTGGCGACCGTGGCACAGCCGGACAGTAGCCCGCCGCCACCCAGCGGCACGATCAATGTATCCAGCTCACCGACATCATCGAACAGCTCCTCGGCAACGGTACCCTGCCCCGCCATCACGTGCGGATGGTTGAACGGCGGGATCAAGGTCAGCCCTTCGGCATCGGCCAGTTCCCGGCCCAGCGCCTCGCGATCCTGGGTATAACGGTCATAGAGCACGACTTCGGCGCCATAGCCACGAGTGGCCGCGATCTTGATCGCTGGCGCATCCTCGGGCATCACGATCACGGCGCGAATGCCATGCAGTCTGGCCGAGAGTGCGATTGCCTGAGCATGGTTGCCCGAGGAAAAGGCGATGACCCCGGCTGCTTTCTGCTTGGCATTGAACTGAGTGATGGCGTTGTAGCCACCGCGGAACTTGAACGCGCCGATGCGCTGAAGATGCTCGGCCTTGAAGTGAAGCGTTGCGCCAGTGCGCGCGTCCGCCGTCGCCGACCGCAACGCCGGCGTCCAGTGGGCGATTCCTTCGAGCCGTCGGTGTGCCGCTACCACGTCATCGTAGTCGATTGCCAGGGTGCTCATGCCGTCATCGTTCTCCCGTTGTCATGGCGTCGTTGTCGCGGTTATCGCGTCCAGCGCTACATTGAAAGCCCTTCAAAATGCTTAAATGAAACACTTGGATAGGGCTTCGATCATGATGGCTGAATGGCCGCGAGGAAAGAGACAGATGGCATCATACGACTGGATATGGCAGACGGGCCCCGAACTCGATCCTGCCGAACTTTACGCGCTGCTCTCGCTGCGTGAGGCCGTGTTCGTGGTAGAACAGCAGTGCCCCTATCAGGAACTGGATGGTCACGATCTGCACGGTTCGACGCACCATCTGAGCGTACTGGCAGCAGACCATCTCGCGGCGACCCTGCGTCTCAAAGTCCCGGAAGAGATCGACCGGCCCGCCTCCATCGGCCGCGTGGTCATTCATCCTGATCACCGCGGCGGCGGCTTGGGCCACGAGCTGTTGCGCGCCGCGCTGACGCGAATCGAATCTCTATGGCCCGGCCGCGACGCCCGGCTGTCCGCCCAGGCGCATCTACAGGGTTATTACGGCCGCCATGGCTTCGAGCCGGTCGGCGAGATCTATGTAGAAGACGGCATCCCCCATATCGACATGCAGCGAGAATGCAACGCGCAGGGTCAGTAAGCACTCACTTTCACAAAGACGAAGACGAAGACGAAAAAGCCGACGCTGCAACAGCAGCGTCGGCTTCTTTCCAGCGTATCCGCCCCGCCACGCGGGGCAGAGATCATTCAGCTCAGGCGCCGAATTCGCTAAGCATCTTCTCGATCAGATCGAGCCCCTCTTCAAGCACCTCGTCACTGATGGTGACCGGCATCAGGAAGCGGATCGTGTTGGCGTAAAGGCCACAGGAGAGCAGGATCAAACCGCGTTCGCGCGCCTCGCGACAAAGCTTGCCTGCCAGCTCGGCATTGGGCACACCGCTCTTCTTGTCGGTGACCAGATCGAAGGCCGCCATCGCGCCCAGGTTGCGCGCGTTGGCGACTCCGGCGTAGTCCTGCTGCCACTTGTCGAAGCGCACTCGGAGCTTCTCGCCCAACGCCTGGCTCTTCTCCAGAATGCGCTCCTCCTCGAACACTTCCAGCACGGCCAGCACCGCGGCACAGGAGACCGGGCTGCCGGTGTAGGTGCCGCCCAGCGAGTTGCCGCCGGAAGCGTCCATCACCTTGTCGGTGCCCACCACGGCGGAGATCGGCATGCCGTCGGCCATGCTCTTGGCCATGGTGATGATGTCCGGTTCTACGCCGCTGTGTTCGATGGCGAACAGCTTGCCGGTCCGCCCGAAGCCGGACTGTACCTCGTCGGCAATGAGCAGGATGCCGTGTTCGTCGCAGATCTCTCGCAGCGCTTTCAGGAAGCTCGCCGGCGCGGCGTGGAAGCCGCCCTCGCCCAGCACTGGCTCGATCACGATCGCCGCAGTGTCGTTAACGTTGGCATCCGTCTTCAGCGTCATCTTCAGGTGGCGCAGCGCCTCTTCTTCGCTGACGCCGATGGACGGCACCGGATAGGGCGCGCGATAGACCTGACCCGGCATCGGGCCGAAATCGTTACGATACGGCGCCACCTTGCCGTTCATCGCCATGGTCATGAACGTCCGGCCGTGATAGCCGCCGGTAAAGCAGATCACGCCGGAGCGTCCGGTGGCGGCACGCGCCACCTTGACCGCGTTTTCCAGCGCCTCGGCGCCGGAGTTCGCCAACATCACCTTGGCGTGGCCGCGCACCGGCGTCACTTCGCTGAGCTTCTGCGCCACCCGCACGTATCCTTCGTACGGCATGACGGTCTGGCAGGTATGCATCACCTTGTCGAGCTGGGCCTTGACCGCTTCGACCACCTTGGGATGACGATGGCCAATGTTGAGCACACCGATACCTCCGGCGAAGTCGATGAAGCGCTTGCCGTCCTCGTCCCACAGCTCGGCATTCTCGGCGCGAGCGGCGAACTGACCGGCCGGGCTGGCCGCGCCATTGGCGACGTAGCGCTGCTTGAGTTCGTTGAGTTCTGCATTGGTCATGAATGAACACTCCTCTGACGCGGCATCGGGTGCCGCTAACGTGGGTCGCGCGTCGTCGGGTTCGCAGGCGGCGCGCTATACAATCGAAATCAGGATTTATCGTAGGCAGCCCGAATGAGGCGATCGCCCATCTCTCGACCGTAGTGCTGTCGCGCCCATCCGTACAGTGCCAATCCGGCGATCATCCAGCCACCGAAGATGGACCACTCGATGGGCGTCAGCGCCGACGGGCTGCCTGGCAGGTAGAGACACGTCATGCCCAGCGACAGCAGCACCGCCAGCACGCCGACCAGTTTGCCGGCACCGACATGGTACGGGCGCGGCATGTCCGGCTCGCGATAGCGCAGGATAACGAACGACAGCGCCACGAACAGGTAGGCAAGCACGATGCCCAGGCCGCCGGCATCGACGAGCCATACCAGCGCCGGACGTCCGAAGAATGGCGCCGCGGTAGAGAGCACGCCAATCAGGATGATGGCATGGGTCGGGGTCTTGTAGCGCGGGTGCAGCTTGCCAAGGAAAGCCGGCAACATCCCGGCGTGGGCCAGCGCATAAATGGCCCGCGACCCGCCGATATAGAACGCATTCCAGCTGGTGATGATCCCGGCGATGCCTGCCAGCACCATCAGATTGCCGGCCCAGGATGCATCGAAGACCGCCGTCATCGCGTCCGGCACACTGAGAGAGCTGCCCTGCAGCGCCTCGTTGTCGAGCATCAGGCTGGTGCCGAGAATGATCAGGGTATACCAGCACACCGCCATGATCACCGAGAGGACCAGCACCTTGCCGATATCACGGAACGGCAGATCGATCTCTTCCGCCGCCTGGGGAATCACGTCGAAACCGACGAACAGGAACGGGACCAGCACCAGTACCGCCACGATGCCGCCGAAGGCGCCGTGCTCGCCGCTGGCGAACAGCGGCTGCATGTTGCCGCCGTCGCCGGTGAACAGCGCTCCGGTCACGAACATTACCCCCGCCACCAGGATCAGCCCGGTAACGACTTTCTGCAGTAGCGCAGCGGTGGAGATCCCCACGTAATTGACGGCCATCATCACCAGGGAGCCGAGCACGCCCACCGCGACCCAGGTCGCCTTGACGTCCCAGCCGGCGACGGTCCATAGATCACCGACGGCGTAACCGGGAAACAGATGCTCGACCACCGTCGGCAGCGCCACGGCTTCGAACGACGCAACGCTGACATAGCCCAGCACGATGCTCCAGGTGCAGACGAAAGAGGCAAAGTGGCCGAGCGCTCGATAGCTGTAGACGTGTTCGCCACCCACTTGAGGCATCGCCGACGCCAACTCGGCATAGGTCAAACCCACCAGCAGCACGGCAATGCCGCCAATGACGAAAGCGAGTATCGCGCCCACGCTACCCCCATCGAGAATGGCGCTACCGGTGAGGACGATCCAGCCCCAGCCGATCATGGCGCCGAAAGCCAACGCGAGAACATCGGTACGGGCGAGAACCCGCACGAATTCCGGAGGATGAGGAGCATTCGACATGAGGATTTCTCTTTAGGTTGTTATTGAGAAGGCGAGAGCGTCGTCGATAGACCGGGAACAGCGATCCACCTGTCACGCTACCACTCCGAGCCCTACCCGGGACTAGACCACTTTCCGCTTCGGGTAGACCACCTGCAAGGGCCAGCGCATAATCGACGGATTCCTTTCGCCACCCTTCCGCGTCCCTCACGAGGTGTCGCATGGACGACCGCCAGCAGGCGCTGTATCACATCAAGCAGGGTTACCACGCCCAGCCGGTTCACCTGACCAAGCACTGCCGACTCGAGCAGACCCTGCTGACCCTGATCGAGCAGCGATGGCAGGATGGTCAACGACTGCCGGGGCACCGAGCGCTGTGTGCCTCACTCGACGTTGCCCGCAACACGTTGGCCGGCGTTATCGAGAGCCTGACCCGACAAGGGCACCTGATCACCGACCATGGCCGGGGCACCTGGGTTTGCAAGCGCTTACCTCGGCGGGAACGGGAGGCTGTCCCCAGTGGGCCGATTTCTCGCCGCGCACATAAGCTGCTTGGGGATGTCGGTGCCAGTCCGCTGCAGAGCGGCGCCTTCGTGCCGGGGGTGCCCGATATCGTCCATTTTCCGATCGCCCGCTGGCGCCAGCTCTATTCGCGCATCACCGTGCCCCACAATACGCTGCTGCTCTCCTACGCCGCGGGCGGCTACGGGCCATTGAAGCGCGCCATCGCGGGCTATCTGTCACGGTGGCGGGGCATCGACTGCGAACTCGATCAGATCGTGATTACCGAAGGCGCCCACCACGGCCTTCAGCTGTGCGCCCTGACGCTGGCTGACCACGGCGATCGCGTGGTCATGGATTCCCCGTTCTACTGGGGCGCTCGGAACGTCTTTCACGCTAGCGGACTCGAGATCGAGCACGCCATCTGGGAACCGCGGGAAGGTTACGTGGGCACGTTGCCAAGCGCTCGCCCCAGACTGCTCTACTTCACCGGATCTCACCATTATCCGTTAGGCATGAAGTCAGTGAGTGCTCACAAACATTCGCTGGTTCGACATCTCGAACCGGACTGGATCCTGGAAGACGACTACGAATTCGGCGACGGCTGTCATCGGGAACTGGCGTTCGATACCGTCGCCGGCAACCAGATTCTGATCGGCTCGTTCTCCAAGCTGATGTTCCCGGGTCTGCGGCTGGGTTATCTGGTGGTTCCGAGAGGGCTGAGTGCCGCGATCAACCGGGTGCGTACCGGCGTCTTTCGCGAAGGAAGGCTACTCGATCAGGCGGTGCTCGCCACCTTCATCGATGATGGCGATCTGGATAGCTGGTGTCAGCGCATGGCCCGCGAGTATCTGCAGCGCCAACAGCAGCTGCAGGGGCTGCTCGCCGGGACACCCGGCATCATCGACATTTCGCCGCCGGCCGGCAATATCAGTCTGAGTCTGGCGCTCGCCGCGAATCTGGACGACGAGCGTTTATCACAGCATCTGCTGAACCGGTACCAGCTGGTCGCCCGGCCGTTGAGCCGAGTGTGCGGCGCGGGCGACCACCGGCGCGGCCTGATCCTGGGCGTCGGCATGGTCGAGGGCGAGGCGCTTGACCGTCAGGGCCTGCGCCTCGCTGCCGGCATTCGCGAGTTCGTCGAGTCGCAACGCTGAGATGGCAACGTGCCAGCCTCAGGCCGTCTCCAGAACGTCACCGACGTCGGCAGTACGCTCGTCGCGAACCCGGCCTTCGGTCTCGGGATCGAACACCACCATGCGCGAAACATCGAAGGCGAATCTCGCCCGCTCGCCCGGACGTAGCGGCGTACCCGGGCGCATGCGGGCGTTGATATGGGCGCCCCCGAGCGACGTCACCACGTAGAGATCGGCGCCGGTCGGCTCGACCAGCTCGACCGGCAGTTCGGCCTCGTGAATGTTGCCCTCACGGTGATTGGCGCTGGCCGGATCGGTGATCGCCTCGGGCCGCAAACCTATGATGACATCGCGATCGCACCAGTCACGCAGGGCCTGGCGATCGCGCACGATAGGCAGCGTCAGGGTGGTGTCGCCCGCTATCGCCTGCGCTACCGGCACGCCATCGCGCTCGACGATCCGCGCTTCGATCAGGTTCATCGACGGCGACCCCATGAAACCGGCGACGAACAGATTGTTGGGATCGTCGTAGACCGCCTGCGGCGTGCCCAGCTGCTGGAGCTCGCCACCGCGCATGACGGCGATTCTCGACGCCAGCGTCATCGCCTCGATCTGGTCGTGGGTAACGTAGACGATCGTGGTCCCCAGACGCTGATGGAGCTGCTTGATTTCAGTGCGCATGTCGACGCGCAGCTTGGCATCCAGGTTCGACAACGGTTCGTCGAACAGGAAGAGTTGCGGATCGCGTACCAACGCCCGCCCCATCGCCACGCGCTGGCGCTGCCCGCCGGAAAGCTGCCCCGGCTTGCGATCGAGCAGGTTCTCGATCTGCAGCAGTTTGGCGACTCGGTCAACCGCTTCGCGACGCTCCTTGCGCGGGACCTTGCGCATCTCCAGCCCGAAGCCGATGTTGCCCGCCACCGTCATGCTCGGGTAGAGCGCGTAGGACTGGAACACCATGGCGATGTCCCGCCGTGACGGATGCACGTCATTGATACACCGGCCGTCGAGCAGCAGCTCGCCCTCGCTGATCGAATCGAGCCCGGCGATCATGTTCAGGAGCGTCGACTTGCCACAGCCCGACGGCCCTACCAGGACCAGAAAGTCACCCTGCTCGATCGAGATATCGATGCCCTTGAGGACATGGGTCTCGCCGAAGCGCTTGTGAACGTTATTGATATGCAGAAAGCTCATGTGATCCTCAGCCCTTGACCGATCCCGACATCAACCCGCGCAGGAAATACTTGCCCGCGAGGATATAGACGATGAGCGTCGGCACCGCCGCCACCATCGCCGCCGCCATGTTGACGTTATAGGCCTTCACTCCCGTGGAGCTATTGACCAGATTATTGAGTGCCACCGTGATCGGTGCGCTGTCGCCGGAGGCGAACGAGACGCCGAACAGGAAGTCGTTCCAGACGTTGGTGAACTGCCAGATGATCGTGACCACGATGATCGGCACCGACGCCGGCAGCAGAATCCGAAAGAAAATGACGAAGAAGCCGGCGCCATCGAGCTGTGCCGCCCGCACCAGTTCATCCGGAAAGCTGGCGTAGAAGTTGCGAAAGAACAGCGTGGTAAATCCGATTCCGTAGATGATGTGGACCAGCACCAGGCCCCATGTACTGTTGGCCAGATGCAGAACCCCGAGCATGCGGGCCATCGGCAGCAGAATGATCTGAAACGGAATGAAGCAGCTAAACAGTATCAATCCGAAAACGATCTTGTGGCCGCGAAACTTCCACTTGGTCAGCACGTATCCGTTGAAGGCGCCCAGCAGGCCAGAGATCAATACCGCCGGTATCACGATCTTGATGCTGTTGAAGAAGTAGCCGTGCACCCCATTGCACTCGAGACCGATACAGGCGCTGCCCCACGCTTCTCGCCAAGGAGCGAACGTCCATTCGACGGGTAGCGCCAGCATGTTGCCCTGATGGATCTCGTCCAGTGTCTTGAACGACGTGGTCAGCATGACGTAGAGCGGCAGCAGATAGATGACCGCAAACACCAGTAGAATGGCGTAGAGAATGGCACGCGTGGCAGCGCCCTGGCGGGTGGTGGGAAGTGCGGCACTCATGATCGGGGCTCCCGAAGCTCGGAATAGAGATAGGGGATGATCAGCGCCGCGATCACCGCCAGCATGAATACCGCGCTGGCCGCGGCGATGCCCATCTCGTTGCGCGAGAAGGCGTAGGAGTACATGAAGGTCGCCGGCACCGCCGTGGCATTGCCCGGCCCGCCGCCGGTCATCGCCACGATCAGGTCGAAACTCTTGATTGCCAGATGTGCCAGTACCACGATTGCGCTCATGAAGACCGGCCGCAGCTGGGGAATGATGATGCGTGCATAGATCTTCCAGGCCGGCGCGCCGTCGATCTGGGCGGCCTTGATCATCTCGCCGTCGATACCGCGAAGGCCCGCCAGAAACATCGCCATGACGAAGCCCGTCGCCTGCCACACCGCGGCGATCACTACCGTATAGATCGCCATGTTGGAATCGATCAGCCAGTTGAAGCTGAAACTCTGCCAGCCCAGGTCGTGCATGGTCTTTTCCAACCCCAGTCCGGGATTGAGAAACCACTGCCAGGCGGTACCGGTGACGATGAAGGAGAGCGCCATCGGATAGAGATAGATGGTGCGCAGCACGCCCTCGGCACGGATGCGCTGATCGAGCAGTATCGCCAGCACCAGGCCCAGCACGATACAGCTGACGATGTAGAGAAGCCCGAAGACCCAGATATTGTGCAGGGCGATACCCCAGGTCCAGGAGGTCCACAACCGCGACCACTGATGGAGCCCGACCCAGGTGTAATCCGGCATCATGCCGGAATCGCTGAACGAGATGTAGCTGGTCCAGGCGATAAAGCCGTAGACGAAGAACAGGATCAGGACACAGGACGGCGACAGCACCAGCTTGGGCAGCCAGCGCTGAAGCCGTTCCCGCGCTCCACCGTCCCGATCCGGGGAAGCATTGGACATCGGATCACTCTCGATTCGTGAATGAGAAGCCCCGCCAACGGGCGGGGCCGATCATCAGGACGTTGCGCTCTTCACCGCCATCGCCAGCTGCTCGGCGGCGACATCGCTTGGCATGTCACTGTTGACGAAGGAGGAGATGATGTCGAAGACGGCGTTCTTGACCGACGCCGGCGCCGCGTAACCGTGCGCCAGGCTACCCATCAAGGTGTGGTTCTTCGCGGCCGACTTGACCTGCTCATAACCGCGCTGAGCGCAGACATCGAGCTTGTCGGCGGAGAGATCCATACGTGCCGGCACCGAGCCCTTGAACTGGCTGAAGGTGATCTGGAACTCGGGTGAGCCGATGATCTTGGCCATGGTCTGCTGCATCTTCTGCTGTTCGCTGTCATCGGTATCGAACATGATCATCAGATCGCTGTTGAAGGTCACGGCATCCTGCGTGCCCGGGGTGCGGAAGCACATGAAATCCTTGCCTGGCTCGAGGTTGGCGTTGAGGAACTCACCCTTCGCCCAGTCGCCCATGATCTGGTAAAGCGCCTTGCCGTTGATCACCATCGCCGTGGCCAGGTTCCAGTCGCGGCCGGGCGAGTTGTCGTCCTTGTACTTCAGCAGCTCGCGCAGATGATCGAACGACTGCGTCATGGTGTCGGAATCGAGCGCCTTGGGGTCGAGATTGATCAGTGCCTGGCGATAGAAATCGGCGCCGCCGGTCGCCAGCACCACGTTTTCGAACACCGTGGTGTCCTGCCACGGCTGACCACCGTAGGCCAGACCGGTATAGCCGGCGTCCTTGGCCTTTTTCAACGAGGCAATGAAATCGTCCCAGGTCTTGGGCTGTTCGATGCCCAATTTGTCCATCAGCGATTTATTGGCCCAGACCCAGTTGGTCGAATGGATCTCGAACGGTGCGCCGATCCAGTGACCTTCGTACTTGGCGAACTCCTGCAGCGGTTGCGGAAAGACTTCATCCCATTTCCCCGCCTTGGCAACGTCATCGAGCGAACTCAAGGCGTCACGCTCGGCCCAGTCCTGCGCGTCGTAACCCAGCACCTGGGCCGCCGTCGGTGGATTGCCCGAGGTGATACGCGAACGGAGAACCGCCATGGCGTTAGTCCCGGCGCCTCCCGCGACCGGCATGTTCTTCCAGCCGATATCCTGGTCCGCCAGACTGTCCTTCAATGCGCCAAGCGCCTTGGCCTCGCCCCCCGACGTCCACCAGTTGAGAACTTCGACCTGATTATCCGTCGAAGTATCAGCCGCCATCGTATTCGTGGATAACGCCAAAGCGAATGGAAGTAACGCAAATCCCAGCCGATTGACGAGGGTTCTGTTGTGATTGCTGTGCATCCCTTAATTCCTCTTCTTGTTGGGGCAACATCTAGTTCTTTTACGAAACGACCCACATCATCTGACGCACCAAGTGGGATAATTGAGACTATTACCTAACTGCATTTACCTAACAATACAACCATGGACGCACACCCATTCGCCCCACGCTCAGTGAAACGACTTGGTGGCGCTGAAAACGCGGTCTGGCGGTAGATAACGCCGGGTTCTACTCCATAAGTCGCATCGACCAATAGGTAATGTCGCAAGGACGCCTCTACTTGTTCTATCCGTGCGCCAATGTCTGAATAACTGACAATAGATAATGAGTCACTCGTCCTTGGCGACTCATAAAAATCGGCAACATATAAAAAAAGGCGACGCATAAAAACGTCGACACATAAAAAAGCGGCCCATCCGAAAAGGATGGGCCGCTCTGTTCGCCGAAATTGTCATATCAGGTCGAAGTGGGCTCGACGCAATGACCGTCGCTATCCGGCTCTCGCCCTGTACATCCAGACTTCCTTTACACGTCCAGATTGGCCACCAGGGCAAAACGTTCGATGAAGTCGCGCCGCGGTTCGACCTCGTCACCCATCAGCGTATTGAACATCTGATCGGCGGCAACCGCATCCTCGATGGAAACGCGCAACATGCGCCGGAATTGCGGATCCATGGTGGTTTCCCACAACTGATCCGGGTTCATCTCGCCCAGCCCCTTGTAGCGCTGGATACTGAGTCCGCGCTGCGCTTCGAGCATCAACCACTCGAGGGCATCGTAGAAGTTGTCGATCGGCTTCTGGCGCTCGCCGCGGGCAATATAGGCGCCCTCCTCGATCAGGCCGTCCAGGGTTTCGCCCAGATCGGCCAGCGCGCGATAATCCACGCTTCGGAAGAAGTCGATACCCCAGATGTAGTCGGTGGTCACGCCGTGGGCGGTCAACGCCACGCTCGGCAGCCACAGGCCGCGTTCGGTATCTTCTTCCAGCTGGAAGGTATAGCGCGGGCCGCCCTCATGGGCGATCAGCGAGTCCATTTCCACCTGCAGCGCGTCGATCCAGGTCTGCATGGTGCCACGGTCGTCGAGGTTGCTCTCGTCGAGCTTGACGGCATGGACCATCTTGCGCAGCACGGCGTTCGGGTAGACCCGCGACAGACGATCGATGCGCTTCATCACATCACGGTACTGATTGACCAGCGACTCCAGATGCTCACCGCCAATCCCCGGGGCATCGGCATTGACGTAGAGCCGACCGCCATCCAGCGCCGTGGCGGTCAGATAGTCGGTCATCGCCTGCTCGTCCTTCAGATACATCTCCTGCTTGCCGCGCTTGATCTTGTAGAGCGGCGGCTGGGCGATGAACACATGGCCCCGCTCGATCAGCTCCGGCATCTGGCGGAAGAAGAAAGTCAGCAGCAACGTGCGGATGTGCGACCCATCGACGTCGGCATCGGTCATGATGATGATCGAGTGGTAGCGCAGCTTGTCCGGGTTGAACTCTTCGCGGCCGATCCCGCAGCCCAGGGCGGTGATCAGCGTGCCAACCTCGGCGGAAGAGAGCATCTTGTCGAAGCGCGCCTTCTCGACGTTGAGGATCTTGCCTTTCAGCGGCAGGATCGCCTGGGTACGACGATCGCGACCCTGCTTGGCACTGCCGCCGGCCGAATCACCCTCGACCAGGTAGAGTTCGGAAAGGCTCGGATCTTTCTCCTGGCAGTCGGCCAGCTTGCCCGGCAGCCCGGCAATATCCAGCGCGCCCTTGCGCCGCGTCATGTCGCGGGCCTTGCGCGCGGCTTCACGCGCCCGCGCCGCATCGATCATTTTGCTGACGATCGCCTTGGCTTCGTTGGGATGCTCGATCAGATAATCGGAGAACTGACGGCTCAACTCCTGGTCGACGGCCGTCTTGACCTCGGAGGAGACCAGTTTGTCCTTGGTCTGCGAGGAGAACTTGGGATCCGGGACCTTGACCGAGATGATCGCGGTGAGTCCTTCGCGTGCGTCATCGCCCGCGGTGGCGACCTTGGCCTTCTTCTGGATGTCTTCCGCTTCGATGTAGCTGTTGAGCGTACGTGTCAGCGCCGCGCGGAAACCCGCCATGTGGGTGCCGCCATCGCGCTGCGGAATGTTGTTGGTGTAGCAGAAGACATTCTCGGTGAAGGTGTCGTTCCACTGCATCGCCACTTCCACGGCGATGCCGTCTTCGCGCTGCATCTCGAAGTGGAAGACCGGATTGATGGCGGTGCGGTTGGTATTGAGGTGATCGACGAACGCCTTGAGGCCACCTTCGTAGTGGAACAGCTCTTCGCGGCCGTCGCGCTCGTCGACCAGCCGGATGGCCACGCCGGAGTTCAGAAACGATAGCTCGCGCAGACGCTTGGCGAGGATATCGTAGTGAAATTCGATGTTGGCGAAGGTGTCGCTCGACGGCTTGAAGCTGATCTGGGTACCGGATTTCTCGGTATCACCGACGATCGCCAGTGGTGCCTGCGGTACGCCGTGCTTGTAGATCTGCTCGTGAACCTGGTTGTTGCGCCAGATCACCAGCTTGAGCTGCTCGGAGAGCGCGTTGACCACCGAAATACCGACCCCGTGCAGGCCACCGGAGACCTTGTAGGAGTTATCGTCGAACTTACCCCCGGCGTGCAGCACGGTCATGATCACTTCGGCGGCAGAAACGCCTTCGTCGTGAATGTCCGTGGGAATGCCGCGGCCATCGTCGGAAACGGTGATCGACTCGTCCGGATGGATGACGATCCGGATCTCGCTGCAATGACCGGCCAGCGCTTCGTCGATGGAGTTGTCGACGACTTCGAACACCATGTGGTGCAGCCCGGTGCCGTCATCGGTGTCGCCGATGTACATGCCGGGACGCTTGCGCACCGCGTCCAGTCCCTTGAGGACCTTGATGCTCGATGAATCGTAGGCCTGTTCGCTCATTGCTCACTCCGTGGTGAAATCATTCCGAATGCAGCCGTCCGCCGGCGAGTTGCGACGCCACCACATCCGTGTCTGGCTGCCAGACGTCGGCCAGCGCCTCGCGATCGACGCTGGTGATGAAGACCTGGCAATTGAGCCGCTCGAGCCATTGGCAGAAAATCCGCCGATGGTCGCCGTCGAGCTCCGCCGGCAGGTCATCGATCAAATAGAGGCAGGTTCGGCCACTCAACTGCTCGAGCAGCTGCCCCTGGGCCAGTTTCAACGCGCTCACGACCAGCTTCTGCTGACCGCGCGACAGCACTTCGACCGCCGCATGACGTCCGACGCGAATTCGCAGGTCGGCGCGCTGCGGCCCCTGTTGGGTAAAACCCATCTGGCGATCGGTATCGCGTCCAGCTTCGAAGACCTCCAGCAAGGCACGCTGGCGATCCCAACCCCGCGAGTAGCGCAAGGTCAGATCCGGCAGCGGTAACAGGGCCGCCAGGGTCTCCTCGAAGACCGGCGCGAAGCGAGCCATGTAGTCCTCGCGCAGACTGTCCAGACGCTCGCTCCAGTGCGCCAGTTCGCGCTCCCAGATACGTATCGACTGAACGTCGATTCTATCATGCCTGAGCAGCGCATTCCGATGTTTCAAGGCCCTTCTGACGCGTTTCCAGGCATCCAGAAAGTCGCGTTCGGCGTGGAATACGCCCCAGTCGAGAAATTCGCGCCGTGAGGCCGGGGAGCCCTCGAGCAGACGAAAGGCATCGGGGTTGATCAACTGCAGCGGCAGCGCTTCGGCCAACTGCGTTATCCGCGCCGCGCGCTCTCCATTGACCCGGATGTCGAGCTCGGCGCTATCCCGACGACGACGCACCCCGATCGGCAGAGGCGGATCACCCGCCAACCGGCCGAACAGCGTGGTCTCTTCAGCGTCGTGATCGATCAGCGACTTGAGTTTCTGTGTCCGAAAGGAGCGCGCCATGCCGAGTACATGAATGCCTTCCAGCAGCGACGTCTTGCCGCTACCGTTGGCACCGCTGATCAGATTGATATGCGGCCCCGGCGCCATCTCGAGGACATCCAGATTACGCAGGCCCTGAAAATGGAGACGATCAAGCGGCATGGTGATTCGCATCACAGAGCGAAAGGAAATTAGGTCGAAGCCGACATGGCGGGCATTCGTCTTCCGACCTCGAAGAAACTGGCGAGCGATGGCCAGGCAAGGCAAACATCGGCGAACAGGCGGAGCTTATGTGGTTATAAGTGAGCAATGTTCGCCGATGTTTAACGCCGCATGGTCGAGCGCAGCCACGTCCCTGCACTCAGAGGCGCATCGGCATGACGACGTACCGGGCATCACCCCCACCCGGCTCTTCCATCAGCGCGGAGCTGTTGGAGTCCGACAACGTCATCTGCATGCGATCGGCATCCAGCACGTTGAGCACATCGATCAGATAGCCGACGTTGAAACCGATCTCCAGCGCATCGCCGGAATATTCGATGCTGACGTTCTCTTCGGCTTCTTCCTGCTCGGGGTTGTTGGCCATCACCTTGAGATTGTTCTCCTCGAGGTGCAGGCGCACGCCGCGGTATTTCTCGTTGGAGAGAATCGCGGTACGGGCGAGGTTCTGGCGCAGCTCGCCGCGTTCGGCGATGAAGACCTTGTCGCCACCCTTGGGGATGACCCGGTCGTAATCCGGGAACTTGCCGTCGACCAGCTTGGAGGTGAAGGTGAATTCGCCGGTATTAGCGCGGATATGGTTGGAGCCCAGCATCAGTTCGACCGGTTCGTCACTGCCGTCGAGCAGTCGGGTCAGTTCCAGCACGCCCTTGCGCGGCACGATCAGCTTGCGCGAGGTTTCCATCTCGATGTCGGCGCTGCGTTCACACACCGCCAGACGGTGACCGTCGGTGGCCACCGTACGCACCAGATGATCGGCCAGCTCCAGCAGCATGCCGTTGAGGTAATAGCGCACGTCCTGCTGCGCCATGGCAAACGACGTCGCATCGATCAGATACTTCAACGTGCCCCGCGGCAGCGACAGCGTGGTGTCGTTCTGACCGTCTTCGATATTGGGGAACTCGGCCACCGGCAGCGTGGACAGCGTGAAGCGCGAACGCCCAGCGCGCAGCACGACCCGCCCGTCTTCCAGCGAAAAGCTGATGTCCGACTGATCCGGCAGCGACTTGCAGATGTCCATCAGCTTGCGCGCCGGCACGGTCACGGAACCGGGCTCGTCGACCAGCGCCGGCGTCGCGCGGCCGATCAATTCCACCTCGAGATCGGTGCCGGTCAGCGCCAACTGGTTGTCCTGGACTTCGATCAGCACATTGGAGAGAACCGGCAGCGTCTGACGGCGCTCTACCACCCCGGCCACCAGTGTCAGCGGGCGCAGCAGGGCTTCGCGAGAGATGGAAAATTTCATTGGGGCTCCGTAGTTGGAATGAATCTAAGCTGAAGCAATAGTTCCCGGCCGGCTCGATGGACCTGAACGCGAACGATCCCGCATGGGGATCGCCGATGTAAGCTCTCGGACCGCGCCGTCCCATTCTTGCCTCGCCGGACGCCGCCCGCAATCCCTTACGGGCTCGAATTCACGGCGCAGTGGCTCAACTGGTCAACAATCGCATCAGATTCTTGTAGTCCTCGCGAATGTCCGCACTCTCTTCTTTCAGCGCCACGACCTTGCGGCAGGCATGCAGCACGGTCGTGTGATCGCGCCCGCCGAAGGCGTCGCCGATCTCCGGCAGACTGTGATTGGTCAGCTCCTTGGCCAGCGCCATCGCCACCTGACGCGGCCGCGCCACCGAACGCGAGCGGCGCTTGGAGAGCAGGTCCGCGAGCTTGATCTTGTAGTATTCCGCCACCGTACGCTGGATATTCTCGATCCCGACCTGCTTGTCCTGCAGCGCCAGCAGATCCTTGAGCGATTCGCGGATGAAGTCCTGTGTGATCGTCTTGCCCATGAAGTGGGAATCGGCGATCACCTTCTTGAGCGCGCCTTCCAGTTCGCGCACGTTGGAACGGATCTTCTGGGCGATGAAGAACGCGGCATCGTGGGGAAGATCGACCTTGGCCTGATCGGCCTTTTTCATCAGGATCGCCACGCGCGTCTCGAGCTCCGGCGGCTCGATCGCCACCGTCAGGCCCCAGCCGAAGCGGGATTTCAGCCGCTCTTCGACGCCGCTAATCTCCTTAGGGTAACGGTCCGAGGTCAGGATCATCTGCTGCCCGCCTTCCAGCAGGGCGTTGAACGTATGGAAGAACTCCTCCTGGGAACGCTCCTTGCCGGCAAAAAACTGGATATCGTCGATCAGCAGAGCATCGACGCTGCGGTAGAAACGCTTGAAGTCGTTGATCGCGTTGAGCTGCAGCGCCTTGACCATGTCGGCGACGAAACGCTCGGAGTGAAGATAGACGACCTTGGCATTGTCGCGAAGCCCAGCCAGATGATTGCCCACCGCGTGCATCAGGTGGGTCTTGCCCAACCCCACGCCCCCGTAGAGAAACAGCGGGTTGTAGGCACCGCCGGGGTTTTCCGAGACCTGCCGCGAGGCGGCACGCGCCAGCTGGTTCGACTTGCCCTCGACGAACGTTTCGAAGGTGAAGTTCGAGTTGAGACCATTGCCGTGCTTGAGCCCACCTTCGACCTGAACCTGGCGCTCTCTGCCTCGCCGGCCGCTCTCTTCGCGGGATCGATCGAGCTGACGCTCCTCCGCCGCCTCGCTCGAACGCGATTCGGTCTGCACGCTGGGCGCGGCCGCCTGTCGCTGGGACGGACGGCTGGGCGCGGAAACCGGTGCCCCCAGATCTCGCGGCGATACCGCTGCGGCCCGGCGACTGCCAACCGTCAGTTGCACCTTGGGAGGCTTGCTGCTGGACGTGGATTCACGCAACAGTTCATTGATTCGCTTCAGATACTTGTCACTGACCCAGTCACGTACGAAGCGATTGGGGGCGAGAAGACAGAGCTCGTCCATTTCGCCGTCCTCTGCCTGCAGAGGACGAATCCAGGTATTGAATTGCTGAGAGCTCAATTCGTCCTGCAGCGAGTTCAGACATTGTTGCCAGAGAGCGACAGACACACGACCTCACCGAACGTTGGGAAATGGAATCGAAAAAACGGCCGCACATTGTAGCGTCGACCCGTCAGGTTATCCACACGATGTCGAAATCTCGACCGACTGTGGATAACTGAAGGATAGCAAGGTGACAATCCTGTGGATTCTACGGTAATAGGATGGGGAAACATCGACGCAGCGTCGTTCGGCCAAGTTTCCCTGAGCACACTCATCCCCGCGCTATACACCGCCTTCACGCACTTTCCCCACAACCTAAAATAAAGCATAACTTATTGTTTTACTTGTTTATAAATGAGTTATTAACAACTGTTATCCCCATTGTTAACCACATGGTGTGATTGACAGAGTCGAGAAATCGCGATCTCGCCGCTCGGCCGAGGAATCGAAATCGATCGCTCATCGCGACAACGCCAAGGGCTGCCAGCCGAAGAAATCGAGCAGGGCGGGCCGCCATTCGAGCCTGGCCCGGGTGTGGATAATTCACGGAAAAATTGCACCCGAACTACGGATTCACTAGAATTCCCGCTCTTGAGTCGAGTGAGCCCGCTCCCGTTGCGCGTGCCGGGCACCCCGCTTCAACCCGTTTTCTTTAGAAATCAACTAATTGGGAATCAGCAGCTATGAAACGCACCTTCCAGCCCAGCGTTCTGAAGCGTAAGCGCGTCCACGGTTTTCGCGCCCGCATGGCCACCAAGAACGGCCGCCAAGTCCTTGCTCGTCGTCGCGCCAAAGGCCGTAAGCGTCTCAGCGCCTGATCGGACACCGGGTGCCCGATCAGCGTTTTCCCCGGCAGCTGCGTTTGCTGACAGCCGGGGACTACAAGCACGTTTTCGACCACGCTCCCTATAAGGTCCACGGTAAAGGAATACTGGCGTTGGCCCGTCCCAACGCACTGGGCCATCCGCGGATCGGGTTGATCTTCAGCAAGAAGAACGTGCGCCGTGCCGTCGACCGCAATCGCCTCAAGCGTCTTGTGCGCGAGTCCGTTCGCCATCAGCAGCATCGTTTACCGGCAGTGGATATCGTCATACTCGCGCGACGAGGATTGCACGAGCAGGATAACGCCAGCGTCTCTCGTCAGCTCAATGGCATGTGGCGGCGTCTGGAAAAATCCGCTCGTCAGACGCAACAGGACGTTTCGTCTTCTTGATCGGACATCCCCGCGTCAAAGGCCGGGGAGCACCGGCAAATGCTGCCGGTCGTCCGCCGATGCCCGGCGCCCACTGACCCATTCCCCTACCGGGCAGACCCCTATATGGATTTGAAACGCCTCCTTTTCGTGATTCCTCTGGCCGTGCTGGCCTATCTGCTGATCATGCAGTGGAATCAGGACTACGGTCAGAACGTCGTGAACAACCCGGCGCCGGAGATGGCGGCTTCATCGGGTGGCAACAATAGCGGTGAAGACGGCGATGTCGGTGCGCTCTCTGCACCTACCGGCAGCGACGGCAAGGCCAAGCCGATTCAGGACGACATGCCCGCCGACGCCGATACCGCGCAAGGCAGCAACCTGATTCAGGTCCAGAGCGATGTGCTCGATCTGCGCATCAATCCCAATGGCGGCGACATCGTCTATGCCGCGCTGTTCGGACATGATCAGGCCCTCGACTCCGACACCCCTTTCGTACTGCTCAGCGACAACAAGGTGCGCAGTTACGTGGCCAAGTCCGGTCTGCAGATCGAAGGCCATTCGGGGCGCATCGCGTTCACTGCCGATCGCAACAGCTACCAGCTCAGCGAAGGCCAGGATTCGATCAACGTCGACCTGCACGGCAGCGTCAACGGCGTCGATATCGTCAAGCGCTTCGTCATCAATCGCGACGACTACGCCGTCAAGGTCGAGTACCGGATCGACAACGAGAGCCAGCAGCCGGTAACGGCACGCTTTATCGGCCAGTTGGCACGCGACCAGAGCCCGGATCCGGCCAGCGGTTCCGGCGTTGGCATGCACTCGTTCCTGGGTGCCGCGTTCTCCTCGCCGGACGAGCACTACAGCAAGGTCAAGTTCGACGATATCCGTGACGGCGACTTCCAGAATCGCGATGTGAAAGGTGGCTGGGTCGCGGTGATTCAGCACTACTTCACCTCGGCGTGGGTGCCGAACCCGGATCAGCAGAATCTCTACTACGGCAATGTCGACAACCGCGACCGTACCGTCGCCGCCTTCGCCGGTCCCAATCAGACCATCGAGCCCGGGCAGCAGACATCGCTCGACGCCACGCTGTTCGTGGGACCGAAGGTGCAGGAGCGCCTCGAAGCGGTAGCTCCGCATCTAGAGCTGACCGTCGATTTCGGCTGGCTGTGGTTCCTGGCCAACCCGCTGTTCTGGCTGCTGACGAAGATCCACGCTCTGATCGGCAACTGGGGCTGGTCCATCGTTTTGCTGACCGTCTGCGTCAAGATCGTGCTGTTCCCGCTCGCCGCCAAGGCCTACAAGTCGATGGCGCGGATGCGCAAGATGGGCCCGGAGATGAAGCGGCTCAAGGAGCAGTACGGCGACGACCGCCAGCGCATGTCGCAGGAGATGATGAAGTTCTACAAGAAGGAGAAGATCAATCCTCTTGGCGGCTGTCTGCCGATGGTCATCCAGATGCCGGTGTTCATCGCGCTCTACTGGATGTTGATGGAGTCGGTCGAGCTGCGCCACGCGCCGTTCATGCTCTGGATTCAGGATCTGTCGGCCAAGGATCCGTACTTCATCCTGCCGATCATCATGGGCGGCACCATGCTGCTCCAGCAGTTCCTGAACCCGACACCGCCGGACCCGATGCAGGCGAAGATCATGAAGATGCTGCCGATCGTCTTCACCTTCTTCTTCCTGTGGTTCCCGGCCGGCCTGGTGATCTACTGGGTCGTGAACAACAGCATCTCGATCCTGCAGCAGTGGTTCATTACCAACAAGGTGATGAAGGACGACGCAGGTGGCGGCAAGGCGGTGAAAGCCAAAGGCTGACGCTCGATCGGAGCCTGCCGCAACGTCCAGACCCTCGCTTCGGCGGGGGTCTGGCGTTTCAGGCCTTGGCGTTTCAGGCCTTGGCGTTTCAGGCTCTGGCTTTTCCGCACTGGCATTCCACCGAGAGGCCCCGGACAATGCCCGCCAAGCCGGCCACGATATCGATTTTTGGAGATGCTAATGAACGCCCCGCTCCCCTCTACCGACGCGCCGCTGTACCGCCAAGACACCATCGCCGCCCTGGCGACCCCTCCGGGGCGCGGCGGCGTCGGCATCGTGCGTGTCTCCGGGCCCTCGGCGAGCGCCTTGGCGGAAACCATCCTCGGCCACCAGCCGACGCCTCGCTACGCCCACTACGGGCCTTTCCAGGGTGAAGGCAGCGTCATCGACGAGGGCATCGCGCTCTACTTCCCCGGCCCCCACTCGTTCACCGGTGAAGACGTGCTGGAGCTTCAGGGGCACGGCGGGCCGGTGCTGATGGACATGCTGCTGGAGCGCTGTGTGCAACTCGGTGCGCGGCTGGCCCGCCCGGGTGAATTCTCCGAGCGCGCGTTTCTCAACGACAAGCTCGACCTGGCCCAGGCCGAGGCCATCGCCGATCTGATCGACGCCAGCTCCCGCGCCGCAGCGGAAAACGCCCTGCGCTCGTTGCAGGGCGAATTCTCCCAGCGTGTTTCGCAGTTGGTCGGCGAGTTGATACAGCTGCGCCTCTACGTGGAGGCCGCGATCGATTTTCCCGAGGAAGAGATCGATTTTCTCGCCGACGGCGTGGTCGCCGCCAAGCTGGCTACGCTGCGGCAGACACTGGAAGCCGTCCGTGCCGCTGCCAATCAGGGCTCGCTGATGCGCGAGGGGATGAACGTGGTAATCGCGGGGCGGCCCAACGCCGGCAAGTCCAGCCTGCTCAATCGCCTGACCGAGCGCGATAGCGCCATCGTCACCGAGATCGAAGGCACCACTCGCGATGTCTTGCGCGAGCACATCCATCTCGACGGCATGCCGCTGCACGTGATCGATACCGCCGGCCTGCGCGACACCCCGGATGCGGTGGAGAAGATCGGCGTCCAGCGCGCGTGGGCGGAGATAGAGAAGGCGGATCGCGTACTGCTGCTGGTCGACGCGCGCGAAACGGACTCGCTCGATCCTGTCGAGATCTGGCCGGAATTCGTCGAACGGCTACCCGATCCCGGGCGTCTGACACTGGTGCGAAACAAGATCGATCAGAGCGGCGAAGGCAGCGACTTCGATCTATCCACAACCCCTCCGGTGATTCGAATCTCGGCGGAAACCGGAGTGGGTGTGGATAACCTGAAAGCCCACCTCAAGGCGGTGATGGGCTTCGACGCCACCACCGAGGGCCGCTTCTCCGCTCGCCGTCGCCACCTCGACGCGCTGGAACGCGCCGCGCTGGCGTTGGCCAACGGCACCGCGCAGCTCGAAGGCGCCGCTGCCGGCGAACTGCTTGCCGAGGATCTGCGTGACGCCCAGCACTCTCTCAACGAGATCACCGGCGAGTTCACCGCCGACGACCTGCTCGGCGAAATCTTCGGTAGCTTCTGCATCGGCAAGTGAACCGACTCAGTGGCGCCGCTGAAGCCGCGCATGAAGCTGGGTGATGATTCGGCTGGCGGTGGATTCGAACAGGAACGGCAGCACGGCGTGAATCGACGCCGCCAGACCCGCCAGCAGCAGTTGCCCGGCAAAAGCGCCGGCGAAGCGCAGGTGTTCGAAGTAGCTTTCCTCCACCGAGGCGGGATGAGCGGTGAACAGACGGGTCAGGCGAAGGGACATGTCTCGGCTCCGGCAGGATCGATGGTCGGTTCTCACCAGCTTATCCAAGCGCGGCGCCGATTTTATCCCGAACTTCCTTCCTGAAACCGAAATTTTGGGATATATATCCCAACATGACACCTGAACTGGATAATTTCGACCGCCGCCTTCTCGATGCGCTGCAGCAAGACAGCACGCTCTCGGTCGAGGCGTTGTCGGAACGCGTGAATCTCTCCCGCAATGCCTGCTGGCGTCGCGTCAAGGCGCTCGAGGCACGCGGCGTGATACGCGGGCGGGTCGCGCTGCTCGATCCCGAGCGGGTCGGCTGTGGCCTCACGGTACTGATCCAGATTCGTACCGATCGCCATGATCCGGCGTGGCTGGAAGCCTTCCGAAATGCGGTCGAGACCCTGCCGGAAATCGTTGACGTATGGCGGACCAGTGGTGAACTGGACTACGTGCTGCGCGCTCGTATCGCCGACGTCAAAGCCTATGATCGGCTCTATCAGCGTCTGATCGCTCGGGTGTCGCTGGCCGACGTCTCGGCCTCATTCGTGATGGAAGAGATCAAGAGTACGACGCGCGTGCCGCTTCCCCCCTGATCGATCCGCGATGGCTTCGGGATGGCCGCTGTCGCTTCATCAGTTTGAGCCTCGGAAGTGTCTTCAGGCATGCCCCGAGCGCCGGGAAAGACGACGCCGTAGCCGCCGGGACTGCTGACAGACCCAGCTCCATGCCCGCGGCGGCGGGGTAGCGGCATCGAGCTGAGGATAAAGGACTTTCAGCGCCTGGAGCTGGCGGCGGTCACGGACCGGACGCTGCTCGACGTAGTGTGTCTTGCCATCGGGACGCTGGCGATACACCGTCCAGTCGTTTTCACCGTGATTGATCACATAGACCGCCATCGCGTCGCTGAAAGGTGCCAGTGGACGTCCTGCCTCCTCGGCGACCTCGGCATAATGGATGTGATTCAAGAAGCGGCTGTAGTAGCGCGATTTGTCGCCTTTCTCCAGTGGCAGCTCATCCGGCTCGAAGTAGATGACCGCGCACGAGCCACAGTAGCGCCAGAAGGGATTTTGCTTTTCGGTACACTCGCGATAATGGCCCGTCGCGGTATTGAACATCCACCCGCGTTCGATCAAATAGCCGCGGCGATTGTCATCACTCAGCACTTTCTCGACCAGCTCCGGATGGATCAGATCGTCGGCATCCAGCGGCATGAAATAGACGCCATCGGTCACCTCCTTGGCAAGTTCATGCCCCAGTCGGCGCTTTTTCTTGTGCTTGTCACTGCGCGGCTTTCCCTGCTCATCCACGGGAGGCGCAAACCCTGCCTGGAGGAAGCGAACGTTCAGCCCCCGGGTATCGATATCCGGAATATCATGACAGGAGATCAGCACTCGGAAATCGTTCCGGGTCTGACGCGCCAGACTATCCAGCGTGCGTGCCAGGTTGTCGCAAACCTGTGTCCAATTCAGCGCGCTGGCACGTGCGCGCAGCGGTATACCGAAGTAAAAACGGATCGGCTGATCCGAGTGATCGGACCCGCCGTGTTCAGGTGCTGACATGTTTCATCCCGGTGTAAGTGGGCCGCCTTGGCGTATTCCAGAGCGCGATGATCGAATAATTCACGGTAACAGTCACGCAGACCGGGGTAAGAGATTGTGGTCGCGACGGAGTGCGCGTACCTGAAGCGCTCGTGATGGCCACTCGTGGCCGACTTCGGTGCCAAGCAAAACGGAAACCGGTGAGCGTTTGCCTGCGCCGTCAGATAACTTAAGGTGGGCATCGCAGAACATGACAGGGACGATACGACAGTGACGGATTCGGTATTTCTTTTCTCAAGCGCCACCGGGATACCGGATCGCTGGTTCAGCGGCTACTGCTTTGCCGGCCGGGATTTCATTGCGGACGCCGAGGGAGCCCGCCAGTACCGGGAGGCAACCGGTCTCGAGGTACCTTTCGGAGAAGACGGCTGCTACGTCGCCATCGTTCCGCACGGGAATGGTCGGATGATCGGCGCCGACTTCAAGGGCTACAAACATCTGTATTACTACACCCAGGATCGTGTCTGGGCTTTTTCCAACTCCCTGATGGCGCTGGTGAGCCACCTCCGTGAGCAAGGCGTATCGCTCACGGTGGATCGTGCCCAGCTCCGGGCCTGGAGCCACCCCAAGCCTTTCACCGCGCAGCCGGCATCGTTTTCCACGGCGGTCAGCGAGATCCGGATTCTGCCATCCTTTTACTCTCTCGACCTTGCAGAAGACCAGTTGAGCCCCGTCGCACGCGAGCTTCCTGAGCCGGGTGCCTATGCCGGCGCGTTGAAGCAGTATCTGGAAATCTGGCTGTCGCGCATCAGCGGCCTGATGCATGAGGGCAGGTTGTCACTGATTGCCGATCTCACCGGCGGGCGCGATTCGCGCGCGCTGCTGAGCTTTTTCCTGGCCGCGCGTGAACGACTGGGCATCGCGCAGGCGACGACGAACCTTTATCTGCGAGCCGATAAAAAGCCGCGGCTGGCCAAGGATCTGGCCATCGCGCAGGCACTGGCCAGGCATTATGATCTGCGACTCAATCAGAAAACGCCCAAGCCGTTGCCGCTGGCGGCTCATCACGCCTACGAGGATTGGAAAGCGCTGTGCCTGGGCATTTATACCCCGGTCTATTTCCCTTACACGCTCAACTCTTCACGCCACATCTATTTCGGCGGCGGGGGTGGCGAGTCTCATCGTCCCTTCTATCCGCTTATCGCGCCGGAGCAGTATCTTCGCAGCAAGCAGAAAGGCTTTGCCGACAAAGCGCTCGTTGCCCGCTGGCAGCAGGACGTGCTCGGGGCACTCGACACGCTGCAGCGGCGCAACCCGGCTGATATCCATCCGCTGATTCTTCACTACCGGGAGTTTCGCGACCGCTTTCACGTGGGGCGCACGCTGCAGTACTACATCATGTGCGCGCCGCTGGGCAGCCGCTGGCTGATGGCCTGTTCCGACGTCTGTACCCGAGAGCATCTGGAGAGCAACCAGATCCTTTACGACATCATGGCAAACTTGGCTCCCGGCCTTGCCGAGCACCCCTATGACGAAGATTACAAAAGCCCCTCCCCCGACAATCTGGCCCGCGTTACCCGCGTCTCGCTCGACGACGACCTGCCAGTGGGCCGAGTGTTTGGTGGGGAAGCGGAGGCGACGCAGTACACCGGCGAGAGCACGATCAAACAGTGCATCGCACAGCTACGCGCCGATCTGGCGGAACGACGCGCAGATATCCTGGCGGCCGGCATCGAGCTGGCCGAGGTCGAGGAGACCCTGGCCCAGTTGGATGCCGCGGTCGACAAGGGCGGCTTCAATCACTCGAGCGAAGGGCGCCGCGCCGCCTGGCTATTGTTGGCCGGTGAGCTGCACCACCAGATCGGCCGTTATCGATAACGCGACAAGATCGGATGCACCGAATCGTTCGCAAGATGCGTGTCGTCAGCGCCGAACCTGGATCGGGGCCGCCCGCAGACTGACGGAGATCCAGCGTCACCCTCAGCCCCCCGCGCTTTCCGGGTCGGAGAGTATTCGCCCTATGCCTCTGATCGCCTGTCGGGTCGCGTCGTCGAATAGCGAGTAGTTGATTCTCAGGCAATGCCGATACTTGCCGGTGGCCGAGAACATCACTCCGGGCGCGATGCGGATACCTTCCACCATCAGGCGTTGATTGAGCGCCACCGAGTCGACCCCGGAATCCAGCTCGATCCAAAGCATGAACCCGCCCTCGGGATAGCTGACTCGGGTGGAAGCGGGAAACACGTCGACGATAAGATCCAGCGCCGCATTGCGATTGCGCTGGTACTGCGCCCGCATCTTTCTCAGGTGCGGCTCGAAGTGCCCCTCCCGGATGAACTCGGCAACCGCCATCTGCCCTTGCGTGGCGGTGGATCCGGTACCGACGTATTTCATGTGCAAGGCACGTTCGAGATAACGCCCCGGCGCCATCCAGCCGAGACGCAGACCCGGTGCCAACGTCTTGGAGAACGAGCTGCAGAGCAGCACGCGCCCATCGTCATCGAAGGACTTGATCGTCGGCGGACGCGGGAAGCCATAGGCCAGGTCGCCGTAGACATCGTCTTCGATGATCGCCACGTCGAAGCGTTGCGCCAACGCGTAGAGCGCCCGCTTGCGTTCGATCGACAGCGTATAGCCCAGCGGATTGTTGCAGGTTGGGGTGATCTGGATCGCGCGAATCGGCCACTGCTCCAGCGCCAGTTCCAGCGCTTCCAGACTGATCCCGTGTTCGGGGTCGGTGGGTATTTCCATTGCCTTCATGCCGTAGGCCCGTATCGCCTGCAGCGCGCCGTAGAAGCTGGGGGAATCCACGGCGATGATGCCACCGGGCTCGCACACCGCCCGCATGGCGATCGAGATCGCCTCGTGGCAGCCGGTGGTCACGACCAGCTCTTCCGGGTGCAGCCGACAGCCGTGGCCGATCGCGAGTCTGGCGATCTGTTCGCGCAACTCCAGGCGACCGTGCAGGGTGTCGTAGTTGAGCCCGACCAGATCCTGACGACGGCTGACCCGCGCAAGCGAGCGCAGCAACGGCTTCAGCGTCGACGCATCAATATCCGGCATACCCCGCCCCAAATGAACGACGTGGGTATCGGGCAAGATGCAGGTCCCCTCGCGCACCTGCTCCCACTGCGATACCTCGACCGGTCGCTGCGCCGTTCGCCCGGCCGGCGGTGGCATCGGCCGCTCCCGCTGGGGCGAGACGAAGTAGCCTGATTTGGGACGCGCCTCGATCAGCTGCGCATCCTCGAGCTGGTGATAGGCCTGCTGAACGGTGGAGAGACTGACGCCGTGGGATGCCGCCAGCGAGCGTACCGACGGCAGGCGATCGGCGGGCTGATAGTAGCCTGCCTCGATACGCTCGCGTAGATGGTCGGCCAGTCGTTCGTAGCGGTGCATGAGGCGTCCCCTTGAAGCTCTGCCTCATTGTGTATGGCAGCTTTCGAGAGAACACGATACAGATTGGAGCGAAATGCGGCATACAGCCGCGTTCCCGGAACATCTGTATCGCAAAACTTTCGAATTCCTGGATCTGTATGGCTGGGACGTCCCGCCGTAGCTTGAACCCATCGTTCAGCGAGCGGGAGTCCCGTCATGCGCCTTGTCGCCCACCGTAAAGGGGCAGCGTCCAGATCGACCGCCATTGCCGGTTCAGATCGTTTACCTGAGCGTCGCCCCTATTGCCCGAGTGCATGGCAGCGCTGGCGCACACGCCAGCAGCTGGCACGATTGGATGAACGGCAGTTGAAGGATATCGGCCTGACACCAGCCCAGGCTCGACGCGAGAGTCATCGGCCCTTCTGGCGCTAGCTTCCGTACCGGTAAGGTGTCGGTATAGAGCTTCCAAGCTCTGATTCGTCACGTGACTTCGAGCGTGGGGGCTATACTGGCTCCTCGAACAGTGCTGCTCGAGGAGCCGGAATGACGGAGTCGAATGAGGGTCGTGAAACCGTACATCACGGCGAGTACAAGGTGCCGGGCGGGAAACTGCTGGTGGCGGACGTCACGGTACGTGAAGGGCGCTTGGCTTCGGTGCAGCTGTCCGGGGATTTCTTCCTCGAGCCCGACGAGGCGCTAGAGGCGATCGACCGCGCCCTGGTCGGCGCGTCGACCGATGCCGATGCCAATACGTTGATCGCCAGAATTCAATCCGCGCTGCCGCCACAGACCGAAATGGTCGGGCTTTCGGTGTCCGCCATCGCCACCGTCATTCGGCGCGCACTCTCCCGGACTTCGGACTGGCGAGATCATCGCTTCGGCCTGATCCACCGCGCGCCGGAATCACCGCTGCTGCACATGGCGCTGGACGAAGTGCTGACCCGCGAAGTGGCGGCGGGGCGGCGCGGGCCGACGCTGCGCGTGTGGGAATGGGACCGTGCAGCGATCATCATCGGCGTGTTCCAGTCGCTGGCCAACGAAGTCGATGCCGAGGCCGCCGGCCACGCCGGTATCGAGGTCGTGCGTCGTATCAGCGGCGGCGGCGCCATGTTCGTCGAGCCGGGCAACACCATCACCTGGTCGCTGATCGTGCCGGAAACTCTGGTTCAGGGGCTCACCTTCGTCGACAGCTACGCCTTTCTCGATGACTGGGTAATCCAAGCGCTGGGCGACATGGGCATCACCGCCTGGTACGTGCCGATCAACGACATCACCTCTCCCGGCGGCAAGATCGCCGGCGCCGCCCAGAAGCGGATCAACGGCGCGGTGCTGCATCACGTCACCATGGCCTACGACATCGACGCCGAGAAACTGACCCGCGTGCTGCGGATCGGCCGCGAAAAGCTCTCCGACAAGGGCACCACCAGCGCCGGCAAGCGCGTCGATCCGCTCAAGCGCCAGACGGGTCTCGCGCGTGAGGAGATCATCCAGCGCATGATCGAATCGTTTGCCGCACGTTTCACGCTGGAACCGGATGCGCTGACCGAGAACGAGCGGGATGCAGCGAACATTCTGGCGAACGACAAATTCGCCAGCGAGGCGTGGCTTCGCCGCGTGCCGTGATTCCTTGCAGCGGCATGGCGTTTGGCTGCTAAGCTGAATCGAATCAGCCAATCAGCACCATTCGAGTGCACATGATCGAATAACCTCGATTATGGCTACGATCATAAAACGATAATATCATCTTATAACAACAACGGTTTTACCGAATTTCAGGGACTTCGGCACGCTTACTGCATGAATGCATTCAAGCCATGGCAAGGAGAAAGCTATGTGGTCGTTGTTACGACCCATTCGTGCGTTGCTGGGCAGCGTGGCGCTACTGTTGCTCGGCAATGGCCTGATCAACACCCTGCTGACACTACGCGGCGCCGACGAAGGTTTTTCGACCAGTCTGATCGGCCTCATCATGTCCGGGTACTTCATCGGCTTCATTGGCGGTACCTGGATCAGCGGCCGGCTGATCAAGCGCATGGGGCATATCCGCACCTTTGCGTTCTGTGCCGGGCTCTGCGCCTCGGCGGCCCTGCTTCACCTGATTTTCATCAACCCCTGGGTGTGGCTGGGTCTGCGGGTGATCTACGGTCTTTCGTTCATCACGCTGATGACGGTGATCGAAAGCTGGCTCAACAGCCAGGCCGCCAGCCATCAGCGAGGCCGGGTCTTCGCGATCTACATGGTGGTCAACTTGGGCGCGCTGGCCATCGCCCAGCAGATCCTGCGCCTGGATAGCCCCGACGGCTTCCTGCTGTTCGCGCTGGCATCGATCCTGATCAGTTGGGCCCTGCTGCCGATCACGATCACCAAACGCAGCCAGCCGGTCATTCCGGCACGACCCAAGAGCAGTCTCAAGGCATTGCTCGGGTTCGCGCCGCTGGCCGTCGCCGCCTCGGCGATGTCCGGTCTTGCCATGGGCGCGTTCTGGACCCTGACGCCGGTCTACGCGCGCAGTGTCGGATTCGATGTCGCCGGCGTCGGCGTGGTGATGAGCTGCGCCATCGTTGGCGGCGCGCTGCTGCAGATACCCATCGGTCGATTCTCCGATACTCACGATCGCCCGCGGGTCATGACCTACGTGGTGATTCTGGCCGCGATCGCTGCCGTCGCCATGCCGTTCGCGCCCAACCAGTTGACCCTGCTCGGGCTATATTTTCTGTGGGGCGGTTTGTCGTTCTCCATCTATCCGATTGCCGTGGCCCAGCTGATCGATCAGTTGCATCCCGACGAAATCGTGGCCGGCTCAGCTGATATGCTGGTGGTTCAGGGAGCCGGGAGCGCCGTCGCGCCGATTCTGGCCGGGGTCATCATGCATAGCGTTGGCGATCAGGGGCTGCCACTCTACATTGCGACAGTCATGGCGCTGCTGGCGGCCTATGCCATCTATCGTCGTCGTCACGTATCGGTGCTGGTCAGCGGGGATACGGCCCATTTCGAACCCATGACACCGACCAGTAGCCAAGCGCTGGAGATGATGTACGACGACGTGCAGAAGGATCTGTTCGCCGACCCCAGTTTCTACGAAGAACACGAACGCCAGCGAATCGTCGAGATGGCCGGCAGGACCTGAATCTGGGCCAACGTCACTCGACGAAGGCACGAACCGCTCGCGCAGGGAAAATCGTCCCGGTCCACAGAGGCCGGGCAGGAGGAAAAACATGTTACTTGCAACCGATCTCGACGGCACTTTTCTCGGCGGCGATCCCGAAGCCCGCCTCAGCCTCTATCAGACCATCGCCGCGCACCCGGATATCAAGCTCGCCTATATCAGTGGGCGCAGCCTGGAGGCGATTCTGCCGCTGCTGTCGGACCCCACGCTGCCCCAGCCGGACTACATCGTCGCCGACGTGGGCGCCAGCCTCTATTACGGCGACAACCTGCAGTCCATCCAGCCGCTGCAGAACGAGATCGATGCGAGCTGGCCCGGAGAATCTCGTATCGCCAGCGCCATGCAGCGCTTTCCCGATATCGTGCGCCAGGACGAACCGCAGCTACGTCGCTGCTCCTACTACTGCCCGCCCGAGCTCGCCAAGGACCAGGCGCTGACGAAACTGGCCCAGGAGCTGGACTGCGAGATGCTCTACTCGGCCGGCCGCTATCTGGACTTCCTGCCCAAGGGGGTCAACAAGGGCAGCAGCCTGAAGAAGCTGGTCGAATGGATCGAGATCGACGCCGAAGAAGTGCTAGTCGCCGGCGACACCATGAACGATCTCGCCATGCTGACCGCCGGATTCAAGTCCGTGTGCGTCGGCGGTTCGGAACCCGCGCTGCTTGAACAGACCCAGAATCAGACTCGCGTGATGCATGCCGAAGAAACCGGCTGTGGCGGTATCATTGAAGCGTTCGCCCATTTCGGCTTTCTCGGCGCCCATGGCGTCGCGGCGGAAAACCGTCGCGACGAGACGCAGACCGGCAAGGCCGAACTGGTGATGGTGTATCACCGGCTGCCTTACGAGGAGTACCGGGTCGACGGCAAGATCCAGCGCCGCCGTCCGACATCGCCCAACGGCATCATCCCGACGTTGCTGAGTTTCTTCGCCAACCAGCGCGGTTCGTGGATTGCGTGGTCGATCTACGAGGAGGATGACGAAGAGGATTTCGTGACTCACACCAGTGTTGACGCCAAGCAGTATCCGCTGCTGACCGCGGCCCGGGTGCCGCTGACCAAGGTCCAGGTCGACACCTTCTACAAGCGCTTCTCCAAGGAGGCCTTCTGGCCGACGCTGCACACCTTCTGGGAGCGGGCGCACTTTCGTGAAGACGACTGGGAAGTCTACTGCGAGGTCAATCGCGCCTTCGCCGAACGCACCGCCGAGGAAGCCGCCGAGGGCGCGCTGATCTGGATTCACGACTACAACCTGTGGATGGTGCCGGCATACCTGCGCGAGATGCGACCGGATCTGCGGATCGCCTTCTTCCACCACACTTATTTCCCGTCGGCGGACGTGTTCAACGTGCTGCCGTGGCGTCGCGAGATCATCGGCAGTCTGCTCCAGTGCGACTACGTCGCCTTCCATATTCCCCGTCAGGTCGAGAACTTCGTCGACGTCGCCCGCGGCGTCGTGCCGCTGACCACGCTTTCGCAGCAGAGCTGCGCGCCGCGCTTTCTGACCTACGGCTGCGCCGTGGGCCTGGAGACGATGACCACCGCAGTCGATACCGGCTCTCGCGTCGTCCGTCTGGGTGCGCACCCGGTCGGATTGGATATCGGCCGGATCCAGAATGCGTTGGAAATGGAGGGTGCCAGCTCGCGCATGGCGGAGCTGAGAGAAGAGTTCAGCGGGGTCAAGCTGATCCTGTCGGTGGAACGCCTCGATTACACCAAGGGGGTTCTCGAGAAACTGCAGGCCTACGAGCTGCTGCTCGACGAGAATCCGGAGCTGCGCGGCAAGGTGACGCTGGTCAGCATCTGCGTGCCCGCGGCCCGGGAAATGACGATCTACAACGAGCTGCAGACGCAGATCGAGCAGACCATCGGCCATATCAACGGTCGCTTCGCCGATGTGGGCTGGACCCCGGTGCAGTTCTACTTCCGCGGCTTTCCGTTCGAGGAAGTCGTGGCCTGGTACGCCATGGCCGACGTGATGTGGATCACTCCGCTGCGCGACGGTCTCAATCTGGTCGCCAAGGAGTTCGCCGCCACCCAGGGCATGACGCAGGGCTGCGGCGTACTGGTGCTGTCGGAATTCGCGGGGGCCGCCGCCGAATTGAAAGGCGCGATTCTGACCAACCCGCACGATCGCCGCGATCTTGCCAGAACCTGCTATCTGGCTCTCAATCTACCGCGAGCCGATGCCGAGGCGCGTCTGCGCCAGCTCAACGATATCGTCAGCTACAACGATATCCGGCGTTGGGGCGACGAATTCATCGCCGCGATCAAGGGCGAGGAACCCGAAGGCACCGAAAGCCCCGCCAACCCGTCAACGAACCTGGTCTAGGCGTCGCGACGAGTACTGGCTTCGGAGGGCTGTGAAAAGCCCGACAGCTCTGGGACGCCGTGGAAGCAGCGCCGGTTTCGGGGCGCCTCAGAAATCGCGCCGGCTTCGGGGCGCTATGCAAGCACGGCGGCGCTCGACGCCGCCGTCACGCCTCGCCCGTCCACCATTCGCTATGGTGACTGGCGCCGTCCGCCAGCACCGGGGCCAACTCGGAGAAGGCCGTGTCGAGGGTCTGATCGAGCTGCCAGGGCGGATTGAGCATCAACAACCCGCTGCCGTACATGCCGCGCTCGGCAGCGGGCTCGCGTAGCTGCAGTTCACTACGCCAGAGCTTGGGAATTCCTGCGTCGCGCAGCGTGGCCAGCATCGTCTGGTGGCGTCCGGCCGGCAGTAGCGGATACCAAACCAGCACGACCGCGTGACGGACCTTGCGCACCAGCTGAATCAGCGTGGCGGCAACCTCGTCATATTCCTCTTTTCTCTCGTAGCTGGGATCGATCAGCACGCAAAGTCGTGGCGTGGAAACCGGCACCAGCTTCACCAACCCCTTGAGACCGTCGGCGTGACGGCGTTGTACCGCGGCGTCCGCCGGCAATAGCTGATCCGTCAGATGACGATGCTCGCCCGGATGCAGCTCGAACAGGGTCAGCCGATCCTGGGATCGCAGCGTCGATCCCAGCCACCACGGCGAACCGGGGTAGCGGCTCAACTCGGTGCCGGTCTGCAACGTCTCGAGCGCCGCCAGCCACTCGCCGATCGGGGAATCCACCGGGAAACCGCGGCGACGTTGCCAAAGCCGCTCGACGCCTTGACGGTATTCACCGAGCTTCTGGGTTTCCGGCGCCGCCAACGGATAGAGCCCTCGCCCGGCATGGGTATCGACGAAACTGATCGCCGACGCCTTGTACGTCAGCGCTGCCACGAGCTGGCGCAAACCCAGGTGTTTGTGCACATCGGCGAAGTTGCCGGCGTGGTAGGCGTGCTGATAGGCGAGCATGGGAATCCATCCAATCAAACGGGCGCAACCCGAAGGTTGCGCCCGGAATCGAGATCAAAGCGGCGATCGGCGAGCCCATTGGCGGGCGTCGCGATCACGCCTTCGATCGTCTCAGGACTGCTGCGTCGGCGTCAGGGTAATTTCGACGCGACGATTCTGCGAGCGACCGGCGTCGGTATCGTTACTGGCGACCGGGTTCGTCTCGCCGTAGCCGACCGCGTTGATGCGCCCGGACTCGACGCCGCCCTGCTCGAGGTAGGTCGCCACCGATTGCGCACGGCGCTCGGAGAGCTTCTGGTTGTAGCTGTCGGAGCCGGTGCTGTCGGTATAACCGCCGACATTGATACGGGTCTCCGGATAGGCGCGCAGCACCGCATTGACGTCGTTGAGCGCCTGGCGTGCCGGCGTCTTCAGATCACTGGCATCGACGTCGAAGGTCACGCTGCTCGGCATGTTGAGGATCAGATTGTTGCCGTCACGCTCGACGCCGATGTCCGTGCCATCGAGGCGGTTGCGCAGCTCTTTCTCCTGCGAATCCATGTAGGCGCCGATCCCGCCACCAGCGGCCGCGCCGGCGGCGGCACCGATCAACGCGCGATCCCGGGTACTACTGCCGCCATCACCGGTCAACGCGCCGACAACAGCGCCAGCAACGGCACCGATTCCCGCCCCGCTCCAGGTCTTGGTGTTGCCACCACCTTGCTGCTGCTGATTATCCGCACCGCTGGAAGCACAGCCGGTCACGCCGACCGCCATGGCAACCGGAATGGACAACCAGAACGTCTTCTTCATCATCTTCATGCCTAAAGGCTCCTTGCTGGCGACTCGTCACGCCCGCCACTATCAGCGGCAACGCGACGATGGATCCGTTACTACCCGGCTGTCATTCGAGAGTCGAAAGGCTTCGTCGAACGCTCGTCATCGAACTTTCTTCATCGAACTTTCGTCATCGAACTTTTTCGTCGAACAGCGCGAGCAAGTCATTCAAGAATAACAGGCCTTGCGGGGTCGCTTGCAGTCGCGATGGCGACTCCCCCAACAGACCCTTGCGGCGTGCCGCCTCCAACCGCGGCGTCAGTTCAGACAACGCTCGGCCGGTATGGTTTTGCCAATCGTCGGCATTCACGCCTTCGACCAGACGCAGCGCGTTCATCAGGAATTCCAGCGGCAATGCGCAGGCGTCCACCGGCTGACCACCGGCCACGAAGCCGCGGGGATCATTCAGACGACGCAGGTAGGCTTCGGGCTGGCGTGTCTTCCAGCGCCGCTCGATACGCCACTGCCCTGTCGAGTCGATGAACGAGAGCTTGCCATGGGCGCCGGCGCCGATACCGAGATAGTCGCCGAAGCGCCAGTAGTTGAGGTTATGTCGTGCCTGACGGTCGGGCCGGGCGTAGGCGGAAATTTCGTAGCGCGTCAGCCCCGCGGATTCGATCAGCGCATGGCCGGCGTCCTGGATATCCCATAGCCGTTCTTCATCGGGCAGCGCGGGCGGATGGGAGAAGAACTCGGTGTTCGGTTCCAGCGTCAGCTGATACCACGACAGATGCGTGGGCTCCAGGGCCAGGGCCTGTTCGATGTCCCCCAGCGCCGTCTCGAGCGTCTGCCCAGGCAAACCGTGCATCAGGTCCAGATTGACGTTGTCGAAACCGGCGTCCCGGGCGCTGCGCATGGCGCGCACCGCTTCTTCGCCGCTGTGGATCCGTCCCAGCGCCGCTAGCTGATCCGCCGCGAAGCTCTGCACGCCGATGGATAGCCGGTTGATGCCGGCTCGGCGATAGCCCTCGAAGCGGGCCTGCTCCACGGTCCCCGGATTGGCTTCCAGGGTGATCTCGATATCGGCGGCGAATGTCAGCCGCCGACGCAGCCCGTCGAACAGACGTTGATACGCTGCGGCGGAAAACAGGCTCGGCGTGCCGCCGCCGATGAAAATGGAGACGATCTCCCGCCCCTGAACCGCCTCCAGATCATGGTCGAGATCGGCCAGCAACGCCTCGACATAGCGGGTTTCCGGCAGTTCGGCACCACGTCCCACACCGTGCGAGTTGAAATCGCAGTAGGGGCATTTGCGCACGCACCAGGGCACGTGGATGTACAGTGCCAGCGGCGGTAAAACCCTCATTGATTGAACTGCTCCATCAGCATCTGCAGCGCCCGCCCACGGTGGCTCAAGCGATTTTTCTCGTCACCGCTGAGCTCGGCCACGCTCATGCCGCATTCGGGAATCCAGAACAGCGGATCGTAACCGAAACCCCCGCTGCCGCGAGGATAGGCCAGGATGTCGCCTTTCCAGTCGCACTGGACGATCAGTGGCACCGGATCATCGGCATGACGCAGGTAAACCAGCACACACCAGTAACGCGCCGTGCGCTCGCCTTCAGCGACATCCTTGAGTGCGGCCAGCAGCTTGGCATTGTTGGCCTTGTCTTGGGATTCGCCACCTTCGGCCACCCCGGCATAACGCGCCGAGTAGATACCCGGTGCGCCCGACAGCGCATCGACTGCCAGCCCCGAGTCATCGGCCAGCGCCGGTAACCCGCTGGCGCGTGAAGCGGCGCGGGCCTTGAGGATGGCGTTCTCGACAAAGGTCAGCCCTGTCTCTTCGACGCCACTCACGCCGAACTCCGACTGAGGTTGCACGTTCAGACCCAGCGGGCTCAGAAGCTGCTGAAATTCAGCCAGTTTTCCAGGATTGCCACTGGCAATGACCAGATTTTCGCTATCCACACTCATGACGGTTTCCTGACAAAAAGCCCATTCTACGGGCCACGGCGGTTGGGGCAAGCGACCCGCTTCGTGGCTCATGAAGTTGCCACTATCGACTGGGATGAGAAAAGTCATTGCTTTGACTAACCAAGATCCCTGCCAAAGATGCAAGGAAGCGTGCTTTTTCTCGCAAAGAAAACGATGTTCTTCAAAATTACATTGTAACGTTTCACGCAACGATCTGATAGGTAATGACTTTTTTAGAACATTATCGTTATCTTAATTGTTTCCAGTTTGTCACTTCGTAGAAAACTAGATGCAGTATATTTACAACGGATGGGTTTTATTCACATTATTGAGCTCCCAAAAACACGGGATGCGGTAGGCTTTTCAGCTAGGGGTTGCAACGAAAAAATTAAAACACTAATTAAAATCCTTCGAAGGGATCAGACCATGAACACCGAAAATACCGATATCGTACTTGTTACAGATTGTAACTCACAATCCGTCCTCTTTCTGGACTACATCCATCAGAAAACCGGGTGTCGAGTCTCTGCGCTCAGTCCTCAGGAACGGTTTCCCCTGGCAGAGGGACGCCGAGCTCTCGTACTTCTGGATGGAGACCATGTTCTGGAAAAGGACCTGCTGGCCTGGAACACGCGAGCAGAAGAGAGTGACGCGATCATTCTCTCCGCGTTCAACGTTCGCGATAACAAGCAGGTCATGGAGCTGTTGATCGGCATCCATCTTCGCGGGGTCTTCTACCGCCAGGACAACCTGGAGCTGATCTGCAAAGGTATCGTCCAGTTGCTGGGGGGCGAGCTGTGGATATCCCGTCCGCTTTCCGCCATGTTGATCGACTTCTATCGTCGCCAGCAGGTCAATACCTATCGGCCGGTATGCGGCCTGACCCGACGTGAGCTGGAGATCGTCACGCTGCTGGTATCGGGCGCCAGCAATACCGAAATCGCGGAAAAGCTGTTCGTGAGCGAGCATACGGTCAAGTCGCATCTCTACAACCTGTTCCGCAAGATCAACGTTCACAACCGCATCCAGGCCACCAACTGGGCGCGCCAGAACCTGGGCACGATTCCGGTGATGGCCTCGCGCTATGCCAGCGGGCGTCGCTGAAAGCCCCTGACCCTCGTACGTCGCCCTCAGTCGTACCTGATTCCCCCGGAAAGCCATAGTCCAGCGGCTTTCCCGGGGATTTTTCAGTTCAGCCGCATGCGTTCCTGAATCAACGAGGCCAGCGTCAGGTTGGCGTCGGGCGCCGTCGTATCGAGGTGGACCAGATGGGTCGTCTCGTTGCTGGCAAATGACTCGAAGCGCTGCAACTGCTGCTCCAGGATCGAAAGACTCTTCTCCGACGATTCCCCGCTACGCCTGGCACGCTTGACGATACGCGCTCTGAGCGTGGCCTGATCGGCTTCGAAACTGACGATCAGAACCGGCAGCCCGCGCTTTTCCGCCTCGAACCGAAGCCGTTTGCGCTGCTCCAGCAGCAGGCAGGTAGCATCGATACACGCCGGCAGCCCTGCTTCGAGTACCGTGCCCGTGAGTTCGGCAAGACGACGGTAGGTCTGGTCGGTGGCTTCCTCGCTGTAGACCTCGGCGGCATCGGCAGGTGCCGATGTGAAATCGAAAAGCCGCTTACGCTCGACATCGGAACGAATCCGTACGCCACCCAGACGCCGCACGATCTCCTCGGTGAAACGGCTTTTTCCGCTGCCAGAGACACCGACCGCTAGAATCAGATACGGGAAGCGAAACTCGCTGTACGCCTGCGCCATGGTCAAATAGCGACGGAACACGTCGATCGGCTCGCCCGCCGGCAGGTCGTCGATGATACCGGCATCGTGATCGCGCACCAGTTCGATCCGTGCCCGCAATAGCGCTCGGTGGCGCTTGTAGAAGTTGAGCAGGCGGACGACCTGATAATCCCCGGAGAGCTCGAGATAACGATTGAGCGCATAGTGCGCGAACTCGGTTTCGCCACGGGCTTCCAGATCCATGATCAGGAAAGCGAGTTCGCAGGCAACGTCGCACCAGCGCAGGCGCTCGTTGAACTCGATTCCATTGAACAGGATCGCACGCCCTTCGAAGCGCACCGCGTTGCCGAGATGGATATCGCCGTGGCTCGCGCGAATGAAACCGTTGCGCCGACGGGTCTCGAGAACCGGCTCGAGCCGAGCGAAACTCTCCAGGCTCAAGGTTTTGACCCGCTCGAGTTCGGCCAGATCCGCAGGCGATTCCAGCAACGACTCGATCAGTTCGAACTCCTCGACCAGCATCTGGCGAATATGCTCGGGAGAGCCGTAGGGGCTGTCGTCATCGACGCGATCGGCCGACTCATGCAGCGCGACGAGCTGATCGATCAGATCGTCGATCAGCTCCGCCGACAGTTCGCCGCTGGCCTGTAGCGAACTGAGCAGATGGCGGCTGCTGAACTGGCGCATCTTGACCGCGTATTCGATCGGCGCGCTGTCGTCGTTGACCCGCGGCGCCGTCTCGGACCCCGAGATCGCCACGCTGCCGATATAGAGCGTCGGGGCCACGCGACGATTCAGTGTGACTTCCTGCTCGCAAAGGCGACGCCGCTTCTCCAGCGTCGAAAAATCGAGGAAGCTGCCGTAGTCCAGCGGCTTCTTGATCTTGTAGGCGTACTCGCCCGTCGATACCACCCAGGAGATGGGGGTTTCGAACACCTCGACAGCGCCAATCGGGTGATCGAAACCGTCACCCTCCTTGAGCGCCTGTATCAGCGTTCGGCTCATGCGTCGTCTCCCTGTCAGTCGCGTTCGTGTCTTATAGCTGACGCATGGCGGCGAAGGCACGTTCGCTGGCCATCAAGGTCGTCTGAATGTCGTCGTGGGTGTGCGCGCTCGACATGAAACCGGCTTCGAACGCGGACGGTGCCAGGTAGACACCGGATTCCAGCATCCGGGTGAAGAAATCGCGAAACGCCTGGGCATCACAGGCCATGGTCTGGCCGAAGTTGTCGACCCGCTGCTGGGCGGTGAAGAAGAGCCCGAACATGCCCCCGGCGCGCTGGGTAATCAATTCGATACCGGCATCGCGGGCCCGCGCCTCGAGTCCTTCGCACAGCGTCTCGACGCGCGTGGAAAGGGCCTCGTGGAAACCCGGCTGGCGCACTTTCTCGAGCAGCGTGATGCCGGCGGCCATGGCCAGCGGATTGCCGGACAGCGTACCGGCCTGATAGACCGGCCCCAGCGGTGAAATCTGTTCCATGATGTCGCGTCTGCCGCCAAAGGCGCCCACCGGCATGCCGCCGCCGACGATCTTGCCCAGGCAGGTCAGGTCCGGGGTGACGCCGTAGTGCGCCTGAGCGCCGCCCAGTGCCACGCGAAATCCGGTCATGACTTCGTCGAAGATCAGCACGCTGCCGTGACTGTTGCAGACCTCGCGCAGCGCCTCCAGAAAACCGGGCTGCGGCGGAATGCAGTTCATGTTGCCGGCCACGGGCTCGACGATGATGCAGGCGATCTGCTCGCCCATGGCTTCGAAACACTCGTGCACCGCTTCGATGTCGTTATAGGCCAGCGTGATGGTATGTTCGGCGAGCGATGCCGGCACGCCGGGCGAACTGGGCTCGCCATGGGTCAGTGCGCCGGAACCCGCCTTGACCAGCAACGAATCCGAATGCCCGTGATAGTTGCCCTCGAATTTGACGATCTTGTCGCGGCCGGTATAGCCCCGGGCCAAACGGATCGCCGACATCGTCGCCTCGGTGCCGGAATTGACCATCCGCACCATATCGATGGAGGGAATGATCTCGCAGATCAGATCGGCCATGGTGGTCTCGATCGCCGTCGGCGTGCCGAAGGAAAGCCCGCTATCCAGCCTTTGGCGGACCGCGTTCAACACCTCCGGATCGGCATGACCGGTGATCATCGGGCCCCATGAGCCCACATAATCGATATAGCGCTTGCCTTCGACGTCGAACAGATAGGCGCCCTGGGCGCGTTCGACGAAGACCGGCGGCTGCGACATGCCCTTGAAGGCACGTACCGGAGAATTGACGCCGCCGGGAATGTGCCGGCAGGCGCGTTCGAACAGTTCGGCGGATGTCGTCATGGTGTTCTCTCCAGCAAAGTTCTACTGCCATCGATCGATGACAGGTTTTCCATCGATGGCGGAATTCGACAAAGCCATCTCGGCGAGACGGGCGTTGAGTTCGCGCACCGCTCGGCCGACGTCCGGCTGGCCGAAGATCGCATGGACGACCGCCAGCATCTCGGCGCCCGCCGCTCGGGCGTGGCCGGCGGTGTCGACATCGATCCCGCCGATCGCCACCCGGGGCAATCCGAGGGATTCGACCTCGGCAAGAATCGACAGCGGTGCCGATGCGGCCGCAGGCTTGGTGCGCGAGGCGAAAAAGCGCCCGAACGCCAGATAGCTGGCGCCGGCCTCGGCGGCCACACGCGCCAGTGCCACCGAGTCGTGGCAGGTGGCGCCGATGATCGCGTCACGTCCCAGGCGCTCTCTGGCAGCAGCGACCGATACGTCCTCCTGACCCAGGTGCAGCCCAATGATAGTGCCCCAACGTTGTTGCAGGCGTAGCGCCAGTTCGAGATCGTCGTTGACGATCAAGGGTACGCCATGGCGTTCGCAGAGTGCGGCCAGGGCGTCGCCCTGGCGTCGGCGACGAGCGCCATCCGCGGACTTGTCGCGATATTGCAACAGTACGAGCCCCGCTTCCAGTGCCGATTCGCAGGCATCCAGCAGGGTTCTGTCATCCGGCAGCAATCGGCTATCGGTGATCGCGTAAAGCCCCTTGTTCATAAACCCGTGCATAACTCTTGAATAAACCTTGCATGAAGCCTGGTTCGACCCTCCCAACAGCGCGTTCGGGACGGTCGAGACCGGCGGCATCGAGATCATCATTCCAGCGTGGCATCGAAGTCGGGCGCACGCCAGACCCGGTCAGGCAGATACTGGCCCTGCCCCAGCGCCAAGCCGTTATCCAGCGTATCCCAGGTGAAGCGTTGAGCCTGAGCGCAGGCTGCGGCCAATCCTTCCCCGGCGGCCAGACGGGTCGCCAACGCCGAGGCCAGGGTACAGCCAGAGCCATGATAATGAGCGGGCAGCCGTGGCCATTGCCACTGCCGATTGAGTTCCGGCGTGTGCAGAGTATGCACCACATTGCCTGCGGCCGACTCGCCATCCAGCGGATCCGTGCCGGTCACCAGGACGGCCGCGCAGCCCAGCGACATTATCTCCACCACCCGGGCCACGTCGTCTCCGCCGATAGCAAAAGTCAGACGTGCCAGCTCGTGTCGATTGGGGGTCAAGATATCCACAAGGGGTAACAGTCGGCGACGAATCGGGTCGATCAAATCGACTGTGGATAACTCGGAGCCGTCACCGCCACGAATGACCGGGTCGACGATCAGCGGCGTACCGGGACTCATACGGGCGACGTCGATCACCGCCTCCAGCACCTCGAGATTGGGGATCACGCCGACCTTGATGGCCGCGATACGAAAATCGTCGAACAGCGCGCGCGCCGCACGACGAATGTAATCTCCTCGACAGGGTTCGACGCTGATGACCTCGCGGGTCGATTGCACGGTCAACGCGGTGGGTACGGTCACCGGCCAGCCGCCGCAACCTCTCACGGCTTCGGCGTCCGCTACCAGTCCAGCACCGCCACTGGGATCGTGGCCCGCCAGAACCATCACCACGGGCTTGTCGGCATGACGGATCATGGCGCCCACCCCGGAAGTTTCGTCGCCATTCGGGATCGGGTGGCGAGGTAGCCAGTCACTATTCGCATGGTTGCTCTCCTCGTCGATCGCTGCGGTGTGTTCCTTGCGCTATCCAGTGTGGTAGGCAAGTGTGGTCGGCAGCCCGGTCAGCAACGACACGGCTCGACCTCCGTGGGAGACGCTCGTTGCCGGTGCTTGTACACAGGCGTCGTTACATAAGCGTCGGTACATAGGCGCCGGTACACAGGCGTCGGTGCTCATGAACAGGAGACGTCAGCGCTTACGTCGATAATAGTTCTCGATCGCCTCGCGAGTGATGATACCGGAAATCTTGCGAATCATCGGCGCCGTGGTGTGCTCCACGTAGAGCGCGTCGAGACCGGATTCGTTGAGCGTGTCGTAGGCCTCGGACAGCGTCGCTTCCAGATGCACCGGCGCCAGATCGAGACGCTGTCCGGGAACTTCCTCGAGATCGATCTGGGCATGCTCCGCGAGCCATGCCTCGTCATGCAGTACCCGCGCCAGGTGAGCGGCCTTCATCGCCAGTGGCGGCTTGTCCTTACCCTCCTGGATGATCACCAGCCAGGTCGGTTTGGAATCGAGCAGCGCCTTGGCCCGATCATGGTCGATGACCCGCGGCGTGCGCACCAGATTGCGCTCCATCACTGCCGGCACCGCGACCCGTGACAATGCCTGCATCAGCGGCTGCTGCAACGGGTGAAGCCCCTGCTGAGTCAGGCTGGAGAGGAAGAATCCCTGGCAGCGGCAGAGCTGGCGAGCGGTGAGCACCGCGACCACCACCGCCAGCATGCCCGGCAGCATGATCGCCGAATTGCGGGTCAGCTCCAGCAGCGCCAGCAGGGCGGCCAACGGCGCCTGCAGCGCCGCACCCATCATCGCCGCCATGCCGAGTACCGCGTACAGATCCGGCGTCGTGACCACGCTCGGCAGCAGCGTCCCGCCGAGCATGCCCATCACCGCGCCCACGGCGGCGCCGGAAACCAGCATCGGCCCGATCACGCCCACCGGCACACCACCCGCCATGCAGAGTCCGGTCAGCGCCAGCTTGACCACCGCCAGCACCAGCAGCACATCCAGCGCCATCGGCCCGTTGAGCATCTTCTCCAAGCTGTCGTAGCCGATCCCCTGGACCTGGGGATACCACCAGGCGACGGCGCCTGTAAGCAGCCCGATGATCGCCAGACGCAGGGCAAAAGGCAGGCGGCTGATCGAAGGATGCCCCTGGGCCAAGCGCACGAAACCGCCGGCGAGCAGACCCACCACCAGCGCGGTCAGCACGATCCAGGGCAGATCCAGCAGCGAATTGAGCTGAAGTGGCGGTACGCTGAAGGCCGGCTCGGCCCCGTAGACCGCCCAGGAGACCAGCGCCCCCATGGTGGCGGCGAGGATCACCGGCATGAAGCCGGCGATGGTGTACTCCATCATCACCACTTCCATGGCAAAGATGACCCCGGCGATCGGGGTATTGAACGAGGCGGAAATCCCTGCCGCGGTGCCGCAAGCCACCAGTACCCGCAGGCTGTTGTGGGGCAGACGCAGACGCGAGCCGATCCAGCTCGACGCCGCCGAGCCGAGATGGATCGCCGGCCCTTCACGACCGGCCGAGAGTCCACCGATCACCGAAATCACCCCGACCCACCACTGATTGATCCAGTTGCGCAGCGGCATCTTGCCCTGATGATAGGCGAGACGCTCGATGACGTGACCGATCCCCATCTTCAGCGCGCGACCGGGTTGCGGCCATAGCCACGCCCCGATCAGGGCGACGGCGACCAGCGGCAGACCGGCACGGAACAGCGGCGACAGGGTCTCGAACGCTTCCGGATCGTCACCGGGGATGAAAAACAGCGCGCCGAATTCCAGCAGCAACCGGAAAACGACCATCACGGTTCCGGTCAGAATGCCTGCAAGAATGCCCAGCAGGCAGAGCTGCGGCATGGCATCGACGCTCGCCAGCTGGCGTCGAAATCGTTCGAGGCTGAGACGTCTGGGGATAAACCGCGGCACGCGTGGCAAAGCGTCCTCCTTGCCCGATCCAAAGCGCTCGTCCAGCCGGGCGATAGCCATGCAGCCCGATACCTGTGCGAGCCACCGGCGACACCGTCCAAGCGGTTGACGAGACAGACATCATACACCGATCCGTGACGGCCGCTGGCAGACTCGCGCCGGCCTCGGCAAGGCTAAAGTTGACCCTTTTACTCGGTATTACCGATAATGGACGTCAACGAGGCGGTTTTCACCGCCCATGCCATTTTCGCTAGACCGGCCACTTCGATCGACGGCCGGCACGCACGGGAGCGTGACAATGAGCACAGTGGAGTCTTTCGCTCCGACCCCGATGTTCTTCACCAATGCCGCCGCTACGCGGGTCAAGGCGTTGATTGCCGAAGAGAACAACTCAAGCCTCAAGCTGCGGGTCTATGTCACCGGCGGCGGCTGTTCGGGATTCCAGTACGGCTTCGATCTCGGCGACCAGACCGCCGAGGATGACACCGTGATCGACAACGACGGCGTCAGCCTGGTGGTGGATTCGCTCTCCTACCAGTATCTGGTCGGCTCGACGGTGGATTTCGAGGAAGGCTTGGCCGGGGCCCGTTTCATCATCAAGAACCCCAATGCCCAATCCACCTGTGGCTGCGGCGCCTCGTTTTCGGTCTAGGAACTGGGGCGGTAAACTAGGTTTTGAATCGAAAATTAGCCGAATGACGAACAGACGATACAAAAAACTGAGGAAATAGCGGAGTTTACGCGGTGAGTATTTTGACCGGGCAGGAGCTCCAGTCAGTTTTTAACGCAGTATGGTCGAGCGCAGGCATTTTCGAGCAAAACCTAGGTCGACTTGACGTTCAGTAACAAGATTCCTCAAGGTAGTCGTCGATTGCCCTAATCGATAAAGACGTGAGGAAACCATGAAAAACAACACATCCCTGAGCTACTGGCTCGCCATCCCCGCCCTCGCCCTGTCGCTGGGTGCCTCCAGCCTGGCCAATGCGCAGGACACCACGCTCAAGGCCGTCACCGACCCCAGCTTCGTCCCGTTCGAGATGATGGATCAGGACAGTGGCGAGATGGTCGGCTTCGATATGGACATCCTGCACGAGATCGCCGACCGCGCCGGCTTCAAGGTCGATCTCAACACCATGGATTTCAACGGCATCATCCCCGCGGTGCAGACCGGCAACGTCGATCTGGCGATCGCCGGCATCACCATCACCGACGAACGCCAGCAGATCGTCGATTTCAGCGATCCCTACTACGACTCCGGCCTGCGCATTCTGGTCTCCGACGACAGCGACGTGGGATCCCTCGACGATCTGGAAGGCAAGCGCATCGCGACCAAGATCGGCTCCACCAGCTACGACTACCTGCAGGAGAAGCTGGGCGACGATGCCGAGATCACGCCCTATCCGGGCAGCTCCGACATGTACATGGCACTGATGGGCGGCAGCGCGGACGCGGTCTTCTACGACGCGCCCAACGTCGGCTACTTCGCCCAGACCAAAGGCAAGGACAAGGTCAAGACCGTCGGCCCGCTGTATGAAGGCCAGCAGTACGGCATCGCCTTTGCCAAGGACAGCCAGTGGGTGGAGCCTGCCAACAAGGCGTTGAAGGCCATGCATGACGACGGCACCTACGACGAGATCCACAAGAAATGGTTCGGCGAAGCGGCTGACGCCAAATGACCGACCACGTCTGATCGAGCCCGGCGCTCTCGCGCCGGCCTCGATGCTTGCGGATACCGTGACTGTCCGTTCTTGAAGACGGCAGTTCAGGAAGACCTCATCGCATGGCGGTGAGGTCTTTTGCTCGCGTTGCCAACGGAGACACCCCGTGGAGTTCAACTTCCAGTTCGACTGGCAGGCGGCGATCGATTCGCTGCCTTTCCTGCTCAAGGGTCTGCCCTACACCCTGCTCATCTCTTTCGTCGGCCTGGCCATCGGCTTCGTGGTCGGCATCGTTTTCGGCCTGATGCGGATCGGGCCCACTCGCTGGCTCCGAATTCCCGCCGTGGTCTATATCGAGGTTTTCCGCGGCACGCCGGTGCTGGTCCAGGTGCTATTCATCTTCTACGGCCTGCCCACGCTGCTGGGTGGCCCGATCAACGCGCTGACGGCGGGTATCGCCGCTATCGCCCTCAACGCTGGCGCCTATATCTCGGAGATCGTCCGTGGCGGCGTGCAATCGATCGAACGCGGCCAACGCGAAGCCGGGCTGTCGCTGGGGCTGTCGCCGCCCCAGACCTTTCGCTACGTGATCTGGCCTCAGGCCCTGCGCCGGATGATTCCGGCGCTCGGCAATCAGGGCATCGTCAGCATCAAGGACACCTCGCTGTTCTCGGTGATCGGGGTCGGCGAGCTGGTCCGCCAGGGCCAGGTCTACATCGCCAATACCTTCACCGCGCTGGAGGTCTACTTCATGATCGCCCTGCTCTACCTGGCGATTACCCTGAGCCTGTCGTTGGCTCTGAGTCTGCTCGAACGCAAGGGGTTGGTGGGATGAACGATCGCGTAAGCAACCAGGACACCGCTCAGACGGCCGAGGCATCGCCGATCGTGCGTCTCGACAAGGTCAACAAGCACTTCGGTAGCCTGCACGTGATGCAGGAGATCGACCTCAGCGTGGCCCATGGCGAAGTCGTGGTCATCATCGGTGCCAGCGGCTCGGGGAAATCCACGCTGATTCGCTGCGTCAACGGACTCGAACCCTTCCAGTCCGGGCGCATCGAAGTCGATGGCAAGACCCTGATTCCCAACGGGGCCAGCGGCAAATCGCTGCAGGCCGTGCGCACCGAGGTCGGGATGGTGTTCCAGCAGTTCAATCTGTTTCCGCACCTGTCGATCCGCGACAACGTCACGTTGGCACCACGCAAGGTCCGTGGCTGGACGCGCCAGCAGGCCGATGCCACCGCCGACAAGCTGCTCGAGCGGGTCGGCATTTCCGATCAGGCCGACAAGTATCCGACTCAGCTTTCGGGCGGTCAGCAGCAACGCGTAGCGCTCGCCCGGGCGCTGGCAATGGAACCTCGGCTGATGCTGTTCGACGAGCCGACCTCGGCGCTGGACCCGGAGATGATCGGCGAGGTTCTCGACGCCATGCGCGAGCTGGTGAACGACGGCATGACCATGATGATCGTCACCCACGAGATGGGCTTTGCCCGGGAAGTCGCCGATCGCGTGGTGTTCGTGCACGAAGGCCGGATCGTCGAACAGGGACCGCCCAATCAACTCTTCGACCAGCCGCAGCATGAGCGCACTCAGGCGTTTCTGGCGCGGGTGCTCAAGCACTAGTCGATAACCGGGTTGTGCGCGGCTTGAGGGCTTCCTTCAAGCCGCCTGCACGCTATCTGCTGCCCGGTGGATAGGCTCTTCTGTAGAGTGCCGCGGAGACCTATTTCCAGACCGAATCACGCTCGCTGTCTGCGCCGCTGCGCTCCTTGCCTCACTTCTCGCTCCCTTGTTTCCGCCGCTTTTCTTCAGCGCTGTTTCCCATGTTGATCGCCCTTCCGTTTCATTGTCGGCTGTTTCGGACTCGAACCATTGGCGTTCGAATCGCCGTCTTTCCTGCGACTGTCTGGCTCGTCGTTCTCCATCGATTTTGCCGATTCTGACCCGTCCGGCCGAACCCGCGACGTTCATTCCCGCTTGTCGGCATCAAAAAATCCGCCCGAAAAGGTCGAAATTTGCCGTTTCAGGTTATCCAGATAGGCTTTTTTCGCCTGTGGATAGTTTTTTTGCCGATCTTGCTGCAGCCCCGACTCACGCGACGCTAGCGAACGATCGAGGGGGTGTTGACCACCGCGGTAACAGATGACGTATGCAGCGGTGGATAACAGGTGTGCAGTCCGGGCTGTGCACAAACAAGGCTTCTGTCCACAGGAATCAACGCCTCTGTCAGCAGCATGCCCCATGCTTGTCAAGCAATCGAATAACAATGCAAGTTCTCGTAATATATAAAGTATTTCCACTTATCCACTGAAAATGTCCACACCATTAGTTACTACCACAACAGAACTTCTTTATATATTTCTCATTAATTAATAATGACTCTGTGAGTTAGCGACTCACCGTCGAATCGGGTGTGGAAAACCCCTGACGGTTACCCACAGGAGGTTTATACTGGGCGGCTTTCGTGGCCAACCGTTCTCGGCCACCATGAAAAGCGTCGCTGCGACGGCGCTGAACCTCGTCTTGGCGAGGTCTCGAGATCCATTTGCTGTCGGTGCCGATTCGATGCGTTCGCATCAGCACCTCGTGAGGTAAACCGTGGAGTATCCCGACCGTTTTCAGGTCATCGTGATCGGCGGTGGCCACGCCGGCACCGAAGCCGCACTCGCTGCGGCTCGCAGTGGTGTCCGCACCCTGCTGCTGACGCACAACATCGAGACGCTGGGCCAGATGTCCTGCAACCCCGCCATTGGCGGGATCGGCAAGAGCCATCTGGTCAAGGAGATCGACGCCCTGGGCGGCGCCATGGCGCAGGCCACCGACTTGGCGGGCATCCAGTTTCGCGTGCTCAATTCGCGCAAGGGACCGGCAGTGCGAGCGACACGGGCTCAGGCCGATCGAGTCCGTTACAAGGCCGCCATCCGTGGAATGCTGGAAAACCAGCCCAATCTGACCCTGTTCCAGCAGGGCGTCGACGATCTGATCGTCGACAACGACAGCGTCGTCGGTGTCACGACCCAGACCGGCATTCGCTTCATGGCGGATACCGTGGTTTTGTGTACCGGAACGTTCCTGGGTGGCGTAATCCACATCGGTCTGGATCATCATGCCGGCGGCAGAGCCGGAGATCCGCCGGCCAATGCGCTGGCTCAGCGGCTGCGAGCCCTGCCATTCCGGGTCGATCGGCTGAAGACCGGTACCCCGCCGCGGATCGATGCCAAGAGCGTCGATTTTTCCAAACTCGAGCGTCAGCCAGGTGACACGCCGTTGCCGGTGATGTCGTATCTGGGCAGCCGCGATCAGCATCCGCGGCAGGTCGATTGCCATATCGGACACACCAACGAACGCACCCACGAGATCATCTTCGCCAATCTCGACCGCTCGCCGATGTATTCCGGCGTGATCGAGGGCGTCGGGCCGCGTTACTGCCCGTCGATCGAGGACAAGGTTCATCGCTTCGCCGACAAGACCAGCCATCAGGTCTTCGTCGAACCCGAAGGGCTGGATACCCACGAGCTCTATCCCAACGGCATTTCCACGTCGCTGCCGTTCGATGTCCAGCTGCAGGTCGTGCGTTCGATCGTCGGAATGGAAAATGCCCATATCACGCGGCCCGGCTACGCCATCGAATACGACTTCTTCGATCCGCGCGATCTCAAGCACTCGCTGGAAACCAAATTTATCCACAATCTGTTCTTCGCCGGTCAGATCAACGGCACCACGGGTTACGAGGAAGCCGGCGCTCAGGGACTGCTGGCCGGCATCAATGCCGCCAGACGTGTCCGGGGCGAATCGGCCTGGTGGCCACGCCGCGACGAGGCCTATCTGGGCGTGCTGGTCGACGACCTGATCACCATGGGCACGCAGGAGCCCTACCGCATGTTCACCTCGCGTGCCGAATATCGCCTGCTGCTGCGCGAGGACAACGCTGACCTGCGACTCACCGCCATCGGCCGCGATCTGGGGCTGGTAGACGATTATCGCTGGTCGGCGTTCGAGACTAAGCGCGAGAAGATCGAGCAGGAGAGCGCTCGACTGCGTTCGACCTGGATCCAGCCGAAGACCGAGGCCGGCGAGCGCGTGGCCGAAAAGCTCGGTCAGCCGCTGTCGCATGAGTACAGCCTGATGGAGCTGCTCAAGCGTCCGGAGCTCACCTACGCCGACGTGGCGTCGCTCAAGGGCGAGGCCGTCAGCGAGGAGCCGGTCGCCGAGCAGGTCCAGATCGAGGCCAAGTACGAGGGTTACATCGCGCGTCAGCAGGACGAGATCGATCGTCTGCGGCGCCATGAAGCCACCCCGCTACCGGAATCGCTGGATTACGCCAGAGTCGAAGGTCTTTCCACCGAGATCCGCCAGAAATTCGAACAGACCCGACCGCAGACGCTGGGCCAGGCCGGCCGCATCTCCGGTGTCACGCCGGCCGCCGTGTCGATTCTGCTGATCCACCTCAAAAAGCGTCGTCTGATCGACGACAGCCGGGCATTGAGCGCATGACGCCAGTTTATGAACGTCTGCTGGATGACGGTCTGGCGGCGCTGAACGTCGAAATCGAGAGGCCGCAGCGGCAACGATTGCTGTCGCTGCTCGCGCTGTTGCACAAGTGGAATCGCGCCTATAACCTCACCGCAGTGCGCTCGCCCGAGGCGATGGTCAGCCGCCATCTGCTGGACAGCGTCAGCGTGGCCTTTGCCGTGCGCGGACCCACCCTGCTGGACGTAGGGTCGGGACCGGGGTTCCCGGGGCTGGTGCTGGCGATCCTGAATCCCGAACTTCAGGTCACGCTGGTGGACAGCAACGGCAAAAAAGTCCGCTTTCAGCGCCAGGCAGTAATGGAGCTCGGGCTCGACAACGTCAGCTGCGAGCAGGTTCGGGTCGAATCTTTCGACGCGACCTTCGACCAGATCATCTCGCGTGCTTTCGCGGCGTTAGGCGATTTCATCACGCTGACCGAGCCGCTGCTGGCCGAAGGCGGTGAATGGCTGGCAATGAAAGGGGGGCTCGAATCGCGTGAACTCGAATCGCTGCCGGCCCATGTCGCCATCCACGAACGGCTGGCGCTGACGGTGCCCGGTGTCGATGATGCCGAACGCCAGCTGCTCCGTCTCGGTCGAGTCGATGAGGCGGGGCGACGCTCGTAACGGCGTCAACGGGCCGTTTTGTTATGAAACGGCGGTGTCGTTCATGCCGTGCCGGATACACGCTAGCGGATCGCTCGCGATCCACAGGATCAGCCTCGACGAAGGGAGTCGCCAGTGACCAGAATCATTGCCTTGACCAATCAGAAAGGCGGGGTGGGCAAGACCACCACCGCGGTCAATCTGGCGGCTTGCCTGGCGGCACTCGATCGCCGCGTGTTGCTGATCGATCTCGATCCGCAGGGCCATGCCACCATGGGCAGCGGCGTCGACAAGCATGATCTCGACGGCAGCGTGCTCGACGTGCTGCTCGGCGACAAGAGCGCCGCCGAGGTGATCGTCGATTGCGCCGTGGCCGGCTACGCATTGTTGCCGGGCAACGGCGATCTGACCGCCGCCGAGGTCGATCTGCTCGATCGCGACGGTCGCGAACGGGTGCTGCAGAGCGCCATCGAGAGCGTCGCTGCGGATTACGACGTGGTGATGATCGACTGCCCGCCCTCGCTCAACATGCTGACGGTCAACGCCTTGACCGCTGCCCATGGCGTGCTGATTCCGGTTCAGTGCGAATTCTATGCGCTCGAAGGTCTCTCGGCGCTGCTCGATACCGTCGAGCAGATCCAGGAAAGCGTGAACCCCACCCTCGAGATATTCGGCATCGTGCGGACCATGTATGACCCGCGCAACAGCTTGACCCGAGACGTCAGCAAGCAGCTCGGCCAGTATTTCGGCGACTCCCTGCTCAAGACCACCATCCCGCGTAACGTCCGCGTGGCCGAAGCGCCCAGTCATGGCGTGCCGGTCACCAAGTACGCGCGCCTATCGCGTGGCAGCCAGGCCCATCGTGTTCTGGCCAAGGAACTGATTCGGCGGTTGGCGCTGTAATGACGATGACTGCTGCGAGGAACACCCCATGACGACGCGCAAACGCCCGCTGGGCCGCGGCCTCGATGCCCTGATCGGCTCCAGTGCCCGTCGCCGCGATAGCCTGTCGCAGGAAGCCGACGCGAATACGCCGGCGCCGGCGCAGGTCTCGCCCGAATCACAAGGGATCGGCGAGCGTCTGGAGCGCCTGCCGTTGCGCCAGCTGACCCGCGGCAAATATCAGCCGCGACGCGATATCCAGCCCGAAGCGCTGGAGGAACTGGCCGATTCGATCCGGGCCCAGGGCGTGATGCAGCCGATCGTGGTGCGACAAATTGGCGCAGAGCGATACGAGATCATTGCCGGCGAAAGGCGCTGGCGGGCATCGCAGCTGGCCGAGGTCGAAACCATCCCCGCGGTCATTCGCGAGGTCAGCGACGAGGTCGCACTCGCCCTGGCGCTGATCGAGAATATCCAGCGCGAGAACCTCAATCCGGTCGAGGAGTCGATGGCGCTGAAACGCCTGCTCGACGAGTTCGAACTGACCCAGCAGCAGGTTGCCGATGCGGTAGGGCGCTCGCGGGCTCAGGTTGCCAATCTGCTGCGTCTACTGGCCCTCGATCCGCAGGTGCTGACGCTGCTGGAACGCGGCGATCTGGACATGGGGCACGCCCGTGCCCTGCTCAGCCTGCCGGCCGCCAAGCAGCGCCACGCGGCGCATGAGGTGGTGGCGCGCGAGCTCACCGTGCGCCAGACCGAAGCACTGGTCAAGCAGATCGCCAGCGGCCAGAAGAAGGCCGAAGACAAGCGCCCCCCGGCCGATGTCGGACGGCTCGAGAATCGTCTCGGCGACCTGCTGGGCGCGCCGGTCAAGATTCATCATAATTCGTCCGGCAAAGGGCGTGTCACGATTCGTTACACCAGCCTCGACGAACTGGATGGCATACTCGAGCATATCCGCTGATCGGTCTGGCGGGTTGGCAGCCGAAGGACGGACGCATCGACGAAAGTATTTAGCGCGTTAACGGGATTTGCGCACTTTTCGCGATCTTTTGCTCAGCAAGATGCCTCAGATCGGTGCAGGTTCGGTTGAAGCGGCATGATCGCTTCTCTATAATCCGCCGGGATTCGTCAGACTGACGCCGCAGGTAGGCATCGAACGTCGCAGCAGCGAATTCATCCCAGGAATCAACGGCGAGACCGAAGCCATGCAGCCAGCGGCACCGGCCAAGCTTGCAAGACCGCGAATCGCGGGGTTGATCCTGTTACAGTGCGGCGTGGTGATGGGGTTGGCCCTCATCGGCTGGGGTGTCTGGGGTCGCGGAACGGCATTTTCCGCTTTGACCGGTGGTCTCGTCGCTGCCATTCCCAACGCCTTCTTTGCCTGGTGTGCCTTTCGTTATCAGGGCCCGGCACAGGCAAGAAACATCGTCAAAAGCTTCTATCAAGCCGAGGCCGGCAAGTTCGGTTTGACGGCGGTACTGTTCACGCTGGCATTCGTGGCCGTGCCCCCCTCAAACCCCGCTTTCTTCTTTGGCGCTTATGTAGTGACACTGCTGGTGCATTGGCTGGGCCCATGGCTGCTGCGCCGACCGTCACACATTCAATCTCGAGGCTGAACCATGGCTGGCAACAACATGACGAGTACGGAGTACATCCAGCACCACTTGCAGAACATGACCTATGGTCTGCATCCGGAGAATGGCTGGTCGATGGCTCACTCCGCCGCCGATGCCAAGGCGATGGGATTCTGGGCCATCCACGTCGATACCATGTTGTGGTCGATCGGCCTCGGGGTGCTGTTTCTGTGGCTGTTCCGCTCGGTGGCCAAGCGCGTCTCCACCGGTGTTCCCACCGGTCTGCAGAACTTCGTCGAGATGATGGTCGAATTCGTCGATGGCTCGGTACGCGAGACGTTCCATGGCAAGAGCCGATTGATCGCTCCGCTGTCGCTGACGATTTTCTGCTGGATTTTCCTGATGAACATCATGGACCTGGTGCCGGTGGATTTTCTGCCGATGCTGGCGCAGAAAATCGGCAGCTGGTTCGGTGCCGATCCGTCGCATGTCTATTTCAAGGTCGTCCCGACCACCGACATCAATGCCACGCTCGGCATGTCGCTGTCGGTCTTCGCACTCATCATCTTCTATTCCATTCGCTCCAAGGGACTGTCGGGTTTTATCGCCGAGTTGACGTTGCACCCCTTCAATACGTCCAATATTTTTGCCCAGATCCTGTTGATTCCGGTCAATTTACTGCTTGAACTCGTGACCTTGTTGGCCAAACCGGTTTCGCTGGCGTTACGACTGTTCGGTAACCTCTACGCCGGCGAACTGATCTTTATCCTGATAGCGATGGTCGGACTGTGGCAGCTGCCGCTGCACTTCCCGTGGGCCGTGTTCCACATCCTGATCATCACGCTGCAGGCCTTCATCTTCATGATGCTCACCATCGTCTATCTGAGCATGGCGACGGAAGAGCAGCATTGAGTAGCGTTCCCGTTAACCCCTGACCCCTGAAACTCAACTGAGCAAGACTCGACTGAGCAAGACTCGACTGAAAACTGGAGACAACCATGGAAGCACAAGTTCTGGGCATGACCGCGATTGCCGTTTCTCTGTTGATCGGCCTGGGTGCCCTCGGCACCGCGATCGGCTTCGGTATCCTCGGCGGCAAGTTTCTGGAAGGCGCCGCGCGCCAGCCGGAAATGATCCCGCAGCTGCAGGTCAAGATGTTCATCGTTGCGGGCCTGCTCGACGCCGTGACCATGATCGGCGTCGGTATCGCCCTGTTCTTCACCTTCGCCAATCCGTTTGTCGGTTAACGGCGCCGTTCGTGGCCCACGAGGCCTCCGGTGACCCTTAATCCCAAACCCGTGACGCGAGAGGTGCTGGCGTGAATCTGAACCTTACACTGATTGGTCAGGCCATAGCCTTTGCCGTCTTCGTCTGGTTCTGCATGAAGTATGTATGGCCGCCGGTCATGCAGGCCCTGCAGGAACGACAGAAGAAGATTGCCGATGGTCTGGATGCAGCCAGCCGTGCGACCCGTGATCTCGAACTGGCTCAGGAAAAAGCCGAAGAGACACTGCGGGAGAGCAAGGAGCAGGCGCAACAGATCCTCGAACAGGCCAACAAGCGATCCAATCAGATCGTCGAAGAAGCTCGCGAGACTGCGCGGGCCGAAGGCGAGCGCATCATTGCAGGCGCTCGCAGCGAAATCGATCAGGAGATCAATCGCGCGAAGGAAGAGCTGCGTGCCCAGGTATCGCTGCTGGCTGTGGCCGGCGCCGAGCGCATCCTGGAGTCCTCCATCGACGAAGCCAAGCATCGTGAGCTCGTCGACAAGCTCGCTGCCGAGCTCTAAGGAGGCGCACCATGGCTGAATCGTCTACCGTCGCTCGACCCTACGCCAAGGCGGCGTTCGAGTTCGCGCGCGATCAAAAGGCGCTCCAAGCGTGGTCCCAGAGTCTGTCACTGGTCGCCCAGGTGGCCGCTGACTCCGATGTCCGTGCACGCATTCTCGCCAACCCGCGGCTGACGGCCGACGACAAGACGCGTCTGCTGCTGGAAGTCTGCGGTGACGAACCCTTCGACGAGGGGGTGGGTAATTTCCTGCACCTCGTCGGCGAAAAGGGGCGTCTGGCTGCGTTGCCCGACATTTTCGAAGAGTTCGAGGCGCTGCGCGCCCGGCAAGAAAAGCGGGTCGATGTCACCATCGTCTCCGCCTTCGAGCTGGATGACGCGCAGCAGAACGTACTCGTCGAGGCTCTGAAGAAGCGCCTGAATCGTGAAATCTCCATTACCACTCAGGTGGACCGCGAGCTGCTAGGCGGCGTGATCCTGCGTACCGGAGACACCGTCATCGACGGTTCCGTGCGCGGTCGATTGCAACGTCTGCGCGAAGCGCTCACCGCTTGAGTTCGAGGGACATGGCATGCAGCAACTGAATCCTTCCGAGATCAGCGACATCATCAAACAGCGTATCGATAAGCTGGATGTCGCCTCCGAGGCCCGTAATCAGGGCACCGTCGTCAGCGTCGCTGACGGCATCGTTCGCATCCACGGCCTGGCCGACGCGATGCTGGGCGAAATGATCGAATTCCCCGGTGGCGTCTTCGGCATGGCGCTCAACCTCGAGCGCGACAGCGTCGGCGCCGTGGTGCTGGGCGACTACCTGGAGCTCGAAGAGGGCATGACCGCGCAGTGTACCGGTCGTATCCTCGAGGTTCCGGTCGGCCCGGAGCTGATCGGCCGCGTGGTCGATGCGCTGGGTAACCCGGTCGATGGCAAGGGTGACATCGACACCAAGATGACCGATGCGATCGAGAAGGTCGCGCCGGGCGTCATCACTCGTCAGTCCGTCGACCAGCCGGTCCAGACCGGTCTCAAGTCGATCGATGCGATGGTGCCGATCGGTCGTGGCCAGCGTGAGCTGATCATCGGCGACCGCCAGATCGGTAAATCCGCGGTGGCGATCGATGCGATCATCAACCAGAAAGGTACGGGCATCACCTGTATCTACGTGGCGATCGGCCAGAAGCAGTCGACCATCGCCAACGTGGTGCGCAAGCTCGAACAGCACGGTGCCATGGAGCACACCATCGTGGTCGCCGCCGGCGCCGCCGATCCGGCTTCCATGCAGTATCTGGCACCGTACGCCGGCTGCACCATGGGCGAATACTTCCGTGACCGTGGCGAAGACGCGCTGATCGTCTATGACGATCTCTCCAAGCAGGCTGTCGCCTACCGTCAGATCTCGCTGCTGCTGCGTCGTCCGCCGGGTCGTGAAGCCTACCCGGGTGACGTGTTCTATCTCCACTCGCGTCTGCTCGAGCGTGCCGCGCGCGTCAACACCGATTACGTCGAGAAGTTCACCAACGGTGAAGTGAAAGGCAAGACCGGTTCGCTGACCGCACTGCCGATCATCGAGACCCAGGGCGGCGACGTCTCCGCGTTCGTTCCGACCAACGTGATCTCGATCACCGACGGTCAGATCTTTCTCGAGACGGGGCTGTTCAACTCTGGTATCCGTCCGGCGATCAACGCCGGTCTGTCGGTATCGCGCGTTGGCGGCTCGGCCCAGACCAAGATCATCAAGAAGCTGGGTGGCGGTGTCCGTCTGGCCCTCGCGCAGTATCGCGAGCTGGCGGCGTTCTCGCAGTTCGCTTCCGATCTCGACGAAGCGACCCGCAAGCAGCTCGAGCACGGTCAGCGTGTCACCGAACTGATGAAGCAGAAGCAGTACTCGCCACTGTCGGTGGCCGAGATGGGGGTGACGCTGTACGCCGCCAACGAAGGCTTCCTGGACGACGTCGCGGTCGACAAAGTGCTGGATTTCGAACGTGCGCTGCACGATTACATGAAGTCCGAGCATGCCGACCTGCTCGACAAGATCAACCAGAGCGGCGGCTACGACGACGAGATCCAGAAAGGTCTCAAGTCGGGTCTCGAGTCGTTCAAGTCCACTCAGACCTGGTAGGTGGCGCGACCCGCTCCATCGTGATGCGATGGCAGCGGGTCGTCTCGCCCGACTGAGCGGCATGAATCAGGGTGATCCGAGATGGCAGCTGGAAAAGAGATCAAATCCCAGATTGGGAGCATCAAGAACACGCAGAAAATCACCAGCGCCATGGAAATGGTCGCTGCGTCGAAAATGCGTCGGGCTCAGGAGCGCATGGCGGCCAGCCAGCCCTATGCGAAACTGATCCGCCGGGTGGTCGGCCACGTTGCCAAGGCCAACCCGGAATACCGTCACGACTATATGGTCGAGCGTGAGGTCAAGCGCGTCGGCTATATCGTCGTTTCCAGTGACCGCGGTCTCGCCGGCGGCTTGAACGTCAACATGTTCAAGGCGGTGGTCAAGCACGCGCGCGACTGGGACCAGAAGGGCGTCGGTGCCGACTTCGCGGCCATCGGCAGCAAGGCCGGCGGCTTCTTTCGTAAGCGCGGCGGCAATCTGCTGGCGGCGAAGAAAGGCCTCGGCGATGCGCCGGAAGCCCAGGATCTGGTCGGTAGCGTCAAGGTGATGCTCGATGCCTTCGATGAAGGCAGTCTGGATCGGCTCTACGTGGTGTACAACGAATTCGTCAACACCATGAGCCAGAAACCCGTCGTGCGTCAGCTGCTGCCCCTCGAGGCAGTCGAGGACGAAAGCGAAGGGGATGAACAACCCGGTCCCGGTGATACACAGAAAAGCTGGGACTACCTGTATGAGCCGGATGCCAAGACCCTGCTCGATCATCTGCTGGTTCGCTATGTCGAATCCCAGGTGTATCAGGCCGTGGTGGAGAACGCGGCTTGTGAGCAGGCCGCGCGCATGATCGCGATGAAGAACGCGACCGACAATGCCGGCGATCTGATTGACGATCTTCAACTGGTGTACAACAAGGCGCGTCAGGCGGCCATTACCCAGGAAATTTCGGAAATCGTCGGTGGTGCCGCGGCGGTATGACGACAGCGCCGCCCGCGTGGCGGCGGTCTCGAATACGGCTTGGCTAGGCGTCGCATGAATGAAGTCACTTCACGCGGCGCCCTACAGGTTTCATTTGCAGGTTTACGAGGAACCACTATGAGCGGACGTATCGTACAAATCATAGGCGCGGTGGTTGACGTAGAATTCCCGCGGGACGACGTGCCCAAGGTCTACGACGCGCTGACGGTCTCGGGCAGAGAGGCCGTTCTCGAAGTACAGCAGCAGCTGGGTGACGGCGTGGTTCGCGCCATCGTCATGGGCTCCAGTGAAGGACTTCAGCGTGGCATCGAGGTCGTGAATACCGGTGCCGCGATCTCCGTGCCGGTGGGCACGCAGACGCTGGGCCGGATCATGAACGTGCTGGGTCAGCCAATCGACGATGCCGGCGACATTGGTGACGATGCCGTGCGCATGCCGATCCACCGTCAGGCGCCCGGCTACGCGGATCAGGCCGCTTCCAGCGATCTGCTGGAGACCGGCATCAAGGTCATCGATCTGGTCTGCCCGTTCGCCAAGGGCGGCAAGGTCGGTCTGTTCGGCGGTGCCGGTGTCGGCAAGACCGTCAACATGATGGAACTGATCCGTAACATCGCCACCGAGCACAGCGGCTATTCCGTGTTCGCCGGTGTCGGCGAGCGTACTCGTGAAGGTAACGACTTCTATCACGAGATGAAGGAATCCAACGTTCTCGACAAGGTCGCGCTGGTCTACGGCCAGATGAACGAGCCCCCGGGCAACCGTCTGCGCGTCGCGTTGACCGGCCTGACCATCGCCGAGAACTTCCGTGACGAAGGTCGCGACGTGCTGCTGTTCGTCGACAACATCTACCGCTACACGCTGGCCGGTACCGAAGTGTCGGCGCTGCTCGGTCGTATGCCGTCGGCAGTAGGCTATCAGCCGACGCTGGCGGAAGAGATGGGCGCCCTGCAGGAGCGCATCACCTCGACCAAGACCGGCTCGATCACTTCCGTCCAGGCCGTCTACGTGCCCGCGGATGACTTGACCGACCCGTCTCCGGCGACCACCTTCGCTCACCTCGATTCGACCGTGACGCTGTCGCGTTCGATCGCCGAGCTGGGTATCTATCCGGCCGTCGATCCGCTCGACTCCACCTCGCGTCAGCTCGATCCGCTGGTCGTCGGCGAAGAGCACTACAATATCGCTCGCGGCGTGCAGAACGTGCTGCAGCGCTACAAGGAGCTCAAGGACATCATCGCCATCCTGGGGATGGACGAGCTGTCCGACGAGGATAAGCTGGCCGTGGCACGAGCGCGTAAGATTCAGCGCTTCCTGTCGCAGCCGTTCTTCGTCGCCGAGATCTTCACCGGTGCGCCCGGCAAGTATGTATCGCTGCAGGAAACCATCCGTGGCTTCCAGGGCATTCTCAACGGCGATTACGACGACATGCCGGAGCAGGCCTTCTACATGGTCGGCACCATCGACGAAGCCGTCGAGAAAGCCAAGAGCATGAAGTAAGCCTGCAGACTCCCGGGAGATATCGCTATGGCCACATTTCAGTGTGACATCGTCAGTGCCGAGAAGGAGATCTTCTCGGGCAGCGTCGAGCAGCTCATTGCTGCCGGCGTGGCCGGCGATCTGGGTATCCTGCGCGGTCACGCGCCACTGCTGACCGAGCTCAAGCCCGGTCCGGTGCGCGTGATTCAGGAAAATGGTGACGAAGAGCTGTATTACGTCACCGGCGGTTTCCTTGAAGTGCAGCCGAACGTGGTCTCGGTGCTGGCGGATACCGCCACCCGAGCCAGCGATCTGGACGAAGCGGAAGCCGAGCAGGCGCGTCAGCATGCGCTGGCCTCGCTCAACGAGAAGCAGACCGAGCTCGACTACGCGCGCGCCTCCGCCGATCTGGCCGAGGCCACCGCTCAGTTGCGTACGCTGCAACAGCTGCGCAATCGAGCCGGCCGCGGCTAACGGCATCGCCGTGCAAGACCCGAAAGGCGACTCTCCGGAGTCGCCTTTTTTATGGCCGTCAGGAAAGGGGTGTTCGAGAGATCTGTCAGTGACGTCCTCGAGCGCTAGAATGACGTCCAGTTTTCATTGATCAAAAGGAACAACGCCATGACCCTCGACGTCGTGATACTGGCCGCCGGCCAAGGCACCCGCATGCGCTCGAAGACGCCGAAGGTGCTGCACAAGCTGGCGGGCCGCCCGCTGGTTCAGCATGTCGTCGACACGGCGGCGGGTCTGGAGAACGCCCGGCTGCACGTGGTGGTCGGTCATGGCGGCGAGGCGGTGCGCGAGGCGCTCGCTGGCTCCGGTTCGACGCCTGCCGATCGCGAACTCGCCTTCTGTGAACAGACCGAACAGAAGGGCACCGGGCACGCGGTGGCTCAGGCGCTGGATGGCCTAGGCGACGGCAAGGCGCTGGTACTCTACGGCGACGTGCCGTTGATCCAGGCCAGGACCCTCGAGACCCTGCTGGAGGGCGTCGACGAGCAGCACATGGCGCTGTTGACGGTGACGCTCGACGATCCCGCCGGCTACGGTCGGATCGTGCGTAATGCCAAGGGCGCGGTCGTCGCCATCGTCGAGCACAAGGATGCCGACGACCAGCAGCGCGCCATCGATGAATGCAACACCGGCATCATGGCGATGACGGCCGAACAGCTGCGCCGCTGGCTGCCGCAGCTCTCCGCCGAGAACGCCCAGGGCGAGTATTACCTGACCGACGTGATCGCCATGGCCGCGGCCGACGGTGTCGAGGTCAAGGCGACTCAGCCGAGCTCGCCGGTCGAGGTCGAAGGGATCAACGATCGGCGCCAACTGGCGGCACTCGAGCGCGCCTATCAACGGCGCCAGGCCGAGCGTTTGATGACCGCGGGCGTCAGTCTGGCGGATCCGGCACGTTTCGATCTGCGCGGCGACGTCACCGTCGGCCGGGACATCCAGATCGACATCAACGTGATTCTCGAAGGCCAGGTCACGCTGGAAGACGACGTCGTCATCGGGCCCAACTGCGTGATCAAGGACACCATCCTGCGCCGCGGCGCGGTGGTGAAGGCCAACAGTCATCTGGAAGGCGCCGAGATGGGAGTGGGCAGCGACTGCGGTCCGTTCGCCCGACTGCGCCCCGGTACGCGACTCGGTGCCAGAGCCCATGTAGGCAACTTCGTCGAGACCAAGAACGCCACCCTCGGTGACGGCGTCAAGGCGGGGCATCTTAGCTATCTGGGTGATACCGAGATCGGTCGCGACACCAACATCGGTGCCGGTACCATTACCTGCAACTACGACGGTGCCAACAAGCATCGCACTCAGATTGGAGAGGCCGTCTTTATCGGTTCCAACAGCTCGCTGGTCGCGCCGATCACCATTGGCAACGGCGCGACCATCGCCGCGGGCTCCACGATTACTCGTGAAGTGAAAGACGATGAGTTGGCGATCGGGCGCAGTCGTCAGGTCGTCAAGCAGGGCTGGCAGCGGCCGGTAAAGATGCCGAAGAGCTGATCGACTGCCTCGCCAACTTTTCTGAGCGGGAATTCGTCACCCTCTAGCGCCTATCGAGCGCACGCTGCGAATCACTCGTCAAGCTGGGTCTTGCGATAGGGATGTCGTAAGAGGCGCGTTGGGACAGGGATGTCCTTACGCGCCGACCCAAAGCGCAGGCGAGTGAGACGCAGGGTTTTGTGCGCTCGTGGCGCGAAAAAGGGGAGCGCGAGGGGCTTGCCCCTCGCATTCACGAGCAGAAGGATGGTCAATGAGCCCGCAGTGGTAAGCGCTCGGCATTGAATTTGGCTTTATATCCAAATCAAAAGAATCGCCTCAACGCCTCATACACTGCTGCCAGCGGTCGTCGACCCGCTTGGCGAACCACGCCGTGGTCAGGTTGCGGGTGATCTTGGGGCTTTCGAGCTTGATCCCCGGCAGGCGAGCGTAGGGGATGGGCTGATTTTCCTGCTGTTCCGCCAGTGAGCGGACTTTCTCGTAGAGCGCGGTCTGCTCGAATTCGAGGGAATCCTCTTCTTCCAGCGCGTCGCGAATCTCGCCGTCGTCCATGCCCAGCCGACCTTTCAGCGTGCGTACCGCCAGTTCGGTCTGGCCGGCCTGACGCGAGCCGGGAATGATCAGGTCGCCGTCGAGCGCCAGCGGAATGCCGGAAAGCTGGGTCACTGCGGCCTGGAACGCGGCGTTGCGGCTGGCATACCAGCCGGCGTTGAAGTCGGCGAAGCGGTAGAGGGGCTCGTCGTAATTGGCGGGATAGCCGAACAGGTGGGCGATGCCGAAATAGAGCCCGCCGCGCCGGGTGAACACCTCGTGGCGGATCGAGCCGTCGATCGGATAGGGGTAGTTTTCAGCATGATCCTCGGCGAAATCGACGCTGACCTGCATCGGGCCGCCGGTGTGCACCGGGTTGAGGCTGCCGAATAGCTGGCGGCCCAGCGGCGCCATATCGATGAAATCCTCGAAGATCTCGCTCATCTCGCGCTCGGTCGTCACCGCATTCAAGCGCTGGTTGTAAGTCTTGCCGTTGGGTGATTCGAGGTTCAGGCCGGCATCCACCAGAAAGCCCGGAATATGCAGCGCACTGGCGCGGCGGTCGATCTCTTCCCGGGCGATGGTCGAGAGATTGGGCACGCTGGGGTCGGCCCGATAAGTCGACTCCTGCTCGATCACTGCCAGCGTGGCGCAGAGATTGTCCCTGGTCGCGGGCAGGTTCTGGGCCGAAAACGCGGCGGTAATGTCCGTCGCCCAGCCGTCGCGGTCATCGGCGCTGGCCGGAATGAGTGTCACCAGCTCGCTTTTCACGCTCGCCGGGCGCTGCTCGAAGCCGGGCTGCGGTGCCTGGGTGCTACAGCCGACCAGTAGCGCCAGGCCGAATAGCGGTGCCCAGCGAAGTCTGGCAATCATCGTGAATGTCCTCATGCGCTCAGATGCTCCACCAGCCGCTGCATCATCGCGTCGCAACGCTCGAGCTGTTCGACGGCGATGAACTCGTCGGGCTTGTGACCCTGATCCATGCAGCCCGGCCCGCAGACCACGGTGGGAATGCCGGCTTCGTGAAACAGCCCGCCCTCGGTGCCATAGGGGACGGTGCCGAAGTCATCGCGATCCGAAAGCGTGGCGATCAAGCGCGCCACCTCGCTTCCGGCCTCGGTGGTCAGCCCCGGATAGGCCTGCAACGGCTCGAACACGATATCGGTGTTCGCCTCGACGGCGCGCATTTTGGGGATGAGCTCCTGGTCGGCGTAGTCGCGCATCTCGCGTTCGACCTCGTTGGCATCGAAGCCCGGCAGCGAGCGTACTTCCCAGTCGAAGCGGCACTCCGACGGCACGATGTTGAGCGCCCGACCGCCCTCGATCACCCCGGTCTGGACGGTCGAGAACGGCGGATAGAAGCGCTCGTCATGATGGGCGGGATCGGCCAGGCGCTCGCCGATTTCGTTGAGGCGAACGATCATCCTGGCGGCAGTTTCGATAGCGTTGACGCCTTCCGGCGCGTAGGCGGAATGACAGGGTGCACCATGCACGCGGCAGCGCACGCCGAGCTTGCCCTTGTGACCCAGTACCGGCTTGAGTTCGGTCGGCTCGCCGATGATGCAGGCCAGCGGCTTGTGCGGTCTGCCCTCCAGCATCGAGATGATCGAGCGTACGCCGAGACAGCCCACCTCTTCGTCATAGGAGAATGCCAGGTGTACAGGCGTCTCCAGCTCGGCCGCTTTGAGGCTCGGCACCGCCGCCAGCACGCAGGCAAGATAGCCTTTCATGTCGGTGGTGCCGCGACCGTAGAGCTTGCCGTCGCGCTCGGTCATCTCGAATGCAGGCACTGTCCACGGCTGGCCGTCGACCGGGACCACGTCGGTGTGGCCGGAGAGCACCACGCCACCCCGATTGGCGGGTCCGATCGTCGCCCACAGATTGGCCTTGCTGCCCTCGTCGTTATGAATCAGTTCGCTGTCGACGCCGTGCTGGCTCAAGTAATCGCGGACGAACTCGATCAGCGCGAGATTGGATTCGCGGCTGACGGTATCGAAGCTGACGAGTTTCCCGAGAAGTTCCTGACTGGTCATGATGCGGTCGGCCCACCTGTCACCGGATTGTCGTTGTCGCTGAGAGGGTGTTTACAAAATGTCTGCGCTCGACAATACGGCGTTGAAATCGACCTCAAAATGCTCATTTACCCCTGGTAAACTCCGCTTTTTCAGCCTATTTCGCCTTGTCTTGCCTTCGCTCGCCGAATTTGTAAACACCCTCTGAATACGTGCTCATCGTGATGATGCCGACCCCCACCGCGCAATGCCACCACCGCCGTCTTTGATTTCCGCTTTTACGCTTTCTTTACGCCTTCGCGCGAATTTCCGCATCGCATTTTTACGCCCCTCGACTCGACACTGAGTGCCTCTCGAACGAGGAGGTGACTCATGTCCTACCTGATGCTGGCGATCGCTCTGGTGACCGCCGTCTACCTGCTGGCGACACTGTGCTGGCCGGAGCGATTCTAGCCATGAACGCGATGATGCTCTGCTATGCCCTGCTGATCGGATTGGCGCTGCCACTGGGTCTTTACATGGGCCGAGCGCTGGATACGGATCGATCCACCGTGATGGATCGTCTCTTCGGGCCGGTGGAATCGGTCCTGATGCGCCTGGCCGGCGTCGACCGACGGGCGTCGATGACGTGGTCGGCCTATCTGCTGGCCGTGTTGACACTTCACCTGCTGCTGATCGGGCTTGCCTGGATCGTCTTCATGAGCCAGGGCCTGCTGCCGCTCAACCCCGATGGCATCCCCGGCATGAACTGGGATACGGCGCTGCACACCGCGGTCTCGTTCGCCACCAATACCAATCAGCAGCACTATTCGGGCCAGGCGCAGCTCTCCTACCTGAGCCAGACGCTTGCCATCGTCACGCTGCAGTTTCTGACCCCGGCGACCGGCCTGGCAGTGTTGCTCGCCATCACGCGCACGCTGCTCAAGCGCCAGACCTCCAGCACGACCGTCAGCACCAATGCGTCCACAACGCCCGCCGGGCACGGGGTGGGCCACGATTCGGTCGGTAACTGCTCGGTCGGTAACTACTGTGTCGGTCATTACTACGTCGACCTCACGCGGATCGTGGTGCGGGTGCTGCTGCCGCTGTCGCTGTTGGTGGCGCTGGTCCTGGTGTGGCAGGGCGTGCCGGCCACCTATCAGGGAGCGCAGAGCGTGACGATGCTCGATGGCGGCGCGGCACAGGTCATTCCGCGCGGCCCGGTGGCGCCGATGGTGGCGATCAAGCAGTTGGGCACCAACGGTGGCGGCTGGTATGGCCCCAATTCGACCGTGCCGCTGGAGAATCCGACCGGATTGGCGAATCTTGTCGAAACGATCGCACTGCTGCTGATTCCGGTGGCAACGCTGATCGCCGTCGGTGTCATCAGCGGCCGTCGCCGGCTGATGATGGGTATCGGCGCGGTGATGATCGCGTTCTCGTTGATCACCACCACCCTGATCGTGGTTTCGGAGCGCCTGCCCAACGCCGCGCTGGCCGGGCTCGCCGTCGAGGGCAGTCCCAACCTCGAAGGCAAGGAGGTGCGTTTCGGCAGCGATCTCTCCGCGCTGTGGGGAAGCTGGACGACGCAGACCTCCAACGGCTCCGTCAACGCCATGCACGACAGCTTCAATCCGCTGGGCGGGCTGGGCCTGCTGATGGACATGTTCGTCAACGTCACCTTCGGCGGCATCGGCGTGGGTCTGATCGGCTATCTGCTCTATCTGATGCTGGCGGCGTTCATCGGGTCGCTGATGATCGGCCGCGCGCCGGAGCTGTTCGGCAAGCCGCTGGAGACCCGCGAGATGCGCTGGATCTCGCTGGCGATTCTGGCGCAACCCCTGATCATCCTCGGCTTGACCGCCATCACCGTGGCGTTTCCCTCCCTGACCGGCAATTCCAATCCTGGCTTTCATGGGCTCTCGCAGGTGCTCTACGAATACACCTCGGCATTCGCCAACAACGGCTCCGGCTTCGAGGGACTCGGCGACGGTGCGCCATGGTGGAACCTGGCCTGCGTGCTGGCGCTGGCGGTCGGCCGTTTCCTGCCGATGCTGGTGCCGCTGGCGGTGGCTGGATGGTTGATGGAAAAACGCACGGCGCCACAAGGGCGCGGCACCCTGTCGCTGGAGGGTGGTGCGTTCGTCGGCCTGACCGCGGGTGTCATCGTCATCGTCAACCTGCTCGGTTTCCTGCCCGCGCTGGTGCTGGGTCCGATCGCCGAGCAGTTGACCCTGCCCTGATGAATCGCGTCGACGGAAACGGAATTGACGGAGCGGGACTGGTGGAAACGGGATCGAGGAAAGAGACATGGCAATGATGCAAACACACGAAGCCTCCCAAGGTCTGCGCGTTCGACCGCTGCCCCTGCTGGGGGAATCCCTGCGACGATTGAATCCGCGCAGTCTGGCGCGCAATCCGGTGATGGCGGTGGTCGCCATCGGCACCCTGGTTTGCGCGCTCTATACCGGCATGGCGTTTACCGAGGATGGCGGACAGGGGGCGTTTGCACTGATCGTGACCTTGGTCCTGCTGGCGACGGTGCTGTTCGCCAACGCGGCCGAAGCGATGGCCGAAGCACGCGGCAAGGCCCACGCCGGTAGCCTGCGCGCCACCCGTGGCGAGTTGACGGCGCGGCGCGTGACCCAGAGCGGCGAGGAGACGGTCGCCGCCGATCAGCTGCGCCGGGGCGATCGCGTCCGGGTGATCGCCGGGGAGCTGATTCCTGCCGACGGTGAAATCATCCAGGGTGCCGGTTCGATCAACGAATCGGCCATGACCGGAGAGTCCGCGCCGGTGCTGCGCGAGGCGGGCACCGATAACAGCGGCGTCAGCGCCGGCACCAAGCTGCTCTCCGACGAGCTGATCGTCGAGGTCAGCGTCGATCCCGGCGAGTCGCTGCTCGACCGCATGATCGCGCTGGTGGAAGGCGCCAGCCGCCAGAAGACGCCCAGCGAACTGGCACTCTCCGTGCTGCTCTCCACGCTGACGCTGGTGTTCCTGATCGTCGTGGTCACGCTGGTGCCGATGGCGCTGTTCGTGGGGATCGAGACCTCGACGGTGATGCTGGTGGCGCTGCTGGTGTGCCTGATTCCCACCACCATCGGCGGGCTGCTGCCGGCGATCGGCATTGCCGGCATGGAACGTGCGCTACGCGCCAACCTCATCGCCAAGTCCGGCAAGGCGGTGGAGATCGCCGGCAGCATCGACACCCTGCTGCTCGACAAGACCGGCACGATCACGCTCGGCGACCGTCGCGCCACCGAATTTGCGCCGTGTCAGGGGGTCGATCTGACACGACTGCGGGAGATCGCCGGTGTCTGCTCGCTGCAGGATCCGACTCCGGAAGGGCGCTCCATTGTCGTCCTAGCGCGCGATCAGGGCGCGACGCTGGATTCGCCGCAGAACGCCGAGGTCGTGCCGTTTTCCGCGATGAGTCGGGTGTCCGGTCTCGATTTCGCCGATGGTCGATGCTGGCGCAAGGGCGCGCCCAACGCCATCGCCCGGCTGGTACAGGAAGCCGGAGGCCGCGTGCCGGGGGATTTCGAGGCGCTGGTCGAACGCATCTCGCGCCACGGTGCCACGCCGCTGGCGGTGTTGGAGGGCAACGTGTTGCTGGGCGTGATCGCGCTGTCGGACGTGATCAAGACGGGGATCGCCGAGCGGTTCCAGCAACTGCGCGAGATGGGCGTGAAGACGGTGATGATCACCGGCGACAACCCGATTACTGCCGCCGCGATCGCCGCCGAAGCCGGCGTCGACGACTACATTGCCGAAGCGACCCCGGAGCGCAAGCTCGAACTGATCCGTGAGGAGCAAGCCGCCGGTCGGCTGGTGGCGATGATGGGCGACGGCACCAATGATGCCCCGGCGCTGGCCCAGGCCGATCTGGGACTGGCGATGAACTCCGGCACCCAGGCGGCGCGGGAAGCGGCCAACATGGTCGATCTCGACTCCGACCCCGGCAAACTGCTCAGCGCGGTGGAGATTGGCAAGCAGCTGCTGATCACCCGCGGGGCGCTCACCACCTTCTCGCTGGCCAACGACGTCGCCAAGTATTTCGCGATTTTGCCGGCGATCTTCGCCGCCAGCGTGCCGGCGCTGGGCGGTCTCGACGTGCTCGATCTGCACTCGCCCGAGTCCGCGGTGTTGTCGGCGGTGATCTTCAACGCCCTGGTGATACCCGCGCTGATCCCGTTCGCCCTGCGCGGCGTGCGGGTTCGCGCCGCCTCCGCCAGCGCCATGCTACGACGCAACCTGCTGATCTACGGTCTCGGTGGCCTGCTGCTGCCGTTCCCTGCCATCAAGCTGATCGATCTGCTCATCGGTCCGCTGTTCTGAGATTTCTGGAGACTTGCCATGTCAGTCACTGATTCCCGTCACGACGCGCTTAGTCACGACCTTTCCGCTCATGGTGATCCCCATGAGACCTCTCAAGCTGCCCATCGCTTTGCCGGCTCCGGCAGCTGGCTGACGGCAATCCGCTTCAGTCTGCTCATGGCGGTGGTGCTCGGTCTGCTCTATCCGCTGGTGGTGGTCGGATTGGGCCAGTTGGGGTTTTCTCATCAGGCCAACGGCAGTCTGCTGGCCGATGCGGAGGGTCGGGTCATCGGCTCGTCGCTGGTGGGTCAGCGATTCACCAGCGAACGCTATTTTCAGGGCCGGCCATCGGCGGTGGATTACGCCGCCGACGCGGTTGGCGGTTCCAACCTGGCGCCGAGCAACCCTGCATTGCGGGAACGCGCCGAGGCCGACACCGGGCAGATCACCGCCCGCGACGGCGTCGAGCCGGGCCGGATACCGGTGGACCTGCTGACCGCCTCTGGATCAGGGATCGACCCGGCCATCAGCCCCGAAGCGGCAGCCATTCAGGTCGATCGTGTCGCGCGCGTGCGCGGCCTGACACCTTCGGCTGTCACCGCGCTGGTCGAGCGCTATAGTGACAGCGGCGGCTGGCTCGGTCAGCCGACCGTCAACGTGCTGGCACTCAATCTGGCCCTGGACGCTATCGAATGAGATCGAGACGCGCCCGCTATCCTGAAGCGGATTGTCGGAGATCGAAACCGTGAATCATTCCCGCGAGGTGCAGCGCCCCGATCCGGACGCCCTGTTGGCAACGACGCGGGCCGGTCATGACGGATCGCTGCGAATCTTTCTCGGCGCCGCCCCCGGCGTGGGCAAGACGAGCGCCATGCTGCGTACCGCGCGGGAACGTTTCGACGCCGGGGGCGACGTGCTGCTGGGCGTCATCGAAGCACACGGCCGCGAGGAGACCGAACGCCTGTGCGACGAGCTGCCGAGTCTGGCGCTGACGCCCAGGGAACGTCATGGGCGCACCTTCCATGAATTCGACCTCGACGCCGCGCTGACGCGGCGACCGCAGATCCTGCTGGTCGACGAACTGGCCCATCGCAATATTCCCGGTGGTCGTCACGCCCGGCGCTGGCAGGATATCGAAGAGCTGCTCGATGCAGGTATCGATGTCTGGACCACGCTCAACGTCCAGCATGTCGACAGTCTTAACGACGATGTGGCGCGGATCACCGGTATTCGGATGCGCGAAACGGTCCCCGATCGGCTGATCGCTCGAGCCCGGGACATTTCGTTGATCGATCTCACGCCCGCCGAGCTGATCGAGCGCCTGCAGCAGGGCAAGGTCTACGTGCCGGAACAGGCGCGGACGGCGCTGGAGCACTATTTTTCGCCTGGCAATCTCACCGCGCTGCGTGAACTGGCGCTACGCGTGATGTCGGATCGCCTCGACAGCGACGTGCGCCAGGTCATGGACGCCAGCGGCGTGACGGGCCCCTGGCCGGTGCGGGCAAAACTGTTGGTGGCGGTGAAAGGCAAGCGTGGCGATCACGGCCTGCTGCGGGCGGCCAGCCGCTGGGCTCAGCGTCACCAGGCACCCTGGCAGGCCGTGCAGGTCACGCCGCTTCGCGATGTCGATCCCGCCACGGCCAGCGAGTCGAGCAATCTGCGCCAGCAGGCCGAGCAGTTGGGCGGGCGTTGGGAAACTCTCAGCGGTGACGACCCGCTGGCGGAGCTACTGGACCACGCGGCACGCCACAATATCACCGCCTTGATGATCGGACGGGCGACTTCACGGCGACAGGCGTGGTGGCAACCCGTGTGGTGGCGATCGGGGTGGCGATCGGGGTGGCGATCGGGATGGCGACGACCGCTGGTCGACCGGCTGCTGGCGCGGCGCCCGCCGTTCGATCTGATCGTGCTGGCCGACGAAGAGGCGATGACGCGGCCCTCTCGTCCCCGCTGGCAACCGCCGTTGGCGCGGGAGTGGCTGTGGCCGCTGGCGGGCACCGCGCTGGCGGCGCTGGCGGCCCAGCTGCTTTCGACCCAGGTCGAGCTGGCCAATCTGTCGCTGATCTTTCTGGCTGCCGTCCTTGCTAGTGCGCTGCGCGCGGGCACGCGCTCGGCGATGCTGGCGGTGGTGTTCAGCGCTCTGGTCTACAACTTTCTGTTCACCGAGCCGCGCTTCACGCTGGCAATGATCCATCAGGATCAGGTCCTGACGGTGCTGATCTTCTGCCTGGTGGCAGTGGTCGCCGGCCAGCTGGCGGGCAAGGTGCGGCGGCAGTTGAGCGAACTTCGTGAGAGTCGCCATCGGATCCAGGAGATGCTGTCGATCTCGCGCTCGTTGGCGAGCGCTGCCGATCACGCCCGCGTTCGCGACATTGCGGTCAAGGCGCTGGCCGACACGCTCGGGCTGCCCTGCGTGTTCGTCGAGAGCGACGATGCTGCCGGACCGCCCCGGGTCACGGCCTCCCACCCGGGACAGATCGCGCTCGAACCCCCTGCGCTCCAGGCGTCGCGATGGACGCATCAGCATGCGCGGCCGAGCGGTCACGGCACCCAGACCCTGAGCGCGCAGCGCTGGCGGTTCGAGCCCGTCGTCGAAAACGACACGCTTCGCGGCGTGCTGGGGCTGGCGCTGGGAGATCGCGAGCGTCCGCTCGATGCCGCCGAAGAGGCGCTGATCGACAATCTGGTCAACCAGTTGGGCAGCGCCCTGGCACGCACGCGGCTGGTCGCCGATCTCGGCACCGCGCGGCTGGCCGAGGAGAACGAACGTCTGCGCTCGGCGCTGCTGTCGTCCGTCTCCCACGATCTGCGCACGCCGCTGGCCTCGATCATCGGCTCCGCCAGTTCGCTGCGGGAGCTCTGGTCGCAGCTGGCCGAAACCGACCGCCAGGAACTGCTCGACGGTATTCTCAGTGAAAGCGAACGACTCAATCGCTACATTCAGAACCTGCTGGACATGACCCGGCTGGGTCATGGCGGACTGAAGCTCGAGCGAGACTGGGTCGCGCTGTCGGATATCATCGCCTCGGCCCTCAAGCGTCTCAAATCGGTGGTCGAACCGCTGACGGTCGAGCGTCATCTTGCCGCCGACCTGCCACTGCTTTACGTCCATCCGGCGCTGATCGAACAGGCATTGATCAACGTGATCGAGAACGCCGCGCGATTTTCACCCCAGGGCGGGCGATTGCGCATCTCCGGTGCCAGGGAGGCCGATCAGGTGGTGATCCATGTCACCGACCAGGGGCCGGGTATCGACGAGGCGCTGCGAGAACGCATCTTCGACATGTTCTTTAGCGGTGGCGAGGGCGACCGCGGGCCACAGGGTAGCGGTCTCGGACTCGCCATCTGCCGAGGCATGGTCGGTGCCCACGGTGGCGAGATCAGCGCCGGCCCGGCGGATTGGGGGCAGGGCACCGACATCCAGATCCGGTTGCCGATCTGGGAACCTCCCGCCAGCGAGGTGCCCATACAGGGGGAGTATCCGCCATTGGTCAACGCAGTGGAGAATGACGGGACGGCGATAGAGAATGGCGGGAACGCGGTCGAAAATGGCGGCAACGCGGTCGAGAGGAGCAGGAATGAGTGATTTGGCGAAGGGAGAACGCGGGCCGCGCATTCTGCTGATCGAGGATGAGCGCCAGATCCGTCGTTTCATGCGAATCAGCCTGACCTCTCAAGGGTTCGAGGTGATCGAGACGGAAGACGGTAATACAGGCATGGCGGCGTTCAACCATCAGCGCCCCGATCTGGTGCTCCTCGACCTGGGGCTGCCCGACATGGACGGCATGGAAGTGCTCGATGCCCTGCGCGCCCAGAGCGAGGTGCCGGTGCTGGTGGTATCGGCGCGCGCCAGCGAAACGGAGAAAGTGGCGGCGCTGGATGCCGGCGCCAATGACTACATCACCAAACCGTTCGGCATTCAGGAACTGCTGGCGCGGGTAAGGGCCGCGCTACGCACGACCACGCCCGGTACCCTCGGCGAAGGGCTGAAGCTCGGCGAGCTGACCATCGATCTGGCTCGACACCGGATCGTTCGGGGCGGCGAGACCGTCCATCTCACGCCACGTGAATTCAGCGTGCTGGCGATGCTGGCACGCCAACCCGATCGTGTCGTCACTCAGCATCAGCTGCTGGCGGAGATATGGGGTCCGGTTCACGTCCACGACACCCACTACCTGCGTATCGTCATCAGTCGTCTGCGCCAGAAGCTGGGCGACGATCCCGACGATCCGCATCGGATCCAGACCGAGGCCGGCATCGGCTATCGCTTGCTCAGCCAGTGAGCGAAACGCTTGCCGACGTTCGCTCTCACTTGACGGGGCTAGCTCTCACTTGACGGCATGAGAGAAATCGGTTTTGATTCGCCTCTATTATCTTTCGAATCGAAACTTAATTGCCGGATTTCGAAACTTACTCTAACTTAATCGAAACTCATGCCCAAACGCGACACTGCTCAGCGCCGCCACGCCATTCTCGCCTACGTCAACGAACACGGGGAAACCCCGGTCGAGACGTTGGCGAGCCGCTTCGCGATCTCCGAAGTCACCGTCCGCAAGGATCTCAACACGCTGGAGCGCAGCGGCCTGCTGCTGCGGCGCTACGGCGGGGCGGCACCGTTGCCTCAGGAGATGCTCGCCGAGCCGGCACAGGCATTGTCGCCGTTCAAGCAGGCCATCGCCCGGGCGGCGCGAGCGCGTATCCGCGAGCACAACCGCATCATCGTCGACAGCGGCACTACCACCGCCGCGCTGATCGGCGAGCTGGGCGGGCTGCGCGGTCTGGTGGTGATGACCAACTCGCTCGCCGTGGCCGGCGCGCTGCGCGAGCTGGAGTCCGAACCCGCGCTACTGATGACCGGCGGCACCTGGGATCCGCACTCGGAATCCTTCCAGGGCCAGGTCGCCGAGCAGGTGCTGCGCGCCTACGACTTCGACCAGCTCTTCGTCGGTGCCGACGGTATCGACCTCGAACGCGGGACCACCACCTACAACGAGTTGTTCGGCCTCACCCGGGTGATGGCTGAAGTTGCCCGCGAGGTGGTGGTGATGGTGGAGGCCGACAAGATCGGCCGCCGTATCCCCAATCTGGAACTGCCCTGGTCGCGCATCGACACGCTGGTCACCGACTGGCGACTCGACGACGTCTCGGCGGCCGCCATCGAACGCCAGGACGTGGCGCTGGTGATCGCCGAACGGCCCGCGGATCAGTAAAGCGAATCAGTAAGACCGTCAACGAATTCTGAAAGGTATCGACTATGTGTGGAATCGTCGCCGCGCTGGCTGCGCGTAACGTGCAGGGCATCCTGCTGGAAGGGTTGAAGCGACTCGAGTACCGCGGCTACGACAGCGCCGGGATGGCAGTGCTGAATACAGCCGGCGAGCTCATGCGGCAACGCGCCAAGGGTAAGGTCGCCGCGCTCGAGGAGAAACTCGCCGAGCGTACCCTGACCGGCAACATCGGCATCGCGCATACCCGCTGGGCGACCCACGGCAAGCCCTCCGAAGTGAACGCTCACCCACATCTGGCGCGCGAGCGGTTGGCGATCGTCCACAACGGCATCATCGAGAACTTCGAGCCGCTCAAGGCTGAATTGGAAGCCGATGGCGTGACGTTCGAATCGGAGACCGACACCGAAGTCGTGGCCCACCTGATCGACCGCGCCTTTCGCCGGCAGGACAGGGCCAATCAGGACGGTGCCGAAACCCGCGATCTGCTGGCGGCCGTGCAGGCTACCCTCGACAGGATCGACGGCGCCTACGCGCTGGCGGTGATGCACGCCGATGCGCCGCGGGAGATAGTCGGCGCCCGCAAGGGCAGCCCGCTGGTGGTCGGTGTGGGCATCGACGAGAACTTCCTCGCTTCCGATGCGCTGGCGCTTCTGCAGGTCACCGACCGCTTCATTTACCTGCAGGAAGGCGACGTGGTCCGCCTGTCCGATGCCCAAGGCATCGAAATCTTCGAGTCCGACGGCAAGCCGGTCGAACGTCCGGTACACACCTATGAGCACGGCGATGCCGCTGCCAGCCGTGGCGAGTATCGTCACTTCATGCTCAAGGAAATTCACGAGCAGCCCGCCGTGATCGCCGCCACGCTGGAGGGCCGGTTGAGCGGTTCCCACGTGCTCGAAAGCAGCTTCGGTGTCGGCGCCAGGGCGCTGTTCGAGCGGGTCAAGCAGGTGCATATCGTCGCCTGCGGTACCAGCTATCACGCCGGCATGGTGGCGCGCTACTGGCTCGAGAAGTTGGCCGGCCTGCCGACCACGGTCGAAGTCGCCTCCGAGTACCGCTACCGCGAAGTCGTCGTGCCGGGAAACACCCTGTTCGTGACGCTATCCCAGTCCGGCGAGACCGCCGATACCCTGGCGGCGCTGCGCTATGCCAAGAGCCGTGCCAAGAGCCGTGCGGAGAGCCGCAATGAGAACGGAGGGCAGGGTTATCTCGGTTCACTGGCGATCTGCAACGTCCCCGGCAGCTCGCTGACGCGGGAGTCCGATCTGTCGCTGATGACCCAGGCCGGCCCGGAGATCGGCGTCGCCTCCACCAAGGCGTTCACCACCCAGCTCGTCGCCCTGATGCTGCTGACGCTCTCGCTGCGCAAACAGCGCGGTGACGAGCGCGAAACGACGCTGGTCCAGGCGCTACGCGGCCTGCCGACGGTGCTCGACAGCGCGCTGGCCATGGACGGGCCGATCGCCGAATTGTCGGAAGCCTTCGCCGAGAAGCACCATGCGCTGTTCCTGGGCCGTGGCACCCAGTTCCCGATCGCCCTGGAAGGCGCGCTCAAGTTGAAGGAAATCTCCTATATCCACGCCGAGGCGTACCCGGCCGGCGAGCTCAAGCACGGCCCGCTGGCGCTGGTCGATGCCGACATGCCGGTGGTCGCCGTCGCCCCCAACGACGAACTGCTGGAGAAGCTCAAGTCCAACCTGCAGGAAGTGCGTGCCCGGGGCGGCGAGCTGTTCGTGTTTGCCGACGAAGGCGTGGCGCTGACCGCCGCCGACAACCTGCGCGTGCTCCACGTACCGCCTGTGGATGAATTGCTCGCCCCCATCGTCTACACCATTCCGCTGCAGCTGCTCTCCTACCACGTCGCCGTGCTCAAGGGCACTGACGTCGATCAGCCGCGCAACCTGGCCAAGAGCGTGACGGTGGAGTGAGGTTGCGGGTATTGACTTTTAGGCAGGAGGACGTGTCTCGCCAATCTCTAAACGAGCAAGACACGTCATATGGATGGCGCCCAGCAGACGTTAGGAGGCGCGACTAGGCGGCCTGGATACCTCAAGCGTCACTCAGAGAATCCTTGATATCGCTGTGAAACTGCCAGTTGCCTTCAGTCCAGCTCAAGCCTTGAGTTGATTGGCAGATTTTCCAGCCATCTTTCGTTTTCGTGAAGTCCAGATCGTAGCTGCCTACAAGTGTCTGAAAGGGGCTTCCGTTTGCATTTCTGTAGAAATGACCTGCGTGCACCAGTACGTGACAAAACGCCTTGTCGTCGTTGATCACGATGCTCTGCGGTATCAGGATGTGCTCATCACCATCCAATTGGCTATGAAACCTGTCGGCGAGGTCGCACCATCGATCGGACGATAGCCGCATACGGCCCATACCAATCGTTGGACTGTGATCGACTTCTATCTCATCGACATAGCAAGTCCTGAGCAATTTGAAATCGTGCGTGTCCACGCTTTGTCCGTAGCGCTGCAATACGTCAGTGATCTGGACGTGATCCAGAAGATAGTTAACTTTTTCCTCAACTCCTGCGCTTCGCAGGTATGTCATTTGCTCTGCTGTTGTTTCGAACGTCGCCATCACCTTACTCCTGAAAGGATTTCACTTCCCAAGGAGCTCCTATCTCAAAAACGGAGGCATCCTCCGATTTAATATACGGAGGAATATTCCGTTTTTCAATGGCGAGCATGTCCGAGATGCGATTGACTAAGTTTCAGGGGTCAAGAATCCGTCATCGGGCGAATGGCCTTTCGTAAAAAGCCAGGTCTATCACGCTCTGAACTCAACGATCGACCTGCATACCTTTGATCAGGACATCGACCATTAGAATGGTTGACTCCTTCCAGTTATTGTTGGACCTGATGTTTGCCACGCCGGCGATGGCGCGGAGCAGATCGAGAGGTTCGATGTCGCTCCGAAATTTGCCGTCCTCGACCACACCCCCGATTAGGGCCTCGATTGACGAGGCAAGATGGGCCGGGGTTTCTCCGTAGAGCGCATCCGGGTCGCGGATCAAGGTACTCAGCGCTTCAGCCATGTCCCGTTTGGTATCGAGAAAATCCACGAACAGCAGTAGCCACTCACGGAGCGCCGTCACTGGTTCTCGCTCCACCATCAACTGCGTTGCCGCATCGACCAGCGCATCAATCTCCTGCCGGTACACTGCCTCAAGCAGCACATCGCGCTTGGGGAAGTGGCGATACAGCGTTCCGATGCCAACTCCCGCTTCGCGTGCGACCTGCTCTAGGCTGGCGGTTGAACCTTGCTCCGCGAACAGCTGTTTGGCTGCCTCGATCAAACGTGCACGGTTTCTCTCGCTATCGGCGCGCCGACGCCGCACAGGTGTAAATTGAGATTCTTTTGCCATATCGGGTAACGCCTTATAGCTAGAAATATGCTCCCCAGTGAAGTGGAGTATGCCTAAAGTTTCTAAATTGAATAGGCAGAGTAAACGCGTGTGAGGTGATGTTTAGATTTTATTCCACGTCGCCGTGCTCAAGGGGACCGACGTCGATCAGCCGCGCAACCTGGCCAAGAGCGTGACGGTGGAGTGAGCCTCAGCTCACCGCGACCATCAAACTCTCCAGCGACTCCCGCGGAATATCGCGAGTGATGAAGACCAGCCGGGAACGGCGGTCTTCATCCGGCCAGGCGTCGAGTTCCAGCGGCGGATGAAAGATGTGCTGCACACCGTGGATGACGGTTGGTTTCTTCCCGTCTTCGATGTTGAGGATGCCCTTGATGCGCAGCATGTTTTCGCCCATCAGCGCGAGCATCAGCTCCAGCCAGGCTTCAAAGCGGGCAAGAACGATCGGTTCGTCGAGCGTGAAACAGTGAGCGCGAATGCGATCGTCGTGGCGGTTGGGGTCGGTCGCGTGGGCCAGCTTCGGCGCCAGCAGCGAACCACGGTCGGCCGGGCCGGCGCTGAAGGCGAGCCCATCCATCGGCAGTGGTTTCGAATACGCCTCCAGCCAGCGTTCGAGATTGGGCCGGGTACCGTCGGACTCCATCAATCCCAACCCGATCAGCGATTGTGCGCCGATCCCGCCTTGAATGACCGCTTGCTGACGCGCGCCGGGATTGATGGCTTTCAGCCTCGATCGTAGCGAATCAAGTGTTGTCATACCTGTCAGATCGGGCTTGGTGATCAGGAGCAGATCGGCCATTGCCACCTGTTTTACCGCTTCCGGATGATGATCGAGCGTTGTCTGGCCATGGATGGCATCGACCGTCGTGACGATGCCATCCAGCCGGTACTGGCGGACGATCCTGGGGTCGGTCATCAGGGTATGCAGGAGCGGTGCGGGATCGGCCAGGCCGGTGGTTTCGATCACCAGACGATCGAACTGCCGCTTCCCTTCCCGCGAGTAACGCCAAGGTGCATCGCGCAGCGTGCGCGCCAGATCGCCACGGATCGTGCAGCAGAGACAGCCGCTATCCAGTGCCACCACCTCGGTTTCGTCGGTGGCACTGAATAACTGATGGTCGAGCCCGATCTCGCCGAACTCGTTGATCACCACCAGCGTGCGAGCCATGTCCGGCTGATTGACCAGTTGGTTGAGCAGCGTCGTCTTGCCACTACCCAGAAAGCCGGTCAGCAGCGTGATGGGGATGGTGGTTTTGGCAGCTATAGGCACGATATTTACAGGTCACTATATCGAATCGTATTTGTTATATTATAACAATTTATCTCGATTGAGGAGTTTGGCTCGACCAGTCTGCTCCGGTCAATTCACACGACACCTCCCACAGTCGATCCTCTACCGCTCGGTCCTTGGCTGCGTTGCTGCGATGCGCGCGTCTGGGCGCGCCCTTGGTTTCGCTGAAGCCGTCGGGGCCGAAGTAGTCGCCGGGGCGGACATCGTCTCCGAGCGCGGCGTGGAGCGTGGGTCTGGCGCCTTCGACGGCGGATTGGCTGATCAATGGCATCACCAGTTTGAAGGCGCTGCCGATCAGCGCGCGGCTTTTCACCCCGGCATCGAACAGCGCGGTGCGGGAAAGCCCCGGATGTGCGGCGACGCTGAGGAGGCCCCAGCCGTGCTGATCGCTCTGTTTCTGGAGTGCCTGGGCGAACAGCAGCATGGCGAGCTTGGATTGCCGGTACGCGCGCCAGGGATCGTACTGCTTGCCGCTGTCGAGATCGCCGAAATCAATCTTGCCGCTACGATGCGCCAGACTCGAAAGCTGAACGACGCGTGGCCGGGATTCTGGTTTCGAGGACGCGGCGGCAACCAGCAGTGGCAACAGCAGGCTCGTCAGCAGGAAGTGGCCGAGATAGTTGACGCCAAATTGGCGCTCGAAGCCGTCCTGGGTACGCTCGAGTCTGGGTAGTTCCATGATTCCCGCGTTGTTGATCAGCCGTTGCAGTGAGGACTCACTCTCCCGCAGTCGGGTGGCAAACTGGCGCACCGACTCGAGACTATCGAGATCGAGCAGTTCGAAGCGAACGTCGGCGCCGGGTTGATGATTGCGGACCGCATGGCAGGCAAGTTTGCCCTTCTCGGGGTTGCGACCGGCAACGATGACGCGATAGCCGGCGCTCGCCAGACCCTTGGCGGTTTCCAGCCCTAGGCCGGCGGTAGCGCCGGTGACGATGGCCAGAGGGGCGGAGGGTGAGGTCGTATCGCGCATCAAGCGTTCTCCTACGAAAAGGGGCGCCGAGCAAAGTGGTCTCGAACAAATGGGCGTCGAGCGACGTGGGAGTCGAGCATAGCGACCCGGTCAGATTCGAGCACTTTGCTATTCTAGGGGGGCAATCAATCAGGAGTCGAACGATGGCAAGCGGAGCACGAGGATTCATGGGGCGCAGCTGGGGGATCTTGATGGCCTTTGGCGTCATTGCCATCATTTTCGGACTGTTCGCCATTCTCCGGCCGCTTGCGGCGATAGCCGCGATGACCTGGATCATGGGCATCATGGCGCTGGCGGAGGGCGTCACCAGCCTGGTGACGCTGGCCACAGTGCCGGCAGGTGCCCACAAGCGCTGGCTGGTGTTCTACGGTGTCATCTCGGTGCTGTTCGGGCTGTTTGCCATTTTCAATCCGCTTTCCATGGCCAGTGCACTGCTGGTGCTCGTCGGGCTATGGCTGGTCGTCGCCGGCGTCAATCGTCTGATCCTCGGGCTGCGGGTGCGCCGCGGCGTGCCGGGTGAAGGCTGGACGGTGCTGAGCGGCGTGATTGCCCTGCTGCTGGGGATTGCGCTGGTCGTCAGCCCGCTGAGCGGCTTGATCGTCACCGCGCTGTGGATCGGCATTCTCGCGCTGCTCTTCGGCATCGCGCAGACAGTGGCAGCATTGCGGTTGAGAAAAGCGCGATAACGTTCGAGCGACGCCGTCTGTGCACGTACGCGAGCGAGTCCGCCTGTGCGAGACCTGGGTCAGTCGATTCAACGAACGCCGCCGGAATCCATGAGATTCCGGCGGTGCCGTTTTTGTGACTGAATCGTTTTGCGACTGAATCAGGAACGGGTCGGTCTCACGTCTCCGTCAGACGTTCCGCGCCCCAGCTACGCCGCAGATAGCCCATCACGTCGGCCAACTCCTCGCCGCGCACGTCGGCAGGCGCGCCCTGCTCCTGGGGATCGAGATGGAAGATGTAGAGCCGAGACGCGAATTGCGCGAAGGGGAGCGACGCCTCGCCGAAGCGTTCACCATTGCCGGCGGTGCTGACCACGACACCATCGCCCCAATCCTGGCCGCTGTCGTTGTTGGGATTGAAGAAGTAGAGCCGCATGGTGTCATCGGGGCCGAGCGCGGCGCGCAGAATCGTGATCGCGTGCCAACCGATGAAACGTGATGCGCTATCGGTCACGGCGATGCCGGCCGGCTGAGGATGGACCAGCGGCTGGTTGCCGTTGTAGAACGGATGATAGGTGGCATAGAAATGGCGATAGAAGGTTTCCGGCGCCTCGATCTTGCCGGTCGTGACATCCACGATGATATGGAAGCCCCGTCCCGCCCACCAACCGTGAAACTCCGGATTGACCCAACGATGCGGGTCGCCCTCGCGATCGAGGCACAGCCGCCCCATCTCGGCGTAGATGCGATCCAGATGGGGTACGACCAGCAACGATACGGGATCGAGATCCAGCGATAGTCCCGTCGAGAGCCCGGCGCCGCTGCTCATCGAAGAGATCGGCTGGCCTTCGAACTGCATCACGATTTCATCGTCGCGTGCCGCCCAGGCCACCATCTGCAGCAGGTAATCCGGGTCGTTGTACGCCCACATCGACAACGCTCTTGCCGACTGACAGGTCGGGTTGTTGCCCTGTCCCACGCCCAACGGCAGACCCAGCATGCACAGCACGCCCTCGAGCAGTCTCGCCTCGGGAGATACGCTCTGCCCGTAGGCCAACGCCAGACGCTGGCGCGACCCTCCGCTCAGCGGCAGTGCCAACTGGCGCCAGAGGGCGGGAGCCAATGGCGGTTGGTAGAGAATGCCGCGCTCGAGCAACATCGCCAGACCGTAGATGGCCTGCGCCGTCTCCGGGTAGGCAATGCCATCGACCAGCGCTCTCACCAACTCGTGATAGCACAGCAGACAGTCGCGCCCGGTCGTCGATAGCCCCAGGGCTTCGCTGATCAGGTGATCGTTGTTGTCGAGCAGATAGCGCAGGAGCACCGGGTGGTAAGGCGATACGAGGCCGATATCGCGCATGGCGCGTGCCATGCCGGAGGCTTCCTGCTGTAGTGCAGGAATGTCCATCGCCGACAGTCTCTCCGCGTAGACGCCGACACCGGGGTCTTCGCGACATCCCTGGGTCGGACCGAACAGGCTGCTGACCAGGCGTGCGGCGCCCTGCCCGCTGGTGCCGAGATCGATCTCCGGATTAGCCTGGCAGAGCGCGATCTGGGTAATCATCTGGCGGATCGAATCGGTCAGCAGCGGGCGCTGTTCCAGCAACCGCCAGATTTCATCGATCATCACGTCGATGATGAACTCGAAGCCGATACGCTCGGCCAGATAGCGAAAGAGCGTACGCGGGACGTCGGCCAGTCGGCCCTGAGTCTCGCGTTCCGCTTCGCTGGCCATATCGAATAGCCGCGGCAGATTGAGCGCCAGCACCTGGGTGAGATAGTGGTGGGCGTGTTCGGCGGAGATCAAGGCATGCGGATAATCGCCCTTTGCCACCGCCAACAGGCGCAGCTCGCTCAGCGATTCGATCGTCACCGTATCGGCGTCCGGGCTACCCAGCGATAACGGCGTCAACGCCGGCAACAGATGTTGCGGCGTTGCCCAGTCGGAGTCGGCGAAGAGTCCCGAGCTATCTATCGCCGCGGCGCGAAGCTCCAGCGCCTCGCAACCGCCGGGTTCCAGCAGGACCCGACGGGCAATGTCGAAAACACGCGTGGCACGCGCGGGCCGAGAGAAGCTCGGCGCCTGTGCCAGCATGGCCAGCGCTTCGTCCAGTTGCTCCAGTCGAGGCGCTAGACGCGCTTCAACGGCTGGGGAATCGGTATCCGACGGCATTACGATATGACTCCTCACCTGGCGATGGCGGTGATCGACGAATTGTCAGGCACTGTCGCGGATCAGACGTAAAAATCAAGTTCTTCCTGATGCTTGAGCAGATCACGCATGCGCTCGGGGTCGTCGCCGAAGAAGAATATCAGGCCCCAGTGGGTACCGAATGCGGTACGTTTGGTCACCGTCGCCTCGAGGGGCGCGGTCAGCTCGTGATAGTCGAAGTACGGGTGTTGTTCGGTTTCCTCCGGCAGCTCGAGCCGGCTAACCACACGCTTGCGCGGATAGACCCCGAAGCAGCCTGCGCATCCCTTGGCATCTTCCAGAGGCGTGGGGAAGAATGCCTCAACTTCCTCTTCGGTTGTCTTGGGATCGAACACCAGCATCGATGCCTGATAGGCACTGAAGCCATAAGCGCGTTCGATGAGCTCGAACGCCTTGAACCCCGGCGGACGATAGGCGACCTCGCCGAAATACATGGTGCCGTCGTTGGTCACGAAATATTCCGGATGAATTTGTCCGAAACGGATATCGAAGGCTTCTATCAGCAGCTCGATCTGACGAGTGATTTTCTCGCGATAGCGTTCGAGTTCCGGAGTCGCTGGTACGAAAACGGAATAACCCAGCGTGACGTACTCGGAAATATTGAGAAACTGAATCTTGCCATTCCAGACCCAGGCTTCGACGGCAAATTCCCACCCATCCAGGTGGCTTTCCATCAATAACGGATACTCGCTTTCCGAAATCTGTTCTATTTCGTCCGGTGAGCGAATGATCCGATGTCCGAGACAACCGGCTTTATCGAAGGCTTTTAGATGGATGGGGTCATCGGGATCGCCATCCAGCTTGAGCAAGGTCTGGTTGACACGTTTGAAGAAGCGAACGACATCGCTTTTTTCATGCGCCTCTTCGAAAATGCCGACGCGAATGCCACCCAGCTGGGCGCGTCGTTTCATCAACGCCTTGTCGCGAAATAAAACGGCCTGACCGTGCAGGCGCGGATTTTTCATCAACACGGAATTGATGGCGCCTGCCCACTCCACCGTCTCTTCGAATAGCGGAACGGCGGCATCCACGCCCATATCTCTCAGCGTTTCCGCAATTTCGAGTGAGCGATCGTTCAGACGTTCGAAATTCCATGAGACGTAGGGAATGTCATGCTGGTTGCAGTACTCCTCCGCCCAATCCGGTGCTACGACCACATAACGTCGATCGAATTTCTCTGCCGCTTCCACGGCGCCAAGGCTCCAACCCAGCAATGCTATGTAACCTTTATCGGGATTCTTATCCATAGGTTTACCTCCCTCCAGATTGGGACTGTTGTTAATGTGAGTCTCAGTGTAGATGAAAGGAGGGTCGGCGTCAGCCGAGCCAAGATTCCTGGGCGGGTCTGACGGTCCAGGCGCTTGTTATGCAACGCCTAAACCATCAATATTTATTTCTGAATGTCGGATTTAAAATACGCAGGAAACACAACAGTATTTGTCAAGACTCATGTGTTAGATCGGGCTTTCAATTCCTGGATCCCAATATTGCAAAATTCGGCTAATTATTCGGCATCAGTACCCACATTTCGCCGCGCTGTTTCATCCGGCTTGCGGCTTCTCCGGCGGCATCGCCATGGCCCCAATAGAAGTCGGCGCGCACTGCGCCTTTCACCGCGCTGCCGGTATCCTGCGCCACCATCAGCCGTTGCAGCGGCTGGTTGGAGAGCGGCTGCGTGGTGGACAGAAACACCGGCGCGCCGAGGGGAATCTCGTTCGGGTCGACCGCGATGCTGCGCTCCGAGGTCAACGGCACGCCGAGTGCGCCCACCGGGCCGCTGGTATCGGCTAACGCTTCGCTGCCCTTGAGTTCGCGGAAGAACACCATGCGCGGATTGACGTTGAGCATGTCTTCGACCTGACCGGGATGCCGGCGCGCCCAGTCACGCACGCCGGGCAGCGTGGCTTCGGCGGGCGTGATCTCGCCACGGTCGATCAGCCGGCGGGCAAACGATTGGAACGGCTGATTGTTGGTGCCGGCATAGGCCACCCGCATGGTGCTGCCATCGGTCATCTCGACGCGGCCGGAGCCTTGAATCTGCAGATAGGCCGCTTCCACCGGGTCGTCGACCCACACCAGCTCGGTGCCGTTGAGATCGCCGCTGCGCATCAGTTCCGCCCGGGTCGGCCCGACGTGGGTGTGGCGCTTCCAGTACTTCGGATATTGGTAAAGCGGTGTCTGGTACGGCCCGCCACGCAAGCGGGAGCCGCGCAGGATCGGCTCGTAGTAGCCGGTGATCAGGCCGGTGGCGCTGCCGTCGCTGTTGGTCACCCGGTAGGGTGTGAAACGGGACTCGAAGAAGTTCTGGATCGCCAGGGCGTTGAGCGGATCGACCGATCGGGCATCGTGACAGACGCCCTTCCACGCTGCTTTTCGCTTGAGCCGAGTGCAGCTCTCCTGGAAAGCGCTCCACGCCGCCATTGGCTGATCCCGGCTCCAGCCCGGCAGATGGCCCCAGTTGGTCTTGCGTGCCGGCTGTTCGACGCGGTTCTCCGGGCTGCCGCTCGGTGTCGTAGTCATGACCGGACCGCTGGAACAGCCCGCCACCAACAGGGCGAAAAACAGACAGGCCAGCAGCCAGGGAAGACGAGGGAGTGACGTGCGCGGGCACGAGGCGCTGGGTAGCATGCTGAGTCGATCCTTGAACACGATGCGTTGATAAAAGGGAATATAAAAGGTGGCGGATGAAAGCTGGAGCGAGCATATCGCCGCCGCTCGGTGGCGTCGAGTCATCGTCCGTGCTTATACAGCCCCAAGGTTAAACCGCTCAAATCCCTGCAAGTTCATCCCACAGCGCATTACACTGTGCCCTTTGCGCTTTCGCGGCAGGACCGTCTCATGACCCATGTCATCTCCATTCAGAGCCACGTCGCCTACGGCTACGTCGGCAATCGTGCCGCCGTATTTCCGCTGCAGCGGCTGGGGCTGGAAGTCACCGCCATCCATACCGTCCAGTTCTCCAACCACACCGGCTACGGGGCCTTTACCGGCGACGTGTTCAGCCCCGACCACCTCAGAAACGTGCTCGATGGCGTCGAATCGCTGGTCGGGCTCGAGGACGTCGACGCGCTGCTTTCCGGCTATATGGGTGACGAAGGCATCGGCCGCGCCGTGCTGGATAGCGTCGACCGCGTCAAGCAGGCCAATCCGCGGGCGCTCTACTGCTGCGACCCGGTGATGGGTGATATCGGCCGCGGCTTTTTTGTGCGCGAAGGCATTCCCGAATGGATGCGCGACCACGCCATTGCCCGCGCCGATATCGTCACCCCTAACCAGTTCGAGCTCGCCTTTCTCGCCGGGCGCGAGATCGACACGCTGGAAGACGCGCTCGATGCCGCCGCTGCGCTGCGCGCCAAGGGTCCCAAGGTAGTTCTGATCACCTCGCTGGAAGTCGCTGGCGACGACGAGGGTCATATCGGCATGCTGGTCGATGCCGAAAGCGGCAGTTGGCGGATCGCCACGCCCAAGGTCGATTTCACGATTCCCCCCAACGGCGCTGGCGATTTCACCGCCGCGATGTTCCTCGCCCACAGCCTGCGCGCCGGCCTGAGCGACGAAGGCCCGGCCCGCGCGCTGGAACAGACCGCCGCCGCGGTGCAGATGCTGTTCGAACACACCCGCCGTGCCGGCACCCGCGAGCTGGCGATGATCGCCGCCCAGCAGGATATCGTTTCGCCGACGGTGACCCTGCATGCCGAAAAGCTTCGTTGAGTCAAGCCAAACTGTGAACTTGAACGCCGATCCCGCACCGCCGCTCTATCTGGGCATGGCGATGTGGGCCAACGCCGACTGGCAAGGCTCCCTGCTACCCGCTCACGGCGACGTGGACCTGCGCGACTACGCCAGCGTGTTCAACGCCGTGGAAGGCAATACCACTTTCTACAGCGGCATCCCCAAGGCCGAAACGGTCGCCGCCTGGGCCGAACAGGCGCCAGCGACGTTCCGCTTCTGCTTCAAGCTGCCCAGCCAGCTGACCCACGGCAAACGCCTGCGCGATATCGACGACGAATTCGAGCGCTTCATCGAACGACTTTCACCGCTCAAGGATCGGCTCGGCCCGATCATGGTCCAGCTACCCAGAGATTTCGGCCAGGGCGAACTGCCCGCGCTGGAGCGATTGCTCACTCACTGGCCACGGGAGATACCCCGTGCGGTCGAGGTCCGCCACAGTGATTTTTTCCACAAAGGGCCTGCGGAACAGGCATTCAACCGCTTGTTGATAAGTCAAGACGCCAATAGGGTAATGCTCGACGTGCGAGCGCTCTTTGCGACACCCGCAGGGCTTGACAACCGGCTCGCCAAGGCGCAGGGCGAAAAGCCGAAAGTCCCATTACACGTGCTCTGCACGGCGGTCAATCCCATTATTCGCTTTATCGGACACTTCGACGAAGCCATTAACCTGGCCCGTTTCGAGCCGTGGATCGAACGCCTCATCCTGTGGATAAAACAGGGGAAAACCCCTTTTCTCTTTGTGCATACACCGGATAACCGACAGGCGCCGGAACTGGCACGAAAGTTCTACAATCGCATCGCCGAACGGATCGAATTGCCGCCGTTGGCCGAGTTCCCGGGAGAACGACAGAATTCTCTGTTTTAGCCAAATCTGAAACAGGCTGTTGATAACTCGAACGATATTCTTCGCCGCGATTTCACCCGTCCATTGATTGCCGAGCGCCTGCCCCGGGCACCGATGAGTGTAGAAAACAACGTTTAAAGTTGATCTTCACGTAAAGGTCAAACAACGCTAGGGTGGGGGAAATCAGGAGAGGCGACAAACCCGTGTCCGGCCAGACTTACGCCATTGGCGAACTCGCGCAGCACTTCGACGTCACCACCCGTACCATCCGCTTCTACGAGCAGGAAGGCCTTCTCTCCCCCGAGCGGCGCGGCAAGACCCGCGTCTACCGCGAGAAGGACCGTGTCCGCCTCAAGCTCGCCCTGCGCGGCAAGCGCCTGGGTTTCTCGCTGATCGAGATCCGCGAAGTGCTGGATCTCTACGACACCCGCCACGATGGCAGCGTCCGCCAACTCGAGCGGCTGCTCGAGATCCTCGCCGACAAACGCGCCAACCTCGAACGCCAGCTAGAAGACATCCGCATCATGCAGCGCGAACTGGATCAGGTCGAAGAGCGGTGCAAGGGCGCGTTGGGGGAGTTGAGGGCGGCGGAAGAGCGTTCTTGAGTACAGATTACACTTGGAAGCTCACCCTCAAGACCGCCGATTTTCCTCGACGTCATCCGCCAGCCAGACCTTGATCAGCGACTGATACGGCATATCTCGCTTGTTGGCCTCGATCTTGATGCGATCCAGTAACGATTCCGGCAATCGCAAAGAGATCGTCTTGGTCGATGGCTTCAGGTTGGGGAGCGCGGCACGCTTAGCCTGGTTCCAGTCCACATAGTCCGTGGAGTCATGGCTTTCCCAGAACGCACGCTCCTCCGCATCACTCTTGAATTCAGCGTCGTCTTGGTTCTGCTCATAAATCTTCCGCTCCTTGAGTGAATAGACTACGCCAAACCCTCTCCATCCGCTTCTCCGAGCAGGAAGGCTTGCTTCCCCGGAACGACACGGCAAACGTCTGGGTTCTCCCTGCTTGAGATCCTTGCCAACAAATGCGCCAACCTCGAACGCCAGCTGGAAGATATCCGCATCATGCAGCGCGAGCTGGATCTGGTCGAAGAGCGGTGCAAAGGGGCGCTGGGGGAGCTGAAGGCGGCTGAAAAGCGTTCCTGAGTATGGCGTGCCACGGCATGATGCTGGGCCTCCCTTATCGATTCCTCGACAAAACAGCGAATCTGCACCTGAAGCCACGGCAGCTTGGCTAATGCTTTCGTTGGCATTGCCTGCCATGTAACGCTTGGTTACTGTGAACGAGGACATGCAAAGGATGGCTTACGTAGTCAAAAAGGCTCAGGAACTGCCCGCGGAGATGATGCGAACCCGCATCATGCTGCATGGCGGGCGGTAGCGTGCCTGTTTGGCCGTCAGGCCTCTATCTATTTATAGGGCTACCACCTCCCAGACAGGCGGTCAGCTATAGCGTTTCACCCGCATGATGGCGTTTACGCGCTTCGTCAGTTTTGGCGGTCTGTAGTCGTGTCCATGCGCTCCTCCACGGACTGCTGTATTAGATCCAGCAAAACATGCAATAACGCGAATCCTTCATAATACGAAGGATTGTTCTTAGTATCATTTAAAAACAATGGGTTAGGCGTAAAAGAGCGTGCTAGATGAGATTTTTGAACGCGCACGCTCGTTCAAGTGCTAAAACGAGTGCGCTATCTAATCCCTGTTAGCCATTGAGGAGTTGCATTGAGGAAAGTGTTATCAATTATTTTCGGGTTCCTCATACTCTGTATATTTGGGTATGCCGGCTACTTGGTATTAGTTTGGCTGTCTGCCACTTTACAGGATGTCGATTCCACAGTTGGTGCAGCAATAATAGCTAGTGCAGCCACTATAATATCTTCGGTATCAATAGCCTCCTATAATGCGCGTAAAGCTAGGGAAAGGGTCGCATTCGAGGCGCACCGAGAGAAAAAGGCAGAAATCTACAATGAATTTATGGATGTTGTAGTTGAAATAATGAGGAACACAAAATCCGGAAAAGATGGTGATGACGTTCTCCCGGAAGATGTCCAAGAGTTTTTCTTTCGCTTCACATCGAGAGTGACCGTATATGGTGGCCCTGGAGTTGTGAAAGCTTATGGAGCATGGCGGTCTTCCTACTCAGGAGATAACAGTCCAGCGGAGTCAAAGTCAGGCTTTCTCTTAATAGACTCTCTATTTCGTGAAATGCGAGCAGATCTTGGTGAGAGCAATAAAGGTATCGGGAAGCATGAGCTTTTAGGGCTATTCATTATTGGTGGTAAAAGTGAGCTAGCGAGAGAGGCTAACAATGCCATTCAGTCCGGCGCTCGGTCCTCGCGCGGCTGATGGCGGCATTAACTTTTCCTGTGGACATCTTTGATTTATGACTGAAAATCAACCGCTATCAAAAGCGCAGAAAGAAAGGCTGGCGAAACTCGAGCCCCAGCTCAGGTCGTGTGTCAGAGCCGCTGATCTGAATCGAGCCAAGAGGGTAACTGCCCAAATTCAAGAATTATTGCGGCTCACTGGTCATGAAACCCGCATTCTACAAGCTAAAAACTGGCTTTATGAGACTGCGATGGAAGCCGGCAGCTTGACGTTCGCCAAGATGGGATTTGAGGGAACGATACAGAAAAGTGGTTCGAGAACACGGCTAAATCTTGAAGCGACCTCCCTCCTGGCAATTTGCTATCTACGAGAGGGAAATTTGGCAAAGGCAAGGGACATGATTGTCAGAGCCGTAAAGAACATCAATAATATTAAGTCGCCAGATAGAAGGCGGCAGTTCCACAAGCGCCTAATTGAGAGGCTAGAAGAGGAAAGCATCTTAGTGGGCTTGAAGGATGAATCATCAGAGAAGCTTGATCTGGACGAAGTTGATGACCAGGCAGTTCAGCTTGTGATGACGAAATCTGAGAACCAAATATATCTCGAAATGGGACGGGCCGTTCCGCAACGATCAGTTGATTTACTTAAGGATGTCAGAAATGCCTACACCTTGCGACTTCCACGTCCTGATAGGAAAATGCTTCCACCTCCGATAACCGAGGAAAACAAAGAAGCTCTTGGGAAGCGTGCAAGTTCGGTATTAAAGCGAGTTGCCTGGAGAGCCGTGTGCAGCCCTGATAGCGATATTTATAAAGCCTGGAGCCAAGGGTTATCGATAGTTTATGATAAAAAGTATATCGCCGGAGCCATAGTGGCAGCATTTAACTCTGCCAGCATTACTGTAGCAATGGTGGCTGCCAGCGCGGCCGCATTGGCCATCAAGTTTGGTGCAGAAGTCTTTTGCGAGACATTTGCTCCAAGCTCTCTTATGATCGACAGAAAGGATAATAGCTGACAATCGGCTGTATGGCGATTTATTTCCGCCACTTAGCGACTCCAAATCGTCGAGTGAGCGTCCGTTAGCCGTCAAAAGCATAAGGAACACGAAATCAAGTATCTATCACTTAACGGAATCCCTGTGGATAGCCCTTCTGATCAATTCACCACTTATTTTTATTATGATCCACAAGGCGCTTGGTATCCAACTAAGGGACATCTACTTTATGAACTAGACAACGTTTGCGTCAGAATACATGATGCTTTCGCTGCAAGTCTGTTCGGAACATTCGGCGCGTTTTATGATTTTTTGAAGGTCTGTCCTGAGTTCATCTATACCGCTGGCATGAATTCTGAAGCCCCTATAGGCAAGGCGCTGTTTGAACAATTCATTTCGAAAATGCCTGAGGAGATTCCCGTAAACAAAGCCCTTTACTTGTTTGACTGTAGAAAGCTGGTTTCCAGCATTCAGGAGTGCAGCAAGGAAGTGATTCAACTGCAGGATGAGTTTTATAGAGCTCTAAACATGGATAAGTTGTTTTTTCCGGAGATTGAAGAAGACGATGGTATTAGGTATGTAACGTCACCCGCAGTTACTAAGATCTTTGCATTTTTAGGATTCATTTTTGTTCGTCTGCACAGTCTGCTTGACTATGTTGCCAAGCTGGCTATTGAGTCTGAAAATTTAAGGTCAGATTTTGAAGTATATTCACGCCTGGCGTCAAAAAAATCATTATTCAGTGATAGGAAGCGTATATCTTTTAACGAAGCTAAGGGCACGCTATTGGAGGCGTGCGTGATGTCAACAGAAATCGAATCAGTCCGTAACCATTTGATACATGACGGTCTACTCGACGATACGCCAAAGGTGTACCGCGTTATCTCAAGTGGAATTTGTATAGAAAAATTTATCTTATTTCCGGATATGAATGCTTCGGGCCGATTCGAGTCATATAAGAATAGAAACTTATTCTATGGCAACGAGGATAAAATCAATATTCGTCTCCCAAGGCTGATTTTGGAGTTCCAAGAACGTCTTCTTCTGACGTTACATCTCATAAATGATAATCTATCGAAGACCAATGCTTCATGAAGCCGCTACGAAAAAGCGTGTCGAACTATGGCTAACCAGGCGCATCACAGGAAGCCAAAAGCGGCGCGCTCCGCGCACCACTTCCGGCGCCTGTGTGCTTGGCGTCAGATTTGGTAGGAGATTTGAATGAACGTCTATTTTTCGGACTATTTTTCTGTTTCAAAGGATGACCTCGAAGAATATGGTGCTTTCAATGTCTCCTTGATTAATGACTTGCCTGCGTTTATAGATCCGTTTTTGCTCTTTAATAGCGACAAACCGGAATATCAACATTTGCATTATGAGATCATAAAATATATTGGATTTCTCCGTGATATGTCAGAGACTGGGAAGATCTCTAGAGGATTGGTGCGGCACTGGTTCCTATTCCCTGAAGTAAAACAGAATTGGTTAGGTTTCAGCAAAGTTGGGAATGGTGGATCTGGCCTAGGGCCGGACTTTGCAAACGCGCTAAACGAAAACCTTAGTAATATATTCAATGATTTTGGTGCGGAAAAAATAACCAAAAGTAGCCACTTGGAAAAGCTGTGTCTTATTAAGGAAGGAGTTGGAAAAGACAGCATAAGCGATTTCACGACGAATCTAATAAAGTCGTACTTGTGCGAATACACGCAGGTCTTCGCTAAAAAATGTATCGATTCGTCGCGAACCAAGTCTGTTATGGTCCCGCACGCAGAGTTTAACTATAAAACTCGTCGCTGGGCGTCAAGAAAATATACGTTACCTTTTATTGATGGTGATTATGTATTGCTGACACCAAAAGACATTCTTACTAAGGATGAAGCATGGATTAACAAGTACGACATAATTGGTGATTTTGACGACATTGTTGCTGCTATTCCCAACGTAGAGTTAAGGAGCCAAGTAAATGAATATTTCCTTCGCCGGATTCCAGAAGACGCTAAGCAGCGTGAAATCAACGAGGCCATAGCGAAGACATTTAGGAATTTCCCTGAGCTAATCGACCGCTACATTCGGTTCAAAGAAGATACAGGTGACCAGGCTGTTGCATTGAGTGAGCAAAAAGTCCAAGAAATAGAGACGGTTTTCATACGTCAAGTAGCTAGCTTAATTGAGAGTTTGAAGGATGAAAGCGGCTTTTACGAAACTTCCGACGACACACATGATGAGGCTTACAGTCGTGTCCTGTTTTTAAAGCAAGTTATTGAAAATAATGATGGCTACCGGATTTTTTATTCTAATGGCCAACCAATCAAGCGCGAGTCGGACCTGCAGCTTATGTTTAGACTGACTTGGTACGCTTCGCAAGACGACGTTAATGCTGAGGTCAATAATGGCCGCGGTCCAGTCGACTATAAAATATCTAGAGGGTCAAAAGATAGCACTCTTGTAGAGTTCAAATTGGCTAGCAATTCCAAGCTTAAGCAAAATCTGGCAAAGCAGCTCGAAGTGTATAAGGCAGCAAATCAAACGAAGAAGTCTATTAAGGTGATTCTATATTTTAGCGACAGAGAGCTATTTCGAGTTCAGAAAATGATGAAAGAGTTAGAGCTAAAAGAAGGTAAAGAATTGGTTTTGATAGATGCGCAAGTGACCAATAAGCCGTCTGGGTCAAATGCAAGGTAAAATCTAACCAATGCGTCAACGGGACCGGTTTTCCGCTGTCGCTCCAAACCGGCCCATTACGCAGGAGTTAGCGATCATGGAGAAGCATGAGTAATCTTGCCGTAGTTTATCTGCATCTAGATTTTGACTTGTCTTATGATGACTTCGAGGCTACTCGAGAATACCTGACAAATGTTGTGGATCGTTTTGCATCGATAATTTACAGGCAAGACTCGAATGTTAGGGTCGAGCTACGAGATGGTAGCGTAAAGGCCTGGATACTGGTCGCAGGGTCTATCTATGTAGCGATAGGTCAGTATGGCTCATTTCGTTCAGGCGTTGATCAAGTAATAATAGACGCTAAATCTGTAAAAGAATACATAGTCAATGCTTTAGTGAAGGATGGGGTGGACGAAAGCAGGATTATTGAAGTGAAGCGTAATCATTGTGTGCCAGATAGAATTCGACGGCTATTCCTACGAGTCGATCGATTTGAGAAACATATTGCTGACATGCCGACCGTTGAGAAAGTTCGAGAGGCCGAGCTTATCGCAAGAGCCGCTGTAAGAATTAGCGATGAATTAGACTTTCAAGAAGATCTTGATCAGTTCCTATCGTGTCTTGACGATCGGTTTAAGCCATCGCCGGAAAGGCTAAAACTAAGATACCGTTCAGCGATAAGGAAAGAAGAAGATTTAATGAGCGGAATAGTCCTCCCTTATAAAACCAGTGAGTTGATGGTTGAGCCACCTCGAGGCTTTGAATCATCGAGCACTAACAAGGCGTTACAGTTGACGTCTGCTCCGCTAGCGCTACGCAGGCGTAACTGAACGCAGCGTTAGCCGCACGGCGTAATACCTTCCTTTCACAAAAAGGACAACAAATGGCAACCTATAAGCAGATTCAAGCTGACATTCGTAGCTGTCACGGACGAGTCGTAAAAACTTGCTGGATTGCTCACGTTAAGGAACTCAATGGCTTATCACCTCGGCATTCCCCGAACCGTATATCGCCAAGCCAACGCAAGGTCCCTTGCCCTGAAGAATTTAGACCGTGGATTGAGCAATCAATGAAACGGCTAGGAATGTTGCCTTAAACTACGTGCTGCCTAACCTACGCGCTGACACTAGACTGTCGCGCCGTTGCCGGTAGCGCCCTTGGTGTAAGGGCTGCGACGTAGGCCCACCCAGATTGAGAAAGCCGGTTTCCACCTGTGCTGGGCAAGATCACTATTGCCCCCATTGCTCGAATACCGGGCTCGTGCATGATCCGATGTGTCGGTAGAATCGCGGTCCTTTTATCACCCGACTGCCGGACGTCTGCCATGAAGCTCCTGAAGGAACTGATCCACCTTGAACTTTCTTCCCGCGATGGGCGAGTTCTTCGGCGCCATGCCGCTCGGGGCTCGTCCTGCGAGGGGATCAGATCCTGCTGCTGTTCACTGAGCGCTACAACGATTTCAGCCTGCCCGGCGGCGGCATTGATGAGGACAAAGATATTATCGTGGCTCTCAAGCGTGAACTGGAGGAGGAAACCGGTGCGCAGGATGTTCAGGTCAACGAGCATTACGGCTTTATTGAAGAATACCGCCCGTATTGGAAACCCCAATTCGACCTGATGCATATGACATCCCATTTCTTTCTGTGTGATGTTGCCCCTGAGCTGGCCGATGCCCGGATGGAAAGCCATGAAGTGGCCAACGGAATGAAGCCGGTCTGGATGCCGGTGTCGGAAGCGGTGAACCATAATCGCCAGGTCATGGCCCGTCAGGAGGAAACCATGGGGCAGTCGATTCAACGCGAGACGTTCACGCTGGAAAAAATCGCTGACGAGTTGGTTTCGGCATAGGCACGGTATTTCGGTTTTGCAGAGAGGAGCGCGCCAGTATTTCTGGGCATATGCTCAAGCAGATAGCGGAGGCGATCAAAAATGGGTGATAGAAATATTGGGGCCGAGATCCTCGATGGCATCCAGGAAATCAAACAGTTCAAGAAAGGCAAGCTGGCCTTACGAACGCAGGAGCTCTCAGAGCCCTCGCCGCCCAAAATGATTCGGCTGAAACTGAACCTGTCGCAATCTGCGTTTGCCGGCTTGATGGGGGTCAGCGTGCGAACGCTTCAGGACTGGGAGCAAGGGCGGCGAGAACCGCAAGGCCCGGCAGTGGCACTTTTACGCATTGCTGAGCAACATCCGGAAGTTTTTGATCAACTGCATTGAAGGAAGTGATGTGTCATCAAACCTTCTTCTGCACTGCGGCTTTGTCATCGGTGATGGCTGGGTTTCTGCAGTCGCTCTCCGCCAATTGACGCCTGTCACGTGACGAGTTACGATGCCGGCGCATGATTAAATCCTTCGCTGACAAACTCACCCAAGAACTATACGCCAAGGGCAAGGCAAAGAGATTTCCCTCGGATGTCACTTCGAGAGCTGCCAGAAAGCTTGAATATGTGCATTTGGCTGAGCAACTGGAGGATTTGAAAGTGCCGCCCGGCAATCGTCTTCACGCACTTCACGGAAACAGACAAGGGCAGCACGCGATTTCAATCAATGATCAGTGGCGTATCTGTTTTCGTTTTGAAGATGGCGATGCGTACGAAGTCGAAGTGTGTGACTACCACTGAGGGAGGCAATGATTATGACGATTCCCAATAATGCCGACATGCAGCGCAAGCCGACTCATCCTGGTGAAATGCTGCGGGAAGATTTCTTGCCGGACTATGGCCTGACGGTGGCGGGGCTGGCCAAGTCTTTAGGCGTCTCTCGTCAGTCAATTAACGAATTGTTGCGTGAACGCCGCGCCCTCAGTCCTGAAATGGCGCTTCGGCTCGCGCGGTTGTTCGGTAATTCTCCTGAGTTTTGGCTTAATGCACAGCGCGCCGTCGATCTGTGGACAGCAGCTCAATCTGTCAAAGAAGAGGTCGATCAGATCAAGCCGTTAAGCGCTGCATGACAAACCACCCCGTCCAGCTCGGGGTTTTTGCGTTTTGGGAAAGTGGTTATTGGCCTGATGATGACTTCGCCGACAACGCCACACCCACCTTCGACCGATTCGGTCGGCCGAGGGTCTGTGTTATCCACACCCCTGCCTCTGCCAACGTCTTCAAGTCCACGCCGCTGTCGATGCCGAGGCCGTTGAGCAGGTAGATCACATCTTCGGTGGCGACGTTGCCGGTGGCGCCCTTGGCGTAGGGGCAGCCGCCGAGTCCGGCGACGGCGCTATCGATCACGCCGATGCCCTCTTCGAGCACGGCGTAGAGATTGGCCAGTGCCTGGCCGTAGGTGTCGTGGAAGTGGGCGGCGAGCTTGTCCCTGGGGATATCTCGGCCCACGGCGTCGAGCAGGCGCTTGGCCTTGAGCGGGGTACCGACGCCGATGGTGTCGCCCAGCGAGACTTCATAGCAGCCCATCTCGTAGAGCGCCTTGGAGACTTCTGCGACCTGAGCTGGGGCGATGTTCCCTTCGTAGGGGCAGCCGAGCACGCAGGAGACATAGCCGCGCACGCGCACGTTCGACTCACGGGCGCGTTCGATCACCGGGGCGAAGCGCTCCAGTGACTCGGCGATGGAGCAGTTGATGTTCTTCTGCGAGAAGGCTTCGCTTGCCGCTGCGAAAACGGCGACCTCTTCGACGCCGCACTCCAGCGCGGCTTCCAGCCCTTTGAGATTGGGCGTAAGCGCGGAGTAGATCACACCCGGCCGGCGGCGAATGCCGGCCATCACCTCGCGGTGATCCGCCATCTGCGGCACCCATTTGGGCGAAACGAAACTCGCTGCTTCGATCCGCTTGAGCCCCGCCGCGCCGAGCCGGTCGATCAGTTCCAGCTTGGCGGCCGTGGCGATGGGTTCGGCTTCGTTCTGCAGCCCGTCTCGCGGGCCGACCTCGACGATACTCACTCGCTTCGGCATTCCCATCTCACGAGCCCTCGTTCGTTTCTGCGCTGGCGAACGCCAATAGCTCATCCCCCTGCGCCACCGCATCGCCCACCTTGAAGTGAAACGCTTCCACCGCGCCGGTGGTGGGGGCGCTCAGGGTGTGTTCCATCTTCATCGCTTCCACCACCACCAACGGCGTGCCTTTCTCCACCGTCTGGCCGGGTTCGACCAGCAGCGCCACCACGGTACCGTGCATGGGCGCGCTCAGTTTGGCTTCGACCTCATGCGGTAGATGATCGACTCGGTCCGAGCGCCGCCAGATCAGGCGGGATTCGAAGCCGGCGGCGGTGAGGATGATCGTTTCGCCATCCAGAGCGGGATCGGTGCGCGCCAGCAGGCGACGGCGATGACCATCCAGGGTGATCGCCACGGCGTCGCCGTCGAGCCGCTGCAACGTCCCCTCGTAGTCATTTGACTCTTTTCCATCCCGATTCACGCTCAGTTGCCAAGTCGATTGCGATGCGGAGCGTGTCGCGGTCACGGAAATCAGTGGCGCGCCTTCGGTCTCGGCAAATGCCAGTCGAACGTGCTGCGGGGCGTTGAGCCGCCAGCCGTCGCGGCGCTCCCATGGTGAATGTTCGTCGCCTGTCTGTTCGAGCTGGTCGAGCGCCACCAGCGCGGCGCAGGCGATGTCCGCATCGGCGACCGGTTCACTCGCGAACAGGTCGTCGTGGTGGTGTTCGATAAAGCGGGTGTCGAGTCGGGCGGCGATGAAATCCGGATGCGTCACGAGCCGCTGCAGAAAGCGTCGGTTGGTGGTCACGCCGGAGATATCCAGCGCCGCCAGCGCGCGGTCCATCTCCGCCAGGGCCTGGCCGCGATCCTCGCCGTGAACGATCAGCTTGGCCAACATCGGGTCGTAGTGCATCGAGACTTCGTCGCCGGCTTCGACGCCGCTATCCAGGCGTACGCGATCCGGCGCTAGGCCGCCGGCGTTCGAATCGAGCCCGAACCGTTCCAGCGTGCCGGTAGCGGGCAAGAAGTCGTTGTCCGGGTCTTCGGCGTAGAGCCGCGCTTCGATGGCGTGGCCGGTCAGCGTCAGCTCATCCTGGGCCTTGGGCAGCGCCAGCCCGGCGGCCACGCGCAGCTGCCATTCGACCAGATCCTCGCCGGTGATCATCTCGGTCACCGGGTGCTCGACCTGCAGCCGGGTGTTCATCTCCATGAAGTAGAAATGCGCCGCTTCTCTTGTCTCGGTGTTTGAGACAGGTTCAGAGGCGGCATCCAGCAGGAATTCCACTGTGCCGGCGCCGACATAGCCGATCTCCTGGGCGGCGCGGACGGCGGCCTCGCCCATTTGCTGGCGCAGCGCGGGGGGCAGGTTGGGCGCCGGGGCTTCTTCCAGCACCTTCTGATGGCGGCGCTGCACGCTGCAGTCGCGCTCGAACAGGTAGACGCCGTTGCCTTGGCTATCGCAGAACACCTGCACTTCGACGTGGCGCGGCTGGGTCAGGTATTTCTCGATCAGCATGCGTTCGTCACCGAACGCGGCGCGGGATTCCCGACGGCAGCCATCGAGGGCGGCCTGGAACTCGCGGTCGGACTCCACCACGCGCATGCCCTTGCCGCCGCCGCCGGCGCTGGCCTTCAGCAGCACCGGGTAGCCGATTTTTCCGGCTTCTTCCCGGAGCAGTTCGTCTTCCTGCGCCTCGCCGTGATAGCCGGGCACCAGCGGCACGCCGGCCTTAAACATGCGCGCCTTGGCCGAGGCCTTGTCGCCCATGGCGGCGATGGCGCTGGCCGGCGGGCCGACGAAGACGATACCGGCGGCCTCGCACGCGGCGACGAAGTCGGCGTTCTCGGAGAGAAACCCGTAACCCGGATGAATGGCGTCGGCGCCGCTGCGCTTGGCGGCGGCAATGACCTTGTCGATGTCGAGATAGCTCTCCCGCGCGGGCGCTGGGCCGAGACGCACGGCCTCGTCGGCCTCGCGAACGTGGAGTGCGTTGGCGTCGGCATCGGAATAGACGGCGATGGTGCGAAGCCCCAGGCGGCGGGCGGTGCGCATCACGCGGCAGGCGATCTCGCCGCGATTGGCGATCAGCACCGAGCGTAGCGGGCGAGGCGCATTTGTCAGGCTCATGAGCGCGGTTCCTTGTTGTCCGAATGGCCGTCTTTATGCCTGTGGGTATCTCCGGTGGGTTGCCAGGCGGGTGGTCGCTTGTCGAAGAAGGCGGCGAGTCCCTCCTGACCTTCGCGGCTGACCCGCAATTCGCTGATCGTGCGGCAGGTGGCATCCACCGTGGCGTCGCTGTCGGGATCGCGGGCGACTCGGGCCAGCAGCGCCTTGGTGGCGCGCTGGGCCTGGGGTGAGGCAGCGAGCAGCCGCTCGATCATCTGATCGATCCGGGCGTCCAGGGCCTCCCCATCGGTGACTTCGTGCACCAGCCCCAACACCTGCGCGGTAATGGCGTCGATCACCTCGGCGGTGAGCGCGTAGCGGCGCATCTGGCGCGGGCCGATGGCGCGCTGGACATAGGGGCTGATCACTGCCGGTGACAGGCCGATACGCACTTCCGACAGGCAGAATTTCGCCCTGTCGGAGGCGATCACCAGATCGCAGCAGGCGGCGAGCCCCACCGCGCCACCGTAGGCCGCGCCCTGCACGCGGCACAGGGTCGGGCAGGGCAGCGCGTCCAGCTGCTGCATCAGGAGCGCCAGCTCACGGGCGTCTTTGAGGTTGTCGTCGAAGCTGAAGTCGACCATGCGCTTCATACCGTTGAGATCCGCCCCGGCGGAGAAGTGCTTGCCGTCGGAGCCCAGCACCACCACCCGCACCTCGCTACGTTCGGCCAGCGCGTGCAGGCGTTCGAGATGGGCGTTGAGCTCTGTGATCAAGGCATCGTCGAAGGCGTTGTGCACCTCGGGGCGGTCCAACGTCAGCCGCGCGACGCCGCGGGCATCGATGGTCAAATGGGTGAAGCTATCGGATATGGCTGCCATGGCGGCCTCTCATGATCATGTTGGCTTCGGGCTGCTCGTGGCTCGGTGCCCGTCGCTCGTGGCTGAGCGCGAAGCGCCTACATCCGGAACACGCCGAAGCGCGTCTCCTCGATCTCCGCATTCATTGCGGCTGATAGCGCCAGGCCAATCACGTCGCGGGTCTGCAGCGGGTCGATCACGCCGTCGTCCCACAGCCGGGCGCTGGCGTAGTAGGGGTGGCCCTGGCGTTCGTACTGTTCGCGAATTGGCGCCTTGAACGCCGCTTCCTCGTCTTCCGGCCAGGCGCTGCCGTCGCGTTCGAGCTGCTCGCGCTTCACCTGGGCCAGCACGTTGGCGGCCTGCTCGCCGCCCATTACCGAGATGCGCGCATTGGGCCACATGAACAACAGGTTCGGATCATAGGCACGACCGCACATGCCGTAGTTGCCGGCGCCGAAGCTGCCGCCGATCAGCACGGTGAACTTGGGCACCTTGGCGCAGGCCACGGCGGTGACCAGTTTGGCGCCGTGCTTGGCGATGCCTTCCTTCTCGTACTGGGAGCCGACCATAAAGCCGGTGATGTTCTGCAGAAAGATCAGCGGGATCTGGCGCTGGGCGCAGAGCTCGATGAAGTGCGCGCCCTTCTGGGCGGATTCCGAGAACAGCACCCCGTTATTGGCGACGATCCCCACCGGATGGCCGCACCAGTGGGCGAAGCCGGTGACCAGGGTATCGCCGTAGTAGCGCTTGAATTCGTCGAAGTCGGAGTCGTCCACCAGCCGCGCGATCACCTCGCGGACGTCGTAGGGCTTGCGCAGATCGGTGCCGACGATGCCGTAGAGCTCCGACGGGTCGAGACGCGGCGGCGCGGATTGTTTTATCGCTAACTGGCCGCGCTTGTGCCAGTTGAGCCGCGATACCGCGCGACGGGCGAGCTGCAGCGCGTGGGCGTCGTTCTCGGCGTAGTGGTCGACCACGCCGCTGATCTTGGCATGGACGTCGGCGCCGCCCAGGTCCTCGGCGCTGATGGTCTCGCCGGTGGCGGCCTTCACCAGCGGCGGCCCGCCGAGAAAGATGGTGCCCTGGCCGCGCACGATGATCGATTCGTCGGCCATTGCCGGCACGTAGGCGCCGCCGGCGGTGCAGGAGCCCATCACCACCGCGATCTGCGGAATGCCGGCGGCGGAGAGCGTGGCCTGGTTATAGAAGATGCGTCCGAAGTCGTCGACGTCGGGGAAGACCTCGTCCTGCTCGGGCAGGTAGGCACCGCCGGAGTCGACCAGGTAGACACACGGCAGGCGATGCTTGCGGGCGATCTCCTGGGCGCGAAGATGCTTCTTCACCGTCAGCGGGAAGTAGGTGCCGCCCTTGACCGTGGCGTCGTTGGCGACGATCACGCACTCCACGCCGCTGATCCGGCCGATCCCCGCCACCACGCCGGCCGCCGGGACGGGGGAGTCGTAGACCTCGTGCGCCGCCAGCGCGCCGATCTCCAGAAACGCTGAGCCCTCGTCGAGCAGATGGTCGATCCGGTCGCGGACGAACAGCTTGCCGCGAGATTCATGCCGCGCGCGGGCCTTGTCGCCGCCGCCCTGGGCGATGTTGGCGGTCAGCGTGTGGAGCTTATCGACTTCGCCCCGCAGCGCCGCCTCGTTGGCCTGGAAGGCCTCGGTGCGGGGGTTGATCTGGGTGGTCAGTATGGCCATGGAAATCCTCTTACGAGCTACGAGCTACGAGCTACGAGCTACGAGCTACGAGCTACGAGCTACGAGCAGTTCGAGACTCGAGACTCGATACTGATTTATGCCGATTCGGAGAATAATTCGCGCCCGATCAACATCCGCCTGATCTCGCTCGTTCCCGCGCCGATCTCGTAGAGCTTGGCATCGCGCAGCAGTCGCCCGGTGGGGTATTCGTTGATATAGCCGTTGCCACCGAGCAGTTGGATCGCATCCAGCGCCATCTGGGTCGCCTTCTCGGCGCAGTAGAGAATCACCCCGGCGGCGTCCTTGCGGGTGGCGCGGCCACGGTCGCAGGCGCCGGCCACCGCGTAGAGATAGGCGCGGCAGGCGTTGAGCGTGGTGTGCATGTCGGCCAGCTTGCCCTGCACCAACTGGAACTCGCCGATGGGCTGGCCGAACTGCTTGCGCTCATGGACGTAGGGCACCACCACGTCCAGGCAGGCCTGCATGATGCCGACAGGCCCGGCGGCGAGCACGGTGCGCTCGTAGTCCAGCCCGCTCATCAGTACTTTGACGCCGCGGTTCTCTTCGCCCAGCACGTTTTCCGCCGGCACCTGGCAATCCTCGAACACCAGCTCGCAGGTGTTGGAGCCGCGCATGCCCAGCTTGTCGAGCTTTTGGGCGGTGGAGAAACCGGCGTACCCCTTCTCGACGATGAAGGCGCTGATGCCCTTGGCGCCGGCCTCCGGGTCGGTCTTGGCGTAGACCACCAGCACATCGGCGTCGGGGCCGTTGGTGATCCACATCTTGTTGCCGTTGAGCACGTAGTGATCGCCTTGCTTGTCGGCGCGCAGGCTCATCGAGACCACGTCCGATCCCGCGCCGGGCTCGGACATCGCCAGGGCGCCGACGTGCTCGCCGCTGATCAGCTTGGGCAGGTATTTGGCTTTCTGCTCCGCGCTGCCGTTGAGCTTGATCTGATTGACGCAGAGATTGGCGTGGGCACCGTAGGAGAGCCCCACCGACGCGCTGGCCCGGGAGATCTCTTCCATGGCGATGCAGTGGGCGAGATAGCCCATGCCGCTGCCGCCGTCTTCCTCGCTGACGGTGATGCCGAGCAGGCCCATGTCGCCGAACTTCTGCCACAGCTCATTGGGAAAGGCGTTGTCGTGGTCGATCTGGGTCGCACGGGGGGCAATCTCGTCCCGGGCGAAGGCGTTGACCTGCTCGCGCAGCATGTTGAGCTCGTCGGCGAGCCCGAAATCGAGCTCGGTGTAGGGGGCGTGCATGGTGAAATCCTCGCTGTCGGATACAGCTTCTACGTCTTGGTATATGCGTCTTAGTACGTTGACGTTAACGTCAATAGGCGAAGGCGGCTAGAGCCCCTCGACCATGGTCTAGGACCCAGACACGGTTATAGGGTTTTAGCGCAGGATCAATATCAAGATTTGAGTTTATTCGTTATTTGCGTGACGATTAACCATTAACGTTGATGCGGAGCGCACCACTGATGTCTCAGACATTGAGCTTGGACCAGTTCCGAACCGCCTTTCATGCTGGCGGCCTGGTTTCCGTGGCTGTCAGTGCCAGCGGTGGGGCTTTTTTCATCACGGCTCGATCGCGGGAAGGGGAGTCTTTGATACTGGGAACCACCCGCGACAAAAAGCGGCGAGCGTTTCGCGATGCGGGCAAGGCGGTGGCTGTCATGCACAAGATCGGCGCGCGTCATTTCGAAGTGGATACCTCCCATTGGGAACCGGAGCGAACGGACGACACCAGAGTGCGTCGACCGGATGCTGCCGAGCGCCAACATCAGGCGCAGCAAGCACGGTCTCACGATGCGTGGTTTAGGAGACAGGTTCAGGCGGCGCTGGACGACGACCGCCAGCCAGTCGACGATCGAACCGTGCAGGCACGTTTCGCTCAGCGCCGCGCCGAAGCCCGACGTTTGGTCGAGAATGATACGTGAAGTTGGCTTGGCACCTGCTGGCGCTCGAGGACCGCGAAGCTATCTTCGATTATCTGTTAGTTCGTAACCCGCAGGCAGCCGTCGACACCGACGAGAGGATCGAGGCGGCATTGAACCGTCTGATCGATCACCCTGATAGTGGCCGTAAAGGGCGCCAGGCAGGCACTCGGGAGGTGGTGATTGACGGCACCCGCTATATCGCCGCCTACCGTGTCCAGCGGGATGCCGTGCTCGTCCTGCGGCTGCTTCACGGTGCCAGGCAATGGCCAGATTCCGTTCCTTGAATCCTGTTGGCTCCTCCAAGCCGAGGCTTTGATCGACGCGTCGAGCTCGCGATTTGTTACTACTCTCGAGGTTTCACCATGCCCATCTGGAAACGTGAGTCATCACTGGACGCGCTCACTGCCGAGTGCCGGAACACCCTGGTCAGCCATGTCGGCATCGAATTCACCGAGCTGGGCGAAGATTGCCTGCGCGGGCGCATGCCGGTGGATGAAAGAACCCGCCAACCCTACGGCCTGCTCCACGGCGGCGGCTCGGTGGTGCTGGCGGAGACGCTCGGCAGCATCGCCGCCAATCTCTGCCTCGCCGACCCGAACAAGATGGCGGTGGGGCTCGATATCAATGCCAACCACGTACGCGCGATGCGCGAAGGTTGGGTCGAGGGCTGCGCCCGGCCGCTGCACCTTGGCGCCACGACGCACCTGTGGGAGATCCGGATCGAAGACGAGCGTGGCCGGCTGGTGTGCATGTCGCGGCTGACCATGGCGGTGGTCAATCGCGGTTGATCACTCCAGCTTCAGCTCCTCACTCGTCGCCTGGCGCATGCGGAATTTCTGGACCTTGCCGCTGACGGTCATCGGGAACTCGTCGACGAAGCGGACATAGCGCGGGATCTTGTGGTGATCGATGCGATCGCGGCAGTAATCACGGATGGCTTGTTCATCGAGCTCGACCCCCTCCACCAGCCGGACCCACACCGCCACCGCCTCGCCATACTTCGGGTCCGGCACGCCGAAGACCTGAGCGTCGGAAATACCTGGATGCGTGTAGAGAAACTCCTCGATCTCGCGGGGGTATAGGTTCTCGCCGCCGCGAATGATCATGTCCTTGATGCGTCCGGTGATCGCGACGAAGCCGTCGTCGTCCATCATCGCCAGATCCCCGGTGTGCATCCAGCCCTGAGGGTCGATCGACTGGCGGGTCGCGGCGTCGTTGTTCCAGTAGCCGAGCATCACGCTGTAGCCACGGGTGCAGAGCTCGCCGCTGACGCCGCGCGGCACGATCCGGCCACTGGCGGGGTCGATGATCTTCACTTCCAGATGCGGGTGAATGGTGCCGACGGTGGCAACGCGCTTGGCCAGCGGAGCGTCCGGGCGAGTCTGCAGGCTGACCGGGCTGGTTTCGGTCATGCCGTAGGCGATGGTGACGTCTTCCATGTGCATGCGCTCGATCACCCGCTTCATCACTTCGATGGGGCAGTTGGAGCCGGCCATGATCCCGGTGCGCAGGCTGGAGAGATCGAACTCGCCGAAGCGCGGGTGCTCGAGCTCGGCGATGAACATCGTCGGCACGCCGTAGAGTGCCTGGGCGCGCTCGGTTTCCACCGCGCGCAGCGTCGCCTCGGGATCGAAGCCGTCGTTGGGATAGATCGCCGTGGCGCGATGGGAAAGGCAGGCCAGATTGCCCATCACCATGCCGAAACAGTGATACAGCGGCACCGGGATCACCACCCGTTCGCCGGGCTGCAGGTTCATCCCGCCGCCGACGAAGTAGCCGTTGTTGAGAATGTTGTGGTGGGTCAGCGTCACGCCTTTGGGGGCGCCGGTGGTACCAGAGGTGTACTGGATATTGATCGGGTCGTCGAACTGCAGCTCGGCCTGCAGCGCGGCGAGGCGTTCGGCAGGCACGTTTTCAGCCAGGCTGTGCAGAGCGGACCAGTGCCACATCCCCGGCGTCGCCAACGCGTCGTCGAGACAGATGACGTGCTTGAGCTGGGGAAGCGTGTCACAGATCAGGGTGCGTGCGCCGGCCAGCGGCCTTTGGTCGCTCATCGGCGGATCGCGTAGTACCGGTGCCAGCTCGCAGAGGATATCGACGTAATGCGACTTGATGATGCCGCCGACCCTGTACGCGCCCTGCAGCACCAGGGCGGAAAGGCCGGACTGCGTCAGCGCGTGCTCGAGTTCGTGGGCGCGATAGCTGGGATTGAGGTTGACCAGAATCGCGCCGATCTTGGCGGTCGCCAGCTGGGTTAGCGTCCACTCGGCGCCGTTGAGCGACCAGATGCCGACGCGGTCGCCACGTTCGACGCCCAGCGCCATCAGTCCTCGGGCAATACGATCCGCTTCCACGCGCAGTTCGGCGTAGGTATAGCGCAGGTTCTGGTGGCAGCTGACCAGCGCTTCACGCTCGGGGCATTCGCTGGCGGCGGCATCGAGGCAGTCGCCGATGGTCATGCCGATCAGGGGCAGATCGCTGGTACCGCTGACGTAGCTCCTGGACCCAAGGCCCTTGCGGGTGTCGCTTGCTGACATGCCGATATCTCCGAGAGAGCGTCTGAATGTCGGGGCTCGTATTAGTGCGGCTCAGGCGAACCGTTCGATGCCGATGGCCGTGGCTTCGCCGCCGCCGATGCAGATGGCTGCCACGCCCCGCGTCATTCCGTGATGGGTCAGCGCATTCAACAGCGTGACCAGAATCCGCGCCCCGGAGGCACCGATGGGGTGACCCAGCGCGCAGGCGCCGCCATGGACGTTGACTCGTTGGTGATCGAGCCCGAGTTCGTGCATGGCTGCCATCGCCACCACCGCAAAGGCCTCGTTGATCTCATAGAGATCGACGCTTTCCCGCGACCAGCCGAGCCGTTCGTGCAGCTTGCGGATAGCGTGGATCGGCGCCACCGGGAAATCACCGGGACGCATGGCGTGGCTGACATGGCCATGCACCCGCGCCAGCGGCGTCAGGCCCAGCCGCTCGGCCTCGCTTTGGCGCATCAATACCAGCGCCGCGGCGCCGTCGGCGATCGAGCTCGAATTGGCGGCGGTGACGGTGCCGCCGTCGCGGAAGGCCGGTTTCAACTGCCCGACGCGGTCGATGTTGGCCTTGTAGGGCGGTTCGTCGTGCTCGACGCGATCCGTACCACGCCCGGCCGGCGCCTCCAGTACCACGATCTCGCTGGCGAACACGCCGGAATCTATCGCCCGCCTGGCCCGGGTCAACGAATCGATGGCGTAGGCATCCTGGCGTTCGCGGGTGAAGCCGAATGCCTGGGCGCAGTCCTCGGCGTAGGTGCCCATCAGCCGGCCCGGCTCGTAGGCGTCCTCGAGCCCATCGAGAAACATGTGATCGAGCACCTGAGCGTGCCCCATGCGTAGCCCGGCACGGGCCTTGGGCAGCAGATAGGGCGCGTTGCTCATGCTTTCCATGCCGCCGGCGATGGCATGCGTGACGCTCTCCAGGCGCAGCGCATCGAACGCCTGCATCACCGCCTTCATGCCGGAACCACACATCTTGTTGACCGTGGTGCAGGGCGTCGATTCGGCAAGACCGGCGGCCAGCGCCGCCTGACGTGCCGGCGCCTGACCGAGGCCTGCCGGCAGCACGCAACCCATGAGCACTTCATCGATGGCCGCTTCGTCGACGGCGTCAGGCGCCAGCCCGGCGTGCTCGAGCGCACCCCGAATCGCCGCCGCGCCCAACTGCGGGCAGCTCAAGCCGCCGAGCGCGCCCTGGAAAGCGCCCATCGGCGTGCGTTTGGCACCGACAATCACGATCGGGTCTTCGGATTTCATCGCGTTTCTCTCTGTAAGTTCGTGGCATCAATTGGCATTCATTCGAATGCCGCCGTCGAGCCGAATCACCTCCCCGTTGAGATACCGGTTCTCGAGGATCTGGCGCACCAGCGAGGCGTACTCCTCGGCGTGGCCCATCCGCCTGGGAAACGGCACCTTGGCGTTGAGGCCGTCGCGGACCTCGGCAGGCATGCCCTGCATCATCGCGGTATCGAAGATGCCGGGGGCGATCGCCATGACGCGAATACCGGACCCCGCCAGTTCGCGGGCGGCGGGCAAAGTCAGCCCGACCACGCCAGCCTTGGAGGCGGCGTAGGCCGCCTGGCCGATCTGGCCTTCGAACGCGGCTACCGAGGCCGTATTGATCACTACGCCGCGTTCGCCGTCTTCCTCACCCGATGAGGCATCGTCTTCGGCGGGATTTTCCTGCATCGCGGCTACCGCCAGACGCAGCATGTTGAAGGTGCCGATCAGGTTGATATCGATGGCGCGGCGGAAGCTGTCGAGGCCGTGGACGCCGCGCTTGCCGTGGATCTTCTCCGCCGGCGCGATGCCGGCGCAGTTGATCAGGCCGTGGAGAGCGCCGAAGCGCTCGAGCGTGTCGGCGATCGCTCGTTCGCCGTCGGCTTCGCGGGTCACGTCGGCCTGCAGCGCCAGTGCCGTCTTGCCGAGCGTTTCCACCTGGCTGCGGGCCGCTTCGATGTCCTGATCGACCAGCGCCACGTAGGCGCCAGCCTCGATCAACATCCTTGCCGTGGCGGCGCCCAGCCCGGAGCCGCCGCCGGTGACAAGGAAAGTGCGTTCAGCCAGTTGCATGAGTCGGTTCCTTCTCGGCTGGCCGATCGACGAGATCGCGCAGTGGATGGCTATCGCGATCCCACGGGGAAACGAAGCAGGCCCGGATATCGGCGTCGGGTACTTCGCCGTGCACGTGCTGCCATCGGGGATTCCTGTCCTTGTCGATCAATAGCGCTCTGACGCCTTCGGCGAGATCCCCCCGGGCGGCGCAGGCGAGCGAGAGATTCAGCTCCTCGCGGAGCACCTCGGCCAGCGATAGCTGTCGGCAGCGGGCCAGCTGACGCAGGATCAGTCGGGCCGAGAGCGGCGACCCGGCGGCCAGATTCTTCGCCGCCCGAGCGATCCACGGGTCGTCGTCGCTGGCGGCATCGATGACCTGGCGAATCAGCGTTTCATCGTCATCGGCATCGGTGAGCGCGTCGAGTATGTCGAGCCGCGGCTGTACCTCGGGCTGCGGCGCTCGTTCGCGACTGGCATCGGCGTGTTGCCGCAGAACGCGGCCCACGGCGCGAACGGGCTCGTGCCAGTCGGCCTGGCGCAGATCCTCGATTACGGCCTCTCGGCGCGTGTCGTCGATCAGGCGGTCGGCCAGGCCGACGAACAGCGTATCGCTGGCGTTGAGTCGGGCGCCGGTCAGGCCCAGGAACAGGCCGCTGCGCCCGGGGCAGTGATTCAGAAACCAGCTGGCGCCGACGTCCGGATAGAGTCCGATGGTGATCTCCGGCATCGCCAGCATCGAGCGCGGTGTGACGACTCGGTGAGAAGCGCCGACGAACAGCCCGATACCGCCGCCCATGACGATGCCGTCGCCCCAGGCGATGACGGGTTTGGGGTAGCCGTGAAGGGTATGATCGAGTCGATATTCGTGGCTGAAATAGCGTGCGATGAAGCCTTGGGCCGCCGCCGGGTCATGATCGGTCTCGCCCGCGACAATGGCACGATGCAGCGCGACCACATCGCCGCCGGCGCAGAAGGCCTTGTCGCCGGCGCCCTCCAGCCACACGGCTGCGATAGCGTCATCCGTCGCCCAGGCATCGAGCTGTGACTGCAGGGCATCGATCATCTCCAGCGTCAGCGCATTGAGGCTTCTGGGCGCGTCGAGCGTCACCCGGCCGATGCGGTGGCCGTCGGCGGTATCCAAGGTCTCCAAATGGAGAGCATCGAATCGGATCGGGTCGCTCATGACTCATTTCCGCCCGATCTCGATGTTTCGTGCTCGCTCGCCCCGGATTCGAGTCTCCAGCGGGGCTCGCGCTTGTCGAGGAAGGCGCCGATGCCCTCGGTGGGCGCGTCGGTGTCGAACAGCTCCAGGAACAGTTCACGCTCCATCCGGTAGCCGCTGGGCAGATCCTGGTGGCGGGCATTCATGATCAGCCGCTTGCAGCGTGCCAGCGCCTCCGGGCTCTGCTGCGTGCTGGTGGCGGCCAAGGCGAGCGCGGCTTCCAGCGCGGCGCCGGTATCGACGACTTCTTCCACCAGACCGATGGCGAGCGCGCGTTCGGCATCGATGCGCTCGCCGCACAGGATCATGCGCTTGGCCCAGCCTTCGCCCACCAGCCACGGCAGATGCTGGGTGCCGCCGGCGCAGGGCAAAAGCCCCACCCTGGCCTCGGGCAGCGCCAGCTGTGCCTGGCGTTCAATGACCCGAATATCGCAGGCCAGCGCGCATTCGAGTCCGCCGCCCATGGCGTAGCCGTTGATCGCGGCGATGCTGACGCCCCGATAGGCGCCCAGCGCCTCGAATGCCCGGCCGAAGCGGGTCGCCATCTTCAGCGCGGCGGGCTTGCCGCCCTCGCTGAAGCGCTTGAGATCGGCCCCGGCGGAAAAGAACTTCTCTCCCGCGCCGACGATCACCAGTGCTTGGATCTCGGGGTCGGCGTTGAGCGCGTCGATGTGCTGTTCCAGCGCCGTCAGCGAGACCTCGTGCCAGGTATTGGCGGGCGGATTGTCGATGATGATCAGCGCCACCGCGCCGCGACGTTCCAGACGCAGACCGGTTTGTTTGGCGTCGTTGTGAGATGAGGGCTCATGATCGGTCGTCATGACAGGTTCTCCAGGTCGTCCTTGGCGAGCAGCCGGCGGGCCACCACCAGCCTCATGATCTCGTTGGTGCCCTCGAGTATCTGATGGACCCGGCAGTCGCGAACGTGGCGTTCCAGCGGGTAGTCGCGCAAATAGCCGTAGCCGCCGTGAAGCTGCAGCGCGTCGTTGCAGATCGTGAAGCCTTCGTCGGTGGCGAAGCGCTTGGCCATGGCGCAGTAGAGCGCGGCATCGGGGTCGTTGCGATCCAGCTTGCTGGCTGCCAGCCGCACCATCTGGCGCGCCGCGACCAGCTGCGTGGCCATGTCGGCGAGCTTGAACTGCAGCGCCTGGAAACTGGCCAGCGGCTTGCCGAACTGTTCGCGCGTTTCCAGATAGCGGTGCGCGGTTTCCAGCGCGGCCTGAGCCGTGGCTACGGAGCAGGTAGCGATATTGATGCGCCCACCGTCCAGCGCCTGCATGGCGATCCGGAAGCCTTCGCCTTCTTCCCCCAGGCGATGGTCTGCCGGCACGCGCACGCCGTCGAAGCTGATCGCCCGGGTCGGTTGGCTGCGCCAGCCCATCTTCTCCTCGTGCTTGCCGTACTCGATGCCGGGGCTGTCCGCCGGTACCGCGAAAGCGGAAATCCCGTCGGCGCCGCTGTCCGGCTCGCCGGTACGCGCCATGACCACCAGCAGATGGGTACTGCCGGCGCCGGAGATGAACATCTTGCTGCCATCGATGACGTAGCCGTCTTGATCGCTGTCGCCATCACGACGGGCGCGGGTTCGCAGCGCCGCCGCGTCGGAGCCGGCGCCCGGTTCGGTCAGGCAGTAGGAGCCCAGCTTTTCACCCGTGATCATCGCCGGCAGCCAGGCCTCGCGCACCGCATCCGTGGCGTAGCGGGAGAGAATCCCGTTGACCATATTGTGGATGGTCAGGAAGGCGGTGGTGGTGGTGCAGCCTTTGGCCAGCTCCTCGATGATCAGCGTGGCATCGAGTCGGCTCAGCCCCAGGCCACCGTGCGCCTCGGGAATATAGAGCCCGCAGAAGCCCATCTCACCGGCGCGGCGAAACGTGTCCACGGGGAAGACGCCGTTGGCGTCCCATTCGGCGGCGTTGGGCGCCAGTTCGCGTCGGGAAAACCGGCGAGCCGCTTCCCGGTAGGCCAACTGATCGTCGTCGAGTTCGAAATTCATGACGAAGGGATTTCCATCGCTGAGGGGTTTCGATAAAGGCTTTTGACGTGCCACGCCTTGTGGGCATGCGGCACGTACCATCGTCCAGTTCTAGCGATGCCTTCCGCGCTGCCACAATTGGACCTAATGCTCAAAGACCAAGGTCTGATGGCGACAAGTTGACATTAACGTCAAGGTCACATGTTGAAGCAACCGCCGAAATCGGTTGCTCTCCGACTTGTCGGACTCATGTGGAAAGAGCGGCTCACGAGGCGGCTCTTATATCGGTCATCGATCTCAGAGGAGGGTTACAACACAGGCGAGCAAAGGCAAGACAAGGCAAAATTGGACGAAAAACGAAGTTTACAGACGGGTAAATGGGTATTTGAGGCCAATTTTAACGTTAACGCCGTATTGCCGCGTGCAGCCCTGTTGTAAACATTCTCTCAGGAAGCATCAGATGAAGAAGAACCAAACCACGGTGAAGCCGGTGCACAAACCGATTTTCGCCAACGGCGACGACATCCAGATCCCCGTTTTTACCCAGCTCAAACCCGATGGCACCGTCTACGCCGATGCCGGGCCGAGCTCCCTCGACGAGCCGACGGCACGGCGCATCTATCGCGCGATGCTCTACACCCGCGTGCTCGATGAACGCATGCTAGCGGCCCAGCGGCAGGGGCGGCTCAGCTTCTACATGCAGTGCACCGGCGAGGAAGCGGCGGTGATCGGCAGCACCGCGGCGCTGGACGATGCCGACATGATCATGGCGCAGTACCGTGAGCAGGGGGCGCTGGCCTACCGCGGCTTCACCACCGACGAGTTCATGGATCAGCTGTTCGGCAACGAGCGCGACCCCGCCCATGGTCGTCAGATGCCGATTCACTACGGTTCGCGAGATCTCTACTACCTGACGATTTCCTCCCCGCTGGCGACCCAGATTCCCCAGGCCACAGGCTACGCCTATGGCCAGAAACTGGCCGGCAAGGGCAACTGCACGTTGACCATCTTCGGCGAAGGCGCGGCCTCGGAAGGGGATTTTCATGCCGCGCTCAACATGGCATCGGTTCACAAGGTCCCGGTGATCTTCCTGTGTCGCAACAACGGCTATGCCATCTCCACGCCGGTCGCCGAGCAGTTCGCCGGCGACGGTATCGCGGCCCGTGCCTTCGGCTATCGCATGCAGTCGATCCGGGTCGACGGCAACGACATCCTGGCGATGTACGAGGCCACTCGCGAAGCGCGCCGGCTGGCGGTGGAGCAAAACGAACCGGTATTGATCGAGGCAATGACCTACCGCCTGGCGGCTCACTCCTCCTCCGACGATCCTTCCGGCTATCGCAGCAAGAAGGAAGAGGAAGCGTGGCACAAGAAGGACCCGCTGCGCCGTATGCAGCGCTGGCTGATCGAGCATGGCTGGTGGAACGAGGACGAGGAACGCGAACTGACCGAGTCGCTGCGCCGCGAGGTGCTGGACGGCATGAAGCAGGCCGAGAAACGTCGCCCGCCGGCACTCGAGACGCTGGTCAGCGACGTCTATGCCGAGACACCACCGCTATTGCGCGAGCAGTTCGAGGCGCTGGAAGCGCATATTCGCCGTCATCCCGAGACCTATCCCAAGAGTGCGCCGTGGCTGGACGACGACAGCGCGACGGAGGGCCGAGCATGAGCCGAATGAATCTGCTCCAGGCGGTCAACAACGCGCTGGATACCGCCATGGCGGCCGATGAGCGCGTGCTCTGCTTCGGCGAGGACGTGGGTATTTTCGGCGGCGTGTTCCGCGCCACCAGCCATCTGCAGGAGAAATACGGCCGCGCTCGCTGCTTCAACACGCCGCTGGTGGAGCAGGGCATCATCGGCTTCGCCAACGGCCTGGCCGCGCAGGGCTCGGTGCCGGTCGCCGAGATCCAGTTCGCCGACTACATCTATCCGGCGTTCGATCAGCTGGTGAACGAGACCGCCAAGTTCCGCTACCGCTCCGGCAACCTGTTCGATGTGGGCGGCCTCACCGTTCGGGCGCCCTACGGCGGCGGCATCGCCGGCGGCCACTATCACTCCCAGTCGCCGGAGGCCTATTTCGCGCATACGCCGGGACTGACGGTGGTAGTGCCGCGCAATCCACACCAGGCCAAGGGGCTGTTGCTGGCCTCGATCCGCTCGCCGGATCCGGTGATCTTCTTCGAGCCCAAGCGGCTCTATCGCGCTTCGGTGGGTGAGGTGCCGGACGAGGACTACGAGCTGCCGCTGCGTCAGGCGGAGGTGATCAAGGAAGGCAACGACATCACGCTGCTGGCCTGGGGTGCGCAGATGGAAGTGATCGAACAGGCCGCCGAGATGGCCGAGAAGGAGGGCGTCTCCTGCGAGCTGATCGATCTGCGCACGATCGTGCCGTGGGATATCGAGACCGTGGTGCAGTCCGTGCTCAAGACCGGGCGCTTGATCGTCAGTCACGAGGCGCCGCTGACCGGGGGCTTCGCCAGCGAAATCGCGGCGACGATCCAGAGCCGCTGCTTCCTCTATCTGGAGTCGCCGATCGAACGGGTGACCGGGCTCGACACGCCGTTCCCGCTGACGCTCGAGAAGGAGTACATGCCGGGGCCATTGAAGGTGCTCGATGCCATCCACCGCACGATGGATTTCTAGGAGGGTGAGATGAGCGATTTTCGATTGCCCGACACCGAGGCCGGGAACGTACCGGCGACGAAGGATTTCATTCTGCCCGATCTGGGCGAGGGCATCGTCGAATGCGAGGTGGTGGCGTGGCGCGTGGAAGAGGGCGAGGAGATCGCCGAGGATCAGCCGGTGGTCGAAGTCAGCACCGACAAGGCGGTAATGGAGATCACTGCGCCGGAAGCGGGGCGGATGGTGCGCTACTACTGCCAGCTCGACGAGATCGCCCGGGTGCATTCGCCGCTGTTCGCCTACGTGCCGCAGGCCAGCGACGAGAGTCGCGATTCAGCCGAGGCTGCCGCGGCGTCAGCTCCAGCATCGGTCCCAGCTGCAGTCGACGCTGTTCCACGTGAAACCACCGCGACCCAAGAAGACGAGACTTCCGGGGGATCGCTGTCGGCGGTCGACGCTCCATCGTCTGGCCGCCGACGCATTCCGGCCAGCCCGGCCGTACGCCGTCGCGTGCGCGAGCTCGGCGTGCGCCTCGAGGAGATTCCCGGCAGCGGCAAGGATGGCCGGGTGCTCAAGGAAGACGTGCTGGCGTTTCGGCAGCAACAGGAAAAGCAGCAGGAACAGCGCCGCGAGCCGGCCGCAACGTCGGATCATCAGACCACGACGGCTGCCGATTCTGCCTCCAACGGCGAGCGCGTCGAGCCGCTGCGTGGCGTGCGCGCGGTGATGGCCCGGCGGATGAGCGAGGCGGCGTCGACGATTCCGCACTTCGCCTACGGCGAGGAGTTCGATGTCACCGAACTGCTGGCGCTGCGGGAACGGCTCAAGGGCGATTTCGAGGCCCGCGGCGAGCGGCTGACGCTGATGCCGTTGCTGATGAAGTCGCTGGCGCTGGCCGTGGCGGAATTTCCGCTACTCAACTGCCGGCTCAATCCGGCAGCCGACGCCATTCATTACCAGGCCGCCTGCCATATCGGCATGGCGGTGGACAGCGCCAGCGGACTGCTGGTGCCCAACGTCAAGCACGTCGAGACATTGAGCCTGCGCGAGGTGGCCGTCGAGGTGGAGCGGCTGACCCGCGCTGCCCGTGACGGGCGAGTCGAACCGGCCGATCTCAAGGGCGGCACCATCAGCATCTCCAACATCGGCGTGCTGGGCGGCACCTACGCCATGCCGATCATCAACGCGCCGGAGGTGGCGATCGTCGCCCTCGGCCGAGTCCAGCGGCTGCCGCGTTTCGCGGAAGATGGTTCAGTGGTCTCTCGGGCGATCATGACCGTGACCTGGTCCGGCGATCATCGGGTGCTGGATGGCGGTACCATGGCGCGCTTCTGCAATCGCTGGAAGGGCTATCTGGAAGGGCCGGAGACGATGCTGGCCGAGCTGCGCTGAGCGCGGAGCGGACTCCCATGACCGAGCCGACGGAGCTGCAGCAGTTCTACATTCCCGAGGAGCAGTCGGTCTATCTGCTCAGCCAGAGCCAGGCACGCCAGCTGCGCGAATGGATCGAGCGCTGCCGTCACCAGCTTGCCCAGGTCGGCTATCGCGAGGTCGAGCTGGTCGGCAAGGGCGCCTATGGCTTCGTCTTCGCGGGTATCGATAGCGCCGGCGACAGCCACGTCTTCAAGTTCACGCGCCAGAATCTGCCGCAGTCGTTCCACGAACGCCTCGAGGAGGAGGCGTTCATGCTCGAACAGGTCGATCATCCGCGCGTTCCCAAACTGATCGCCTACCGTACCCTGCGACATCAGGCGATGCTGGTGATGGCGCGTGCGCCGGGCATCAATCTGGAAGAGTTTTCGCTACGCCAGGGCCGACTGACGGCGCGGCTGGTGATCGGGATCGCCGCCCAACTGGCCGACATCCTGCGCGCGCTGCGCCGCGAATCCGCCGAGGGCCGGCTCGTGGTTCACGGCGATATCAAACCCTCCAATCTGATGTTCGACCCCCTGACCGAGCAGGTCGCGCTGATCGACTGGGGCTCGTCGGTCTTCGCCCAGCTCGATGCCGAGGGGCAGTTCCTGTCGCGTAACGTGATGGCGCTGATGTCCGCCGATCTTCAGCACACCAACGCCCGCATGGGCGACGTCTACTACATCGGCGAGGAGCAGCTGAACGGCGCGCTGTCCTCGCCGCGTTTCGACGAACAGGGCGCCGCCGCGACCCTCTACGCGCTCGCGACGGCACAGTCCAGCCGCTTCGGTCATGAGACGATCCCGGCAACCTCGCTGGGTTTACCGATCGAGTTCGCCCGGGTACTGGATGCCATGCTCAGCAACCACCCCGCACTACGCCGACGGGCCGGGGACTATTTTCTCCAGCACATGCCGCGCATCGCCCGCACCCTTATCAGCGAACCGGTGGCCGCGCCGGAAAGTCCGCTGGTGCCGGTGTGGGTGCGCTCGCTGGAGCAGGAAATCGAGACGGTGATCTACAGTTCGCGCAAGGCGTTTCTGCGTGACGATCATCATCTGGACGAAGCGCGCGATGACACCCTGAGCGCGATCAATGATGTCCAGCTCGACCGCTACTACAAGCAGTTCATGCAGGGCATGGGTGATCTCGAGAAGGCGTTCCTGGTGGCGGTGGGGCGGCTGGGCAAGTATCCGGTGGTGGGTGGCCTGGCGGTGCGCTGGAGCGACGCCGGCGTCGAGTTCGACACCACCTTGAGCCTCAACGAACCCTCGCTGCGAACGGCTTTTGTGGCGGCGGTGAATAACATGATCACCTTGGCCCGGGCGATTCGCCGCCGCGACGGCGTGTTCAAGGCGTGCCTGTTCAACGCCCGGCGCACCCTGCACGTCGACCGTGACGACGCCTCGCAGCCGTTCGTGCCCGACGCGGCCTGCGCGATTCCCTACGAGGTCAGCCCGACGCCGGAGCTGGAGGACGCCAGCCGCGAACACTCCTACTTCGAGGACGGCCCGGACCCCGAGGAGTTCCTGCGCCTGCCGACGGTGATGATCGAGGCGCTGTCGCGGCTCAATGCCATCCATCACACCGGGATGATCATCTTCGAGGCGCTGCCGACCCACCTGAAGATCCACAGCTACTACCGCCTGCTCGATCCGGCCCAGGAGGCCGAGTTCCGTGCCTGTCTGGAGACGCTGCTGGCGGCGGTGCCGCAGATCGACGGGCTCGGCGTTTCCGGGTACATGAAGATGCCGTACAAGAACACCCGGCATTTTGCGCATCGAACACGGCAGATCGATTCCTGAGCTCGATCCGTGCGCATCGCTTCGGCGGCAGCGAGCCGCAGCGCTTTACGCTCGATCATTGCGTTTTCGGCACGCTTTTCACCCCATTTGGCCGTTTTTATGGCGGAACCGGGGATGAATCGGATTCGAGTCGGTATAATCCGCGCGTTTCTGTTCAAGCGGCCCGACGCTGCCGCCAAAGCTTTCAAGCGGCCCGACGCTGCCGCCAAAGCCAAACGGCCCGAAGCTGCCGCCAAAGCTTTCAAGCGGCCCGAGGCTGCCGCCAAAGCCAAGCGGCCCGAAGCTGTCGCCAAGCCAAGCGGCCCGACGCTGCCGCCAAAGTGGAACAGCCGGAGACGCTCCCGGGCTTTAAAAACGACACCGGGTCCGGCCTCTCGAAGGGGCGGTATTCCGACAACAGCAATACTCGATGGTGAATTCATGGCCAAGCAATCCCACGTTCATGCGCAGTGGTCCTCGCGCACGGCGTTCGTACTCGCGGCGACCGGCTCGGCCGTCGGTCTCGGCAATATCTGGAAGTTCCCCTACATGGTGGGCGACAGCGGCGGCGCGGTGTTCGTGCTCGTCTACCTGGTCTGCATCGCCCTGATCGGCCTGCCGATTCTGGTTTCCGAATGGCTGCTGGGCCGGCGCGGGCAGTCCAACCCGATCAATACCATGCAGACACTCAGCCGCGATTCGAAGAAATCACCCGATTGGGTGCTGGTGGGCATCGCCGGCGTGCTGGGTTCGTTTCTGATTCTCTCTTTCTACAGTGTCGTCGGCGGCTGGTCGCTCAACTACACCTGGAGCACGTTGACCGGCGATCTGGGCAAGTCCAGCGGAGTCGATGTCGGTGATTACTTCACCACCCTGCTGAGTCAGCCGGGCACGCTGCTGTTCTGGCATACGCTGTTCATGCTGATCACCTTCGGCATCGTCGCCGGCGGCGTCAAAGGCGGCCTGGAGCGGGCGGCCAAGTGGCTGATGCCGCTGCTGATCGTGGCGCTGATTCTGCTGATCGGCTTCGGTGCGACCACCGCCGGCTTCGGCGAGGCGGCGGCGTTCATGTTCTCGCCCGACTGGAGCAAGCTCAACGGCGGCGTCATTCTGGCCGCGCTGGGCCATGCCTTCTTCACGCTGTCGCTGGGGATGGGGATCATGATGGCCTATGGCTCCTACCTGGGGCAGGAGGTCAATCTGATCAAGACGGCGCGCACCGTGGTGATTCTGGATACGGTCATTGCTCTGGGCGCCGGCATGGCGATCTTCCCGGTGGTGTTCGCCAACAACCTGGATCCGAGCGCCGGGCCGGGCCTGCTGTTCGTCACTCTGCCGCTGGCGTTCATCAACATGCCGTGGGGGTTGGCGTTCGGCACGATCTTCTTCGCGTTGCTGACCGTGGCCGCGATCACCTCGGCGATCTCGCTGCTGGAGCCGGTGACGGAGTTTCTGGAAGAGCGTACGTCGCTGTCTCGGCTGGGTTCGGCGTTCGTCGCCGCGCTGGCGACCTGGGCGCTGGGGATCGCCGCGCTGCTGGCGTTCAACGTCTGGTCAGGCTTCCAGCCGTTCGGCTTCAACGTCTTCGACCTGCTCGACGCGCTCACCAGCAAGCTGATGCTGCCGCTGACGGGGCTGGCCGCGATCGTCTTTACCGCCTGGTTCCTGGATAGCGAGGGTGTGAAGCAGGAGCTGGGTTTGGGGCCGAAGGGTCGGGTGCTGTGGCACTACGTGTCGCGTTACGTGGCGCCGATCGGGGTGGTCGTGGTGTTCTTCAATAGCCTGTAGATCGTCGATCGCCTTGGCACGCTTCGACGCGTGACAGGGCTCTGCCGTCGGAGAGGGTTCCGACGGTTCAGGCAGCGGCCGCGGTTCTCTTCGAGGACGCGGCCGCTGGTCGTTGAGGGCGGCGAAGCGAATGGGTGTCGAATAGAGTAACGAAAGAGTGGCGAAAGAACGGATGGCTGCTTGTCAGCGATGCTTCCGGCTTTGCCTCGGGTTTCCGCTACTCTGGCAGCTCGGCGATCTCTTCCGCCAGCTGGCGCTTTTCCTGACGCTGCTCGATACCGCGCCGGGCCTTGAGATAGCGAACGGCAGCCCTGCGCTTGCGCTGTTCGTGCTCGCTGACTTCCAACGTCATGAAAATGTCGATGATTTCGCTTTTCAGGGTGTGAAGATGTTCGACGGTCGTCATGATCGAATCTCCTGGCATCCTCGGATCGGTCGGTTAGCACCCGACATGCATACTATACCTAACATTACAAGATCATGACGGTTAGCTTTTGTCATGCTTTCAACGCCGTTTGTCCCATGTGTCGCCGTTGCAACGAGTCGGGCATACTGAACATGGAAACTTACATCGAAACCCGAAGAGGCAAGTCCGCCTGATGTCGCCACCCGAGAGCCAGCCATGAGCCGTTCGCTGTTCGATGAATTGCGCGTGCACATGGATCGCCTGCGCCGCTCCGAGCAGAAGGTAGCGCGCTTCGTGCTGCGCAACCCCGAAGAGGTGATCCTGATGCGGATCACTGATCTGGCCAGCGAGGCGCAGGTCAGCGAGCCGACGGTGGTGCGTTTCTGTCGTGCCATGGGCATGGCCGGGTTCCAGGAGTTCAAGCTCAAGCTGGCGCAGATGATGGCCAAGGGCAGCCAGTACGCCCAGTTCACCATGAACGACGGCGACAGCGTGGCCGAGTTCTCCCACGGTATCTTCGACAGCACCATCGAGACGCTCGAACAGGTCCGTGACCACCTGGACAACGAGGCGCTGGGCCGCGCGATCGCAGCGCTGGCGGTTGCCAATCGGGTCGAGTTCTACGGTTACGGCGCCTCGGGCATCGTCGCCGCCGATGCCCAGCACAAGTTCTTCCGGCTGCAGATCCAGACCTCGGCCTACTCCGATCCGCATTTGCAGGCGATGTCCGCCGCGACCCTGAAAGCAGGCGACGTGGTGGTGGCGATCTCCCAGACTGGCCGCACCCGGGCGCTGATCGCCAGCGCCAGGACGGCGGTCAAGGCCGGGGCGACCGTGATCGGCCTGTGCCCCAGCGATTCGCCGCTGGCCCGCGAGGTGACGTTGACATTGCCGGTCGACGTGCAGGAAGACACCGAAGTCTACATTCCCATGACCTCGCGTATTGCCCATCTGCTGACCATCGACGTGCTCGCCGTCGGCGTGGCCAAGAATCGTGGCCCGCAGATCAGCGATCAGCTCAAGGCGATCAAACGCAGCCTGGGGTCGCTGAGGGTCTCCAACAACGTGTCGTGACGGCTTCATGACCGGAAAACGTCGCCTACGGGCGTTTTTTGTGTCTCGATTACTGTATATATAGACAGTAATCGTGTTCTGAGTGACACTGTCGGCAACGTTTCAACCGTCTCGGCCACCCTCATGTCGTCACTCGCTTCCCGCCGTTTCCGATGGATATTGCTGCCGCTGCCCGTTACGGGGGCCGGCCGATGAGCAGCCTGGAATCCCTGCTCGACAGCCGTCAGGTCTGGCGTGCCCAGGCGGGCGGCGTCAGCGACGGTGGCGAAGCGATTGCCAGCGGGCACGCCGAGCTCGACGCGCTATTGCCGGGTGGCGGCTGGCCGTCGGCCGCGATCAGCGAGCTGCTGTCGTCGGGGGCCGGCAACGGTGAGCTCGCCCTGCTGTGGCCGCTGCTCTCGCGGATGACCCGCGAGGGCCGGCCGGTGGTGCTGGTATCGCCACCGGGCGTGCCGTATCCGGCGGCGTGGCGGCAGGCGGGCGTGGCGCTCGAACAGTGTCACTGGCTGGATGTGCAGGGGCGCGAGGCGCTGTGGGCGACGGAGCAGTGTCTTCGTGCCGGCTGTTGCGCAGTCGTCGTCGCCTGGCTGCCGCAGGCCGATAGCCGTCTCATGCGCCGGTTGCAGGTGGCGGCGACGAGCGGGAATACGCTGGCGTTCGTTCACCGGCCGCTGGCGAAAGTGACCGAAGCCTCCCCGGCGCCGCTGCGAATACGACTGCACCGGCATGCCGAGCTGGAGATTCTCAAGTGTCGCGGTGGCTTTGCCCCTGCGCGGCGAATCGCCTTCGGCGCCGGAGCGTGACGCCATGCGCTGGGTCTGCCTGCTGTTTCCCCGCCTGGCCCTGGAGGGTGCGCTGCGCCGCCGTCCCGATCCCGAGGCGCCGTTCGCGCTGATCGACGGGCCGGTACAGCGTCAATGCATTCGCGCTGCCAATCGCGCCGCGCGTGAGCAGGGCGTCAAGCCCGGCCAGGCGCTGGGCTTCGCCGAAGCGCTCTTCAATGCACCCGAACATGTGCAGGTTAATGCGCCGCTTTCCAAGGCGCCCGGACACGTGCAGATTAATGCGCCCGGACACGCGCACTTCAACGCGCCCGATGCCTCGCCAGATAGGGGTTCTCGATCCGGTTCTCGATCCGGTTCTCGATCCGATTCGAGTCAGCGGCTCGAGACGGCACTCTTCGATGTCGACTCGGTGGAGCGCTGGCGCCGACGGCTGGCGACCTGGGCCTACGGTTTCAGCGCCCAGGTCAGCCTTCACTACCCGCATGCGCTGGTGTTCGAAGTCGCCAGCAGTCTCGATCTGCTGGGCCCGTGGCCGCGTCTGGAGGCGCGACTGCGGGCGGAACTCACCGCACTTGGTTTTTCGCATCGGCTGGTGATCGCCCCCAACCCGGCGGCGGCGCGAGTTCTGGTCAATGTCCACGACGGGCTGGCGGTGGACGACACCGGGCTGGAGTCGGCGCTGGCAACGCTGCGTCTCGACCGCGCCGGGCTGGCGAGCATCGATGCCGATCGTGACATCCTGCAGACCCTGAATCGCAGCGGGTTCCAGCGGCTGGGCGAGCTGTTCGCCCTGCCGCGCAACGCCCTGGCCCGACGTTTCGGTGGCGGTCTGATGCGCCACCTGGCCGAACTGCGCGGGGAGTGGCCACTGGCGCTCGATTATCATCGCCCGACGCCGCGGTTTTCCCGCGCCTTCGAATTCGACCAGCCGGTACATGCCATCGCCGGTCTGGCCTTTCCGCTCAAGCGGCTGTTGCAGGAGCTGGGCGTGTTTCTGATGGGTCAGGATGCGGGGGTCGAGCGGTTCCGGCTGACGTTCGAGCTGGAAGATGGCCCGCCGCAGACCGTCGAGATCGGTCTGTTGGCGGTACAGCGCGACCCCGACACGTTGCTCGAGCTGACCCGCGCCCATCTGGAGCGCGTGCGTCTCGCCGGCCCGGTAACGACCTTGACGCTTTTCGCGCCTCAGCTGGCGGCCTATGCGCCGATTCGGCGCGAACTGCTGGAGGGCCCTGCGCGCCAGGCCCAGGCCTGGGCGGCGCTGCATCAGCGTTTGGTCGCGCGACTGGGGCAACCGGCACTCAAGCCGCTGGTTGAGCATCGCGAGCATCGCCCGGAAAAGGCGGTGCTGAACGGCGCCGGGCCACGGGCGCGTGACGCCAGTGCCGGCCCGCCGCGCCCCGGCTGGCTGGCCAGCGTGCCGCAGCGCTGCGATGGCGACGTGGTGCAGTTGCTGGCGGGGCCGGAGCGGATCGAAAGCGGCTGGTGGGACGGCGACGACATCCGCCGCGACTACTACCTGGCCCAGTGGGCCGACGGCCGTCAGGCCTGGGTCTGGTGCGAGCCGGAGCGGCAGGGCTGGTACCTGCACGGCTGGTTCGGATGAACGATGGCTTTTCACTGCGGCCCGACACTGCCGCCTCATCGCGGCCTGACATTGCCGCCTTATCGCGGCCCGATGCTGCCGCTTCGGACGCCCGACAAAGCCTGGGCGCGGCACCGGGCGCGGCACCGGACGCCTGTAGAATCGGCGCGGGTGCGGGCGCCTTTAAAGACCCCTACGCCGAGCTGCACTGCCTTTCCGCGTTCAGCTTCCAGCGCGGGGCCTCGACCGCGGATGAGCTATTCGAGCGCGCCGCGCGGCTCGGCTATCGCGCGCTGGCGATCACCGACGAGGCCACGCTGGCGGGGATCGTGCGCGGCTGGCAGGCGTCGCGGGAGCACGGTGTCGCGCTGATCGTCGGCGCCGAATTTCGTACCCAGTGCGGTATCAAGATCGTGTTGCTGGTAGAAAACCGGAGCGGCTACGAAGCGCTCTGCGGGTTGATCACTCGCGTCCGCGGTCGCGCGCCCAAGGGCGAGTATCGGCTGCTCGCCGGGGATCTCGATGAGCTCGACGGCGGCGAGGGTCTGTTCGCGCTGTGGATCCCCGGCGCCGTGCCGGAACGAGAGGTGGGCGATCGTGAGATGGGCGAGCGGCTGGCAAGAGCTTTCCCCGGGCGGCTGTGGCTGGCGGTGGAGCTCCACTATGGTTTCGACAATGGCTGCGACAACGCCGCGCGCCTGGCCCGGCTGCAGGCCCTGGCCCACGCGCTGGGCATACCGGCGCTGGCGGCGGGAGACGTTCACATGCACGCCCGCGGCCGGCGGGCGCTGCAGGATTGCCTCACCGCGATCCGCCACCATCAGAGCGTTTTCGAGGCCGGCGATACCCTGTTTGCCAACGGCGAGCGCCATTTGCGCAGCCGCGATGCGCTATCCGCGATCTATCCCGCCGAGCTGATGGCCGAGAGCGCTGCGCTGGCGGCACGCTGTCATTTCGATCTCGGCGAGCTTCGCTACACCTATCCTCACGAAGTGGTGCCGGACGGCAAGACGCCGGCCGAATGGTTGCGCGAGCTGACGGCCCGGGGCTGCGCGCGACGCTGGCCGGCGGGTGTGCCGGAAAAGGTCGCCCGGCAGATCGACTACGAACTCACGCTGATCGAGGAGCTCGGCTACGAGCACTACTTCCTCACCGTTCACGACATCGTCGACTTCGCGCGGCGCCAGCAGATTCTGTGCCAGGGGCGCGGCTCGGCAGCCAACTCGGCGGTCTGTTACGCGTTGGGGATCACGTCCATCGATCCCTCGCAGACATCGCTGCTGTTCGAGCGCTTCATCTCCCGCGAGCGCGACGAGCCGCCGGATATCGATGTCGATTTCGAACACGAACGCCGCGAAGAGGTGATCCAGTACGTCTTTCGCCGCTACGGCCGTCATCGCGCGGCATTGACCGCCGTGGTCAGCCATTACCACGCCGCCGGGGCGATTCGCGATATCGGCCGGGCGCTGGGCTTCGCGCCGGAGCGCATCGATCAGTTGGCCCGCTGCGCCGGGCGCTGGACGGATGTCATTCCGGATGAAGCGCGTCTGCGCGAACAGGGATTCGAACCCGAAGAACCCATGCTCAGGCGTCTGCTGGTGCTGGCTGGCTCGCTGGTCGGCTTTCCGCGCCATCTCTCCCAGCATCCGGGCGGATTCGTGATCTCGGATGCGTCGCTGCAGACGCTGGTGCCGGTGGAAAACGCCGCCATGCCCGAGCGTACCGTGATCCAGTGGGACAAGGACGATCTCGACCTGGTCGGCCTGCTCAAGGTCGACGTACTCTCGCTGGGCATGCTGACGGTACTGCGGCGCAGCTTCGACCTGCTCAGACAGCATCGCGGACTCGACTACGGGCTGGCGGATCTGCCGGCCGAGGATCCCGAGACCTACGCCATGATCCAGCGTGCCGACACCATCGGCGTGTTCCAGATCGAATCCCGCGCCCAGATGGCGATGCTGCCGCGGCTCAAGCCGGCCACGTTCTACGATCTGGTGATCGAGGTGGCGATCGTGCGCCCGGGGCCGATTCAGGGCGACATGGTTCACCCTTACCTCAAACGGCGTAACGGCGAGGAACCGGTGACCTATCCTTCCGAGGCGGTCAAGGCGGTGTTCGAACGCACGCTGGGCGTTCCGCTGTTTCAGGAGCAGGTGATGGCGCTGGCGATCGAGGCGGCCGGTTACAGCCCCGGCGAGGCCGACCAGCTGCGGCGTTCGATGGCCGCCTGGAAGCGCCATGGCGGACTCGAGCCGCATCGCCAGCGCATCGTCGAGGGCATGCTGGAACGCGGCTACGAACTGAGCTTCGCCGAACGCATCTTCGAGCAGATCAAAGGCTTCGGCAGCTACGGTTTTCCCGAATCCCACGCCGCCAGTTTTGCCCTGCTCACCTACGCCAGCTGCTGGCTCAAATGTCACGAACAGGCGATCTTCGCCTGTGCCCTGATCAACAGCTGGCCAATGGGCTTCTATTCGCCGGATCAGGTGCTGCAGGATGCCCGCCGCCACGGCGTCGAGGTGCGCCCGGTCGACATCCGCACCAGCCAGTGGGAAAGCACGCTGGAGGACGCTTCCCCCGGCTCTGATGGAAAAAGTACGGGCCGGCTGGCGATCCGGCTCGGCCTGCACATGATCAAGGGGCTTGCCGAGAGCGACGGCGAGCGGCTGCTGGCGGCGCGCGATACGCCCGGCTGCGACAGCGTCGAACGCCTGGCAGCGCGATCCGGGGTCAAGCGGGCGGTACTCTCGCGGCTCGCCGATGCCGGGGCGCTGGAAGGGTTGGTCGGGGACCGTCATCGCGCACGCTGGGCCACGGCCGGCATCGAGACGTCGCTGCCACTGTTCGCCCAGGCCGACGTCGAGATTGCCGCCGACGCCGAGGAGGAGGCGCTGTTGTTGCCGGCCATCGAGGTCGGCGAGGCGATCAAGGCGGATTACGCCACGCTCGGCACCACGCTGGGACCGCATCCGATGTCGCTGCTGCGCCAGCGCTGCCACACGAACGAATTTCGGGGGCTGGGCGGCGCGGTGGATTCGAAACGCCTCGCCAATCTGCCGAGCGATATCGGCGTGGCGATCGCCGGGCTGGTGGTCGGGCGTCAGCGCCCCGGTTCCGCCAAGGGGGTGACCTTTCTGACCCTCGAGGACGAATTCGGCATGGTCAATGTGGTGGTCTGGCCGCATCTGGCCAAGCGCTACCGTCGTATCCTGCTGGAATCCCGATTGCTGCGGGTCAACGGCAAGCTGGAAAGCCAGGCGGGCGTCAGACATGTCATCGCCAAGCGCCTGGTCGATCTCACCGGCCTGCTCGAGGGGCTGAGCACGCGTAGCCGTGATTTTCACTGATCCGAGCTACGAGCTACGAGCTACGAGCTACGAGCTAAGGGCTAAGGGCTAAGGGCTAAGGGCGAAAGCGCAAAACGCCACAACCGGCTTCAGGACGCCCTGGAGCGACAGTGAGAGTAAGCCGAAACGGTGGCCAACGAGTCGCGAGCGACTGGCCGAGCAGGGCTGAACTATGGTTAGGTGCTGAACTGGGGTTGGGTATTGAACCAACCCGCCGCGCGACCTGTCTTCAATTATGGTGCGGCAAAGATCGATGATGACGTTTGTCTTTCAACCACTTGAATTGTCTTTCAATCACAAGAGGCGGCTGATTTATGGAGAGCATTGGCGTAGGGCCCTGGATTGCCATCGCGGTGGCCGTAGGCGCCATCGGGGTGCTGGTCGGCTACTGGCTGGGCACCAAGATGGGCGGCCACAACACCGAACCGATGCGTGAGCTCAACCGCGAGCACAAGGTCTACAAGGAAGACGTTCGCGAGCACTTCGAGCAGGTCTCCGCGACCATGACCCGTATGGTCGAGGACTATCGCGAGATGTATCACCACGTTGCCAAGGGCGCCGAGAAGCTTGCCGACATGCATCACGAGACGGTGATCGAGCCGCCGCCCAAGCCCGAGGCGATCACTCAGGATCTGCACGAGCCGGAGGCCTCTTCTGGGGTGTCCGATAAGCCATCTGACAAGCCATCCGACAAGCCGTCTGACCAGCCGGCTGAAAAACTTTCCAGCACCGAGAAGCCGTCTGCCGGCTCCGAGCATCGCGCGTCGCCGGGCATTTCGACTTCGCCAAGCGCTTCGACATCGCCGGGCATCTCGACATCGCCTAGTGCTGCCGCGTCGTCAGGTATCTCGACTTCGCCAAGCGCTTCCGCGACGCCGGGCGTCTCCAGCGCCGGTCCGAACGCCGGAAACGCCAGCGAACCGAACACGGCGTCGTCGGCTGCCTCCAGAACCTCCTCGGAGCGCCCGCAGGATGCGGCGATTCGCGCCGCCGCCGAAGATGCCGCTACCCAGCGTGGGCCGTCTTCGGACAAGCGCTAAGCGCCCCGGCGGGGCTTGCCGGCTATGTTAAGCTGGCGCGCTCTTTTCCATTCCCATCAGCAGGCCCCGCACGGTACCCAATGGATGATGTCTCGGCACTAATCGATTCCCTCAACGCCAATCAGCGCGAGGCCGTCGCCGCGCCGCCCGGCAATATGCTGGTGCTGGCCGGCGCCGGCTCGGGCAAGACCCGGGTACTGGTGCACCGCATCGCCTGGCTGATGCAGGCCGAGGGCGTCTCCCCCTACGCCATTCTGGCGGTGACTTTCACCAACAAGGCCGCCCGCGAGATGCGTACGCGTCTCGAGGCGCTGCAGGGCGCGACGCTGCGCAACATGTGGGTCGGCACCTTCCACTCCATCGCCCATCGCCTGCTGCGCACGCATTGGCACGACGCGCGGCTGCCCCAGCATTTCCAGATCATCGACAGCGACGATCAGCTGCGCCTGGTCAAACGGCTGCTGCGCGACCACAACGTCGACGACGAACGCTATCCGCCCAAGCAGGTGCAGTATTTCATCGGCGGCTGCAAGGAAGAGGGGCTGCGCCCGCAGCAGGTATCGACCCATGGCGACCCGTACATGGCCAAGATGGTCGAGCTCTACGAGCTCTATCAGCTGACCTGCGAGCGCGGCGGGCTGGTCGATTTCGGCGAGCTGCTGCTGCGCAGCCTGGAACTGCTGCGCGATACGCCGGCCCTGCTCAAGCACTATCGTGAGCGTTTCGGGCATATCCTGGTCGACGAGTTCCAGGACACCAACACCCTGCAGTACGCCTGGTTGAAATTGCTGGCCGGCGCTGATGGCAGTGGCGGGAGTGACGACCGCGCGGCGATGATCGTGGTCGGCGACGACGATCAGTCGATCTACGGCTGGCGCGGGGCCAAGGTCGAGAACATTCGCCGCTTCGAGAGCGAGTTCGCCAACACCCGGACCGTGCGCCTGGAGCAGAACTATCGCTCCACCAGCGTGATTCTGGATGCCGCCAACGCGCTGATCAGCCAGAACAGCGGACGCATGGGCAAGGAGCTGTGGACCGACGGCGACACCGGCGACAAGATTTCGGTCTACGCCGGTTTCAACGATCTCGACGAGGCGCGCTTCATCGTCGATACCATCGGCGAGCAGTCGCGCAACGGTTTCTCTCGACGCGAGATGGCAATTCTCTATCGCTCCAACGCGCAGTCGCGGGTGATCGAGGAAGCCCTGATCCGCAGCGGCGTGCCGTATCGCATCTATGGCGGTCAGCGCTTCTACGAGCGCCTCGAGATCAAGAACGCGCTGGCCTATCTGCGGTTGCTGCTCAATCGCGAGGACGACGCCTCGCTGGAGCGGGTGATCAACGTACCGCCACGCGGTATCGGTACGCGCACGGTGGAGATCCTGCGTCATCGCGCCAGGGATACCAATGTGTCGCTGTGGCAGGCGCTGCATGACAGCCTCAGCGACGGCACGCTCAATGGGCGTGCGGGCAATGCGCTCAACGCCTTTGCCGAGCTGATCGAACGCCTCGACAACGACACCGCCGGCATGGCGCTGTACGAGATCATCGATCACGCCATTCAGATCTCCGGCCTGATCGAGCATCACCGCAGCGAGAAGGGCGAGAAAGGCCAGGCGCGGGTCGAGAACCTCGAGGAACTGGTCAATGCGGCGCGGGCGTTCTCGCAGAATGCCCAGGCCAATCCGATCGATCTGCAGGAGGTCGGCGAAGGCGCCGCGGCGCTGGAGCCGTTCCTGGCCGAGGCGGCGCTCAATGCCGGCGATCACGAGGCCGACGAGTTCGAGGACTGCGTGCAGATGATGACGTTGCACTCGGCCAAGGGGCTGGAATTCCCGGTGGTGTTCGTGGCCGGCATCGAAGAGGGGCTGTTCCCGCACAAGATGTCGCTGGAGGAGCCGGGACGCCTCGAGGAGGAGCGCCGGCTCTGTTATGTCGGCATGACCCGCGCCATGCGCAAGCTCTATCTCACTTACGCCGAGATTCGCCGCCTGCACGGCCGCGAGACGATGGCGCGACCCTCGCGGTTTTTACGCGAAGTGCCCGAGGAGCTGCTCGAGGAAGTGCGTCTTCGCGGTCAGATATCGCGACCGGTGACGTCGCGGCCGAACGTGGGGCCGGCACGCCAGCAGGGCATCGAAGGCGTCGACGACCTGCCGTCGCTGTCGCTCGGCCAGCGGGTCAGCCATCCGCTGTTCGGCGAGGGCGTGATTCTCGATGCCGAGGGCGAAGGCGCGCGGGCCCGGGTTCACGTCAGCTTCGAAGGCGAGGGTGACAAGTGGCTGGTGCTGGGCTTCGCCAAGCTCACGCCGCTGTGACGTGCGGTTCACGTCGCCGCCGGGTCGGCCTAATGCGGGTGTCGTCATCTGTTTGCAATACAGTTGTGCCAGAATGGCGAGATAGGTCGTAAAACGTTCGTCGCGCCCCTGCTTTTCTTCGCGCCTCTCATTTGGAGCCTCGCATGGATATCACCAGCGATACCCACAGTCAGCACATCTCGCAGCAGTTCAATCAGGACCTGGAAGCCATCAAGACCCAGCTGATGGCGATGGGCGGGCTGGTCGAGAAACAGCTTCAGGAAGCGCTGGCGGCCCTGCTTGACGGTGACAGCCAGCTGGCCATCCGGGTGCGCGACAACGACAGCAGCGTCAACGACATGCAGCTCAAGATCGACGAGGAGTGCGTGCGGATTCTGGCGCGGCGCCAGCCGGCTGCCTCCGACCTGCGCCTGGTCATTGCGGTCATCCGGGCCACCAACGATCTCGAACGCATGGGTGACGAAGCCAACAAGATCGCGCGCAATGCGCTTGACCTGATCGAGGCCGGGCGGATTCCCCAGGGCAGCGTCGAGATTCGTCATATCAGCGAGCACGTCGGCCATATGCTGCGCGATGCGCTCACCGCTTTCGCCCGTTTCGATACCGAACTGGCGCTGAAAGTGGTTCAGGAAGATGCCTCGGTGGACAGCGAATACACCACTGCCATGCGCTCGCTGGCGACCTTCATGATGGAAGATTCGCGCTCCATCGGCGGCGTGCTGAGCGTGATGACGGTACTGCGAGCGCTGGAACGGATCGGCGATCACGCCGACAACCTCGCCGAGCATGTCATCTATCTGGTCAAGGGCCACGATATTCGCCATACCTCGAAGAAAGAGCTCGACGCGGAAGCCCTGCGCGGTCGCTAGCGCCGATCGGCAGCAGGGGCAGTACTGGCTGTCGCCGCATTGACGCCACATCGGTGGGACTGTGTTAGCGTGTCGATCACGCAACATACTGTCTGGTCGACGGATTCGGCATGATCTATCCCCTGAAAGCGATTATCGAAGGCACGCGTCTGGTTTTCGAACCCGGCCTGCGCCGCTACGTAATTGGCCCCATCGTGGTCAATCTGCTGCTTTACGGCGGCACCCTTTTCTATCTGTTCGAGAATTTCGGCGGCTGGCTGGATTACGGCATGGGTCAGATCCCCAGCTGGCTTACCTGGCTGGAGTGGCTCATCTGGCCGCTGCTGGTGGTCGCGCTGGCACTGATCGTCTTCTTCACCTTTACGCTGGTCTCCAATCTGATCGCGGCGCCGTTCTACGGTTTTCTGGCCGAGAAAGTGGAAACCCGGGTCACCGGGCGGCCGCCGAGCGACGAGCGCGGTCTGGTCAAATCCGGTGTCGATGCGCTGGGGCGTGAACTGGTCAAGCTGGGCTATATTCTGCCGCGCATGGCATTGCTGTTCCTGCTGGGCTTCGTGCCGGGCCTGAACCTGATCACGCCGTTTCTGTGGGCGGCGTTCTCGGCCTGGATGATGGCGGTTCAGTATCTCGATTATCCGATGGACAACAACCAGGTCGGTTTCACCGACATGCGTCGCCGACTGCGCGCGCGCTGGTGGCCGACGCTGACCTATGGCGCCTGCATGTCGGTGGCGACCTGGGTGCCGGTGCTCAACCTGATTCTGCTGCCCGGCGGCGTTGCCGGTGGCGTCATGCTGTGGGATCGCTACTACCGCTCCATGGTCCCGGTCGCCCGCTGAGGACACGCCGTCCGCGAGAGCGAGCGCGTGGCAACAAAATGCCGGGCTGGGGTTGAAAGTCGCCGTGGACAACGCCATCTACAATGGACGACATGGAGATTTGCCGAAGCCTTGATGCCAACGTTGTCGATGCTTCGGAAAATCTTTCAAAATCAAGGTGATTGATAATCTGGGCATAGCCGAACATTGCTCGAGCTCGCTTGACACTGTGGCCCGTTGCTCACTATTTTGATTCACCCGAGAGGCGCCCGCGTTGGGCAATGCCTCCTCACGAAAGGGAGTTTAGATCATGGCTCATAGCTTACCGTCGCTACCCTATGCGTATGACGCGCTGGAACCCAAGATCGACGCAATGACGATGGAGATTCACCACTCTCGTCACCATCAGACTTACGTCAACAACCTCAACGCCGCGCTGGAAGGTACTGGCCTCGAGGACGTACCGGTCGACAAGCTGATGGCCGATATCGACAAGGTGCCGCAGGACAAGCGCCAGGCCGTCATCAACAACGGCGGTGGTCACGCCAACCACTCCCTGTTCTGGACCGTGATGTCCAAGGACGGCGGCGGCAACCCGACCGGCAAGGTCGGCGAAGCCATCGAGAGCGAGCTGGGCGGTTTTGAGGCTTTCAAGGAAGAGTTCAAGAAAGCGGCCGTCGGCCGATTCGGCAGCGGCTGGGCATGGCTGGTCGTCACGCCGGAGAAGACGCTCAAGGTCATCAACACCTTGAACCAGGACAGCCCGCTGATGGACGGCGTGACGCCGATTCTGGGCCTGGACGTCTGGGAACACGCTTACTATCTGAAGTATCAGAACAAGCGTCCGGACTACATCGCTGCGTTCTTTGACGTCATCAACTGGGATGAAGTCAACCGCCGCTATGCCGAAGCCACCGCCTGAACTTCGGCGCTGACTGTCTCGGTATAAGATAGTCTTGTCACGAGATAATCTTGTCATGAGATAGTCTCGAGATGCCCTCGCCCCGGTTCTATCCCCGGGGCGGGGGCATCTTGCGTTGATTCCCACCACCGCGCCTTTTCTGATAGGCTGAGGCTGTCGGCTTCCTGCCGGCTCATTGCCCGACTCTCGTTCCCACTCTCGCCAGACGACCCGACATGACGACAAAGCGCTGCGATGCCAATTTAACGCTCACTGATGTAAATAATTTTCAATTGCGCCTGAGATCGTTTCTGGATGAGTACGACGTGGCCTATCGTAGCGACGAGCGCCAGGTGGCGATCGATCTGCCGGGGGGCGAGGCGCGCTTCTCGATCAATCGGGTCGGCCTGCATCTCGAAGCCGAGGCGACGACGCGGGATGGGCTGGAAACGCTGCGCAGCATCATCGAACACTACGTGTCGCTGTTTGCCGGCGAGAATGCGCTGCCGCTGCACTGGCATGGCGATGTCGTCGCCGCGCCCACTTTCGCCAATTTCCGCGAAATGCGGGTAACGCGAATCGAAGACCTGAGCCCCAGCATTCGCCGGCTGACGCTGACCGGTGAGGATCTGGCGCGTTTCGATCATTCCGAAGAGTGGCACGTACGCCTGCACTTCCCACCCGCCGGCATCGAACACCCGCAGTGGCCGCGGCCCACCGCGCAAGGTGGCACCCAGTGGCCGCCGGAGGATCAGCGCGCCGAGATTCGCTACTACACCATTCGTCGCCTGGACGTCGCCAGCGGCGAGGTCGAGATCGACTTTCTGCTGCACGAGGCGCCGGGGCCCGGCGGTGACTTCGCCCGTCGCGCCAAACCCGGCGACGTCTGCGGCATGGCCGGCCCCTATGGGCGGGGCGTCGCCGCGGCGTCGCACTATCTGCTGGCCGGTGACGAAACCGCCATTCCTGCCATTGCGCGGCTGCTGGAAACGCTACCGGCCAGCGCGCAGGTCGAGGCCTGGCTTGAGGTCGAATCGCCGGTGGATGAGCTGGACCTGCCCGTTTCCGATCACTGCCGCGTCAGCTGGCGTCATCGCTGCCGTGGCCACGCACCCAGCGAGCAGCTCGCCTCGGCGGTGGTCGAGGCGATGCCCGCGGCCCGTGACGATCTGTTCGTCTGGTTTGCCGGCGAAGCGGATGTCAGCCAGCGCCTGCGCAAGCAACTCAAACAGGAGTTTGGGCTGCAGAAGGGGCAGCATCTGGTGACGGGCTACTGGAAGAGAGAGACCGGCTGAGCCCAGCGACCCCTGAGTCCGTTCGAGTGCCAGCGCCTACTGAGTTCGTTCGAGTACCAGCGCCTACTGGGTTCGTTCGAGTACGAGGAGCGGGTCGATCCGGGTATCGAACCAGTTCATGCCCCAGTGCAGATGAGGGCCGGTAGCGCGGCCGGTGGAACCCACCGCGCCGATCACCTCGCCCTGTTCGACGCTGTCGCCAACCTGCACATCGATCCGCGACAGATGCAGGAAATTGGAGCTGATACCGTAGCCGTGGTCGAGCAGCACGGTACCGCCGGTCAGATAGAGGTCGTCGGCAAAGGTGATCACGCCGCTGGCCGGCGCCTTGACCGGCGTGCCCTCGGCGGCGGCGATGTCCATCCCCGAGTGCGCTGACCCCGGCGTGCCGTTGTAGACCCGCTGATTGCCGAAGCGCCCGCTGATGCGGCCTTTGACCGGCCAGATGAAAGGCTGGGCGAAGCCCACACGATCGTCATTACGCGCCCTCTCGGCACTCACGGCGGCCTGCTCGCGCTGGATACGCTGGGCGATCTCCGGTGGCGGCGAGACCGTCTTGGGCGGCACGCCGTCGATGCGCTCGATCGGCCAGTCCCGCGGCGTGATCGCCACCGATATCTGGCGACTGCGCCCGTCGGGCGTCATGATATCGACGGTCTCGGCGCCGCTGGCATCGCGGCCCACCCCGAACACCACGGTGCCATAGCCGGTGACGCGAAGATCATGTCCGTCCGTTGTCACCTGACTGCCCGGCGGAACGCGGCCGATCACCATCGAGCCTTGCTGCACGCTATCGGGAAAGGTGATCGGGATGGTATCGATACGAGCGGTGTCGGCGCGAACGCCGGCGATGGCACACGACCACAGCAGCACAAAGGCAGTGGCGCCGACCAGGCGGCGCCAAGAGAGGAAAGCGGGGGTTGTCGGCAGGATCGTCGGCACCGGTGAAGCTCCGTATCGCGGGATGCCGCCACCATAACCCGATCCGGTGGCGGGAGAAACGGTGGCGGGGGGAGCGGTGGCGGCAACGAGCGCCTGGATCCGAGCCAAGTTCTGTCCCAGACCTAGAAAGATTCCCAGTTGTCGTTATCGTCTTGAGCCGGTCGGGAAGGCGATGCCGTACTCGGCGCTGGGATCGGTGCCAGCTTGGGCGTCGATGACGCTGCCGTGGCTGATGTCGTGCCCGTGGCCGATGTCATGGCCGTTGTCGGCGACGAACGATAGCGTGTCATCAGGTCGCCATACTCGACATTGGCGACCTTGAATCCGGCCAGGGCCTGCTCCAGCGTCGCCACCTGCGCGTTGAGCGTGGAGGCGGCGGCGGAAGCCTGCTGTACCAGCGAGGCGTTCTGCTGGGTCACCTGATCCATCTGCACCACGGCTTCGTTGACCTGATCGATTCCGTTGGACTGCTCGCCGGAGGCGACCGAGATCTCCTCGATCAGATCGGTCATGCGTGTCACGGACTGGACGACGCGGCGAATGGTGTCGCCTGCCGTCGCCACGATCTCGGAGCCGGCATCGATCTTGCGATTGGAGGCGTCGATCAGCTGGCGAATCTCGCGGGAGGCGTCGGCGCTGCGGCTGGCCAGCGTGCGCACCTCGTTGGCGACCACGGCGAAGCCTCGGCCCTGTTCGCCGGCCCGTGCGGCCTCGACCGAGGCATTGAGCGCCAGGATATTGGTCTGGAAGGCGATCGAGTCGATCACGCCGACGATCTCGGTGACCTGGCGCGAGCTGTCGGTGATGCCCTGCATGGTCGAGACGACCTGATCCATCATCTCGCCGCCCTCCGTCGCGGTGGTGCGCGCCTCGCCGGCGAGGCCGCTGGCCTGGCGGGCATTGTCGGCGTTCTGGCGCACGGTCTGGGTCAGTTCTTCCATGCTGGAGGCGGTCTCGCCGATGGACGCGGCCTGCTGCTCGGTCCGCGCCGCCAGATCCTGGTTGCCGTTGTGAATCTGGCCCACGCCGACGGTAATGGTGGTCGAGGCGTGGCGAATATCGGTCATCGATGCGGCCAGATGAGCGCGCATCCCCTCGATGGCCGCGAGCAGGCTGCGATCGTCGCCCGACCGCACGTTCAGCGGTGTGGTGAGATCGCCCTGGGCGATATCCTTGACCGCATCGCGGGCCTGGCGCGGGTCGCCACCGAGATCGCCCAGCACGTTGCGGATGACCCAGCCCATGATCAGCGTGATGATCGCCCCGATGACCCCGGCGATGAGGCTCATCTTGAGTACGCCGGCCCAGAACGCCTGCTGGATGTCGCTGATGTAGACGTTGGCGGCGAGGTACCAGTCCCACTCGGGCACGTAACGGACGTAGTTGAGGCGGGACACGTCTTCGCCGTCGGCATTGGTCGAGGTGTACTCCAGGGTACCGTCGTCGGGCGAGTCCGCCAGCGCCTTGAGTTCGCGATAGAAATAGACCCCGTTGTCGTCGCGGAAGTCGCTCATGTCGCTGCCGATCTCACGCTTGGGGTGATAGACCAGATGGATATTGCTGTCGAAGGCATAGACATAGCTGCCGTCGAGATCCAGCGCCGATAGATTCCTGCGTGCGAAGTTCTGGGCAGCTTCGGTGGAGAACTCGCCGTTGGCGGCGCGTTCGACGTAGCGCTCGACCAGCGTCTGGGCGCTACCCACGAAGCTTTTGAGGCTGTTCACGCGTTCGGCCATCAGCGTCTCTCGCTTCTCCAGGGCCATCCAGCCCACCAGAATCAACATGCCCAGCCACATCAGGCCGACCGTAATCCAGAGTTTCTGCCGCATCGTCATTGGGAGGGGATCCTTGTTGATCGTGAGAAGTGCGATTCATTTAGATGATTTAGAGGAATCCACTATCGGCCGATGACGATCCAGATTGAGAGGAGAGCGAGAGACGAGCGAGAGACGAGCGAAAGACGATCGAGAGGAAAGGGAGAGGGAAGCGCGGAAAACCCGAAAAGCGGGAGCGTCAGGCCGGCGTATCGGGCGATACCGAAGTCGGGCGAGCGGGAGCTGCTGCCAGACGCGACGCAGGAAACACGCAGCGAAAGCGCGCGCCGAGCCCCGGGCGGCTGACGATCTCCAGCGTCGCCTCGTGGCGCAGCAGCACGTGCTTGACAATGGCCAGGCCCAGGCCGGTGCCGCCGGTGGCAGCGCTGCGGCCCTTGTCGACGCGATAGAAACGCTCGGTGAGGCGCGGGATATGAATGGGGTCGAAACCGTCGCCATCGTCTTCGACCTCGATGGCGGCGCCGTCGTGCCACGGCTTCCAGCGTAGCGTGATGGTGCTGCCCTCCGGCGTGTAGCGAACGGCGTTGAACACCAGATTGGAGATGGCGCTGCGGATCTCCTTGGTATTCGCCAGCAGCTGCCGAGGCTCCTCGGCTTCTATCGTCAACTGGTGACGTTCGGTGCTCAACTCCCGAGCATCGGCGGCGATGCCCGTGAGCAGTGTCGCCACGTCCAGCGTTTCGCGATCATTGTTGGGGCTGTCGATCTCGAGGCGCGACAGCAGCAGCAGATCCTCGACCAGATTCTGCATGCGTGTGGTCTGCGCCTGCATCTGGCCGAACCCTCGCTGCCAGCGTTCGGGGAGCTGGTCGGCATGGTCCGAGTAGGTCTCGAGATAGCCGGCGAGTACCGTCAGCGGCGTGCGCAATTCATGCGAGACGTTGGCCACGAAGTCACGACGCATCATCTCCAGCTGATGCAGCCGGGTCACATCGCGGGCCATCAGCAGGCGTTCGTTGTCGCCGAACAGGGTGAGATGGAACTGCAGGCTGTGATTGGCCTGAACCGGCGAGGGAATCAGCAGCGGCTCGCGGTAGTCACCCGACTCGAAATAGGCGATGAAGCGCGGATCGCGCAGGAAGTTGGTGATCGGCTGGCCGCGGTCATGGTCGGCCTGCAGGCCCAGCATGTCGCCGGCAGCGCTGTTCCACCAGTCGAGGTCGCCTCGGGAGTCGAGCATCACCACGCTGTCGCGCATCGCTTCGCAGGAGTCCTGGATTCGCCGCAGGATATCGCGCAGACGTCCCTGCAACTGGGTCTGGGCCTTCTGGTAGCTGTACAGGCGGTCGAACAGGTCGCCCCACACGCCGGTACCGGGCGGTGGCGCCTCGCGCGGGTTCTTCAGCAGCCAGATATAGAGCTTGCGCACGTGACGCAGATGCAGGAAGACGTAGAGCCCGAGCCCGGCGGCCAGCCCCCAGCCGAGTCCGGCGAGCAAATTGTGGCCCAGTTCGCCGAGCAGCAGGCCGATCGCGCCCAGTCCGAACAGCATGTAACCGAGACGCCACAGTTCGTTGATCCAGTAGCGCACTTGCTGACTTACTCCCGGGTCGAAAAACGGTAGCCGGTGCCGCGCACGGTCTGGACCAGATGCTGATGCGTTTCACCCAGCGCCTTGCGCAGCCGGCGAATATGTACGTCGACGGTGCGCTCCTCCACGTACACATTGCCGCCCCAGACCTGATCCAGCAACTGGCTGCGAGTGTAGGCGCGCTCCTGATGGGTCATGAAGAACTGCAGCAGGCGGTACTCGGTCGGGCCGATCTCCAGCGCGCCGCCGTGGGAAGTGACGCGATGGCTGGAAGGATCGAGGCGCAACCCCTCGACTTCGACCGCTTCCTCGATGCCTGGCGGCGTCGCCCGGCGCAGCACGGCCTTGAGCCGGGCGACGAGCTCGCGTGGCGAAAACGGCTTGGTGATGTAGTCGTCGGCCCCGGCTTCCAGCCCCTGCACCTTGTTGTCCTCCTCGCCCTTGGCGGTGAGCAGGATGATCGGCATCTCGGCGGTGGCTTCCTCGCGTTTCAACCGGCGTGCCAGTTCGATGCCGCTGGTACCGGGCATCATCCAGTCGAGCAGAATCAGGTCGGGCTTCTGGTCCAGCGCCATGGCGTGGCCGGTCTGGGCGTTGTCCGCCTCGAGCACGCGATAGTCGGCCATTTCCAGGGCGATGGCGATCATCTCGCGGATCGATGCTTCGTCGTCAACGATGAGTACGGTCTTGGAGCTCATGCGCATGCCTCGGGTGAGCCGCCGGATGACCAATGCCGCGTGATGCGATTGACACGTTGGGGATGGCTTCCGGCCGTGACAGAACGGTGACGATTACATCGTGAAAATATGACAGCGATATGACAGGGGCGCTAGTTCGGTCGGTTTCGTTTCCATCAGACCGGCGGCCACAGCGTCAGCACCAGCCCCGCGAACAGCAAAAGCCCCGACCAGAAATTGTTGAGGAAGGCGCGGAAACAGGCGTCGCGCTCGCGTTCGCGGATCAGCCACTGCTGATAGACGAAGGTCGCCGCCATCGCCGCCAGCCCCAGCCAGAAAAATCCACCCAACACCGGCTGCTCGACGCCGATCCAGGCCAGCAGTATCAGCGTCGCCAGCTGTAGCAGGCCGATGATCCGCTTGTCCCAGCGGCCGAAAAGCCGCGCGGTGGACTTGATCCCGATCTTGATATCGTCGTCGCGATCGACCATTGCATACTGGGTATCGTAGGCCACGGTCCAGGCGACATTGGCGACCAGCAACAGCCAGGCTTCCAGTGGCACGTCGCGACTGACCGCCATGAACGCCATGGGGATGCTCCACGAGAACGCCATGCCCAGTACCACCTGGGGCAGATGGGTGTAGCGCTTCATGAACGGGTAGATTGCGGCGAGCGCGACGCCGACGAAGGAGAGCAGCACGGTGGCGAGATTGGTCAGGCAGACCAGCACGAACGCCAGCACCACGAGGCCCGCGAACAGGATCTTGGCTTCCTTCTCGCTGATGCGTCCGGTCGCCAGCGGCCGCGACTTGGTGCGCTTGACGTGGCCGTCGAGGTGGCGGTCGGCGTAGTCGTTGACCACGCAGCCGGCGGCGCGCATCAGATAGACCCCGAGCACGAAGATGATCAGCGTGGACCGATCTGGCAGGCCGTCGGCGGCCAGCCACAGCGCCCACAGCGTCGGCCACATCAAAAGCCAAGTGCCGATCGGCTTGTCCAGCCGCGTCAGGCGCAGGAAGTCGGGCAGGCGCGCCAGCCCGCGGGGTTGGGCGGCTGGACCAGTGCCGCGTGGTTGGGCGGCTGAACCAGCGTCGCGGGGGCGGGCGGACTCTTCTTCGCCGCGTGTCTGGGCGGCTGGACCAGCGCCGCGGGGGCGGGCGGCTGAATCAGCGCCGCGAGAGCGGGCGGGGTCGGAACCGGCGTGGGACATGGAGTTCTCCGAGACGACAGGCTGTCGATAGCGTGGGCCGAACCTTACACCACCCTTTTCCCGGCTTCGAGTCGTTGTATCCTCGAGGCACGATTGGCCTCCTGCAGGGAGCATGACGCGTATGCGCAGCGGCTTTGGTTTCGATCTCCGGAGCATGGAAATCTTCGTCGAGACGCTGGACCGTGGCAGTCAGAGCGCGGCGGCGGCGGCCCTGGGGCTGAAGCAGTCCTCCGTCTCCCAGAGTCTGGCGACGCTGGAAGAGGTTCTGGGCATCGCGTTGATCGAACGCCATGCGCGGCCGCTGGAACCCACCGCCGCCGGGCGCATCTTCTACGATCGCGCCCGCCGCATGCTCGACACCGCGCGGGCGACCCGGCGCGAACTCGACTCCGGCGCCTTTCGCCAGTTGCATCAGGTGCGCATGGCGCTGGTGGACTCCCTGGCCACCGCGGTGGGGCAGCCGCTGATCGCCGCGATACGTCGCCACACCAGCGATTACACCGTGACCACCGGGCTGTCCCACATGCACGGCCATGCGCTGCTCACGCGCCACGTGGACATCATCATCTCCGACGACCAGCTCGAGGACTACAACGGCCTCGAGCGCCATGCACTGCTGGCCGAGCCCTTCGTGCTGGTGCTGCCCGGCGACTGGACAGGGCCGGTGGCCAGCCTGCCGGCGCTGTCGCGACGGCTCGACTTCGCCCGCTATACCACGCAGTCGCTGATCGGCCAGAGCATCGAGCGGCATCTGCGTCTCAACCGCGTGGAGCTGCCGGCGAAGCTGCATCTCGACAACACCTTTGCCCTGCTGCGGCTGGTCGACGGCGGGGCCGGCTGGACCATCACCACGCCGCTATGTCTCTATCAGGCCGGCCTCGACCGGCTGCATCTTCGCATCGAGCCGCTGCCGCTGGCGCCGCTGATTCGCCAGTTGACGCTGGTGGCACGCCGCGAGGAGCTGCGTGATCTGCCGGTGCAGCTGGCAACGGAAGCGCGGCGGCTGCTACAGCGTCATTTTCTCGCCGAACTTCGCCATCACCTGCCTCAGGTCGCCGAGCAAGTGCGGATATACTGATTCGATCGCGACAGTCCCGGGTCGCTTTTCGGTCGCTATCGATTTTTCCGATAGCGTCGCGTTGGGTGGCATTGATCGAGATTGCCTTTCCGCGCGCATCGTGATCAGACTCGAAGCGGACGCGGTCAGACGATGCCGGCGTCGCTCCGTCGCCACTCGAGGGGACTCGGGGAAGATTCGGGGCGGTTACGGCAGCGGATCGCGACGTTGGATGACTCGATCCAGTGGAGACAACAATGACAAACCACGATAAATCCGCCAGTGGCATCGCCTACAAGCAGCAGGATACGCAGTACTTCGAGAAACGCGGCCTGCGCCGTCACGCCGGGCCCTGGTCACTGTGGGCGCTGGGGGTGGGCGCGGTGATCTCCGGCCACTATTCGGGCTGGAATCTGGGGCTCGCCTCCGGGGGCTGGGGCGGCATGGTGATCGCCACCGTGATCATCGCCATCATGTACCTGGGCCTGACCTTCTGTATCGCCGAGATGTCGCCGGCGCTGCCGCATACCGGCGCCGCCTACTCCTTCGCGCGCTCCTCGATGGGGCCCTGGGGCGGTTTCGTCACCGGGCTCTGCGAGAACGTCGAGTACGTGCTCACGCCGGCGGTGATCGTCTTCTTCATCGGCGCCTATCTGGGCGGCATCTTCGAGACCGGGCCGGCGTTCCAGCCAGTGTGGTGGCTGCTGGGCTACATCGTCTTCGTGGGGCTCAACATCGTCGGGGTCGAACTCTCGTTCAAGGTGACGCTCTCCGTCACCTTGCTGGCATTGGCGGTGCTGCTGGTGTTCTGGTTCAGCGCCTTTACCCATCTCGACTTCTCGACCTGGGCGCTCAACATCGCGCCGGGCGGCGGCGAGCTCGAAGGCGGCCATGGCCCGTTCCTGCCGATGGGGATCGGCGGCGCGCTGGCGGCGATGCCCTTCGCCGTATGGCTGTTTCTGGCCATCGAGCAGCTGCCGCTGGCCGCCGAGGAGTCGGTCGATCCGCGGCGCGACATGCCGCGCGGCATCCTGCTCGGCATCACCACGCTGATCGTCTCGGCGGCGATGATCCTGTTCCTCAATCCCTCGGTGGTCGGAGTCGGCGCCTATGCCCTGGGGCAGTCCGGTGAGCCGCTGCTCGATGGCTTCAAGGCGATCTACGGCAGCGGCACGGCGAAGTTCCTGTCGCTGCTCGCGATCATCGGGCTGATCGCGAGCTTCCATACCATCATCTTCGCCCAGGGCCGGCAGATCTATTCGCTCTCCCGTGCCGGCTACTTCCCGACCTTCCTGTCGGTGACCCACGGCACCCGCAAGACGCCGCACGTGGCGATGATCAGCGGCGCGATCATGGGCATGGTGATCATGCTGATCTGCTTCTTCGCCTTCGGCATGCAGGAGGGTTCGGCGGTGATCGGCGGCACCCTGCTCAACATGGCGGTGTTCGGGGCGATGTGCTCCTACATCGCCCAGGCCGCCTCCTTCATCCTGCTGCGCAAGCACCATGCCCACATCGAGCGTCCCTATCGCAGCCCGTTCGGCAATCCGGGCGCCTGGGCGACCATCGTCATCGCGCTGGTGACGATCTACTTCCAGCTCAGCGACGGGACCTATCGCATCGGCGTGATCGGCGTCGCCGCCTGGCTGGCGGTGGGCATCCTCTATTTTGCGCTGGTCGGTCGCCACCGCCTGATCCTGTCGCCGGAAGAGGAGTTCGCCATGGAGCAGCGCGACCAGCAGCGCAGCGCCGGTGGTACCGATCGCGCGGCCAAACCCTGAGCGTCATCCCCACAGTCAGCGAGGAACGGTCATGAGTCATCTGCAAGCCAGAGCAGTGAGCACCGTCGAGCAGGCGCGCAAGATCGTCGAGGCGCGCGGTCTCAGCCACGTCAAGGTCGGCATGTTCGATATGGATGGCGTCATGCGCGGCAAGTACATGCAGCGCGACAAGTTTCTCGACGCGCTCGACAAGGGGTTCTCGTTCTGCGACGTGGTGCTGGGCTGGGACAGCAAGGACGAACTCTACGACAACGTGCAGTACACCGGCTGGCACACCGGCTACCCGGACGCGGCGCTGAAGATCGTGCCGGAGAGCTGTCGCGATCTGCCGTTCGAGGGCGACATGCTGCTCTTCCTGGCGGAGTTCGACGGCGCGGCCAGCGAGATCTGCCCGCGGGGCCTGCTCAAGCGCGTGCTGACCCGGGCGGAGTCGCTGGGGTTCGAGGTGCAGGGATCGCTGGAGTACGAATTCTTCCTGTTTCAGGAGACGCCGGAGTCGGTGCGCGAAAAGGGCTATCGCAATCTCAAGCCGCTGACCCCGGACATGATGGGCTACTCGATGCTGCGCAGCTCCGTGCACAGCGAGATCTACCATGAGCTGCTGGCGCTGGCGGAGACCATGGATTTCCCGATCGAGGGCCTGCACACCGAAACCGGCCCCGGCGTGCTGGAAGCGGCGATCGGCGTCGACGACGCCCTGCTGGCGGGCGACAAGGGCGCGCTGTTCAAGACCTTCACCAAGGTATGGGCCCAGCGCCGCAACCTGATGGCCACGTTCATGGCCAAGTGGTCGCTGGACTATCCCGGCCAGAGCGGGCATATCCACCTGTCGCTGAACGAGCGCGACAGCGGTCACTCCGCCTTTTTCGATGCCGACAAGCCCCACGGCATGAGCGATACCCAGCGCCACTTCGTCGCCGGGCAGCAGAAGCTGATGCCGGAGTTTCTGGCCATGTTCGCGCCCACCATCAACAGCTACTCACGGCTGATTCCCGGTTTCTGGGCGCCCACCGAGGCCACCTGGGGGGTCGAGAATCGCACCTGCGCGCTGCGCGTCATCCCCGGGTCGGACAAGTCCCAGCGGGTCGAATATCGCCTCGGCAGTGCCGATGCCAACCCGTATCTGGCACTGGCGGCGGCGATCGGCGCCGGTCTCTACGGTATCGAGCAGCGCCTCGAACCCGACGCGGCCGTCGAGGGCAACGCCTACACCCTGACCCATCCGCCCCATCAGATGCTTCCCCGGACACTTTGGGAGGCCGCCGGACGGCTGCGGCAGAGCGACGCCGCCCGGACACTGTTCGGCGACGCCTTCGTCGAGCATTTCGCCGCCACGCGGGAGTGGGAGGAGCGTCAGTTCCGGCAGCATATAACTGACTGGGAGCTGGATCGTTACTTCGAGATCATCTGAGGGGGCCAGCTGCACGACGCCAATGCGGCGTTGGAGCGCCTCGGAATCTGCTCATTGACACCACCAGTCAACTGCGCGATTCCTCGTTGCTCCGCCTTGCCTTGACGCCGTTCGCATGGCCCCGCGTGAACTGGATTTCATGAAAGCGACTTTATCGAAAGCGACTTTATCGAAAGGGAGCACGCCGGATCATGACCCTACAACGTACGATTTCCCCCGTGGATGGAACGGTCTACGCCGAACGCGAGCTGGCCGATGCGGCGCGCATCGAGGCCTGCGTGGCGGGTGCCGTGGCGGCACAGCGCGAATGGCGCCAGACGTCGCTCGAGACTCGGGCGCGTCACTGCTCGGCGATGGTCGATGCCTTCGTCGCGCGGCGCGATCGGCTCGCCGAGGAGCTGACCTGGCAGATGGGCCGGCCGATCGCCGCGGCGGGCGGGGAGATCGGCGGGTTCGAGGAGCGCGCCCGGGGCATGATCGCGCTGGCCGAGTCGGCGCTGGCGCCGATCCGGCTGGCCGAGAAGCCGGGCTTCACCCGTTACATCACCCGCGAGCCGCTGGGCGTGTCGTTGATCGTGGCGCCGTGGAATTTCCCCTTCATGACCGCCGTCAATGCGATCGTGCCGGCGATCATGGCCGGCAACGCGGTGATCCTCAAGCACTCCGCGCAGACGCCGCTTTGCGCCGAGCGAATCGCTGAGGCGTTCCAGGCCGCCGGCCTGCCCGAGGGGGTGTTCCAGTTCCTGCACCTGGCCCATGCCGACACCGAAGCGCTGATTCGCGATCCCCGGATCGATCACGTCTCGTTCACCGGCTCGGTCGGCGGTGGCGCGATGGTCGAGCGCAACGCCGCCGGGCGGTTCATCGCCACCGGCCTCGAGCTCGGGGGCAAGGATCCGGCCTATATCCGTGCTGATGTCGATCTGGACGCCGCCGTGGACGGGGTCATGGATGGCGCCTTCTTCAACTCGGGTCAGAGCTGCTGCGGGATCGAGCGCATCTACGTCCATCGCGACATCAGCGAGGCGTTCATCGAGCGGGCGGTAGCCTGGGTGCGCCAGCTCGAGCTGGGCAATCCCACCGATCCCCGGACCACGCTGGGGCCAATGGTTCGGCCCGCCGCCGCCGACTTCGTGCGCGGGCAGATCGAGGAAGCGGTGGCCGCCGGGGCCAGGGCGTGGATCGACCCCGGCGAGTATCCCCTGTCCACGCCGGGAAGCGCCTATCTGGCGCCCCAGGTGCTGACCAACGTGGACCACTCGATGCGGGTCATGCGCGAGGAGAGCTTCGGACCGGTGGTAGGCATCATGACGGTGGCCGACGACGACGAGGCGGTGCGCCTGATGAACGACAGCGACTTCGGCCTCACCGCGGCCGTCTTCACCCGCGATATCGCCGTCGGTGAGGCACTGGCGGCGCGGCTCGAGGCGGGTACCGTGTTCACCAATCGCTGCGACTACCTGGACCCCGAACTGGCGTGGACCGGGGTCAAGCAGTCGGGGCGCGGCTGCTCGCTGTCACGGCTGGGCTACGACACCCTGACGCGGCCCAAATCCTTCCATCTCAAACATGCCTGAGCGATGCGCCGAGAGCCCGGTCAGGGGCTCGCTCGAACGACAGCTCGGATGACAATACAGGAGAGAGTCATGAGTCGATTGGATAGCGACCGGCCGGCATTCGACACGGTCGCCGACTGGAACTACCCCACCCGCATTCTCGTCGGCGCGGGTCGCATCGCCGAACTGGCCGAAGCCTGTCGTTCGCTGGGCATGAGCGCGCCGCTGCTGGTGACCGACCCGGGGCTGGCGGCGCTGCCGATGGTGGATCAGGCGCTGGAGCAGTGCCGGGATGCCGGGCTGGAGGTCGGCTGTTTCAGCCAGATCCAGGGCAATCCGACCGGCGACAACGTCACCGCCGGCATCCGCGCCTTTCGCGAAGGTAACCACGACGGCGTGATTGCCTTCGGCGGCGGCTCGGGGCTCGACGCCGCCAAGGCCGTGGCGCTGATGGCGCGCCAACGGGACGACCTGTCGCTGTGGTCGCTGGAAGATCGCGGCGACAACTGGCGCCATGCCGAGGCCGACGCCGTGCTGCCGGTGGTGGCCGTGCCCACCACGGCGGGTACCGGTTCGGAGGTCGGACGCGCCTCGGTGATCACCGATCAAAAGGCCCACGTCAAGCGCATCATCTTTCACCCTCGAATGATGCCGGGAGCGGTGATTCTCGATCCCGTCCTGACCCAGGGGCTACCGGCACCGATTACCGCCGCTACCGGCATGGATGCGCTGTCCCACTGTCTCGAGGCGTGGTGCGCGCCCGGCTATCACCCTCAGGCCGAGGGCATTGCGGTGGAGGGCATGCGCCGGATTCGCGAGGCGCTGCCGCGGGCCTATCGGGATGGCAACGATCTCGAGTCGCGGCTCGACATGCTGACGGCCTCGATGATGGGCGCCGCGGCGTTCCAGCGCGGACTGGGCGCGATGCACGCGCTGGCGCACCCGCTGGGGGCGCTGTTCGACGCCCATCATGGCCTGCTCAACGCCGTGCTCATGCCCTACGTGCTGCGTGCCAACACCTCGGCGATCGGCGAGCCGATGGTGCGCCTGAGCCGGTATCTCGACCTTCCGGGGTCAGGCACCGCTGGTGTCATCGACTGGGTGCTGGCGCTGCGCGAGGATCTGGGAATCCCCCATACCCTGGCGGAACTGGGCATCGACGATTCCCGTGCCGAGCTCGTCGGGCGCATGGCGATCGAAGATCCTTCCGCCGGCGGCAACCCGATCCCGTTCGATGCCGACGCGTATCAAAGCCTCTTCATGGCGGCGCTCGAGGGGCGTCTGTAGCGCGGAGGCTTTTCAGCCGATTCCTTTCATGACCCGGGAGCCCGCCGATGCGTATCGGTCTGTTGCAGTGCGATGACGTCGACCCGGCGCTGCGCGCGCGCCATGGCAACTATCCGGCGATGTTCGAGCAGCTGTTTCGAAGCATCGACCCGACGCTGGAGTTCCAGGTCTGGCGCTGTCTGGATGGCGAACTGCCGGCGGATATCGAAGCGGTGGACGCCTGGCTGACCACGGGCTCCAAGTTCGGGGTCAACGATGGCGAACCCTGGATCGAAGCGCTCTGTGGCTGGGTGCGCGAGCTGTGGGCGGCACGCAAGCCGCTGGTGGGCATCTGCTTCGGCCATCAGCTGATCGCCAGGGCGCTGGGCGGCGAAGTCGCCCAGCATCAGCGCGGCTGGGGCGTCGGCGTCTCCTTCAATCAGGTGACGCGGCAGGCCGAGTGGATGGTGCCGCAACAGGCCGGGCTCGATCTGGTGGTCAGTCATCAGGATCAGGTCGTGACGCTGCCGCCGGGCGCTGAAGTGCTGGCGGGGAGCAATTTCTGCCCTTACTACCTGATGCAGGTGGGCGAATGCTTCCTCGGCGTGCAGGGGCATCCGGAATTTTCCAGAGCGTACTCGGCCGACCTGATGGCGCTGCGGCGCGGCAAGATCCCCGACAATCGGCTCCGGGAGGGTTTGGCGTCGCTGCAGGCTGAGGTCGACGATCGGCAAGTGGTGCGCTGGATTCTGGCGTTCCTGCGGCATGCGATTGCCCGGCGATCGTGAAGGCTATCTCTCGATCTGTGTTGGCGAACCGCCATCGAGGCTAGCGAGTGACGGACAGGCCCAGATCCTCGGCCATTTCATACCGAAAACACTCCTGAACCAGCAGCTGGATGCCGCCGTGGCGAAAACGCGAGCGCCGCAGCCATAGTCCATCGCATAGCCCCTCGCATAGCCCTTCGCCGCCGGGTGAGACCCGTGCCACCTCGATCGGGTCGCGGGCGAGATCCGGCTGCGCGAACAGCCAGCTGCCCAGCGAGCGTTCCCCCAGCGCGCGCAGGCGACGGCAACCGATGCGGTCCAGCGGGGCGATCGAGCGTGCCGAGACCCAGGGCCGATCGCCGCTCATCAGCATCACCTCTCGCACCCAGGCCACCTCGGTGAGCGCCAGTCCCAGCGCCCGGGCTTCGTCGCGCCGCGGCCGCTCGACGCCCTGATGCATCAGCTTGACCCGAAACGGACGCTCGGAAGCCGCGATCAGCCGCGCGGTCAACGAGTCGGTGGATGCTACCCACTGCCACCAGTCGGCGCTCATGCGAGGGCGATGAACAGCGGCGGGGGACCAGCGAACCCAGCGCCAGGAGCGTTCGGCAGGAGAGAGGGCGTGGCAGAGAGCGTGACAGTGACGGGCTGGGGGCACGCGAAACGACTCCATGAGTACCATGAAAGAACTCTCTCGAAGCACGCCGGCCGGCGCGTGGCGGCACGGTCGAGAGGGCGCGTAGTGTACCATGGCGCTTCGTAACGACCGACCGAACGAGCTCCTGCCATGCGCCAATTCGAGCAAGCGTCAACGCCACTCACCATCATCGGTACCGGGATGGCGGGTCTAAGCCTGGCCCAGGCGGTTCGCAGCCGTGATACTGCACGGCGGATCACCCTGATCAGCGCCGATAGCGGCGACGAATACGCCAAGCCGCTGCTCTCCAGCGCCTTCACCAAGCGCCAGACGGCCGAGGCGCTGGTGGTTCGCGATGCGGTGGGCATTGCCGAATCGCTGAACGCGCAGATCCGCACCCATACCCTCGTCGAGGCGATCGATACGACCCGCCAGCGCCTGCATATCGGCGCAGAAACGCTCCCCTACGGCCAGCTGGTGCTGGCGACCGGCGCCGCGCCCCGGCAGCCGTTCGAGCTGGACCCGGCACTGCGGGGGCGGGTCTTCCAGATCAACGATCTCGACGACTACCGGCGTTTGCGCGGCGTGCTGGATCGTCACCCCGAGCGCCAGGCTCGCATCGCTATCATCGGCGCCGGGCTGGTGGGCTGCGAGTTTGCCAACGATCTCCATGCCGGGGGCCATCGGGTGGCGCTGGTCGCTCCCGAGGCGACGCCGCTGCCGCGACTGCTGCCGGCCGCGCTGGGACGGGCGTTGGGCGAGGCCTTCGCGGCAGCGGGAATTGATCTCGCCTTCGAGCGTCAACTGACGGCGCTTCACGACGATGGCGAAGGCGTGACCCTGACGCTGGACGACGGCGAGACGCTGGAGGCGGACCTGGTCCTGGTCGCGACCGGGCTGACGCCCCGTACGGCACTGGCCGAGGCCGCGGGACTGGCGGTATCGCCGGCGGGCGTCCTGACCGACCGACGGCTGGCTACCAGCGATCCGGCTATCTTCGCCCTGGGCGACAGCGCCTGTGTCGGTGGCCTCGGGACTCGCTCCGACGACGGCTTGAACGCGATGTACGTGCAGCCACTGCAGGCCAGCGCCAGGGCGCTGGCCGCGACGCTCACCGGTACGCCGACTCCGGTCGCGTACGGCGCCTGGCCGGTGATGGTCAAGACACCGCTGCTGCCGATTGCCGCGCTGCCGCCGCGAGAGCCGCCGGATCACTGGCGGATCGAGGGAGAAGCCGGCGATTTCAGCGCCCTGGCCGAGGACGAGAATGGCCGGCTGCTGGGGTTTGCGCTCACCGGACGCTGCGTTCGTCGTAAAGTCGAACTGGCGCGAGCGGCCCCCCCGTTGCTAGGCTAGCTTCGATGGCTGCGGGTATGTCAGCCATGAATCGTTACCTGATGCTGGACAAACCGCGCCCCGAGCTGCCTATTATGCGCTCGGAGGGCATCTTGTCCCTCATCGAGAACAACAACTCGTTTGATATGCGAGGCGTGTGTCAGGTAACGCCATTGCCAAATTAGGAGGGCTCTATGCGTAAGCCAGAACTCGCTGCGGCGATTGCCGAGCGTGCGGATCTTTCGAAGGACAAGGCCAGTCAGGTGCTGAACGTCATTCTCGACGAAATCACCGGTACGGTTTCCAAAGGTAGCGATGTCACGTTGATCGGCTTCGGTTCATTCACGGTTCGCGAGCGCGCCGCACGGACGGGCAAAAACCCGCAGACTGGCAAGCCGTTGGACATTCCGGCCAGCAAGACCGTGGCCTTCAAGCCCGGTAAAGCTCTCAAGGACGCCGTTAGCAAGTAATTCCGGGTTTTGAGTCGTTCGTCGACACGATGAGCGAAACGATAGCCGGTCCGCCACAAGGGCGGGTCGGCATTTTCCCGCCATATTCCCAATCCTGTTCGGTTCGTGCGAGGTGGCATGAAGCTCAAGTTGATGCTCTGGTGGCTTGGCGTGATGCTCAAGCGCGCACGTTCGCGCAAGGCCGCGTTTCGCGACACGTTGGAAAGACTTCAGCGATTCGACTGGGGCGTTGCGACCGAAGATCTGTCGATCGCTCGTCACTATCGGATGACGCCACAGGCGGTTCAGAGCAGTGCCGGGTTGCCGGTGGATCTGGCGCTGGAACTGCGTTTCCGCGATGCCGACAGTGCCACGCGCTTTTTGCGCAAACCTTCCCAGCGTGCCTTTCGCGAAGGCCTGTTCGACGGGCGATTGCGGCTGGTGGGGGATTCCCGCGATCTCGAGCGATTGCAGAGTCTGCTGAAGCATCTGTAAGCGAACTCCAGCATCGTTCTTTAGTGCCTGCGTCAGCGCCGTCTCCAGCGTCTTTCTCTAGACGTCTTCCTTCAGGGTCTTCTTTCAGAGTCTTCCTTTCCCGCAGCTTCCACCGGTCGATTCGATAACGCCGATGCCGGCCGCGAGAAAAACTGCCCACCCCTGGCCTGTTGGCAGCGATGGGCAGTCTCGATTAACCCTGGAGCGTTTTCTTGTCAGAGCGTCGCAAACTACGTCGAATCGAGCGACGGGCTCCGAGTAAGCGCGCTTACTGAGCGGCTTCGGCCTCGCTGGAGATCTCGATGTTGATCTCGTCGCTGACGTCGGGCACGTACTGATCCATACCGAAATCGCTGCGCTTGATGACGGTCGTGGCGTCGAAGCCCAGCGCCGGCACATTGGCCATGGGATGATTACCCGCCTTGTTGAGCGTGGCGTGCAGCACGACCGGCTTGGTGACGCCCTTGATGGTCAGATCGCCATGAACGTCGTATTGATCGTCGCCGGTCGACTCGATCGCGGTGCTCTTGAAAGTGGCGTCGGGATATTGCGCGACATCGAAGTATTCGGCGCCCAGGAACTCCTCGTTCAGCGCCGGCACCTTGGTATCCACGCTCTTGACCGGAATGGTCACGTCGACGCTGGAGTTCGATACGTCGTCTTCGTCGAACTGGATGGTACCCTTCACGTCCGAGAACGTTGCCGTCGGATGGGAGAATCCGAAGTGGGCCCAGGAAACCACCACGCTGGTATGCGTGGGATCCATCTGGTAAGTCGTGGTGTCCGCCATCGCGCTGGCGCTTGCGGTCCCCGCGAGGAGGGCCAGGGCCAGAGTTGCCTGTTTCAGAATCATTAATTAGCTCCGTTGATCAAAGTCTTGGCTATCGGTTTGCTCGAACTGGCGGCCGTGAACGGCCGCCACCCTCGATGTTCAGGCCTCGCTGTCAGGCCTTGATGTTCAGGTCTGGCTTTCAGGGCTGGCTATCAGGACATGACCGGGAGATCGAACACCAGCACTTCGGCGTCCTTCCCGTTGTCTATCGTCACGCCGGGCTCGTCCACGAGCATCAAGGCATCGCCGCCTTCAAGCGCCTGGCCATTGACCGTCACACTTCCCCTGACCACATGCACGTAGCTCTGGCGACCGTCCGACAATGCCAGTTCTGCACGCTCGTCGCCATCGAGTAGCGAGGCGTAGATGAAGGCGTCCTGCTGCAGCGTGAGCGAACCGTCGCGGCCGTCCGGCGACAGAATCAGACACAGTCTGCCGCGCTTGTCGGCGTCAGTGAAATCCTTCTCGGCGTAGTTCGGGGTCAGGCCGCGCTCCCTCGGAAACAGCCAGATCTGCAGGAAGTGCACCGGTTCGCTGGCGGAGTGATTGTACTCGCTATGCTCGACGCCGGTGCCGGTGGTCATGATCTGGACTCGCCCCGGGCCGATCGAGGAACCGTTGCCCAGCGTGTCCTTGTGGCCCAGCTCGCCGCTCAACACGTACGAGAAAATCTCCATGTCCTGATGGCCGTGCTGGCCGAAGCCCTGCCCCGGCGCCACGCGATCCTCGTTGATCACTCGCAGCGCGCTGAAGTGAATGTGGCCGGGATCGTGATAGCCGGCGAACGAGAACGAGTGATAGCTCTTGAGCCAGCCGTGATCGGCATAACCGCGTTCGTTGCTGGGTCGAATCGTCAACATGTCCGTCTCCTCTCAGAGAGCACCGCCGATCTTGCCCGGGTGCGATGAGACGAGTTTACCGACTAAATAATCGAACAAAAGTGCGTTAATACGCATATTTCAGCGTATAAAAACGAAAGGTCGTGGGGCGGTCGGGCTTCCATTGAGCCCGGTTTCAGCGTGCTGCCTGAATCGCCTCGGCCAATGCTTCGACCAGTGCCAAAGCCGATTCCACCCCGTCTTCCGCAAGCCGCTCGACGAGAGCGCTGCCGACGACCACGGCATCGGCAATTCGGGCAACGGCGGCGGCCGTGTCGCCATCGCGCACCCCGAAGCCGACGGCGACGGGCAGGGATATCTGCTGTCTGAGCTCACCGATCGAATCGCCCAGTGAGGCTGCGATATCGAGTCGCTGGCTGCCGGTGACGCCGTTGAAGGCGATCCGATAGACGAAACCGTCGCCCTGAGCCAGCAGCGCGGGTAGTCGCTCGGGGGGCGTGGTCGGGGCGACCAGCGGAATCCGCGCCAGCCCCAGGTCACGCGCTTTCGCTGTCAGCGCGACGCCATGTTCCGGCGGCAGATCGACCAGAATCAGGCCGTCGACGCCAGCGTCGGCTGCCGCCTGCAGAAAGCGATCCTCGCCGAAGCGCTGGATCGGATTGAGATAGCCCATCAGCACGATCGGGGTGTCGGCGTCTCGTTCCCGGAAATCCCGAACCATGTCCAGCGTCAGAGCCAGTGTCTGGCCGTTCGCCAGCGCTCGATCACCGGCGCGCTGAATCGCCACGCCGTCGGCCATCGGGTCGCTGAACGGCATGCCCAGCTCGATGATGTCTGCCCCCGCCTGGGGTAGGCGCTCGAGTAGCTGGCGGCTCTGTTCGAGATCGGGATCGCCGGCCATGACGTAGGTAACCAGGGCGGCGCGATTTTCTTCACGCAGCGCCGCAAAACGTCGCGCCAGGCGGGAATCGGTATTCAACGTCTCGGTATTCAATGTCTCAGTATTCAAAGGCGTCGCACTCATGATTCGGCCTCCTCGGGCATCAGATGACGGGTGATGGTGTCCATGTCCTTGTCGCCGCGGCCGCTCAGGCAGACCACGATGACCTGATCTGGTCCCTGCGCCGCCGCCAATCGGCCGGCGTGATGGAGCGCGTGGGCGGATTCCAGGGCCGGAAGAATACCCTCCAGCCGGCAGCAGAGACCGACGGCTTCCAGCGCCTCGTCGTCGGTGACCGCGACGTAGCTCGCCCGGCCGCTGTCGTGCAGATAGGCGTGTTCGGGGCCGACACCGGGATAGTCGAGCCCGGCGGAAATCGAGTGGGCGTCGAGAATCTGGCCGTGATCGTCCTGCAGCAGATAGGTGCGATTGCCGTGCAGGATGCCGGGCGCGCCACCATTGATGCTGGCGGCGTGGCGGCCGCTCTCCAGCCCTTCCCCGGCCGCTTCGACGCCGACCATGGCGACGTCGTCGTCGAGGAAGGCGTGGAACAGCCCCATGGCGTTGGAGCCGCCGCCGACGCAGGCGACCAGCGTGTCCGGCAGACGGCCCTGTGTCGCCAGCAGTTGCTCGCGGGTCTCGACGCCGATCACCGACTGGAAGTCCCGCACCATGCGCGGATAGGGCGCCGGACCCGCTACGGTGCCGATGATGTAGAAAGTGTCGTCGACATGGGCGACCCAGTCGCGCAGCGCCTCGTTCATGGCGTCCTTGAGCGTCGCCGTGCCGCTGTGGACGGGCACGATCTCGGCACCGAGCAGATGCATGCGCTGGACATTGGGCTGCTGGCGCTCGATGTCTGTCGCGCCCATGTAGATCACGCAGGGCAGGCCGAGTCGCGCCGCCACCGTGGCGACGGCGACCCCGTGCATGCCAGCGCCGGTCTCGGCGATCAGCCGCTTGCGACCCATACGTTGGGCCAGCAGGCCCTGGCCGAGGGCGTTGTTGATCTTGTGCGCGCCGGTGTGGTTCAGATCCTCGCGCTTGAGATAGATCCGCGCGCCGCCGAAGTGCTCCGTCAGGCGTTCGGCAAAATAGAGCGGCGTGGCGCGACCGACGTAGTCGCGCTGAAGCTCCTGCAATCGGCTCTGAAAGGCCGGGTCGGCGCGCGCCTCGTCATAGGCGGCTTCGATCTCGGCGATCAGCGGCATCAGGGTTTCGGCGACGTAGCGTCCGCCGTAGCCGTGCTGTTGTTGATTGCCGTCGCCGTTATTCGGGCTGGCGCCGAAAAAACCATTCTCGTCGGGAATATCCCTCGTCATCGAGCTCATCGGTCATTTCCTGTCGGTCGATTCGATGACGTCAGATTAGGCTGGTAGCGCAATACGGAAAATCGATAAACTCTCCCCATTATGTGAGTAAAAATCACTTATTAATGGGAGTGAAATGGTCACGCTACCCCCGCTCAATGCGCTGCGCGCGTTCGAATCAACCGCCCGGCTGGGCAGCGTGACGGCCGCCGCGCGCGAACTGCACGTCACCCACGGCGCCGTCAGCCGTCAGCTACGCACGCTGGAGCAGCATTTCGGCGCGGCGCTATTCGACAAGGCGGGGCGGGGAATCGTGCTGACCGTTCACGGTCGGGAACTGCATCAGTCGGTCGGTGAGGCTTTCTCACGCTTGAACGAGGGCTGCGTGGCGCTCAGACGGCGTCTCGACGAGGCGCCTTTCACGCTCGCCTGTCCGGGAAGTCTGCTCGCCCGCTGGCTGATCCCGCGACTCGACCGGCTCAATGCCGATCTGCCGGAATTACGCCTGCGGGTGGTTTCCAGCGAGCACGAGCTCGATCCGAGGCGCGAGGATGTCGATGCCACGCTGCGCTTCGCCGCGCCGCCGTGGCCTGACGACATCACGGTGATCCCGCTGATGCCGGAGCGCATCGTCGCGGTGGCGACACCGGAGATATGGACGACGGCGGCGAAGGGCTCGGCCAGGGCAATGCTCGAGCGCCTCACGCTGCTGGATACCGCCTCACGCCCGCAAGCCTGGCCCGAATGGACAGCGGCCATGGGCGTCGAGCAAGAGACGCTTGCGGCGGCGCGGGCGAAGGGACGCAGCTTCGAGCATCTCTACTATCTGCTGGAAGCCGCGCTGGCCGGGCTGGGTGTCGCCATCGCCCCGCAGCTATTGGTGGCAGCCGAGCTGCGCCAGGGCCGCCTGATATCGCCCTGGCCCGCCATCGAAACATCCGCGTCGCTGGGGCTGTGGCTGGCCCCCGGCGCCGATACCCGGCGCGGCCAACGCCTGGCCGAGTGGTTGCGCCGCGAGCTGGCCGAGGCATAGTAAGGGGACTTAGTGTCGGGGCTTAGGCAGGGGCTTAGGCAGGGGCTTAGGCAGGGGCTTGGTTAGTGCCGGAGCCGAGCCTCAGTGCCGAGCCTGCTCGCGGGCCTGCATGCGTTCCATGGCGCGACGATAGGAGCCGTTGCGCACCGCCCAGCGCACCACCGGGGCGATGGTGCGGATGCTGGAACGTACGGCGTGACGCTCGAGCGTCGACATCTCGAGACTCAGCAGTGTCGCTGCCCAGGGTGGCAATAGATCGATGCCGGCACGCATGAACAGCGCCCCGGCGGGGCGAATGATCGGGCTCGGCGGCAGCGCGTGCAGCAGCACGTCGATCACGTCGCGCGTCCGCGAATCGCAGACCAGGTAGCGGCGCTGATGGTCCAGATAGGCTTCGATGGCCGCTCGGCTCCTGGGAACGTCGCGTGCGCCGAGTGCTTCCGCCACGCGTGCGGTCTCGGCGAAATAGCGATCCTGATCGGCAAGGCTCAGATCCGGATTGCGGTAGCGCCGGTGGGCGGCCAGGAATCGACTCATCTCGGCGACGTGCACCCACACCAGCAGCTCGGGGTCATTGGCGGCGTAGGGCGTGCCATCGGCGGCCTGACCGCTGACCCCATCGTGGACCCGCCGGACTCGATCGAGGATGCGTTCGGCGTCGTCGCGGGAGCCGAAAGTGGTGACGGCGATGAACTGGCTGGTGCGGCGCAGTCGGCCGATCATGTCCTGACGAAAGTTGGAGTGGTCCCAGATGCCGGCCAGCGCCAGCGGGTGCAGCATCTGCAGCAGCAGCGCGCTGACGCCGCCGCACATCATCGGCGTGAACTCGCCGTGGACTTTCCACGCCACGGTTTCCGGTCCGAATAGACCCGGATCGCCCTTGGGCTGGGTGTAGTCCACGCCGCCCAGCGTGCGCCCGGTGAGGTGACTGATGCGATTTTCGATGGCGTCACGCAGGGAAGTCATGGCATTGAGATCATGTTATTGGGGTCATGTTATTAAGCTCAGTTCAGGGCGACGAGGCCTGGATGATCTCGCCATCGGCAGCGGGAACACCGTCGCGGATGGCGCGGGAGAAGGCCTCGCTCCCCGCATTGTACGGAATCTCCCGGGCGCGCGGATCGATATACCCCCGACTGCGCAGGAACTCGAGCGGGTGGCTCGTGTCCAGCCCGCCGATATCGTAGACGTATTCCGGCAGATAGCCGGAGAGAATCAGCCGAATATCCCGGGGCAGTCCGGGCACGATCTTGTCGACCATGTCGAACACGATGGTGGTGCAGTTGCTGGTCAGGGTGTTGTAGAACTCAGGTGTCTGGCGCAGCCGGTCGGCTTCGTCGAGATAGGCGAGGAACAGTTCGCGACGAGCCTGGGGCGTTAGTCCGACCCGGTAGAGATAGACGTCTTCCTCGCGCACGTTGCTGCGCAGGCGCAGGATATCGTTCTCGTCGGCGGCGATCAGGTTGAGCTCGAACTGCTTGAAGAAGCCACCGCTGATGGAAAATGCCTCGTTCTTCTCGCGCCGGATCTCCACCGAGAAGGTCAGATGGCGGCCGTCGTCGAAACCGAAGGTGACCAGCGTGTGGGCGATCGCCGGCCCCATCCAGTAGGAGACCACCATATCCACCGCGTCGAGCCGAGAGAGGTCGTACTCGCGGGTTTCCCAGCGCGGTATCGCCGTATCCGGCGTCTGCCACTCGAAGTCGCGCACGTTGTGAAGCGTGATCCGGTCGCCGTCGCGTTCGACCGCCAGTTGCCGCGCCACGTCCGGCGCCCACTCGCGATCGTTGCTGGGCTCGAGACTTTGCCACCAGCTAACCAGGACGACCAGGGCCAGCGTGAACGTCAGCCGAATCGCCAGGGCCACGCGTTCTCTGCGCGATTGGTGAGGTGAACCCCGGCGGACCCGCCATGGCGCGATCAGCGCCGTGCCGCCGATCAGCACCCACGCGGCAATGGCAGAGAGGACGAGCGGGCGCGGCCCCGGCAGCTCGAAATGCAGCGCCAGCGCACCCCAGCCGATCACGCTCAGCATCACCACGGCACGCAGTAGCTGAGCCACGAACCCCAGTACGCGTCTTATGCCGGTTCGATGCAAATTCCTGGTCGGTCCCACGCTTTTCCTCTGCCGTCCGCTAAATCCCGATCATGCCGAAGTCCAGGGTCGGGATAAAGGCAAAAGACGTTGCGGCCGACAGGATCAACGACGTTATACTAAAGTCTAAGCGTTGGTCAGGTTCTCTATCCGTTCACCGTCGGTGGTATCTGTTCCCGCTGAGGCGAGCGCGCTATCGTGACGGCATAACCACAATCCTGGAGAGACCGAAATTTCCGATTCGTTTTCCCACTCCCTGCGCCAGCTGTGGACGTTGGACAAGTTTGCCTACAGCTTCCGGGTATTTCTGGCGTTCAGCGGCGCCATCGCGCTGAGCTGGTCCCAGGACCAGATCGCGCTCGCCATCCCGCTGTTTCTGGGTATCATCGCCAGCGCGCTGTCCGAGACCGACGACAACTGGGAAGGTCGCGTCCGCGCCCTGCTGGTCACGCTGGTCTGCTTTCTGGTCGCCTCGAGCTCGGTGGAGCTGCTGTTTCCCTGGCCCTGGCTGTTCGCCCCCGGCCTGGCGCTGTCGGCGTTCACCTTCATCATGCTCGGCGCCGTCGAGCAGCGCTACGCCACCATCGCCTCGGCAACGCTGATCCTGTCGGTCTATTCGATGATCAACATCGAGCAGCACGGCGGCACCACCGACGGCAATTTCTGGCATCAGCCGCTGCTGCTGGTCGCGGGCGCCGCCTGGTACGGGCTGATCTCGGTGATCTGGTGTGCGCTGTTCTCGCGCCAGCCGGTCAAGCAGAGCATGGCCCAGCTGTATCGGGAGCTGGGGGAATACCTGATCATCAAGGCGACGCTGTTCGAGCCGCTGCGCGGGGTCGATGTCGAAAGCCGACGGGTGGCGCTGGCACGCCAGAACGGCCGCGTGGTGACCGCGCTCAACCAGGCCAAGGAGATGATCTTTCGGCGGCTGGAGGGCCAGCGAGGCAGCCGCAAGCTCAACCGTTACCTGCGGCTCTACTTCATTGCCCAGGACATCCACGAGCGGGTCAGCGCCTCGCACTACCCCTATTCCGCGCTGTCGGAGGCGTTCTTCCACCACGACGTGCTGTTCCGCTGCCAGCGCCTGCTCGACCAGCAGGGCCGGGCCTGCAAGCGTCTGGCCAAGGCGCTGCTGCTGCGTCAGCCGTTCGAGCACGGCCAGAGCGAGCAGGCGCTGGAGGATCTGCGCGCCTCGATCGTGTATCTGCGCGCCCAGCGCAATCCGGCATGGACCCCGCTGCTGCGATCGCTGCAGGCGCTGGGCCGCAATCTGGCGACGCTGGAGGATCAGCTCTCCAGCGCCCACAATCCGGACGCCGTGGCCGATCAGAAGGACGCAACGCTGTTCAATCGCTCACCGCGCAGCTTCAAGGACGCCTGGGAGCGCATCCGGCTCAACCTGACCCCGGGTTCGCCGACCTTTCGCCACGCGCTGCGGCTGTCGACGGCACTGCTGGTAGGTTACGGCGTGCTGCATCTGGTCCATCCGACGCAAGGGTACTGGATCCTGCTGACCACGCTGTTCGTGTGTCGGCCCAATTTCGGCGCGACGCGGCGCTTCCTGCGCCAGCGCATCGTCGGCACGGTACTCGGTCTGGTGGTGGGCTGGGCGCTGATCAGCCTGTTCCCGAATCCGCTGATCCAGTCGCTGATCGCGGTCGTCGCCGGCGTCACCTTCTTTGCCAATCGCGAGAAGCACTACGTGATTGCCACCGCCGCCATCACCACGCTGGTATTGAGCAGCTTCAACCAGGTCGGCGACGGCTTCGATCTGATCCTGCCGCGACTGATCGATACCCTGATCGGCGCGTTGATCTCGGGCCTGGCGGTGTTCTTCATCCTGCCGGACTGGCAGGGGCGGCGGCTGCACAAGGTGGCCGCGACGGCGCTGACCAACAGCACCCTCTACCTGCGCGAGATCATCCATCAGTACGAAGCCGGCAAGCAGGACGATCTGGCCTACCGGCTGGCCCGGCGCAACGCCCACAACGCCGACGCCGCGCTCTCCACGGTGCTCGCCAACATGCTGCAGGAGCCGGGTCATTATCGGAAGAAGGACGCCGACGAGGGCTTCCGGTTTCTGGTCGTGTCTCACACGCTGCTGGGCTATCTCTCCGCGCTGGGCGCGCATCGAGGCACGCTGACGCCGAGCGAGGCCGACGCCGAGATCCATGCCGCCGCCCGCCGTATCGCCGATGGCTTCGATTCGATCGCCGCCAGTCTTGCCTCACGCCAGACGATTCCCGAGCTCAAGAACGAGCAGAGCGCGCTGATGGCGATCTTCGAGCAGGAGCCCGCCGCCGCCCAGGATGACGCCGACGACGAGCGCCGCGTGATCCAGACCCAGCTGCTGCACATCAGCCGCCAGCTGGTGCCGATGAGCGAGGCGGCAGGGCGGCTGGTGGCGCGGCCGGATGAAACGTCGAACGCGATGAACGGTGTCGAGAAGGCCGCCGGGAACGTCTCAGAGCGAACCTGAAGCAGCCCGTGTCTGAGTCTAGACCTGCCCGTAGCGTCCGGCTTCGTCACCCAGCCAGCGGCGGATCAGCGGGGTCGCGGCGTCGGGGGCTTCTTCGAGTAGCGCCTGGGCCAGCGCGGTGACGGTATCGAGCAGGTCGCGGTCGCGCTCCAGATCGGCGATCTTCATCTGCGCCAGGCCGGTCTGGCGGGTGCCGAGCACTTCGCCGGGACCGCGCAGTTCTAGATCCTTCTCTGCCACCTTGAAGCCGTCGGTGGTGTCACGCAGGATGCCGAGGCGCTGGCGCGAGTGGTTCGACAGCGGTGGGTGATAGAGCAGCACGCAGTAGCTGTCGACGCGCCCGCGGCCGACCCGACCCCGTAGCTGATGCAGCTGGGAAAGCCCCAGTCGCTCCGGATTCTCGATGATCATCAGGCTGGCGTTGGGCACGTCGACCCCGACCTCGATCACCGTGGTCGCCACCAGCAGGTCCAGCTCGCCGCGCTTGAAGGCGTCCATCACCTCGACCTTCTCCTGCGCCTTCATGCGCCCGTGGACCAGGCCCACGTTGAGCTCCGACAGCGCTTCCACCAGCGTATCGCGGGTGACTTCCGCGGCCTGACAGGTCAACGTCTCCGACTCCTCGATCAGAGTGCAGACCCAGTAGGCCTGGCGCCCTTCGGCGCAGGCGTTGCGGATGCGTTGAATCACCTCCGGGCGGCGTTCGTCGGGTACCGCCACCGTGTGCACCGGCGTGCGGCCCGGCGGCAGCTCGTCGATCACCGACAGATCGAGATCGGCGTAGGCGCTCATCGCCAGGGTGCGCGGGATCGGTGTGGCGGTCATGATCAGCTGATGCGGGGTCAGGCCGCCGGACTCGCCTTTCTGGCGCAGCGCGAGACGCTGGTGAACGCCGAATCGATGCTGTTCGTCGATCACCGCCAGCCCCAGCCGGTGGAAGATCACGTCCTCCTGGAACAGCGCGTGGGTCCCCACGGCGACCTGCACGCGGCCGTCGGCGATGGCGGCCTTGGTGTCGAGGCGCGCCTTGCCCTTGAGTTTGCCGGCCAGCCAACCGACCTCGATCCCCAGCGGTTCGAGCCAAGCCCGGAACTGGCGAAAGTGCTGCTCGGCGAGGATCTCGGTGGGTGCCATCACCGCCGCCTGACAGCCGCCGGCGATGGCGTTCAGCACCGCCATGGCGGCGACCACGGTCTTGCCCGAGCCGACGTCGCCCTGGACCAGCCGTAGCATCGGCACTTCGCGCTCCAGATCGCGCCCGATCTCTTCGAGCACGCGGCGCTGGGCCTGGGTCAGCGAGAACGGTAGCTGAGTCAGAAAGCGCGCTTGCAGATTGCTGCTCGCCGCGAGTTTGGGGGCACCGTCGGCCTGAATCCGCAGGCGGACCTGGCGCAGGCTCAACTGATGCGCCAGCAGCTCTTCCAGCGCCAATCGTCGCTGGGCGGGGTGACGACCGTCGGCCAGACGCTCCTGGGGCGCGTCCGGCGGCGGTTCGTGGAGATAGCGCAGCGATTCGATCAGCCCCGGCAGACGAAAACGCCCGCGCAGCGGCTCGGGAATCCACTCCGGCAGGCTCTCCGGCGCCTGGGCCAGCCGCTTCAGCGCCTGCTGGATCAGGGCCCGCAAGCGCGGCTGTGCCAGCCCTTCGGTGGTTGGATAGATTGGTGTGAGATGTTCGTCCACCGGCGCCGCTTCGGTCTGGATCAGGCGATATTCCGGATGGTAGATCTCGAGCCCGGTGCTGCCGGCGCGGGCTTCGCCGAAACAGCGCACCTGAACGCCCTTAGTGAACTGCTGTTGCTGAGCCGGCGAGAAGTGAAAGAAGCGCAGGCTGAGAATGCCGGAGCCATCCTTGAGCCGGACCAGCAGGCTGCGGCGACGGCCGCGAACGACTTCGGCGGCGCTGACTTCGCCTTCGACCACCGCTTCGGTACCGGCACGCAGCGTACCGATCGGCGTGATCCGGGTGCGGTCCTGATAGCGCAGCGGCAGATGGAACAGCAGGTCGGCGATCCGTTCTACGCCGAGTCTGGCCAGCTTCAAGGCCAGCGCTTCGCCGACGCCGGAGAGTTCGGTAATCGGTTGGTCGAGGCTCATGCGGCCTCGACGTCGCTGCCCTGGATTTTATCGATCGCCTGGATCAGCGCATCGATCGCCTTGGGTCGCGGGAAACTCGCGCGCCACGCCAGCGCCACGCTGCGCTTGGGGGCGCTGCCCTTGAACGGGCGGCTCTCCAGCAGGCCGTTTTCGTAGTGACTGGTGCCGATCGCCAGCTTGGGCAGCACCGTGATGCCGAGCCCCGAGGCGACCATGTGACGAATGGTCTCCAGCGAGCCGCCCTCGGCAATCAGGGTGTTCGAGGGATTGTTGAGCTGGGCGTTGATCGCCGGGCAGGCCTCCAGAATCTGGTCACGGAAGCAGTGGCCTTCGCCGAGCAGCAGCAGACGTTCGGTGAGCAGGTCCTCCTTGTCGATCGCCGCCTTCTCCGTCCACGGATGGCCGGCTGGCAGCAGAACCTCGAACGGCTCCTCGTAGAGTGTCTTGGTGACGACATCGGGCTCGTTGAACGGCAGCGCCACGAAGATCGCATCGAGTTCGCCGCTGCGCAGCTTGCGGCGCAGCACGCCGGTGAAACTCTCCTCGATATAGAGCGGCATCTGCGGGGCAATGCGCGTCAAAGCCGGAATCAGGTGCGGAAACAGATAGGGGCCGATGGTGTAGATGGCGCCAATTCGCAGCGGGCTGATCAACTGATCCTTGCCTTCGGTGGCCAGCTCCCGGATCAGCGTGGCCTGCTCCAGCACGCGCTGGGCCTGCTCGACGATCCGCTCTCCCAGCGGGGTGACCTGGACGGTGGATTTGGAGCGTTCGAACAGAGCAATGCCGAGTTCGTCCTCGAGTTTCTTGACGGCCACCGAAAGCGTCGGCTGAGAAACGAAGCAGCGTTCGGCGGCGCGACCGAAGTGGCGCTCCTGGGCCAAGGTTACGATGTAGCGGAGTTCTGTTAGAGTCATTAGCTGGGACCGAAAGGCTCCCTGTCTGCGCGATACGGCGAATGAATAAAGCGACGGCGGATGAACAAGTCGACTCAGTGGCGCGAATGAGTCGACAGGTACGCAGTTCTCGTGGTTGTGCGCGTCCTCAAGGACGAATCATCAAGGACGTTTTACCAAGAGGCTAGGGAAAGGTGAAGAAAACTACGCTAATTCTCGGTTGCGGCGATATCGGCACCCAGCTCGGGAAGCAGTTGATCGACGCCGGCCAGCGGGTAATCGGCGCGCGGCGCAATGTCGCTGCGCTCGATGGAACCGGTATCGAGGCGGTGGCGCTGGACGTCACCGACGAGGCCGCGCTGGCGGCGCTGCCGGACGCCGACATCATCGTCTATTCGGTGACCGCGGACCGGTTCGAGGAGTCCGCCTACGAAGCGGCTTATCCGACGGGGCTGAAGACTGTGCTGCAGGCCTTCGGCTCCCGTAAAAAGAAGCCCGAACGGATATTTTTCGTCTCTTCGACCAGTGTCTACGCCCAGCAGGCGGGCGAAGCGGTGGATGAAACCACCGAAACCGAGCCCCACGGCTTCTCCGGCACGCTGATGCGCGAAGCCGAGCAGGCCCTGCTCGCGCACGATCTGCCGGGCACGGCGCTGCGTTTCTCGGGCATCTACGGTCCGGGACGCGATCGCCTGATCCGCCAGGTGAGTGAAGGCCGTATTGCCGCTTCCAATCCGCCGATGTATTCCAACCGCATCCATCGCGACGACTGCGCGGGCGTGATCGCCCACCTGATCCAGCTGACGCTGGATGGCAAGCCGCTGGAGCCGATCTATCTCGCCAGCGACTGCGATTCGGCGCCGCTGCATGAAGTCATGGCCTGGATCGCCCAGCGGCTCAAGGTCGAGACGCCGGACGTCATCCAGTCTCCGCTGCGTCGTCGTTCGAGCAAGCGCTGCAACAACCAGCGGCTGCTGGATTCCGGCTACACGTTTCGCTATCCCACCTTCCGCGAAGGTTACGAGGACGTGCTGCAGCAGGGCGGTTTCCTGCCGGCCGAAGAAAAAGCCGGTGCCCGGAAGAAGTCCGGCGCCAAGCCGAGCAAGGCGAAAGCCTGAAGCTCGACCTCGATCCCGCATGACGATTCGACGACGAATTCGTGTCAACGACATGACACGAATCGTCAAACCGCTGATAGACATGGAAAAGCGCCTGCGGGCGCTTTTTTCGTTACCCCTCCCGCCCTCCGCTTTGTCACCGTTTCTTAATTGTCTAGATAAATAACCGTCACACGACACCGCCAGACTGTGTTCAACATTTCGGGGCCAGGGGTTGATGATCCGACCCACGGCCCGACACTTTCCGGGACGAATCGTATGACCGCCATCATTAGCGTCGAACGGCTCGACAAATCCTTCGGCACCCACGCCGCGCTGCGCGAGGTCGGGTTCGAGATCGCCAACGGCGAAATGGTCACCTTGATCGGGCCGTCGGGCTCGGGCAAGTCGACCCTGCTGCGTCATCTCGTTGGATTGAGCCGTGCCGACCGCCATTCGCACAGCCATGTGCGGGTGCTGGATCGCGACGTACAGCGCGGCGGGCGTCTGCTCGGCGCCAGCCGCGAACAGCGCCGTCGCTGCGGCTATATCTTCCAGCAGTTCAATCTCGCCGGCCGTCTCAGCGTGTTGACCAACGTATTGATCGGCCATCTCGGTGCGATGCCGCGCTGGCGGGCGCTGATCGGCCGCTTCACCCAGCAGGAACGCGATCTGGCGCTGCGCGCGCTGGAGCGCGTCGGCATCGTCGGCCTGGCCCATCAGCGCGCCAATACCCTTTCCGGTGGCCAGATGCAGCGGGTCGCCATCGCCCGGGCGCTGGTCCAGGAGGCGGAAGTGATCTTCGCCGACGAGCCGATCGCCTCGCTCGATCCGCGCAGTGCCCGCGAGGTGATGGAAATCCTGCAGCGGATCAACCGCGAGGATGGCCGCACCGTCGTCGTCACGCTGCATCAGGTCGAGGTCGCCCGCCGTTACTGCCGTCGTGCCATCGCGCTCAAGCTCGGCCGGCTCTATTACGACGGGCCGATCGAAGGCCTCACCGATAACCGCCTGCAGACGCTCTACGAGAACGCCGGCCTCGACGAACTCGAGTCCCGCCAACCCGATCCCCGGATCGCACCGCCGCTGCATGCGGTGGGCTGATCCGGGCGAACACGAGCCCATAACAACCGATCCACCACCACCGACCCTTCAAGGAAACGACATGATCTCATCTTGCTTACGCCGCGCGGCTCTGCCGCTGATCGCCGGGCTCGGCCTGCTTGGCAGCACGCTTGCCGTCAGCTCGGCACAGGCCGCCGACCAGCCGCTGCGCTTCGGCATCATCTCCACCGAGTCGAGCACCAACCAGTCGACCCAGTGGCAGCCGTTTCTGGACGACATGGCCGACGCGCTGGGCGTCGAGGTCAAGCCGTTCTTCGCCACCGACTACGCCGCGGTGATCCAGGCGATGCGTTTCGACAAGGTCGACCTGGCCTGGTACGGCAACAAGTCGGCCATGGAAGCGGTCGATCGCGCCGGTGGCGAGATCTTCGCCCAGACCGTCGCCGCCAACGGCGCACCGGGTTACTGGAGCCTGATGATCGTCAACAAGGACAGCCCCTACAACGACGTCGACGATATCCTCGAGCACGCCAGCGAGCTGACCTTCGGCAACGGCGATCCCAACTCCACCTCCGGCTATCTGGTACCGGGTTACTACGTCTTCGCCAAGAACCACGTCGATCCCAAAACCGCATTCAAGCGCACGCTCAACGCCAACCACGAGACCAACGCGCTGACCGTGGCCAACGGCCAGGTCGATGTCGCCACGTTCAACACCGAGAGCATGGAGCGCCTCGAAATCACCCATCCCGAGAAGGCCGATCAGCTCAAGGTGATCTGGAAGTCGCCGTTGATCCCCTCCGATCCGCTGGTCTGGCGCACCAATCTGCCCCAGCAGACCAAGGATGAGCTGCGTGATTTCTTCCTGAGCTACGGCGATACCGCCAAGCAGAAAAAGATTCTCGAGCCGCTGCAGTGGTCCGGTTTTTCCGCTTCCGACAACGACCAGCTGCTGCCGATCCGTCAGCTCGAACTGTTCAAGCAGCGCGCCCAGATCGCCGCCGACGATTCGCTCGATGCCGACGACAAGCAGAAGCAGCTATCGGATCTCGATGCCCGTCTCGAGTCGCTGAACGAGCGCATGGACGCTCGCGAAGCCGCGCAGGCCAAGAAGGCCGACAACAGCACCGCGATGGCGACCCAGTAAAGAAGACGTGTTCTGAACACGAGTCTCTGACAGGCCAGGGCGGATCTCGACGTTCCCACCGCCCTGGCCATCTTCATGATCGATGCAGCGGAGTCCATGCATGACCACTTCCACACTTGATGCGCGAGCCCGATCGGGTAAACGCAGCTGGACCACACTGCTCGGCTGGGTCATCGCCGTCGTCGTCCTCGGCTGGGCTTGGCAGGGCGCCGAGATGGCGCCGAGCCTGCTGGTCACCAACGCCGGCAACATGGCCACGCTCGCCGCCGACTTCGTGCCGCCGACCTTCGGCAGTCTCGATCACTACATCGATCAGATGTTGATCACCATCCAGATCGCCATCTGGGGCACGCTGCTGGCGGTGCTGTTCGCCATTCCGTTCGGCCTGCTCTCGTCCGACAACCTGGCGCCGTGGTGGGTCAACCAGCCGGTACGACGGCTGATGGATGCGTGCCGCGCGATCAACGAGCTGGTGTTCGCGATGGTGTTCGTGGTCGCCGTTGGCCTGGGGCCGTTCGCCGGGACCATGGCGCTGTTCGTCCACACCACCGGGGTCCTCGCCAAGCTGTTCTCGGAGGCGGTGGAAGCCACCGATGCCGGACCGATGGAAGGCGTGCGCGTCACCGGTGCCGGGCGCCTGGAAGAGATCATCTTCGGCCTGATCCCCCAGGTGCTGCCGCTGTGGATCTCGGTCAGCCTCTATCGCTTCGAGTCCAACATCCGCTCGGCGACGGTACTCGGCATGGTCGGCGGCGGCGGGATCGGCGTCTCGCTGTGGGAAACCATGCGCGGATTTCAGTACACCGAGACCGCCACGATCATGCTGGTGATCATCGTTGCCGTGACGCTGCTGGACATGGTGTCGCAACGTGTTCGCAAGCGCTTCATCTGATGCCGGGGCTTCCCCCGGTTTTTTGGGCCACATGATGTCTAGACAAATTCTGACGATACCCCGCTACCGCGAACTGGCCGAAGAGCTGGTGCGCGAGGTGCGCGCCGACTACGCGCCGGGCGATCTGCTGCCGACCGAGGCGCAGCTGGCCAAGCGCTTCGCGGTCAATCGCCACACGGTACGCCGGGCGCTGGACGAACTGGTCGCCGCCGGCATGGTGACGCGCCATCAGGGTCGCGGCACCCAGGTCGTCGATCGGCGTCTCGATTACGCCGTCAGCGCCGGCAGCAAGGTGACCCAGAATCTGGCCGGCCTGGGTCTGCCTTCGAACACCTGCTGTCTCGAACAGGGGTTCGTGACGCCTCCCGAGGCGATCGCTCTGCGTTTCGGCCGTTCTGTCGCCGAGCCGCTGCTACGGGTCGATACCGTGCGCTACGTCGACGATGCCCCGCTGATGCGGCTGCGTCACTGGTTCGATCCCGAGCGCGTGCCGGGCTGGCTCGAGCGCTATCGCGGCGGCTCCACCCGGGCGCTGCTGGGCCAGCACTACGGCCTGCGCCTGCATCGGCGGCGAGTGCGCATCGATGCTGTCCCCGCGGATCGCGACGACACCCGCTGGCTGCAGTGTCCGCTCAATGCGCCGCTGCTGGTAATGACCAGCGACAACACCGATGCCGCCGGCGGGCTGGTGGAGGTGTCCGTGGGCCGGGCGCGCGCCGACCGGCTCTCCTATCACGTTGATTTCGACACCGACCCCATGGATTCCGATACCGACGAGGTTGCGTCATGAGTCACACATCACGAAACGCGCGTCAGCGCTTGCTGGCGCTCTCTTCCCGGCAGCACATCGAGGCCCGTTGGGGCGCTCTGGGCGAGCTGCTCGACGATTTCCCCACGCATCGCTGCGTACGCGGCCCCGAAACCGGCATGGCGATGCTCAAGGGGCGCACCGGCGGCACCGGCAACGCCTTCCATCTGGGCGAGATGACCCTGACCCGGGCCAGCGTCGCTCTCGACGACGGCACCCTCGGCCACGGCTGGGTGCGTGGTCGCGATCATCGCCACGCCGAACTGATCGCGCTGGCCGATGCCGTCGCCCAGCACGCCGAATGGCAGGAAGCACTCGAGACGCAGGTGCTCGCGCCGCTGGTCGAGGAACTCGCCGAGCGCCAGCGCGGTGACGCTGCCACCGCCGCCGCCACCCGCGTCGACTTCTTCACGCTGGTAAGGGGGGAATGACGATGGAGAACAGAGCAGTCACGAAGGAGAAAGGCGTGGTTCAGGAAAGCGGCGTGGTTAAGGAAAGCGGCGTGGTGAAGGAGAGAGAAATGATGAATGAAGCCTGGCCTGGTCTGGCCGACCCAGCCCACGACAGTCAGCGCCTGTTTCGCCAGATTCTCGGCGCCATGTCCGAACCGGGCACGCTTGCGACACTGGCGTTGCCGGCACCGCCCCAGGTGACGCCGAGTGACGCACTGGGTGCTGCGCTGTGGGGCGTGATGCTGACGCTCTGCGATCTCGAGACGCGCGTCTGGATCGCCGCCGACCTCGACTCGCCGGCCCTGCGCGAGGCCCTGACTTTCCACACCGGGGCGCGAATCACCGACGACCCGGCGAACGCCGATTTCGCGCTGCTGACCCACGCGTCCTTCGATCCGCAGACACCGTTTGCGTTGGGCAGCGATACCTATCCCGACCGCGGCACCACGCTGCTGGTCGCCGTGGAGCGACTGGCCAACGCCGAGCCCTGGATTCTCTCCGGGCCTGGCATCGAGACCACCCGCGCACTCGATATCGGCGATGCCGCCGGCTGCCACCTCCTGATGGATCGGCTTGCCGCCAACCGGGCCAGCTTCCCGCAGGGATTGGACGTCATCTTCGGCTGCGGCGCGCAGCTGGCGGCGGTTCCCCGCAGCACCCGTGTCACGCGTGCCGATGCCAAGGAGGTGAACTGATGTACGTAGCCGTCAAGGGAGGCGAGCAGGCGATCGCCAATGCCCACCGCTGGCTGGCCGACCGCCGCCGGGGCGATCGCGAGCGTCCGGAACTCGAGGTCGCCCAGATCGGCGATCAGCTGCGCCTGGCCGTCGACCGGGTGATGAGCGAAGCCTCGCTCTATGACCCCGAGCTCGCCGCGCTGGCGTTCAAGCAGGCCAGCGGCGATCTCACCGAGGCCGTATTCCTGCTGCGCGCCTATCGCACCACGCTGCCGCGCCTTGCCGTCAGCGAGCCGCTCGACACCGCCAACATGCGCATCGAACGCCGCATCAGCGCCACCTACAAGGACATTCCTGGCGGCCAGATTCTGGGGCCGACCTACGACTACACCCACCGCCTGCTCGACTTTCTGCAGCTGGCCGGTGCCGAGGTGCCGCCTGCCGAGACCCGGGATGACGTGACCGACGCCGAGGCGTGCCCGCAGATTCTGGCGCTGCTCAACGACGAAGGGCTGGTGGAGCAGGAGGTGGACGACGGCGCCGAGCCTTCGGACATTACCCGCGATCCGCCGGATTACCCGATGGACCGCGCCGCCCGACTGCAGATGCTGGCCCGCGGCGACGAGGGTTACCTGCTGGCGCTGGGGTACTCCACCCAACGCGGCTACGGCCGCAATCACCCGTTTGCCGGCGAGATTCGCCTGGGCCAAGTGGAGGTCGAGATCCATGTCGACGAATGGGACGAGACGATCTGCGTCGGCGAGATCGCGCTGAGCGAGTGCCAGATGATCAACCAGTTCGGCGGTAGCCGGGAAGCCGCACCGCAGTTCACGCGGGGTTACGGCCTCGCCTTCGGCCACAACGAGCGCAAGACCATGTCCATGGCGCTGGTCGATCGTGCCCTGCGCGCCGAGGAGCTGGGCGAGCCGATCATCGGCCCGGCGCAGCAGGCGGAGTTCGTGCTGGCGCATGCCGACAGCGTCGACGCCGCCGGCTTCGTCTCGCATCTCAAGCTGCCGCACTACGTCGACTTCCAGTCCGAGCTCGATCTGCTCCGGCGCCTGCGCCGCGAACATGCCGCGCAACAGGCGGAACTCGACAGCGCTCGTGACACGGCCAGCCCCCAACCGAAGGAGCGTTGATATGGACGGGTACAATTTCGCCTACCTCGACGAACAGACCAAACGCATGATCCGCCGCGCGCTGCTCAAGGCGGTGGCGATCCCCGGCTATCAGGTGCCGTTCGGCGGCCGCGAGATGCCGATGCCCTACGGCTGGGGCACCGGCGGCGTGCAGCTCACCGCCAGTATTCTCGGGGCCGACGACATTCTCAAGGTGATCGATCAGGGCGCCGACGACACCACCAACGCGGTCAGCATCCGCCACTTCTTCCAGCGTGTGGCCGGCGTCGAGACCACCACCGCGACCACCGCGGCGGACGTGATCCAGACCCGCCACCGGATCCCCGAGACGCCGCTGCGAAGCGGCCAGATTCTGGTGTTCCAGGTGCCGATCCCCGAGCCGCTGCGCTTCATCGAGCCCAGCGAGCAGGAGACGCGGCTGATGCACGCGCTGGAGGAGTACGGCGTGATGCACGTCAAGCTCTACGAGGACATCGCCCGCTACGGCCACATTGCCACCACCTACGCCTATCCGGTCAAGGTGGACGGACGCTACGTGATGGACCCGTCGCCGATCCCCAAGTTCGACAACCCCAAGCTCGACGGCAATCCGGCGCTGATGCTGTTCGGCGCCGGTCGCGAGAAGCGGCTCTATGCGATCCCGCCCTATACCCGGGTCGAGAGTCTCGACTTCGAGGACCATCCGTTCGAGATCCAGAGCTGGGAGCACACCTGCGCGCTGTGCGGCAGCGATCACAGCTATCTCGACGAAGTGATCACCGACGACAAGGGCGGGCGGATGTTCGTCTGCTCCGATACCGACTACTGCCAGACCCGGCGGGGAGAAGTGGCATGAAGAAGCCGGCACTGGAACGTCCGGTTCTGCTCGACGTTCAGGACATCACCCGACTCTACGGCCCGGCCAAGGGCTGCGAGGCGATCGACTTTCAACTGCATGCCGGAGAGGTGCTGGGCATCGTCGGCGAATCCGGCTCCGGCAAGTCGACGCTGTTGCGCGTGCTTGCCGGGCTCGAAGCGCCGGATGCCGGGCGCGTGGTCTATCGAAGGCATGCCGGAGAAGACGTTCTAGACCGGGATGAGGCCGAGCTCGATCTCTACGCCATTGGTGAGGCGCGTCGCCGGGCGCTGCTGCGCCTCGAATGGGGTCTGGTGCATCAAAACCCCCGCGATGGCCTGCGCATGGGCGTTTCCGCCGGGGCCAACATCGGCGAGCGGCTGATGGCACAAGGTCAGCGCCATTACGGTCAGTTGCGCGCCACCGGCCAGGAGTGGATGCGCCAGGTCGAGCTCGACCCCGGACGTATCGACGATGCGCCGCGCACCTTTTCCGGCGGCATGCAGCAGCGCCTGCAGATCGCCCGCACCCTGGTCACTCGGCCGCGGCTGGTGTTCATGGACGAGCCCACCGGCGGACTCGACGTCTCGGTCCAGGCGCGGCTGCTGGACATGCTGCGCACGCTGGTGCGTCAGCTCGGTCTCTCGGTGGTGCTGGTGACCCACGATCTCGCCGTGGCGCGCCTGCTCGCCCACCGGCTGATGGTGATGCGCCGCGGTCAGGTGGTGGAGACCGGCCTCACCGATCAGATTCTCGACGACCCGCAGCACGAATATACGCAGCTGCTGGTTTCTTCTGTCCTGACGCCCTGAGGGAGGAATTTCAATGCATTCCATGACGAACGCTCGACCTCGCCTCACGGTGAGCGGGTTGCACAAGCAGTTTCTGCTCCACGGCCAGGGCGGGCTCGAAATCGACGTGATGCGCGATCTGTCGCTGACGCTACACGCCGGCGAGTGCCTGGTGCTGGCCGGACGCAGCGGTATCGGCAAGAGCACGCTGCTGAAGATGCTCCATGGCGACTACTGCATCGATCAGGGCCGTATTCGTCTTCATTTCGACGATGGCACGCTCGACCTCGAGACGCTGCCGGCCTACGCCTGGCACGGTCTGCGCCGCGACGTGATCGGCTACGTCAGCCAGTTTCTGCGGGTGGTTCCGCGGGTCGCCGCCGTCGACGTGGTGATGGAGCCGCTGCTGGCGCGTGGCGCCGACGAGGCCGAATCGCGCCAGCGGGCCGAGACGCTGCTGGCCCGTCTCAACCTGCCCGAACGGATGTGGCAGCTGCCCCCCGGTACCTTCTCCGGCGGCGAGCAGCAGCGCGTCAACATCGCCCGCGGGTTCATCGGCGAGCATCCGCTGCTGCTGCTCGACGAACCCACCGCGTCGCTGGACGCCACCAATCGCGACGTGGTGATCGCCCTGATCGGCGAGGCCAAGGCCCGCGGCGCGGCGATGCTCGGCATTTTTCACGACGAGGACGTGCGCGACCGCGTCGCCGATCGTCTGCTGCCGCTGGACGACAGCCTCGGCGCTCGCACTGCTTTCACCCCGAACGTTCAGGAGACGCTGTCATGAACGCGCAGGAACAGATTCTGACCCACGCCAGGCTGGTGCTCGACGACGAGGTGATCGACGGCACGCTGGTGATCCGCGACGGCCGGATCGCGGCCATCGACCGCGGCGCCAGCCAGGCCGCCGGTGCCATCGACTGCGAAGGCGACACGCTGCTGCCGGGCCTGGTCGAACTGCACACCGACAACATGGAGAAGTATTTCCAGCCGCGGCCCAAGGTCGAATGGCCAGGGCGTCAGGCGGCCCTGGCTCACGATGCCCAGATGGCGGCCAGCGGCATCACCACCGTGTTCGATGCGGTCTCGATCGGTGACGTCGACGAGCAGAGCATGCGCCACCGGGCGCTGGACGAGATGTGCCAGGCGCTATCGCAGATCGTCCACGACGGTCTGGCGCGGGTCGATCATCGCCTGCACCTGCGCTGCGAAGTGAGCCATCCCAACACGCTGGCACGGTTCAACGAGCTGTCGTCATCGCCGCTGCTGGGCCTGGTATCGCTAATGGATCACGCCCCCGGCCAGCGCCAGTTCGCCAGCCTCGAAGCGTATCGCGTCTACTATCAGGGCAAGTACCAGCTCGATGACGCGGCAATGAACGCCTTCATGGCAACCCAGATCGACAACAGCCAGCGCTACAGCGCCGAGCATCGTCGCGCCATCGCGGCCAGCTGTCGCGAACGCGGCCTGGCGATCGCCAGCCACGACGACGCCACCGTCGAGCACGTCGCCGAGAGCCACGAGTACGGCACTCGCGTTGCGGAGTTCCCCACCACCCGCGAAGCGGCCGAGGCCTCCCACCGGGCCGGCATGGGGGTGATGATGGGTGCGCCCAACGTGGTTCGCGGCGGCTCCCACTCCGGCAATATCGCCGCTGCCGATCTGGTCGAGCTGGGCGTGCTGGATATCCTGTCGTCGGACTACTATCCGGCGGCGCTGCTCGATGCCGTCTTCCGGGTGGCGGCGATGGAGAACGGCTACGCACTGCCTCGGGCGGTCGCCACCGCGACACGGATACCGGCCGAAGCGGTAGGGCTCGACGATCGTGGACGCCTGGTGCCGGGGCTGCGCGCCGATCTATTGCGGGTGCGGCTGATCGACGATCATCCGGTGGTGCAGAGAGTTTGGTCTGCGGGTAGGCAGGTTCATTGATGGCGTATTTTTCGAGAGGTCCGAGATGTCGCGTCTGATCTACGTCATGGGCGCCAGCGGCGTCGGCAAGGACAGCCTGCTGCGCGAGCTGGCACGGCGTCGCCCGGACGCGCTGGTGGTGCATCGCTATATCACCCGGGCCAGCGGCGGGGCGGAGAACTGTATCGAACTCTCCCGCGAGGCATTCCACTGGCGGCGCGAGCAGGGGCTGTTCTGCCTCTCGTGGCGCGCGCACGGGCTCGACTACGGCGTCGGCATCGAGATCGAAGCGTGGCTGGCGGCGGGGCATACGGTGGTGCTCAACGGCAGCCGCCGCGCGCTGGAAACGGCACGCGAGCGATTCGGGGCAGCATTGGTGCCGCTGCTGGTGGTGGCTGACGCCGAGGTGCTGCGCCGACGTCTGAACGCTCGCGGGCGTGAGACGCCGGCCGAGATCGAGGCGCGACTGGCGCGCGGCGACGAAGAGGATGTGCTGGGCGATATTCCGCGGATCGACAACGGCGGCGAGCTGGCACATGGCGTGAGGGCGCTCGAGTCCTGGCTCGACGCCGAGACCGTAGCGGGCGATTCGGCGTGAAGCTGCGCTTCGCAGGCACCGGTGACAGCGCCCAGGTTCCCTGTTTCGGCTGCGACTGCCTGGCCTGCCAGCGGGCACGGCTGCTGAGCTACCACCGACGCGAGCCCTGTTGCGGCGAGATCGAAATCGATGACGAGCTGATCCTGATCGACGCCGGCCGCATGGATCTGGCCGCGCGCTGCGAGCGTCAGCGCCCGGCCGCCATCCTGCTGACCCACTATCACGCCGACCACGTGCAGGGGCTTCTGCATCTGCGCTGGGGGCGGGGCAAATCGATTCCGGTCCACGGTCCCAAAGACCCTCAAGGCTGCGCCGACCTGCACAAGAACCCCGGCATTCTCGACTTCCAGCCCGGTCTCAAGCCGTTTCGGCCTCTGGTGCTGGGCGGTCTCACGGTGACGCCGTTACCGCTCAATCACAGCAAGCCGACGCTGGGCTACGCCCTGGACGACGGCGTCAATCGGGTCGCCTGGCTGTGCGACACCGTGGGTCTGCCCGGTGCCACCGAGCGCTTTCTGAGCGAGTGGCGGCCCCACGGCGTGGTGATCGATGCCACTCATCCCGACGCTTACCACTCCCCGAATCCGGAGTCTGATGACTCCCCGCACCCGGAGTCGCATACCACGCCCCGCAACCACAACAACGTCGCCATGGCGCTGGAGATCATCGAGCGACTGTCGCCATCGCGGGCCTGGCTGACCCACATCAGTCACGAACTGGATGCCGACTTCATGGCGACGTCCCGAATCCTGCCGGCAGGCGTGGAGCTGGCCGCCGATGGCAGCGATATTCTTTTCTGAGAGGAAATTCATGTCTTCGCAACCCGCTTCCCGCCGCCTGAGCGACGCCCCGACCTGCGCGCCCACGGCGAAACTTCACGAGAGTCGGCTGGGCACCTGGACCGAGGTGGGCGATCGCTGCGTCTTCAACCACGTCACGCTCGGCGACTACAGCTACGTCGAGCGCGACTGCGACCTGATGTTCACCGAGATCGGCAGTTTCACATCGATCGCCTCCAGCGTGCGCATCAACCCCAGCAATCACCCCTGGTGGCGGCCGACGCTACACCACTTCAGCTACCGCCCCGGCAAGTTCGGCTTCGCCGACGGCGACCAGGGCGTCGACGAGCGGATCTTCGACTGGCGTTCCGAGGATCGTGTCGTCATCGGTCACGATGTCTGGATCGGCCACGGAGCCATCGTGCTGCCCGGCGTCACCATCGGCAACGGCGCCATCGTCGGCGCCGGCAGCGTGGTGACCAAGAATGTCGTGGCTTACACCATCGTGGTCGGCAATCCCGCTCGGGCGTTGCGGCCCCGCTTCGAGGATCCCGAAACCGCGGGACGCCTGGAGGCGCTGGCCTGGTGGGAATGGCCCCACGAGCGGCTGGCGCGCATGCTGCCGCTGTTCCAGGGCGATGTTGCGGCATTTCTTGAGATCGCTGAAACTGAGAGTGCGCGCGCGGTAACTCGTCAGTCTTGAGTTGACTGAAGCTAGTCCTCGTTACCTTGAATCACTTTTCGCCCCTGGCACGGGCGTCACCTCTGGTTTAAAAGCACTCCCATCCTGCCTTGGATCAACTCTCTTTTTGCCTCGCTATTAGCGCAATTCTTTGAAAGCGTCCATTGCGTGTGTGACGCCGCATCGCTTCTTCTGCTGCGGCGCTATCGCCATTCTCAATCGCTTGATAGATCTCTTCATGCTCGAGCAGAGACCGTGAATCATAGTCGTATTTACCCTGTGTAGAGCCGCGAATCATTCCGGCAGAAACGAGCAAGATACTGGCGGTTTTTTGGACATACCGATTTCCTGAGATTCGATAGACGCACCCGTGAAAGCGGTCATTGATTTCCAGAAAATCTGCTTCGCTCGTGGAGCCGGCGCGTTGTTCTTCGAGAATTCGGCGTAGTTCGAGGAGATCATTGGTGCGCGCCTTTTTGGCGGCCAGACGTGCAGCCAGGCATTCGATGGCTTCGCGCATATCATAGATTTCTTCTGCACGATCGATATCAATCTCCGCCACGACCGGGCGCCCGCCGCTGCCCAGTGTCAGAAACCCCTCATTTAATAAACGATGGATGGCTTCGCGCGCGGGCGTCCGGCTTACCTGGAACCGGCCACAAATTTCGGACTCGCTAACACGCTGTCCAGGCATGAGTTCCCCCTCTCGCAGTAGGTCGCGGACCCGCGCATATACGCCGTCGCTGAGCGAAGTATCCGCTTTGAGAGCGTATTTACCCATGATGTATGGCTCCTCACGTATTTTATCTAATAAGAATACTCGGCGATGGATGTTTCGATCAAACTGTATACCTTTGTCGAATTTTACGATGATTGTGTATGTGATTATTTATTAAAAAGCTCGTTATGGATACTTTGAACCATGGCTTACAGCAGCAAAAAAATTCTGGTCACTAGGGACCGTATCGATCCAGAGGCGGTGAAGTTGCTCAGCCTGAATGGCTACGAGTGCGTTTTCTCGCCTCCCTACGCTTCACCCGTGGACGTGGCGCGTACGGCGAGTGAAGCACAGGTGGTGGCTATCATGGTGTCGCAGGGCAAGATAACGGATGAAGTGATTGCCGCTTCCGATGCACTCAAGGTGATCGTCAAGCATGGTAGTGGCGTAAACAACATCAACTTGAGGGCTGCAGAGAACCGTGGAATTCCGGTACTTCGGGCTCTCGGTGCCAACGCGCGTGCAGTCGCCGAGCACGCGATTACCTTGATGCTGGTGCTGCGTAAGTCGCTACCTCGGCTCGATACCGCGACGAAGCATGGCAATTGGCTGAAAGGCTCGTTTGTCGGCCATGATGTCCTCGGCGCGCAGGTCGGCTTGATCGGGCTGGGGGGGATCGGTCGGGAAACGGCGAAGCTGGCGAATGCTCTCGGTATGCGGGTGAAAGCTTTCGATCCAGCGCTGTCTGGGAGTGGCGATGAGGGCGACAGCTTCCAACTGTGCGTGGATCTCGATGAGTTGATCGCTGACTCCGACATCATCTCTCTGCACTGCCCCCTCGTACAAGCCACTCACCATCTGGTCGATGAAGTGTTTTTATCGAAGATGCAACGTCACGCGGTCCTCGTGAATACGGCACGCGGTGGCATCGTGGACGAGCATGCTCTGGAAGTCGCTTTACGAGCCGGCTCCATCGCGGGCGCCGGAGTGGATAGCTTCGAGGTCGAGCCGATTGAGACGGGCCACGCACTTCTCACAGCCCCGAACCTGATTGTTACGCCTCACGTGGCCGGCCTGACGCCAGGGGCCGAGCGCGCAATGGCCATAATGGCGGCTCAATTCATTATGGATACGATCGAGGGAAGAGAAGTGCCTTCTGAATTCCGCGCCGAGGCAGCCGCTCTCGGCGGGCTTGAAGAATAGGAGAAAGAGATGACCGAGGGTTTTAGGATCAAAAAGGCTTGGCCTCGCGTATGTGGCAGCGATGTACGCCGGGCCCAACTACTACCTGTATCAAACATCAGCGATGTAATGTTCCGGCGCTTCGGGGCGCCCGCGGGTCTCCGCGCCAGGCATCGTGGCGGGCAGCTGTCTGGCCCGGCACTAACCGTAAGCGTCCGCCCCGGTGACAACCTCATGTTGCACAAGGCCCTTGTCATGGCACAGCCCGGCGACGTAATCGTCGTTGATGCAGGCGGGGCGCTGGATAACGCCATCATGGGGGAGTTGATGCTCGCTCGAGGCGTTCAGGCTGGGATCGCAGGGATCGTTATTTGGGGTGCTATTCGGGATGCAGGCAGCATCGCCCAGCAAGACGTTCCGGTCTTTGCCTCAGGCGTTTCCCATCGGGGGCCTTATAAGGACGGGCCTGGTGAAATTGGCTTTCCCATTGCGCTGGGAAACATGCTCGTGAACCCCGGCGATCTAATTGTGGGAGACGAAGATGGCATTTTGGCGATACCACATGAGCAAGCCAGCGAGATTCTCGCGCGCGCCGAGAAAAAACATACCGCCGAAGATCAACAACTCCAGACCACTCTACAAGGTGAGTACGACGCGACGTGGGTTGATGATGCGCTCATCAGACTAGGATGTGAATTCACATCCTAGTGGTCATCATCACCAAACTTTCTAAGTTTTATCGAATTGGGGATATCTTCAATGAAACTGCTACGACGTATCGGACAAGTCGCCGTTGTCATCTCAGCGGTACTGTTGGGGGCGGTATCCACCGCCCAAGCTGAGGAGTTTCCAGAGCGCAGCATAGAGTTTATCGCCGGGTACGGCCCTGGCGGTGGTCATGACACCATGCTGCGCATGATGGCCAAAATCATTCAGGAAGAAAAAATAGTTGATAGCAGTATTAATGTGGTGAACAAGCCAGGTGGTGCAGGCGCAAGCTCATTGGGTTATCTAAATTCACATGTGGGTGACGGTCACTATTTGATGGCTGCGACTTCATCATTCATTACCACACCACTCGCAACGAATATTGGACTGAATTACAAGGATTTTACTCCGATTGCTCGATTAGGTATCGATCCTACCATTCTGGTGGTGCCTGCTCGTTCCCCCATTCAGAGTCTCGATGATATCAAGTCATCAGAACGCGTTCTCAATGTAGCCGGTGGGGGGCGTGGTCAGATCGAGCATATTGCCACGATAATGGTAAGCGACGCCCTCGACAAGGAATTGAATTTTATCCCATTCCAGGGTGATGGGGAGGTAGCTACTGCCGTCCTCAGTGGCCAGGTAGATTTCGCGATGATTAACCCCGGCGCGGTCTCCGAGTTTCTGAAATCTGGACGTCTACGAGCCATCGCCATCTCAACGGAAGAGCGCGCGCAAGCTTTCCCCGAACTCCCAACCTTCAAGGAACAGGGATATGACGTGATCGCATCGGTATTTCGTGGTGTGGTTGCTGCAAAAGATATCCCTAGTGAGGCAAAAAACTATTTAGTGGATATGGTGGAAAAAGTTCAGGAAACTTCAGCATGGAAAAAAGACTATCTTGAGCCAAACGGTATAGTGCCTGGTTATCTTGGGCCTGAAGATTTTAGGAGTTACCTCGAAAAAACCAACGAACTGTATGAGAAGACCCTGACCAGACTGGGCCTAATAGGCGGGTAATCTATCATGAGACAGGCCGAAATTATCATGTTGATTGTGCTGGCAGTTTTCGCTGCCAGCCTCTCTATCGGCGCCATTGGACTGAAATATTCCGATCAGTATTCTTTTGGTCCAGGGTTCGTGCCATTGAATGTTGGCTTATTGCTTCTGCTTTGTTGTGCCATCCAAATAGTTAGGGCCTGGAAGCGAAAGTCTGATATCAAAGTAAAGGATCATGAAGAAAAGCCGGATTTTCGAGGTCTCCTTGTTACGATTGCAATCATTGCAGCGGGGATTTCCGCCATGGCCATGGGGTCGGTGCTAATCCCGCTCTTGGCCATCGTGTTTCTCATCTCCAGGTTGGTGTCTGGTCATACATTGGCGATGTCCACCATTGTCAGCATCGCCACAACAGTAATTATCTACGTAGTATTTTCCATTTGGTTGGGCCTACCGGTCCATTGATCATTGGTCGGGAATTCTGTCATGCAGTCCTCAATTATAGAACTGGTAAATGCACTCTCACAATTTGCCACGCCCTCCAATTTGTTGATGATATTTGTGGCGGGACTGATCGGTACGATTGTCGGCGCGCTTCCAGGTTTGGGTCCTTCTGCTGGTATCGCTCTGATGATGCCTCTAACGTTCGGAATGGATCCCATTTCTGGACTTAGCCTGTTGACAGGCGTTTATATGGGAACGATGTATGGTGGTCGTCTTACCGCTATTCTGATCAATACTCCGGGGGATGCCCCTGCTATTGTTACCGCGCTCGATGGTTATCCCATGATGCAGCAGGGAAAGGGCGGATTAGCGCTGGGGATCTCGGCCGTAGCATCTTTTATCGGCGGCATGTTCGGTCTTGTCATGCTGATATTCTTCGCGCCAGTGATCGCAGAATACGCAATTTATCTTGGGCCCCCGGAATATTTCATGCTGATGTTGCTCGGCCTAAGCATGATCATCGTGCTGGCTGGAGCGGATCCTCTAAAGGCAACCATCACTACTCTCTTCGGCGTTCTGCTGAGCACTATCGGAAGCGACTATGTTTCGGGTAATACTCGCTTCGTTGTGGTTCCGGAACTCATCGAGGGTGTAGATTTTGTTGCAGTCATTATTGGTCTATTTGGTATTGGCGAAGTTCTCTCTAACGTCGAAAAGCGCGTTCTTCTCAATATGGGAAAGCCAAGGTTTCGTATTAGTGAGTTCATTCCGGGGGTGGAGAATTTGCGAAAGATCTCAATGCCAACGCTCCGTGGATCGCTCATTGGCACAATGATAGGTGTTCTCCCCGGCGCGGGCGCAACAATCGCTACATTCGTATCCTATATTACTGAACGAAAGTTATCGAAGACGCCTGAAAGATTTGGCCATGGCGCGGAGGAGGGACTTGCCTCTCCAGAGGCGGCCAATAACGCTGCAGTACCTGGTTCACTCATCCCGCTTCTTACGCTGGGCATTCCGGGATCGGGTGGGACGGCTATTATGCTCGGTGCGCTGATTATGTTCGGCTTGAATCCTGGGCCAATGCTCATGATACAGTCAGCGGATATCGTTTGGGGCGCCATTGCGGGACTGGTCATTGCGAACCTATTTTTGCTCGGATCTAACGTGCTTCTTATTCCGCTATTCGTGAATGCACTCCGTTTGATTCAACGACACCTCAGTTCAATCGTGGTAGCCTTCTGTCTAGTGGGTGCTTTTGCGATCAACTACGGCACTTTCGACATATGGATCGCTGCAATATTTGGCCTCGTTGGTTATTTGATGAAAAAGGCTGATTACCCTGCAGGCCCCTTCATTCTGGCGCTTGTTTTGACACCTTTAGCGGAAAATTATCTTCGGCAATCCATTATGATTGGCCAAGGTTCCTGGGCAATCTTCTTCTCGAGGCCACTGACAGGTTTATTTACATCACTAGTTCTTTTGGTTATTGCAATAGGTCTTTTGAAAACACCTATGATGAAATTCTTCAGAGCTCGTAGAAGTGCCTAAACTTTACTTTTATTATTTAAAACAAATTCTTCTGAAGTTGAGATTTTCTTCGGCGTCTGTTTTGGGCTGCGTTGAGTAAAGCGTTTTTCGATAATACTTATCATCAAATTTAAGAAAGGGAAGTCGATTATGTTAGCAATTCTGAAAAATAGCTTTTGGTATGTAGATTTTTGTTAAATGAGGCTCACTTGTGGACCGCAATATTTTAATGGCGACACGAGCCCAACTCCTCAAAGTCGCCGAGGATGAGGCTCGTGAAACGGCCTGATTCAACCCGAACTGCAGGTCAAACTCCGATAGCGTGAGCCGCCGTCGCCGAGCTGCGATTCCACCAGCGCCAGATGATCGAAGCGCCAGAGAAGCGGGGCGGCTAGCCGTGAGTGTGGCGCCGCGCGATCGGCCTGGCGAATCAGGCTCACGTGCGGGGTGAAGTCACGCTGCGGCGCGGTGAAGCCGTGACCGGACAGCGCCTGCCAGAGCTCGGCGTCGAGCGTCAGGAGTGCCTCGTTAGGCGTCCGGCTGCCGGCCCAGACGATGCGGGGCTTGGGAAAATGGCCGAGTCGATCCAGCGTCCACTCGCCGTTCAGCGTCGGCCATGCCCGAGTCAGGTCGACGAGTGCTTCCAGCCGCGAGGCGTCGACACTGCCCAGGAACGCCAGCGTGACATGCATGTTCTCCGACGGTAGCGGATAGCCGCCGCAGCGTGGCGCCAGGCGTTCGGCCTCCGCCGCGAGGGCCCGACGAACGGTGTCGTCGGGCCATAGGGCGAAGAAGAGTCGGCGAGTGGCAGTCACGATGTCGGCTCCCGGTGGCGTTGCAAGCAGCGTGGCGCATTGTCCCCTTCCTCGCTACCGGTTTTCGCGGCGTTGCCTGCCACCGCGCTCAGGCAGGGTCGCTGTTCGGCCGGTGATCTTCGCCTTCCAGCGTCGAGCCGTGATCCTGGCGCAGCGGGCCGGCCAGCTTGCGCAGCGCCACGTAGAAGACCGGCGTCAGCAGCAGCCCGAACAGGGTCACGCCGAGCATCCCGGCGAACACTGCGATGCCCAGCGCCTGGCGCACTTCGGCGCCGGCGCCGTGGCCCAGCGCCAGCGGTATCACCGCGGCGGTGAAGGTGATCGAGGTCATGATGATCGGGCGCAGCCGCAGCCGGCAGGCTTCCAGCGCCGCTTCCACCACGCTGCGACCCTGGAACTCGAGCTCGCGGGCGAATTCGACGATCAGGATGGCGTTCTTGCAGGCCAGCCCGATCAGCACCACCAGACCCACCTGGACGAAGACGTTGGTGTCGCCGCCGGAAATCTTGACGCCGACGAGTGCCGACAGCAGACACATCGGCACGATCAGGATCACCGCCAGCGGCAATGTCCAGCTCTCGTAGAGCGCGGCCAGCACCAGGAACACCAGCATGACCGCCAGCGGGAATACCACCAGCGCGGCGTTGCCCTGGGTGGACTGCTGATAGCTCAGGTCGGTCCATTCGAAGTCGATGCCATCCGGCAGCACGCGCTCGCCGATATCGGTCAAAGCGCTCATCGCCTGAGGCGACGAGAGCACCCGGGGGTCGGCTTCGCCGGCCAGATCCGCGGCCGGGTAGCCGTTGAAACGCAGCACCGGATCGGGGCCGAAGCTCTGATGGATATCGATCATCGAGCCGATCGGCACCATCTCGCCCTGGGCGTTGCGGGTGCGCAGCCGGGCGATATCCTCGACGCTGTCGCGGTAGGGGGCGTCGGCCTGGGCGATGACCTGCCAGGTGCGGCCGAACGTATTGAAATCGTTGACGTAGGTGGATCCCAGGTAGGTCTGCAGGGTATCGAACAGATCGCTCACCGCGACGCCCTGGGTCTTGGCCTTGAGTCGGTCTACCTCGGCATCGAGCTGGGGCACGTTGGCCTGGTAGCTGGTGATCGGATAGCTCATCCCTGGCGTCTGCACCACCGCGCCCTGGAAGGCGGTCACCGCTTCCTGCAGCGGGCCGTAACCGAGCCCGCCGCGATCCTCGATGAACAGCTGATAGCCCGAACCGTTGCCCAGCCCGAGGATCGGCGGCGGCATGAACGAGAACGCGATGCCGTCCTTGAGGCCACTGATCTTGCCGGCGATCTCGGCGTTGATTTCCGCCGCGGTGCGGGTGCGCTGATCGAACGGCTTCAGGGTCAGAAACGCCAGCCCGGTGTTGGCGGTGTTGGTGAACTGCAGCGCGTTGAGTCCCGGGAACGAGATCGCGTGCTCGACGCCGTCGGTCTCCATGGCGATATCCACCACCTGGCGCAGCAGATCATCGGTGCGCTCCAGCGAGGCGCCCTCCGGCAGTTTCACGCCGGCGATCAGGTACATCTTGTCCTGGACCGGGATGAACCCCGGCGGCACCAGCTTGAACAGATAGCCGGTGGTGCCCAGCAGAATCAGATAGACCACGAACACCGCGCCGCGACGGCGCAGGCTGCCCGAGACCACGCCCTGATAGCGATTCGAGCCGGCATTGAAAAAGCGATTGAACGGCCGGAATAGCCAGCCGAACAGAAAGTCGATCACTCGGGTCAGGCGATCTTTCGGGGCGTCGTGAGGCCTGAGCAGCATCGCGGCCAGCGCCGGCGAGAGCGTCAGCGAGTTGACGGTGGAGATCACGGTGGAGATGGCGATGGTCACCGCGAACTGGCGGTAGAACTGGCCGGTGACGCCGGACAGGAACGCCATCGGCACGAACACCGCGCACAGCACCAGGCCGATGGCGACGATCGGCCCGGACACCTCGCGCATCGCCTGATGGGCGGCGGCCCGCGGTGCCAGCCCCTGGCCGATGTTGCGCTCCACGTTCTCCACCACCACGATGGCGTCGTCGACGACGATGCCGATCGCCAGCACCAGCCCGAACAGCGTCAGCGTGTTGATCGAATACCCAAGCAGCAACAGCACCGAGAACGTGCCTACCACCGAGACCGGCACCGCCAGCAGCGGAATCAGCGAGGCGCGCCAGGTCTGCAGGAACAGCGTTACCACCAGCACCACCAGCAGGATCGCTTCCAGCAGCGTCTGGATCACCGAACGGATCGAGTCGGTCACGAACAGCGTGGTGTCATAGACGGTGCGATATTCCACTCCAGGCGGGAACTGGATGGCCAGCTCGTCCATGGTCCGGATCACCTGGTCGCGGATCTGCAGGGCATTGGCGCCGGGCGACTGGAAGATACCGATCGCCACAGCATCCTTGCCGTCGAGGCTGGCGCGCAGCGTGTAGTCGCCTGCGCCCAATTCCAGACGAGCGACGTCCCGCAGCCGCAGGACTTCGCCGTCCGCACCGACCTTGAGCACGATGTTGCCAAACTCCTGCTCGGTGGACAGGCGGCCCTTGGCATTGATCAGGGTCAGGAAATCACTGTGCGGGGTGGGCTCGGCACCGATCTGCCCGGCGGAGACCTGGACGTTCTGCTCGCGCATGGCCGCGACCACGTCGCCGGCGGTCAGACCGTGGGAAGCGATGCGGTCGGGGTCCAGCCAGGCGCGCATGGCGTAGTCGCCGCCGCCGAACATCTGCGCTTCGCCGACGCCGGGGATCTTCGCCAGCTGATCGCGCACGTGCAGTCGCGCGTAGTTGCGCAAATAGAGCGTGTCGTAGCTGTCATCCGGCGACACCAGGTGGACCACCATCAGGAAGGTGGGCGACTGTTTCTGGGTGGTCACGCCCTGTCGCCGCACCGCTTCCGGCAGTCTTGCCAGCGCCTGGCTGACTCGGTTCTGGACGCGTACGGTGGCCTGCTCGGGATCGGTGCCGGGCTGGAAAGTGATGGTCATCTGTAGCACGCCATCGGAACCGGCCACGGACTTGAAGTACATCATGTTCTCGACGCCGGTGATCGCCTCCTCCAGCGGCGTGGCCACGGTCTCGGCGATCTCCTTGGGGTTGGCGCCCGGGTAGACGGTGCGGACCAGCACCGAGGGCGGCACTACCTCCGGATACTCCCCGATCGGCAGATTGGGGATGGAAATCGCGCCCACCGCGAAGATGACGATGGACAGCACCGCGGCGAAGATCGGCCGGTCCACGAAAAAGCGGGAGAAGTTCATGACAGAGGCTCCTGAGCGGCGGGGACGATGCCCAGCCGCGTCTTGTCATTCGGAAGGAGAGACGTGCTTCAGGACGCGTTGAGTCGATCGGCGCGCGGCTTTCTCAGGATCGGGTGGCGACATCGTTGCTGGCGGCCGGCTCACGCATGGCGATCGGATTGGGCGTGACCGGCATCCCCGGTGCGAGCACCTTCTGGGTGCCGTTGACGATCACACGATCGCCGGCCTTGAGGCCTTCGCGGACCACGATCAGATCCCCCACCTCGCGACCGGTCTCGATCTGGCGCGGTGTCACGGTATTGTCGTCGCCGACCACGTAGACGAAGCGCCGGTCCTGATTGGCGAGCACTGCCTTGCGGTTTACCAGCATCGCCGCTGTCAGATGGTCGACGGGCATCTCCACTCGCGCGAACTGCCCGGGCCGGAAGGCGCCATCCGGATTGGGCAGAACCGCTCGATAGCGCAGGGTGCCGGTATCCGCGTTGATCTGGTTGTCGACGAAATCCAGCTGTCCCTGGTGAGGGAACCCTGTCTCGCCGGTCAGCCCGATGCGCAGCGTGGCGGTCTTGCCTTGATTCAGCAGTGCTTGAGCGCTGGGGGCTTCGGCTTCGTTGCTGTCGAAATAGACGTAAAGCGGATCGACCGACACCAGCGTGGTCAGCACCGACTGATCGGCACTGGCGAGGTTGCCCTGGGTGACCATGGCGCGCCCGGTGCGTCCCGTTACCGGCGCGGTGACGCGAGTGTACTGGAGATCCAGTTCGGCACTGCTCAGCGCGGCTTCGGCTTCCGCCTGCTGCGCTCGAGCATTGAGCGCGGCCGCCTGACGCTGATCGTGCTGCTCCTGGGAGATCATGTGTTTCTGGATCAGCTGGCGAGATCGGCCGGCCTCGACTTCGGTGAGCCGGCGTTGACTCTGCGCCTGAGCCAATGAGGCCTTGGCGGCCTGTACCCGGGCTTCGTAGGGACGGGGATCGATACGAAACAGCAGGTCGCCGGCCTCGACCAGTTCCCCTTCTTCGAAGGCGACTTCGTCGATATAGCCAGTGACGCGCGGCCGCAACTGTACGGTCTGCGGTGACGCCACGCGACCGGTGAAGGTTTCCCGCAGCGTGACGGGTTCCACCAGCACCGTTGCGACATCTACTGCCGGCGGCGGCGGCGGCGCGCTGGCGGTTTGCGCTTCGCCCCGGGCATCGCAACCGGCCAGCAAGGCGATGATGAGCAATACGCCCAATCCGCGAGACAGACTCGTCGTCGATACGCGCTTTTCGTTATGTATCTGCATTTCCTTGACCCCGCGTTGACTGTGTCCGGTCGCAATCGATCCCGTCAGTCAAGATCGCGCGAGTCATGCCCGAAAACGCACCAGCCAACCTCTGGGGTTGGCGAGCATGGGCACCGGATAGGACGAGCACTGTAGGGCTCGGACAAGCGTGGGCGTTATCGGATTCCTCGTTATTGATTGCCTAATTCTGTCGACATCGCGAATCCGTGGATGGGGGCGCGCGCCAGCTTTTGGCATTCCGTGAGTGGCATCGGGGCATGATTGCCCGTTCCTTCAAAGGTCTTGCCCAATCCTGCAGATATCGGGTTTCTGTCATCAGAAAGCCAGAAAGCAGGCATATAATCGCGATTTGTCTCATGATGACCATCAGACCAACAAGCGAGAGGTGAAGTCGTGAGTGTCATTCAACCTGTCTTCGATACGCTTGACGATGAACTCGGGCGATTGGCGGATACTCTGGCGTTACAGATCCGGAAATGGACGCATCAGGAAGGTCTGACCACCACCGCGGTGCCGGGGCTGGAGCTGGTGCGAGCCGACTCTTCCGTCAACAACTGCATCGGTTCCACGGTGTACGACCCTTCGTTCTGCCTGATCGCGCAGGGGAGCAAGACGGTATGGCTGGGAGATCGGCAGATCGATTACGGCCCGCTGAGCTGCATGGTGTCGGCGGTGCATCTGCCGGTGCTGGGCAAGGTCACCGAGGCGTCGCCGGAAAGACCCTATCTGGGTCTGAAAATCACTGTCGAACCCCAGGAGATCACCGATCTGGTGCTGGCGCTGGGCGAGGGGCTCAACGGCATGGAGCAGCAGGAGTGCCCGGAGAACGCCTGCGGCCTGAGCCGGGTACAGGCGGAGAAGGGGCTGGTGGAGGCGGTGCTGCGGCTGGTGAATCTGCTCGATTCGCCGCAGCAGGACATTCGAATGCTTGCGCCGCTGGTGCGACGAGAGATCTTCTATCGCGCGCTGATCGGGGAGATCGGCCTGCACATGCGCAAGTTCGCGGTGGCCGACACCCAGACGCATCGCATTTCCAAGGTGATCGCGGTACTCAAGGATCGCTTCACCGAGCCGCTGCGCGTTCGCGATCTGGCGGACATGGTCAACATGAGCGAATCGTCGCTGTTCCACAGCTTCAAGCAGGTCACCCGGATGTCGCCGGTGCAGTTCCAGAAGAAGCTGCGGCTGCACGAGGCGCGCAGATTGATGCTATCCGAGGGGATGGAGGCGGCGACGGCCAGTTTCCACGTGGGTTACGGCAGTCCTTCGCATTTCAGCCGCGAGTACAGCCGCCTGTTCGGGGTGCCACCGCGAGCGGACGTGACCAAGCTGCGCGGCGAGTTACCCGAGGCCGCGCGGGCCTGAATGCCCGCGCGACATGAGCCTGTCTCGAACGGCTCGAGAAGTGCCCGGCCAGGATGTTGAAAGGCCGGGCCGTGCAGCGGGTCAATCTCAGTCACCGATGACCATGACCGCTTCGGCTTCGACCTGGCTACCCTTGGGCAGCTGCTTGACGCCGACGGCAGCGCGGGCCGGGAAGGGCGGCTGGAAGAACTCTTCCATCACCTTGTTGACCACGGTGAAGTTGTCGAGATCGGTCAGGTAGAGGTTGAGCTTGACGATGTCCTGCAGCGAGCCGGCGGCTTCCTGGCACACGGCGGCCATGTTGGTGAACACCTGGCGTGCCTGAGCCTCGAACTCTTGGGAGACCAGCTCCATGGTCTTCGGGTCTAGCGGAATCTGGCCCGAGAGATAGACGGTATTGCCCGACTTGATCGCCTGGGAATAAGGGCCGATGGCGGCCGGGGCGTTGTCGGTGTTGATGACGGCTTTGTTGCTCATGGCGTACCCTCCAGTTTCTTTATCTAGCGTCTTCTCATAAATACGTTTTCAATGGCATTGCCATCGTGAAAAAACACTGCCCCGCCGCGCATGACGCGGCGGGGCAGCCATTACCGATTAGTTTCGGGCGCGAACGATGCGGCCGATATGATTCAGGTTGCGCAGGCGCTTGATGATCCGCGCCAGATGAATGCGGCCCTTGACCAGAATGGTCAGATTGACGATCGAAAGCCTGGCGTCGCGCTCCTCGATGCCGATGCGCTCGATGTTGGCGTCGGCATCGGTGATCAGGCTGGCGAGCTCGGCGATCAGGCCGCGCCGGGTCTCGACTTCGATCCGCAGCGGTACCGGGAAGTCCTGATCGATCTGCTTCGACCAGGTCAACGTCACCAGCTTGTCGGGATCGTCGCGCAGCTCATCGAGGTTACCACACTCGTGGCGGTGGACGACGATCCCCTTGCCGATCGACAGATGGCCGATCACAGGGTCCCCGGGGAGCGGGTGGCAGCAGCGCGCGAAGCTGATCGCCATGCTTTCGGAGCCATTGATGACGATCGGGCCATTGTGCGGCGCCTCTTCCAATAGCCGTTCCAGGCTGCGTTCGCCGCTGCTGGTGTCGGTGGCCGAATCATCCGCGACCAGGCGCCGTGCCGTGGCGTGAGCCAGGCGAGTGCCGAGACCGATGGTCTCGAGCAGGTCGTCCTCGGTCTTGAGGTCCAGCTCTTCCAGCAGGGAAGACAGCCGTCCCGGCGGTAGTTTCTCGAGGCTGGTCTCGAACCCGGTGAGCGCGCGATTGAGCAGCCGGCGGCCGAGCTGGACCGCCTCGCTGCGCTGCTGACTCTTCAAGGCGTGACGAATCGCCGAGCGCGCCTTGGCGGTGATCACGAAATTGAGCCAGGCCAGATTGGGCCGCGCGCCGGGGGCGGTGATGATCTCCAGGGTCTGCCCGCTCTCCAGCGGCGTCGACAGTGGCGCCAGATGGCGATCGATGCGACAGGCGATGCAGCTGTTGCCGATGTCGGTGTGCACGGTATAGGCGAAATCGACCGCCGTCGCCCCCTGTGGCAGCTCCATGATGTCGCCTTTCGGCGTAAAAATGTAGACATCATCGGGAAAAAGGTCGTTTTTGACGTGCTCGATGAACTCCAGCGAGTCGCCGGCGTGGCGTTGCATCTCGAGCAGACCGCGAACCCATTCGCGGGCCCGGGCGTGGCTGCCGGCGGCGATCGGCCGCTCGGTCTGGCCCGCCTTGTAGAGCCAGTGCGCCGCGATGCCGTTGTTGGCCATCGCTTCCATTTCGCGGGTGCGGATCTGCACCTCGATCGGCATCCCGCTGGGGCCGAACAGCGTGGTGTGCAGGCTCTGGTAGCCGTTGGCCTTGGGGATCGCGATGTAGTCCTTGAAGCGCCCCGGTACCGGCTTGTAGAGATTGTGCACCGCGCCCAGCACGCGATAGCAGTTGTCGACGCTGTCGGTGATGATGCGAAAGCCGAACACGTCCATGATCTCGGCGAACGGCTTTCGCTGGTCGTGCATCTTGCGATAGATCGACAGCAGGTGCTTCTGGCGTCCGACCACGCTGCCGGTGAGGTCGTCCTCGTCGAGGCGACGCTGCAGGCTGGTCTGGATCTGGCGCATGGTCGAGCGGCGGTTGCCGCGAGCGCTGGCCACCGCGCGCTTGATGCGCTCGGAACGCATCGGATGGATCGCCTGGAACGACAGATCCTCGAGCTCGACCCGAATGGTGTTGATCCCCAGGCGTCCGGCGATGCGGGCGTAGATTTCCAGCGTCTCGCGGGCGATCCGGCGCTTCTTGTCGGGGCGCAGCGCACCCAGCGTGCGCATGTTGTGCAGGCGATCGGCGAGCTTGACGATGATGACCCGGATATCCCGGGACATCGCCATCACCATCTTCTGGAAGTTCTCGGCCTGGGCGACCGCCTTGTCCTCGAAGGTGATCTGGGTCAGCTTCGAGACGCCGTCGACCAGTTCCGCCACCGCCTCGCCGAACTGCGCCTCAAGGGCTTCCCGGGAGACGCTGGTATCCTCGATGACATCGTGCAGCATGGCGGCCATCAGGCTCTGATGGTCCATGTGCATGTTGGCGAGGATATTGGCGACGGCGAGCGGATGGGTGACGTAGGGCTCGCCGGAGCGGCGCTGCTGGCCGTCGTGGGCCTGCTCGGCGTAGTAAAAGGCGCGCTTGACCTGCTGAATCTCGTCGTCGGGGAGATAGCCGCCGAGACGATCGGCCAGGTCATCGATGGTGAACATGCGCGCGCCTATTTTGACTGCTCGTTTAACTACCTGTTATGGACACCGATTGATCAACATCCCGTTCCGCAACCGGTCCGTGGGCGTCATGGCGACGCCACAGACGACCGGAGATCATGCCGGAAGCACGACTCAGATGTCGTATTCCTGGGTCGGCTCGGGACGCGGGCGCGGCGGCGCGGCTTCGACCGGCTCGTCGAGAATGCTGTCGCCGATCTGGCCGGTAGCGATTTCACGCAGCGCCATCACGGTCGGCTTGTCGTTTTCCCACGGCAGCAGCGCATCTCGGGAGCCGCGCGCGAGCTGACGGGCGCGCTGGGACGAGATCATTACCAGCTTGAAACGGTTCTCGATATGGTCCAGACAATCTTCGACGGTCACTCGTGCCATGAGGGTAGCCCTGTTACCAGAAAATGAGGGAACGCGCCCCATGCTGCGGGGTCTGCGGGACCGAGCAGTCTACTGGAGTTGCGCAACGCCTGACAAGAGAGGCCAGCCGGACACGACGACGCGCGTCGACCGCTCGCGCTTCGACGGAAGATCCGGCGCTCGAGGATGCCCTAGGAGATGCGCTGGAGAAGGTGACGTGGCCACCGAAAATTCAGCCGGCGTCGTTCAGCAAATCGGCGAGCAGGCCCGCGTGGCGTGCCTGCATCTTGTCGCGGCGCGAACGGCGCGCATGGACGATGCATTCGAGTTCGGTCAGCGCGTGTTCGAAAGTGTCGTTGATGATGACGTGCTCATACTCGGTGTAATGCGACATTTCGCTGACCGCATCGCGCATGCGCCGTTCGATGACCGCTTCATCGTCGGTGCCGCGTCCGGCAAGCCGCTCTCGAAGCGCCTCCCGCGACGGCGGCAGGATGAAGATCGATTCGGCATCCGGCGACTGCTCGAGAACCTGCTGGGCGCCCTGCCAGTCGATCTCCAGAATCACGTCCTCGCCCACGGCAAGGCGCTTTTCGACCTCGACCCTGGAGGTGCCGTAATGACGATCGAACACCCAGGCGTGCTCGAAGAATTCGCCTCGTTCGACCATCGCCTCGAACTCGGGCTGGGTGACGAAGTGGTAGTTGACGCCATCCTGCTCGCCTGGGCGCTTGGCGCGCGTGGTATGAGACACGGACACGCCGATATCCGCGTTACGTTCGAGCAGGGCGCGAACCAGACTGGTCTTGCCGGCACCGGAAGGGGCGGAAACGATATACAGCGTGCCCAGTGCGCTGGCGCCGAGCGTATCGGCGGGGGTACGGGGCGTCGAGAGAGCGTGCGACATGACAGAACGGCCGTCCGGAAGTGCGTGAAGCCCCATAGTATGCCACGTAAACGCCATGTCATGGGCAGGGGAGCCTCGCGCGGGTTCGGGCCGTCGGCCGGCAGAGCAGTGAGGCTTCGACGCTGCCGCTATCGGCTACAATGATTTTTCTCATTCGTCACGTTCGGCTCTTTTCGCCAAGGGACTTTCCGCTTCGGACTTTCCGTTCGCCAAAGGCTTCCCGCAAGGGCCATCCCGATTAGCAAAGGTATTCATGACTTCCTCGACCGCAACCGAGACCCGCCGTGCCGGCCCATTTCTAGGCATCGCCCTGGCGTTCGCGGCAACGATGATCGGCACCACGCTGCCGACGCCGCTCTATCCGATCTACCAGCAGCAGCTGGGCTTCTCGCAGTTGATGATCACGGTCATTTTCGCGGTCTACGCGGCCGGAGTCATCGCGGCGCTGCTGATTACCGGGCGCTGGTCCGATCAGCTCGGGCGACGGCCGTTGCTGTTCGCCGGCCTGTTGGCATCGATCGTCAGCGATCTGGTGTTCTGGCACGCGGACGGCCTCGGCATGATTCTCGCCGGGCGGGTGTTGTCGGGTATTTCTGCCGGCATCTTCACCGGCACGGCGACCGTAGCGGTGATGGAGCTGGTGCCTGCCGAGTGGAAGCGCGCCGGTACGCTGGTGGCCACCGCCGCCAATATGGGCGGTCTGGGCCTGGGGCCGATGCTCGCTGGGGTGCTGGCGGTGCTCTTCCCCATGCCGTTGGCGCTGCCCTATATCGTGCATCTGGTGCTCGCGCTGGTGGCGGTGATCTGCATCTGGCGTGCGCCGGAGACCGTGAGCCGGCCCGAGCGGATTCGTCTGCGTGTGCAGAAACTCAAGGTGCCCGCCGAGGTGCGCGGCGTGTTCGTACCCGCGGCCATCGCGGCATTCGCCGGTTTCATGGTGTGCGGCTTCTTCACCGCCGTGACGCCGGCGTTCATGGGTCAGGTGCTGGGTCATACCAATCACGCGTTGATCGGATTCGTGGCGGGGCTTCTGTTCATCGCCTCCACGGCCGGCCAGATGCTCCAGGGGCGCCTGCCCGAGGCGCACCGCCTGCCGATCGGCTGCGCGGTGCTGTTCGCTGGCGTGCTGTTCGTCGCCTGGGGTATCGGCGCGGCGCAGCTGGCCGGTTTCATCATCGGTGCGATCGTCGCCGGCATCGGCCAGGGCATCGCTTTCCGTGCCGGGCTGGGCGCGGTGGCGGCCGCGAGTGCCAGCGAGAATAAGGCGGCGGTGGTCTCCACCTTCTTCGTGGTGGCCTATGTCGCGATCTCCCTGCCCGTCATCGGGATTGGTCTGGTCGCCTCGGTGATCAGCCTGCAGCTGACGGGGCTGCTGTTCGCTCTGCTGGTGGCACTGCTCTGCTGCCTCGCGCTGGTCTTGCTGCTACGCCGGGACAAGCGACAGGAGGCCGCCTAGGCATGTCGCGAGGCGCGTTGCAGTCAGACGGTCTCTGGTATCATGAGCGCCGATTCGTTCTACCGACTGCCAGGAGTTCCCGATGACTGCTTCGCCCGACACGCTTCGCCTCCGCCGCCCCGACGACTGGCACCTGCATCTGCGTGACGGCGAGGTGCTGAAGACGGTGCTTCCCTACACCAGCCGGACGTTTGCCCGCGCCATCGTCATGCCCAATCTGGTGCCCCCGCTGACCACGATCGAGGCGGCCAGTGCGTATCGCGAGCGCATCGTGGCGGCGATCCCCGCCGATCATGACTTCACGCCGCTGATGACCTGCTACCTCAACGAGAGCGTCTCCCGGGAGACACTGGAGCGCGGCCACGCCGATGGACTGTTCACCGCCGCCAAGCTCTATCCGGCCAATGCGACGACCAACTCCCAGCACGGCGTCAAACGGATTCAGGACGTCTATCCGCTGCTCGAAGTGATGCAGCGCATCGGCATGCCGCTGCTGATCCACGGCGAAGTGACACGCGGCGAGATCGATATCTTCGATCGCGAGAAGTATTTCATCGACGAGGTCATGCTCGATATTCGCCGCCAGTTCCCCGAACTCAAGGTCGTGTTCGAGCATATCACCACCAGGGATGCCGCCCAGTTCGTGCTCGACGGTGACGAGACCCTTGGCGCCACGCTGACGCCGCAGCATCTGGCCCAGAACCGTAACGACATGCTGGTCGGCGGCATTCGCCCGCATCTCTACTGCCTGCCGATTCTCAAGCGCGGCGAGCACCAGCAGGCGCTGCGCCAGGCCGTCGCCAGCGGTCACCCGCGCTTTTTCCTGGGTACCGATTCTGCCCCCCACGTCACCGCCGCCAAGGAGACATCCTGTGGCTGCGCCGGCGTGTTCAACGCCGAAGCGGCGCTTTCGGTCTATGCCGACGTGTTCGAGCAGGAGGGCGCGCTCCAGCACTTCGAAGCCTTCTGTTCCGAGAACGGCCCGCGCTTCTACGGCCTGCCGCTCAACGAAAGCTTCGTCACCCTGACGCGCCAGCCGACCCCGGTCGCCGAATCGGTGGGCGAAGGCGACAACACCTTCGTCCCCTACCAGGCTGGCGAATCTCTGACCTGGTCGGTGGTGGTCGACTGAGCGGACTTCCCGTGCCCGATCTTGTTATTTAAAACGACACGCCGGCCTGCAGCGTGACCTCCAATGGTTCGCCGACCACCACTCGGGTATCGCCGCCGCTGGAGGGGTAGTAGGTGGTGTCGAACAGGTTGTGGACGTTGAGCTGGAGATGGGTGTTGTCGCCCAGCCAGCGGTTGTCCCAGGCGATGAACGCATCCGCTACGGTGTAGTCGTCGAGGCTGAAGCTGTTGTCGCTGTCGCCCTCGCGGCTGCCGACGTAGCGAACGCCGCCGCCAACCCGCCAACGACCGTAATCGGGGTATACCGCGAGCGCCTGCGATAGCAGCAGCGACGCGGTGTGACGCGCGACGTTGGGCAGCGCGTTGCCTTCGGTGCCGCCGCCTGTATTCTCCGAGCCATCGTCGAGCACTTCGGCATCGGTGTAGGCATAGTTGGCGAGGACCGATAGCCGCTCGGTCAATTCCCCTTGAGCGGAGAGCTCGATCCCTTTCGAACCGCTCTTGCCCACCGCCCGCGACACGCCGTTGTCGCTGACGACGACGTTCTCCTTGGTGATCTCGAAATAGGCCAGTGAAGCCTGCAGCCGATCGCCGAGGAAACGACGCTTGATCCCGGCTTCCCAGCCATGACCCTCTTCCGGATCGAAGCGCTGTCCGGTGTCGGCATCGGGTTGATTGGGAACGAACGATTCGCTGTAACTGGCGTAGAGCGAAGTCAGCGGCGTCAGCTTGTAGAGCAGGCTGGCGTGGGGCAGGAAGACGTCATCCTGGGTGTCGGTTTCGACCACGAACGGCCGGCCCTGGCCGCCATACTGTTCGCTATGCTGATAACGCCCACCCAGACCGAGAATCCAGCGTTCGCCTAAGTGCAGATTGTCGTCGACGTAGGCGCCGGTGGTGTCGATCTCGTCGAGCCGATGGCTGGTGCTGTCGAGATAGGTGGCGCCATCCAGGTTTAGATCGCCGTCGTCGGGGTCGTAGATCGAGATCGTGTCGGTAGCGCCGCGATAGCGGTCGGCCAGATAGTCGCGGCGTCGCTCATGATCGATGCCGACGGTCATTTCGTGGCGAATGCCGGCCAGGTTTACGTCGCCGAGCAGCTCGGCGGCGGTATAGATCACGCGCCGGTCGAAGCCGTGATTGGCATCGGCGCGCCGGGTGGCGGTGCCTTCCTCGGCAACGCTCAATACTCGCGGCTGGCCATCGTCGTACTGGCGCCGGTTCCAGCCGTAGGTCAGCCGACTGGTCCAGTCCGGGTGAAGATCCTGCTCCCAGCGCGCCGTGAACGACTGATCGTGGCCCGTTACGCGGGACCAGTCTTCGTCGAATCGCCGCTTGCGTGGCACGTCGACTGCCTTGCCATCGACGAAGGCGGTGCCCCGATCCAGGGTCAGGTCGTAGTCGCGGTACTCGTAGGCGAACCACAGGCGGGTGTCGTCGTCTTCCCAACTGAGCGACGGCGCCACCACGGTCTGGCGATTGCTGCCGAAGTCGCGCCAGTAGTCCTCGTCCTGCTGCCCGACGATGAAGCGAAACGCCGCACCGCTGTCGCCCAGCGGCCCGGTGACGTCGACGCTGGCATTGCCGCCGCCGAAAGAGGTGCCCTTGCCGCTGATGGTGCGCTGCCACTCGTATTGCGGCTTCTTGCTGACGAGATTGATGACCCCGCCGGGCTCCTGCACGCCGTAACGGAAGGAGCTGGGGCCCTTGAGCACTTCGATGCGTTCGGTGGTGAAGGTCGAGAAGGTATTGCGCGGCTGGCGGATGCCGTCGCGCAGGATCGAGCCGTCGCTGTTGCTGCCGAATCCGCGCTTGATGAAACCGGCTTCGGTGCCGCCCATGGTGTTGCCCTGTGTCACGCCGTTGACGTAGGCCATGGCATCGGTCAGCGAATCGGCGCCGATATCCTTGAGCATCTGCGAGCTGATCTGGTCGACCGTGCGCGCCTGGCTCAGGAAGTCGGTTGGGCGGCCATTGACCAGGTTTGAGCGCGTCGCTTGATAGCCTTCCGCTTGGGATGGGACGGCGGCGGCAGTCACCACCAGCGGCATGAGAGCGTCATCCGCGGAACTGGCTCGGGCGGCTATCAGCAGTACCGCCAAGGTGGCGGCGCTGGAGAGGCGGCGTGGGGGCATGGCGTGGGTTCCCTGGTTTGAATTGTCGTTTTCTGACTGACGTTTTGGCCGTGGCCCGCGACGAAGGCGAGCGTTCAATGTGGCGATGAATTTGGCGATGAGTGTGGTGATGAAGGAACCGCGCGATAGGTCGTCTCGAACGTGCCGTCGACGGTGATCGGCATGAAGTCTCGATAGAGTTCGCGTCGTGTCGCTGCCGGATCGAGGGCGCCGCACTGCTGCGGATGCAGCCAGCCGGCGATGGCCTGCAGGGCGACCACCGAGAACGGCCCCTGGTGGTAGCCATGCCAGATCGCGTGGAAGCCGCCGTCGTTGACCGCCGATAGCGCCGACCAACCCGGTCGGCGGGCCACGACATCGGCCATGTCGCCCTGGGTATCGCTTTCCGCGACACCGAAGCCGGCCCGAATCGAGCCGCTTTTGGCCCACTGGGCGGCGGTGGCGATGATCACGTCGGGATCGCGCGCGAGGATGGTCTCGGGGTTGAGCACGTTTTCGGTGCCCGGGCTCATGCCAGCGGCGATGTTGTCGCCCCGGGCATGGTCGACCAGGTCGGCGAGACCCGAATCGAAGTTGCTACGGCAGCAGTCGACCTTGAGCCCCGGGGCGATATCGATCAGCACGCTGGGCCGCCGGGTGACGGCATCGAGACAGTCGTCGACAGCGGCGGTCGCCGACTGCAGTCGCGTGATCAGGGCGGAGGCGCGCGGTTCTGCATCCAGCGCCTGACCCAGCAGCTCGAGCGAGGGCAGCGTGTCGTCGAGAGGATGCTCGCGGAAGTCGATGAACAGGATCGGAATCTGCAGCGCCGCCAGCTGATCCAGCAGCGGTGTCTGGCGCAGCTCGGCATGGCGCGAGACATCGGCGACGATCAGATCCGGATCGAGGGTGATCAGTGCTTCGGCGCTGGGCATGGCATTGCCGTTGTTGCCCAGCGTCGGCAGATCGGACAGCTCGGGAAAGGCTGCTGCGAAGCGCGCCTGCGCCACGGGGTCGAAGCTCTCCAGCGAACCGCGCCAGCCGCTCATGCGTGATACGGGATCGGGCAACAGTGCCGCCAGGGCAAAGAGGTGGCGCGGATTATCGAGAAAGAGGCGCTCGGGTGCGGCGGCAAGGGTCACCTCGCGCCCGGCGAGATCGGTCACTGTCACCGGATACTCTGTCGCCTGCGCCGTGCTCGTCAGCCAGCCGGTACCGAGCCAGATTCCTAGCCAGAGCCGGAGCCAAGCCCTGAGCCAGAGCCCGAGTGTGTCCCACGCGTTTCGGCGGCCCAGTAATAACCCCATGATTGCTTTTCTTCTAGTTGATTAAAGCGAATCATTATCATTTGTATCGGGGCAGGGGTCAATGCTAATGGTCAGTCAGCGCCAAGCCGATAACCCGTCAGCCGGCTCGAAGGGGCGAATGATCCAGCTTTCTGTGCCTTCCGGTGCAATCCACAGCGGGATCGCATTGGCCGAGCGCGGTCCGGCCGGACTGCCGTGGGTCAGGCCACGCACGGCACGGACCAGCCCCGAATGGCCGACGATCAGCGGCGTTTCGGCTTCCTCGAGCAGCGCGTTGAGCGTGGCGGCGATGCGCTCGACGAACGCGTCCCAGGATTCGCCACCTGGCGGCGTGCTCATGTAAGGGATCGTCGCGGGAATCGGCTGGCCTTCGAGGTCTCCCCAGTGGCGTTCCATCAGCCCATCGACGATCCGGTCCGGCGCGCGGCCCAGCGCCAGTTCGGCGGTGCGGTAGGCGCGTTGCAGCGGGCTCGACACCGCCAGCGACCAGTCGATGTCCCCCAGCAGCTCGCCTGCGCGCTTCGCTTCGTCTTCGCCCTGCGGCGTCAATGCCACGTCATGCTGACCGCCGATGCGACGCTCGAGATTGCGGGTGCTCTGGCCGTGGCGAAGGAAGACAAAGGGGCGGCGGATCAGGGCAGGCATGGCGGGTCCTTGGCAACAAGTCGGGTGTGAACGCAGTGATGCGATTCTAATCGATTCGGCGAGTGACGATTTGCCGGCTACGGGATTTTGCGGTAACCCTTGGTGATGATCCGGCGATCCGCCCGATTGTCATACAATGCCCGAACAGACGTGAACCGCATAAGGAATGCCCATGTCCACCGCTCTCGATATCCATATCTACACCGACCCTGATTTTCGGCAATCGAAGGACTTCGCCGACGAGCGCGTCCTCGGCATTCTGGCGGAGTTCGAGGGTCTGGGATCGCGTATCGCGCTGAGTTTCAGCCACGACGAGACTGCGCTGAATGCGGCGCTGGCCGATGCCGAGGTGCTGATTCTGGTGGGCAAGCTGGATATCGCCGACGTGGCGGCACGGGCACCGAAACTGCGCTGGATCCATATTACCAGTGCCGGGGTCGATCGAATTCCCCTGGACCGCCTGCCCGCCGAGGTACTGGTGACCAACGCCAAGGGCAATCACGAGGTGCGGGCCCGTGAGTTCTCGATGACGGCACTGTTGATGCTCAACAACCGACTGCCGGATTTCGTGACCCAGCAGCGCGAGAAACACTGGGCGCAGAGCGCGCTCGAACCCATCGACGGCAAGACGGTAGTGATCCTGGGCATGGGGGCGCTGGGCAGCGCCGCGGCCGAGGCGGCCAAGCGGCTGAATCTGAAAGTGATCGGCGTCAGCCGTTCGGGCCGGGATCACGCCCTCGCCGATGTCAGTCTGCCGCAAAGCCGGCTGGAGGAAGCGCTGGCGGGCGCCGATTTTCTGCTGATCACGCTGCCGTTGACGCCGGAGACGCGCCATGCGGTCGGCGAGGCGGAACTGGCGGCCATGCCGGCGCGCGCGGGGGTGATCAATATCGGTCGCGGCCCGGTGCTGGATGTGGCCGCGCTGGCGAAACGGCTGGAAGCGGGTCAACTGCGCGGCGCGGTGCTCGACGTGTTCCCGGAGGAGCCGCTGCCGGCGGATTCGCCCTACTGGACCACGCGCAACCTGATCGTCACGCCGCACAGCGGACTCTACGACGCCGATTACGTGCCGCGCTGCCTGCGCTTCTTCTTCGCCAACGTCGAGCGTTATCTTGACGACCGGCCGCTCGAGAATCGAGTCGATACGAGCTTGGGCTATTGATCTACACGGTCTGCCACAGCATCGGATCCGGGTCGCCCAGCGTCGTGGCGATGACCCGCAGCGCGCGCTCCAGCGCTTCGCGACTGTCGGCGGCACTGATACAGACACGAATCGCCTGGGGGGCGCTGACACTACCCAGGCAGAAGCTTTCAGCCGTGCTGACGTTGACCTGCTGCGCCTGGAGTTGAGCCACCACATGGCTGGTGCGTAGCTCCCCCGGCAGCGCCAGCCACAGATAGAACCCGCCGCGGCGGCCGCGGGGGGAAAACTCTCCCAGTATCTGCATGGCGCGATCGAAGCGCCAGTCGAGCTCTTCGCGCTGCCAGTGCAACAGCGTCGCGGCGTCACCGCTCTCGATCCAGCGACAGACGAGCGAGGCCATCAGTGGCGGTGGCATCCAGCTCTGAGCCCGCAGCGCGGCGATCAGCCGCCCGTGCAACGCTTGCGGCGCGCGCATGGCGCCAACCCGCAGCCCCCCGCCCAGCACCTTGGCGACCGAAAAGAGCGTGACCGTGCACTCCGGCGCCAGCCGATAGAGCGGCGTCAGCGGTGCCTCATCGAGCTGTGGATGGATGTCGTCCTCAATCAGCCAGAACCGTCTTTCCCTTGCCAGCCTGACCAGCGCTCGCCGCCGATCCTCGCTGAGGCGCGCGGTGGTGGGGTTGTGGCAGTCAGGCATGACGTAGAGCGCGCGGAACGGCTGCTGTTCGAAGGCACGAGCCAGCGCATCGATATCGATGCCTTCCTCGTCGTGCGCGACCGCCACGCTCTTGAGCGAGAGCTGCTGTAGACCGCTGATCAGCCCGGGATAGGTCAGGCGTTCGGCGGCGAGGCGTTCGCCGGGCGACAGCAGGGCGCTCAGGCTCAGAAAGATGCCATGCATGCCGCCCTGGTTGATCAACAACTCCTCGGCGGGCACCGCGCGGCCCAGTGTCGCCAGCCAATCCGAAATGACTGTTCGTTGCCAGCTCTGCCCGGCCTCCGGTTGATAATCGATCGCCGCGCGCAATAACGCCGGATCCTGCTGGATGGAGTGCATCGCGCGGGCCAGCGATGCCTCGCGCCGTGGGTGGGGAGGCGGCAGCGACAGGCTGAGATCGACGATGCCGCTGTCCGGCGCGACGCGACGGACGTGGTCGAAGGCCTGGTGGGGCGCACCGGCGTCGCGCACATACGTTCCGCTGCCGACGCGCGCACTGACCACGCCGCGCTGTTCGGCGAGCGCGTAGGCGCGAGTGACCGTGCCGACGGTGACACCAAGCGCATCCGCCAGCCGCCGCTGAGGAGGCAGCTTGGCACCTGTTGCCAGCTCGCCACTGGCAGCGGCGGCGGCAATGGCGTCGGCCAGCTCGCGATAGCGGGGGCCATGTCCGGGGAGTAGAGGGATCCAGATTGTCATGGTGACAATAATCGAGTTGACCGAAGAAATAAGGCGGTTATGCTCGAATTGTTCGGCTATTTGGTCGTTTTGTCAATAAATTGTACCCATACGATTACCGAGAAACGATTCCCGGGTACAGATTGATTCTCTGAAGAGGTGTCCGATGTCTACCGTCCTGACGTTCCGCGAACTGCCCTACGCTAGGGAAAGCCTGGCGACCGTGTTGTCAACGACAGGGTCAACGACAGGGGCAATTGGGGATGACGGTGTCGTGGTAACCGACGCCACGCTGTTCTATCCCCATGGCGGCGGACAGCCGGGCGATCAGGGCGTCTTCATCACCGCCGACGGCCGTACGTTGAAGGTTCTCGATACGCGCAAGGGCGACAATGGCGAGGTGCATCACCTGCTCGATCCGACTCATGGACTGGAGCCGGGTCAGAGCGTCACCCAGCAGATCGACTGGCAACGACGCCACGCCCACATGCGCATGCACACCGCGTTGCACCTGCTTTCCGTGATCGTGCCCCATGGCGTTACCGGTGGCAGTATCGGTGCTGATCGCGGCCGGCTGGATTTTGATCTGGGCGAGGCCAGCTTCGACAAGGACGAGCTCAGCGAACGCCTCAACCGGCTGATTGCCGACGACTATCCGGTGACCAGCGAATGGATCAGCGAAGCGGAGCTCGACGCGCATCCCGAGCTGGTGAAGACGATGTCGGTGGCACCGCCGCGCGGCGCCGGCGAGATTCGCATGGTGCGTATCGGCGACATCGACTATCAGCCCTGCGGCGGCACCCATGTCGCCTCGACCGCGGAGATCGGCGCCGTGCAGGTCGCCAGCATCAAGAATCGTGGCGCGCGCAATCGTCGCTTCACGCTCACCTGGGCGGCGTCGGATATGCCCAATCCGGGCGGAAATGCCGGGGGTGGCCAATGATGTCGCTTGGTTGGTGGTTCTCGGTAGCGCTGTTTTCGGTCTCGATGTGCGGTACGCCTGGCCCCAACAATGTGATGCTGACCGCCTCCGGTGCGCTCTACGGCTATCGCCGTACCCTGCCGCATATCTTCGGCATCATGGCGGGCTGCTTCACGCTGTTCATGGCCGTGGCGCTGGGTCTGGGCGTGCTGTTCGAGCGTTTCCCGGTGCTGCAGCAGACGCTCAGGATCGTCGGCGCCGTCTATCTGCTCTATCTGGCGTGGAAGATCGCCACCGCGCCGCCCCCGGACCTGACCGCTAAAGAAGGGGCGCGCCCGCTGAACGCCTGGCAGGCGGCGGTGTTCCAGTTCGTCAATCCCAAGGCGTGGGTGATGGGCATTGCGCTGATCGCCGGCTTCATGCCGCACGAAGGATCGCTGCTGCTGAACGCGACCGTGCTGTCGCTGTTCATGGAGTTCGTCGGGTTTTTCTGCATTTCCTGCTGGGCCGGCTTCGGCATGGCGATCGGCAGGCTGTTGAAGACACCGCGGGCCTGGCGGATCTTCAACGGCGTAATGGGCCTGGCGACCGCCGCCTGCGTGGGCTTCATTCTGAGTTGAGGCACGCAGCGAGGTTTCGTAGCTAGAACGACCGCAGAAACTCGGTCTCCTTTGGTGTTAATTTTGCCCCGGAATCGTGATGATGCTGCTCGTGGTCCAGCTGCTTTTCTACGCTAGGTTGATTGACTTGTATATCTACGATAAGTAGGTGTTGATAAGGTTTCTTGCTTTATGTATCCAACTGAATAGTCACTGCCTTATAGCAGTGACTATTTAGCAATGCTTCTTCTTATGTAGTTTAGATGAATTTGCTACGATTTTTATCGCAATAGTCGACTAAATCACCATCCTTTTTATCTATTAATTCAATGATTTTGTCTGCACCATCATAATCTTCTTTGCTTGCATGGTTTATGTAGCTTTTAAAGAAGAGCTCACATTTTTCGTCTTTGCTATTAGCCGATAAAATTTTGCTGACATCCTGTTCTGGCGAAGCTCCATAAGAGAAGTTGGGTATAATCATGAAGCAAGCTACGATAATTTTATGATTCATTTTCTTCCTCCAAGAGAGTTTAATCCGGAGTTATTACCCATCTGCCACCTTTGTCTTCCATCTCGTAGCTATAAGTATAGTTATTGCAATATACAGTGTACCCCCTTCCCATTAAAAACTTATTAACCTTGTCGACGTTGTCACAAGTATATCCAGCTGCCGTAATTAATGTTTTCGCGCTTCTGTAGAGGTCAATATCGTAACCATATGAATTTCCTGATAATAGAAGCGAGACTGTAAACATAAGTAGAATTTTTTTCATCTTAGGATAATGCCTGAAAGCAGTGGGATGTTGTCATCTGATCTAAGTGTAAATTGACGTATACGTTTTATTACGTTCGCACCTTACCAGAAGTGCCCCATAGAGATAAAGCGCTACAGATATCGGGAGTAGTTGCGTAGCCTATACGCTAGTGACTAGCATAACGCCCTGCGGCGAAATTGGACTCCATTGAAGCCTTAAGAGGTCAGCTAAAGCTTGCATCTCCACTGAACGATCAGATGTACAATGTCTGAATCGAGCCGATGAAGGCTAACCTTGGTGAGTAACGTCACCACGCGGCGCGCACAAGAGCTAGATGGCGCGGGTTGAAGATATCGTTTATCACAGCGTGACACAGCTGACTGCCTCGGGCGCCTCTCTGTTAGGAATCTATCCTGAGCAGAGGTTGGCGGGAGGGGGATGGAAAGCTTGAATGAAAAGTTAAAAACTTTTACGCGCTCTAGAACGACGCCCGCGGCTGGCTCAGAAACTCGGTCTCGTCTGATGTCGACGCTCGGCCCAGAATCGCGTTGCGATGCGGATAGCGCCCGAAGCGCTCGATGATCTCGCGATGGCGTCGCTCGAAACGGACCTGCTCTTCCATGCCAGGCTGGTCGAACAGCATCGCCGCCTGGTCGTGAATGACGAGCGATTCGCTATGCATGAACGGCATGTAAACGAAGATACGCTGCTGCGTGGGCAATATGGCGTCATCGCCGGCGGCGATCGCTTCCTGCGCCAGAGCGAGCGCCAGCGGGTCCTGGGCGAAAGCTTCCGGGGTATCGCGATGAACGTTGCGCGAGAACTGGTCGAGCACCAGGATCTCTGCCAGTCGGCCGGAAGGCGTCTCGCGCCAATGCCAGCATTCGCAACGCGCGGCGGCGGCCAGGGTGTCGCCGAAGCGCTCGGCGATGGTGCGGTCGAGGTCGGTGTCCTTGCGGAACCAGTCCTTGGGGGTCAATTCCTCGAACCAGAAATCGAGAACCTGTTGAGGGTGAACAAGGGTAGTGGTCACGGGAGTCACCTGATCGTCGGGTCGGCAGGGGCAGCATAGTCGGTCAGCGCGCGGTCGCGACGGCGGATCTGCCAGGCGAAGCCGAAGCCGACCGGCAGCACCCCGACGGCGGCGAGCGCCAGCGTCGGTGCGGTGCCGGACAGCGCAATGATCCCGCCGCCGATGGCGGTGCCCAGCGACTGCCCGGTGAAAAAGGCGGTGGCGAACAGTGACACCGCCGCGCCACGCCGCTCCGGCGCCATCTGGGTGGCGGTGGTCTGCAGCGTGTTGTGCAGCATGTAGAACCCCAGCCCGAACAGATAGCAGCCGACGATAGCGACGCCGGGGGTTGGCCTCAGGCAGATGGCGGCCAGCGCGATCGCGATCAGCACACAGCCCGATTGGCACAGCCCGCTCTCGCCCAGCTTTGGCACCAGCCGTCGGGCCAGCAGCGCGAAGCTCAACCCTCCCAGCGCGAACACCGCCAGGATCAGCCCGGCTTCTGTCAACGGCAGCCCGCCGGCGATGTGCAGATGGCTCGCCACGAACGCGAACCCGCAGAAGACCGCCGCACCCTCGAAGAACACGGTAATCAAAACCACCTGCGGCCACGGCTTCTGCATTACGTGACGCAGGCTCACGCCGAGCGATTCCCGTTCCCGCTTCTGGGGCCGTTCGTGACGGCCGGCGCGGTACCACAGCAAGCCGCTGGCGGCGGCGAACAGCAGGGTATAGACCAGAAACGGCCACTGCCACCAATCCTGCTCCGCGGCCAGCCCGCCGAAGGTTTGACCGCAGGCCAGCCCGCCGATCTGCCCGATCAGAAACCGCGCCAGCACCGCCTGACGTTGCTCGTAGGGGACGTTATCGCCGATCCAGGCCATCGCCAGCGGGATCACCGCGGCACAACCCACGCCGGTCAGCATGCGCGCCGCGATCAAGGTCGCCAGGCTGCCCGATAGCGCGCACAGCAGGCTGGCCACGGCGGCGAGCAGGGAAAACAGCGAGATCACTCGCAGCTTGCCGTAGCGGTCCCCGCTCGGTCCCAGCACCAGCTGCAGACAACCGTAGACGATGGCGAAGGCGGTGATCGCCCAGGACGCGGCGCTCAGCGTGGTGGTATAGACCTCGGCTAGGCGCGGCAGCATCGGGTCGAGAATTCGCTGGGTGGCGGCGGCGCAGAACGCGGTCATCGCCAGCAGCACGATGGTGGGCCAGGGCGTGGGTGCTGCGGTTTGAGCGGGGATGGCTGACACGGGCGGCGAGTCCGGGCGAAGGAAGAGGTGCTTGCGATCTTAGCACGCTAAGTGGGAACCGCTGCGGTCCATGCGCCGACTTTTCCGGCGGGCACCGCCCATCGGCATGGGACAGGCGCGAGTTGCACAATTCGTGAACGCTGTTTTCTTATTGCCGAGTCAAGCTGGGTGCATTCCCCGGACTCACTCGCTGTTCGTTTCGTGAAGACGGCGACGTAAGGAGGTTTCCATGAAACATCGTGCATTGACGATTGGCGTCATGATTGCCGCACTGAGCACCGGCGGCCTCGCCCAGGCCAATCCCGGACAGGGTAACGGACACGGTCCTGGTAATGGGCCCGGCCCGGGCCATGATCGCGGCCGCGACCACGGGCCCCATGGCCATGATCACGGCGGCCCCCATGGTCGAGACGATCATCACGATCACGGCCGGCACGATCACGGCCGCTACCGCGATCACCATCATGATTGGCGTGAAGGAGGTCATATTGCCAGCCGCTATTACCGCGACGATCGCTACTGGGTGCGTGACTGGCATTCGCGTCACCTGCCGCAACCGCCCCACGGCCACCGCTGGATGCGGATCGACGGCGACTATGTGCTGGCAGCCGTCGCCACCGGCGTGATCGCGGCGATCGTGCTGGGGCGCTGATTTCGGCGCTGCCGTCTTGCGGGTCAGCGCGCTTTCGGCGCCTTACACCAAAGCGGCAGTGTCTCTTCTCCGGCTTCTGGTAGGCTCGTCGCTTCGCTCCACTGGCGACGTGACCCACATGAATCTCAAGGCTCTCAGACTCTTCCGGCTGACCGTATTGCACGGCTCGCTATCGGCGGCCGCGCAGGCGGCCAATCTGAGCCAGCCCGCCGCCAGCCGGCTGATCGCGACGCTGGAAGCGGAACTCAAGCTGACGCTGTTCGAGCGTACCCACCAGAAATTGCTGCTGACCTTGGAAGGCGAACGCTTTTACCGCGAGGCCGAGCACATTCTCAACGGCGTCGAGGAGATTCCCACCATCGCCGGCGAGATCCGCCAGCAGACGGTTGAGAGCCTGCGCATCATCACCTCCGCGCCCATCGGCGCCACGCTACTGCCGGCGGCGATCGCCCGCCTGCGCGAGGGCTGTCGCGAGCTCAGTTGCAAGATCGATATCGGCAGTCGCTTCGACGTCGAGCGTCAGGTCGGGTCGCGACGCTACAACATCGGCCTGCTCTCGCTGCCGGTGGAGAACGCCATCGTCGAGCTGGCAGTGGAGCCTTTGCTGCAGGCGACGACTCAGGTGCTGATGCCGGCGAAGCACCCGCTGGCGGCGCTCGAACGGATACCGGTCGAGGCGCTGGCTGACTCGCCTTTCGTCACCCTCAAGCCGCAACAGATCTGGCGCCAGCGGCTGGAGCGGCTGTTCGAGGGGATCGGGCGCAAGCCCCGCATCGCGCTGGAGGTCGGCTCGACGCAACTGGTGCCGCGCTTCGTGGAAGCGGGATTCGGGCTGGGGCTGCTCGATCTGGCCTGCTGCGGTGCCACGATGGGTTCTGGCGGTGAGGGCGGCGGCACGGTGATGCGGCCGATCACGCCCGCCACCGACCTGACCTACGCCTGCATTCTGCCGCCGGCGGGTCAGCGTCCCATTGCGCGGCGCTTCATCGAGGCATTACGCGAGACGCTGGAGGCGCGCGGCCAGGGAGACCGCGCGTTCCGTGACGGCGTCACCCTGCTGCCGTGAGGCGGATCGAGGCGTTTCTCGTCTACAGTTTCAAGGTGTAGCCGAGCAGGACGCGATTCTCGTTGACGTCACGGGTGAAATTGGCGCGCCGGGCGGCATTGCGCCAGCGCAGCGATAACCCTTCGAGCATGCCGCCCTGGACGATGTATTCGATGTCGACGTCCCGTTCCCACTCCCGCGCCTCGCCATCGAACCCGTTGACGCTGGCCTGATCGCCCATGGCATAGCGCATCATGAAGGTCAGCCCCGGCAGCCCGAACCGGGAAAACTCGTAGTCGTAACGGACGTGCCAGACCCGCTCGTCGGTCTCGGTGAAATTGCTGATCTGGTACTGGGAAAACAGATAGACGTTGGTGCCGCTGAGATAAGTGAAGGGGGTGGTACCGAACTGGGACTGATAGCCGCCGCTCCAGCTATGCCCGTCCAGTCGATAGCGCAGTCGCGTGCTGACGGCGCGGTTGTCCACCTCACCGGCCTCGGCGGCGCCCTGTTCGCTGGCGTCGAAGTAGCGCAGATCGGCGCCCAGCCGACCCGAACCGAGATTGATGCCGTCGCTCAGCCCCACGTAGTGCTGGCGGTAGATGTCTTCCAACTGCGCGTAGTGGTAGCCGAGCCGGGCGCGCTTGCCGAGATGATACTCCCCGCCGACGAACTGGAATCGGGTACTGGTGGCCTTGCCATAGGCGCTGCTCTTGCGAGTCAGCGCCATCGGCTCGTAGTCGGTCTCGTCGCGCTGGCGGGTGCGGTTGAGCTGGCCCGCGGTCAGCTCCAGCCCGTCGATGTCGGTCGAGGTGATCTGCGTTCCCCGAAACGATTGCGTGAACAGTCGGCTGGCATTGGGCCGCAGCGATGGTAGTCGAGGCTCGAGGTAGCCGTAGCGCAGCACGCTGTCGCCGGCACGGATCTTGGCGGTGGCGCCGAACTTGGTGTAGTTGTCCTCGGCGCGGCCATCGTCATCGATCTCGAGCAAACCGGTGCCGGAACGGGACGGGCTCGAATCGAGTTTCACCCCCAGCATGCTGATGGTATCGACGCCGAGCCCGACCGGGCCTTCGGTAAAGCCGGAGTCGGCCCGGAACAGGAAGCCCTGCGCCCACTCCTCGCGCTTGTTGTCGTCCGTGTCTCCCTCGAGATAGTCGCGGGTGATGAAGTAGTTCTTGAGTTCCAGCGACGCGGTGCTGTCCGCCAGGAAATCGGCCTGGGCTGGCGCGGAGAGCGCCAGAGTCAATGCCAAAGTGCAGGTGCCCGCGAGAGGCGTTGCTATCGAGAGAAGGGTTGTTGCCGATAGAAGCGTTGTCGTCAAAAGGGCCGGGAGCGCGCGTGCGAGTCGGGATCGCCGGATCGTGGTGCGGTGGCATGGCGTGGTCATGATGAACTCCTGTTCGTTTTTCATGTTGTGGGGAGCTTCTGGGTATTGCCGGGAGCTGTCGGGAACTGCTGGCGTGGAGCGCCCGCCCGCGGCTCGACTTGACCATCGAGCGGGCGCAGGTTCCCTGCCTCGCCCGCTGAGCGAACGAGGTGCGGTGATCGAAAAGGCGTTGCGAAGTCGAGAGCTAGCGGTGGGGTTGGCTGTCCGGCGGTGTCTCCGGCGTGACGACGTCGAAGGTGCCATCGCGTTCGAAGGCGGCGAACTGCTTGGCGGCGAAGGGGGCGATGCCGGCGTTGTCGTGGCCGACGTCGGGCACGGTCTGGAATGCCCAGTGGAAGTCGAAGCCGTAGCGGTTGGCCTTCTGCTCGGCGGTCTTGTAGTAGACCCAGGCACGTTCGACCCGGTTGTTGCCCTGGGCCATCGCCTGGTAGCTGCGGCGCAGATACTTGTGCCAGGGGTCGGTATCTTCGGCGCCGACCGTCACTAGCAGATTCAGGCCGGCGAGCTGGCGCTGGGCATCGCGGTCGACCTCGACCGGCGCGTTCTTGAGCCCGTAGGGCCACTCGTTGTCGGTATCGGGCAGCGTCCACCAGCCCGCCGCCGAGCAGATTGCCGCCTGGACCCGCGACTGCGGCACGAAGGTCAGCATGCGGTGGACGAACTGGCAGCCCGCGCTGTGACCGAACAGGTAGTAGCGCTGGCGTTCGGTCTGACCGGCCTGCTCGAAATCGGTGAAGAGGCCGTCGATGACGCTGTACGACCATGCCTCGGGCGGGTTGGATTGGCCGTCGGCACTGACCAGATTGCCTAGGTTGTAGCCCGCGACGCCGGGATAGTCCTGCTTGGAAAAGCGTGGCACGACGATGGTAAAGCCGTACTCGTCGGCGGCGTCGATCCAGGCGTCGCGATAATCCTCGGCGTTGCGCTTGAGGCCGGTCAGCACGAACACGATCGGTGTCTGGGCATCGGCATCCTCGGGCACGTAGCTTGCGACTTCGATCTGGCGCTGGCTGTCCGGCAGCGTGAAGGTCGATTCATGACTGCCCGTGGCCAGGGTCTGAGAAGTATTTGATACCTGAGACGTCTGCGAGTGCGCCAGCGGCGACAGAGCGAGGCCGCCTAGCGCCAGCATGAGGCGAAGAGAGCGTCTTGATGTTATTGGCATGATCCTTCCTCTTCTTTTTCTTCTTCGAAAGCGCGTGCAAGACGCGTGGCGAGATGCCGGGCCGAGGCCGCCATCGCCAGGGCGATCTGGCGGCTCTGTCCGGTGTAGTGCTCGGGGGCGAGGGCCTGGTCGAGCGCGGCCCGGTCGCCGTAGTGGCGGCGCACGGTATCGTTTTCGAACAGCGCCTCGGCAAAGGAGAGATCGCCGTCACGACTGGCGACGATGGCCTCGTGGACGAGATCGTGGGCACGCTGGCGGCCGATCTCTTCGCTCAGTTCGAGCATGATGTGTTCGGACATCAGCGGTGCGGCGTTGGCCATCAGGATCTCGCGCATCCGCTCGGGGCGCGGAACCAGCCGGTTCAGCAGCGTGTGTTGGGTGGCAGCGACCCGATAGGCGAGCGTGCCGGCCTGATCCAGCAGCTTGTAGAGGCGGAAATTGCACGACGCGTCGCCCTCGTGGGAGGGGCGCGCGGTCTCCAGCGCCGGCGCCACCAGGCTGCGGAGCTCGCCGGCCTCGGCAAGTAGATTGACGGCAAACTTAGGGTTGAACTTGTGCGGCATGGTGCTGCTGCCGACCACTTCATCCCCCTGGTTTTCGCTGACCTCCTCGAACTCGTTGGCCATCAGCGTGTAGAGCTCTTGGCCCAGGCGTTCGCAGCCGGCGGCGTAGAGCCCCAGCGTGGTGATGTACTCGACCAGACCGTCGACGGCGGCGCGGGAGTGAACCCGGGAGACGCCGAGACCGAGCCGGACAGCCAGCGCTTCCGCCAGCGGCTGGCCTTCGTCGGCGTAGCTGTGCATGGCGCCGCTGGCGCCGCCGAAAGTCAGCACGAAGGTGCGCGCTTCGACCGCTTCCAGCCGCTCGACGTTACGCTCCAGCTCCTCGATCCAGCCGGCGACCTTGTAGCCGAAGGTGATCGGCAGGGCGTGGCGACGATTGGTGCGCGAGACGCACGGCCATTCGGCGCCGCGTTCGGCGAGATCCGCCAGACACTGTAGCTGCGCGGCGAGCTGCGCCTTGAGCCAGCGATGCGAACGCTTCAGCTGCAGCATCTTGCCGGTGAGAATGATGTTCTGCGTCGTGGCGCCGAGGTGGACGTAGCCGCCGGCGTCGCCATCGCAGCGTTCGGCCAGCGCCCGCACCAGCGACATCACCGGCGACATAGTGCGTTCGATGTCCGTGGCCAGCGCCTCGCGATCGAGCTGATCGAGGGTCGCGCAGCGCTCGATTTCCGCCGCGGCGGCAGTGGGAATCATGCCCCGTTCGGCCTGGGTCAGCGCCAGCGCGCTTTCGACCTCGAGCCACGCCTGCCAGGTGGCATCGCGAGAAAAGAGGTGGTCGGTCGAATCGGGAAGCTGATCAATATTCATGGTCGGTTCTCGCCAAAGGTGTGCAGAGTCGTTCGACGTTGCAGGTTCAGACCATCGGTTCGCGGAAGATCGCGGCTCATTTCACGCCCACGAACAGCGCGGTATAGACGAACAGCACGATCAAGCCGCCGATCAGCGGGATCGCGGTGCGCTTGACGATATCGATGGGTGAGCAGCCGGCGGCTTCACTGACCGCGATGATCACCCCGGAAACCGGCGACAGCGAGCGCGCGATCCCGGCCGTGAACTGCAGCGGCAGCAGCAGGGCCACCGGGCCGGCGGCCGTGGCGGCCGCGACATTGGGCGCCAGGCCGGCGAAAGAGAAGAACGCCGCGTTGCCGGAACCGGTGAGGATGGCGGTCACCGCGACCAGCAGACAGGTGACCAGGGTCATCCCGAACAGGCCGAATCCCGCGCCCTGAGCCGCGCCGATCATGAAGTCGATGGCCCCGATCGCAGTGAGGCCAGCGGCGAAGAACTCGGCGCAGATGATCAGCGAGATGATCGAGGAGAACATCTGGCCCATGCCCTGGAAGAAGGTCATGAAGCCCTTGAATACCGCCTGCAGCTCACGGCGCTTGCGCACCATCTCGCAGAACAGGCCCAGCACGGCGCCGATGATCATCGCCGTCACCACGCCGATCTCGATCTGATGGATCAGCAGCTTGCTGAAGATCAGAATCAGCGTCAGCGGCAGGATCGGCAGCAGCGCGTAGAAGCCGGGGACACGCGGGGCCTCCGTCTCGCCATCGGCAATGGCGTGGGCGGTCGGGTCGGGATCGACCACGTGGCCGCTGCGACGATCGAAATACTTGGCGCTGAAGTAGGTCAGCACGCAGATGACCGGCACGATGAACAGCGACGCCGGGATCTGGTACTGGGCGAAGTAGATCGCCACGTCCATGTTGGCGGTATGCGCGGCCAGGTTGGCGGTGCCGGAGGCCGGCCCCAGATCGAGCACCGAGGTCATGCCGATCATCGCCGCGGCGGACGCCTTGCTGACGCCCAGGCGTACCAGTGTGGGATAGAGCGTAACCAGCAGCAGCATGGCGAGCCCCGCTGCGCTGGGGATGAAGATGTTCAACACCTGCCCCACGGCATAGCCGAGCGCCAGGACCAGATAGGGCGCGCGCATCCGCGCCAGCGGGCGGGTGCCGATATTGACCATCGCCTGGGTGGCGCCGATATGGTCCATGTACTTGGCGAAGCCACCGGCGGCCATGATGATCAGCCCCAGCCCGGCCAGGCGGTAGGACATGATCTGATGGATGAACTCGAAGATATCGAAACCGGCCCAGCCGCTGGTTTCGGTCTCCTTGAACAGCACCGATTGCGCGGGGAAGAACAGCGCGGTGGCGACGAACAGCGCAAGCCCGGCGAGCAGCAGCACGGTCTGCGGTTGGTATTTCTTGATGACCAGCGTGCCGGCGAACGCCGTCACCGCCATGGCTATGAGAAACGCGACCATGATCGAATCCCTTGATTGTTGGAGTCGACACGGTAGTCAGCGCCGGCGGCGCGAGGCTATTGCGTTATCGCTATGCCCGCATCGCGTTTTTGCATGTCACGATAACTTTTTGAAATTAAATCGATAAATATCCGGTGAAAGTCTTATTTCGACCCGTGTTGCGACCAAAGATGTAACGGCCCGAGCCATCTTTCGATGACCCGGGCCGTCAATTTTCAGCCAAAGATGGGCGATGCCTACACTTCGACGTTCAGGGTCACATCGATGTTGCCGCGAGTGGCGTTGGAGTAGGGGCAGACCTGATGGGCCTTCTCGACCAGGGCTTCGGCTTGTTCCCGATCCATGCCCGGCAGCTTCACCGTCAGCGTCGCTTCGATGCCGAAACCCTCGCCCTTGGGGCCGATGCCGACTTCACCCTGGATCCGGGTATCGTCGGGTAGCTTGGCCTTCTCTTTCGAGGCGACCAGTTTCAGCGCGCCGATGAAGCAGGCGGAATAACCGGCCGCGAACAGCTGCTCGGGGTTGGTGCCGTCGCCGCCGGCGCCCCCCAGCTCCTTGGGCGTCGACAGTTTGAGATCGATGACACCGTCGGCGGCGGTGGCCCGGCCGTCGCGGCCGCCAGTGACAGTTGCTTCGGCGCGGTAGAGGACTTTATCGAGTGACATGGTGAATCTCCTTGCGAGTTAAAGATCGCGGTCGATTAAATCGCGTACGATCTATTGGGGTAAAAAGCTGGCTGAAAATAGTCTTCTATTAAACGCGCCAACGCTTCACTGAGTGTCGAGTCGCTGACGCAGCCCATGCAACGCGTCGCGCAGCTCGGCGGCTTCCTCGGGCGTGCACTGGCCCGCACAGCCGGCGGCATGGGGGATCGCCTTGGCCTGCTCGCGCAGCGAACGGCCCTTCTCGGTCAAGGCGATCTCGACCTGGCGTTCATCCTGGCGTGAGCGCTGCCGGGTGATGAGCGCCGCCGCTTCCAGCCGTTTCAACAGCGGCGTCAGCGTGGCCGAATCCAGATAGAGCTGCTCGCCGATCTCCGATACCGTCTGCCGGTCCCGCTGCCACAGCACCAGCATGGTCAGGTACTGGGGATAGGTCAGATCGAGCTCGCGCAGCAGGCCGCGGTAGAGCTTGTTCATCGCCAGCTGTGTCGAATAGAGCGCGAAACAGAGCTGCGATTCGAGAGCCAAGGCGTCGTCGGTGTCATCGGGTGTCATCATGCGAGCAATTTATATCGCGCACGATTCAATCGCCAATTAGGTTTTGCTATGAAGGTGATCACGAGGAGGATCGCGTCAACAGACGCTGGCGGGTCGACCGATCACGCGGGAGCAACCCCACGCTGAGCCCGAAAGGGCGAAAGGCGCGATTGAGAGAACCCAGTGATTGGGTCCCGCTGTCGTTCTCGATGGCCGAGAGCGTCCGGCGGCTCACCGACGCCAGTGCGGCATAGCGGGTCTGGTTCATCTCCAGAACCTCCCGGCGCAGTCGTTTCAGCAGCGCTCCCGTGGTGATTTTTTCCTCGAACAGCTGGTCGAGCAGATCGAACAGCAGCGCTTCGCGTTCCTGAGGAGAAAGACGGCTCATGTCAGCCCCCAGGCATCGAGTTTTTCGTCGAGATAATCGAACCCTAGCGCGGGCAGATCGAGAATCGAATTCGGAACGCCTCGCTGCCGCAGGCGAGCCTTCAGGCCTTTCAATCGTCTTCCCAGCTGGCGAAGCTCGGCGAGCAGGTCGTCGGCGGGAACCAGCGGATCGAGCCGTTGAGCGATCCCTTGCCAGTCGAAACGGCCGCCTTCTTCGTAGGGTGCGCCCCATTGCGTGGTGCGCATGATGCCTTCGGGGTCCGCCTTCATGGGCGCGAAATCATAGACCGGCGCCAGCCCCAGGCCATCGGGCCGCTTGATCATCGCGGTATTGCGGCCATGATTGTCCGAGTTGCCGAAAGTGACGTTGAGAAGATCCCGCTTGACCCACTCCACGACGAAACGGGAAACGTCGAAGGACTCGCCCATTTCCCTGACGCGATATTGCTGCTGACACTTGGCAATCAGCGTGTCGATCGCTTCGAAATGATTGAGGAAAGTGCCCGGAGGCTTCTCCAGCAGCGAATAGAGCGACTCCAGACCGTAAAGCGTGCGCTCTCCTTTGATGAAATCCACATCGAATCGAGGCAGCCAGAGGCTGGGGTAGCGTCCCCCTTCGATGAGTTCCATACCGCGGATGGCGATGGTATCGACGCCCAGCGCCTGCAGCTCGTGATAGTAGTGGTACTCCGCGCGCAGAATGTCGCAATCCATCTCCGAGCGTGGCCCACGGGGGAATTTCACCAGGTAATGCGCATCGGTATTGCGGGGATCGTCCTGCCAGGTATCGATCCAGATCTCATCCTGCGGGCTGCGACGCAGCAGCAGTTTGGGGGCTTCGCCGCCCGCGCCGGTCGCACCGCCGCCGGCGGCGCCCACCTGCTGGGCATATTCCAGAAAGTCGGTATGGCGTTCCACGACATCGTCCAGCGTGAATCGATGGTGTTTCAGCTGGCTACCCGTCGGCAGTTGGGGCAGCGCCTGCTTGATTCGCAGATTGCCGACGGGCGCTATCGTGCCTTGGGCCAGCAAGGCGTGGTCCTGTTCGTGCGGGGGCAGTGACTGAAGTCCCAGTCGATTGACCCAGTAACGCCGGCTGGCCCCCGACGGCATGATGTCGTCGAGCATGGCGAACCAGTTCTTCCGGCGATACAGCAGCATCAGCTCGACCGGCAAGTTCAGACTGCAGGCGTGCTCGTCGTCCCGGCCCATCCAGTCGATGGCGTAATCGGTCGAGTAGCCCAGCGCAATCGTGCCGCGTCGACCCGCCTTCGGATCGTCGATCTGAAGTTCTGCGGCATCGTGCCATTGGCCGTGATGAAACAACTGTATCGTCAGTGACATATCGAGTGTACTGGGTAAATTATTGCTCAAATTTATCATGTCCGACTGGAGTGAGCTATTTTTTGCTCATAAAATGCTTTTCTCGTCATTAGTGAGAAATAAATTGCTCAAAATGGCAATGTCATCGCCACCGATCCCAGGCCGGCTGTGGCGCCAGCGATTCCCGCAAATAGTCTAGAAACGCCCGCACCTTGCGCGTTCGTAGGCGGCGCTCGGTGGTCAGCACGTGAATATCGCGGCGCCCGGGCATGACCTCTCCGCGCCACGCTTCGAGCAGCGGGACCAAATCGCCCCGCGAAAGCGCATCGCCGATCAGCCAGGTCGGAAACAGCACCAGACCCTGGCCCAGCAGCGCGGCGCGCAGCAGGCTCTCGGCATCGTTGCTGTAGAGGTTGCCGGCGACCTCGAACGGGGTCGAACCGCTCTGGTCCGGCGCCTGGAAATACCAGCGCTGGCGGCCCATCTCACCCTGATAGAGCAGGCAGTTGTGATCGCTCAGCGCCTCGGGCGTCCGCGGCTCGCCGTTCGCGGCCAGATAGCTCGGTGCCGCGGCCACCACGTAATTCATCGGCGCCAGACGGCGTGCCACCAGCGAGGAGTCGGCCAGATCGCCGACGCGAAAGGTGATGTCGTGACCCTCGCGTACCGGGTCGACGACATGATCGCTCAGCTGCAGTTCGGCGGTGATACCGGCATGCCGACGCTGGAAAGCATGCAGCAGCGGCACGATCTGGCGCTGGCCGAAGGCGACCGGCGCATTGATCCGTAGCACGCCGCTGGGCTCGGGGTCGGGATAGGTGAGCGCTTCGGTGGCAAGATCGAGCCGCTCCAGAATCTCGCGCACTTCCTCGTAGTAGCGCTCTCCCGCCTCGGTCAGGGTGACCGCACGGGTATGTCGATACAGCAGCGGTTGCCCGACCGCCTCTTCCAGCCCGCGAATTTGGCGGGATACCGACGACACCGCACGGTGGAAGTGATGCGCGGCCGCGGTGAAACTGCCGGTCGCCGCGACCCGTTCGAACACGCGCAGGGCGTTGAGATCCAGCGAATTGAGATTCACGACGTTGAAACCCATGGCTTTGAAATGTCTGAGGTTGCGTCTGGCGCAATAAAGATTTGCGACGCTTTCGATTGTAGCAACGATCAGCCGCTACCAGACTGCATTCATCGATCCGGCGAGATACCGGATCTTCCTGACTCGACTCCCTGACTCGAAAGGAGGTCATCGATCATGCGTAAAGGGACTGCACTCGTCGTCGGCGCCACCGGCATCACCGGCGGCAATCTGGCGTCTTACCTGGTGGCCAGCGGCTGGACCGTCTACGGCCTTTCTCGTCGCGCCACCGAGCAGAGCGGCGTGATTCCCGTCGCCGCCGATCTGCTGGACCAGCCCGCCACCGAACAGGCGCTGGCCGGCCTGCCGATCACTCACGTCTTCTACTGCACCTGGATTCGCCGCGACAACGAGAAGGCCAACGTCGAGGCCAACAGCCAGATGATGCGCAATCTGTTCGACGCGCTCGACAGCGACAAGCTCGATCACGCTTCACTGGTCACCGGCACCAAGCAATATCTGGGCTCGTTCGAGGCTTATGGCAGCGGGCGCATCGAGACGCCGTTCCGCGAATCCGAGCCGCGCGTGCCGGGCGACAACTTCTACTACGCGCTGGAAGACGTGCTGTTCGAAGCCGCCGAGCGTCACGGTTTCGCCTGGAACGTGCACCGCCCGCACACCGTGATCGGCTACGCCCGCGGCAACGCCATGAACATGGGCACGACGATCGCCGTCTACGCCTCGATCTGCCAGGCGACCGGCCAGCCGTTCGTGTTCCCGGGTTCGCAGACGCAGTGGAATGCGCTCACCGACATGACCGATGCGCTGGTGCTGGCGCGGCAGATGGAATGGGCGGCGACATCACCGGGGGCGGCCAACCAGGCGTTCAACACCGTCAATGGAGATGTCTTCCGCTGGCGCCGGATGTGGCGCGAGATCGGTGAGTACTTTGGTTTAGAGGCTCAGGGTCTCGAAGTTCAGGGGCCCGAAGCCTCGGACGACCCGGAGTCGATGCAGCCGTTGGAAACGCAGATGGCCGGTGCCGAATCGACCTGGCGCGAGATTGCCGAAAAGCACGATCTGGTCGAGCCGGATGTCAGCAAGCTGGCCTCCTGGTGGCACACCGATGCGGATCTCGGTCGCGATCAGGAGTGCGTCAACGACACCACCAAGTCCCGCGACTTCGGCTTCGATCACTTCCGCGAGACGCGAGCGGCGTTCTTCGACCTGTTTGATCGCCTGCGCGCCGAGAAGATCATCCCCTGATCCGGTCTCGGTGATCGTTTTTTGATCGACAGCTAGACGTTATCGACGACAGGTTCGTGTCGATGACAGCAAGCAAACCGGCGCCTTCTCGGCGCCGGTTTTCGTCGTCATGGGTGTTGAAAACGCCCGGGTCGCGTTCAGACCAGAAAGCTGAACTTCTCGCGCAGCTGCTCCCAATGCGCTCTTGAGCTGGCGGCCAGCACCGTGCCCTGGTGAATCGTCGGCTGATAGGGCGTGCCGTCGAGCAGCGCCGAATAGCCGCCGGCTTCGGCGTGGATCATCAGCCCCGCGGCGTGATCCCACGGCATCAGCTTGCCGGTGAGCATGAAGTCGACGAAGCCGAACGCCATGGTGCGATATTCATGGCAGGCGCAGCCGAAGGCCATCATGCGCTGGAAGTCGGGGAAGGTTGCCGCCAGCTGATACTGCTGCGGCTTGGCGAACAGCCGGATCGAGGTCGAGCCGACCATCTCGTCGAACTTGTCGGTGTCCGACACCTGCAGCTGGCGCTGGGTGCCGTCGGGGCGGCCGAACCAGGCGCCTTCGCCGTGGCGGGCGACGATCCAGTCATCCGCCAGCGGATCGTAGAGCAGGCCGAAGATGGTCTCGCCGAAGCTGGTCGCTGCCAGAATCACCCCGAACTGATTGAGCCCGCGAGCGAAGTTCCAGGTGCCGTCGACCGGGTCGATGATCAGCGCCAGCTCGGCACCGGCGATGTCGTCGAGATTGGCGCTGCCATCGGCGACCGCTTCCTCGCCGATCACCGTCGCCTCCGGCATTAACTCGTGGATCGCCGCCGTCATCATCCGTTCCGCGCCCTGGTCGGCGTCTGTCACCAGATCGTCCGGCGCGCTCTTCGAGCGGATCGCGTCTTCGGAGAGATTGCGAAAGCGCGGCAGGATCTCGGTCTTGGCGGCATCGCGCACGATCTCGATCAGGCGCTGCTGTTGCTCGAGGCTGATGGCTCTGGCTGGCATGCGAGTCTCCTGGGTCGTTGGGTCTGCTTCCTGGGCTTTGTATGAAAACTGGCTGCGCTCGGCCATACAGCGTTAAAAATTAGCTCAAAGTACTCATTTACACCCCGTAAACTCCGTCTCATCGCTGATTTTTGCCTTGTCTGGCCATCGCTCGCCGACTTTTCGTACAAACCCTAGGGTAACCGATTCCGGCGGCCCGGTTCGTCGGCTTGAGTATTAGTCTGCGCCGTCAGTCCACGCCGTCAGTCCACACCATAGGTCGACGCCACCTGTCGGTCACGCCCGGCACCCAGCGCCATGACCAGCGCAGCCAAGGCGATCGCACTCACCAGAAACCCCACCACGTTCCAGCCGCCGCTCCAGTCGTGCAGCACGCCGACCAGCAGCGGCCCCATCGCCGCCAGGGTATAGCCGATGCCCTGGGCCATCGCCGAAAGGCTGGCCGCGGTGGTGGCGTCCGGCGCGCGCAGGGCCAGCAACGTCAATGCCATGCTGAAGGTGCCGCCCTGGCCCAGCCCCAGCACCACGATCCACAGCCATATGCTGCCGATCGGCGCATAGAGACAGCCCAGCAGCCCGATCAGGGTGAGCGTCATCACCCCGATCAGCACCGCCCGCTGGTCGCGCATACGGCTGCCGACCCAAGGGGCCAGAATCGCCGTGATCACCTGCAGCAGAATCGATACCGACAGCGCCAACCCCGCGGTGACCGCCTCCAGCCCGCGATCCTGCAGGATCGTCGGCAGCCAGCCGAACACGATGTACGCCAGCGACGACTGCAACCCCATGAACAGCGACACCTGCCACGCCAGCGGGTCGTGACGCAGGCGCGCACCGCGACGGACGGGCACGCGAACGGGCTTGGTGCCCTTGAGCTGTGGCAGCCACAACAGCGCGGCGATCACCGCCGGCAGCAGCCAGAACGCCAGCGCACCCTGCCAGGAGCCGTGCGAGATACCTTGTGCAGCACCTTGTGAAGCGCCTTGCGCAGCGTCCTGCCAGCCACCACCGAGCAGCTGACGCAGCGGCTCGGTGGTACCCGCGGCAGCGGAAGCGCCGAGATTGAGCGCCACGGTGTAGAGGCCGGTCATGATGCTGACGCGGCGGGGGAAGTCGCGCTTGACGATGCCCGGCAGCAACACCCCGATGATGCCGATGCAGCTCCCGGCGATAGCCGTTCCCAGAAACAGCCCCGCCGTGCCGATATAGGGCCGCGCCAGTAGCGCCACCGCCAGCACCACCAGCGCGGCGAACACACTGCGCTCCGGCCCGATGCGACGCACCAGCCGCGGCGCCAGCGGTGCCGCCAGGCCCAGGAACAGCACCGGCAGGGTGGTCAGGATGCCCTGCCAGCTGGGGGAGAGCGCCAGCGCCTCGGCGATGCTGCCGAGCACCGGCGACACGCTGGTCAGCGCCGGACGAAGGTTGAGCGCCACCAGTAGCAGCGCCACGAGAGTCAGAACGCCCCGGCGGGGCATCGCGGAAGTCGACAAGAGAGCCATCCTTGGAGATCGAAAGATATTGCTTCACGGCGGCAAGCCGAGGACGCAAGGGTAGCCGATCACGGCCAGGACCGGGATGGTTCTACACCAATGGTCGCGAGAGGGTAGTGATGTCGACTTCAGGAGCGGGGAGTTCAAGGACGCCTCGGCAAGGAGAGCTTTTCCCCTCCATGGACCGAGTTTCCCCGTTTTCACGGTAGGGGATAGATCGTGACATGCCGTTCCAGATCGGCCGTCTGCTGTTGGTATTGGCGCGGCGTCATGCCCTTCTGCTCGCGGAAGTGGCGATTGAAATTGGAGAGATTGTTGTAGCCGACCTGGAAGCAGATATCGGCAACGGAGTATTCACCCTCCAGCAGCAGCCGGCAGGCGTGTCCTATGCGAATACGCCTGAGGAAAGCCACGAAGGTATCGCCGGTGGCGTGCTTGAAGAAGCGCGAAAACGTGGAGGGAGTCATGCCGTACCGCTCGGCCAGCCTCGACATGCGCAGCTCTTCGTGGAAATGGTCGTGGATATAGCGCAGTACGGCATCGACCTGCTCGGAAGAGGTACTCCTGGCATCCAGGCCGTACCCGCGGCCGGCCAGGGTGTGGTACCCGCACTGCGAGAGGCTGCGGAGGATGGTCAGCATGGTCAACAGCCTGCCGGCGTTGTCCTGCTCGCCCATGGTGACCAGCAACTCGCCGCAGCGTGCCGCTTCCTCCCCTTCGAACTCCACACCCAGAGCCGAGTCCTCGATCAGCGTCGACAGGCAGTTGAGCTCCGGGCAGAGCTCCATCATGTGCTCCAGCCATTCGCCCTTGAACTGCAGCACGACATCGCGCCCCTCGATGACCGGTCGTGCCTCGTCGGGGTCGCTGAACCAGGCGTGCGGAATGTTCGGCCCCACCAGTACCAGGTTGCCGGGTCCGAAGCGGCCAATGTAATCGCCCACGAACGCATGCCCCTCCGAGTAACGGATGAGATGCAACTCGTACTCTGGGTGATAATTCCAGCGGGCGATGGGCGCGGGAAAATCATGGCAGTGCCAGTAGAAGCTGAACTTCGGATCCTGGGTGACGCTTTCGAAGACAGGCGCACCAAGACGAGTATCGTTGAGCTGCGCAGCGATCATGAGTTATCGGAGCCTCTTTCTATCAGCGCTATCAGGCCTGGATGAGGTCTACGCTCTGCCTGAAAAATGCCTGCACTGGTCCTCCTTTCCAGAGCCACTATATATCCTGAAACAGAGCGGAACAGTGGACTTTTATACCTTGGTATCAAGGTAGACTTTGGTCCTGCCAAGCCTATTGGATTGGTAGGACATTTTTTCGACGACCCCTAGATAGCGATATAAAACAATCGGTTGCCAGTTGGCCCGACAAGGTCTGCAAAAAAGTACCATTGTCTCGAAAATTACAGCCTAGCCGCTTTTCCGGCGCGAGGCGTAGGTTCATTGCCACGCCGATAGCGAGGGTGTGGTCGCGTATCGACCGACTCTCGACCCATGTCAATATCTCCCGGGAAACGCGCCATGAAAGCCAGAGCCCTGGTGCTGGAAAAGCAACGCGAGCTGTCGCTACGCGAGATCGACCTGCCGGACCGACTCGGGCCCGACGATGTTCGCGTCCGCATACACACCGTCGGGATATGCGGCAGCGACGTCCACTACTACACCCATGGCCGGATCGGCCCCTTCGTGATCCGCGAGCCGATGGTGCTCGGCCATGAAGCGTCCGGCGTGGTCACCGAAGTCGGCAGCCATGTCAGCCACCTGCGGGTAGGCGAGCGGGTGTGCATGGAACCCGGCATTCCCGATCTCACCTCGCGTGCCGCCAGGCTGGGCGTCTACAACGTCGACCCCAGCGTACGCTTCTGGGCCACGCCGCCGGTGCACGGCTGCCTGACCCCGGAAGTCATCCACCCGGCAGCCTTCACCTTCGCGCTGCCCGATTCGGTCTCCTTCGCCGAGGGGGCGATGATCGAGCCGTTCGCCATCGGCATGCAGGCGGTGGTCAAGGCGCGCATGCAGCCGGGCGACGTCTGCGTCGTCACCGGCGCCGGGCCGATCGGCCTGATGGTCGCCCTGGCCGCGCTGGCGGGGGGCGCCAGCGAGGTGCTGGTCTCCGACCTGGTCGAGGAGAAGCTGGCGATCGCCGGACGCTACGCCGGCATCACCCCCGTCAACGTCTCGCAGGAGTCGCTGCGCGAAGCCGTCGACCGGCGCTGCGGCGAGGACTGGGGCGCCGACGTGGTGTTCGAGGCCAGCGGCAGCCCCAGGGTCTACGACGACGTGCTGGCCTGCGCCCGGCCCGCCGGCGCGGTCGTGCTGGTCGGCATGCCCGTCGAGCCGGTCACCTTCGACATCGTCTCGGCCCAGGCCAAGGAGCTGCGCATCGAGACGGTGTTCCGCTACGCCAACGTCTACGACCGGGCGATCGACCTGATCGCCTCGGGCAAGGTCGATCTCAAGCCGCTGATCAGCGAGACCTTCGATTTCGAGCAGAGCATCGCCGCGTTCGAACGCGCCGCGAGCGCGCGACCCGATGACGTCAAGCTGCAGATCACGCTTGACGCCTGACCTCGACAGCCCAGAAAGCACACTGGACCTGAACCCACCAAGAGGTGAACAACAATGACCCAGTTCAAGCGTCGCGACATACTGAAAGGAATGGGGGGACTCGCTGGCCTGTCGTTGATGGGGGCGGGATCGCTGCGTACGGCCCTGGCCCAGGGCATGGCCAGCGACGAGGCCTGGAGGCAGGCCAGCGGCACCACCATTCAGTTCATCTCCGAGAACACCCCGCCGACCACGGCGATCGCCGCCAACCTGGCGTCGTTCCAGGAGCTCACCGGCATCACCGTCAACATCACCGAGATGCAGCTGGGCGCCCTGGTGCAGAAGGTCGCGCTGGACTTCGGCGCTGGCCGCAGCGCCTTCGACGTGATCTATGCCGACCCCTACCAGGTGCTCGCGCCCTATCACCGCGGCCTGGTGGATCTCAACACCTTCATCAACGACGACCAGCAGCCGGTCGTGCCCAAGGGCATCGAGGATTTCATCCCCTCGCAGCTGGCCGCCGCCGGCCGCTTCGAGAACGAGGAAAGCCTCTATACCCTGCCCTACGACTGCCCGACGATGATCTGGATCTACCGCCGCGACCTGTTCGAGAAATACCACGACCAGATGCAGCAGGATCTCGGCTTCGATCCCATGCCGTCGGACAGCACGACCTGGGAGCAGTACTACCAGATCGCCGCGTGGTTCAGTAACGGCAACGCCAGCGAGGTCAAGTACGGCACCGGTCACCAGGCCCAGCAGTACGACTCTTTGATGTGCGACTTCTCCAACGTGCTGTTCGCCTACGGCGGCAGCTACTTTTCCAACGGCGAGCAGGTCGGCCTGCTCGGCACCGACTCCCCCGGCGCCTGCCAGTTGACCAGCGACGCCTCGCTGGAAGCGGCGCGCTTCTATCAGAAGCTGCTCAAGGTCGCCCACCCCGGCAGCACCAGCTGGGACTGGACCGGTGTCGCCAACGCCTTCCAGAACGGCGAGTTCGCGATGATGCCGGAGTGGCACGAATTCGCCGGCTCGCTGGAAGGTTCGGACCTGAAGGGCAAGGTCGGCTACGCCCCGCTGCCCAAGGGCCCGGCGCGCAGCGCCAACCTGTGGGGCGGCACGGGCATCGGCATCAATGCCAACGCCTCGCCCGAGAAGCAGAAAGCGGCCTGGCTGTTCCTGGTCTGGGCAACCTCGCCGCAGACCCAACTGATGGGCCTGAAGAGCCAGGTCGGCGGCGGTACCCCGACCCGCCAGTCGGTCTACGACATGCCGGAGGTCAAGGCCGCCAGCACCCCGCCCACCGACATGCCCAACATGCTCACGGCGGACACCATGCTGACCGCCTGGCAGGAGGGTTACATCGGCCTGCGGCCCAAGATCCCCCAGTGGAACGAGGTCGACACGGTGATCTTCACCGAACTCTCCAAGATGCTGGCGGGGCAGATGTCCCCCGAGGAGACCATGCAGAGCGCCAAGCAGCGCATCGACCGCATCGTGGGGGCGTGAGGCATGGCGCTGCTGACCGGAAAACCCTCGGCGCGACGACAGGGGTTCGAGCTGGCGATGATGTCGCCAGCCCTTCTCCTGCTCGCCCTGATCACGCTGGTCCCGTTCTTCTCGATCATCTGGATGAGTTTCAACGACGTCAGCCTGATGGGCGGGCTGACCTTCGAGTTCTCGGGTCTCGATAACTGGCAGCGGGTGTTCACCGACCCGGACATCCGCTCCAGCTGGCTGATCAGCCTGTTCTACTTCCTGGCCACGGTGGGCCTGGAGATGATCCTCGGCACGGTGATGGCGCTGCTGGTCTACAGCCTGACGCGGGGCAGCAACATCATCATTTCGCTGCTGTTGATCCCGATGTTCATCGCCCCGGTGATCGTCGGGCTGCTCGGGCGCTTCATGCTCGACCCCAGCCACGGCCTGTATGCCTGGCTGCTCAATGAAACCGGCCTGTTCGACGGCAATATCCTCGGCAGCGTCGGCCCCGCCATGGTCGCGGTCATCCTCATGGACGTCTGGGAGTGGACCCCGCTGGTGGCGCTGATCGTGCTCGCCGGGCTCGCTTCGGTCCCCGAGGATATCCTGGAAGCGGCCGAGATGGACGGCGCCAAGTATGGCCAGAAATTGCTCTACATCATCCTGCCGTCGATCTCCAATATCCTGCTGGTGGCACTGCTGATCCGCGCCATGGATGCGATCCGTTTCTTCGCGATCATCTTCATCACCACCAACGGGGGGCCGGCGGACTCCACCAAGATCATCCCCATCCGGCTCTACGACATCGCCTTCCGCTTCTTCGACCTGGGCTATGCCGCCGCCGTGGGCATCACCATGCTGGCGTTCTCGATCCTGGTCGCCAATGCGTTCATGAAGCTGCTCAAACGCCAGGAGAAGCGCTCATGACTGCTCCCAAGCGCTGGGTCTCACTCACCGTCAAGATCGTCCTGCTGACGCTACTGCTGCTGTGGACGCTGGTGCCGATCGTGTGGATGGTGCTCTCCTCGTTCAAGCCGAACAGTGTCATCACGGCCAACACGCCACGGGTCTTCTTCACGCCCACCCTGGAGCACTACGCCTCGCTGTTCAGCGGCGGTAACAGCCTCTGGCCCTACCTGATGAACAGCTTGTTGATCGCCGGGGTCTCGACGCTGATCGCCGTGGTGCTCGGCTGCATGGCAGGCTTTGGGCTGTCGCGGATCCGGATCAAGGGCAAGCAGCACCTGGCGTTCTGGATCATCAGCACTCGCATGGCGCCGATCGCGGCGGTGATCGTGCCGCTGTACCTGCTGTTCCGCTATCTCTACCTTCTGGATACCCACGTCGGCCTGATCGTCGCCTACCTGAGCTTCAACCTGCCCTTCGCCATCTGGCTGATGACCGCCTTCTTCGACGACCTGCCGCCCGACCTGGAAGAGGCGGCGATGATCGACGGTGCCACCAAGTTCCAGGCGTTCCGCTACGTGGTGCTGCCGCTGATGACCCCCGGGCTGGTGACCACCGCCATCCTGTGCTTCATCTTCGCCTGGAACGATTACGCCTTCGCCCAGACCTTCTCCGGGCCCAGCACCCAGACCATCCCCATCGCCGCGGCACAGCTGTTGACCCAGACCGGTATCGACTGGGGCAAGCTGCTGGCGATCGGCACCATCGTGGTCTGCCCGATGGCGATCGCCGGGCTGCTGGTCAAGCGCTGGCTGGTCCAGGGGCTGACCATGGGCGCCGTGAAATGACGCACCGGCAGGCGATTCCACACTGCAGCAGAGGGAGGAGACCAGCATGAACGTGATGTCGCAGTTCGACCTGATCGGCAAGGTCGCCGTGGTCACCGGTGGCAACGGCGGGCTCGGCGAGGCGTTCGCCCACGCCCTGGCCGAGGCTGGCGCGACGGTCGCCATCGCCGCCCGCGGCCACGCCCGCAGCCTCGAGGTGGTCAAGGCCCTGGAGGATGCCGGGCACCGCGCCATGGCGGTGGAGGGCGACATTACCCAACCCGAGGCGGCGGACGCCCTGCTCGACGAGGTCGAGGCCGGCCTCGGCCCGGTCGATATCTTCCTCAACAACGCCGGCGCCTGCCAGCATGCGCCGGCACTGGAGGTCACCCCCGAACGCTGGCGCGAGATCTTCGACATCAACGTTCACGGGCTGTGGTACTGCGCCCAGGCCGCCGGCCGGCGGATGCAGTCGCGCGGCGGCGTGATCATCAACATCGGCTCGATCTCGGCGATGATCGTCAACCGCCCGCAGATGCAGCCCGCCTACAACGCCTCCAAGGCCGCCGTGCACCAGTTGACCAAGTCGCTGGCCGCCGAATGGGCGCCCTACGGCATCCGCGTCAACGCGCTGGCCCCCGGCTACGTCAAGACCGCGATGGCGCCGGTCGACGATCCCCGCTTCAAGCCGCGCTGGATCGACGACGCGCCCATGCAGCGCGCCGCGACTCCTGAAGAACTCGGCCCCACCATCGTCTACATGGCCAGCAACGCCTCGAGCTTCATGACCGGCTCCATCGTCGTGGTGGATGGCGGCTACACCCTCTGGTAGCGGCGATTCGCATGATTGTCCGCGAAGCGCTGGTCTCCAGACGCGGCGTGCTGGAGCTGGTGCTGGAGGAGAACCTGCTGGATGCCACTGCGCTCGCCGATATCCTGCGCCCGGAGAACATGATCGCGCCTAGGCTTGCGCCGCTGAGCGTCTAGCCTCGAGGTCTCCGGTCGCGGTCGCTAGCGTAAAAAGAGGCAGTGACGCTGGGTCACTGCCTCTTCGTTTACCCGGTCTGGTAAGGCAAGCCGCCAGCGCAGCCCGAATGGCGAGCCGGCGATGGCCATCAGGTCGTCGATGCGGCAGTGGGCTCCCCAGCCAGTCGCGGCAATGAAAGGAGGTTAAAATTAAAGGCGCCTCTATTTCAAATTATGGATAAAAATGAAATAGTGGCATCGCCAATTTTAACTTCCGCGAGGAGCGCCCATGCATCGTGGGCTGACCGGCCAATACACCCCCAGCATCGCCGGTGGTATCAGTTGCCAGGCGTTCATCCCGGCGCCACTGCCCCCCGAGCCCGCGCTGTCACTGGATGACAAGCTGCAGCGTCGGCTGTCCGCCGCCCATATCGCCCTGGGGCGGCTCGATGGCATCTCGATGCTGCTGCCCGACGCGCAGCTGTTTCTCTACAGCTATGTACGTAAGGAAGCGGTGATGTCCTCGCAGATCGAGGGCACGCAGTCGTCGCTCAGCGATCTCATGATCTATGAGATGGACGGCATTCCCGGTGTCCCGATGGATGACGTGCAGGAGGTCTCCTGCTACGTGCGGGCGCTCAACCTGGGCGTTCAGCGCATTCGCGAAGGGCAGCCGATCACGATCCGGCTCGTGCGTGAGCTACACGACGCCCTGATGACCCACGGGCGCGGCACGCATCGCCGCCCGGGTGAATTTCGCCAGAACCAGGTCTGGATCGGCGGGCACCGTGCCGACGAAGCCGCTTTCGTGCCGCCCCCGGCCAACCGTCTCGCCGACTGCTGGAGTGCCTTCGAGCGCTTTCTCAACGACGAGCCGACAGCGACCGAGCCGGTAATCAAGGCCGCCCTGGCACACGTGCAGTTCGAAACCATTCACCCGTTCATGGATGGCAATGGCCGGCTCGGGCGCTTGTTGATTCCGCTGATTCTGGTGCAGGCAGGCATTCTGACGGAGCCGCTGCTCTACCTTTCTGTGTTCTTCAAACGCCACCGGCAGGTCTATTACGAGCACCTCCAGAACGTGCGCCTGACCGGCGATTGGGAAAGCTGGTTGCTCTTTTTCGTCGATGCCATCGCCGATACCGCCAACCATGCCGTTGCCACGGCGCAGGCGCTCAATGCGCTACTGGCCCGGGACAAGGCGCGCCTGGCGGAGCTCGGCCGCCTATCCGGCTCGGCGACACAAGTGTTGGAGGCACTGTTCCACCACCCGATTGCCAATATCGCCACGCTGCGGCAAGAGACGGGCCTGACCCAAGCGACGATTGGGAAAACTCTGGAAGCGCTGGGGACCCAGCTTGGCATCGTGCAGGAACTGACTGGGCAGAAGCGAAATCGGGTGTTTGCTTACAGTGCCTATATTGATCGATTAAATCTTGGCTAGAGACAATCCTCTCGACCACAACATTCTTGAACATTGCGCTAACGCTGTCCTGGCACCTGGCTATGTCGACACGCATGGCAAGGCAGCGGTAACTATTAAATAGCGAGAACAGCATGCAACAAAACCATCATCAAAACCTTGTCGGCTTCATCTGGAACATCGCTAACAAGCTGCGAGGCCCGTATCGGCCACCCCAGTACCGGCGGGTAATGCTACCAATGATCGTCTTGCGTCGGTTTGACCTGGTATTGGCGGAAAACCAGAAAAAGGTGCTGGCTGAGAAGGAACGCCTGGAAGCCCGCGGCATAACCGGCCCTGCACTGGAAAAGGCGCTTTCACGCATTGCCACCAGTGGCCGCAAACAGGAACTGTTCAATACCAGCGGCTTCACCTTCGATAAGCTGCTGGCTGATCCGCCGAACATTGCGGGCAACATGATTGCCTACATCCAGGGTTTCTCACCCCGCGCTCGGGACATCTTTGACAAGTTCGATTTCGAGGCTGAGATCGCCAAACTGGACGAGGCCAACCGCCTTTTCCTGGTTCTCAAAGAGTTCTGTAGCAACGAGATTGACCTCTCGCCCAAGACCCTCAGCAACCTACAGATGGGCTATCTGTTTGAAGAGCTGGTCAGAAAGTTTAATGAACAGGCCAATGAAGAGGCTGGGGACCACTTTACTCCCCGCGAAGTCATCCGGTTGATGGTGCAGTTGTTGTTTACCGATGAAGAAGGCATCTTCGCCCCAGGCATTTACCGGAGTATCTACGACCCCACCGCCGGTACCGGTGGCATGCTCTCGGAAGCTGAAAAGTACATTTGCGGTGACGGTACCCATGAAGGATTGAACCCCGATGCCCACATCGAGCTGTTCGGCCAGGAGTACAATCCGGAATCCTACGCCATTTGTTGCTCAGACCTCCTGATCAAAGACGAACCCATCGACAACCTCATCTATGGGGACACGCTGGGCGTGAAAGACGCCAAGAACAAAAACAACGGCTTCGTAGCTCACGATGGCCACCAGGAGAAGAAATTCCACTACATGTTTTCCAACCCACCTTTTGGTGTCGAGTGGAAGCCGGAAGAAGATTTCGTGCGTGAAGAATACTCCGCACAAGGGTTTTCAGGCCGTTTTGGTGCTGGGTTACCAAGTATTGATGATGGCTCGCTTCTATTCCTTCAACATATGATTTCTAAGATGCATAAGCCGCCGGTAATAGTAGACGGAATAAATGCTGGTGGAGATGGTTCTAAAATAGCAGTTGTTTTTAATGGCTCCCCTTTGTTCAGCGGAGACGCAAGCTCTCCTACATCTAAAGCTAGAGAGTCAAATATAAGACGTTGGATCATCGAAAATGATCTGCTAGATGCGATTATTGCTCTGCCAGACCAGATGTTCTACAACACCGGCATCTATACCTACGTCTGGATTGTGAGTAACCGCAAGCCGAAACACCGCCAAGGCAAAGTGCAGCTAATCGACGGCACCCGCCATTACAAAAAGATGGACAAAAGTCTTGGTAAGAAGCGACATGAGCTGGCCGAGGATCATATTCGCGAGTTAGTGCGCCTCTACGCCGAACATCAGCATGATGCGACCTCTGTCGTGCCGGTACATACCAAAGGATCATCAAGATCGACCGAGACCGAAACCCGTATCGTCAGCAAGATCTTTGATAACCGTGAATTTGGCTATCTGAAAATTACGATAGAACGCCCGTTAAGGCTGAATTTTCAGACCAGCCCGCACAGAGTTGCTCGCCTAGAGGAGCAGCGGGCCTTTGCTAACCTGGCCACCAGTAAAAAGCGTAAGGATCAAGCGGCGTACCAAGCTGAAATTGCCATAGGCAAACAGACTCAGGCCGCTATCAAGAACCTGCTGGAAGAGCTGGATGGCAACATCCTTTACCGGAATCGAGATGAATTCGAAGCCGTGTTGAATAAGGCTTTGAAAAAGGCTGCCCTCAAGGTGGGTGCTCCGGTTAAGAAAGCGATACTGACCGCGCTGTCAGAACGAGACCCACAGGCCGACATTTGTCGTGACAAAAGGGGCAATCCAGAGCCAGACCCGGAACTGCGCGATACCGAAAATGTGGTTTTACCTGCCGATATCAGCTTGCCTTTGCCACTGAAATACGACAACGAAACCGGTCATGACCAGCTGTTAGCCTTGGTAAAAGATCATTGCGAGGCGTACCTGGCAGCTGAAGTATTACCCCATGTACCTGACGCCTGGATTGACCATAGCAAAACCAAAGTTGGTTACGAGATACCGCTGAATCGTCATTTTTATGTCTATGAGCCACCACGTCCGCTGGAAGAGATCGCTGATGAGATTAGTCAGCTGGAGCGGGAAGTAGTTGCTATGTTGGCGGAGGTGGTTTGATGCAGCTTTCAGTATATTCAGATCTTTGCGATTCCAATGTACCTTGGTTACAAAAGATTCCATCGCACTGGAATAAAAAAAGACTGAAATTTGTGGTGAAGCTGATTAATCAAAAACAACCAGTCGGGGAATCTGGCCTTTCCTATATCGGGTTAGAGCATATTGAGTCCTGGACTGGGAAAAAAGTTGATGGCGAAATCTCTCAAAGTGAGGGATTAGCTTCGGCGTATGCGAGCGGAGACATACTGTTTGGAAAGTTAAGACCTTATCTTGCAAAGGTTCATTTGGCAGATACCCCTGGATTAGTATCCAGCGAGGCCTTGGTTATCAGGCCTTCCAGATTTATAAGCTCCTCATATCTGAAATATTACCTACTCTCCAGAGATTTTATAAACACCGTAGATTCATCAACCTATGGCAGTAAAATGCCAAGAGCGAGTTGGGATTATATAGGCAACTTGCCCCTACTAATTCCTTCTAGTCAAGAACAGCAAGCAATAGTTAACTTCCTTGATCACAAAACTGCTCAGATTGATGCACTGATTGCCAAAAAGCAGTCTCTTTTGGACAAGCTTGCTGAGCAACGTACGGCTTTAATCAGTCAGGCGGTCACCAAAGGACTAGACCCGTCGGTACCGATGAATGATTCGGGTGTTGATTGGTTGGGAGAGATTCCAGGCCATTGGCAGAGAGTTCTGCTTGTTCGTCTTATAATGCGTTTTGAGCAGGGTTGGAGTCCTTCTTGTGAAGCTCGTGAAGCATCTAAGGACGAATGGGGAGTTTTGAAATCGGGTTGTGTCAACCATGGGATATTTGACGAACGACAGCATAAGACTCTACCAGCATCACTGACACCTATTGAGTCTCTGGAAGTAAAGCCTGGCAACATTTTGATGTGTCGAGCCAGCGGCTCAAAGCATCTCATCGGCTCAGTCGCAAGAGTAAGATCTTGCAGGCCTAATCTCATTTTTTCTGATAAAACGTACCGGATTTCGCTCAATGAAAACTTAATTGATCCGGATTTTTTTGTTTTTGCAATGAAATCAAAGTATATCCGGGAACAAATTGAGTTATCGGTAAGCGGTGCTGATGGTTTAGCAAATAACATTCCCCAAGCGTCCGTTAAATCCTACCAGTTCGTGCTTCCAGAAATTGACGAGCAAAGAGCTATCGTTAAGGTACTGACGGAAAAAAGCGATAGGATTTCACTTCAAGAAGAAAAAACAAAGGCAGTCATTGAAAGGTTGCAGGAATACCGCTCTGCCCTGATCACCAACGCAGTCACCGGCAAAATTGACGTGCGGGACTTCTGCATACCCACAACCACTGAGCAAAGGGAGGTTGCCCATGGCTGATACGCCGTCCACCAATACTCACCACGAGAGCTTTGAAGGCATCCGCAGAGAGGATGAGCATGGCAACGAGTTCTGGTCAGCCAGGGAGCTGGCACCTCTGCTGGAATACCCGCAGTGGCGGAATTTTGTCCCGGTTATTGATAAGGCCAAACATGCCTGTGAAAGATCCGGGAACGTCGTTGCAGACCATTTTGCGGACGTGCGCAAAATGGTTGGTATTGGCTCTGGAGCGCAACGTGAGGTCCCGGATGTACATCTTTCGCGGTATGCCTGTTACCTGATCGTCCAGAACGGCGACCCTACGAAGCCGGTCATCGCCAACGGCCAGACCTACTTTGCTATCCAGACACGCCGACAGGAGCTGGAGGACAGCGAGCAGTTCACATCCCTCTCCGAGGATGAGAAGCGCCTGGCAATCCGTAAGGAGCTTATTGCCCACAACAAGTACCTGGCGGCGGCTGCCCAGGATGCTGGCGTGGAGACCCCATTGGATTACGCCATTTTTCAGGATCATGGCTACAAAGGGCTATACGGGGGGCTGGGCGCCAAGGACTTACATGCCAGAAAAGGGCTCAAGAAGAGCCACAAGATTCTGGACTACATGGGGAGCACAGAGCTCGCTGCCAATCTGTTCCGTGCTACACAGGCAGAAGAGAAGCTTCGACGGGACAACATTCAGGGTAAGCAGAACGCCAACAAAACCCATTTCGAGGTAGGCCAGAAGGTTCGGCAAACCATTGGCGAACTGGGCGGCACTATGCCAGAAAACCTGCCCACGCCGGATAAAAGCGTCAAACAAGTAGAAAACGCGCAGAAGAAGCTGGGAAAGCAGCAGAACGACGATTCTGACCAAGAGTAGTCGCTGAAACCCAGCCACGTTTTAAAAAGGAACATAGGTTATGCACAAAGAAATCGACTTTGAGAACGCCATAGAGCAGGCGCTGATCACCCTGAGTGGCTATCAAAAGGGAGATCCCACCAGTTTCGATGCTGAAATAGCCTTGTTCCCGGCGGATGTCGTGAGCTTTGTGCAGAAGACACAACCCAAGATCTGGGAGCGGTTGAACAATCTGGATGCGAGCAAGGCCGAGAGCATGCTCCTTGATGCCCTAACCAAGGAATTGGCCGCAAAAGGCGCCCTGACCGTGCTGTGCGAGGGTTTCAAGTGCGTCGGCAAGTCGGTGAAGCTGGCTTATTTTGCTCCCAATACCAGTATTGATACAGGCGCGGCTGCACGCTACGCCGCGAACAGGCTTACCGTGGTTCGTCAGGTACATACCAAGACGGGCGCAATTCCTGACATGGTGCTGGCTGTGAACGGCCTCCCAGTTGCCACATTGGAGCTGAAGAATGCCATGTCGGCGACTGGATGGACGGTAGAAAATGCCAAGTCCCAGTACCGCTTCGAACGGAACCCCAAAGACCCGCTGTTTGCCTTCAAGAATCGCTGCCTGGTGCATTTTGCAGTAGATACCGAGCAAGCGTTTATGACGACCCATCTGGAGGGTAAGGATACCTTTTTCCTGCCTTTCAACCGGGGTTTTAATCACGGCGCTGGCAACCCGCCCATGGAAGGTGATGTTCGTACCGCCTACCTCTGGGAAGAGGTGCTGGAGCGGGACAGCCTGATGGATATCCTCGCCCGTTTTCTGCACCTTCAGGTTGAGGATAAAACGGTCGTGACCGAAAAGGGAATCAAGCGCCACCGCAAGGAAACGCTGATTTTCCCCCGGTATCACCAACTGGATGCCGTAAGGTCTCTGACCCAGCACGCAAAAGCCAAGGGCTCCGGCCACAACTATCTGGTACAGCACTCTGCGGGTTCCGGTAAATCCAACTCTATTGCCTGGTTGGCTCATCGTTTGTCCAGTCTGCACGATGCTGACAACGAGAAGGTATTCCATTCCGTGGTGGTGATTACTGACCGCCGGGTACTCGACCAACAGTTGCAGAACACCATCTTCCAGTTCGAGCACAAGTTGGGCGTTGTACAGAAGATCGACGAGAACACTCAGCAACTGGCCAAGGCGCTGGCTGACGGTGTGCCGATCATCATTTCCACTATCCAGAAATTCCCCTTCATCAGTCAGGCCATCCGCACGTTGGAGCAAAAAGGCAAGGGCATCTCAATTTCGACGGAAGGCAAACGCTTCGCGGTGATTGTGGATGAGGCCCACAGCTCGCAGAGTGGCGAAACGGCTATGGAGCTGCGGAAGATCCTGAACAAGGATGGCATCGAGTCAGCCATCGCTGAGCAGTTGCTGGACATGGAGGACGAGAGCCTTAGCGAAGAGGCTAAAAAGGAGCTCATTCGTGAGCAGCTCAAACGTGCCAAACAGCCCAACCTGAGCTTTTTCGCGTTCACCGCTACCCCCAAGTTCAAGACCATGGCCGTGTTCAACGAGCCGGGACGAAACGGCGAAGCTCCGTTCCATCACTACAGTATGCGGCAGGCCATTGAAGAGGGGTTTATCCATGACGTGCTGGCCCACTACACCTGCTACAAGCGTTATTACAAGCTGATCCAGAAGGTGGAGGATGACCCTGAAGTACCGCGCCGTAAGGCAGCGCGTGCATTGGCTCGTTTTGTTTCCTTCCACGACTATGAGATAGCGCAGAAGGTTGAGGTGATCGTTGAGCACTTTCGCACCCATACCCGCCACAAGATCGGTGGCCGGGCAAAGGCCATGGTTGTGACCAGCTCTCGTGAACATGCGGTGCGTTATAAGCTGGGCTTCGACAAGTACATCAAATCTAAAGGCTATACGGATGTGAAGTCCCTCGTAGCCTTCTCGGGAGAGATCGCTCTCAAGGAATATGCTGACAAGACATTTACCGAAGTCGGTATGAACGAGGGCATCAAGGAGTCTGAGCTACCGGATAAATTCAACACCGAGGAATATCAGGTGTTACTGGTCGCTGAAAAATACCAAACCGGCTTTGACCAGCCACTGCTTCATAGCATGTATGTGGATAAGAAGCTGTCAGGCATTCAGGCGGTTCAAACGCTGTCACGGCTTAACCGAACGGCCAGGGGCAAGACAGATACCTTTGTCCTGGACTTCGTGAATGAGCCGGATGAAATCTACAAAGCGTTCAAACCCTATTATGAGGTGACCACCAAGGAAGAGGATACCGACCCTCAGCAGCTCAACAACCTGGCCCACACACTGTCCACCTGGCAGATTTTCACCGAGGGTGAGGTGAGCGCCTGGTGCGAGATCTGGTTCCGCAACCGACTGAACCCAACAGGCGGCGAGCACAAGAAGCTGAACAGTCTGATTGACTTGGCTGTCGAAAGATTCAAGAAATTGAGCGAGGAAGACCAAGCCCTGTTCAAGGGGCAGTTGGTCAGCTTTCTTAACCTGTACGGCTTCGTTGCCCAGATTATTCCTTATCAAGACTCGGACCACGAGAAGCTGTACACCTATTCTCGCTTCCTGCTCACCAAACTGCCTTATACCGCCGATACACGCACAGTGCAGGTCGATGATGAGGTAGAGCTGAAGTACTACCGGCTTCAGAAAATCAGTGAAGGAGCCATCGACCTGAAAGTAGGCGAGCCGGAAGCCTTGTATGGCCCAACAGAGGTCGGCACCGGCCAGGCAGAGGAAGAGGTTCAGTTATCGACGCTGGTCGACAAGCTCAATGAGCGATTTGGTACTGAATTTACCCCGGCGGATCAGCTGTTCTTCGACCAAGTGAAGGAAACCGCCGTTGCCAACGAGCAGCTTCGCCAGGCCGTCATGGCCAACAGCCTGGAGAACTTCGAACCGGTATTTAACAAGCAGCTTGAGAACTTGTTTGTAGAGCGCATGGATGGCAACGAAGACATCTTCATACGCCTGATGAACGACGAGTCCTTCCGCAATATCGCTTCTCAGTACCTGATGCGGGCTGTGTATAACCAGGTCAAAACCAGCGTTGAAACGCAGTAACAGAACAAAAAAGGGATAACGTCCGTTATGAAAGCTACAGAAGCCAAGTTGCTAGACTTCCTCAAGAAGTCGCCACAATTTGTCATTCCGATCTACCAGAGAACGTACTCCTGGTCTGAACAGCAATGTCGCCAACTGTGGGACGACATTATGCGAGCCGGTACCAACGATGGTATATCAGCACATTTCATTGGCTCGGTGGTCTACATCGAGAAGGGGCTTTATCAGGTGTCCAGTCAATCACCATTGCTGGTCATTGATGGGCAACAGCGACTGACTACCACCATGCTGATTCTTGAGGCGGTATCTCGACACCTTGGGGACACAGAACCTCTGGAGGGGTTTTCGGCTAAGAAGCTGCGCAATTACTACCTGCTTAACCCGTTGGAAGACGGTGAGCGAGCGTACAAACTGCTATTGACCCAGACGGACAAAGAGAGCCTTCTTGCGTTGGTCACGCAGAAGCCGTTACCTGGTGACGGTTCTCTTCGAATCCAGGAAAACTTCGAGTTCTTCAACAGCCAAATTGAGCGGCTTAACGGGGAGCTGGAAACCCTCTGCCGAGGCATTTCAAAGCTCATCATCGTTGATATTGCGCTGAGCCGAGACCAGGATAATCCTCAACTCATTTTTGAGAGCATGAATTCCACAGGTAAAGCTCTGAGCCAGGCTGACCTGATCCGGAACTATGTGCTGATGGGACTTGAGCCGGAGCATCAAACTCGGCTCTATCGCGACCACTGGCGTCCGATGGAGGTGGAATTCGGGCAAGAAGGCTATGGCGTTTACTTTGACAGCTTCATGCGCCACTACCTCACGGTTAAAACCGGGGAAATTCCACGGTTAGATGAGGTATACGAAGCTTTCAAGCAGCATTCACGTCGTGCCGAAGTGGCGAGTGCTGGTGTCGATTTATTGGTTGCTGAAATACATGCTTTCGCCCGATATTTTTGTGCGATGGCATTGGGAAAAGAAACTGATAAACAGCTAGGAATGGCATTTAAGGATCTGCGGGAACTCAAAGTCGACGTAGCATATCCGTTCCTGCTGGAGCTTTACCATGATTACCAACAGGACAATTTGTCCCGAGATGACTTCCATAGCGCTATTCGGCTGATCGAGGCTTATGTGTTCCGTCGTGCCGTTTGTGCCATCCCCACAAACTCGCTGAACAAGACCTTTGCGACCTTTCACAAATCATTGCAGAAGAACCGTTACCTGGAGAGCGTCAAGGCTCACCTGCTCGGTTTGAAGTCATACCGGCGTTTCCCGAATGACGAAGAGTTCAAAAGGGAACTGGCAGTACGCGATCTATACAATTTCCGCAGCCGGAGCTACTGGTTACGCCGATTGGAGAATTTCGAGCGCAAGGAACGAGTTCCGGTCGACGAATACACGATCGAACACATCATGCCGCAGAATGAGAATCTGTCTGCTAGATGGAAGGATGAGCTAGGTCCGGAATGGAAGCGTGTGCATGAAACCTGGCTGCATACGCTAGGTAATCTGACTCTTACGGGCTACAACTCAGAGTACAGCGACCGAGCTTTCATCGAGAAGCGCGATATGCAAGGCGGATTCAAACAAAGCCCCCTACGGCTCAACGAGGGCTTGGGAGCTGTAGAAGCATGGAATGAGGACTCAATTAAGAATCGGGCCGCCAAGCTGGCCCAGGAAGCGGTGCGGGTTTGGGCGGCACCGGTATTGCCGGATGAGATCCTCGATACTTACCGCAACGTGGCCGTCAAACCAGAAGCCTACAACCTTGAGGATCACCCTCAACTGGCAGACGAGAGCCCAATGCGCGCTTTATTTGAGCAGCTCCGAAAGGAAGTCCTGGCGCTCGACCCGAGCGTCACTGAAGAAATCCTCAAGCTCTATATAGCGTTCAAAGCCGAGACGAACTTTGTCGATGTGGTCCCGCAAAAGACCCGTTTGCGACTGTCTCTGAATATGCCGTTTCACGAATTGAGCGATCCGAAAGGGATGGCTCGTGACGTGACCAACCTCGGACGTTGGGGAAATGGCGATGTGGAAGTAGGGTTAAGTGAGGAATCTGAGCTGGCCTATGTAATGGGGCTCATTCGACAGGCGTTCGAAAAGCAGATGGGTAGTGCAAGCGAATAGTTATGAAGGGTGCTTTTATTCTTAAGTTAAGCAGCGACGTCCGTGCCTAGCTTTAACGTTAATTGATTGATGGCCGGCCATCTAACTAATGCCTGATTATGAAATCAATTTTAGCTGGTGAGGTCGCTTTATACGGCATCTTATAATCTGCTTGTGAGTATCTGGTAGCAGGTCCGTCTCAAACTCCGAAAATATCAGGTACGTCATCCTGACCCATACGATCAAAGTCTTCGGGAACTTGAACTGGCCTTTCATAAAGCCAATTTTCTTCTGCTGCCCGGCGTCCGGGCTATCGATGACCGTGACCTTGGCAATCGGCTTGCCGGCCTTGGCGATAACGAACTTTTCCCTCGTCACCAAGAGTTGAGACAGCCGAGCCTTGGCTTCATAAATGTCCCCGACAAGTTCGTCCAGTTAAGCCCGTGAGATTCGCGTCTGATCACTCACTCCAAATTCTGAATCTGTTCCCGCATCTGCTCGATCAGCACCTTCAATTCCACCGCGCAGCGAGTGGTGTCGGCGACGATGGCCTTGGAGGAAAGCGTGTTGGCTTCGCGGTTGAGTTCCTGCATCAGGAAGTCGAGGCGCCGGCCGATCGGGCCCTTTTGCTTCAACTGACGCTCCACTTCGGTGACGTGGGTTTCGAGCCGGTCGAGCTCTTCGGCGACGTCGGCCTTGTGCGCCATCATCACCATTTCCGCTTCCAGACGCTGCGGGTCGAGTTCGGTCTTGGCGGTTTCGAGACGTTCCAGTAGCTGCGCGCGCTGGCGCTCGAGAATCAATGGCAGGTGCTCGCGCACCAGGTTGACCTGTTGGCGAATTCCGCTCAGGCGCTCGCGAATCAGTTCCGCCAGGCGCTCGCCTTCGCGGGCGCGGCCGGTTTCCAGATCCTTCAGCGCGGCGTCGAACAGTTCGAGGCCGGCGGCTTTGACCTGATTGATGTCCAGCCGCTGGGTGGCCATCACGCCGGGGTGGGCGAGCAGCTCCAGGGCGTTGGGCATCGGCGCTTCCGGCAGCTGGGCGCGAACCTGGGCCAGAGCTTGGCAAAGTGCGGTGAGCTGATCGGCGTTGATGCCGGGCGCGGCGTTGCCCTCGACAGGGTCGAAGCGCAGCGAGCACTCCACCTTGCCGCGAGCGAGACGCTGGCGCATCGCTTCGCGGAAGTGCGGTTCGAGATCGCGCAGGGTATCGGGAAGTCGGAAGTGCGGCTCCAGGTAGCGCTGATTCACCGAGCGCAGTTCGAGCTGCAGGCTGCCCCAGTCGGCATCACGGGTCTGGCGCGAGAACGCGGTCATGCTATGGGGCATGGGGAATTCCTTGAATCGTCGAGCTGATCGATCGAGTGTAACCCATCCGTGAAGACGTTGGCCGCCGCTTGCCCACGGTGAATGTGCGGCTGACCCGTGTAGAATGGCCGGCCTGCTGTGAAGCGTCGAAGGCGTGGCGCTTCTGTCATTGATGTTTTGGATCGAGAGGCTTTCATGCGCCCGAGTGGACGACAACCCGATCAGCCCCGTGAGGTCACGCTGACCCGCGGTTTTACCCGTCACGCCGAAGGCTCGGTGCTGGTGAGCTTCGGGGATACCCAGGTGCTGTGCAACGCCAGCGTCGAAGCCGGCGTGCCGCGCTGGCTGCGTGGCAAGAACCAGGGCTGGGTGACGGCGGAGTACGGCATGCTGCCGCGCGCGACCCATTCCCGTAGCGGCCGTGAGGCGGCGCGGGGCAAGCAGGGCGGGCGCACGCTGGAAATCCAGCGTCTGATCGGCCGTAGCCTGCGTGCGGCGGTGGATCTGAAGAAGCTCGGCGAATACACCATCACGGTGGACTGCGACGTGCTGCAGGCCGATGGCGGCACGCGCACGGCGTCGATCACCGGTGCCTGCGTGGCGCTGATCGAGGCGCTGCAGTACATGCAGCGCAAGAAGATGATCAAGACCGATCCGTTCCGTCAGCTGGTCAGCTCGATCTCGGTGGGCGTCTACAAGGGCACGCCGGTGCTCGATCTGGACTACCCGGAAGACAGCGCCGCGGATACCGATATGAACGTGGTGATGACCGAAGACGGCAAGCTGATCGAGGTGCAGGGCACGGCGGAAGCCGAAGCGTTCTCCCGCGCCGAGCTCAACGGCATGCTCGATTTGGCCGAGAGCGGCTGTCAGGCGCTGTTCGCCAAGCAGCACGAAGCGCTGGGTATTCGTCGCTAGGCGAGAACCGGCCATGACCAGCGGCTCGCCTGGTCAGTGAGCGCCCATGAAAAAACGCCCCGATCCTGAGATCGGGGCGTTTCTCGTCTTGCACGATCGTCCTGAACAACAGTCTCGAACGATCGTCAGCGCGATCCGCGAGCGGGATCAGGACTTCTCTTCGATCATCTTCTCGCGTGCCAGGCGCGCCTGCTCTTCCTCGTAGGTGGGGAAGTCGACATAGCCACGCGCATCGCCACCGTAGAAGGTATCCGGATCGAACTCGGCCAGCGGCCAGTCGTTCTGCAGGCGCTCGACCAGATCCGGATTGGAGGTGAAGTGGCGGCCGAAGACCGGCAGGTCGATGGTGCCGTCGTCGACCAGCTTCTGCGCTTCGGCCTTGTCGAGGTTGCCGGCGAACAGCAGCGTGCCGCGATAGGCATCGCGGAACTGGCGCAGGAACTCGCGCGGCAGGCCGTCCTGACCCTGGGCGCCCTGATCCATGAGGTGCACATAAGCCAGGTTGCGCTTGCTCAGCTCCTCGGCCAGGTAGAGATAGGTGCCTTCAATGTCGTCGTAGATCGGCATATCGAACAGGGTGCCGTAGGGCGTCAGGCGCACGCCGACACGGTTTTCGCCGATCAGTGCGATGGAAGCGTCGATCGCTTCCAGCAGCAGGCGGCAGCGGTTCTCGCGCGAGCCGCCGTACTCATCGGTCCGATCATTGAGACCGCCGTTGACGAACTGCTCGAGCAGATAGCCGTTGGCGCCGTGAAGCTCGACGCCGTCGAAGCCGGCGTTGCGCGCATTCAGCGCGGCTTGGGCGAAGTCGCCCACCAGCCGACGGCACTCCTCGGTGGTCGCGGCGCGGGGCGTGGTGGCCGCCAGCATGTCCGGCTGACCGTCTTCGTTGTAGCCGAATGCCATGCCGCCCTGCTTGGCGCTACTGCTGATCGGTGCGGCACCGTTCTGCTGGATCGAGGTGTGCGAGACACGGCCGACGTGCCAGGTCTGGCAGAAGATCACGCCGCCGCGCTCGTGCACGGCCTGGGTCGCTTTCTTCCAGCCGGCGATCTGATCGGGGCCGTAGATGCCCGGGTTGAACAGATAACCCTGGCCCTCGCGGGAGATCGGGCTGCCTTCGGAGACGATCAGCCCGGCGCTGGCACGCTGGCGATAATAGAGCGCGCCCATTTCGTCGGGCACGTCGCCCTTGGCGCGGGCGCGGGTCATCGGCGCCATGACGATGCGGTTGTTGAGGCGGGTGCCGGCAAGATCGAACGGTTCGAATAGCGATGTCATATCGTCAACTCCTTTTACGCTGACATTCGGTCGCGATGACGTCAGGCCAAAAATAAGGCGAGCCCTCTCGGGCTCGCTCGAATAGACCAAAGTCTAGGAAACGATTAGCCGACCAACAATGAATCCTGACGACTATGTCGATGCAGCAAAACTATCGACTGTCGAGATCAGGCCATTGGCTCGCTGGCGTGGCGGCGTTTTCAGACCACCGACGTCATCCCGCCATCGACGGACACGTTCTGTCCGGAGACGAAATTCGACGCGCCGGAGCAGAGATAGACCAGCGTGCCGACCAGCTCCTCGACCTGACCCCAGCGCTGCGCCGGGGTGCGCTTCTCGATCCAGGCGTTGAAGTCGGCGTCCTGCCACAGCGCCTGGTTCATGTCGGTCTGGAAGTAGCCGGGGGAGAGACAGTTGACCTGGATGCCGTAGCGCGCCAGGTCGGCGGCCATGCCCTGAGTCAGCAGCGCCACGCCGCCCTTGGACGCGGCGTAGGGCACGATGGTTTCCCGGGCGAGTTTCGACTGCACCGAGCCGATATTGACGATCTTGCCGCTGCCACGTTCCGACATCGCCGGGCTCACCGCCTTCGATACATAGAAAGCACTGGAGAGATTGGTGGCGATGACGGCGTCCCAGTCGGCGGGGTCGAAGTCGTTGAACGGGCCGCGTTTCTGCAGCCCGGCGTTGTTGACCAGGATGTCCGGCACGCCGAGGCGTTCGATCAGCGGGTCGATGGCCGCTTTCACCGCCTCGGCATCGGTCACGTCGAAAGCCACGGCGTCGACCGTGGCGCCGGTGTCTGATGCCAGTTTCCGGGCGGCTTCCTCGGCCGCTTCCTGGCTGCGTCCGTGGACGATCACGCGGGCGCCCTGTTCGGCCAGCCCGCGGGCCAGCGTGTTGCCCAGTCCGCGGGTGGAACCGGTGATCAGTGCCAGGCGACCTTGAATATCGAATAGATTGGTCATCGTTGTCCTCGTATCGGTGAGTGCTCTAGAAGATCAGATAGACGGCGCAGGCCAGCACGAACCCGACCACGGATTCCAGCGCCTGCTGCACGGTCCAGGTCATCAGCGTGGTTTTGACGTCCATGCCCAGCAGACGACCCACCAGCCAGAAGCCGGAGTCGTTGACGTGGCCGGCGAACACCGAGCCGGCGGCGGTGGCCAGCGTGATCGCGACGACCTGCATGGCGGAAAAGTCGCCACCGGCAACGGCCGGTGCCATCAGCCCGGCGGCGGTGACCAGCGCCACGGTGGCGGAACCCTGCGCCAGACGCATGACCACGGCGACCAGATAGGCGGCGGCGATCACCGGCAGGCCCAGATCGCTCATCGAATCGGACAGCGCATCGCCGATGCCGGAAGCCTGCAACACGCCGCCGAACATGCCGCCGGCGCCGGTGATCAGGATCACCGAGCAGATCGGGCCCAGCGAGGAGTCGACGATCTTCTCCAGTGCGCTGCCGCCTTCACCCCGGCGGCTGCCCAGCACGAAGATCGCTACCAGCACCGAGATCAGCAGTGCGATCGGTGTCTCGCCCAGCGAGGAGAGGAACTGGAACCAGGTGGCGTCGCTGTCGGCCACGCCGGCGGCGCGGGCGAAGTCGAGCCCGGTGTTGAGGAAGATCAGCGCCAGCGGCAACAGCAGCAGCGCAATGACCGTGCCCACGGTGGGCGGATTCTCGATCTCGTCGTCGTCCTGGCCACCGAACAGGCTCACTTCCAGCTTGAAGTCGAAACGGCTGGCGGCGAAGCGCCCCCACAGATAACCCGAGAGATACCACATCGGAAAGGCGATGATGATCCCCACCAGCAGCACCAGACCCAGATTGGCACCGTAGAGCTCGGTGGCGGTGACCGGGCCGGGGTGCGGCGGCACGAACACGTGCATCACCGAAAACGCCGCCGCTGCCGGCAGGGCGTAGAGCAGCACCGGGCCGCCCAGTCGCTTGGCCACCGCGAAGATGATCGGCAGCATCACGATCAGGCCGGCGTCGAAGAAGATCGGAAAGCCCATGATCAGCGAGGCGATACCCAGCGCGAAGGGCGCGCGGGCCTCGCCGAACAGCGAGACCATCTTCTCGGACAGCACCTGAGCGCCACCGGAGTGCTCCACCAGCTTGCCCAGCATCGCGCCGAAGCCGACCAGCAGTGCCACCGAGCCCAGCGTGCCGGCGAAACTATCGGTCATGGTATCGACGATAGCGCCGGCGGGGATGCCGGTGGCGAACGCGGTCAGCAGGCTGACCAGCACCAGCGTCGGGAACGCGTGTAGATGAAAGCGAATGATCAGAATCAGCAGCAGGGCGATCGCGGCAGCGGCGATGCCTAGCAGTGGCCCTGCCGTCAGGGTTTGTGTCCAGTCGTCCATGTGACTCTCTCCTGGAAGTGGTCGGTGCGGTTCCACGGTGGCACGGTGTGATATATCAAGAAATACGACATTGGTGGTTGGCGAAAACGGACCCGATTTGAACAATCCTCGAGCTTATCCAACACTTGAAAGGTCACCCCTCATCGTCGGACAGCCCATCATGTATCGCCAATTTTTTTATCTGCTGACGGCCGCGCTGATCGCGGCCACTCTGGTCATCGGCGTCTTCTGGCACGCTTTCCTGTGGCTACTCATTCTCTGGGTGCCACTGGCCCTGATCGGTTGGCGGGATCTGCGCTCCCCGCACAACGTGCTCTACAACTATCCGCTGATCGGCCATCTGCGCTATCTGCTCGAGTTCGTGCGCCCGGAGCTACGTCAGTACTTCTTCGAGTCCGAAACCAGCGGTCGCCCGTTCTCCCGCGAGCAGCGCAACCTGATCAACGCCCGGGCCGACGGTAGCGGGGATACCTCGCCGTTCGGCACCATTCGCGATGTCGGCGCGCCCGGGTACAATTTTTCGTATCACTCTATCCAGCCCGGCAGCGTGCCGGACGAGGCACGCCGGATCGTCATCGGCGGGCCGCAGTGTTCGCGCCCCTACTCCTCCTCGCGGTTGAATATTTCGGCGATGAGCTTCGGCTCGCTCTCCGGCAATGCCGTCGAGGCGATGAACCTGGGCGCCAGCCAGGGCGGGTTCGCCCACGATACCGGTGAGGGCGCGATCAGCCCTTACCACGAAAAGCACGGCGGCGACCTGATCTGGGAGCTGGGCACGGGCTATTTCGGTTGCCGCCAGAAGAACGGCCGCTTCGATGCCGAGACGTTTCGGGACAAGGCGCGCAGCGAGCAGGTCAAGATGGTCGAGATCAAGATTTCCCAGGGCGCCAAGCCCTCTCACGGCGGGCTGCTGCCAGGGGCCAAGGTCAATCGTGAGATCGCCAGTACGCGTCAGATCGAAGTAGGCAAGGACTGCGCATCGCCATCGTCGCATCCGGAGTTTTCCACCCCGCGCGAGCTGATGGCGTTCGTCGTCCGCCTGCGCGAGCTCAGCGACGGCAAGCCGGTCGGGATCAAGCTCTGTCTGGGCCGGCGCAGCGAATTTCTGAGTATCTGCAAGGCGATGGTCGAGACCGGCACCCTGATCGATTTCATCGTCATCGATGGCGCCGAGGGCGGCACCGGCGCGGCGCCGCAGGAGTTCTCGGACAGTCTTGGCGTGTTCATCGACGAGGCATTGCCGTTCGTAGACAGCGCCCTGCGTGGCGTCGGCCTGCGCGACAAGATCCGGCTGGTTGCCAGCGGCAAGGTGGCGCTGGGTTACGACATGGTGGTCAAGACCGCGCTGGGCGCCGACATGTGCAACGCCGCGCGACCGTTCATGTTCGCCGTCGGCTGCATTCAGGCGCGGCGCTGCCACACCAACAAGTGCCCGACCGGGGTGACGACGCAGGATCCCAAGCGCTCGCGGGCGATCGACGTGCCGGAGAAAGCCGAGCGCGTGGCCCGCTACCACAAGGCCACGCTGGACGGCTTCGCGGCGTTGACCGGGGCGATGGGGTTGTCGCATTTCGACGAGCTGACGCCGGATCATATTCGCCACCGCAGCGCCTACGCGCCGGCTCGCGGCTATGCCGATTTCGAGCTGCCGACGCTCGAAGAGGCGCAACTGCTGGGTGAAGAGATTCCCCCGGAATGGCGCGAGCACTGGCAAGCGGCGGCCGTCGATCGCTTCTAGGCGGATCGGGGCTCCGGCCCCGACTCGCACCGGCGGCGCCACGTGCTAACCTCGATGGCAATCACTCTGTTATCGCATTCGTCCGTCGCACTCTTTCGTCGGACCCTGTCATCGAGGCACCGCATGTTTCCTTTTCCCGCCTATCGCTATCAATCCGCCACTTCCGATTCCGCTTCCGGTGGGGCCGGCAGCGGCGACCCTCATCGCTGGCTGGAAGCGGTCGACAGCGCCGAGGCGCTGGCCTGGGTCGAAGGCCACAACCGACGCACGCTCGAGCGCTTCGAGGACGCCGATTTCGCCACGTTACAGACGGGGCTGCGCGAGATTCTCGACGCCGACGACCGCATTCCGTTCGTGGTCAAGCGCGGCGAGCACTACTACAACTTCTGGCAGGACGCCGAGCATCCGCGCGGTCTGTGGCGTCGCACCAGGTGGGAATCCTATCTTCAGGCGCGGCCCGAGTGGGAAGTGCTGATCGATGTCGATGCGCTCAATGCCTCGGAAAACGAGAACTGGGTCTGGCACGGCGCCGATTGTCTCGAGCCGGAAAAGCCGGGTGGCCCCTGGGAGCGGGCGCTGGTGTCGCTATCCCGCGGCGGCGCGGACGCCGACGTAACCCGCGAGTTAGATCTGATCGCCAAGCGCTGGGTTGGGGCCGACGGTAACGGCGAAGCCGGCTTCGAGCGACCAGAAGCCAAGGGCGGCATGAGCTGGATCGACCGCGACACGCTGTTCGTCTACACCGATTTCGGCGACGCCAACTCGCTGACGGCCTCCGGCTATCCACGGCGAGTCAAGCGCTGGCGCCGGGGCGAGCCGATGGCGGCGGCAGAGACGATCTTCGAGGCCGCCGAACAGGACCTGATGGCGCTGGCGTTTCACGACAGCACTCGCGGTTTCGAGCGCGATTTCATCCATCACGCGCTGGCGTTCTACGAGCAGCGTCTGATCGAACTCCTGCCCGACGGCGAGGCGTTCCCCATCGAGGTGCCGCTGTCGGCGCAGGCGGTGGTGCATCGGGAATGGCTGCTGGTGCATCTGCGCGACGACTGGCAGCTCGAAGAAAACGATCTGAACTTCCCAAGCGGCGCGCTACTGGCGATCGACTACGCGTCGTTCAAGCGTGGCGAACGCAATTTCACCACGCTGTTCACGCCGGATGCGCACCGCTCGCTAGAAGGGTTCGAGTGGACCCTAAACTACCTGGTGCTGGACGTTCTCGAAGACGTCAAACATCGGCTGCAGGTGCTGACGCCCGGCCAGGGCGCCGACTGGTCACCGCGCCCGATCCCGGGTTTGCCGACGGCCGGTGAAATCGGCGTCGCGGCCATCGATGACGAAGAGAGTGACGAGGTCTTCCTGATCGTCACCGACTATCTCACTCCCACCACGCTGGCGCGGATGGATCTCGCCGCGGTGGATCGAGCGCCGGATACGATCAAGCGGGCGCCGAGCTTCTTCGAGACCGACGGCATGCAGGTGACGCAGCGTTTTTCCACCAGCGCCGACGGCACGCAGATTCCCTACTTTCTGGTGCTGCCGGCCGGCATGGAAGCGGGAAAACCGCCCCAGCCGCTGCCGACGCTGCTCTACGGCTACGGCGGCTTCGAGATTTCGCTGACGCCGCACTACATTGCCGGGGCCGGGCGCAGCTGGCTCACCCGTGGCGGCGCCTACGTGGTCGCCAACATTCGCGGCGGCGGCGAGTATGGCCCGCGCTGGCATCGCGCCGCGCTCAAGGGGGAGCGCCACAAGGCGTTCGAGGATTTCGCCGCCGTCGCCGAAGATCTGGTCGCCACCGGCATCACCACCCCGCAACGGCTCGGCATCCAGGGCGGTTCCAACGGCGGTCTGCTGGTCGGCAACATGATCACGCGCTATCCGGATCACTTCGCTGCGGCGGTGTGCGAGGTGCCGCTGCTCGACATGCAGCGTTATCACCAGCTGCTGGCGGGTGCCTCGTGGATGGCAGAGTACGGAGACCCGGACAGCGCCGATTGGGAAGCTTTCCTCAAGGACTACTCGCCGTACCACAACCTGCGCGAGGGCGTGGACTATCCGTCGGTGCTGTTCACCACCTCGACCCGCGACGATCGGGTTCACCCCGGCCACGCCCGCAAGATGATGGCGAAGATGGAAGCGATGAACGCCGGCGACGTCTATTACTACGAGAACACCGAAGGCGGCCACGGCGGCGCGGCGGACAATGCCCAGCGGGCGAAGCTGAGCGCCCTGGCGTGGCGCTTCCTGTGGGATCGGTTGAGCGCGGCCCCCGACGCCGGCTGAGACATTTCGGCTTCAGGGCTTCAGGGCTTCAGGGCTTCAGGATTTCAGGGCTTCGTGAGCTAGCCGGCGGTCTTTTCCTGTACGCCAAGGCGATACCAGTGGACGGCGTTGTCGTGCAGGATCGCCTGGCGCGCGTCCGGCGCGGCATCGGCGATCGCCTGCTCGACCATGCCCAGCCAGGTCGCATAGCTGACATTGAGTCCGGTCACCGGAAAATTGCTGGCAAACAGGCAGCGCTCGGCACCGAAGATGCCGATCGTTTCGGCGAGCACCGCGATGTTCTGCTGCTCGTCCCAGGCGGCCATGGGGCTCCCCAGTTCCGAAAGCTTGACCGCGACGTTGGGGTTGGCGGCGATGGCACGCATGCCCTCGCGCCAGCGCGTCAGCCCCTGCTCGCTGCGATCCCAGGGCAGGCCGGTATGGTTGAGGATCACGCGCAGGTCCGGAGTGGCTTCCAGCGCCCTGGCGGCATCCGCCAGATGCCAGGCCGGCACGCGCAGATCCCAGCACAGATCGCGTTCCTCCAGCAGTCGTAGCCCGCGGGTCCAGTTGGCATCTTGCAGTGAACCCGATGCGCCGAGCGTGGCGGCGTACTGATCCGGTCTCGCTGCCGTCACCGGCTTGGCGCGCACACCGCGAAACAGCGGCGAACGCATCTGATCTTCAAGCTGGGATTCACAGGCCGGGTCGGCGAACGCCGCCCAGCCGACCAGCGCCACGGGCAGCCCGTGTTCCTCGGCCAGCTGCGTCAGCCAGCGGGTTTCCACCTCCGGCGCCTGCCGGATCGATTCGGCCTCGCAGTGCACGGTGCCTGCCAAACGATAGCCGGGAGGGATCTGTGAGCGGAGATCCGCCGGCAGGAACGGCTGACGAATCCGCGCGTAATCGCCGAGGAAGAAGTGAGCGTCGATCTCGTCCTCGAGCCAGGGGTAATTCACGCTGCCGTCCAGCGCCCAGAAGTGGTGATGGCTATCGATCAGGGCCTGTTCGTTCATCGGAATGACCTCAGTTTGCCAGCCAGTACAGCGGCACGGTGATGATCTGCGGGAACGCCACGAACAGCAGCAACAGCACGACGTAGGCCACGACGAAGGGCAGCACGCCCATGACCGCCTTCTCGAACTTGAGCTGCCCCACGCTGGCGATGACGTTGAGCACGTTGCCCACCGGCGGCGTGATCAGGCCAATGGCGCAGTTGAGCACAAACATGATGCCGAAGTAGACCGGGTCGATACCGGCGATCTGCACGACCGGCATCAGGATCGGGGTCAGCACCAGGATCGTCGGTGTCAGATCCATCACCATGCCAATGATCAACACGATGGCCATGATGGCCAGCATCAAAAGGCGCGGACTATCGATCAGCGGGGACAGTAGATCCGCCACCATCATCGGCAGCTGGGCGATGCTGATCAGCCAGGAGGCGACGCTGGCCGCGGCGATCAGGAACATCACCACGGCCGTGTTGCGCGCCGCCAGTACCAGTACCTCATACAGCTCGACGAGATTGAGCTCGCGATAGATCAGCGTGGATACCAGCATGGCGTAGACGGCCGCCACCACACCGGCCTCGGTGGGCGTGAAGATCCCGGTCTTGATACCGCCGATGATGATCACCGGCAGCAGCATGGCCCAGAAGCTCTTGCGCAGCGCGGTCAGCCGCTCGGCACCGGTGGCCTTCGCGGCCACCACCAGCGTCTCCTTGCGAGTGATGAACAGCCACATCAGCACCAGGGTCACACCCATGATCAGCCCCGGCACGATCCCGGCCAGGAACAGCTTGCTGATCGAGATGCTGCCCGCCACTCCGATGATGATCAGCGGAATCGACGGCGGAATGATCGGCGCGATGATGCCTCCCGCTGCCATCAGTCCGGCCGAGCGGCCCGGGGGATAACCGGCTTGGCGCATCATCGGCAACAGCATCGAACCCAGCGCGGCGGTATCGGCGACGGCCGATCCGGACAGACTCGCCATGACGATGGCAGCGAAGATGGCCACGAAACCCAGCCCGCCCTTGCGATGCCCGACCATGCTCATCGCCAGCAGCACGATGCGCTTCGATAGCCCACCCCGCGACATCACCTCACCGGCGACCAGGAAGAAAGGGATCGCCAGCAGCGTGTAGCTGTCGGCGCCGTTGACCAGGTTCTGGGCCAGGATCTGAGAGTCGAACAGCCCCAGATGCAGCATCAGCACCACGGCGCTGACGAGTAGGGCGAAGGCAATCGGCAGGCTGAGGCCGATCGATGCCAGCAGCGAGGCGAGGAACAGGCCGATCGTCATGGCGCGATCTCCTGATGATGCGATATCGGCTGCAGAGAAAACGGCATCAGCAATCGTAATATCAGGATCAGCGCCATCAGGACGCCGGCGACCAGTGCGGCAAGATAGAAAACGCCGACGGGAATGCCACTGATCGGTGACAGATCGCTCCAGTTGAGCCGTGTCTGGGCGTAGCTGCCTTTGATCAGCATCAGGCAGCACCCCAGCATCGCCAGTGTCACCAGGCGTTGCAGCAGACCCTGCAGTTTTTGCGGCAGGCGATCGGATAGAGTCGTCACCCTGAGATGTTCATGCCGCATCAGGCCCACGACCGTGCCGAGGAAAATGACCCACGCGAACAAAAACCGGGACAACTCGACGCTGATCGAGATGCCGCTGTTGAAGCCATAGCGCAGGACGACATTGGTGAACACCAGCGCGATCATCGCCACCAGTGCCAGCACCATGAGCAGATTGAGGGTCGACTCGGCAAGGCGTGACAGGCGGCACAGCATCGTCTGGAGCGAGCCCTGCGGTGGTCGAACCGTAGCTTGCGCCGGTCTGGACATGGCGGACCTCCCCGGAAGTCGCGATCAGTGGTCGAAGGTTGTAGCCGGAATCTCAGCGCCGATCTACTGAGTTTCAGGCCGCGCGGCTTTGATGGCCTCGATCAACTCGGGGCCGTATTTTTCCTCGAAAGTGGCCTGCACCGGGCCTTCGACGATGTCACGCATCGAAGCACGGTCCGGCTCCTCGACGATCTGCATGCCCTGTTGCTTGAGAAACTCGAGATCACCCGACAGGCTTTTGGCGGCTTCCTGGCGCTCGAATTGAGCGGAATCGATGGCCGCCTTCACCAGTATCTGCTGCTGTTCCGGACTCAGGCTCTCGAACTTGGCCTTGTTCATGACCAGTGGTGCCGCGGTGTAAGCATGTGCCGTCAGCGACAGGTATTTTTGGACCTCGTAGAATTTGGCCGAGCGGATCAGGCTGATCGGATTCTCCTGACCATCCACCGTGCGCGTTTCCAGGGCCGTGAACAGCTCCGTGAATGGCATTGGTGTCGGGTTGGCTCCCAGTGCTTCAAAGGCCGCGATATGCGCGGGGTTGGGCGTGGTGCGCAGTTTCAGCCCCTTGATATCGGCTGCGGTCTTTACCGGGTGGCGGGAGTTGGTCAGGTTGCGAAAGCCGATTTCCCAGAACGCCAGCCCCTTGAGATCGTGCTCACCCAGCTTGGCGAGCAGCGACTTGCCGATCTCGCCGTCCAGCACGGCGTAGGCATGGGCGTAGTTGTCGAACAGAAACGGCAGGTCGAGCACGTTCAGTTCGCCAACCAGCCCGGTGTAGTAGGGGTTGCCGGTCAGCACGATATCGATCTGACCGCCGCGCACGCTGGATACCAGCGCGGTGTCGCTGCCCAGTTGGCCGCTGGGAAAGACACGAATTTTCAAGTCACCGTTGCTGCGCTCGTCGACGAGCTTGGCAAAGTGTTCCGCGGCAATATTCTGAACGTCCGCCGCCGGCTGGGTATGGGCGAAGTTCAGCGTGGTAGCGGCGTGGGCGCCAGCCATTGGCACGAGGAGCACCGCGGCAGCCAGCAGGCGAGCGAGAAAAGGGTGCGACGTTGAGTTCTGGGCGGTCATGCGGCGATCTCCGAGTGAAGACATCCTTCTGGCTGGCACACCAATGGGAAATCAGCGCGCCAGGGCATTGGGTCGAGGGCTAGTACCTTGAAACCAGTGCCTTGAAGAAGAGATCGGCTGCGAACCCGAAAGCGCTTTCCCGCCATGATCGAGCGCTGGAAGACGGCCGCCGAGTCGAATAACGCAGATGCCAGGGGCTTTCTCCAGCCAGTCAGTCGATGCTCTTCAAGAGGGAGATTGCGCCTATTGAATCAATGTATACATTATACGTTGGTCGGCTCGACCTCGTTTTCCGCCTAGCCATTAGTCGCGGCAGGCTTCGAGGATCTCGCGCCGCGCTCCGGTTTCACCGGACCCCTACAGATCAGGCGGGAGCTACGTCATACTGCGGCTCATTCAATCCTCTTTCTGGGAAACCCGATCAATGAGCCAGGGCACGTTGAAGACCGGCACGGTGAAGCTCGGCGTGGTGATGGATCCCATCGCCGACATCACCTACAAGAAGGACACCTCCCTGACGCTGCTGTGGGCGGCGGAATCGATGGGCTGGTCGCTCTACTATCTCGAGCAGGAAGACCTTTACCTCTACGAGGGGCGGGCGATGGGCAGTGCGCGTTCGCTCAAGGTCCATCGCGATCCGCAGCACTGGTATGACCTGGGCGAGCGTGAGGCGATGCCGTTGGGCGAGCTCGACGTGATCCTGATGCGCAAGGATCCGCCGGTGGACAGCCACTTCCTCAACGCCGTGCATCTGCTGGCCTTCGCCGAGCGCGAGGGCACGCTGGTGGTCAACCCGACCCGGGCGCTGTTCGAGTGCAACGAGAAGCTGTTCGCGCAGCAGTTCGCCCACTGCATTCCGCCCACGGTGGTGTCGTGTCGCGACGCGGTGCTGCGCGCCTTCCAGGCCGAGCATGGCGACACCATCTTCAAGCCGCTGGACGGCATGGGCGGCACCGGCATCTTTCATATCGGCCCGGAAGGTCGCAATCTCGGCGCGGTGATCGAACAGCTCACCGAGCGTGGCCAGCGCCAGATCATGGCCCAGCGCTACCTGCCCGAGATCAAGGATGGCGACACCCGCATCCTGCTGGTCGACGGCGAGCCGGTACCCTATGGCCTGGCACGCATCCCCAGCGCCGGCGAGACCCGTGGCAACCTGGCCGCCGGCGGCCGCGGCGTCTCCCGCGAGCTGACCGACCGCGACTACTGGCTGGTCGAGCAGGTGCAGCCGATGATCCGCGAGAAGGGGCTGTTGTTCGTCGGCCTTGACGTGATCGGCGATTACATCACCGAGATCAACGTCACCAGCCCCACCTGCGTGCGCGAGATCGACGACCAGCGCGGCACGGACATCGCCGCCCAGTTGATGGCCGCAATCGCCAAACGGCTGAAGTCATAGGGCTTGAGTCACAGCGCTGGGCCGATTGCGCGGATCAAAGGTCATTTGGCAGAAGTGATACAATGGATCTATTTCGTTTACGACTGGCGGCGGCGGCGCGACCGCCGGGCCGCCGTGCGATGTCCGATGGAGTCTTATGCCAACGATCAGGCCAACGCCCCCGATGCAGAGCCTCAAGCACTACTTCCTGATGGCGATGCCGCATATGGAAGATCCCAACTTTGCGGGAACGCTGACGTATCTCTGCGATCACGACGACGACGGCACCCTGGGTGTCGTCGTCAATCGCCCCTCCGATCTGACCCTGGACGGGCTGTTCGAGCAGCTCGATATCGAGTCCGAATCCGGCCCGCACAACGACGTGCTGGTCTACAACGGCGGACCGACCTATCGCGACCGCGGATTCATTCTGCACCGCGGCAACGCCGAAGAGTGGGACTCCAGCATTCAGGTCGCAGACGGACTGGCACTGACCACTTCGGTGGACATCCTGCAGGCGATCGCCCAGCGACGCGGCCCTGAGCAGTACCTGGTGACGCTGGGTTGCGCGGGCTGGAAGTCCGGGCAGCTCGAGGACGAGCTCAAGCAGAACACCTGGCTGATTGCCGAAGGCGACGCCGGGATCCTGTTCGACCGCCCGCCGGAGCAGCGCCTGAGCGCGGCCGCCGGGATTCTCGGCGTTGATCTCAACCTGATGACCCGCGACGCCGGTCACGCCTGATGTCGTCGGCAGCAAGCGATAAAACCGGCCAGCGCCTGGTGATGGCGTTCGACTACGGCACCCGGCGCATCGGCGTCTCGGTCGGCAACGAGATGCTGCGCTCGGCCAGCGGCCTGGAACCGCTGACGGCCCGCGACGGAATCCCCGACTGGGTCAAGGTCGAGAATCTGCTGAAGGAGTGGCAGCCCGACCTGCTGGTGGTCGGGCTGCCGATCCACGACGACGGCAGCGAGTCCGACATGAGCGTGCGGGCACGCAAGTTCGGTAATCGCCTGCACGGTCGCTTCGGCAAGCCGGTGGAGATGTTCGACGAGCGCGGGACCACCCGCGCCGCCAAGCTGATCGCCCGGGAGCAGGGCCACAAGGGCAACTACCGTGACCGTGGCGTCGACGGTATTGCTGCCCAGCTGATTCTCGAAAACTGGTTCAATCGCCCGGCATCTGCCTGAAAAGAGCGACTGGCCCGGTTAAAGTTTCTTCTCGTGGACACCATAGGTTTTCGGCACGAACCAACCCACGTCGCGCAGATCCTTCTCGATCAGATCCTCCACCTGCAGCAAATGGGCGAAGATCGCCATGCGCATGGGAATGCCGTTGTCGGTCTGACGGAAGATCGCCAGGCGCGGGTCGCCGTTGAGATCGGTGCTGAGATCGTTGGCGCCGGGGCGGCTGTCGCGCGGCAGCGGGTGCATCACGATGGTGGTCGGCGAGCAGCGGCGATCGAGAAAACCGCGATCGACGACGAAGTCCGAGGTCAGTTCGGCGAAGCTTTCCGACATTTCCGCGGTGAAGCGCTCGCGCTGGATGCGGGTGGCGTAGATCACGTCCACATCGTCGAAGTTCTCCGCCAGATTGGGTCGCGTCTCGATGCGGTGCCCGCGCGAGGCCACCAGATCGACCAGGTGCTGCGGCATCTCCAGCCCCGGCGGCGACACCAGGGTGATTCGCAGCGGGTCGTACAGCGACAGCAGCTTGATCAGCGAGTGCACCGTGCGGCCGTACTTCAGATCCCCGGTCAGCAGCAGATGAGCGCCCGCCAACGGCTTGCCCAGTCGCGCGAACTCCTTGGTGATGGTGTAGACGTCGAGCAGCGCCTGGCTGGGGTGCTCGCCGGGGCCGTCTCCGCCGTTGATTACCGGCACCTGGGTCGCCTCGGCGAACTCCGCCACCGACCCTTGCTCGGGGTGGCGCATGACGATGGCGTCGACGTAGCCGCCCATCACCCGGCTGGTGTCGTAGAGCGATTCGCCCTTGGCCATCGACGAGAAGGTGAAACCGGTGGTATCGCAGACGCTGCCGCCGAGCCGGCAGAAGGCCGCGTTGAAGCTGATGCGGGTTCGGGTGCTGGCCTCGAAGAACAGATTGCCGAGCACGGCGCCTTCGAGCACGCGGGTCACCTTGCGGCGCTGGGCGATCGGCTCCATGCGCTCGGCGATGCGGAGCAGGTGATCGACGGCATCGCGGGAGAGCGAATCGATGGAGAGCAGGTGCGAAGGCATCGGGAAACCTCTTTGGCGGGCAAATGTGACAGCGCGTGCGGCGGCGATAGTGTAGCGCCGCTGGCGGCTGGCTTCACGCCCTCCGCATCAAGGTGACCATCGCCGAGGACAGGCAGTTCATTTCACATGATTAACTTGAGTTAAAAGTTAAAACAGAGGTTTGGACAAAACCTACAGGCTTTCTATGCTCAGGGGGCGTCGGGGCAAATCCATCGGAGGATTCCTCGGCCAGCAGACGTTGTCTTGTTCGATAGACACGGTTTCATTCGATTCCATTCAGGAGGGAGCCAGGATGTCAGAATCGCATTTTCCCCCGCAGCATCAGAGTCACCAGCCGGGCGACGAGCACGACATGCGGCCCGAGCCCGAGTTCATCCGCGATGACTACCGCGGCACCGGCAAGCTCAAGGGCAAAGTGGCATTGATCACCGGCGGCGATAGCGGCATCGGCCGCGCGGTAGCGGTGCACTATGCCCGCGAAGGGGCCGACTGCGCCGTGGTCTACCTCGATGAAGATCGTGATGCGGAGGACACCAAGGCGCTGGTCGAAGCGGAAGGTCAGCGTTGCCTGCTGCTCAAGGGCGACATCGTCGATTCCACTTTTTGCCGGGAAGCCGTCGAGCGCACGCGCAGCGAACTGGGCGGGCTCAACATCCTGGTCAACAACGCTGCCGAGCAGCATGACTGGGACGACGTGACGCAAATCACCGACGAGCAGCTGCAGCGCACCTTCGCCACCAACATCTTCAGCCATTTCTATTTCGTGCGTGAAGCCCTGCCGCATATGGGGGCCGGCGATACCATCATCGCCACGTCCTCGGTCAACGCCTTCAAGGGCAACGCGACGCTGATCGATTACTCATCGACCAAAGGCGCGATTCAGGGGCTGGTGCGCTCGCTGGCGCAGTCGCTGGTGGATCGCGAGATTCGCGTCAATGCGGTGGCCCCGGGCCCGGTGTGGACGCCGCTGATTCCGGCCAGTTTCGACGACGAAAAAGTCGAGGGCTTCGGCGGCCAGGTGCCGATGAAGCGTGCCGGCCAGCCCAGCGAGATGGGCCCGGCCTATGTCTATCTGGCCAGCAAGGAGTCTTCCTACATGACCGGACAGACTATCCATCTGAATGGCGGGGTGATCCTGAATACCTGAGGGTTTCCAAACGAAACATGCCTGCGCTCGGCGACTTTTCGCCCCAACCTATACTGGCGGCTCGGGGGGCGTCTTGCCACCGATCTTGGCGGTGATCTCGCGGGCGGTCTCCGCGACCAAGGCGGCAAGTTCGGGCAGGCGGGAATCGTCGATTCGGGCGACCGGACCGGAAACCGAGATCGCCGCCAGCGGCAGACCGCTTTCGTCGTGCAGGGTGGCGGCGACACAGTTGAGGCCGATGGCGTGCTCTTCGCGGTCGACGGCGTAGCCTTGGCGGCGAATCTCGATCAGCTGCTCGCGCAGCCGGTCGGCATCGGTCAGGGTGTTGGGCGTTTCGCCCTCGAGCGTGCGCCCGGCCACGATCTGCTCGAACTCCTGCGGGGGCATCCACGCCAGCAACGCCTTGCCGACGCCGGAGGCGTGCAGCGGCGCCCGTGACCCGAGACGGGTGATCATGCGCATCATCTGCTTGGATTCGCTCTGGGCGAGATAGACCACCATGCCGTCGTCGCGGATACCCAGATTGGCGGTCTCACCGCTGGTGGCGGTGAGTCGGCGCAAGAACGGGCGGGCGGTGGCGACAAAGTCCCGCGCTTCGAGAAAACTGTTGCCGATGCGGAAGGTCTTGACGTCGATCTTCCACAGGCCGCTTTCGACGTCCTGGGTGATAAAGCCCTGGTGGAACAGCGCCTGCAGCAGGCGGTGGGTGGTCGAGGGCGCCAGCTCGACGTCTTCGGCGATATCGGAAAGCGCCAGCCCATCCGGCGCCGCCGCCAGACCCTCCAGAATGGTCAGGCCCCTGACCAGAGACTGGCTGTGCCCGCCGCTGCTCTTGGCGCCGCCCGCCGGTCTACCGACCGATCGCCGCTTGGGTTCCGTTTGCTGATCCTGCTGCGTGTCAGTCGCCCGACCCTGCTGCTTTTCAGTCGCCCGATGCCGCTGCTGTTCAGTCGCCCGATGCCGCTGCTGTTCAGTCGCCCGATGCCGCTCTTCGTCCGTCACCCGTCGCCGCTCTCATGATCGCCTTTATCAGGCGCTCAGGATAACCGCTCGATCCGGTGGTGTCTGTGCGCTATCGGCTACGACTTTCGGTGGCTCGCTGCTCCAGGCGCAGCAGCGCGATTCGGTGGATCTGATCGATGGCGGTGCGGCGTTCCTGTTCGGGCGAGTGATGCAGGCGCGTATCGAACGCGGCGAGGATCGCATGACGATCGAGCCCGCGAACGGCGATGACGAAGGGGAAGTCGAAGCGTTCACGGTAAGCGTGATTGAGCCGCTCGAAGCGTGCGAACTCTTCCGCGGTGCATTGATCGAGCCCGGCGCCGGCCTGTTCCGAGCGAGAGTCGTCGGTCAGCTCGCTGCCGATCGCCGCCTTGCCGGCCAGATCCGGGTGGGCGCGGATCAGCGCCAACTGGGCATCGGCGGAGGCCGCATCCACCTGCCGGCGCAGCCGCTCGGCCAGTCCGGCGGGGGTATCCTGGGCCTCGCCGAGGCCGCGATCCCAGCTCTGCGCCGCGATCCACGGCGAGTGTTCGTAGATCTCGCCATAGCTGGCAATGAAGGCGGCGCGGTCCAGCTGACTGGGCCGTGGGGAGAGAAGCGCTGGCGTCATGGGGCCTCCGGTTGACCTTTGTATACAAACACATTTGAATGAGGCTAACGCCTTGCGCGCTCGGCAATCCACTGTTTTCGAGCCTGCCGCGCCCGTCACTCCATCGAGGTCATCATGAGCGACACCCTCAAAGGTTATCTGACCACCCACGTGCTGGACACGGCCCGCGGTCGCCCCGCCAGCGATCTACGCATCGAGCTTTACCGACTGGAGGGCGGGACCCGTCTGAAGCTGGCCGATGTCGTGACCAATGCCGACGGCCGCTGCGATGGCCCGCTGCTCGAGGGCGCGGACTTTACCGCAGGGGTCTACGAATTGCTGTTTCACGCTGGTGACTATCTGGACGCCGACTCCCTAGGCGCCGGTCAGCAATCCGCTGGACGTTTTCTCGATCGGATTCCGCTGCAGTTCATCGTCGACTCTCCCGACGAGCATTATCACGTGCCGTTGTTGTTATCGCCGTACAGCTACTCGACGTACCGAGGTAGTTGATGACGACGACGCTGATCCTTAACGCCGAGCTGATCGCGACGTTCGACGATGCCCAGCGCGAGCTGCACAACGCCAGTATCCGGCTGGAGGACGATCGCATCGTCGCCATCGGCCCGGCGGAGGCGCTGACAGAAGAGCGAGCCGGGCCGGCCGACGTCGTCATCGATGCGCGGGGTCATGTGCTTTTGCCCGGATTGGTGAACACGCATCATCATTTCTATCAGACCCTGACGCGCAACCTTCCCGCCGGGCAGAACGCCGAGCTGTTCGACTGGCTGGTGACCCACTACCCGATCTGGGCGCGGCTCGATCCGGAATCGCTTCACGCCAGCAGTCAGATCGCCGCGGCCGAACTGCTGCTCTCCGGTTGCACCACGGCAGCCGATCACACCTATTTATGGCCCAACGGCGCCCGCATCGACGATCAGATCGCGGCGGTTTCCGAGCTGGGGCTGCGCTTTCACGCCTCGCGCGGTTCGATGTCGGTGGGCGAATCCCAGGGCGGGCTGCCGCCGGACAGCGTGGTGGAATCGGAGCGGGCGATTCTCGACGATACCCAGCGCGCCATCGAGCGCTATCACGATGCGTCCGAGCGAGCGATGACCCGCATCGTGGTCGCGCCCTGCTCGCCGTTCTCGGTCTCCCGTGAGCTAATGGTCGAGAGCGCCGCGCTGGCCCGCCATTACGGTGTGCATCTGCATACGCACCTGGCCGAGACTCGCGACGAGGAAGCTTTCTGCCGCGAACGCTTCGGCTGCACGCCGGTGGAATACGCCGAGCAGGTCGGCTGGGTCGGCAGCGACGTCTGGTTCGCGCACATGGTGCATCCGCATGGCGACGAGATCACGCGGCTGGGTGGCCACTGCTGCGGTGCCGCGCACTGCCCCAGTTCCAACATGCGGCTCGGCTCCGGAATCGCCCTGGTGATGGCGATGCATCGCGCCGGCATGCGCGTCGGTCTGGGGGTCGATGGCAGCGCCTCCAACGATGGCTCGCACCTGCTGGCGGAAGCGCGCCAGGCGATGCTGCTAGGCCGGCTGCAGGGTGACATGAGCGAGCTCACCGCGCGCCGAATGCTGTGGTTCGCCACCCGCGGTGGGGCATCCACCCTGGGCCGCGACGATATCGGCCAACTCGCGGTGGGCAAGGCCGCCGACATCATCGGCTTCCGGCTCGACTCGCTGGCGTTGGCGGGTGGCGCGATTCACGACCCGCTGGCGTCGCTGGTGTTCTGCCAGCCGCCGAGCGTCGATCTGTCGATCGTCAACGGCGTGCGGCGTGTCGAGAATGGCCGGCTGTTGGGTCACGACCTCGATGCCATGGTGGCGAGGCATAACGTCTGCGCCCGGCGGCTGGTGGAGGCTTGACGGTCCCGGGGGCGACGGTCATCCCGAGGCTGTCATCCCGAGGCTGTCATCTGCAGGACCGGCGTATACAATCGGCTTATCGGTCGAGGGATGTGGAAGACGCACGCTGGGTGGAGCGAACAACGATGGCAACGAGCGCGAACGCAGCGACGGCGCAGGATGAACGACGAAACAGCAAGGCGAGCGGACGTAGTCGCGGCGCGGGCAAGGCCGGCGACGGTGCCGAACGTCACGAAACGATCTATCAGCAGATTCGCGAAGCGATCGTCGAGCACCGTCTCAAGCCGGGGGCGCGGCTGCGCGAGGACGCGCTGGCGGAAGTGTTCGGGGTCAGCCGCACCGGCATTCGCAAGATTCTCCAGCGGCTGGCGCTCGAGTATCTGGTAACGCTGACGCCACGCCGGGGCGCCAGCGTTAGCCGACCCACGATCGAGGAGGCGCGGGACGTGTTCGCCGCGCGCCAGCTGGTCGAATGCCAGCTGATACCGTGGGTTTCCCGCCGCCTCAAGCCGGCCGACGCCAAGGCGCTGCGCACGCTGGCAACGAGCGAGCGCCAGGCCTTGCGCAGCGGCGAGCAGAGCCGCGCCATTCAGCTTTCCGCCCAGTTTCACCAGCGTCTGGCCGAACTCTCGGGCAATACGCCGTTGGCGGAGTTCATCGAACGGCTCTGCTCGCGCTCGTCGCTGATCCTCGCAGTCTATGGTGATTCGGGGCATCTGGGCTGCGAATCCCACGATCACGACGAGTTGATCGCGCTACTGGAAGCCGGCAAGGAGGAGCGCGCGGTGGCCTTCATGCAGCGTCACCTCAAGGCGATCGAGGCGTCGCTGTCGATTGAAGACAGCGTTGACGAGACGCCGGATCTGAGCGCGATTTTCGGCTGAAAAGTTGCTGCGCTCGGCCATACGGCGTTAAAAATCTGCTGGATCGCCAGCCCGGTCAAATGCTCATTTACACCCTCGTAAACTCCGCTTGTGGACTCGCGACATCCGTGTCGCTCGCTCCTCGAGCAGCGAAGCTTCCCAAATCGTCAATCCTGACGATTTGTCGCAGATTTTTGCCTTGCGACCCATAGGGATATGGGAAGTGCGTTGGCCCGTAGGCAACGGGCCTAGGGCTGGCCTTCGCTCGCTAATTTTTTGAAGCCGTTGGAATTGAAGTTTATTGCGGAGTCGAGAAGCGCTGGGTCATTCGCCCCAATCGGCGAAGCGCCCACTGAACGGCTTGGGTCGCGGAAAGGCGAGATCGCCGTGCTTGCTGGTGCCCAAGCCCAGCGATACCAGCGATTCCGCCAGTTTCACCGCGGCGCTGACGCCTTCGATAACCGGCATCTGCAGGTCGTGGGTCAGCCGCTCGGTGAGATCGGCCATGCCGCCGCAGCCGAGCACGATGGCACCGATGCCGTCGTTATCTTTCGCCCGCTGGCACTCGTCGAGCAGCGCCTGATAGGCGTTGCCCGCCGGATTCTCCAGTTCCAGCACCGGCAGGTCGGTGGCTCGGACTCGGCGGCAGTGATGACGGAAGCCGTACTGGTCGAGCAGATGTTCGGCGATAATCGCGGTGCGCGTGAGTGTGGTGACGACCGAGAAACGCATGCTGATCAGCGTTGCCAGATGAAAGCCCGCTTCGGCGATGCCGATGACCGGAGCGCGAGTCAGCTCCCGGGAGGCGAGCAGACCGGGATCGCCGAAGCAGGCGATGACATAGGCGTTCATGCCCATCGCCTCGCCACGGCGAATCTCCTCGAGTACGCCGACCGCACTGATCGCCTCGTCGAAGTGACTTTCGATCGATACCGGCCCGCTATCCGGCTGGCTGACATGGATCCGGGTGCTCTCGGCGGCCACGCGGCTGGCGCAGGCGCCGATCTTGTCGGTCATGCTGGCGGTCGTATTGGGGTTGATGACGTGGATCTGCATGGCATGCCACCTTGGCGAAGCGAGAAAATCGCGATAGGTTTGCTTTGTCCACAAAAATAACCGATTTTGAATACAATATCGATGAAGGCCGATCCGAAACCGGCATCTCGACGAAAGACAAAAAGGCGCTGCGCATGCTCTCTCCCGACTACCCTCGCGACCTGATCGGCTACGGCCGTACGCCACCGCACGCCAACTGGCCGGGCGGAGCGCGCATCGCCGTGCAGTTCGTGCTCAACTATGAAGAGGGTGGCGAGAACAGCGTCCTGCATGGCGATAGCCAGTCCGAACAGTTTCTGTCCGAAATCGCAGGCGCCGACGCCTATCCCGACCGCCACCTGAGCATGGAGTCGATCTACGAGTACGGCTCGCGGGTCGGGGTGTGGCGCGTGCTGCGCGAGTTCGAGCGCCGCGGCCTGCCGCTGACGATCTTCGGCGTGGCGATGGCATTGGAGCGCAACCCGGAAGTGGCCAAAGCGTTCCATGAGCTGGGCCATGAAATCGCCTGCCACGGCTATCGCTGGATCCACTACCAGAACGTGCCGGAAGCGGTCGAGCGCGAGCATCTTAAGCGCGCCCTGGCCATTTTCCAGTCGCTCTACGGCGAGCAGCCGCTGGGTTGGTACACCGGCCGAGACAGCCCTAATACCCGGCGTTTGCTGCTCGATCAGGGCGGCTTCCTCTACGACAGCGACTACTACGGTGACGACCTGCCGTTCTGGATGCCGGCCGAGGACAGCCAGGGCAAAACCCACCAGCATCTTGTCGTCCCCTACACGCTGGATACCAACGACATGCGCTTCGCCTCGCCGACCGGCTTCGATCACGGCGAACCGTTCTTCCAGTATCTGCGCGACGCCTTCGACGTGCTCTACGCAGAAGGCGCGGAGACGCCGAAGATGCTGTCGATCGGGCTGCACTGCCGGCTGGTCGGTCGCCCCGGGCGGTTTCGGGCGTTGCAGCGCTTCCTCGATTATCTCGAAACGCACGACCGGGTGTGGATAACTCGGCGTGTGGATATCGCCCGCCACTGGGCGGCCGAGCATCCGGCTTGAAATGCAAGGAACCCCTCATGCCGCAACGCAGTCACGACACGCCCGACAGAACCTACTACGCCCCCCACGGCGGCTTGCCGCCGCAGAGTCAGCTGATCCACGGTCGCGCGGTCTTCACCGAGGCCTATGCGGTGATCCCCAAGGGCGTGATGAGCGACATCGTCACCAGTTTCCTGCCGCACTGGGAAAAGACCCGACTATGGGTGCTTTCGCGGCCACTCTCCGGCTTCGCCGAGACCTTTTCCCAGTACATCATAGAAGTTTCGCCCGGTGGCGGCAGTGAGCGCCCGGAGCCGGATGCGGGCGCCGAGGGCGTGCTGTTCGTGGTCGAGGGCGAGATGACGCTGACCCTCGCGGGCGAAACGCACGAGATGGCGCCGGGCGGCTACGCCTATCTGCCGCCGGGCTGCGATTGGCAGTTGCGCAACGCAAGCGCCGCGCCGGTGCGCTTCCACTGGATTCGCAAGGCGTACGAATTCGTCGAAGGACTGGAGGCGCCGCCGGCGTTCGTGACCAACGAGCAGACGATCGCGCCGACGCCGATGCCGGATACCGACGGGCGCTGGGCGACCACGCGCTTCGTCGATCCCGCCGACCTGCGCCACGATATGCACGTGACCATCGTCACCTTCCAGCCGGGTGGCGTGATCCCGTTCGACGAGACCCACGTGATGGAGCACGGGCTCTACGTGCTCGAGGGCCGCGCGGTCTATCACCTCAACCAGGACTGGGTCGAAGTCGAGGCCGGCGACTACATGTGGCTGCGTGCGTTCTGCCCGCAGTCCTGCTATGCCGCCGGTTCGACGCCGTTCCGCTATCTGCTCTACAAGGACGTCAATCGACACATGAAGCTGTCGCTTTCCGGGCGTTAGCCGAAGCGAGCCAGGCGATAGGGCTCCAGCGGTGGCAGGTTGTCGCGGTGAGGCGGCATGACGGACGCCGCGTGTTCGCCGGGGCCGGCCAGATCGGCGATCAGCTCGGCGGTGATTGCCGACTGGGTCAGCCCCAGGTGATGGTGGCCGAACGCCAGCAGCACGCGGCCGTCGCACACGCGATCGATGATTGGCAGCGAGTCCGGCAGCGAAGGTCGAAAGCCCATCCACGGTGTCGCGTCCTCGGCGTCGAGATCGGTCTTGAACAGTCCCCGGCTCAGGCGATGCAACTGCCACGCTCGCCCCATGTTGGGCGGTGCCTCCAGTCCCGCGAACTCCACGGTGCCAGCGAGCCTGAGGCCGGTTTCCATCGGCGTCATGATGAAGCGGCGCTCCAATGATGTGACCGCGAAGGGCAGACGGTCGGACTCGCGGGGCAGCATCAGGTGATAGCCGCGTTCGGTATCCAGCGGTACGCGCTTGCCGGTGAGCTGGGCGGTCAACGCCGCCGAGTGGGCGCCACAGGCGACGAGCACCTGCCCGGCCTCGCGTTCGCCAGCATTGGTTGTCACGGCGACGCCTTTCGCGGTCAACCGAGTCGACTGCACGGTTTCCTGCTGGAAACGAACGCCTTCGCGCCGGGCGGCTTCCACCAGAGTGGTGACCACCCGCCACGGCTCCAGCACGTGGCCCGTGGCGGGAAAGAACAGCCCGCCCAGCAGCGCGTCCGAGAGCTGCGGCGCCGCGCGCTGAATCGCTTCCCTATCCCAAAGCTCGACCGGCACCTGTTGTTCGCGCATGCGCGACTCGAGCGCTTCGAGCTTCGAGTGCGACTCCGGCTTCTCGTAAACCAGCAGCGAGCCGTCCGCCTTGAGCAGGTGGCTGCTATCGACCGATGCCAGCAGGCGTTGCCACGCCGCCAGGCTGCGTTCGTTGAGGGCGCGGATACCGGCAACGCTTTGGCGAAAAGGCGCCGGGCGCAGATTCAGTACCAGCCGGGTCAGCCACGGCAGCGCCCGGGGCAGATATTTCCAGTCCAGCCGCAGCGGGCCCATCGGATCCATCAGCATGCCGGGCAGCGATCTGAGAATTGAGGCGTCGGCGATCGGGAAGACCTGCTCCGTGGCCATGTGTCCGGCGTTACCGTAGGAAGCGCCACGGCCCGGCTCCTGTTTGTCCAGCACCAGCACACGGTGACCTTGACGCGCCAGCGCCAGGGCGCTGGTGACACCGACGAGACCGGCCCCGACAATGATGATGTCGGCATTGCTCTCTGTCTCGGGCGGAACAAGATGAGATGGGTCCGGCATGCGCTACCTCACGACCAGGGCAGTAGGGGAAAGGCTGACGAATCAGGCGTTGCGCAGACTCTTTTCCAGCACCGCCGCGATACCTTCCGCGGCGTCCTTTATGTGGGTTTCCAGCAACTGACAGGTTCTGTCGACATCGCCCTGGCGGGCCAGCTCCAGAAGCTGGCGATGCTCGGCTTCCGCCTTCTCGATCTCGCGGGTGTAGACCAGCTGCATGCGGATATAACGCCCGGACTTGGTATTCAGCTGACCGATCATGGCCAGCGTTTCCGGTAACTTCGAGGGCGCGTACAGGGCGTGATGAAACGCGAAGTTGTAGTCACTCCAGTTGTCGATCTGGCTGCCGGAGTCGAGCGCGGCGTCATACTGGCGCAGGATGCTCGCGGCGTGATCGAGATCCGCCGTCGTCAGGTTCGGAATCGCGTAACGCAGCACGTAGGTCTCGAGCAGCACGCGCAGGTCGAACAGTTCGCGAATCGCCGCCACGGAGAGCTCGGTGGTAAAAGCGCCACGATGGGCGTGGAATTCCACCAGCCCTTCGGACTCCAGCGTCAGCAGTGCCTCGCGGACGGGGATGCGGCTGACGTCGTAATCCTTGGCCAGCGCATCCTGGCGTAGCTGGGAGCCACCCTTGAACTCGCCGCCGAGAATGCGTTCGCGCAGATCGTCCGCTACGTACTGGGCTCGGGTCTTGAAAGTCGCCATGAAGTCTCGTCGTTTCGCAGAATCTGGATATTGTATGCAATCCATATGGCTCCCGCCGACTTTTCAGGCCCGTGCTCTCTTCAATATCAGCGTTGCAAGATCGGTGTGGCAAGACCGGTGTGGCGGCAAGACCGGCTCACGCCGCGTCGAGCTGCGCCGACCACTGCGCATACCACTCTCGGAACAGCGCGTACTGGGTATCGACGTAGCGGCGCTGCGCATCGCTCAGGGCGTCGCTTTCGTTGAAGTGCAGTTCGTAGGCGCTGTCGCCGTTGAGTACCATCAGGTACTTGTAGAAAAGCACCAGATCCACGCCTTCATCGAAGGAGGAGAGCACCGCCAGCGCGGACTCCAGCTCCTGAGCCAGGCGCCGGGCTTGGGGATCGCCCTTGGCGGCTTTCTTGCTCAGCGCGACTAGCTGCAGCACTTCCCGCGGCAGCGCATTGCCGACCCCGGTTATGGCGCCGGTGGCGTTGCAGTTGACGAAGCCGTGAAATACCTGGGTATCGACGCCGACCATCAGGCTGACGTCGTCGTCCTGGGAGGTGATGTGCTCGGCCGCGTAGCGCAGGTCGTCTGCACCGCCGAACTCCTTGAACCCGATCAGATTGGGATGTTCGCGACGCAGCTCGAAGAACAGCTCGGTGCGGGTGGCGAAGCCGTAATAGGGGCTGTTGTAGATCACCGCCGGCAGCTCAGGGGCGGCTTTCAGAATCGCCGAGAAGTGCGCCTTCTGCGCCGCGGACGCGGTACCGCGAGAGAGCACGCGAGGAATGACCATCAGCCCCTGGGCGCCGACCTTGGCCGCGTGGGCGGCGTGGGAGACGGCTTCCTTCGAGTTGACCGCGCCGGTACCGACGATGACGGGTACGCCGGCGGCAACCAGTCGAGCCACGCCTTCCTGGCGTTCGGCCTCGCTCAGTAGCGGCCAGTCGCCCATCGAGCCGCAGTAGACCACCGCGCGCATGCCGAGATCGACCAGCTCGCGACCCTTGGCGACCAGCGCGTCGTAGTCGGGCGTGCGATCGGCGGTGCAAGGGGTCATCAGGGCGGGAATGCAGCCGGTAAAGATGGAGTCGTTCATGGTCTTCCTCTGGAATCTGTTGGTGATCGGTCGGGATGATTTCCCCGATGACTATTTCCTGTAGGGCTATGACGCGGTGATGCCCCAGGCAAATGGATCGTTTTCGTCGATCAGCAGGGTGGCATCGGCGGTCATGTAAGCGCTGCCGGTAATGAACGGACGCACCATGCCCTGCGCCTGGTCTTCCCATGCATAGCGTCCCTCGAAGCGGCTGCCGGTGATGCTGGCCTGGACCCAGGTCTCGCCGGGAGCCAGCTTGCCGTCGGCGGCGAGACATGCCAGCTTGGCGCTGGTGCCGGTGCCACAGGGGGAGCGGTCGTAGGCCTTGCCGGGGCAGAGCACGAAGTTGCGGCTATCGGCGGGTTTGATGGTGCCGGCGGCGGTGGCGATGTCTTCGGCAAACAGCTCGATATGATCGATATGACCCTCGTTGTCGCCGGTGATCTTCTGGGCGTCCAGCGCCTGCCGGATGGCCCAGGTGAAGGCCGTGAGCGCTTCCTCGTTGGCCAGGGTCACCTGTTGATCATGCTCGCCGACCAGGAAAAACCAGTTGCCGCCCCAGGCGATATCGCCGTGGACCACGCCGTAGCCGGGCACCTCGAGCGGCACTCGCTGACGATAGCGATAGGCGGGCACGTTGCGCACCGTCACCGCGCCGTCTTCATGCAGCGTGGCGCTGACCGGGCCGACGGTGGTGTCGATCTTGTGTTCGCCGGGCGCGATCATTCCGAAATGATGCAGCGATGCCACCAGACCGATCGTGCCGTGGCCGCACATGCCCAGGTAGCCTGAGTTGTTGAAAAAGATCACGCCGCAGGTCGCGCCTGGCGTAACCGGTTCGCAGTAGAGCGCGCCGACCAGTACGTCATTGCCACGTGGCTCCAGCAGGCAGGCGCGCCGCCAGTGATCGTGGGATTCGCGCAGTGCGTCGCGCTTCTCGACCAGGGTGTCGCCCGGCAAGGTCGGGAAGCCGTTCATGACTAGGCGCGTCGGCTCTCCCCCGGTATGGGAGTCGATGACATGGATGCGCTTCATGCAGGCTTTCCTCTGATCTGGACGGGCTCGCAAACTTCGGAGCAAGCATCGGGGTGCGTGATTCACGTATTGTAGATTTTATACAATCTTCGCGACGCAATGTGAAGCCGTGTCGTAAGGGAAATCCGGCGTGACACAAAAAACCGGCGCGGAAGGCGCCGGTAAGGGAGAGAACGCTAGGCGTTCAAGGAGACAGAGCGGACGTCTACGAGGCGACGGCCGCCGCGGCGGTAGCGCGGCGCATCGCCATCGAATAGAACGTCGCACCGAGCGCGCCGCCGATGAACACCGAGAAGTGGCCGAGATCGCCCAGCGGCAGGAAGTTGATCACGATGCCGATCACGCTCGCCGCGATCACCGCCTTCACCGCCGCCGGATTGAAACCGTTGCGATACCAGTAGGGGCCGTCGGGATCGACGCTGAACAGGGCATCGACATCGATATGCCCGCGGCGGATGCGGTAGTAGTCCATGATCAGGATGCCGTAGAGAGGGCCGATGGCCGCTGCCAGCAGATCGACGGTGTAGTGGATGATCTCCGGGTTGCTGAACAGGTTCCACGGAGTCAGAAAGATCGAGCCGACGGCGGCGATGAAGCCGCCGGTGCGAAAGCTGATCTTGCTCGGTGCCATGTTGGAGAAGTCGAACGCCGGGGCGACGAAATTGGCGACGATGTTGATACCGATGGTCGTCGTCACGAACGTCGCGGCGCCCAGGACGGCGATAAAGGTGTTGTCGAGGCGCGAGACGGTCTCGATCGGGTCGTCGATCATCTCGCCGAAGACCGGAATCGTCGCCGAGACCATCATCACGGTGGTCGCCGAGAACACCAGGAAGTTGACCGGCAGGCCCCAGAAGTTGCCGCGTTTGACGTCATCGAAGGTGCGCGCATAGCGGGTGAAATCGCCGAAGTTGAGCGTCGGGCCGGCAAAATAGCCGGCGACGATGGCGGCCGCGATCACCATCTGCCACAGCTGTTCGCCGGGAGAGAGCTGGATATCGCTCAGGGTAAAGCTGATATTGGCCCAGCCCGCCTGCCACACCAGCCAGGCGGCGAGCGCGAACATCACCAGATAGACCGCCGGGCCGCTCCAGTCGATGAAGCGGCGGATCGAGTCCATGCCGCGCCAGAACACGATCGCCTGCAGGCACCACAGCAGCATGAAGCTGATCCAGCCCAGGTAGGAAAGCCCCAGGAAGCTGGGGCCGGCCAGCGATTCCATACCGGGGAACAGCCGCAGGATCACGATGGTCAGGGCGTTGGAGGCCAGATAGGTCTGAATGCCGTACCACACCACCGCGATCAGGCCACGAATCATCGCCGGTATATTGGCGCCCAAAACACCGAACGAGAGCCGACAGATGACCGGGAACGGCACCGCGGCTTTCTGGCTCGGCCTCGCCATCAGGTTGGCGAAGATCTGGACGATGCAGATGCCCACCAGCAGCGAGATCAGCACCTGCCAGCCGGCCAGGCCGAGCGCGAACAGGCTGGCGGCGACCACGTAGCCGCCGACGCTGTGAACGTCGGAGAGCCAGAAAGCGAGGATGTTGTACCAGTTCCAGTTCTGTGTGGTTGGCGCCAGGTCGGCGTTGTAGAGCCGATCGCTGTAGCCGGGAGGTTGTTGCGACATGGCGTGTGCCCTCCGCGGGGCCGTCTTGTGATTGTGATCCCATTTTTTGTATACAAGACGTGTGCCATTTTGGCCATTAACGATGGTCTAAGGTTGTCGCAATTGGGCAGGAGACGGTCGTCGATGAATAATCACGTCGCAGACCAAGGCGTTAGGCCGTGGGGTTTCATCAGGACCTGTTCGCTGGATCTCGGTAAAGTGCGCTCTACAGAGCCTATTAAACAGGTTTAGAAGCTCATGATGAGTGGCAGAGCATGATCAAGGCGCAAAATATTGATCCTCTGCACTCTATCGGTGCGAGAAACGGTATCGATGGGTTTTGTGTACGATAGCCGGATTCAGAAAGCCGAAACCAACAATTGCGGCCGACATTTGAAACTGACCAAAGGGGAATAGAGATCATGATGGAATTGACCGCGCGGCCCCTGACGGCGGAGGCGTTCGCGCCGTTCGGCGACGTGATCGATGCGCGCACCAGCGCCGCTTTCCCGATCAACAGCGGGCGTACCCAGCGACATCACGATCTGGCTCGGGTGGAGATTCTGGACGCGCCGTCACGACCGCTGATCAGCGTGTTCGTGAGCCAGCCGGTCTCGTTGCCGCTGGAGATCGAGCTGCTGGAGCGCCATCCGCTGGGCAGCCAGGCATTCATGCCGCTGCACGAGGAGCGCTTCATCGTCGTGGTGGCGCCGCCGGGAGACGAGGTCGATCCGATGAGGATCTGTGCCTTCGTCACCGACGGTCGCCAGGGCGTCAACTATCGCGCCGGTACCTGGCATGCGATCCATTCGGTGCTGGAGCATGAAGGGGAGTTTCTGGTCGTCGACCGCGGCGGCGCGGACAATCTCGACGAGCGACCGATGGCGATTCGGGTGCTGATGGCATGACATGGAACGACGACGCCCCGCTAGAGAGAGGGGCGTCGAAGGCATCATCTTGCCATTGGCTCAGACCGATTTGCTGCCGCTGATCGCCGCAGCCGGATCTTCATCCAGCTCCATGCGCTCGCGTTCGTCGTCGATGATCTTGAGCGCCTGCTCCGGAGTCACTTTGGAGGCCGGCGTGACCAGGCTGACGATGACGCCAACGACCAGCGCGACCAGCACCGCCGGAATGCTGGGGTTGCCCCAGAAGGCCGTCCAGCTGTCCACGTTGATCACTGCCAGCGACGTCGCTGACGCGGCGATCAGGGTGGCGATGGCGCCCTGCCAGTTGTAGCGCGGCCAGAAACGCCCCAGTACGCCACACACGAACATGCCGGCCATGACGGTCGCGATCATGCTGGTGATATAGCTGATCACGTTGTTGGAGGTCAGCGCGAACAGCAGCGCCAGGCCGATGGTAGCGACCAGCGCCAGCCGCGACAGCCCGACGACCTTGCGGGCCGACGGGGTGTGACCGGTGAACAGCACGTAGACATCGCGCAGCAGAATGGAAACGCCAGCGATGGCATCCGAACTCGCGCTCGACATGGTCGCCGACAGCCCGGCGACCAGCAGCAGCAGGCCGAGCCACAGCGGCAGGATCTCGGTGGCCAGGAACGGGAAAGCGAAGTTGCTGTTGTCGAGGCTAGGGTTCAGCGCATGGGTCGCCATGCCGATGATCGCCGGAATGATCGAGAAGAACAGATAGAGAACGCCGGTGATGATGAACGACTTGCGCACCGAGCTGACCGAATTGCCGGAGTAGATCCGCTGGCGGTAGGAGGGCGTTGCCAGCACGCCGACGGCGATGACGGCGGCGAGAGAGATCGCCGGTATCAGTCCGATCTTGTCGACACCCAGGAAACTGGTGGCCGCGACATCCATGTTGGTGCCGAGACCCGAGAAACCGCCGACTTCGACCAGCGCGATGATCGCCATCACGATGAAACCGACGAACAGGATCACGGCCTGCACGGTATCGGTCCAGATCACAGCCATGTAGCCGCCGATCACGCAGTAGATACCGAAGCCCAGCGCGACCAGAATGCGGGCAGTGGTCAGATCGATCCCCGCCATCCATGACAGATAGAGCCCGCCGCCGAGAATGTGCGCGCCCAGCCAGCCGATGCAGGCGATATAGATCAGCACGGCGACGATGTTGCGCACCCAACGATTGGCGCCGACGTAGTAGGAAAGCTCTTCGCTCATGGTCATGAAGCGGAAGCGGCGAACCGGCGCGAAGCACAACGCCAGCAGGATCACGCCGATGGAACCGCCGATACCGTAGAGCGCGCCGGCCCAGCCGTTGGCGTAGCCGAAACCGACGGCGCCCATGCTGGAACCGGTGCCGACCATGGTCGCCACCGTGGTACCGATGGTCAGAAAGATCGGGACGCTACGTCCGCCGAGCAGGAAATCGTCGCCGCTGCCGCGACTGTTGCGAGAAACCCACCACCCGAACGCGATCATGATGATCACGTAGGCGATAAAGGTCCCGAGGAAAACGTGACTGTTCATAATGACCTCTTATAATTGTCGTTCCGGTCGTTGCCGCGACCGGAGCAGTGTGGAATGTCATGGCCTATGGGGTTTTTCACTGCGGTCGCGCCCTTGCCGGGGCGCGGCCACCTTTCTTGCAGATGTTCCAAAGCGTCTCTTCAACGCATTCGATCAACTTTCGGGCGATGCGTACGCGCAGGCGCTTATCAGGCGCGATCAGCGCGATAGCACTTGATGTCCACCTCAACCTTACAGTCCACCACCAGGTCCTGAACGCTGCAGATCCGCGCCGGCGGGTGATCGCCAAACACTTCCTTGAACACCTTGTTGAACGAGCTGAAATAGCGCGCGTCGGTCAGCACCGCGGTGACATGGACGACGTCCTCGACGCCATAGCCGGCTTCCTCGGCGATCTTCAGGCAGTTGGCGAACGCCAGCCGCGACTGCTCGACGATGCTGCCTTCGACGACTTCGCCGTCGGTCATTGGAGTCTGGCCGGAAACGAACAGCCAGCCGGCCGCTTCGGTGGCGCGGGCGAAGGGCAGTTTCTGGCCACCGGTGCCGACGCCGCCTTCGACGCCATAACGTTTGATGCTCATACGGTTTTCTCCTGGGTTGTCTCAATGATCGGGTGGGTAACTCGAGTAAAAATCATGATGCGGTGCGGGAAGGCCGGGCCGACAGCCGGACCTGACGCCGCAGCAGTCGTCCGGCCCTATGTTCGCTGGCCTCGCCCTGGCGATAGCTGACCACGCCGTTGACGACGACCAGCTCGATGCCGCCGGCCCTGGCGATCGGCGCGGTGTAGGTCGCGGTGTCCTCGAGCGTGTCGAGGTCGAACAGCACCAGATCAGCGAAGGCGCCGACACGGATTTCGCCGCGATCGGTCAGGCCGAAGTTGGCGGCGGAAAGCCCGGTCATCTTGCGCACCGCCTCGGTCAGCGGCAGCAGTTTCAGATCGCGACTGTAATGCGCCAGCACCCGCGGGAACGCGCCCCACAGCCGCGGGTGCGGATGCGGATCGTTGGGCAGGCCGTCGGAGCCGACCATCGACAACGGATGCGACAGCACCTGACGCATGTCCGCCTCGCTCATGTTGTGATAGACAGCGCCGGCCGGCTGCAGACGCCGGGCCGCGTCCATCAGCGACAGATCCCACTGTTCCGCGATCGCCTTCAGCGGCTGGCGGGCCATCTCCGGGTGCGGGTCGGACCAGGTGATGAAAATGTCGATCTCGTCGGTGACCTGACCCAGATCCAGCGTCGAGGAACCGGCGGTGTAGGGGTAACAGTCGCAGTGCACGCCGTGGGATAGCGCGGCATCGTCGAGCTTGGCCAGCGCCTTGGGCGCGTTGCCCCAGTTGCCGGCGCCGGCACACTTGAGGTGCGAGATCACCAGCGGTGCCTGGCCGTGTCTGGCGGTGGCGAAGGCCTCGTCCATCGCCTCGGGGAGGCCCGCGAACTCATCGCGCAGATGCGTGGTATAGACGCCACCGGCGCGGCCGACGGCCTCGACCAGCGTATTCATCTCGGCCGTGGGTGCGTGATAGGCGTTGCGGTAGGCGAGTCCGGAGCTCATGCCCACGGCGCCCTCGGCCAGCGCGATTTCCAGCTGTTCGCGCATCGCGGCAATTTCACCATTGCTGGCGGCCCGGTCAAAGCGATCCATGACCTGGCTGCGCAGGCTGGTGTGGCCGATCAGCGCCGCCACGTTGACGCTCGGCTGTGCCTTGGCGATCGCCTCGGCATAGGCGGCAAACGTCGGATAGCGGAAGTCTTCCGCCCGACCCAGCAGGTTCATCGGGTCCGGCACTTCGCCGGAGAGCCGCACGGGGCTGGCGCTGATGCCGCAGTTGCCGACCACTACCGTGGTGACGCCCTGGGACAGTTTCGGCAGCATTTCCGGCTGGCGAATGACATTGGTGTCGTCATGGGTATGCACATCGATGAAGCCGGGGGTGAGAATCAGCCCTTCGGCATCGATGACCGTTCCCGCCTCCTCGCCGTCCAGATCACCGATGGCGACGATCCGGTCGTCGTCGATCGCGATGTCGGCGATGAAAGGCTCGCGTCCGCTGCCGTCGATGATGCTGGCGCGGCGAATCAACAAATCGTGGGACATCGTGACTCCTGGATGATGGTTCCCGGAGAGCGCTCCCGGGCGCTCAATCCCCCAGCGGCTGGCGGTTGTCGCCGCCGCGGTGGGCATCGAGAGTGATCTTGAGTCGTCGCAGCTTGTCGCGAGTGCGCGAGCGATGCCGCAAGGCCAGGCCAAGCGCCAGCATGTCGATGGCGGCCATCATGGCGTAGCGCGACGACGACGGAAAATAGATGTAGTCGGTCTCGCGGGCCGCCAGCGGCAACGTGATATTGGCTACCTTGGCCAGCGGCGAACCGGCCGCGGTGACGGCCAGCACCCGAGCGCCATACTGGCGAGCCAGCTCGGCCGCCTCGACGATTTCCGGGGTATAGCCGGTGACCGAAAGCGCCACCACGACGTCATCGGGTTCCAGTGTCGAGGCGACCATGCGTGGCAGCAGCGACTGCGGATAGGCGCTGATCGCGTAGCCGAGACGAACCAGCCGGAACTGCATCTCCTGCGCCATCACCGTCGAGCCGCCGCCGGCACCGAACACCAGAATCTGGCGAGCGTCGTCGAGCATCGCCACCGCGCCCTCGACGTCGGCCTGCTCCATCAGCGTGCGATTGAGCGCCAGGGTCTGGGCGGCGGTGTCGTAGATCACCCCCAGGCCGTCGTCCTCGCTGGCTTCCTGGATAAAACGGCGACCGGCCGCCAGCGCCCGAGTCAGGCGGGTCTTGAGATCGCGCACGTTGCGGCAGTCCACCGCGCGGGCGAAACGAGTCACGCTGGCATCGCTCACCTCGGCGCGCCTGGCGATCTCGCCGATGCTCGCTTCCGCGACGAAATCGATATCATCGAAGATCAGGTTAGCCACCTTCTTCTCCGCCTCGCGCAGACTCGGCAGACAGGCGGTGATATGCGACAGGATGTCGATCTGCTGGCTCACGCGGCATACCTTGGCATGACTTCAAACGGGATTCGAACTCGCTTGGTACTTTCTAACCTAGAATTTATTTTTATGAAAGTTGTTATCTCTCGCGGGCGAGACTTTCCGACCAAGGTATGAGGCCTGCGACTTGCCGGTTAACTTTCCAGAGCTCCCGCAGATGTCGTTCAGGTCAGGCAGATGTCGTTCAGATCAGAATGAAGAGGTCTTGAGAAAGGCCTGCAGGCGGGGCGACTCCGGGTGCATGAACAATCTTTCGGGCGGGCCCTGCTCGGCGATCCGGCCATCCTCCATGAACACGACCTTGTCGGAGACGTCCCGGGCAAATCGCATTTCATGCGTGACCAGCACCATGGTCATGCCTTCCTGGGCAAGCGAGCGAATCGTCTCCAGCACCTCGCCGACGCGCTCCGGATCGAGCGCAGAAGTGGCCTCGTCGAACAGCATCACCTTGGGATTCATGGCGATGGCGCGCGCGATCGCGACACGCTGCTGCTGGCCGCCGGAGAGTTGCGAGGGTCGGTAATCCCGACGTTCGAGCATGCCGACTCGCTCCAGCCAATGATCCCCGAGCTCGATCGCCTGGTTTTTCGGCATGCCCCGCACCTTGGTCAGCCCGAGCGTGACGTTGTCCAGCGCGCTCATGTGCGGGAACAGGTTGAACGACTGAAAGACCATGCCGGTCATTGCCCGCTGACGCGCGATTTCATGCTCGCCCACCCGTGCCCGTTGGCCACGCCGCGTGTGATAGCCGATCGCTTCGCCACCGATCAGTACCTCGCCCTGATGGAACTCTTCGAGCAGATTGAGGCATCGCAGCAGGGTGGTCTTGCCCGAACCGCTGGCGCCGATGACCGAGACGACCTCGCCCTCTGCGACCGTAAAGTCGATGCCTTTGAGCACTTCGAGCTCGCCGAATCGCTTGTGTAGCGCGCGCACTTCCACGATAGGGGTCATACCATTCTCCGGGTGGGCTGTTCGAGACGCCGACCAATGAAGCGCCCGACCTGCTCGATGGCGAAGTCGATCAGGAAATAGATCACACCGGCCAGCAGGTAGAACTGCATGTTGAGAAAATTGTTGCTGATGATCTGCTGGGTGGTTAGCAGTAGTTCGGCGACGCCAATGACCGACAGCAGCGTCGACGCCTTGACCATCTCCACCGCAGCAGTGATCCATGTCGGCAGGGCATAACGCAGCGCCTGGGGAAACAGGATGTAGCGGAAGATGCCGCCGAAGGTGAGGCCGATGGCGCGTCCGGCCTCGATTTGACCGCGCGACAGGGATTGTAGTGCGCCACGCAGGATTTCTCCGACGTGGGAAGCGCAGAACAGAGTGAGCGCCAGCGCGCCGGCCTGGAAGGCGGTGAGGTTGAAGCCTACGGCGGAAGAGACGTAGAAGGTCGCCAGCACCAGAACCAGCACGGGCGTACCGCGGATGATGTCGATATAGAGCCGGGCCGGCCATCGCAGTGGCTTGTTGCCATAGGTGACGGCAATGCCGATCACGATGCCCAGCACGGTTCCGGCCAGAATGGCGATCAGCGATACCGCGAAGGTGATCGCCGTTCCGTGCAGCAGCGCATCACGGTTGTTCACGACCTCGTTGAAGAAGTAGCTCCAGTCCATGTCAGGTTTTCTCCAGCACGAGCCGTTTTTCCATGGCTCTCAGCACGAGCGTGATGGCATAGCAGCAAACGATGTAGAGGAGCGACGCGACGAGCCAGACTTCGATGACTCGAAAGGTTTCGGAGTTGATCTTGCGGGCATAGAACGTCAGCTCGGGAACCGCGATGGTGGCCGCCAGCGAGGTGTCCTTGAACAGCGAGATGAAGTTGTTGCCGAACGCCGGCAGCGCGTTGCGAAACATGATCGGTAGCACGATGTAGCGCTTGATCCGGAACGATGTCAGGCCGATCGCCTGTCCGGCTTCGATCAATCCCTGGGGGACGCTCAACAGGCCACCCCGGAAGACCTCGGCCATATAGGCACTGGCGTAAAGCGACAGGGCCACGATGAAGCTGGTGATCTTGTCCAGCGACAGCCCCAACTGCGGCATGCCGAAGAACAGAAACAGCACGATCACCAGGATCGGCAGATTGCGCAGGATCGAGATCCAGGTGAAGGCTAGGCTGCGAAGCCATCGATTCGGCGCACGACTGGCGAAGGCGACCACCAGTCCGAGCGCGGAGCCAATCGCGATCGACACCAGTGCCAGCAGCAGACCAAGACCGATGCCACTCAGCAGTATCGGCCACTGATCGAAAATGGGAGCGAAATTGAAGTGATAGTTCATGAGCGTTCGTCTGCCTGGTCGAGCGGTTTGGCAGGGCGCTGCCGAACCCTATGAGTTCGGCAGCGCCAAAACCGGGATTTAACGCATTTCGGCAGGGAAACCGGTTTTCGGTGCCGGGGGACGCTCGCCGAACCATTGTTCGAAGGCATCGGAATAGCGCTGGAACTCGACGCCGTACATGGCTTCTTCGAGAGTGGTGTTGACGAAATTCAACCAGCGCTGATCGTCGGGCGACACGGCGCAGGCGTAGGATTGCGGATTCCAGCTGTAGCCGGCATCGACGTAGCGATCACCGTTATTCTTCATGTACCACTTCAAGGTCGAAAGGTCGGTCGCGACCGCTGCGGCACGATGGGAGTTGAGGGCCTGATAGATCAGATTCTGGCTTTCATACTGGTCGACCTCGGCTTCCGGCAGTGCCTGATGGACCATCTCCTCGGCATAGACGTTCTGCAGCACGGCAACCGTGATGTCGCTGCCGGCCGCCTTGAGCGCGTCGTAATCGCCGTAGTCGCCGCCCTTGAGCATCAGCAGGCCGACGCCCTCGCGATAGTAGGGCACGGTGAAAGCGACCTGTTGCGCACGTGCCGCCGTGACAGTCATCCCTTGGCAGGAGATGTCGACCTTGTTCGTCAGCAGGTTGGGAATTCGGGCATCCGAAGACTGGTTGACGAAACGGACTTTACTGGGATCGTTGAACAGACCTTGAGCCAGAATATGGCCGATGTCGGCATCGAATCCGACGGTCTGGCCATTGTCGGTGAAGTGCCAGGGGGGATTCGAACTACCGGTGCCGACGACCAGTTCGCCACGGTCCAGCACCGTCTGCAGGGTATCGGCCTGGGCGTGGGTGGCGGCAAGTGAGGGGATGAGGGCGACCGCCGCAACGGCGCTCAGCGCTTTGAGGATCGTTTTCATGGGAGTGGGCTCGTATTGTTGCTGTTGTTTGTCCGATATATCGGATTGTTGTCCGATTTACCGGATGAATTTATACTGCACCTATTCACCGGCTCTGCGCAAGGGTGTCATTCAGCGGCGCCTAACCGGGTAGATCGGACCCGTAGCACCATCAACGAGGTGATATGAGCGATTCCAGCACCAGGCCTTCCAGCACCACCACATCTTCCAGCGCCGCGGCTCCTCGCGCCCGCGGGGTCGATCGCGTTATCGCCCTGTGCGAACAGCTACATCTTCATCGTCAGCCGATGACGCCGAAGGCGTTGATGGAGGCGACGGGCGCGCCCCGTTCCAGCGTTTACGAGCTGATCAACCTGCTCAGTGAAGCGGGGTGGTTGGAGACGGAGAGTGACGGACGGGTCTTTTTCGGCCGGGCGATGCACTATTTCGGACTCGACTACGCGGATCACAACGATCTGCTGAAGCGTGCGCGACCGGTCATGCGTGAGCTGTCGGCGCGCTACGACGAGACTACCCAGCTGTGCATGCTGGATGGCGACAAGTACACCGTGATGCTCAACGAAAACGGTGCCAGACCGTTTCGCATCAGCTCCGAAGTCGGGGTCAAGGTGCCGATCCCGTGGACGGCGTCCGGGCGCGTCCTGCTGGGTGGCATGAGCAGGGAAGCCATGCTGGGGCTGGTACCGGATGAGGACTTCATGCTCCCCGACGGTGAGCGAATCGATATCGACGGTTTCATTGCGGAGATCGAACTGACGCAACAGCGTGGCTATGCGCTCACCGAAGGTCTGGTCGACAGCTTCGCCTGCTGTATGGCCGTGCCGATCCACGAAGGTACCGACCGAGCCCGGGCCACGCTCTGCTTCACGATCGGTCGTGATGCCGATGAATCGCGGCGCGAAACTCTGATCGGCGCGCTGCGCGAAGCGTCGTTCATGCTCTCCAACACAGATTGAGCCTGCCGAGACCCCTATCCGGAGAAAGACAATGAACAATATGACTGCTTCAAGAAACGCATCGGCGGCCGTGGAGAAAGGCACGCCGCTTTCGACCCCCGCTAATCTGCTGACGGACGTCCCGTTGCCGGCGGCGGCGATCTTCGAGGCGCCGCTGGCGCACAATCTGGCCTGGATGCAGCGCTTCGCGGACGACCACGGCGCCAAGCTCGCGCCTCACGGCAAGACGACCATGACTCCGGCGCTGTTCAAACGTCAGATCGAGGCGGGGGCCTGGGGTATCACGCTGGCGACGGCAGTGCAGACGGTGGCGGCGCATGCTCACGGCATCGACCGGGTGCTGATGGTCAATCAACTGGTGGGGCGACCCAACATGGCGCTGGTGGCGGACGCCATCGAGGCAGGGCTGGATTACTACTGCGTGGTCGACGGTGCGGATAACGTTCGCGACCTGGGGGCGTTCTTCGCCGCACGAGGTCTTACGCTCAATGTACTGATCGAGCTGGGCATCGATGGCGGCCGCTGCGGCTGCCGTACTGCCTCGCAGGTCGACGCCCTGGTAACCGCCATTGCCGAGCAGCCGGCACTGGCGCTGGTGGGCATCGAAGGGTACGAAGGCATGATTGGCGGCGGTGACGAGGTCGCGGCCGTACGCGCCTACGGTGAGCGGCTGGTCGACACCGTTCGCACGTTGCAGGCCAGCGGTGTGCTCAAACGTCAGGCGCCGATCGTTACCGCTTCCGGTTCCAAATGGTTCGACCTGATCGCCGAGGCGTTTGACCTAGCAGAACTGCGCGAACACTACACGCCGGTGCTGCGACCGGGCTGCTACGTGGTGCACGATCACAAGCTCTATGCCGGCGCGATGGATGCGGTCAAGGCTCGTGACCCCAAGCTCGAAGGCGAGCTACAGCCGGCGCTCGAGGTGTTCGCCCACGTGCAGTCGCTACCCGAGCCGGGTCTGGCGATCATTGCGCTGGGCAAGCGCGATATCGGCCACGAGCCGGATCTGCCGCTGCCGCTACGGCTCTATTCCCTGCATGGCGAGAGCGCGGCGCCGATCGACATCAGCGGGTGGCGAACGACAAACATCATGGATCAGCACGTCTTTCTCGAGGTGCCGACGACTGCCGAGATCGCCGTTGGCGATGTCATCGCTTTCGGCACCTCGCATCCCTGCCTGACCTTCGACAAGTGGCGGCGCATGCTGCTGGTCGACGAGCAGCTGGCGGTTATGGAAGTGCTGGAGACCTGGTTCTGAGCGGCTGTCGCTTCGGCAATTAAAAAAGTGGAAATGGTTTCCATAAATATTGACGGCCGGCCGTTGCTCGCTTAACTTGGCGTTCGAGAGCATTCGGTAACGGGCGGGTCTCGTTATCGGTGCCGACATTTTCAAGATGAAGCGCGCGGCAAGCCGACTCGGCGATTGCGCGGTTCATTTCCCGAGCGCTCTTCCGTCGGGATGAGACCTAACGAATCATTGACGGAAGTTGTTGTGGCGAGCCATTTGGCTCGCCTTTTTTATGCCTGTCTTTCGAGCCGGATCGGGTTGGGCCGAGCTCGGTGCCAGGATGGGAAATGTGAATCAAAACGCTGTTTGGTTGTTTCCTTGCCGTGGGTTAAGTCTAATGCAAAGTACTGACGTCAATTCGACGTATGGTGCATTTCGACTGCCACAAGAGGCGATAGTGTGACTCATCAAGGACGAACGCCCGCTCAAGGAGTTTCAGAGCGGCTGAAAGCGCTCATGGCCACTGGCTTGGGAATCACGAGCCTGACCTGTGCCGGGCTGGCTCAGGCACAGCTCGAGGAGCTGGATGTCATGAAGAATCCGGCCACGGCGGAAAAGCCTTTCGAGGGCACGGCCGAGCTCGGCTATCATAAGATCAGCGGCAACAGTAATAGCGAGAGCCTGCTTGCCGGGGCGGATATGACCTGGTTCAACGCGCCTTGGTCCTACAATCTGCAGCTGAGCGCGAGGAGCGCCAGTGACGATGACGAGACCTCGGCGGAGGAGTATCTGGTCGCCGGGCGCACGCGTTACAACCTCTCCACCTACAACTATCTGTTTGGCCTGGCCCGCTGGGACAAGGACCGCTTCTCGGGTTACGACTCTCAGTCGACCCTGGTTGGCGGCTACGGGCGACAGTTGCTCATCGGTCCGCCGCAATCGCTGACCGTGGAAGCGGGCCCGGGTGTACGCCACGACGAGTATGAAGAGGGCGGCCATGACAACGTCGGCCTGCTCTACGCCGGGTTGGACTACGACTGGCAATTCTCCGAGACGTCGAAGTTCTCGCAAGCGCTGGCGACCGAGGCCTCGGAGGAGAACATCATCGGCCGCTCGGAAACGGCACTGACGGTGGCGATGAACGACACGCTGTCGCTCAAGGTGTCCTACGAGGTCGAGTTCAACGACAACCCGCCGCCGGGCGCTTCCAGTCAGACCGATACCACCACGGGTGTCTCGCTGGTTTATAATTTGTGATCGCCGCATGATCGCGAAATCAAAAAACGGGGCCTCGGCCCCGTTTCTCGTTCGATTCGTGTCGTCATCTCCGCCGATTCAGTTCTGAACCGATATGACGGAGCCCCCGTCGACACGAACGTTGCTGCCGTTGACGAACGAGGCGTGCTGCGACACCAGCATGGCGATGACGAAAGCCACTTCCCCGACCTCGCCACGGCGTTTGGCGACGATGCCGGGACGTTCTTCCTCGAGAAAGCTTTCGATCGCCTGTTCGAAGGAACAGCCGAGTTGCTCGGCGCGCTGTTTCATCATGCCGTCGGTCATCGGCGTCGCAATGAAGGCTGGGGCCACGGTGTTGCAGAGCACCCCATGGGCGGCTTCCTTATAGGAGAGATTCTTGATGAACGTGCTGAGCGAGGCTTTGGCGGTGTTGTAGACCGCTTCTTCCCAGTAGGGCTGAACGGTGTTTTCCGAGGTGATGCAGATGAAGCGGCCCCAGCCGCGCTCGCGCATCGCCGGAATCGTCGCTCGCGCGAGTCGCACCGCCGAGAAGAAATCGATCTCCCAGGCGTCGCGGTAATCGTCGTCGCTGAGTTCCAGCGGATCGCCCTTGGCACCGGTGACGCCTGCCGTGTGGACGACGATGTCGACCGCACCGAAGCGCTCGATTCCCTGGCGAACCAGCGCATCGACTTCTTCCTGATGGGTCACGTCGGCGATGACACAGAGCGGATCGCCATCGATTTCACTGGCAGCCTGGGCGAGGGCGTCTGCATCGAGATCGCTGAGAATCAGATTGACGCCTTCGGCGGCCAGCTGTCTTGCCGTTGCCAGACCGATACCGCTCTGAGCGCCCGTGATCAGCGCTGTCTTGCCTCGAATAGCCAGATCCATGGTCAAGCCTCCTTGCTCAATGCCGGATTGCTGCGAAGGTAGAGATTTTCGAATCTCCAGCATGGTCAAGGTCGCGGATTCTCGCCAATTCCGGCTGCAAACGGGCTTTGTCTTGCGGTGGTGGCATCGCGGCGCAAGAATAGGGCTCCGCACTCGGTATCATCGATTCAAAACCGCTGGAAAAGCGGTGACATTCTCATTGCAGGGAACGCCATGAAATTCCGTTATCTGTCGACGGCGCTATGTCTGGGCGTCGTCACGCCCGGCGCGGCGCTGGCGCAATCCGCCTCGACGCCCCCAGCCTCGGCGTCGAATTCCACGAGTTCGCAGGCACAAGCGCAGCCGGTGATCGAAGTCACCGCGCCCCGGCTTTCCCGCGAGCTTTACGCCACGCCGGCCGCCGTGTCGATCGTCGAGCGTGACGAGATCCAGCAGGGCCAACAGCGGGTTCGGCTGGATGAGTCGCTGGTCACGGTGCCCGGCGTGTTCCTGCAGAATCGCGACAACTTCGCCCAGGGCCAGCGCGTCTCCATTCGCGGCTTCGGCGCGCGGGCGCCGTTTGGGGTGCGCGGCATCACGGTGATCGTCGACGGAATTCCCTACACCCTGCCGGACGGGCAGGCGCAGCTCGACGCCATCGATCTCGACAGCGCCGAGCGCATCGAGGTGATTCGCGGGCCGGCGGCGGTGCAGTACGGCAACGCCGCCGGTGGCGTGATCAGCGTCACCACCGCCGATGGCAGCGACGATCCGGGCAGTCACATTCGCATGGAAGGCGGCAGTGACGGCTATCAGAAGTATGCTGTCAGCAACGGCGGCGTGAACGGCCCGTGGTCGCATCATGTTAGCGTCTCCGCGCTCAACGTCGACGGTTATCGCGATCACAGTTCGACCGAGAAATACCTGCTCAACGCCAAGCTGCGCCGCGAACTGGGCAGTGACCGGGCGCTGACGGCGATCGTCAATCTGCTCGACAACCCTCGTTCGGAAGATCCGGGCGGGCTGACCCGCGAACAGGTCCACGAAGATCGCGATCAGGCGGGCGCATTTACCGAGGAGTACGACACCGGCCAGAGCGTCGATCAGCAGGTGCTGGGGCTTCAGTACGAGGATCTGTCGGCGGGGCCGGGCGAGTTCTACCTCAAGGGGTTCTACCTCCAGCGCGATTTCGAGCAGCAGTTGCCCTACCCCGGCGATAGCCTGATCGACTACGACCGTGACTATTACGGCGGCAGTGCCGAATATCATCAGACGTTGAGCCTGGGCGACATGCCGCTGCGCTATGTGGCCGGCGTCGATCTGGCGCGCCAGGAAGACGATCGCGGTCGCCAGAACGTCGCCTTCAATGGCGACGTCACTGGCAAGGTCGCCGATGAAACCCAGACCGCCACGTCGGTGGGTACCTTTCTGCAGGGCGATCTCGATCTTACCGAGCGCTGGACGCTGTCGCTGGGCGGTCGTTACGACCGGGTCGATCTGGATATCGACGACGACTATCTCAGCGACGGCGACAACAGCGGCGACCGCGTATTCCACGAATGGAGCGGCTCGGCCGGGTTGAGCTACCGCTATCGTCGCAACCATCAGGTCTACGTCAATACCGGTACCGCCTACGAGACGCCGACCTTCTCCGAGTTCGCCAATCCGGCGGGTATCGGCGGCTTCAATCCGGATATCGAACCGCAGAAGTCCTGGAATCGCGAGATCGGCCTGCGCGGCAACTTCGACAACGGGCTCGACTACGACGTAGCGCTGTTTTCTGTCCGCGTCCGCGACGAGCTGGTGCCCTACGAGGGCGACGACGGCCGTACCTTCTACGACAACGCCGGGAATAGCGACCGGGACGGGCTCGAAGTCGCGCTGGGCTGGCAGTTCGATCCGAGCTGGCGAATCGACAGCGCCTTGACGCTGGCCAAGTACGAATTCGATAGCTACGACAACGAGGCGGACGACTACAGCGGCAATCGCATTCCCGGCCTGCCCGAGCAGACCTGGGTCAATCGCCTGACGTGGCAGGGGCTGGGACAGCGCTTTGCCAGCCTGGAAACCCAGTATGTCGGCGACATGGTGGCGGACAACGCCAACGAGGTGGATGTCGGCGACTACTGGCTGGTCAACCTGCGCGGCGGCGACGGCTGGCGCCTGGGTGGCGACACCGTGCTCAAGCTTTACGGCGGTGTTCGCAATTTGTTCGATGTCGAGCACTACGCCAATGTGCGTATCAACGCCAATAACGACCGCTACTTCGAGCCGGCACCGGGGCGAACGGTCTATGCTGGTATCGGCATCGACTTCTGACGCGGAGATTTGCGCGTCGAGGTTGGCAACACGAGAGCGGCGACCGAGTATCGCCGCCGTCCACTATGACTCGAGACACTCGAGTTGATACAACGATGATTCAAGGAACCGTTATGCGTGTTTTCATCCCGTTTGTCGGCGCTCTGGTCCTGCTGTCCCTGATCGGCGGCTGCACATTCAATCGCTACAACGATGGACAGCGCGAGGTCGAGCCCGGAGTGCCTCAAAATGGCCCCACCAGCAACCCGGCGGACGCCTCGCGCGGTCAGAATGGATCCGGCGAACTGCCGTAAACGCTTACCGTTTGCTCGCCGTCATACCGTTATACCGTCATAGCAGAAAGCCGCCCGTGGGCGGCTTTCTGCGTCATCAACCTGTGTGTCAGAAAAGTCCAGGTCAGGCCTGATAGTCACTCTCGGAGTAGAGCACGCGCAGACGCAGGGTGTGCTCCACCTGCTTGAGCGCTTCCAGCGCCTGCTTGCCGTAGGCCTTATCGACGTCGATGACGACGTAGCCGACCTTGTCGTTGGTCTGCAGGAACTGGCCGGCGATGTTGATGCCGTCTTCGGAGAGCACCCGGTTGATTTCGAACAGCACGCCGGGCACGTTCTCGTGAATGTGCAGCAGACGATGCTTGTCCGGGTGTGACGGCAGCGCCACTTCGGGGAAGTTGACTGAGGTGATGGTGGTGCCGTTGTCGGAGTAGGTCACCAGCTTCTCGGCGACTTCGATGCCAATGTTCTGCTGCGCTTCCAGCGTGGAGCCGCCGATGTGCGGAGTCAGGATCACGTTCTCGAGTCCGCGCAGCGGCGAGGTGAACTCTTCTTCGGCGCCCTTGGGCTCGACCGGGAACACGTCGATGGCCGCGCCCAGCAGCTTGCCGCTCTTGAGCGAATCGGCCAGCGCCTCGATATCCACCACCGAACCGCGGGAGGCGTTGATCAGGATGCCGCCCTGCTTCATCAGCGCGATCTGCTCAGCACCGATCATCCAGCGCGTGGAGGGCAGGTCCGGCACGTGGAGGCTGACCACGTCGGCCCGCGCCAGCAGCTCCTCGAGGCTTCCCACCTGACGCGCGTTACCCATCGCCAGCTTGGTCACCACGTCGTAGTAGAGCACGTCGAGGCCGAGCGATTCGGCGAGTACCGAGAGCTGGGCGCCAATGCTGCCGTAGCCGACGATCCCCAGTGTCTTGCCGCGAGTTTCATGCGAGTTCTTGGCGGACTTCAGCCAGCCGCCCTGGTGCGCGCGGGCGTTCTTCTCGGGAATGCCACGCAGCAGCATGATCGTCTCGGCCAACACCAGCTCGGCCACCGAACGCGTGTTGGAATAAGGCGCGTTGAACACCGGAATCGCACGCTTGAGCGCCGCATCGAGATCGACCTGATTGGTGCCGATGCAGAAGCAGCCGACGGCGGTCAGTTTCTCGGCCGCGGCGAAGACGCGTTCGGTGAGCTGGGTTCGGGAACGAATGCCGATGAAGTGCACGTCGCGGATCTTCTCGATCAGATCCTCTTCGGTGAGCGACGTGGAGAGCGTTTCGAAGTTGGTGTAACCCGCGTTCAACAACGTATCCACGGCGGACTGGTGGATGCCCTCGAGCAGGAGGATCTTGATCTTGCTCTTGTCCAGAGACGTCTTGGCCATTGGTGGATCAACCTTCTCATCGGCTTGTCGCGGCGGCAGCAAACGTGGCGGCGCGCTCATGGGAAAAGACCGGCAGGCGGGGCCTGGACGAGGCAGCAAGCCTCCGTCTCGGCGTCGCGAGCGGGCGCATAGAGTACCATAAGCGTCGCTCGACAGAATGAAAATGACGCGGCTTCAACGTGAGGCGAATGCATCCGAGGTGGCGCTTTGGCTCGTCATGCTGGCGTGAAAACGACGACGCGAAAACGCCCCCGCAAGCGGAGGCGTTGAGCCGTCTTCCAGGATGCGGTTCAGGGCGTCAGCACGATCTTGCGGCAGTCGTCCTGCTTGTCATCGAACATCCGATAGCCGTCGGCAGCCTGATCCAGCGTCATGCGATGGCTGATGATCGTCTCGGGTTTGAGCGTGCCCTGCTCGATGGCTTCGAGCAGTTTGGGCAGGTAATGGTGGACGTGGGTCTGGCCGCCTTTCATGGTCAGCCCCTTGTCGAAGAAATCGCCGATCAGAAAACCGTCGACGGCACCGGCGTAGACGCCGGGGATGCTGATATTGCCGCCACGGCGCACGGCCGCCAGACACTGATGCAGGGCGATATCACTGCTTTCGACTTCGAAGTTGCCCATCGCCGGCAGTTTGCCGCCATGCCCCTTGGCTTCGTAGCCCACCGCATCGATCACCGCATCCACGCCACGATGGCCGTCGGTCATCTGGATGATCGCCTCGGCGACATCGTCGACCTGATCGAAATTGAGCGTCTCGACACCGTAGGCCTGCTTGGCGAAGTCGAGCCGGTAGCCCTGGTTGTCGACCATGATGATGCGTTCGGCGCCTTCCATCCTGGCGCAGGCGGCCGACAGCAGCCCCACCGGGCCGGCACCGAAAATGGCAACACTCGACCCCCGCGTGACGCCGGCGTTCAGCACCGCCTGATAGCCGGTGGGCAGGATGTCGGACAGGAATAGCACCTGTTCGTCGTCGAGCCCGTCGGCAATGGCAAACGCCCCGGTATTGGCCTGCGGCACGCGCACGTACTCGGCCTGCCCACCGGGAACGCCGCCGTACATATGCGAGAAACCAAACAGCGCCGCCGGTGCGGGAATCGATTTCTTGTTGAGCGCGCCGCCGTCATCGGGATTGGTGGTCTCGCAGGCGGCATAAAGCGCGTGCTGGCAGAAGAAGCAGCTGCCGCAGGCAATCACGAAGGGTACGACGACTCGATCGCCTTTCTTGACGCTGGTGACCGCAGAGCCGGCTTCCTCGACGACGCCCATGAATTCGTGGCCAAAGATATCGCCGGGTTCGGTGGCCGGCATCGCGCCCCGATACAGGTGCAGGTCGGAACCACAGATGGCCGTGGCGGTGACGCGCAGGACGATATCGTCGTCCTGTTCGATCGTCGGTTCGGGTACGTTGTCGACGCGAACGTCGCGGCTGCCATGATAGACCAGTGCTTTCATGATGATGCTCCTTGCGGTGACATTGGCTCCCTGATGACCCGGTGAGCGGATCGCGATGGCTCAAGACCAGTGGTTTCAAGGCTGGGTGATTCAAGGCTGGGTATTTAAAGGTCGTACAGCTCAAGGCTAGAAGCCATGGCCAGGTTTTCCAGTTGCCATCTATTGAAACTGCGCCGATTGGTCGGAAAAATGCCGTTAAAAGCGCGCAAGTTGATTCATGTTAAGAGTTCTGCGGTTTGTGGGCCAAGCGCTTGCAGTGGCCTGCCAACAGTGAGGCTTTTTCATGGCGACACGACGGCCGGATTTGCCGCCAAGGGCAGACGACCCCCCCCGGCGGCGGTGTATACTGGACGTTATTTCCGAACCGGCGCGACGAGGTTGACGCTCGCGCCTCGAAGAACGCTCCGGCCCCGTAGGGATGCCGCCGAGCGCTGACATGAGAGTCCCATGCCCGACAAGATGGCCGAACAGGACGTTACGCAGAGCGGTTCCACGGACGTTTCCCAGGACGTTGCCAAGGACTTTGCCGCGACGCTGGATCAACTCGAAACGCTGGTGGCCCGGCTCGAATCCGGCGAGTTGACGCTGGAGGCGTCGCTGACTGCATTCGAGCGCGGTATCCGGCTGACGCGGGATGCCCAGCAGCGTCTCGACAGCGCCGAGCTCAAGGTGCAGGCGCTGCTCGAGCAGGGTGACGGAACGCTGCAGGCCTCGCCGTTTGACGCTCAGGCGCCGAACGATGAGCGTTGAGACGCCGCGCGCCGAGGGGGCGATCGAGGCCGTGCGCTCGCGCAGCGAGCATGTGCTGGCCGGCTGGCTGAACCGCCAGGATGGCGCCTGCGCCGCCCTCGACGATGCCATCGGCTACAGCGTGCTGGGAACCGGCAAGCGTCTGCGCCCGGTACTGGTCTATCTTGCCGGGCGGGCGTTGGGCGCCGAGGACGATGCCCTGGATGCCCCGGCGGCGGCGATCGAGATGATCCACGCCTATTCGCTGGTCCATGACGACCTGCCGGCCATGGACGACGACGATCTGCGTCGCGGCCGGCCCACGGTGCACCGCGCGTTCGACGAGCCGCTGGCGATTCTGGCCGGGGACGCGCTGCAGACGCTGGCATTCGAAGCGCTGGCTTCCCGGCCGCACCCGCGTCTGGGGGCGATGGTGACCACGCTCGCCCGAGCGGCCGGCCGCGATGGCATGGCGGCCGGGCAGGCGATCGACCTGGGCGCCGTCGGCGCGCCAATGGATCTCGCGGCGCTGCAGGCGATGCATCAGCACAAGACAGGCGCGTTGATCCGCGCCTCGGTGCGCCTCGGTGCGTTGGTCGCGGTCGACGAATCCGACCCACGGGTCGCGGCGCTGGATCGTTTCGCTTCGGCCATGGGGCTGGCTTTCCAGATTCACGACGACGTGCTCGATGTCACCGGCGATACCCAGACGCTGGGCAAGACTTCCGGTGCCGACGCCCGTCGCGACAAACCTACCTATCCCGCCCTGCTCGGCGTCGCGCAGGCGCAGAGCCGCGCTCGCGAGCTGCTCGACGATGCGCTCGCGTCGCTCGAGCCGCTGGGCGAGGCCGGCCAGCCATTGGCGGCGCTGGCTCGATTCATGATCGATCGCGATCACTGACCGGTAATGACATGTCTATGAAGCTGTTCGACGAGATTCCCACCCAGCGACCGCTGACACCGCTGCTCGATACGCTCGAGTCACCCGAGGGATTGCGCGGCATGTCGCTGGCGCAACAGCGTCAGGTCGCCGACGAGCTGCGCGCCTATCTGCTCTACAGCGTGGGCTGCAGCGGCGGCCATTTCGGCGCCGGTCTTGGCGTGATCGAATTGACCGTGGCGCTGCATCGCGCGCTGGAAACGCCCCACGACCGCCTGGTCTGGGACGTCGGCCACCAGGCCTATCCCCACAAGATTCTGACCGGTCGGCGCGAGACGCTGGCGAGCATTCGTCAGTACGGCGGCCTGGCCGCGTTTCCGCGGCGTTTGGAATCGCCCTTCGACACGTTCGGCGTGGGCCATTCGAGCACCTCGATCTCGGCGGCGCTGGGCATGGCCCTGAGTGCTCGAGCCAAGGGCGAAAAACGTCGGGTCTGCGCGGTGATCGGCGACGGCGCGTTGACGGCGGGCATGGCGTTCGAGGCGCTGGCGCATGCCGGCCACGTCAACGCCAATCTGCTGGTGGTGCTCAACGACAACGAGATGTCGATCTCGGAGAACGTCGGCGGGATGGCAAGCTACCTGACCCGGATTCTGACCAGCAAGCCGTATGCCGCCATGCGCGAGAACGGCAAGCGAGTGCTGTCGCATCTGCCCGGGGCGCTGGAATTCGCCCGCCGCACCGAAGAGCACGTCAAGGGCATGATCAGCCCGGCAACCCTGTTCGAGGAGATGGGGTTCAACTATCTCGGGCCGATCGATGGTCATGATCTTGGCGCGCTGAATCAGGCGCTGGAAGCGGTGCGCGATCTCGACGGCCCGCAGTTTCTCCACGTTCGGACCCGCAAGGGGCGTGGCTTTCGCCCGGCAGAGGCCGATCCGATCGGCTTTCACGCGATCACCAAGCTGGAAAAGACGCCGCCTGCGCCACCTGAGATGGGTTCGACTACTCCGCCCACGAGCCAAGTCGACAAGACGCCAGCACCGGCTTTCAAACCACGCAAGTACTGCAACGTGTTCGGTGACTGGCTGTGCGACATGGCGGCCGAGGATCCACGGCTGATCGGAATCACGCCGGCGATGGGCGAGGGCTCCGATCTGATTCGCTTCTCGCAGATCTATCCCGAGCGCTATTTTGATGTGGCGATCGCCGAGCAGCACGCGGTGACGCTGGCGGCCGGCATGGCCTGCGAGGCGATGAAGCCGGTGGTGGCGATCTATTCGACCTTCCTGCAGCGCGGCTACGATCAGTTGATTCATGACGTTGCCGTGCAGCATCTCGATGTGACCTTCGCCATCGATCGTGCCGGACTGGTGGGAGAGGATGGCCCGACGCACCACGGCGCGCTGGATCTCTCCTTTCTGCGCTGCGTGCCGGGCATGATCATTCTGGCCCCGGCGGACGAAGCCGAATGCCGGGCGATGCTTTCCACCGCCTACCATCACGATGGCCCTGCCGCCGTGCGCTACCCACGCGGTACCGGCCCGGGAAGCGATATTCCTCGGACCCTCGAGGCGCGAGTGCCCATCGGTAAGGCCGAGCGGCGTCGTGAAGCGACGGCAGAACAGGCCCCGCGCGTGGCATTATTGGCCTTTGGCAGCCTGAATACGCCGGCGGAGGACGTTGCCGAACGTCTGGATGCCACGCATCTCAATATGCGTTCGGTGAAACCGCTGGATCGCGAGGCTATTCTGGCGGCGGCTGAAGCCCACGATCTGCTGGTCACGCTCGAGGAGAACGTGGTCGCTGGCGGTGCCGGCAGCGCGGTCAACGAGCTGCTGGCGGCCGAGGGAATCCAGGTTCAGGTACTCAACCTGGGAATTCCCGACGCCTTCGTCGAACATGGCAAACCGGCCGAACTACTGCGCGATTGCGGTCTGGATGCCGATGGCATCGAAGCGGCCATTCGCATCCGACTCAACACCAACAACGACTGATAGGATTTTCATGTCAATTGCGATTCTGATCGGCGCCGTCATCGGCTATCTCTTCGGCAAGTTGCCGGGACTCTTGATCGGTGCTGCCATCGGCTGGTGGGTCAGCCGCAAGCTGCGCAGCTCGCTGCTGGGGCGCGTCGTCAATATCCAGCATCAGTTCCTCGAATCGACCTTCGCGGTGATGGGCTGCGTGTGCAAGGTCGACGGCCACATCACCCAGGATGAAATTCGCACGGCGGAAATGCTGTTCGATCGGCTCAATTTGAGCGGCGAGATGCGCGAGCGTGCAAAAGCCGCGTTCAATCGCGGCAAGGAGCCCGAATTCGATCTCGATGCCGAGGTGGCCAAGATCCGCCAGGTTGCCGGGAGCCAGCGTGCCCTGCTGCAGGTATTCCTGCAGGTGCAGCTGGCGGCCATCGCCGCCGACGGCGAGATGCATCCTGCCGAACACGAGATGCTGTTGCGGGTGGCGCGAGGGCTCGGCTTCTCCGAGGCCGAAATTCAGCAGATCGAGGCGATGCTTCGTGGCGGGGCTCATCAGGGAGCCGGCGGCGCGAGCAGCGGCCAGTCGCTGGAAGACGCCTATCGCGTGCTGGGGCTCTCCGAGGAGGCAACGGACGCCGAGCTCAAGCGCGCCTATCGCAAGCTGATGAGCGAGAATCACCCCGACAAGCTGGCCGGCAAGGGGCTTCCCGAAAGCATGCGCGAAATGGCCAAGGAGCGAACCAGCGAGATCAGCAATGCCTACGACCTGATCAAGAAGACGCGGGAGCAGCGCGCGGGCTGAGTCCCGACGGTATCGGTCGCTATTGTCTCGTGGCAGCTAACACGCTTAGATAGAGATCCGAACGCCGTGACTGCCGCGACAAGGACGTGACTGGATGCCCGCGAAGGCCGATCTCTACCGTACCGCCGCCCGCATGCTGGGCACGATCGACAAGAGTGGTTGGGTATTGCGCTATCGCTACGGCGATCGACGCCTGCTCGAGGACGTCGTGCTGCCCGCGCTGGATCAGGATTCTGCGGTCGAGAGTGTTCTACTCGTGGGGTGCGCGTGGTACACGCGACACTACCCCCAACTGCTGCCCCGCAAGCGCGTCACGACCATGGAGATCGATCCGGCCAAGGCGGCGTTCGGTGGGGATCCGCATCTCGTCGCCAACATGGCCGACATTGCCGATCACGTCGCGGCGGAAAGCCTCGATGCCGTGATCTGCAACGGCGTGCTGGGGTGGGGGCTCGACGAGCCCGATGCGGTGGAAGCGGCCTTCGCCGGCGCGACGGCCTGCCTCAAACCCGGCGGCGTTTTCCTGTTGGGCTGGAACGATATTCCTCCACGCAACGGCTGTCCCCCGGATACGATCGCCGCGCTCGACGGGTTGGAACTCGCCGATATCCCCGGCCTGACGACCCACTCCCTGATCGCTCTCGAGCGTAACCGACACTGCTACCAGGCCTACCGCAAGCCGCAGGGTGGCTGATCAGTCTGTTTGATCAGCCAGTCTTGACCCCCATCCAGAACACCGACCAGATGCCTTCGAATCGGCGCTCCAGTTCGTGTCTTTCGTACATGAACGTCTCCGAGAGCAGGCCATCGACAACGCAATAGAACGCGGCAATGAAGTGGTCGTCGGCCAACGTCGAGCGTAGTGCGCCGACTCGGTGGCCCTCCTGCACGAATTCGACGAGACGCCGATCGATCCGGGATTCGCCCTTTGCGGTGATGGCCTCGGTTTCGGCGATGAGGTCCAGCGGGGGAAACAGCAGGAAGCGCTTGTAGAACACGCCCTGGTGCTCGCGGTAGGCAAACGTGGCGCACTGCTGCAGCAGATGGCGCAGCCGTTGCTCGAACGGCGCCTCTGCCATGTCCGCGAGACTGGCATCGATCAGTGCGATCATGTCGTTGTCGGCGTCGCGGGACAGTTCCAGAAACAGCGCCGCCTTGCTGTCGAAATGGTTGTAGATCGACGGCTTCTTGATGCTGGCGGCCGTCGCGATCTGGGCGAGCGTCGTCCCCTCGTAGCCATGGCGAGCGAACAACGAGAGGCCGATCTGTTTGAGGCGGTCACGGGTGTTCAAAGGTCGTCTTCCGGTGAGTCTGGAGAGCCGTAGCTTGCCGAGTTCTGTGGGGATGAGTAAACTAACGACCGTTAGTTAGTCTCATTTCCAGCAGACGGTCAAGCCATGATTCAACCCCAATGGATGATTCTCCCGCTCGCCGGTCTGGCCGAGGTCGGCTGGGCCAGCGGGCTCAAGCATGCCGACTCGGTCCCGACCTGGGCAATGACCGTGGCGCTGGCGGTCGTCAGCCTGTGGCTGGCTTCGATTGCCGTGCGCACCATGCCGACCAGTACCGTTTATACGGTATTCGTCGGCCTGGGTGCCGTGGGTACGGCCATTGCCGACTGGCTGTTCTTTGGCGTCGCCTTTCACTGGCCGGTGCTGGCGTTCATCGTTCTGCTCCTGGTCGGCGTGATCGGGCTACAGCAGGTGAACGACTGATGGACGTCACGACACTTCACTGGCTGGCACTGCTCGCTTCCGGCGGTTTCGAGATCGTCGGCGTCGCCGGGTTCGACCGGCTCAATCGGGGGCAGCGCTTGCCGGGTCTGGTGCTACTGATCATCGGCTTCGGTAGTTCGCTGGGACTGCTGTCCATCGCCATGCGCTCGATCGACATGGGCGTGGCCTACGCCATCTTCACCGGCATCGGCACGCTCGGCAGTACGCTGATGGGCATGCTGCTGTGGGGCGAATCGCGACGGCCGCTACGGCTCGCTTTCGTGGGGATGATCGTCGCGGCGGTGGTGGGGTTGAAGCTGGCGAGCTGACCAGCGAGACACCGGCGAGCCGCGATGGCTGGCTCTATCGGCCAGAGGCGCCTACGCTGACAGCTTCTTTGCCACTGCCTGATCAGGAGCCTCTTCATGCATCCGATCGTCCATACGATCATCGTCGGGATCATCAGTTATCTGGTTCTGATTGCCATCATTCGCCTGTCCGGCAAGCGCACGCTGTCGAAGTGGAACGCTTTCGACTTCGTGGTCACCATCGCGCTGGGTTCGACGCTGTCGACGGCACTGGTCTCGACGCAGGTCTCGCTGGCGCAGAGCATCACGGCGTTCCTGGTCATCGTGCTGCTGCAGTTCGCCATCACTTTCTCCTCGGTGCGCTCGCGCGAGGTCAAGAATCTGGTCAAGTCACAGCCGACATTGCTGCTCTATGACGGTCAGTATCGCCACGAGACTCTGCGCCGCGAACGCGTGGTCGAAGCCGAGGTCATGGCCGCCATTCGGGAGAACGGCATCGCCGATGTCGAGAGCGTGCACGCCGTGGTGCTGGAGACCGATGGCACCTTTAGCGTCATTCCTCAGGCCGGTAGCAGCGATTCGGCACTGTTCGGTGTCGCGGGGCTCCCGGCGCGCTCGAAAGCGGCATCGGCATCGACAGCCGCTCAGCCTGGCGCTAGCGACTAGCGTCAGCTCGTCTCGTGGGCTGAAGGGAGTGCATCTTCCGCGTCCAGAAAACCGCCGGACTGGCGACGCCATAGCCTTGCATAGAGGCCGTTTTGGCGAATCAGTTCGGCGTGGCTGCCCGCTTCGACGATGCGGCCGCGCTCCATGACCACCAGTCGATCCATGGCGGCGATGGTGGAGAGGCGATGGGCGATGGCGATCACCGTCTTGCCCTCCATCAACCGGTCCAGATTCTCCTGGATCGCGGCCTCGACGTCGGAGTCGAGCGCCGACGTCGCCTCGTCGAGAATCAGGATCGGCGCATCCTTCAACATCACGCGGGCGATGGCCAGGCGCTGACGCTGGCCGCCGGAGAGCTTGACGCCGCGCTCCCCCACGTGGGCATCGAAGCCTCCCTGGCCCTCGGCGTCGTGGAGCGATTCGATGAAATCCGCCACGTGAGCCTGCTCGGCCGCCTGCCACGCCATCTCATCCGTGGCGTCGGGACGACCGTAGCGAAGGTTGTCGCGCACCGAGCGGTGCAGCAGCGAGGTGTCCTGGGTGACCATGCCGATCTGCGCGCGCAGGCTCTCCTGCGTCACCTCGGCGATATCCTGCCCGTCGATCCGAATCGCCCCACCTTCCAGGTCGTAGAATCGCAGCAGCAGATTGACCAGGGTCGACTTGCCTGCGCCCGACGGCCCGATCAGGCCGATCTTCTCGCCGGGACGGATCGTCAGCGAGAGATCGTCGATGACGCCGCCGCCCTTGCCGTAGTGAAAGCGGATGCGGTCGAAGGCGATTTCGCCGCGGCCGATGGCGAGTGGTTCGGCGTCGGGTTCGTCCTCGATCCGGCGCGGCAGTGACAGCGTCGCCATGCCGTCCTGCACCGTGCCGATGTTCTCGAACAGCGCCGAGACCTCCCACATTATCCACTGCGACATGCCCCACAGCCGCATCACCAGCCCCAGCGCCACGGCGACCGCACCGACGCTGACAGCCTCGCTCAACCAGAGGTTGAGCGAGAGCCAGCCGACGCTGAACACCAGCAGCGCGTTGAGCAGATAGAGCAGGCCGTACAGCCCCGTCACGAGCCGCATCTGGCGGTGCACGGTCACCAGGAAACCGCTCATGCTCTCCTTGGCGAAGGCGGCTTCCCGCTGGGCATGGGAGAACAGCTTGACGGTCTGAATGTTGCTGTAGCTGTCGACGATGCTGCCGGTCATGCGCGAGCGGGCATCGGCCTGGGCCTGAGAGACACGCCCCATGATCGGCACGAAGATGCGCAGCAGCAGGATGTAGCCGGCAAGCCACACCACCAGGGGAACGGCCAGACGCCAATCGGCACTGCCCACCAGAATCAGCGTGCCGATGAAATAGACGCTGACGTAGTTGAGCACGTCGAACAGCTTGATCACGCACTCGCGGACCGCCAGCGAGGTCTGCATCACCTTGGTGGCGATGCGTCCGGCGAACTCGTCCTGATAGAAGTGCATCGATTGCCGCAGCAGGTAGCGATGGGCCATCCAGCGAATTCGCATGGGGAAGTTGCCCATCAGCGTTTGCTGGCTGAACAGCGAGTGCAGCCAGACCAGGCTGGGCAGCAGGACCAGCACGATCAAGGCCATGCCGGTCAGTTTCCAGCCCTGGTCGGCGAGAAAGGTCTCGCGATCCTGGCCCGCCAGCCAATCGACGATGTTGCCGAGGAAGCCGAACATCCACACTTCGATACCGGCGATCAGCGCCATCAGCACCGTCGCCGCCATCAGGTATGGCCAGGCGCCGCGGGTGTAGTGCAGGCAGAAGGCAATCAACGTGTCCGGCGGGCGCTGCGGTTCCTGCGGCGGGAAGGGATCGAGACGGTTTTCGAACCAGCGAAACATGGCAATCCTTGAGGGTAATAGCGACGGACTGGCGCCCGCTCATCGAACGACGCGGCCAGTCGTAACGATCCTGAGACTCGTTACCGAGCCCAGTGTCGTTATCGATCATAGTGTTCGTGGGAACTTTGGCAATCCGCGGATCGAACTTACGGCCTCGAGATCGTCGTCACGCCTTGAATGGCAGAACGGCCGTGTAGATGGCCAGGAAATGACAGACGCTGCCGCCGATCACGAACAGATGCCAGATCGCGTGATGGAAGGGAATCGCGCGGATGGCGTAGAAGATCACGCCGACGGTGTAGGTGATGCCGCCGGCGACCAGCAGCGCGATGCCGCGATCGGAGAGACGATCAGCCAGGTCGCCGGAGGCGATCACGATCAGCCAGCCCATGATCAGATAGATGAACACCCGCAGTACGCTGAATCGATGCGGCCACGCCAGCCGCAGGGCGATGCCGCCGAGCGCCAGGCTCCAAATGACAGCGAACAGTGCCCAGCCGGTCGGGCCGCGCAGGTTGACCAGCAGAAACGGCGTGTAGGTGCCGGCGATCAGCAGATAGATCGCGCAGTGATCGAAGGTCTGGAACAGGCGCTTCAGGTGTGGGCTGCGGAAACCGTGATAGAGCGTCGAGGCGGTATAGAGCAGCAGCAGGCAACTGCCGTAGAGCGAGACGCTGACGATCTTCCACGGATCGACATGGGCGGCGATGCTGGCCAGTACGATCAGTACGGTCATGCCGACCAGACTCAGCGCCGCGCCGATGCCATGGCTGATACTGTGCAGCCACTCTTCGAGCCGCGAGAACTCGGCTTCCGGCTGGCTCACGGTGGCTCGAGCGGCTTCCGGCGCGGCTGACTGATTCGATGGGGTGTGTGACATGGTTTCGAACCCCCTCCGCGCTCACGTGGGTATGCATCGATCGGTATGCATCGGTTGGTATGCATCGGTTGGTATGCATCGGTCGTCGGCGATCCGGGCGGCAGGGTTCGGAAGTTGTCGGGCTGGGCGATGCGCTCGGCATTCACTCTGTCGATGCATGATGACGATGATATGACGTCGACAGAAGTCTGCAAACGCTCCGGCAGTGCGAGAGACGAGAAAAATCAGGCGTCGCGTTCGATGTCCACGTCGCTGGCGGGGGTGAAATCGTCCAGATCCATCATGTGATTGAGCTTGCCGACCTTGGTGGTCAGGTAGTGCTCGTTGAACGGATTGCGGCCGGTGGTGATCGGCAGGCGCTCGTGGATCTCCACGCCGTCGCCCGCCAGCGCTTCGACCTTGCGCGGATTGTTGGTCATCAGGCGCAGCGACTGGATGCCCAGATGCTCGAGCATCGGCACGCAGATATCGTAGCGGCGCTGATCGGCGCCGAATCCCAGCCGCTCGTTGGCTTCGACCGTGTCGGCGCCGTCGTCCTGCAGCGCGTAGGCACGGATCTTGTTGAGCAGGCCGATGCCCCGGCCTTCCTGACGCAGATAGAGCAGGGCGCCGCGGCCTTCGTCGGCGATCCGCTTGAGCGCTTCCTGCAGTTGATAGCCGCAGTCGCAGCGCATCGAGAACAGCGCGTCCCCGGTCAGGCACTCCGAATGCACGCGGGCGAGAACCGGCTCCGGCGTGGTGACGTCGCCAAGCGTCAGCACGACGTGTTCCTTGCCGGTCGCTTCTTCCTGGAAACCGTGCAGCATGAACGTCGCCCAGGGCGTGGGTAGTTGCGATGCGGCAATGAAGCGGATCGTCACGATGACCTCGCGATATGAGGGGCATTCGGATGCTCGAACGTCAGATGCTTGACCGAAAACGCCGACAATTAAAGGGCCGGCATTATAACAGGCCTGCCGGTCGATCCGTTACAATGCGGACAAATCTCGACATCCGAAGGCCGTTATGACCTCTGATCACGATCGCCAGCCCCAGGCGCTGCAAAACGACCGCCTGCTGCGGGCGCTGGCTCGCCAACCGGTCGACCGCACGCCGGTCTGGATGATGCGCCAGGCCGGCCGCTATCTGCCGGAGTACCGTCAGACCCGAGCCCATGCCGGCAGCTTCATGGATCTGTGTCGCAACGCCGAACTGGCCTGTGAAGTGACGATGCAACCGCTCGAGCGCTACCCGCTGGACGCGGCGATCCTGTTCTCGGACATCCTGACCATTCCGGATGCCATGGGGCTCGGGCTCTACTTCGAGACCGGCGAAGGGCCCAAGTTTCGCAAGACGGTGCGCACCGCCGCCGATGTGGCCGCACTGTCCGCTCCCGACGCCGAGCGCGATCTCGGTTACGTGATGAATGCCGTCAGCACGATCCGCCGCGAACTCAATGGGCGCGTGCCGCTGATCGGTTTCTCCGGCAGCCCGTGGACGCTGGCGACCTATATGGTCGAAGGCGGCTCGAGCAAGGATTTTCGCCATCTCAAGGCGATGCTCTACGGCGATCCGGAAACGCTTCATGCGCTGCTGGGCATTCTGGCGACCGCGGTCACGGACTATCTCAACGCCCAGATTCGCGCCGGCGCTCAGGTGGTGCAGATCTTCGATACCTGGGGTGGTGCGCTGTCGACGCCGGCCTATCGTGAGTTCTCGCTGGCCTACATGCAGCGCATCGTCAGCGGTCTGATCCGCGAACATGGCGGCCGTCGCGTGCCGGTGATCCTGTTCACCAAGAACGGCGGGCAGTGGCTCGAGTCGATCGCCGACAGTGGCTGTGACGCGGTAGGGCTGGACTGGACCACCGAGCTGAGCGACGCCCGACGTCGCGTCGGTGACCGTGTCGCGCTACAGGGCAATCTCGATCCCAACGTGCTGTTCGCGCCGCCGTCGCGGATTCGCGAGGAAGTGGCGCGGATCCTCGAGAGCTTCGGGCCGGGCGAAGGCCACGTGTTCAACCTAGGCCACGGCATCAGCCAGTTCACCGATCCCGATCACGTGACAGCATTCATGGATGCGTTGCATGAGCTCAGTCCCGCCTATCACCGGTGAGTCTATGGGCAACGAACCCGGCGCCAGAGAACCGGTCGGCGAAGGATTCGGCGACGGCCTGCTACTGTTCGACGCCGACTGCCCGTTCTGCCGACGTTCGGTGCGCTGGCTGCTGGCGCACGAGCGCCGTGACAGCCAGCTGCGCATCGTCGGGCTGAAAAGTGCGGTCTCCCGCCGACTCGGCGAGCATTTTCAGATCGACTTCCCGAGCTCCGACAGCATCTGGTACGTCGCCGAGGGCGGGCTCAGCCGCAACAGCGATGCCGCCTGGCGCCTCGCCACCCGGATGGCGGGGCCCTGGCGGCATATCAGCGCGCTACGCCAGGTGCCGCGGCCGCTGCGCGAAAGGACTTATCGGTTCATTGGCGATCATCGCCACCGGTTGGCATTCGCTGGCGCCGAGCGTCTCGAGGGTCACGAGCGCTGGCTCGAATCGCTGACGCCCGACTTTTGCCGACGCTGCGGGCTGCCGCCCGAAATCGGCGACCAGGGCTGACCCAGGCGGAAATGGGAATGGCAACCGAGACAGCGACCAGGAGCCGACGAAGATGCGCATGAGCCGGTGGCAGACATGAGCCGGTGGCAGAAAGGATGCGCCCTGGCGACGCTGATCTGGATGGCGGGCATCGCCTGGGGCAGCTTGAGCCCGGCCACCGACCTGCCGCAGCACCTGCCGTGGGACAAGTTCAACCACTTCATCGCTTACGCCGTCCTGGCCGTGGGTCTGCGGCTCAGCGGAAGCCGCTGGCGAGTCGCCTGGGTCGTGGCGATCGCTTTCAGTATCGCTATCGAAACCCTGCAGCTCTGGGCGCCGGGCCGCCACGGCGGCGACTGGGGCGATATTCTCGCCAATGCGATCGGCGCGAGCGTGGGTCTGCTGGGGCTGTCACTGGCCGGAATCATGAATCGGCGGCGTTAGCGATCCGGCTTTAGCGATCCAATCGACGCTAACGCTCCAACAATAGTCGAAGAGACCGTTCTCTTGCTGTCCGGCGGCTTTGTGTCGCCGGGCGTCAACCGAGTGCACCATTTTGGTGCTTTTGTTTCTTTTAAGCACTGTTTTGCAACAAATTGTTCTTTATTCGATGAGCCGGGAGACGGTCAGAAGCCGCGGGGTCAACCATCCGCAGCGCTAGAGTAGCGTTGAAACAGGGTTTTACTGCCTGGAGCGCGAAAGTGGAACGAACTTTGCTAATTTCATCTGGGCATGTCTCGACATGCACTCAAAATGATAACGCGAGGGAGTTGATTCCATATGCGCCACAAGAATAAAAGCCTGATTGTACTGCCAGCCGCCATGCTAGCCGCGGCCGCCGTCACTTCCGTTCAGGCAGCCACGCTGGATGATGTCAAAAGCAGCGGCGAGTTCACCTGCGGCGTCAGCACCGGGCTGACCGGCTTCTCGTCACCCGACGAGAACGGCAAGTGGACCGGGATCGACGTCGAAGTCTGCCGTGCCGTTGCCGCCGCCGTGCTGGGCGATCCGGAAAAGGTCGTGTTCTCCCCGTTGACCGCCAAGGAGCGTTTCACCGCGCTGCAGTCCGGCGAAGTCGACGTGCTGTCGCGCAACACCACCTGGACCGCCACTCGCGACAACTCGCTGGGTCTGAACTTCGCCGGCGTCAACTTCTATGACGGTCAGGGCTTCCTGGTCCGCAAGGATCTGGGCGTCAAGAGTGCCACTGAACTGGGCGGTGCCTCGGTCTGCGTGCAGTCCGGTACCACCACCGAGCTCAACCTGGCCGACTACTTCAAGTCTCACGACATGCAGTTCCAGCAGGTCGCGTTCGATACGTCCGATCAGTCGGCCCAAGGGTTCGACAGCGGCCGGTGTGACGTGCTGACTTCCGACTCCTCGCAGCTGGCGGCGTTGCGCCTGCAGCTGGCCGACCCCAAAGGCGTCGAGATCCTCCCGGAGCGTATCTCCAAGGAGCCGCTGGGCCCGGTCGTGCGTCAGGGCGACGATCAGTGGTTCAACATCGTCAAGTGGACGCTGTTCGCCATGCTCGACGCCGAAGAGCTGGGCGTAACCAGCGACAATGTCGACGAGATGCGCGACAACCCGCCGAACCCCGACGTCGCGCGTCTGCTGGGCAAGGATGGCGCGTTTGGCGACCAGATGGGCATCAGCAACGACTGGGCCTACAACATCGTCAAGATGGTCGGCAACTATGGTGAAGTCTTCGAGCGTACCGTCGGCATGGACTCGCCGATGGAACTCGAGCGCGGTATCAACGCGCTGTGGACCGATGGCGGCATCCAGTACGCCCCGCCGGTTCGCTAAGCGTTAAACCGTCGTCTCGACACCGCGTCCCTTCGGTCTGAGCGCCGGGGCGCGGTGCCTCTCAACGCTCGAGTAGAGACAACTCATGCTGCGTCCATCCACTACCCTACCGCGACGGGGGCGGGGCCCCTTGTGGCGAAATCCTGCCATCCGCGCCCTGATCGTCCAGGCCGTGCTGTTTCTGGTTCTGGCGGTTTTCATCGGTTATCTGGTTCACAACACGCTGCTCAACCTCGAAGCCCGCGGTATCCATACCGGTTTCGGCTTTCTGGAAGGGCGGGCCGGTTTCGCGATCCCGCAGACGCTGGTCGAGTACACCAGCGACAGCACCTACGGCAAGACGTTCGTCATCGGGCTGCTCAATACGCTGCTGGTGTCGGCGCTGGGCATCGTGGCCGCCACCATCATCGGTTTCGTGGTCGGCATCGCTCGGCTGTCGCCCAACTGGTTGTTGGCTCGCCTGGCGACGATCTACGTCGAGACTTTCCGCAACATCCCGCTGCTGGTCCAGATCCTGTTCTGGTACTACGCCGTGCTGCGGGCGCTGCCATCGCCGCGACAGAGTCTGTCGCTGTTCGATGTCTTCTTCTTCAACGTCCGCGGCATGGTGATGCCCGATCCGCAGCCGCTGAACGGTTTCGCCGCCACGCCATGGGCGCTCGCCCTCGCGGTCGTCGGTGCGATCCTGTTCGGACTGTTCGCCAAACGGCGTCAGGCCAGCACCGGTCAGGCGCTGCCGGTCTACTGGATCGGCGCGGCTCTCATCATCGGCGTGCCGCTGATAGTGTTCCTCGCCACGGGCTCGCCGCTCGAATGGGTCGTGCCGAAACTGACCGGTTTCAACTTCCGTGGCGGCATCAATATCCTGCCGGAGCTGTTGGCGCTGTGGCTGGCACTGTCGATCTACACGGCGGCTTTCATCGCCGAGATCGTACGTTCGGGCATTCTGTCGGTCTCGCATGGGCAGACGGAAGCGGCGCGCTCGCTGAGCCTGCCGGAGGCCATCACCCTGCGCAAGATCGTCATTCCGCAGGCGATGCGCGTGATCATTCCGCAGATGACCAGCCAGTATCTCAACCTGATCAAGAACTCATCGCTCGCCACCGCCATTGGCTACCCGGATCTGGTCGCCGTATTTGCCGGCACCACGCTCAATCAGACGGGGCAGGCGATCGAGATCATCGCCATGACCATGGCGGTCTATCTGGTCATCAGTCTGACGGTGTCGTTCCTGATGAACCTCTATAACGCGCGCACGCTGCTGAAGGAGCGTTGACATGACGACTGACTCTACCTTCCGCACGGAAATGATCGAAGCGCGTGAAGCGCCGAACCAGAGCCGTGGCGTGATCGGCTGGTTTCGGGCCAATCTGTTCAATGGGCCGATCAACAGCATCGTGTCGGTCGTGGTGATTTATCTGATCGCCCGCCTGGTCTGGCCCTTTCTCGAATGGGCGGTGATCGATGCCGACTGGATCGGCACCACGCGCGACGCCTGTACCGGTGACGGCGCCTGCTGGGTCTTCATTTCCGCCCGTTTCGAATCCATCATCTACGGCTTCTATCCCGAAGCGGCGCGCTGGCGGGTCGATATCGTCTTCGCGCTGCTGGCGATTCTGGTCGCCTGGCTGGCGATCCCCGGCACCCCGCGCAAGAAGTGGGTCGCGCTGTTCACCCTGATCGTTTTTCCGATCATTGCCTACTTCCTGCTGGTGGGCGGTTCGTTCGGCCTCGAATACGTGCCGACCCGGGCCTGGGGCGGATTGATGCTGACCCTGACGATCGCGGTAGTGGGTATCGTGGGGTCGCTGCCGCTGGGGATCATCCTGGCACTGGGACGGCGCTCGAAGATGCCCTTCGTCAAGGGGATCTGCGTGATCTTCATCGAGTTCTGGCGCGGCGTGCCGTTGATCACGGTGTTGTTCATGGCCTCGGTGATGCTGCCGCTGTTCGTGCCGGGCAATCTGGACTTCGACAAGCTGCTGCGCGCGCTGATCGGCATCATGTTCTTCTGGAGCGCCTACATGGCGGAGGTCATCCGCAGCGGCCTACAGGCGATCGGCAAGGGTCAGAACGAGGCCGGGCAGGCGCTGGGGTTGAGCTACTGGCATCGAACCGGCCTGATCATCCTGCCGCAGGCACTGAAAATGGTCATTCCGGGCATCGTCAATACCTTCATCTCGCTGTTCAAGGATACCTCGCTGGTGCTGATCATCGGCCTGTTCGACCTGCTGGCGATCATTCGCGCCGGGCTGACCGACTCGAACTGGCTGGGCTTCTCCACCGAGGGCTACGTGTTCGCGGCCGCCGTGTTCTGGGTCTTCTGTTTCAGCATGTCCCGCTACAGCCAGTACATCGAGCGCCGTCTGAATACCGGCCATAAACGGTGAGTGCGATGAGCGACTCCGCACCCATGACCTCACAGAACAAGATTGTCATCAGGAAATCATTGCCATGAGCGAAGCAACAGCGTCTCGAACTACCGCGCCCGGCAGCGACGGCCCGATGATCGAGATCGATCATCTCAATAAGTGGTACGGCAGCTTCCATGTGCTGCGCGATATCAACCTGAACGTGGCCAAGGGCGAGCGCATCGTCATCTGCGGCCCTTCGGGGTCGGGTAAATCGACGATGATTCGCTGCATCAATCATCTGGAAGAGCACCAGCAGGGCTCGATCGTGGTCAATGGCGTGCCGATGACCAACGACGTCAAGCGGATCGAGCAGATCCGCCGCAACGTCGGCATGGTCTTTCAGCACTTCAACCTGTTTCCGCATCTGACCGTGCTGGAAAACTGCTGCCTGTCCCAGATCTGGGTGCAGAAGAAGCCGAGAGCCGAGGCGGAAAAGACCGCCATGGAGTATCTCGAGCGCGTCCAGATCGCCGATCAGGCGCTGAAGTATCCCGGCCAGCTCTCGGGCGGCCAGCAGCAACGGGTGGCGATCGCCCGGGCGCTCTGCATGCGTCCCGAGGTGATGCTGTTCGACGAACCGACGTCGGCCCTCGATCCGGAAATGATCAAGGAGGTGCTCGACGTCATGATCGAACTGGCCCACGAAGGCATGACCATGCTCTGCGTCACCCACGAGATGGGCTTTGCCAAGACCGTCGCCGACCGGGTGATCTTCATGGATCAGGGCCAGATCATTGAAGAGGCGCCGCCGACCGAGTTCTTCAACAATCCGCGCTCGGAACGCACCCAGCTGTTCCTCAGCCAGATTCTCGGGCATTGAAATAGTCATTGAGGGCAGCGACATATGGGTATCGAGAAACTCTTCGTCAATGGCGCACCGCAGCCGATCGCGCCGTTCTCCCACGCCTGCAAGGTCGGCGATCTCGTCTTCATCACGGGTCAGATGCCGACCGTGCCGGAAACCAACGAGATGCTGCTGGGGACGTTCACCGAACAGACTCACCGGGTGATGCAGAACCTGGCGATCGTGCTGGATGCCGTCGGCAGCAGCTTCGAGCATGTCGTCCAGAGCCGGGTTTTCATCACCAACATGGGACATTTCGAAGAGGTGAACGGCGTCTACGCCAGCTACTTCCAGAACCCGTTACCCACGCGCACCTGCATCGGTGTCACCGGCCTGGCCGGTGGCGCCGATGTCGAGGTGGACATGATTGCCTGGATACCGCCTGCCGCCTGATAGGCGGCTGTCCACGTTTCGACGACGCCCCGCTCTTCAGCGGGGCGTCGTCGTTTCCGAGCCTGAGGGAAGGCAACAGATGAAAGGAGCGAAGAAAAGGGAACGGGGGGAGGAAAGAGAGGAGGGAAGGGAGCGTCGGGAAGGTTGAGCGCCGGACGAATCTCTACCACGCTAGAAAGCGTACGATCCACGGACCAGGAGAATCGATCATGGACAAGACCTTAGTCGTCGTCGCCGACGCGGCACGCGCCCGAATCTTCGCACGAGCGGCGAAATCGTTGCAGGAGATCGAGACGCTGACGCACCCGGAGTCCCAGCTGCATACGGGAGACCTGCGGACGGGGGGCGAGGGTTCGGCCACCTCCGGGGCTAGCCAGCGCCAGACCGGCAACGACAATGCCACTTCCGAGAAGCAGGCGATGGCTTTCGCCAAGGAAGTCGCCGGCTACCTGCGCGACGCGCGAACCCAGGGCAAGGCCGACAACTTCGTGCTGATCGCCGCGCCTCAGTTTCTGGGTCAGCTGCGTGAAAAGCTCGACAAGCCGACCCTCGATTGCGTGACCCAGACGCTCGACAAGGATCTCTCGAAGGCCAGCGAAGACGAGATCGCCGCCAAGCTCGATTGATTCCGCTAGCCGGCGGTCCTTCTTTCAGGGGACCGTCGGCAGCTCGATCTCATCGCTACGTTGAATGCCGGCAGTCATCTCCCGGCACAGCCGTAGAAATTCTCGCATTCCGGTGGTCAGGTACTTCTGGCGGTGCCAGATGAAGGCGAACCGGCGCGTCAGATCCAGCTCGGGCGTGGCGATCGGCACCAGACTGCCGCGGCGAAAGGCGTCTCTCAGTGCCAGCCGCGAGACGCAGCCGATGCCGAGGCCAGATTCCACCGCCCGTTTGATCCCTTCGGTATGTTCCAGCTCCAGCAGGATGTTGAAGCGGCCCCGCCGGTGGCGCATGGCGTGCTCCAGCGTCCGGCGTGTCCCGGAACCCACCTCGCGCATGATCCAGGCCTCACGAAGTAGCCGTTCGACATCGGCGCTGCCCTCGCTCGCCAGCGGGTGGCGTGGCGAGCAGAACACGGTGAGGTCGTCTTCGATCCACGGTTGAATGACGATATCGTCATGCTGGCAGTCGCCTTCGATCAGCCCCAGATCCAACTCGTGCAAGGCGATACGCTCGACGATGGACGCGGTGTTGCGGACCTGAAGCCTGACCCGGCTTTCGGGGTAGCGTTGCATGAAGTCGCTGATCAGTAGCGTCGCCAGATAGTTGCCGATGGTCAGCGTGGCGCCCACTTCCAGTGAGCCGATGCCGGATTGACCCTGCAGCAGCTCCTCGATCTCTTCGCCCCGATCCAGCAACGCCACCGCCTTGGGTAGCAGCTGAAAACCCAGCGCATTCAACTTGAGACGCTTGCCAAGCCGATCCAGCAGCTGGCAATCGAACTGCTTTTCGAGCTCCGACAGAGCGGTGCTCGTTGCCGACTGCGACATCGACAGCGTCTCGGCGGCGCGAGACACGCTCTGCTGCTGAGCGATGGCCACGAACACCTCGAGCTGACGCAGGGTATAGCGCATGCCGGCATCCTTTATCGGTTCTGTGGATATAGGTTATCCAAATAATCCACTTAACAGAATACCGCGTTTTTCTTATAGTTCGACCATCTACTCGGCATCTCGGTTATGCCTTTTCGCTATTATCGTTCGTCGTTATCGCAAGGACCCGATCATGAGCAAGTTTGCGTTGGAAGAGGTGTTGAGCGTTCATCACTGGAACGACACGCTGTTCAGTTTCCGCACCACACGCGAGCGCAGCCTGCGTTTCAAGAACGGGCAGTTCGTCATGATCGGCCTGGAAGTGGACAGCAAGCCGCTGGTGCGCGCCTACTCGGTCGCCAGCCCCAATTACGAAGATCATCTCGAGTTCTTCAGCATCAAGGTGCCGGACGGCCCGCTGACATCGCGTCTGCAGCACCTGAAGGTCGGCGACCAGATCATGGTCAGCCGCAAGCCGACGGGTACGCTGGTCTGTGACGATCTGCTGCCGGGCCGCAACCTGTACATGCTCTCCACCGGTACCGGTCTGGCGCCCTTCATGAGTCTGATCCAGGATCCCGAAGTCTACGAGCGCTACGAGAAAGTCGTGCTGATTCACGGCGTACGCTCGGTCAGCGAGCTGGCCTACGCCGACTTTATCTCCAGGGAGCTGCCGGCGCACGAGTACCTGGGCGACGAGATCCGCGAGAAGCTGGTCTACTACCCGACGGTGACGCGCGAGGAGTTCCACACCATGGGGCGTCTGACCGATCACATTCGCAGTGGCAAACTGTTCGAGGACACCGGCCTGCCGCCGCTGGACCCGAAACAGGATCGGGCGATGATCTGCGGCAGCCCGGCGATGCTCGAGGAGACCAGCGGCCTGCTCGACGAGCTGGGCTTCGCCATTTCGCCGCGGATGGGCGAGCCGGGTGACTACGTCATCGAGCGCGCCTTTGTTGAAAAGTAAGGTCGAGAAGTAACCTAGTCACGAGCTACGAGCTACGAGCTACGAGCTACGAGCTACGAGCTACGAGCTACGAGCTACGAGCTACGAGCTACGAGCTACGAGCAAAATCAAAAATCGGTTTCGAGTTCCGAACGAAAGATGCCAGCGACGATATCGTCGCTGGCATCTTCTCGTTCAAGGGCAACATTTTGCGGCTCGCGGCTCGCGGCTCGCGGCTCGCGGCTTTAGACGGCGTCCTTGCCGGTCTCGCCGGTACGAATACGGATGACCTGCTCCAGCGGCGAGACGAAGATCTTGCCGTCGCCGATCTTGCCGGTGTTGGCCACCTTGGTGATCGCGTCGATCACCTGGTCGCTCATGGAGTCGTCGACGGCGACTTCCAGCTTGATCTTGGGGAGGAAGTCGACCACGTATTCGGCACCGCGGTAGAGCTCGGTGTGGCCCTTCTGACGACCGAAACCCTTGACCTCGGTCACGGTGACGCCCTGCACGCCGATCTCGGATAGAGACTCACGCACGTCGTCCAGCTTGAACGGTTTGATGATGGCGGTAACCAGTTTCATGGAAGTTCTCCTCGCATGCGATAGGCGGATGATGTGCGCTCAAGTCTTGGAGTGGCCTTACGGATGCCATACGACTGTTAGTTTAAGCATACACCGCCGATCGCGGGAATTAAAAAAGGCCCCCCGAAGGGGGCCAGGGGAGCACGCCAGCTCACTCGGTGTGTCGGCTCACTTCTTGCCGACGTTGAATTCAGGATAGGCTTCCATACCGCATTCCGCGATATCGACACCTTCATATTCTTCTTCTTCGGAGACTCGGATACCCATCACTGCCTTGATGATGCCCCACACGATCAGGCTGGCAATGAAGGTCCAGGCGAAGATGGTCACGATTCCCAGCAGCTGCGCAGCGAACGTCGCATCACCGTTGGAGAAGGGCACCGCGATCAGGCCCCAGATGCCAACCACGCCGTGAACCGAGATCGCGCCGACCGGATCGTCGACCTTGACCTTGTCCAGCGTAACGATCGCGACGACCACCAGCAGGCCGCCGACGGCGCCGATCAATGTCGCGCCAAGGGCTGTGGGAGCCAGCGGCTCGGCAGTGATGGCCACGAGGCCAGCCAGCGCGCCGTTCAGCGCCATGGTCAGGTCCGCCTTGCGGAACCACAGCTTGGCCAGGATGATCGCGGCGATGACGCCACCGGCAGCGGCCGCATTGGTATTGACGAAGACCTGGGCGACGGCATTGGCTTCACCGACATTGGAGACCATCAGTTCCGAGCCACCGTTGAAACCGAACCAGCCCAGCCACAGGATGAACGTGCCCAGCGTTGCCAGCGGCAGGTTGGAGCCAGGAATCGCGTAGATAGCACCGTTCTTGCCGTACTTGCCCTTGCGTGCGCCCAGCAGTAGCACACCGGCGAAGGCGGCTGTCGCGCCACACAGGTGGACCACACCGGAACCGGCGAAATCCTGGAAGCCGGCTGCGTCGAGGAACCCGCCGCCCCATTTCCAGTAGCCCTGAACCGGATAGATGAAGCCGGTCATGACGACGGCGAAGAGCATGAACGCCCACAGCTTCATGCGCTCGGCAACGGCGCCGGAGACGATCGACATGGCAGTAGCAACGAATACGACCTGGAAGAAGAAGTCGGAGCGAGCGGAGTAGTAGACATCGCCGCCGCTGGACATCACGTCGTCGACGCTGTGTTCCGCACCGATCAGGAAACCCAGGTTGGGGAAGAAGCCGCCGCTCTCGCTCGAGTACATGATGTGATAGCCGACCAGCAGATACATGGTGCAGGCAATGGCGTAGAGAACCACGTTCTTGGTCAGGATCTCGGTGGTGTTCTTGGCACGGACCAGCCCCGCCTCGAGCATGGCGAAACCGGCCGCCATCCACATCACCAGAGCGCCCGTCACCAGGAAGTAGAAGGTGTCGAGTGCGTAGGAAAGTTGAACCACTTGATCATTCATTCTTTTGTCTCCTCGTTCCGCGCCGTCAAACGGCGTCGGCCCCGCGTTCCCCGGTTCGAATCCGGATCACATCTTCGAGTGGCGTGACGAACAGCTTGCCGTCGCCGATCTTGCCGCTGTTGGCCGCATTGCGAATCGAGTCCAGCACGCCATCGACGCGCTCGTCGTCGACGGCAACCTCGACCTTCACCTTCGGCAGGAAATCGACGACGTATTCCGCGCCGCGATAAAGCTCGGTATGGCCTTTCTGGCGACCAAACCCTTTCACTTCTGTGACGGTGATGCCCTGCACGCCGTTATCGGCCAATGCTTCACGCACATCGTCGAGCTTGAAGGGTTTAATAATGGCGGTGATGAGTTTCATCCCTTTACCTCTCCCATAGTCGAGTCGGCCCGTAGTCGAGTCGGCTTGCGCCCTTGGGGTATACGCATGACGCGTGCCATCTGAGTTTTAAGATATATAAATCAGCTATCTATCGTTATTTTTATGGCTTTTTGCGTTACCGCTACCGATCGTGCAACTCTGAATTGCACCAAAATAACGCACGTCTCTTTCGAGGCCGCACCTTTCGTGAGCAGTCGGATCCGGGTGGTCGAGCGCAGGCGTAACAGCACAACTTTGCGTATGCTGAACGGCAAGCCATCAAGGCATCCGACCCTCAAGGAGATAACGTCATGTCGGCACAGGATCGATTCGAACGTCTGACCAAGCAGCTGGGCGACAAACTCCACGGCGCGTCCCAGGCGCCGGGAGATATCCAGCGCAACATGCAAGGCGTGCTCCGCGGAGCGATCGAGCGCATGGAGATCGTTTCGCGAGAGGACTTCGACATCATGATGGAAGTGCTCCAGCGTACGCGTGAGCGCGTCGAAGCGCTGGAAGAGCAGGTCGCGGCACTGGAAAATACCCTGCAGAGCGAGCAGGCGACGCAGCCCAGGGTAGAGTCGGTAACCCCGCCCGCGGACGACGTGGATGGCAGTGCTCACGGCAAAAAGCCCTGATCGAGCACGGGCATGAAGATGTGTCATCGCTGGATGACGGGCAATCGGGGAACCGCTTACCGGGGCCAACAATGGTCACCAAAGGTTGCGAAAACACGTAACAATATGTAGTTGTGTAGGTTGAGGAGGCGCCGCCCGGCGACTCTTTGGCCTGCGGCGACCGCCCAGGTGCCGACCTGGGAGACGACATGACCCTTGCCATCGTGCGCGCTCGCGCCAGCCTCGGACTCGAGGCGCCGGAAGTCTTGATCGAGGTTCACCTCAGCAACGGTCTACCGGGGCTGACGCTGGTCGGGCTTCCGGATGCCGCGGTCAAGGAGAGTCGCGAGCGGGTACGCAGCGCGCTCATCAACGCGGGTTTCGAATTTCCCTCACGTCGCATCACGCTCAATCTGGCGCCCGCCGATCTTCCCAAGGACGGCGGGCGTTTCGATCTGCCGATCGCCCTGGGCATCCTGATGGCGTCCGGCCAAGTGCCGGTGGAATCTGCAGCGACCCTCGAAATCGTCGGCGAACTGGCCCTGGATGGCTCGCTGCGCCCGGTCACGGGCGTACTGCCCACGGCCTTGGCGGCGCGCCGGGCCGGGCGGGGGCTGATCGTTCCGCTCGCCAATGCCGACGAAGCGGCGCTGGCCGATGGCGTGGAGGTGTTCGCGGCGGGGCATATCCTGCAGGTGGTGGGGCATCTGCTGGGTCGGGAAAAACTCCCGGTGCACCAATTTGAGGCGCCCCATCAGTCGCGCGTGGCACCGCCGGACATGGCGGATGTCAAAGGCCAGCACCAGGCGCGCCGGGCACTGGAAGTCGCCGCCGCCGGCGGTCACAACCTGCTGCTGGCGGGGCCGCCTGGCACCGGCAAGACCATGCTGGCGAGCCGTCTGGCCGGTATCCTGCCACCGCTGACCCAGGACGAATCGCTCGAGGTCGCCGCCGTGCGCTCGGTCTGCGGGCTGCCGATTCTGGAGCGTTGGGGCCAGCGGCCGTTCCGCAACCCGCACCATACGTCGAGCAGTGTGGCGCTGGTGGGCGGGGGTTCGCGCCCGCGCCCCGGCGAGATATCGCTGGCGCACCAGGGCGTGCTGTTTCTGGATGAACTCCCCGAGTTCGACCGCCACGTGCTGGAAGTGCTGAGGGAGCCGATGGAGTCGGCGCAGATTCTGGTCTCCCGGGCCAATCATCAGCGCCGCTTTCCGGCCCGCTTCCAGCTCGTCGCCGCCATGAACCCCTGCCCCTGCGGGCACCTCGGCGACCCGCGCAAGCGTTGCCACTGCAGCGCCGCGCAGATCCAGCGCTATCAGTCGCGGCTGTCCGGGCCGCTGCTGGATCGTATCGATCTACAGGTCGAGGTGCCGGCGCTACCCGCCACCCAGTTGACCGACCAGACGCCGGGGGAGTCATCCGCCAGTGTGCTGGAACGAGTGCTGGCCGCCCGCCGGCGCCAGCAGGCGCGAGGCTGGCTCAACGCCCGCTTGCCGGGGCCCGAGCTGGAGGCGGCGTGTGCGTTAACGACGGACGAGCGCCAATGGTTCGCCAGCGTGCTGGACCGGCTCAATCTCTCGGCGCGCGCCTATCACCGCGTGCTGCGAGTGGCGCTGACTTTGGCCGATCTGAGCGGCGAGGCGCGGGTCGGCAAGGCGCAGCTGATGGAAGCGATCGGCTATCGCCAGCTCGATCGGATGCTGAACGCCAGCGACCCCATGCGCGCCTGACGTCAGAAAACGGCGATCAGCTCTCGGCTCTCGGTCCTCAGCTCTCGGCTCGTAGCGCCGCGGCCAGCGTCTCCAGACGCCCCGGCACCAGCGCGTCGTCGAGTGCGCTGATCCGCAGCACGTGGCCCAATGCCGGATGCGCCGGGCGGTGAATCAGCGTGCCTTCTGCCAGCAGGTTTCGATGAATCGCAGCGGCCTGCTCGGCGTCCTTCAACCTCAGCGTGACGAAGTTGGTGGTGCTGGGCAGCACGTCGGTCCCGTGGTTCCGCAACCACTGACTCAGCGCCTCGCGTCGATCGACCACTGCCACCACGTGTTCGCGGGTTTCGTCGGGATGGGCTAGCACGGTCTCTGCGGCCGCCAGCGCCAGCGAGGAAACCGCGTAGTGAATCCTCACCTTCGACAGCATGGCCTGGGTTTCCGGCGTGGCAATGGCGTAGCCCACGCGCAGGCCGGCGAGTCCGTGGGCCTTGGAGAAGGTGCGCAGCCGAATCACCCCGGGCCAGACGGCGTTGGCGGCCGGCGACCACGCATCGCCACGAAAATCGTGATAGGCCTCGTCGAGGACCAGGGTGCAGTCTTCCGGCAAGCGATCCCGCAGCGCCACGACGTCGGCATCGCTGTGAAGATGGCCGCTCGGATTGTCAGGATTGGCGAGATAGACGACCCGGGCCCGCTCGCGGGTCGCCGCGGCCGCCAGCGCCTCGAGATCCGGCGCCAGATATCCCGGACCGCAGGCGTACGCCACTTCGACCTGACGACAGCCTTGGCCGCGCACGAAATAGCTCCAGGTCGGGTAGGTACCGGCGCTGGTGATGACCGTGTCGCCCGCCTCGCACAGCGCCCGCAGCGCCAGCGCCATCAGGCTGTCCGCGCCCGCATCCACCAGCAGCGCGTCCATTGGCAGCTCCAGGCTTTCGGCCAGCAGCTGGCGAACCTGCCACGCCTCGGCGTCGCCGTAGGTGCGGGCAAGATCGGCCACTTCACTGCCAAACCGTGCGGTCAGCGCCCGGTGGGGCATGTCCAGCCCCTCGTTGGAGCCGATGCGATGAGGGAGTGAATGGCCCAGGCGTCGCTCCAGCGCCTGCAGACCGGGGAACGGATTATGGGGGCCGTCCTGATTGACGAGGTGGCGGGCAAAGCGGGACATGGGCATCTCAGTCATGGCGATTGGCGATAGCGGTTGCGACGGAAGATAGCAATTGACGATAGTCATCGAGAAAGGTCGAGGATAAAGGTCGATGCCAGCGAACGATCGTCGGCGTCTTTACGGTGCCGATCAGGACCCGGCTGGCAGGGCGTCGAGATCCACCGCGCCGCGGGCCTGCCACCGCCAGTGGGATTGTTCGTCCCCCGATCGGGACAGATCTAACTGCAGATGATAGGGCTGCAGAATGCGGTCGCTCAGCCGCAGCGGCGGTGCTTCGGCGCTCAGTCGAGCCTGGAGCAGCCACTGTTCGCTAGTGCTCCGCGACATCGACGCGGGAGCCCAATCGAGTATGTGAGGGGCCTTCTCCTGACTCAGCAATCCCCGCGCCAACGCTTCGTTGAGCGCCTCGGGGGAGATCGGCAGAGTGGCGTCGACCTCCGCTGGACGCAGCAGAATCGTCACGGCCGAGGCGTTCTCGGCATCCCAGGGCGGGGCCTCGAGCAATCCTCTGGCCGCACCGTCCGCCAGGCCTCGCAGCGCTCGCGTCTCCCGATTACCCGGGGCGGGCTCGCCGAAGCCGGCGCAGCCGCTCAACAGGGTGAGCACCAGACCGGCAAGCGCCAGTCGGGTGAGCATCGGGCGGACAAGCCCCGAATGGGGGAACCATGACCTCATGGCGCTGTCACGGAATCGGGTGGATGCGCGGCGGCGAAGCGGGTCAGGAAGTCGTCGAGCGCCTCGAACAGGACGCGGCGAATCGGCTCCGCTTCGTTGACCAGGTGGTGACGGGCTTGGGGATGACGCACCACTTGAGCGCGCGGAAACTTGCGTCGTAGCGCCTTGAGGTTCCAGCTCCAATCCACGGTAAGATCCTGCTCTCCCTGCAGAATCAGCACCGGCAGCTCGCTGGGCGGGCGCTTCAGCAGCGTCGGCATCCAGCGGCGCATCGCGGTGACCCAGGTCAGCGCCAGGTGATCGTCCTGAAGCGGATCGTGAAGGCGTAAAAAGTCGGCAAAGTCGAGATTGGTGGTGTTGGCGCGATACTTTCGGGGAATGGTATCCACGAACGGACTGGCGATACGGTGTAGCCAGCGCGACTGGTTCCAGCCCCAGGGCCGAACCAGCGGCGCCAGCAACACCAGCCCTTGCCACGGCGCCTGCTCGCCGCGCGCCAGGGCGTCGGTAGCGACGATCGAAGCCCCTGTGCTCTGGCCGATCGCCAGCCATGGCCCCGGCGCCAGGTGTCGCTCGGCGATCTGGCGCTCGACGCTGTTGAAGCACTTCACGTAGTCGGTAAAGTCATCGATGGTGGCGCGAGCGCCGCTGGAAAGCCCGTGGCCGGGCAGGTCCCACATCACGACCTGCCAGCCGAGCGCCAGCAGACGCTCCAGCAGGTGGCCGTAGAGCCCCAGGTGGTCGAAATAGCCATGCACCACGAAGATCGTCCCGCGGGGAGCGGGCGGAGCCCACACCTGAGTCCACAGGTCGAAGGTCCGGCCCTGCTCGCCCTCGGCCTGCAGAAAGCCGGCGTGAAGTTGCAGATTGTCGTTGGCACTCAGCAGTGGCATCAGCCGGTAATGATCGAGATAGCCAGCGAGTGGCGAATCGGTGGGGGTTTCGATGTGCCGGAAGGGGCCGATAGCCTTGAGTCGTGAAAAGTCGAGCATGCATGTGTCTCCTGATTCGACCATGCTACTCGTCGTGCGCGGCCGAGACCATGACATGACGCAGATGAGGCTCGGAGGTCGTTACGGGAACTGGCGGGAGATGACGAAGCTGGCGGGGAATGATGAAGCCGGCGGGGGTGACGAAGGTCGAGGAAGACAATTCGCGTCAGGCTGATTATTATCGGGGAACAGTTTTATGGAAATATTTTCCATAAATGAATTTCGGACACGGCGGCGAGAACAGGATGGCACGGCGAAAGGCTGGCACGTTGAAATGACGGCCGGAACGAGGTGCCGGTGCCACTGCCGTGACCTGATCGCTCATCGATCTGGAGACTGACATGACAACCGACAAGACAAAACGTAGCACGCATCATCGTCTGCAGGTAGCCACCGTGCTCGAGCGCTTCATCGTCGATGAAGCCTTGCCGGGCACCGGTATCGAGGCCGAGGCGTTCTGGACCGGCTTCGATGCGCTGGTTCACGATCTCGCGCCCCGCAATCGGGAGCTGCTGGCCGAGCGTGATCGTCTCCAGGCCAAGCTCGATGAGTGGCACCAGGCCAATCCGGGCAAGATCGAGGACATGACGGCCTATCGCACCTTCCTCAAGAAGATCGGCTATCTGGTCGATGCGCCGGCCACCGTCGAGGCCACTACCACCAACGTGGATGCCGAGATCGCGCGTCAGGCCGGCCCTCAGCTGGTGGTACCGGTCAACAACGCCCGCTATGCGCTGAATGCTGCCAACGCCCGCTGGGGCAGTCTTTATGACGCCCTCTACGGCACCGACGTGATCAAGGAAGAGGACGGCGCCGAAAAGGGCAGCGGCTACAACCCCGAACGCGGTGCCAAGGTGATCGCCTACGCTCGCAACGTGCTCGACATGGCCGCGCCGCTGGCGACCGGCACGCATCGCGATGCGATCGGCTATGCGATTCGCGACGGCCATCTGACGGTGAAGCTGGAAGGCGGGCGCGATACCGGGCTGAAGAATCCCGGCCAGTTCGTCGGCTTTCAGGGCGATGCCGCCTCGCCGGACGCCATTCTGCTCTCCAACCACGGTCTGCATCTCGAGATCCAGATCGATGCCGGACACCCGATCGGCAAGACCGATCCGGCCCACGTCAAGGATCTGCTGGTCGAAGCGGCAATCACCACGATCATGGACTGCGAGGACTCCATCGCCGCGGTCGACGCCGACGACAAGACGCTGGTCTATCGCAACTGGCTCGGGCTGATGAAAGGCGATCTCGAGGAGCGCTTCGACAAAGGCGGCAAAACCGTGACCCGGCGGCTCAATCCGGATCGCGACTACACCCTGCCGGACGGCAGCTCGCTGACGTTGCCGGGCCGCTCGCTGATGTTCGTGCGTAACGTCGGTCATCTGATGACGACGCCGGCCATTCTCGACGGCGACGGCAACGAAATCCCCGAGGGCGTGCTGGATGCGGTGATGACCTCGCTGATCGGCATCCACGATCTGAAGCGCGATGCTGAAACCTCTCTGGGCAATTCGCGCGCCGGGTCGCTCTACATCGTCAAACCCAAGATGCATGGCCCGCAGGAAGTGGCGTTCGCCGACGAGCTGTTCGGGCGCGTCGAACAGCTGCTGGGGCTGCCGGCGGATACCCTCAAGATGGGGATCATGGACGAGGAGCGCCGAACCTCCGTCAACCTCAAGGCCTGCATCGAAGCGGCGTCCTCGCGCGTCGCCTTCATCAATACCGGCTTTCTCGACCGCACCGGCGACGAGATGCACACCGCCATGAACGCGGGGCCGATGTTGCGCAAGGGCGACATGAAGGGCAGCCAGTGGATCGGCGCCTACGAGCGCAGCAACGTGCAGATCGGGCTGGCCTGCGGGCTGCGCGGGCGCGCCCAGATCGGCAAAGGCATGTGGGCGATGCCGGACCTGATGGCGGCGATGCTCGACCAGAAGGTGGGCCATCCCAAGGCCGGGGCCAATACGGCCTGGGTGCCGTCACCGACCGCGGCGGTATTGCACGCGCTGCACTATCACCAGATTGACGTGGCCGCGATCCAGCGCGACCTGGAAGATCAGGGCGAAAGCGATCTGCTCGACGATCTGCTGACCGTGCCGGTCGATCCCAAGGCCGATTGGGGCGCCGACGAGATTCAGCAGGAGCTCGACAATAACTGCCAGGGCATCCTCGGCTACGTGGTGCGCTGGGTCGAGCACGGGGTCGGTTGCTCCAAGGTGCCGGATATCCACAATGTCGGGCTGATGGAAGACCGTGCCACGCTGCGAATCTCCAGCCAGCACATCGCCAACTGGCTGCATCACGGTATCGTCGATGAAGCCCAGGTACGCGAAACGCTGACGCGCATGGCCAAGGTGGTCGACGAGCAGAACGCCGGCGATTCGGGCTATACGCCGATGACCTCGCACCTGGAAGACTCCACCGCGTTTCAGGCCGCCTCGGATCTGATCTTCAAGGGTCGCGAGCAACCTTCCGGCTACACCGAACCGTTGCTACATCACTGGCGCGCCGTGGACAAGACGAAGCACTAGGCTACGAGCTACTGGTTACTGGCTACTGGCTACTGGCTACTGGCTACTGGCTACTGGCTACTGGCTACTGGCTACGAGCTACGAGCTACGAGCTACGAGCTACGAGCTACGAGCTACGAGCTACGAAAAACGCCAGCGACATTGTCGCTGGCGTTTTACGTGGCAACCACCACATTCTGGTTTTCGCGGCTCGCGGCTTCCGTCTTCCGTTTTGCCTCTGTGACTCGGTGATCGCTTGCGCTATCTTGACGGCTACGCCGTACCCCCGTCGAATCATGCGCCGCACGCCGAGCCGCCCTGGGAGAGTCCGATGACCGTGATGACCGCCGCCGAAATCGAGGATTTCCTCGACGATGTCTTCCCCCAGCGCCAAGGCACCATCGAGGCCGTCGATCACATGCGGGCGACCATGAGTCTGGCGATCGAGGACGAGCACCTGCGCCCCGGCGCCTGCGTCTCCGGGCCGTCGATGGTGAATCTGGCCGACGTCTGTCTGTTCGTCGCGGTGCTGGCCCAGATCGGGCCGGAAGCGATGGCGGTGACCAGCAGTCTCAACTGCCACTTCCTGCGTCGGGCTCGCGGCGACCGGGACCTGATCGCCAACGCCCGCATTCTCAAGCTCGGCCAGCGTCTCGCCGTCGGCGAGGTCCAGCTCTTCTCCACCGGCGACAACGAGCCCGTGGCGCTGGTGACGGCGACCTACGTGCTGCCGGATCGCGATGACTGAAGCCGTCACGCCGTTGGATTTCGCCAGCGAGGCCGTGATTGAAGCGAGGCCGTGATCTAAGCGAGCTTCTGATCTACGCCGCGGCCGGGCGCTGACGCCAGGCGCTCCATGCCAGTACCAGCCAACCCGCCATCAGCAGCAGGCCGCCAAAGGGCGTCACGATCCCCAGCACTCGCATTCCGCCGAGCACCAGCAGGTAGAGCGAACCGCTGAACAGCACCATGCCCGCGAACCAGAGCCCGATGGCCAGCGTCTGCCCGCGTAGCGCGCGCTGGCTTTGCCAGGCGAGAACCGCCATCACCGCCAGCGTGTGCCAGGCCTGATAGCGTACGGCGGTATGAAATACCTCGAGATTACGCGGCGAGAGCGTATCGGCCAGCGCGTGCGCGCCGAAGGCGCCGGCGGCCACGATAATGAATCCGCTCAGGGCGGCAGCGATCCAGCCCCACTTTTGGTGCATGTTGCGACTCCTCGAGGGCGACTATGCTCAAGTGAGCGTCAGTCGCGGAATTGACGCCTGCTAGTCTAGCGCGTAAAAAACCGCCTCGGCAGCCGCGTCTGCCAGCGCTTGCGACGTCATCGTTCTCCATAAGGATCTCCGAAATGGAATTCATCAACACGCTTCACGACGCGGTTTATGCCGTGATGACTCCGGTCAGTGATTTCGTCTGGACCTACATCCTGCTGTATCTGCTGCTGGGTGCCGGCGTTCTTTTCACCGTGCTCACGCGCTTCATGCAGTTCCGGCTGTTCGGGCACATGGCCCGCGTCACCTTCAACAGCCGCGGCTCCGGCAATGGCGTCAGCGGTTTTCAGGCCTTTGCGACCTCCCTGGCGGCACGTGTCGGTACCGGTAATCTGGCGGGCGTGGCAATCGCGCTATGGGTCGGCGGCCCCGGGGCGATCTTCTGGATGTGGATGACGGCGCTGGTGGGCTTCGCCACCTCGTTCATCGAATCGACCCTGGCCCAGACCTACAAGAAGCGCAACGAGGATGGCGTGTTCCGCGGCGGCCCGGCCTACTACATCGAGCGGGCGCTGGGGCAGCGCTGGATGAGCGTGCTGTTCGCGATCTTCCTGCTGATCGCCTACGGCCTGGCTTTCAACGGCGCCCAGTCCAACACTATCGCTCAGGGCCTGTCTCAGGCGTTCTCGATTCCCAACTGGATGACCGGCGTTGCGCTGGTGATCATCACTGCGCTGGTGATTTACGGCGGACTCAAGTCCGTCGCGCGTACTGCCGAGAAGATCGTGCCGATCATGGCCATCGGTTACTTCCTGGTAGCGCTGTACGTATTGATCGTGAACTTCAGCGAAGTCCCCGCGATGCTGGAGCTGATCATCAAGAGCGCCTTCGGTTACGGCCCGGCCGTCGGCGGTGCGGTGGGTTATACCATCAAGATCGCGATGGAGAATGGCATCAAGCGTGGCCTGTTCTCCAACGAGGCGGGTATGGGTTCGGCGCCCAACGCCGCCGCCCAGGCGGACGTCAAACACCCGGCGGCCCAGGGTCTGGTCCAGTCCTTCGGCGTGTTCATCGACACCCTGGTGATCTGTAGCTGCACCGCGGTGGTGATTCTGCTCTCCGGCGTCTACGAGCGTCTGATGAGCACCTCGCCGGGCAAGGATATCGTCGGCATTCAGCTGACGCAGGATGCGATGGTCGACCACCTCGGCAGCTTCGGCGAGATCTTCATCGCCATCGCCATCTTCCTGTTCGCCTTCACCTCGATCATTGCCAACTTCTCCTACTCGCAGATCAATATCGAGTATCTGTTCAAACGCCATTCCAAAATCGCGGTCTCCGTATTGCGCGTTGCCGTGCTGGCGATGGTGATGATCGGGTCCGTGGCGCAGCTACAGTTCGTTTGGGACTTCGCCGATCTCGCCATGGGGCTGATGGCAACGACCAACCTCATCGCGATTCTGCTGCTGTGTCCGATCGCGCTGCGGGTGCTCAAGGATTACGAGCGTCAGCGCAAGGATGGCATCCGCGAGCCGACATTCGATCCCAAGAAGGTGCTCAAGCGGCCCGAGCAGACCGATGCCGACGTGTGGCCGGCGAAAGAGAACGCCGAATAAGCGCGAGATGAGCATGGCGGGGCGCGATGGTTGATCGTCGACGCCCCGCATCCTGTCTTGAATTGCCGGCCGCGACACCTGAGCCGGGTGCCTGATCTGGCTTGAAGCGCTACAATGCGGCGTCTTCTTTATATGCGCCCGAAACCGCGCGATGCTTGCCGCGCCCGCAATCGCGGCGATTGATAGCCGCGCCCGGACCCGCGCGAAAAGCATGCCTTTGCAGGCGCCGCTTGATTTACGCGCCCGCGCCCGCGCCGGTGCGCAAGGCGCTCGATTCGCCCCAGGGAGGCCGCGATGCAGATTCAGCTCAACGGTGAGCCCCATCCGCTCGATGGCGAACCCACGCTGGTCCAGCTGGTCGACTCGCTCGGCCTGACGGGGCGGCGTGTCGCCATCGAAGTCAACGAAGAGATCGTGCCACGCAGCCAGCATGCGCAGACGCGCCTGAACGACGGCGACCGCGTGGAGATCGTGCACGCTATCGGCGGTGGCTGATCGCCGCCAGGTTCATGACCAGGAGTCATCCATGTCGCAGCTGATTCAGGACACCCCGTTGATCGTGGCCGGGCGCCGTTTTGCGTCTCGCCTGCTGGTCGGCACCGGCAAGTATCGCGATTTCGACGAGACCGCCGCCGCCATCGAGGCCAGCGGCGCCGACGTGGTGACGTTCGCGGTCCGGCGGACCAACCTGGGTCAGAACCCGGGCGAGCCCAATCTGCTCGATGCGGTACCGCCGTCGCGCTATACGCTGTTGCCCAACACCGCCGGCTGCTACACCGCCAAGGATGCCGTGCGCACCTGCAAGCTCGCCCGCGAACTGCTCGACGGTCACAACCTGGTCAAGCTGGAGGTGCTGGGCGATGAAAAGACGCTCTACCCCAACGTGGTCGAGACGCTGGCCGCGGCCGAGACTCTGGTCAACGACGGCTTCGACGTCATGGTCTACACCAGCGACGATCCGATCGTGGCCAAGGAGCTGGAAAAGCGTGGCTGCTGCGCGGTGATGCCGCTGGGCTCGCTGATCGGCTCCGGCAACGGCCTGCTCAATCCGGCGACGTTGGCGCTCATTCTTGAGCACGCCGACGTACCGGTGCTGGTCGATGCCGGTATCGGTACAGCGTCGGATGCGGCGCTGGCGATGGAGATGGGCTGCGATGGCGTGCTGATGAACTCAGCCATCGCCCACGCCCGGCATCCGGTGATGATGGCCAACGCCATGCGCAAGGCGATCGAAGCCGGACGCGAGGCCTTTCTCGCCGAGCGCATGCCGCGCCGCGCGAGCGCCAGCCCGTCTTCGCCGTTCGCCGGGCGCATCAACGGCTGAGTCTCCTTGAACGACTTGAACTTTGATTGACATACTTTTGATCGACGTACTTTGATCGACGTACTTTCGACCGACTTGAACAGGCCCGCTGGCGACCGGCGGCCACTCCCATTTCCTTTGCCTGTTGACGCCTTCGCATGACTGACAAGACGACGCCCGAGACCGAATCCACCGCCGAAGGTACGCCCGAGACGCCCGTGCGTCGTGGCATCAAGAGCTACGTACTGAGGGCCGGTCGCATGACGGCGGCGCAGGAGCGCGGCCTGAACGACGTGTGGCCCAAATGGGGCCTGACGCTGGCCGACGGTCGCCAGGATCTCGAGCAGCTTTTCGGCCGCCGGGCGCCCTGCGTGGTGGAGATCGGCTTCGGCATGGGCAAGTCGCTGGTCGAGCAGGCCGAGACGCACCCCGAGACCGATTTCATCGGCATCGAGGTCCACGCGCCCGGCGTGGGCAAGTTGCTGGACGAAGCGGACAAGCGCGGGCTGACCAACCTGCGTGTCTACCGCGAAGACGCACTGGCGGTGCTGGCGGACTGCCTGCCGGAATCGAGCATCGATACGCTGCAGCTGTTCTTTCCCGATCCGTGGCCCAAGAAGAAGCATCACAAGCGGCGTATCGTGCAGCTGCCGTTCGTCGAACTGGTGCGCTCTCGCCTCCAGCCGGGTGGCAAGCTGCACATGGCGACCGACTGGCAGGCCTATGCCGAATTCATGGCGGAGGTGATGGCCGAGGCGCCGGGATTCGTCAATACCGCCCCGGCGGAAACGGCGCCCTTCGTCGAACGCCCCGGCTTCCGTCCGCTGACCAAGTTCGAGCAGCGCGGCGAGCGCCTGGGCCATGGCGTCTGGGATCTCATCTACCGCCGCGATTGATCGACTGGCCGAACGGAGTCAGTGCGCCCAGCCGCCGATATGTCGGAACCGGTGCTGGGCGGCCAGTGTCAGCAGGACACCCGCCAGCGCCAGCGCCATGCCGCCCAGCTGCAGGGTGTCGACGCCTTCGCCGAACATCCAGGCACTCCACAGCAAGGTGACCGGCGGGGTGAGATAGATGGCGCTGGACACGGCGCTGACACCCATGCGGCGCAGGCAGACGGTAAAAAAGCCGTAGCCACCGAAGCTCGACAGCACCACCAGCCAGCCCAGCGTCTGCCAGGTGATCAATTCGCTACCGGGGCTTTCCAGCTGGCCGTCACTGAGCGCCGCTATCAGAAAGACCAGACTCGCCGCGCCGAGCTGTGCCGTCAGCGTGGCCGGCATGCCAAGCCCGGACGGGCGTCGGGTGGCGAGCACGCTGCCCAGCGTCACGCTGATCACCGACAGCAGCGGCAGCGCATAGGCCCAGCCGCTGGCGCTGCCCGTTCCTTGCCAGTCCCCCGCGACGCACAGCGCCACGCCACTGGCCGCGATTCCCAGACCGAACCAGGCTGCCATGGGTAGCTGCTCGCGGAGCCACAGCGTTGCGATCACCGCTGCCAGGATGGGCTGCTGGGCGGTGACCAGTGCCGTGGAACCCGCGCTGACTCCCTGCCCGACGGCCAACATCACAAACAGCAGATAGCCGCCCATGGTGAGCGCGCCGACGCTCATTTCGCGCAGCCAGCTGCTCAGCGTCACCGCGCGCTGGCGGCTCAGCGACCACCATAGCGCGGCGACCAGCGTGGCGATGACGAAGCGCCAGGCAAACAGGTCCATTGCCGGCAGCGACGCCTGACTCGCCAGTCGGCTGCCGATGAACCCCGAGCTCCAGCAGATGATGAACCCCGTCATCAGCGCGATGTTCAGCGATAGATTGCGCATGCCAAGCCCTCCCGTCCGGTCGAAGTCGCTTGAGTCTGCGCGCTATGCAGAGTTCAATGAATCGAATAAAAATCTATCAGAGTTCAATATGATTGAAGGCAGCCACACGCTGGATCTGGAGCTCCTGCGCACGTTTCAGGTCGTGGCGCAGACGGGGTCGCTGGCGGCGACGGCAGAGGTACGCCATCGCACGCTGAGCGCGATCAGCATGCAGATGAAGCGGCTGGAAACGGAGCTGGACGTGCGCCTGCTCGATCGCGGATCTCGCGGGGTTACGTTGACCTCGAGCGGCGACGTGCTGCTAGGTGAAGCGCGGGAACTGCTGCGGGTTCACGACACCCTGGTCAGCCGTTTCAACGGCGAACGACTTAGCGGGCGCGTACGCCTGGGGATCCCCGAGGACTACGCCCGCGAGCTGCTCGATGACACGCTGCCGCAGTTCATGGCGCGCTATCCGGGAATTCTGCTGGATGTCACCACCGATACCAGCGGCCGTCTCGCCAGGGCGCTCGGCAAGCGCCAGCTGGATCTGGCGATCGTGCTCGATCATGCGATGGGGCTGGAAGGCGGAGAGACGCTGTGGCATCCCACCCCGGTATGGGCGGGCCCGGTGCAGGGCGCGCTGCATCGAGAAACGGTAGTGCCGCTGGCGGTGCACCCCGAGCAGTGCCCCTATCGACATCTGGCGACCGAGGCATTGGACGCCGCCCAGCGTCCGTGGCGGGCGATCTTCACCAGTACCAGCATTCACGCCGTGGAGAAGGCGATCGAGACCGGCATGGCGATCGGCGTGCTCGACCGCGAGCGCGTGACCACGGCGATGCGCGCGCTCGACGAAAGCGATGGCATGCCACCGCTACGCCGTTGCATCGCCAGGCTGCATTTTGCAAAGGCGATCGACAACGCATCGCAGCCGGCGGTCGACGCCTTGGCACAGCTGCTGCGCGAGAGACTGCAGGGTCGCGGACCCTGGCAGCGTGACGCGCTGAGCGGGCGCGATCTCGGGCAGAAAACGCGAGTCTGAAACAGGAACATAAAAAAGCCGCCCTGGGCAGGGCGGCACTAAGGACCGTGACTAGCTTGATGAGGAGATGATCAGGGCAGGAACCTGACATTCGCTGCGATGATCAGTGGCGTTTGGCGGCGCCACGATGTAAAGGTAATCATTCTCATTTGAGATTGCAAGCGTAACGAGAATCTTTTTTATTTGCGCCGGTCAACTCGCACCGACTGCGTGCAATAGAAGCGGCAAGGTCGCCATGGCCAGCAGTGTCTGGCCGGTAATCACGGCCGCCATCAACTCCGCGTCGCCCCCCAGCTGACGGGCCAGGATATAAGCCGATGTGGCGGTCGGCAGCGCCGCGAACAGCAGCGCGATATCGCGATTGGCGCCGTGAAGTCCGACGATCGCGGCCAGCGCCAGCACGATCAGTGGCGTGACGACCAGCTTGAGGGCGCTCGACAGCCAGAACGCCCTGCCGCTGCGCCACAGCGCCTGGGGACGCAACGCCACGCCCACCGCCACCAGCCCCAGCGGCAGGGCGGCATCGCCGAGCAGGCCGATGGCATCCGCGCTCCAGCCGGGCAGGCCGATGCCGCCGAGGTTCAAGCCGACGCCCATCAGGCAGGCGAGAATCAGCGGGTTTCGCAGTAGCGCCATGGCGCTTTGACCCAGGCTGGCGCTGCCCAGCGTGCCGGAGGCGATGAAGGCCAGCACGCAGAGGATGTTCGCGGTCGGCACCATCAGGGCGACGGCGACGGCTGCCGTCGTGGTACCCTCGGCGCCATGCAGCGCGGTGGCGCCGGCGACGCCGACGTAGGTATTGAAGCGCACCACGCCCTGGAAGGCCGAGGTAAAGGCGGGCGGCGACAGTCGCAGGCGATCCTTCGCCAGCCAAAGCCCCAGGCCCAGCAGCAGCATCGTGCCGAGCATCGTCACGCCGAGCCGAAAGACCGGAACCTGGCTGACGTCGGCGGTGGCCAGCGTCGCCACCAGCATCGCGGGGAACAGCAAGTAGTAGATGAACCGCTCGAGTCGCGGCCAGAAGTCGCCGCCGGGGAAGCGCGCCCAGCCCAGCGCCGCGCCGAGCAGAATCAACAGAAATAGTGGGCCCAGGGCGTTCGCGATATCGCTCATGTGTCATCCTTGTCGAGCGCCTCGGTGATGATCTGCAGCGCCTATGCCCGCTAGTCTATCGGCTAATGCCCACCGCTTGGAGTCTCTAGAAGCCCATGGCTGCCCACGAAGAGGAAACCGCCAGACCGCGGATGCTCAATCTGCTGATCGGGGTCACGCTGATGACGATCGTGATCGCGCTGTGGTATCTGCTCGATTACTACTATCTGCGCGAATCGACCCGTGACGTGACCTGGTATCCGCCGGCGCAGGGCTGCGTGCTGCTGGAAGGGGGCTGTCACGCCGGCCTCGGGATCGACTCGTCGCTGGCGTTCGCGCTTCAGCAGGCCCACGACGACGAGGGCACGTTGACGTTCGAAGTCCGCGTTCATGGGCGCGCGCCGCAAGCGGTGACGGTCCAGTTCATCGGGCGTGACATGGCGGTGGAATCGAGACGTCTCTCGCTTCAGGACAAGGGCGATGGGTTGTTCGTCGGGCGGGGCAGCCTGGGGCTTTGCAGTGCTCACGTGGACGCCTGGCGAGCCCAGGTGGTGGTGCTCAGCGATCACGGTCTGAGAGGGAGCTGGTTTGATTTCGACAGCCACGACCTGGGGTCGGCCATGGCGGGGCGGGGCGACAAGCGCTGCCTGTGAATGCCGACGCCGACCACGATGGGTCGGCGTCGGGTGTTGCGGGATGACTCGTTAGCGGTGCTTAGTCGTTGCTGCCCGAGTCGTCGCTGTCAGCATCGCCGCCGCTGTCCTTGGCGCCGTCATCGGGGTTGATCGCCAGCAGCTCGACCTTGAACTGTAGCGCCTGATTGGGGCCGATCGGACCGCCGGTACCGGCCGGGCCATAGGCCAGGTCGGAAGGCACGGTGATCATCCAGGTATCGCCGACGTGCATCATCTTCAGCGCTTCCTGCCAGCCGGGAATGACCTGGTCGACCTTGAACGAGATCGGCTCGCCGCGCTTGTAGGAGCTGTCGAAGACGGTGCCGTCCGGCAGGGTGCCTTCGTAGTTGACGCGAACGGTGTCGTCGTCGGAGGGCGACTTGCCGTCACCGGATTCGAGCGACTTGTACTGCAGCCCGGAATCGGTGGTCTTGACGCCATCCTTCTTGGCGTTCTCCTTCAGGAAGGCTTCGCTCTTCTTGCGGTTCTCATCCGCGACCTTCTTCTGCTCGGCCTTCTGCTCGGAGACTTTCTTCTGCTGGTACTGGGTCAGCGTGCTGCTGATGTCGTCCTGGCTCATCTGCAGGTCATCATCGCCGTAGACATCCTTGACGGCCGCCGCGAAGGCGTCGACGTCGAGATCCTTGATGTCCTTGGATAGACCCTGACCGAGCGTGGCGCCAATGCTGTAGCTGAGTTTCGCCTGGTCACTGTCGAGGTCGACCTTGTCCTGCGCGAAGGCCGTCAGTGGCAGGGTCATGATGCTGCCGAGGGCGACGGCGGTTACCAAACGTTTCATGCAAACTCCTTGGGTCACGGATAAAACCGATGCTGGCCGGATTGCAAAGAAGCCTCAAACACCGGGTGGATTGTGGTGGTGTGACTCTAACAGTTGGATTTTGGTTCCGCATCCGACGTATCGATCAGCCAGCATGCCAGCAGGTCGCGTAACACGGGGTACGCGTCATCGTCGATATCTCGGAGCGTTCGGCAGGCGCGCAAGGCGAGCTCGACGCCGGTTTCCGGTTCGCCAGCCAGTGTCGGGAGGGCTTCGAGGCGTGTCAGCATCTCGCGCTCGGCCTGCAGTTCGGCCTGCTTCAGCGTCTGCCGCAACGGTTCCAGTCGCGGTTGCAGCCGCGCCTCGCTTTTCAACGCTCGCCGGCGTTTGCGCAGTGGCACGGTCATCTCTCGCTGCCAGGCTCTCGCGTCGGCCAAGGCGTCGGCCGCGTCTGGATCGGGGCGGCGGCGTTGCTCGCTCAGCCAGGCGATCCACAGCAGTTCGCAGATATCCCAGCCGTGCGCGTCCTGAAGCGTCAGGCACAGGGTTTCAGCCCCGGGGCGCGCATAGCGGTCCAGTGCGTAGGACCATAGCGAGGGGAATGCATCGGGTGTGGACATCGCTCTCCATGCCGATAGCGGATGGCTGATAGAATGAGCGCCCATTCGATGCGCCCTGGAGCCCGGCATGATCGCATTCCGCCAACTCGCCCTGCAACGCGGTACCCGCCAACTGTTCGCGGGTGCCGATCTGGTGCTGCACGAGGGGCAGAAAGTCGGCATCGTCGGCGCCAACGGTGCCGGCAAGTCGAGCCTGTTTGCGCTGATCCGGGGCGAGCTCGGTGCCGATGCGGGTAGCGTGGAGATCGCCGGTGGCAAGCGCATCGCGCACATGGCGCAGGAAGTGTCGGCCATCGATCGCCCGCTGGTGGAGTACGTGCTCGACGGCGACGTCGGCCTGCGCGAGACCGAGACGGCGCTTGCCGAGGCCCAGGCCAACGGCGAGATGCAGCGCGAGGCCATCCTCCACGGTGAAATCGAGGCGCTCGATGGCTACAGCGCGCGCTCCCGCGCCGAGCAGCTGCTGGCCGGGCTGGGCTTCGGACAGGATGACCTCTACCGTCCGCTGGCGGACTTCTCCGGCGGCTGGCGGATGCGTGTGGGCCTGGCGCGGACGCTATTCACGCCGTCGGAGATCATGCTGCTCGACGAGCCGACCAACCACCTGGATCTGGACGCGCTGCTGTGGCTGGAGCAGTGGCTGACGCGCTATCCCGGTACGCTGATGCTGATCTCCCACGACCGCGATTTCCTCGATGCGGTCTGCGATCACATCCTGCATATCGATCAAGGCCAGCTGATGCTCTATCGCGGCCACTACAGCGCCTTCGAACGCGCCCGCGCCGAGCGTCAGACCCAGCAGCAGGCGGCTTACGAAAAGCAGCAGGCCCGGCGTGCCGAGATCGAAGGTTTCGTCGCGCGCTTCCGCGCCCAGGCCACCAAGGCGCGCCAGGCCCAGAGCCGGCTGAAGATGCTCGAGCGCATGGAGAATATCGCCGCGGCCCGCGTCGATTCGCCGTTCCGCTTTCAGCTGCCGTGCGCCGACAAGACCTCGACGCCGCTGCTGTCGCTGGATCAGGTGTCGCTGGGATACCCCGATCGCACGATTCTCGACGGGGTGAAGGTGTCGATTTTGCCCGGCGAGCGAATCGGTCTGCTGGGGCCCAACGGGGCGGGTAAATCGACCCTGATCAAGACCCTGATCGGCGATCTGACCCCGATCGAGGGAACTCGAGTCCCCGGCGACAATCTGGTGGTCGGCTACTACGCCCAGCATCAGTTGGAACACCTGGACATCGGCGCCACGCCGTTCATGCATGTCCAGCGGCTGTCGCCCACGGCCAGTGATCTCTCGATTCGCAATTTCCTGGGCGGATTCGGTTTCCGTGGCGACGACGTGTTCGGCGACGTGTCGCGCTTCTCCGGTGGCGAGAAGGCCCGCCTGGCGCTGTCGCTGGTGGCCTGGGAAAAGCCCAACCTGCTGCTGCTGGACGAGCCGACCAACCATCTCGATCTGGACATGCGCGAGGCGCTGGCCGAGGCGCTGGCCGAGTACGAAGGGGCCGTGATCATCGTCTCTCACGACCGCCACCTGCTGCGGGCGAGCGTGGATACGTTCTGGCGCGTCGCCGAAGGTCGGGTCGAGCCCTTCGATGGCGATCTCGATGACTACCATCAGTGGCTCAAGTCCCGCGAACTGGAGCTGCGGCGAGACCTGAAGCAGGAAGCGCGCCAGGAAAAAGGCGCGGCGGACGGTGGCGATCGCAAGGCGGCACGTCGCGCAGCGGCGGAGCGGCGCGAGCAGATGAAGCCGCTGCGCAAACAGCGCGATACGGCGGAGAAGAAGCTCGACAAGGCCCAGAGTGCGCTCACGGCACTGGAAGCGCAGCTGGCAGACCCGGATATCTACGATGCCGGACGCAAGGACGAGCTTGCCCGGCTGGTTCGCGAACAGGGCGAGCGTCAGGCCGAAGTCGAACAGCTCGAGAGCGAGTGGATGGCGGCGGAAGAGGCGCTGGAAACGCTGGAGGCGGAGCTGCTCCAGGCCGAATCCTGAATCGTGGTTGAGGCGCTCGGCGGGCGTCTACACTGAGGATGAATTTCCGGCTCGAGGAGAGCATTCATGCCTTACGATTCTCGCGACGACATTCCCGACAGCGCACGCAAGGTGCTGCCGCCCCACGCCCGCACCATCTACAAGGAAGCGTTCAACAGCGCCTGGGACGAGTACGACAAGCCCGGCGACCGGCGCGGCGGCAGCTCTCGAGAAGAGACCGCCCACGCCGTGGCCTGGAAGGCGGTCGAGGCGAAGTACCAGAAAGGCGACGACGGCAACTGGCATCCGAAGTCTTGAGCGACGAGCTACGAGCTACGAGCTACGAAAAGGGCCAGCGA
>NZ_PZJN01000008.1 GCF_003206695.1 Salinicola halophyticus | reverse complement strand
CGCTTCTCTGTGCGCCTCTTCAGTGCGCCTCTCTGATGCGCCTAACTATGCACCTTCATGTGCCGCTTGCCGGTTTCGATGCGCTTCCGAGCACGAAAATGGTGCATTGCCCGCGGCGGACTGGCGCCTGCTGCGCCAACCGTGAAAGTCCTGACGGATTTGCGGGTCTTTTTCTGCACCAATTTCTTTCTCGTTGGACGAAGTTCTCCCTCTTTTCTCGTTCCTTGTATACAAAAAATGAGTGCGAAGAGATCAAGGCACGAAAAATGCATAGGTTTCTCCGATCGTTGCCGGTGCGTCCTCGCACAGGGCTTTCGATCACCGGGCCGATCAAGCCGATCATCAAGGGCCATGACCAGGATCAGGAGAACCCAATGACAACAAACTCCCTTCGCAAGTTGATAGCCGGCTCCAGCATCGCGTTGGGGCTGGCCGGCTTTGGCAATGCTGCCGTCGCCCAGCAGCAGGATGACGGCCCGATTCGGGTCGGTATCCTGCATTCGCTTTCCGGCACCATGGCGATCAGCGAGTCGACGCTGAAGGACGAGATGCTGATGCTGATCGACAAGCAGAACAAGGCGGGTGGACTGCTCGGTCGCAAGCTCGAACCGGTGGTGATGGACCCGGCATCGGACTGGTCGCTCTACGCTGAACAGGCGCGTGACATGTTGACCGGCGACGATCATGTCGACGTGATTTTCGGCAACTGGACCTCGGCTTCGCGCAAGGCGGTGCTGCCGGTGGTGGAAGAGCTCAACGGGCTGCTGTTCTATCCGGTGCAGTACGAGGGCGAGGAGTCTTCCGAAAATATCTTCTACACCGGTGCCGCGCCCAACCAGCAGGCGATTCCGGCAGTGGACTATCTGAAGAGTCAGGGCGTCGAGCGCTGGGCGCTGCTGGGCACCGACTACGTCTATCCGCGCACCACCAACAAGATTCTCGAGGCCTATCTCAAGGCCAACGGCGTCGCGGATGACGACATCATGGTCAACTACACGCCGTTCGGTTTCAGCGACTGGCAGTCGATCGTCTCGCAGGTCAAGGATTTCGGCAGCCAGGGCAAGAAGACCGCGGTGGTGTCGACCATCAACGGAGATGCCAACGTGCCGTTCTACAACGAGCTCGCCAATCAGGGGATCTCGGCGGGTGACATCCCGGTGGTCGCGTTCTCGGTGGGCGAGCAGGAGCTGACCGGCATCGACACCGCACCGCTGGTCGGCCACATGGCGGCGTGGAACTACTTCATGAGCGTCGACAGCGATGCCAACTACGACTTCATCGACGACTGGGTCGCCTATACCGGTAACGACGAGGCGGTGACCAACGACCCGATGGAGGCGCACTACATCGGCTTCAACATGTGGGTGCAGGCGGTCGAGAAAGCCGGCACCACCGATGTCGATGCGGTCAAGGATTCGATCATCGGCGTGACCGTGCCCAATCTGTCGGGCGGTGCCTCGACCATGATGCCCAACCACCACATCACCAAGCCGGTGATGATCGGCGAGATCCAGGACGACGGGCAGTTCAGCGTAGTCTGGCGCACACCGACGACCGTCGCCGGCGACGCCTGGTCGGATTACCTGCCGGAGTCGAAGAACCTGATCAGCGACTGGAGGGCCCCGCTGCGCTGCGGCAAGCTCGACGTCGAGTCGATGACCTGCGAAGACGGCCCGGGAGCGAACTGAGGTTAGAGCATGCATGAGCACGGCCGGAGCCGAGGGGTGTCCCTCGCGCTTCGGCCATCGATGTCGGTGCCCGTTGTCGTAGGAATAGGAGTAGGCGTGGGCGCCGACGACAGTGGATCTCGCGTCGTGTGTGACGGTGCGGGATCTCATTCGAGCATCGCATCGTGAGCGTTGAACCATGACCCCGAATTCTTCAGCAGGTGGCCGCTCTCTCGGTCGCCTGATCATCGAGTGTCTGCTGCTCTGCCTGCTGCTGCTCTGGGTGGCGGTTCTCGCCCGGCCCGCCGCGGCGGCGCCTGCCGAGCCCAAGACGCTACTGGAGGCACTCGATACCAATAGCTTCCAGGCCAAGGGCGACGCCGCTCAGGCGATCGCCGACAGCGATATCGAGCAGAAGACGCGCTGGCTGCAGGCGCTGCTCGACGGTCGCCTGGGCAAGGAGCGGCGCGGCGAGCGCTTTTACATCATTACCGATGATAGCGGTCGCGAGTGGCCGATCATCGACGCCATCACCCTCGAAGACGCCGGCACCGGCACCCGGCGCACGGTCGATGTCTTCAAGATCAACAACGACCTGCGCACGCGGCTCGAGGGGCTGCTGGCCTCGCTCTCCCTGAGCGCCGGTGACGAGGCATCACGGCTATCGGCGGCCAGTCGCCTGATCGGCGAGGTCACGGCCGACAGCGCCGACAGCGTGCGCAAGATGCGCGACCAGGAGAAGAGCGAGTCGGTTCGCGGCCAGTTGGATGTCGCACTGGCGCTCTTTGATGTGCAGCAGGGCGATGCCGATGCGCTCGAGACGCTTCGCGGCAATCTCGACACCCGCGTGCGCAATACCCTGACGCCGATCGCCGCCGGTGAATCGGCACTGGCCGCCGAGGCGCAGTCGGTACTCGGTGGTATCGAGAGCAAGCGGACCTGGTACGACCGCGCGCAGACGCTGTTTTTCGGCCTCAGCGCCGGGTCGATACTGGTGCTGGCGGCGATCGGTCTGGCGATCACCTTCGGTGTCATGGGCGTGATCAACATGGCGCACGGCGAGCTGATCATGATCGGTGCCTATACCACCTGGATGATCCAGCAGGCGCTGCCCGGTCAGCCGGGGCTGGCGCTGGCACTGGCGATTCCCGGCGGCTTCCTGGTCGCGGGCGCGTTCGGCGTGGTGATCGAGCGCACCGTGATCCGCTTTCTCAAGGGCCGACCGCTGGAGACGCTGCTGGCGACGTTCGGTCTCAGTCTCGTCCTGCAGCAGCTGGTCCGCAGCGTGTTTTCACCGCTCAACCGCCGGGTGGCCTCGCCGGACTGGCTTCAAGGGGCGTGGCAGATCAACGAGGCGCTGTCGCTGACGCTCAATCGTCTGGCCGTTCTGCTCTTCTGCCTGGTGGTCTTCGCCGGGCTATGGGCGCTGATGCGCTATACCCGGCTGGGGCTCGAGGTGCGTGCGGTGACCCAGAACCGGGCAATGGCCCGCGCCATGGGCGTGCGCGCCAGCCGCGTCGACATGCTGACCTTCGGGCTGGGGGCGGGCGTCGCCGGATTGGCCGGCGTGGCGCTGTCCCAGCTCACCAACGTCGGGCCGAACCTGGGCCAGAGCTATATCGTCGACTCCTTCCTGGTGGTGGTGTTCGGTGGCGTGGGCAATCTCTGGGGAACGCTGGTTGCGGGGATGTCGCTGGGGGTGATCAATCAGGTGCTGCAGCCCTGGGTCGGTGCCGTGCTGGCCAAGATCATCGTGCTGGTGGGCGTGATCCTGTTCATCCAGAAGCGCCCGCAAGGCATCTTCGCACCCAAGGGGCGGATCTCATGACGCTGACCGACAACCTCGGGCGTGGCGATCGTTCCCGTCAGGCCTTTCTCTCCCGCTCGACGCTGTTGACCAGCCTGGTGCTGATCGTCGGCATGCTGGCGGTGCTGATATTCAACGCGCTGCCGGACTCGAATGCTCTTCACGTCAGTGGGGCCACGGTGGCGCTGCTGGGCAAGTACTTCACGTACATGCTGCTGGCGCTGGCGGTGGATCTGATCTGGGGCTATCTGGGCATCCTCAGTCTGGGGCACGGCGCGTTCTTTGCGCTCGGTGGCTATGCCATGGGGCTCTACCTCAACGCGCAGACCTCGCCGCTACCCGGATGGCAGTCGATCATGAGCTATTTCCCGGTGGCGGCGCTGGCGATCCTGCTGGCGCCTGGCCTTTTGGCGCTGGTCTTCGGCTGGCTGGCATTTCGCTCCCGCGTTACCGGCGTCTACTTCTCGATCATCACCCAGGCGCTGACGTTTGCGCTGATGCTGGCGTTCAATCGCAACGAAATGGGGTTGGGTGGGAGCACCGGGCTGACCCGCTTCTACGAACTGCTGGGCTTCTCGCTGAGCGGCGAAGGCATGACCGTCGCGCTGTTCGTAGCCTCCGGCATGGCGGTGCTGCTGGCGTTCTGGCTATGCCGGGCGATCACGGTGTCGCGTCTCGGCCGGGTCAGCATGGCGACGCGCGATGCCGAAGCGCGGGTACGGTTCATCGGCTATCGGGTCGATCACGTCAAGCTGGCGCTATTCGTGGTGTCGGCGATGATCGCCGGCGTCGCCGGGGCGCTCTACGTGCCTCAGGTCGGGATCATCAACCCCAGCACCTTCGCGCCGCTGTTCTCCATCGAGGTGGTGGTGTGGGTGGCGCTGGGTGGCCGGGCGACGCTCTATGGCGCCTTGCTGGGCGCACTGGTCGTCAACTATCTGAAGACGGTGCTGACCGGCGCGATGCCGGATGCCTGGCTGTTCATCCTCGGTGGGCTGTTCGTGCTGGTCACGATGCTGCTGCCGCAGGGTATCGCCGGGGTGATTTCGCAGTGGCGCGGCAAACGACGGGATCACGAAGGGGGCCGAGATCGGCAGGAACAGCAAGATCGGCAGGAAAAGCAGGAGGCCAGCGCATGAGCGCGATCGATAGCACTCTCGACAAGTCCTCCCGTTTGGGGCGTCTGCGGGAACTCGCGCGTCCGGATCGGGTGTTCGACTTCATGGCGCCGGCGCAGTCGCCGGTGGATGTCCGTCACGGTCCGATTCTCTATCTCGAGGACGTCAGCGTCAGTTTCGACGGTTTCCGGGCCATCGATCGGCTCAATCTGACCATCGACGACGGCGAGCTGCGCTGCATCATCGGCCCCAACGGCGCGGGCAAGACGACGATGATGGACATCATCACCGGCAAGACCCGGCCGGATCAGGGCCAGGTCTGGTTCGGCAGTCGTCACAACCTGTTGACGCTGGACGAGCCGCAGATCGCCAACCTGGGGATCGGCCGCAAGTTCCAGAAGCCGACGGTGTTCGAGGCGCTCGACGTGAGCGAGAACCTGGAACTGGCCATGGCCGGCGATCGCCGAATCTGGAAGACCCTGCTGGCCCGCCTCGATCGGGAAGGCCAGGCCCGGATCGACGAAGTGCTCGAGACAACGGGGCTGACCTCGGAACGCTACCGCCTGGCCGGCGTGCTCTCCCACGGGCAGAAACAGTGGCTCGAGATCGGCATGCTGCTGATGCAGCGACCCCGGCTGCTGCTGGTCGACGAGCCCGTCGCCGGCATGACCGAGCCAGAAATGCACCGTACCGCCGAGCTGCTGACGCGGCTCGCAGGCAAGCAGTCGGTGGTGGTGGTCGAACACGATATGGGCTTCGTGCGCTCGATCGCCCGGCAGGTCACGGTGCTGCATCAGGGCAGCGTGCTGGCGGAAGGCACCATGGACGAGGTCGCCGGCGACCCGCGGGTGATCGAGGTCTATCTCGGCGGCGACGAGGAGGAGGCAGCCTGATGCTCAGCGTCGACAAGCTCGACCAGTACTACGGCGAGAGTCACATTCTCCGCGACCTGTCGCTCGACGTGCCCGCCGGGCGCTGCACCTGCGTCATGGGGCGTAACGGCGTCGGCAAGACGACGCTGCTCAAGACGATCATGGGCGAGGTGGCGGCGCGCAGTGGGGCGATTCGCTTCGACGGCGAAGACCTGCTCAAGCGTCGCCCGGAAGCACGGGCTGGCCTGGGCATCGGTTACGTGCCGCAGGGGCGCCAGATATTCGCCACGCTGTCGGTGGAGGAAAACCTGCGTATCGGCCTGCCGGCGAGGAGAGACAGGCAACGCAGGATTCCCGAGCGAATCTATGAGCTGTTCCCGGTGCTCGAGGAGATGCGCTATCGTCGAGGCGGCGATCTCTCCGGCGGTCAGCAGCAGCAGCTGGCCATCGGCCGGGCGCTGGTGCTCGACCCGAGGCTGCTGATTCTGGATGAGCCGGGCGAGGGCATTCAGCCCAACATCGTCGCCCAGATCGGTGAGGTCATCCGTCGTCTCAATCGCGAAGATGGTCTGACGGTATTGCTGGTGGAGCAGAAGCTGCCGTTCGCGCGCCAATACGCCGACGGGTTCATGATCATGGACCGCGGCCAGGCTGTGGCCAATGGCGATATTGCCGAACTGAGTGACGAATTGATCAAGCGACATTTGACGGTATGACGGCAGACCTTTCACGCCACTGGCGAACGGCGCCTGCGGATTCGGGCCATCGGTTCGATGCGAGCCGGCATTGGGACGCCTCGCTGTCGCTCGAGTTTGCCGCCCGTCCCACGGTAATGGCCACGGCAATGCCCGAGGCGACGTCAGCAGCAACGCGCACGCGGCTCATGCGCGCGCGTCATCACGGGCCGCTGCGGGTACAGCGGCCGTTCTACCCGGAGTCCCGAGTGGCGGGGCAGTCCGATCCCTGCCACATCTATCTGCTGCATCCGCCGGGTGGCCTTGTCAGCGGCGATGCCTTGAAAGTCGATGTGAGTGTCCAGGAGGCTGCCCACGCGGTGCTGACCACGCCGGCGGCGACCAAGCTCTATCGAGCGGACAGTCACGCCGTCGCCTGGTCCCAGATCAATCGATTCCGCGTCGAGGACGGCGCGATGCTTGAGTGGTTGCCGCAGGAAACCATCGCCTTCGATGGCTCCCGGGGCGAGCAGCAGACCGAGATCCGGCTACAGGGAAATGCACGCTGCCTGGGGTGGGAGATCATGGCCCTGGGGCGTCCGGCCAGCCATCTGCCGTTCGAGAGCGGGCGTATCGAGCAGCGCTTTCGATTGATTCACGACGGTCGTCCGCTATGGCTGGAGCGTCAGCCGCTGGATCCACGGCACCCGCGTTTCGTGGGCCGCTGGGGGCAAGGCGGGGCGACGGTGCAGGCAACGCTGTGGGCGGCCGGACTGCCTTCGACGCAGGACGCCGTGGACGCGATTCGCGCGGCGCTGCCGGCGGCGACGAACTGGGCGGTGACCCAGCGCCACGGTGTCTTGCTGCTGCGTTATCTTGGCGATTCGCGCAATGAGGCGTGGGCCCTGTGTCGGGCGGCCTGGGCTTGCCTCAGACCACTGCTGGTCGGGCGCCAGGTCTGCGAACCGAGGATCTGGCGAACGTGATCATCCAAAATCCGCTGTTCGTCGCGTTTTTGATAGCGTCCCGGAGCCGGCGCATGGCTTTTTTACAACGCCCCGGAGCCGGCGTCAGATTTTTACAGCGCCCCGAAGCCGGCGCATGGCTTTTTACAGCGCCCCGAAGCCGGCGTCAGTTTTTTACAGCGCCCCGAAGCCGGCGCAACATTGCAAAGCTCGTAGCTCGTAGCTCGTAGCTCGTAGCTAGTAGCTCGTAGCTAGTAGCTCACAGACAGGATATCGATATGGAACTGACACCCCGAGACAAAGACAAGCTGCTGCTGTTCAGCGCGGCGCAACTGGCCGAGCGACGACGCGCGCGCGGGCTCAGGCTCAACTACCCCGAGGCGGTGGCGCTGATCAGCTTCGAGATCGTGGAGGGGGCACGGGATGGGCGCAGCGTGGCCGATCTGATGAGCTATGGCCGCGAAATATTGACTCGCGAGGATGTCATGGAGGGCATCGCCGAGATGATCCATGAGGTCCAGGTCGAGGCGACTTTTCCGGACGGTACCAAGTTGGTCACGGTTCACGACCCCATCGTCTGACGCGGCTGCGTTCGATCAGACAGCGGAAACGTCGCTCCACAGGACAAGAATCGATAAAAGGGGAAACCGATGATTCCCGGTGAAATGCAGATTCAGGATGGCGAGATCGAGCTCAATGCGGGCCTCGAGACGATCACGCTGGATGTCGCCAATACCGGTGACCGGCCGATTCAGGTCGGCTCTCACTACCATTTCGCCGAGACCAACCCGGCGTTGGCGTTCGATCGCGCCAAGGCGCGGGGCTATCGCCTCGACGTGCCGGCCGGTTCGGCCATTCGTTTCGAGCCGGGCCAGACTCGTGAAGTGACACTGGTGCCTTACGTCGGCGAGCGGCGAGTCTTCGGCTTTCGCGGTGATGTCATGGGTTCGCTTTCTAACGCGTCGCTTTCTAACGCGCCCACAGCCGCGCGAAATAACGCTAACGCGCCGCCTTCGAATGCGCCGCCTTCCAATGCGCCCAAGGCTGCGCAGGACACGCAGGACGCGCGTAGGGCACGCGATGATAACGGCGACGAAGGGGGAGCGAACTGATGGTCAAGATCACCCGACAGGCTTATGCGGACATGTATGGCCCCACCGTCGGCGACCGCGTGCGACTGGGCGACACTGAGCTGTGGATCGAGGTCGAGAGCGATGCGACCGTCTATGGCGATGAGGTCAAGTTCGGCGGCGGCAAGGTCATCCGCGATGGCATGGGCCAGAGCCAGCGTCACGATGATTCGGTGATGGACACGGTCATTACCAATGCGCTGATTCTCGACTGGTGGGGCGTGGTCAAGGCGGATGTCGGTCTGCAGAAAGGGCGGATCGCGGCGATCGGCAAGGCGGGGAATCCGGACGTGCAACCTGACGTCGAAATCGTCATCGGCCCGGGTACCGAGATCATCGCCGGCGAGGGCAAGATTCTGACCGCTGGCGGCATCGACGCACACATCCACTTCATCTGTCCGCAGCAGGTCGAGGAAGCGCTGATGAGCGGGGTGACGACGATGCTCGGTGGCGGCACCGGTCCCGCGACCGGGACCAACGCCACCACCTGCACGCCGGGGGAGTGGCACCTGGGCAAGATGCTGCAGGCCATCGATACGCTGCCGATGAATATTGGCCTGCTCGGCAAGGGCAACGCCAGCCTGCCCGACGCGCTAGAGGCCCAGATCGTCGCCGGGGCGATCGGGCTCAAGCTGCACGAGGACTGGGGCACCACGCCGGCCTCGATCGACAACTGCCTGAGCGTGGCCGAGCGTTTTGATGTGCAAGTGGCAATCCACACCGACACGCTCAACGAATCCGGCTTCGTCGAGGACACCCTGGCGGCGTTCAAGGAACGCGGCATTCACACCTACCACACCGAAGGGGCCGGGGGCGGTCACGCGCCGGATATCATCACTGCCTGCTCGAAGGACTACGTGCTGCCGTCGTCGACCAACCCGACGCGGCCCTACACGGTGAATACCATCGACGAGCATCTCGACATGCTGATGGTCTGCCACCACCTCGATCCCAACATTCCCGAAGACGTGGCCTTCGCCGATTCGCGCATCCGCCGCGAGACCATCGCGGCCGAGGATATTCTTCACGACATGGGCGTAATCTCGATGATCGCGTCCGACTCCCAGGCGATGGGACGCGTCGGCGAGGTGGTCTGCCGAACCTGGCAAACCGCACACAAGATGAAAGTCCAGCGCGGCCTGCTGCCGGAAGACGAAGCGCTCGGCGCGGACAACTTCCGCGCGCGACGTTATATTGCCAAGTACACCATCAACCCGGCGCTGACCCACGGTATCGCCCACGAAGTGGGATCCGTCGAGGTCGGCAAGCTGGCGGATCTGGTGCTGTGGAATCCGGTCTTCTTCGGCGTCAAGCCGGCATTGATCATCAAGGGTGGGATGATCGCTGCCGCGCCGATGGGCGATCCCAACGCGTCGATCCCGACGCCGCAGCCGGTTCACTATCGGCCGATGTTCGGCGCTTTCGGCAAGGCCGCCAGTGCGACGCGTTTGAGCTTCGTCAGCCAGGCGGCGCTGGACGCCGGGATCAAGTCGCGGCTGGGGCTGGAGAGTGAACTCTCCGCTGTCAGGCAGGTGCGAGACGTGCGCAAGAAGGACATGAAACTCAACGACGCCTGCCCGCACCTGACCGTCGATCCGCAGACGTATGAAGTTCGCGCGGACGGTGAGCTGCTGACCTGTGAACCGGCGACCGAGTTACCGCTGGCTCAGCGTTATCACCTTTTTTGATTCGACTATTCATCTGCCGGCCGGGCTTGTTTTCGGTTATCTATATCGAGGTCATCCCGAGTCCCGTATCCGGCCATCACGAGGTAGACAGACATGTGGAAATTGATTGAACGGCTCGAGGCGACATCCGATGCCGTTGCCGTCGACAGCGTGACGCTGCCGTTCGAACTGCGGATGCGGGGAAGATTGAAGGCCGTCAGCGACAACGGCCGCGAGATCGGTCTCTTCCTGGATCGTGGCCCGGTGCTTCGCGACGGGGCGCTGCTGCGCGCCGAGACGGGCGAAATCGTTGCGGTCCGAGCGGCCGACGAACCGGTGGTGACGGCAAAGACCGCGGCCGGTCTGGTCCAGGCTCGGCTCTGTTACCACCTGGGCAATCGCCATGTGCAGTTGGCGATCGGCGGCGACGAGGCGGGCGGCTGGGTACGATTCCCCCCGGACCATGTGCTCGAGGCCCTGGCGACGAGACTCGGGGCGACGCTCGAACACCACCGGGCGCCGTTCGATCCTGAGCCCGGCGCCTATGCCGAAGGCCATGGCCATGATCATGGGTCCGCATCCGGCTCCGGAGGCGGGCAAGGGCATGAGCATTCTGGTCAGTCCCACGGCCATTCTCCCGACCATCCTCACGGTCATTTTCAAGGCCATGCCCACGACCATCCTCATGACCCGGTGCACGGCCATGGGCAGCGGCACGCCCAGGTCTACGATTTCCAGCACCATCTATCGCACCGCGACGGTCTCAAGCATGAGCTTTGAGTGATGGCGGCCGAGTCGACGCGCGATCCGTTGGCGCTGATGGGGCTGATGCAGTTGGTCAGCCCGGCCTTGCCGATCGGTGCCTTTGCCTGGTCTCAGGGTCTGGAGAGCGCCTTCGAGCTGGGCTGGGTGAACGACGAAGAGGGGTTGGGCGCCTGGTTGTCGGGCGTGATCGAGGATGGCCTGACGTCGTGCGAGCTGCCGGTTCTGGCCAGACTGCAGACGGCCTGGGCAGACGAGGACCGGGAGACATTGCAGCACTGGAACGACTGGCTCCAGGCCACCCGCGAGACTGCCGAGCTGGCGGAGGAGGACCTGAGGCTGGGGCAAGCCCTGGCGCGTCTGCTGGGCGATCTCGACCTACTGCCGGCCTCCGGCTGGTTACCCCAGCGACCCGCCTACGTCACGCTGTTTGCCTGGCTGGCCCATCGGCGCGGTATCGCCGTCGCCGATGCCCAGCTCGGCTTTGCCTGGGCGTGGCTCGAGAATCAGCTTGCGGCGGCCTGCAAGGCGCTGCCGTTGGGGCAGACGGCGGCCCAGCGGCTGGTCGAGCGGCTGCGTCCCGAGCTTGCCAGCGCGGTCGACACCGCCAACCGGTTGACGGATACCGAGCTGGGCCCGGTGTTACCGGGGCTGGCGCTGGCAAGCGCCCTGCATGAAACACAGTATTCGCGGCTGTTCCGCAGTTGAGAGTAGGCAAGGAGAGGTGAGTACGATGAAGCACTGTTTACGCGTCGGTGTCGGTGGCCCGGTGGGTTCAGGGAAGACGGCACTGCTCAAGCAGCTGTGTCTGGCGCTGCGCAACCACTACGATATCGCGGTGGTCACCAATGATATCTACACCCGTGAGGATGCCGACTTCCTGCTGCGCCACGACGCGCTGGCAGCGGATCGGATCATTGGCGTGGAGACCGGGGGCTGCCCGCACACCGCGATTCGCGAGGACGCCTCGATGAATCTGGCGGCGATCGATGATCTCCACGCGCGGCATCCGGATCTGGAACTGGTGCTGGTGGAGTCCGGTGGCGACAATCTGGCCGCCACATTCAGTCCCGAACTGTCGGATCTGACGCTCTACGTGATCGACGTCTCTGCCGGCGACAAGATCCCGCGCAAGGGTGGGCCGGGTATTACCAAGTCGGATCTGCTGATCATCAACAAGATCGATATTGCCGACTACGTTCACGCCTCGCTCGATGTCATGGAGCGTGACGCCAAGATGATGCGCGGCGAACGCCCCTTCGTTTTCACCAACCTCCACGACGGTGTCGGTGCCGAGACCATCGTTCGCTTCATTCTCGATCGTGGCATGCTGCCCGAACGGCGCGGTGACGCCTGTCGTGCCATCCAGGACCAAGCACTGCTGACTGCCAACTGACGTTGCGTTCGGTGCATACAATATTCGTAAACTCAATATTCGTACGCCAATAGCCGTACGATCCAAGGAGAACTGTCATGACTTCATCCTCTGTCGCTGCTCGTCGTCTGGCCTGGCTGGCCGCGCCGCTGACGTTGCTGGTCGCGTCGGCGGCCCTGGCGCATCCCGGGCCGTTGCCGCATACCCACGGTGGAAGCTTCTTTGCCGGGCTGATGCATCCGTTGTCCGGCCTCGACCATCTGCTCGCGATGCTGGCGATCGGTTTGTGGAGCTGCCGTCAGGCGCCTGCGCTGCGTCGAGCCATGCCGCTGTTGATCGCGCTGGGCATGGTCGCCGGTGCCGGGCTCGCCTGGGCGGGCGTGCCGCTGCTCGGCGTCGAGTTCGGAATTGCATCGAGCGTTCTGCTGGCAGGGGTACTGCTGGCCAGCCTGGTCAAGTTGCCCAGCGCCTTGGGCGGATCGCTGGTGTTCGCGTTCATTCTGCTGCACGGCCACGCTCACGGCAGCGAACTGGCACCGGGCGCCTCGGCGGCCCTCTATGCGCTCGGTTTCGTCATTGCCAGCGTCGCCATCACGCTGGTTGGGCGTTTCACCGGCAACTGGTTGATGCAGCGAGACAGCCGCTGGCTGCGCGGGATCGGCGCTGCCATCGCCGCCGCCGGTGGCGCGCTGATGCTGGGCTGAGAAGATTGAATGAGGGGCATGCATCTGAACTCGATGCGTCGGCGTATTCATTGACAGGCGACCAACGCCGCTTTGTCAGGGAACGTCTCGGACGTGACGCCACGTTCGATCATCGATACTGCAGGAGCCTCTTATGAAAATCTCTACTAGCCGCCGTTTCGGTCTCGCTACCGGTTTGATGTTGGTCATGTTGAGCGGTGCATCCGTGGCACAGACCGCCATGGACGATAGCGCGCCCAACAGCAGCAGCGATCAGATGGGCATGGCGAGCAAGGACAGCACCAATCGTGATGCGATGATCAATGGGATGTCTTCTTCGTCACATACGTCTTCCGCTAGCAATGCCATGGACGATAGTGCGCCCAACAGCAGCAGTGATCAGATGGGGATGGCGAGCAAGGATAGCGCTAACCGTGACGGGATGGTGAAGGGCATGCCCAGCCATGGCAATGCCGACGCAATGCAACCCACGATGGACAACAGCGCGCCCATGAGCGGCAGTGATCAGGAAGGCGTGGCTGGCAAGGACTCCGTCAACAGCGAGCCACTCAATACAGGCGCGCCGCAGTAAGCCAGGAGCTATCCCGCGACGCCGCTGCATTCCGGGCGGCGTGTTGCTTGGTTAGCTGCGTCGATCGACTTCAGACCGCCTCGGCGGTCTTTTTTTCGCCTTTTCTCAAGTCAACACGCAGTGGCATCGGTCGGCGGAAGCTCTTCAGGGTCAATTCTTGGGATGTCTGACCCGGCGATAGCCGGCATTGATGAAGCAGTAACCACCGTACGCTATCAGCCCTATTGCGACCGCACCCAGCAGGTAATCCCCGAAAGGCTGGTGAGCCAGCAGATCCAGCGCGGCGCTGAGACCTTGAGCATCGCTGGGCGAAAGACGCCAGGCCGCCAGCGCCAGCAACCCCCCTATCAGCACGAAGGTGACGCCACGAGCCGCCAGGCCCAGGCGCGCGATGGCCTCGAGCAATGGCAGGGGAGGGTTGGGCCGGCTCTGCAGGTGCCAGTTCTTGCGATAGGAGCGTTTCCAGGCGCGGATCAGCTGATGGATGCCGACGCCGATGAACACAAGCCCGATGAGCAACAGTAGCCAGCGCCCGCCAGGGAGGCCCATCAGACGTTCGGTGCTTTGCGAGGATCCGCTGCTCTGCGACTGGGCGAAGCTCTGGAACACCAGCGTCGCACATTGCCAAGCGAGCGTGACGTATAGGCTACCGCTGATCACGAATCCCAGTCGTTGAATCCAGCCCTTCCAGTCGTTGCCCTTGCGCTCGGTATCCCAGACCGCCTGGGCCAGACGCCACAGCACGTAAGCGATCAGTCCCAGACCAAGTATGGCCAGCAATACCCGCCCGAAAGGCCACAGCGCGATCTTGCGGATGACATCCGAGGCCCCGCTTTCGCTGCCGCCAAGACCTATCGTAGTCAGCAGGGCCAACCAGCCGATCGTCAGATAGATCAGCCCTTTGGCGATATAGCCAGCCGATGCCGTATGTTGCAGCCACTCGCGTAGACTGAGGTGGTTCCCTTTCATGTTTGTCCTCGTATTGTTCGGCTACCGATATCACGCACTGATCCCTGTCGCGCAGCTCGTCGCTGAATAATCGTCGATGAGTGCTCAGGCACCGTAGATAGCGCTCAGGCAAAAGGACACCCGGCGGGTGACGCGTCACTAGACTAGAAGAGAAAATGCTACAGCGATACGACGCAGGGTGCAGACTGCCGATCGCGATGCGTTATTCTATGCGCGCGCCGCGCTTTACGACGCCTGATTCTCCCAGGGCTGGATTTTTCAAAAAGCCGGATTTTCAACGGCTGGATCTTCAAAGGTTAAGCATCTCGATGAAACATTTTGTCGTCCGTCCGCGTTCAGGGATGGGGTGGACTTTGACTCTGATGTTCGTGGGGCTGATCGCTCTAGGCCTGTGGCCGGTGATCGGCTGGCTCAATCAACCGCGACTTTGGCTGGGATTGCCCTGGATTGCCGTGTGGACCTATTTGATCGTGCTGGGCTGCTGGCTCGTCATGCTGATCGCCAACCGTTGGCTCAAGGCCTCTTCACATGACGACTAGTCTGTTACCGCTGTGGATCACGTTGGGCTATATCGGCATTGCGCTGTTCATCGGCTTGCGGGCGCGAGGCGGGCGCGTCATGGATAGCCTGGAGGAGTGGGGCGTGGCCGGGCGCAGCATGGGGCCTGTCACGCTCTATCTGCTGATCGCTGCCGGCAGCATCAGCGCCTATACCTTCATGGGCGCGCCGGGCTGGGCCTACAGCAAGGGGGTGGCGGTCTTCTATGTGGTGATCTATCTCTCCTATCTGGCGTTGGTGGCATGGTATTGCGGTCCCAAGGTATGGGCCTTCGGTCAGCGCTTCGGCCACGTGACTCAAGGCGCGGCAATTGCCGATCGCTACCAGAGCCCGCTGCTTGGCGGGCTGGCGGCGCTGGTCATGTCGATCGGCTCGCTCGCCTACGCGGTGCTTCAGACTATCGGTTCGGCCTATATCCTGTCGGTGATGAGTGGCGGGCGCATCCCCGTTTGGGCGGGCGTGGTGGTGATTCTGGGCGTCATCGCGATCTATCTCTACGTCAGCGGTCAGCGAGCGATAGGCCTGACCAATGCCTTTCAGGGCATATTGATGCTGGTCGTGGCCTGGACGGTCGGACTGTGGGCGGCGCATCACGCCACCGGCGAGCTGGGCTTCGCGGGTGTCTTCGATCGGCTGGCCAGTGAACGGCCCGCCTTTCTGACCCTGCCTGGCGGTGACGGCAAGATGAGCTTCGCGTTCTGGACCACCTCGATCATCGTATCGATGCTGTCGTTCATGCCGCCGGTCTGGAGTCAGTGGATGAGCGCGCGCTCGGCCGAGACCATCCGGCGCAGCGCCACCTGGCTACCGACCTATTACATCGTCGTACTGCCGATGGTGGTGGTGGGGTTCATCGGGATCACCGCGCTGCCCAACCTCGATCGAGCGGATACCGTGGCGCTCGAGTACGCCCTGCAGCATCTGCCGAGCTGGTTGGTAGGGCTATTGGGGGCGGGGACCTTGGCCGCGGCGATGTCCTCCTGCGAACCGTTTCTGCATTCGGTGTCGATGGCCTATGCCAAGGATATTGCTCAACCCCTGTTTCGTCTCAGTGAAGCGACCACCGCCCGTCTGGCCCGGCGCCTGTTGATACCGATCATGGCGCTGATCGTGGCGCCGGTGGCGATCAGTGAACCGAGCAACCTGATCATGATCCTGCTGGTCGGACTGGGGTTCGCGACGCAGGTGCTGCCGGCGTTCATCGGCATGTTCCTGTGGACCCGCGCGTCGCGGTGGGGCGTACTGGCCGGGATCGCGAGCGGGTTCAGCGTCACGCTGGCGTTCACGCTGATCTGGCCCAATCCTCTGGGGATTCACGCCGGATTCTGGGGATTGATGGTCAATCTGCCACTGTTCGTGGTCGTCTCGTGCCTGACCCCACCCGTGCGGGACGACGTGGTCGAACGCTTCTTCGCGATCAGCGCGCCGGGGTTTTCAAAAGCCTCTAAGAGCACTTTTTCAAGATCGTCCTCAAGGCGCTGACCCCAGCGCGGCGGGCGTCGATCAGCCGACGTTCGCTGCCAGGATCTTGCGCAGGAACTGCTGCGTGCGTTCATCCTTGGGTTGGCTGAACAGTTCCGCGGGCGGCGCCTGCTCGATGATCCGACCCTGATCCATGAACACCACGCGGTCGGCGACCTCGCGGGCAAACTGCATTTCATGGGTCACGACGATCATGGTCTGATGCTCGGCCGCTAGCTGTTTCATCAGGCCGAGCACTTCTTCCACCCATTGCGGATCCAGCGACGAGGTCGGTTCGTCGAACAGAATGACGTCGGCATTGGCGGCCATTGCCCGACCGATACCCACGCGCTGCTGCTGGCCGCCGGAAAGCGAGGCGGGGTAGGCATCGGCCTTGTCGGCCAGGCCGATACGCTCGAGAATCTCGCGCGCCCTGGCGTATGCCTTGGCCTTGGGGACGCGATCGACCACGATCATCCCTTCGGCAACGTTCTGGAGCGCGGTCTTGTTGGCGAACAGAGCGTAGTTCTGGAACACGAAGGCGGTACGTCGCCTGAGCGCGAGGATCTGATCTTGGGTGGCGCGAGTGGTATCGAAGCTGAGATCGCCGACGGTCAGGTGGCCGGCGTCGGGCGTCTCGAGGAAGTTGATGCAGCGCAGCAGCGTGGACTTGCCGGTCCCCGAGGGCCCGACGATCACGATGATCTCACCGCGGTCCAGGCTGAGGTCGATCTCGTCGAAGACGACATGGTCGCCGAATTGCTTGCGGATACCCTTGAGTTCGATCATCGCTGATAAGCCCGATTGAGTCGTTTTTCCAGCCATTTCTGGATCCAGGAGAGCGCTTCGACCACGATCCAGTAGATCACCGCGACGACCAGGAAGGCCTCAAAATAGAGAAAACTCCCGGCGGCCTCTTTCTGGGTTGCGCCCATCAGCTCGGTGACGCCGAGGGTGAAGGCCAGTGATGTCGACTTGATCATGTCGATAAAGTAATTCATCAGTGTCGGCGTCGCGACACGGGTCGCCTGGGGCAGCACGATTCGCCGCATCAGTTGCGCTCGGGTCATGCCGATGGAGAGCGCGGCTTCGGTCTGGCTACGATCGATGCCGACGATCGCCGCGCGAATCGATTCCGCCATATAGGCTGAAAAATGCAGTGTCAGGCCGAGGATGGTGGCGGTGATACCGTTGATCGCAACCAGAAAGGTCAGCACCTGGGGTAGCCCGTAGTAGAACAGAAACAGCTGAACGAGCAGTGGCGTGCCCCGAAAGAACGAGATGAACAGCAGGGCGAACGCGTTGAGGCCGGGAACGCGGGTTACCCGGATGACGGCCAGCAGACAGGCCAGCACCAGTGCACAGGCCATACCGGCGGCCGCCATTTCCAGAGTCAGCGGCAGATAGCTCAGGAGAATGGGCACCAGGCCCAGCATGTAGTCGAAATCGAGGGCGTGCATAGGCCTTGGCGCTCCGCGGCTGGCGACTTCAAATAATGGAAAGGCCCATGACGTCGATCGGCGTCATGGGCCAGCGATGCTCGGTACCGATCACGGCTGGGTGATATCGGATCCGAACCACTTATTGGAAAGATCGCCCAGCTTGCCGCTATCACGTAACTTCGCGAGGGCGTCGTTGACACGATCTCGGAGTGCTTTGCCGGCTTTGTCATCGCGGAAGGGATAGGCATTCTCGATCTTGGAAAAAGGCTGACCAGCCAACTGGAGCGGCAGCGGCTTGTCCTTGATGACCTGGGACGCGCTGACCCGATCCATGACGAATGCATCGGCTCGGCCAAGCGCGACATCCTGTTCGATGTTGGAATCGTAGGTCTTGATGTTGATCTGGTCCGCGTAGGGTAGTTCGTTGAGCAACTGCTCATAGTTGGAGCCAAGATTGACGGCGACCGTCTTGTCCTTGAGATCCTCGACGCCCTTGATGGCATCGTTACCCTTGCGAACCACGACCTGGGCACCGTCATAAACGTAAGGGGTGCTGAACAGGTACTTCTCCTGACGTTCCGGCGTGATGGTGATCTGATTGGCGATGGTATCGATTCGATTGGAATCCAGCATGCCCGCCAGCCCGGAGAAGCTTGCCGTGACGAACTTGACGTCATCGCCAGTGATCTCGCCGATCGCATTCATCAGGTCGACCTCGAACCCCTTGAGATCATCGTGCTCGACGTAGGTGAACGGATAGTAGCCCCCAGACATCCCTACCCGGAGGGTATCGGCTTGCGCCACTGCGGCGCCCAGTGATGTCGACAACCCCAGCGCCATGGCCAAAGTGACTCGGCGGAGTGAAGTGCTTTTCAGCAAACGTTTTGACATGAGATCAAGACCCTTCGAGTGGAGATGTATGCAAGAGAGGCGCCATCTATTCGCCCAGCAGAGCACCGTAGAATAGCGCAATTTTATTTTTGGTAATAAGAAAAATAATTTATATGCCTATTTGTTTGGCTTTATCGGCCCGGCACCTGCCACCCCCTAGGCACGCCTCTCATCGTGTCTTTTATCATAGCCTGGCCCCGCCGCTGTTCCCGCTGTTCCATTCTACGAGCTACGAGCCACGAGCCACGAGCTGCCACGATGACCGCGTCAACGACCTCGTGCAATCCACGATACGGCGCTTGTCGAACAGCTTGTGCAGTCCGTATCAGAATCTATTGCTTACCATGGTTCGCTGATCGGGGCAGGTACGTCGCGAGGGGTGGACTTATTTTGTACGCGGCTTTGCCGTCTGTAATGTATTGATCTAACATCTGTCACAACTCTTTTCGTGAAGGCTGCTGCAGGGACGTGACCAAGGGACTTGCGCGTTGCGCTGGTTAGTGGCATGGGCCAGGGAATGAGTCGCAAGGCTCAGGGCTTGAAAAGAGTTGGCGCGTAACCGGCTGATGTGTTGTGCGCCCTCTGTCCTCAGACATTGGGTTTCATGGCGCGGGTATGGACAGGTGCCTCGAAAATCGGCGTCCTTCCGTCGATTTTCCCCTCCTATTGAACAGAGAGTCGAACGGTTCGATGATCGTTCGCCATCGTTTCTTATCTTCTCGCTTCAGTCAGCCGGCCCTCTGCGCATGGCAGGGCCAGCGAACAGTGTCGGGGAAGAGGACTAGTAGCAGGACGGCTTTACAAAGAGTCATCCGGCAATAAAGTTTCGCAAAAGTCTTGACGGAAAAACAACTCTTGTATAACTTTGGCTTCGTTAGCTGACTCATCACACCCAAGGATGGGTGAAGGGATACACGGATGAGTTGGAGTCGCAGTCAAGGATGACTGCCGGCCTGTCGGCATCAGGACGATGGTGGTCAGGCTCAAGCATTACCGTAAGCCGCTTTTCGTCAGGAAGACGTCATGAAAGGACAGGAGTCCGGGCTTGAACGGGTAAGTTGAAGGCGGGCCGCCAGGCCCGCCTTTCGTGTTTCAGTGTTTTTGGTTTCAGGATTTGTAGCTAGGGGCCTGAGTCGATCGGCCATTCCATCGATCCCGTCATGCAAACTACGTTATATCGCTTGTCAGCGCTGTCGCTTACATTAGCGTTTTTCGTCACGCAGGTAGGGGTTAATCACGACCATGGAATGGTTGTCCGCACATAGTCAATCCATCAGCGCCATCACGAGCATACTGACGCTCTTCGTCTGGTTTTTTTACGCCCAGATTCTTTATCGAAACTTTGCCCGCACCCGGCGTCCGCGGATCATCATCAATCGTGGTCACGGCAACGATCTCTCCGCGCTCTGTCTGATCAGTAACATGAGTTCCGAGCCAATCTTCCTGGAACACATCATCGTGACCTTGCACACCAGCAAGGGGTCGTTGACCAACGACATGATCGATTTCGAGGCCGATCATCGGCAGAACGGGTCCGACTCCGAGGATTCTGATTCTTCCCCAGCAAAGAGCGAGGAGGGTGAAGAAGGGATGCGTTCCAGTCAGGGCCCCATGCTGCCCGGCAGTTTCAGTCATGTTGGAACGTTCGAAACGATTCTGAGACGTCTGTGCAGCGTCCATGACGTAGCACTCGATCATGATCGGCCCACGGACGATACGGTCTTCCACTTTCTCGATATCCGCGTGGTGGCCATCTACGGCAGTGAAGATCATCCGATCGGTGCCGAGCGTCGTTTCCGTCTCCATATGAGCGACGACGAGGCTTGCACGCTGGTGCCGGTATCGCTGGATACCAAGCGCTACGCCAACCGATTGCAACGCTGGCGCGTACGCCAGTGGATCCGGCATCTCGACGGTTGAGCATCATCCCGGCCGCCGAGCCTATCCGTATTTATCTAGGCACTTCCCATATACGAGCCGACACCGCGCTAGCCGGCAGTGTGCGAGTCTTCAATGACAAGCCTCGAATGTACGAGCCGGTTTACAGGCAGGGAGCTGTTAGCGGGGCACGCAGAGTTGGATCCGACGAAGGGAGCTGGATCCGCTGAAGAAAGCCGCGATGCTGCGGACTTTTTGGTGCTGGGGAAACTGCTCAGGGGAGATAAGAAAGCTGCCTTGGTGCGGATGGGGAGACACAAACCGACTATAGATATCAATCTGTTAGGCGGCTTATCCCGGTTCGGTGTACACGCTCGTGTACAAGGCCGACGCTGCTGTCTCGCTTCGCCGGCCGGACGCCATCATCGCTGGTCCTGGCTTTCGGCTTCTTCGGCTCGAGCCATCAATATCCCACTGTAGCGGTAAACGTCGGATAATCGAAACCGTACTCGTGCGCTTCGATCGACTCCATCCTTGAAACCCTTCGGGCAATCCGCGTCGACTTTCCGCAGCCGATCGAACTCGGTAGGGCTGCGCCCAATGATCCGCGCGGCCTCCGTTCGCGATATCTGCACGAACTTCGGGTCGAGCCAGCTCTGGTTATCGTTACGTTGTGCTTGTCCCATCTCAACCTCCTCTCAGGCGCTTGCGGTGCGCCATGTCTTCGTCACGCTGCCGCTCTTGCTGTCGTTCCTGCTCGGCGGCGAGCGCTTCTCGCACCCCGGGTGTATGCAGTAGCTGGCGGTAATGCTGGCGGGCGCCTTCGAGTTCTTGCGCGAGCCGGTCACGTTGTCGGCGCAGTATCGGTTGGATCTCGTGAGGTGGCAGCGCCTCGCCGTCTTCGCCGACCAGGCCGGTGCCGTCACACATGGCGCACGGCCCCGACGAGAACATGCCGCGGAACTCGCCGGATCCGTTGCACTGAGGGCAGTTGATTGTCTCCGGCTCTTGCCAGTGGAGCGGCTTGGACTTAGCCATCGGCGCCCTCGGCGGTGGCGAGCTGCTCAGTTCCTGTTGCATGCAGCGGGTAGTAGATCTCGTGGAAGCGCCCGCGCAGCTTGAGCCGGCGTAGTGCGGAGTACATGAGTTGCATCTCGGGCAGTTTGTTGCCGTTGAATGGCCGCCCCATCCAGTACTGAGTGTTGTTTGGCACGCCGTGAACCTTCTCGACCTTCTTGTCGTGGCAGTACAGCAGGCCCCAGCCTTCGGGTAGCTCGCTCGGCAGGATCATGCCTGGCGGACACAGATAGAAACGCCAGTCGCCCATGCCAAGTGTTGGATCGTTTCTAAACCTCTTCTTCCGATCGGCGAGAAAATCAGCTCGGCTCACCTTCACTTCAACGAGGAACGACAGTCCATCTCTCCATCCAATGGCATCGGGTTGTTCGCCGTTGTGAGTGGCTGCCTGGAATCGATCATCGAATGTGACTCCGCATCCGATGGCGTTTCGAAGCCATTTCTCTGCGCGCAGGCACAGTTCTGAGTGATCCATTGGGCCTCCTTACGCCGCGACCGTCTCGGCGGGCGCCGGCATGAATTTGCGTTCGTGGGTGAAGTTGGCTTCGACCAGCGCGCGGGCGAGTGGCGGGCAGACGCTGTTGCCGATCAGACGCACCTGGGTGTGTTTCGGTACCGCGCGGCCGTCCATCTCTCCGAATCGGTAGTGGTCGGGGAATCCTTGGGCGGCTGCCAGTTCGTGCGGCTGCAGCATGCGCATACCGATATCGGTGATGACGTACTGCTCGCCGTCGATGGTCACTGTCACCAGCTGAAATCGGTCTTTAGTCGTAACCGTCGGCGCCGGGGCATTGAGGTCTCGCCCTGTCTCGCCTGATCCGCTGCCGTAGTAGGGCGCCAGGAAGGCAGCCACGGCTGCCGCGTGGGTGCCACCGGCGCAGACGGTGGGCATCGGCTCGCGGACGTCCCGACCGCCGCGCTCGCTGCCCTTGAGGTTGACCATGCTGGCGGCCACCAGGGCGTTGTGATCGGTGGCGGTGATCGTCGGTACCGGATTGGTCAGGCTGTCGCCGACGACGCCGGTGAAGTGCTTGGCCAGGAAGGCCGAGACAACGCCAATCGGTGCGCAGCCGCCCGGGTTGACGCCGGGCCGTGACACGTTGGCGTTTGCCGTTACCGTGTGCATCGGTTCGTCCATTCGATGACCGACCGCGCCGCTGCGAAACTTGGTGATGCTGGGCGCGACTACCGCAAAGCTGCCACCTTTCGGCCAGGCTGTGACTGTTCGCAACGGCTCCCGGCTGTCATGAGCGTGGACCGCCCCGGCTCCGTAGTTGGCGATTGGCACGATAAACGGGTCGCCGCTTTCGATCACATATCGCATGACACCTTTGGCGATGCGCTTCATGGTGTTCTCTGCCAGCTCGCGCTTACGCCCGAAAATACTTGGGCAGGGGATCGACCAGTCGATGCATTCGGCAGCGGTGCGATAGGCGGGCAGCTTGCCACGCTGTACCGCTGGTGACTTCGGGTCGCCGTGCGTTGGCTTCGGCCAGCTGATCGACCGGCCGTCTCGTCGAGCGATCAGGAACAGGCGCTTCCGGATCGTTGGCGTGCCGTAGTCGCAGGCTCGGAGGATTCGCCAGTCGACGTCGTAGCCGTGGCGTTTGAGCGCGCGGACGAACCCGCGGAACGTCTGCCCCTTGCGTGCTGGGTCCGGTACCAGTTGGCCAGCAGCGTTCTTGATCAGTGGCCCCCAGTCGAGGAACTCCTCGACGTTCTCCAGAATGATGACGCGAGGCTTTACCCGTGCCGCCCAGCGTACGGACACCCATGCCAGGCCACGCACGCTCTTGCTGACGGGTCGCCCGCCCTTGGCCTTCGAGTGATGCCGGCAGTCTGGTGAGAACCAGGCCAGACCGACCGGCTGGCCCTTTGTTGCTTCATCCGGGTTGATGTCCCAGACATCGGCGACGGAATGATCGGTGCCGGGGTGGTTGGCGGTGTGCGTGGCAATGGCCGCGGCATCGTGATTAATGGCGAGATCGACCGGCCGCCCCAACGCCTGCTCGATGCCTTCGCTGGCACCGCCGCCGCCGGCGAAGTTGTCGATCACCAGCTCGTGACCGAAGCACAGATTCATATTGCTCATGCAGCACCTCGGCGGAAGTCACGGAACAGGTGGGTGGAGAGGCGGCCAGCCGGAGAGGCCAGCCACTCGTTGACGTCGCGCTGGAACTTTCGGACGTGATCGGCGCGGGTGGTAGCTCGCGTCCTCGTGTAGTGGTTGCCGGTTGGCGGTTCGATCAGCTCCGGGCCGCGCTGGCCCAGGGTGTCGTGTCGGTACCGGAGCGTTTCCTTGGAGATGCCCGAGAAGCTGGCCAGCGCTGAGAGGGTTGTCTGCTCGCCGGTGAGCGGGTGCTTGATGACGGTCCCATTCATGACGGCACCTCCAGGGCGTTGATCTTGTCCGGCCGGAACCCGTGCCACTCGTCGAGCTTCTCGCCGGCGTCATTGGTGACGACGACCACCGGCAGTGACCGGTGGCCGACGGCACGGAAGCGCTCGCGTTGGGATTCTCCGGTGGTCCATGTGCTGTACTCGATGCCAGCCTTGTCCATGGCTCTTTTGGTGGCAGCACAGGCCTGGCAAAAAGGCCCGCTGTAGACGGTGATGTTCATGGTGTCATCTCCGTCGGCGCGTGCGGGTCGGCCTCGCCGCCCAGCCACTCGACGAGCTGGTCGGTGAAGGTGCCGAGAGCGGCGGTCATCAGCGCGAAGTCGGTTTCGAGGCTGACCACCGGGTCGTCGCCGTCGTCGGTCTGGCTGGCTTCGTCGAGTAGGGCGTCGTCGAACTGGAGGGACTTGAGCGCGAGGTCGTCATGCAGCACGGCGCGCAGCTGGCCTTCGCTGCCCAGGCTCAAGCGGCTGACCTGGCGGCCACCTTCGAGCAGGCTCTGCATCTCTTCGCTGTCGAGGTCGACGGCGCGGGCGCCGATCACGCCGTCGTCCTCGGCGGCGCGCAGCTCGACCCGGTCGCCCAGCAGCAGGCTGGCGGGGCGTTGACCGGGATCGGATAGCCAGGCTGTCATGCCTCGCCCTGGCGGCGTCTTGGTGGCCAGCGGTGTGACCTTGAGCGAGACCAGCGTCTGGCGGAGCAGGTCGAGCACTTCCTCGGCGCGCTTGCGGCTGGAGGCGTTGATGCCGATCAGGTTGCGGGTGGTGTCCCACCAGAGCTCGACACGCTGCGACCGGGTGAATGCCTGGGGCAGCAGTTCCTCGAGCACCTGCTCCTTGAGTAGCTGGCGCTCCCGGCGGGATAGCGGCTGGCATTCGGCAAGCTCGCGGGCCTCGGCGCGCTCGGCCACTTCCTCGTTGACCACCGCGGCGGGGAGCAATCGCTCCTGGCGCAGCATGGCAATGAGGCGGTGGCCTTGGATTTCGTGGACGCGGACCGTGCTGCGTTTGCCGGCAGGAGTGGTCCAGCCGACGCGGCGCGCCTCTCGTGGCGATACGGGGCGGAAGGCGAACTCGGCCAGGGCGGCTTCGAGGTCTTCGAGCGCGATCGCCTCGGCGTCGTGCTGGCGGTAAAGGTGAAGGTGTTTGAACCACATGTCAGTCGTCCTCTTCTTCTTCGATTCCCTCGTCACCGTCTTCGAGCATCTGCGTTACGGCCTGGTCGAAGAGGTGATGCACCGGAGTCGATCCGTCTTCATCCTCGTGCTTCAGTTGCTGCACCAGGCCTTTGAGGAAAGCTTTTTCATTCGTGACTTTGACGGCACATAGACCGTAGGAGCGCCCCGTCTCGCAGGCTTGCCTTAGTGCATCAACCCCAATCGAAATAAGAAGGGCTTCTGCATCCGCGCTGATATTCAGGTCGCTGTCTTTCGTGGCTTCGGTCATCTCGGCCTCCTCAGGCAAACAGCCGGCGGTCTTCGTCTACCGGGTAAGCTGGGTTGTGGTAGCACCAGAGCGAGCCGCGCCGATGCGGGACGTGGTAGCCGTCGCAGCGGCAGGTATCGCGGCGCCACGGTTTCGAGTCCGCCCACTTGTCGATCCGGAGCGTGTTCCGGCGGCCGCACCTGGTGCACACGGGGCCGATCACGTACTCGTCTGGATGCCTGGGCTTCGTCTGGCGGGCGCCGCAGATTCGGCAGCGGCAATGCCGTCGCACGGATAGATAGACCTGCATGGCTGCCTCCGGATAGCGGGCAGCACAAAGGCGAGTGCCCGGCGTGTCAGGCGCTCGCTGTTGCGCTGATGGTTCGCTAAGATTGAAGCTGATGAATTCATAGTTGAGGTGGGTGTGACTCGAAATCGATCTTTATTCCAACTTCCACTTTTTTGGATTGCTCTTGCGGCTCCATTATTTGGCGCCATGTTTGTTGGTGTATATATCGTTCTAACAACTACCTTGTATTATGTCCCGGGTAGTGATGGCCTAAATGGTCTGCTTCGTATCTTCAAAGTGCCCATCGGTATTGTCGCTCTCGTTTTTCCAGGCGTTGCGCTTGTGGCATCGGCGCATCGATCTGATCAAACTAAAAATCAGATCGAGGAAATGCGCGTGAATAACAACTTTTCAAATTATTTTAAGCATAGGGAAGAGTTTGAGAAGTTCTGTCATCAGCTTGAGAATAAGTTCGATCTAAAGGAGATGGATAGTTCTGTGCTTTATGGACGCATATTTCCTGGCAACTCCCCAAGATCAATGTCCTACACAATTTGTTATTCTGAAATGAGTAGCGAGAATCCCGTCAGGATGGCCTATGCTGCAATAATCGGAATCAAGACGGAGTTAGCTAAAGATAAAATTGATAATGAGCTTTTGAAAGATGAGCTATGCCGCATGGCTCGTGCTTCGAAGTTAATCAACTTTATCCCCAGGCAATCCAAGGTTTCGATTCCTATGCTATTTGAAGAGTTTGACTCGCTGCCTATCTTTTTTGAGAACTATGAACCTTATCGTCACATCTCAAAGCTAGAGAGCTTTTTAGTGGAATTAAATTCGATTGTTCAATTTGGAGAGTTCCTACTTGGGCCTACTGGATACGACACCAAAGGTAAGGATGCCATTACAATGGCAGTCGGGGAATTGCATCAGGATGTTCTGTGATTGTTTAGTCTTGAGGATAGGTATGACGTTTAGCTGTTTAGGCCTAGTTAGCCCTCATCCATCGGGAAACGCTCTCGGCTCAACGAGTAGGCATGACAGCCATTGGGAGCCTTTTCCGATGGCCAGCGGATAACGCACCGCTAGCACTGCGTGGGGTCCGAGTTGTTAAAGAGCTACTGCATCAGGCAGCGCCCGGTAGGCGCTCTCGGATACAGGCCGCCATCCGCTGGCGGCTGCGTCGTTCAGTTGCTGGAGTAGGCGCTGCCGTCGACCGGTGAGAGCGTCGGGGCGCAGACGTCGGTGGCGATGCCGTCGTAATCCGGGTGCCCGTAGCGGCGGCTGGGTGCCACGCCGCGTGCCGCTTCGGCGTTCCAGGTCGCGACGCTTTCGCAGTAGCGGTCCTGCTGCATCAGCTGCACCTCGTAGTCGCTCGGTCCGGGGAGACCAACGGACGCGGCGGTGAGCAGGCCCAGCGTGATGACGCCGCTGGCAACGCCCGCCAGGGGGCTGGTGATCAGTTGGCGCATGTCGTGTTCTCCTTCTGGCGCTTGCGGGTGATAGCGGTCATGCGGATCTGGTCGGCCATCCACGCCTTGGCGTTGCCCTCGCGGCCGTAGCAGCGATCGATAATGACGATCAGGCGGTTATTGCTCGGCACGTAGAACCCTGGACGATATCCGGTGCTCGGCGTGCCGTTCTCCCGTGGCCGGGCGAGGTACTTGGTTTCGATGTCCGGCACACCATCGGTGCAGATGTGCTCGTCGTAGGCGGCACTGACCTGGTGGGCCGGGTAGCAGAAGGTGGTGGCGCCGATCATGCCGCGATTCCTGCGATGTCAGACGACTCCTGCCGACGCGACAGCTTGGTCAGGCTGATGCTGTAGCGCGTGCCGCTGGAGCGCGGGCGCTGCAAGTGAACATCGGGAGAAATGGCGCTGACGGTGAGAGCCAGAAGCAGCGGGGCGATCCAGCCGCGGCGCATCGCTTTGGCGACGGCATCGGTGGCGCGCTGGGCATGAAGCCAGAAGTAGAGGGTCTCGGCGGTGCTCTTCACGGTGGCGGGAGACACGCCGCGCAGCTTGGCGATCTCTTTCTGGGTCATCCCGGCGGCGATTCCGGCGATGACGTGCGCCTGCTTGATGGTGGGGAAGCCTTCAGCCTGGCGGCCGACTCGGCAGCGATAGCCGAATGCTTCGATTGTCTGGTGGTCCTGCGTGACCTGGTTCATGTCGTTACCCACGATGTTCTGTTGTCGTGGGATTACTATTACCCATGGGTAATATATTGGTCAATACCTGGGGGTAATTATTTTTGAGGCAGGTACAAAAAACCCGCCATGAAGGCGGGCTCATTGGCTTGTGTCCTAGTCGAACAGGCTGGGCTGGCCGTCAGGACCGAGAGGAGGAGGCTGGCGACAGCGATCCCTCCATTTCCTCATTAGCCGGGCTGCGCGACGTACTTCAGGTGGTGCAGGTTGTTTCTTCGTCTTCATGACTATCATTACCTTCATGATGGTCATGGAACTCCAATACATCGATTTAGCCCATCGCTTATGCGTTTCTCGTCTTATGCCGCATATTGTGTCAAACGATAGCCTCATCTAGGATGTACATAGGTAAGCAAACATTGGGTTTTGAATCAGTTTGGTGCGACAACACCTAACGTATTGATTCAAGGCCTTTTTGTTTACCACCTACGGGTTCCCATGACCCGTTGGCTTTTAAGGGCCCTAAGCTTTCAGCGGAGCGGGGCCCTTTTCCGTTCGTAGGCAACGCGTTACCTACAAGAAACACTATATATGGTAGCCAAAGGGTTTTCCAAGCATAGATGTAGGATTCCTGTGTAGATATCCTGTGGATATTTTTACAGTATTTTTAATCCTGAAAAATCAATCGCTTAGGATTCGCTTGGCGATTGAAAGACAAATTGAGAACGGAGAAAAGCCCAACTCGGTGTATCGAGGCGGGCTTTTCTTTTGGTCATTACTTAGGTCGTTATATTTAGTGAAGCAGCACGCTGTACCAAAACACCTTGCCGATGATGTTGACCTTCTCGGGCCAGTTTTCGCCGAGATCTTCGTCCGGGTGCTCGACCTTATCCGGATTGGCGCTGCGGATCCGAAGCCCGCCGCCAGGCAGTCGGTATAAGAATTTCACCCGCAGCAGGCCGTCATGGTCGATCGCGTACATCTTCCCGTCTCTTATCTGCTTGTCGGCGGTGTCTACGCCCACCGAAGCACCATTCGGCAGTATGGGCTCCATGCTCTCACCTTCGACGAAGGCACAAGCCGCTGACTCCTTCGTCACTCCCGCACTCCTGAGCGTACTGCGCTTAAAGCGCAACGCCGCCCCGTTGTTCTCGACTACCTGGGTTCGCCCACCACCGCCAGATAAGGCGACCTCGCGATACAGCGGGAGCTCTACCTCGTCGTCAGCGATCGGCTCGGATCGGTCCCAAGGGTCCATGTTCTCGGTGAAAGTCAGCTCATTATCGCTGGCTGGACGACCGTAGGTAGCCCTGGGCTCATTCACTCCACTCTGATGATCTAACCAGCCGTTTGCCAGCCCCAGCGCCTTTTCTACGTGACGAGCGAAGTCCTCGCCAATGCGCTTCCGGTGGGTTCCGGTCGACAAGCATCGAGATACGTAACTGGACTGGCGGTCTATAGCGTCGGCAAGTCGAGCTTTCTTGCCTTTGAACCGGTCATCCAGAAGCGACTGGAGGTTAGTGCGGCGTATGTCGTAGATATCCATGCGGTGATAGTCCGCTATTCGTTACTTGCAGGTAAATTCCCCGCAGGTATTGATTTGTGCATTACCCATGGGTAATCATTGGTGGGAAATCCATTGGAGCCACCGATGAAGACACGGATCGATAGCCTGCTGATCTGGCTCAAGCAAGCCAGCGACCAGCAGATCAAGGCCACAGGCACGACTCGCGCTTACCTGCGCCTGATTGGCTATGGCCACAAGACAGCATCCGTTGAGACAGCTGCTCTCGTCGAACGAGCCACCGATGGCCGGGCGACCCGTAAGCAACTGCGTCCCAAGGACTGGATGGTGATGTGGCCCGAGCTGGTTGATCAGCCATCTTCATCTGACTCCCAGGTTACCAGTCAACCGCACTGTGAAACCGCCCACTGACCGGGGTGGTTTTTCATACAGGGGTAGGGGAGCACGACATGAAAGATTTCCACGAAACGGATGCTGAGGTGCATGGCCTCAAGGCGCGCCTGTTGCTACTCAACGCTGAACAGGCGCGCCGTGAAGGTGACGACCTTATGGCCGAGCTTCTGGAGGCACGGTCCAGCCTTCACGCTCTTCAATCAAAGCAAAGCGGATGTGGTCATCGCTCATCGCCAGCACCGTTGCAGGAGTCCAGTGATGCTTCTGCATGAGGTAGAACCGCAGGGCGTGAATGCCGTTCAGGTCTCTCGATCGATATTCCTCCCTCTTGGCAATGTGATCGCCAAAGCGTGCCAAGACATAGCGCTGGTCGGCCTCGGTTTCATAGATCTTCTGTTCGAGTTGGTAGCGCTGCCGCGCTTCACCTTTGCTTTCGGTCATGTCGTTGGTCCTTCAGTCGGTTGTGTGAGAACTCCCACTGTAACCGCTGGCGGCATGGCCCTCTATCGCCCGGAGATCGTCCGCGTGTCGATCTCGGGAATGTCTCGGGGGAGCACACCATGACAGTACACATTCCGGATTACTCGAGCTGGACGCGGGACGACCTGCTCGACGAAACCCACAAGCAGGCAAGCATTCAAGCGAGGCTCTCGGGTGAGCCTGGCGACTTCAACGCACGCCGCGTGAAGATCGCTACGGCTGGCGCTCGTCATCACGCTGCGATGCTTGCGCTGCTCGAGCTGACGGAGCCCTTCGACAAGGATGCTGCCGCTCGGATCGAAAAGGCCAAAGCCTGGCACCGCCGCGAGCAAAAGCGCTATTACGCCATCGCACTCGGTACCGAGTTCATCCACTGGCATGACGTCGACGCCATGGGGCAGGTGAGGGCATGAGCCTTCTCGCCATGAGCTGGGCGCGTCAGTCCCTCAAGACGCTGCCCACTGACGTTAAAACCCCATCGCGCTTGGCGCTGATGCTGCTGGCGGATTACGCCAACGAGCAGCACGTCTGCTGGCCGGGGCTGGGCACGATGGCGGAGGAGATGGGCTGTTCCAAGCGTAGCGTCCAGCGAGCCATCGATCTCCTCGAGGAGCGTGGTCTGGTGGTGGTCGAAAGCCGCCAGGACAAGACCGGTCGGCAGCAATCGAACCGGTATCGGCTGGCCGTTGGGGGAGGGTGTCAATCTGACACCCCCACTACCTCTACCAACTCGGGGGAGGGTGACAATCTGACACCCCGGGGTGACAGCCCTGACAGGGGGAGGGTGACACCGGTGTCACCCCTTGAATCTGCCATTGAATCTACCACCAACCCCAACACTCACACCGCGGGGCCGGATGCGCTGTTCGATTACTCGCAGCTGGCCGACGACGGCGAACCGCTGACCGGTGGAGCTCGCCAGTTCCCGATGACGCTCGACTGGCAACCCGATCCCGAACAGTTCGCTGCGGCATGTCTGCGTGCCGGGCTTCGATCCGACACCCAGCCATCCGCTGCCCAGCTGGCGAACTTCACCGCCCACCATGCTGACAGCGGCCGTCGCTACGGCGCGATGGCCTGGACCCAGAAGCTCGTCGACTGGCTCCGCCGCGACCTGAGCCAATCCCACACGAAACCGACCGGAGGTGCCCGTCATGCGAACGGCAGCCAACGTACTCCCGCACGTCGTCTCACAGCTGCCGAGGCGCGCGAACGAGACCGCCAGCAACGCGAACAGCCAGCCGGCGGGCAGTGCTTCGACGGCGAATGGCGCCCCGGTCACTGAGCGAAACGTCGATCACCTGTTCGACGCCATGGGCCAGCTGTTCGGTAGCAAGTTCTCGCACCAGTGGGGCACCTACGACGACGGTTCATGGCTGGCGGAACTGGGCCACTTGAGCGAGCGGCATATCGAGCTGGGTCTGGCGCGTCTCCGCCAGCAGGTCCGCGATGCGGCCAAGAGCGGCGACGAGGTATGGCCGCCTCAGCCGGTGGCGTTTGCCGGGCTGTGCGAGCCACGCCCGGAAGACGTCGGGCTGCCGACCGTCAACACGGCTTGGCATGAGGCCTGCGCCCATTGCCACGCCCCTAGCGAATGGCGCTGGAGCCACGAGGCGGTGCAGATGGCAGGGCAAACAGTGGGCTGGCGGGAGATCCACAGCACCACGGCGCAGACCGTCCGCGCCCGGCTGGAAAAGCGGTTCGCTCGCGAGTACGGCGCGCTGGTCAACCGGGTGATGGCGGGCCAGCCGCTACAGGCCCAGGGGCTGATCGAGAACGACGCAACGCGGAATCGCGCCGATCTGGCGGAACGTGCCAGCCGTGAGGCCGCCCAGCAGCAGGCAGAGGCCGCCGGCCTGCCGCATCGAATGAATGCCAGTCAGGGGCTGGCGATGTTGAAAGCCGCCACGGGGAGGGCGTGAGGATGACGGATATTGTGATTGCCGGAGATGCCGGCGAGCTGCTGACCACCACCATCGCGATTGCCGACGGTGTCGATCGTGACCACGCCTCGGTGATTCGCCTTGTGCGCGAACACCAGGCCGATCTCGAGGACTTCGGAAGGGTCCGATTTGAAATCCAACCCTTCACGACCAGCGGTGGCACCCAGCGCCGAGAGGTAGCCAGCCTCAATGAACCGCAATCGACCCTGCTGCTGACGTTCATGCGCAACAGCGACATCGTCCGGGCGTTCAAGAAACGGTTGGTGCGCACGTTCTACGAGATGCGCGATCAGATTCACGCCAATCCGGCGCCGGTGGCGATGGATGACACGACGGCGCTTTCCCGAGCATCCGCTATTGCCAGTGTGCTCGACGGCGCTGCCAGGGCGCTCGGGCTCGACGACAACATGCGTCTGCTCTCGGTCAATCAGGCCGTGCAGAAGCGTACCGGCGTCAACCTGCTGGGCGAGCTGGGCGCGACTCACCTCCTCAGCCCGGTCAACGAGCGATACATGACGCCGACCGAACTGGGCCTGCCGTTCGATATGAGCGCGGTTGCCGTCAATCGAGCGCTTCGCGACCTGGGCTACCAACGCCAGGAACGGGACGCCAAAGGCAAGGCCTACTGGGTGATGACCGATCGGGGGCGTGCCGCTGGCGGCCGAATGATGGATACCGGCAAGAAGCACGGCGACGGCGTGGCGGTGCAGCAACTCAAGTGGCCGGAGAGTGTCGGCCAGGTGCTCGGGGAGGAAGCGGCGTGACGCGATCAACTCCATCCAATCGCCCGCGCCGCCGTCGGCCTGCTCGCCGACATTGCGGGCTCTGCGGTCAGTCGCGGGTTGCTTTGGGCTTCGCCCCCGGATCCAGCATCTGCACGCTTTGCGAGAGCCGCCGGGAGTCTGGCCGATGATCCGGAACAGCAGCACCCAGGCACGCCGGGCGGCACTGCTAGGCACCAATCCACGCTTTCGGCTGTATCTCGATCACCGGAAGCGCCAGCGGCACAGCCTAACTTCCGAGCAGCTACCCGATGGCACGCACACCGAGGAGGACGTCGCCGATACGGTCCGCCAGGCCTGCAACATCGAGAGTCGCCGAGAGCTGGACACGAACGATAACGCACGCCGGATGCTCGATCGCATCGTGGCCGACTACCAGGCATGGGAACGACGACAGGCGAGGGGTAGCTGATGGATGTACTTAAATGAGTCGAGATCTCGCGCTCGGTCGAATGAAGGCCGGCACCATGAACAAGACCGAAGCGGCCTACGCCCAGCTGCTCGAGGCGATGAAGCAGTCCGGCGATATCGTCTGGTACGCCTTCGAGGGTATGACTTTCAAACTCGCCGACAACACGCGGTATACGCCCGACTTCAATGTCATGCGTGCTGATGGGCTCATGGAGATCCATGAAGTGAAGGGGTTCTGGCGCGACGATGGGCGGGTGAAGATCAAGGTTGCTGCTGAGATGTTCCCGTTCCGCTTCATTGCCGTGAAGAAGTGCGCCAAGAAAGATGGCGGTGGGTGGGCGCGTGAGGTTTTCGAGTAACGCTGGGGAGCAACTGGAGGGAATGATGCGGCAACTGGAGCTGATGGGGATCAATCAACTGCTGGCGGTGATTCGTCGTGAGCCGGCAGAGAGCGCACTACGAGAGCGGGCCTTGCGCCGGTGCCTGGATGAGTTGATCGAGGTCGAGATCGAATGGCGGATCGATTACCGGCACCTGAACCTGGGCCATCACAACGTGAGCACGATCGCGCCGGGTGTGGGTGGTGGCGGCGTAACTGGCAGGGTAGACCACGTGATGGAGGCCGCCGAGCGTTTCCGATATGCGTGCCGCTGGCGGAACATGGCCAAGGCGCTGCTCGGGCACGTCAACGAGCGTCAGAGGATGGCGCTGCTGCTGACTGGCTATGCGATACCCGAGCAGCGCTGGGCGCTGAATGCTGGCGGCGATCGGGCACTGCTCGAGGCGATCAAGCAGGGCAGCCGCGGGCTGACCCAGGGGGAGGTGTGCGGGGCCCAGCGGATCATCATGACGCGGCTGGGTTATCCGATGGGGGCAGGGCAAACGGTGTTTCAGACGGCTGAGGCGCTGCGCAACTCTGCAAAGAATGCTCGGAAGTCGTTGTTATTGGTCGTGGGTGAACAGGCTAGGCTGACGGCATGACCGCTAAACTTGGCCAATGGGTCGTAATATTGCATGCCCCAACACCAATACGATAACCACGATAACGCCTATCACGAAAAGAACTGTTGCCAGTGCGTTGTTAGCACTACGGCTACGAGGCTTATCACTGTACTTGTTAGACATGATAATCCCGGCCACGACGGCAATCATGATTGTTATTGCTCCAAGTACCATGTCTTCTCCGCTGTCCGGCGACTCTGAATTTTAAGGGGTCAATGAATAGGTAAAATAACATGGACACTACATGTTGTATCCATGACCGCTTGTAAGTACTATTCAGCTAAGCTTGTATTTCCTGCGCCCTGATCGGTTACGACCGTTCGGGGCGCGGTCGTTTCTGACCCCGTTCGCCGCCTGTGCCCAGCTCCACGTGCTCCCCACGCGTTCCCCGGGCATGGGTGGCAACTTATTCGCGCCACCTGGTTTGCTGCGCGATCTTGCCGCCCTCGCTGGCGGCTTTTCTTTGCCTGGAGTTCCCCATGCAGTTTCTTCGCGACGTCGCACTGATCGGCGGCGGCAGATACCCGCTGCGCGTTCGTCTGGCGTGGGGGGCTCATGTTTCGGATGCGTTCATCGATCGGCTGTTCGAGCTGGCGGCTCGGTTCGGCTGGGGCCTCGATCATGTCAATTGGCTGATGGCCTGTATGGCATTCGAGACCGGACGGACGTTCGACCCCGCCCAGAAGAACCTGGCGGGATCCGGTGCCACCGGGTTGATTCAGTTCATGCCGCGCACCGCTATCGGCTTGGGTACGACGACCGAGGCGCTGGGGGCGATGACGGCGGTCGAGCAGCTCGACTACGTGGCCCGATACTTCGAGCCTTACCGGCTTCGCATCAACACGCTGCCGGACATGTACCTTGCCATCCTGATGCCGTCCTATGTCTCACGCCCTGGCGGCTCGGTGATCTTCACCGATGGCACCACGGCGTATCGGCAGAATGCCGGGCTCGATGCCAACACGGATGGCCATATCACGAAGGACGAAGCGGCCCAGCGAGTGCAGGCAATGCTGATCGAAGGGCAGCGGGCGACGAATTCACGTGATGTCTGGCAGGCAGAGGAGGCGGCATGATTTCTCAGCTAATGGCAGTGATGAACGTGGTTCTGGCGCTTGGGCTGCTGGGTCAATGCGTCTATTCGCTCAATAAGATTCGGGACAGTTGGGTGCTGTTCGTCATCCACGTCCTACTGGCAACTCTGGCCGGGCTTCTGGCCTTCCGGGGTGCCGATTGGCTGCTGAATCTGGCACTGGATATCCGAACGATCATAGGCCGAACGCTATTCAACCTCTTCATGATTGCGCTGTGGGTGCTGATCTTCAGAGACACGAAACGAAAGGCATAACGACTCAAACGCGCTGGGGTAACCGATGCCGGACTACATCACGCACTTGGGTCTGGCCTTGGCCGATTGGCTACAGCAGCCAGAGCAGAAGGTCGCGCTAAGTGCAGCCTTCATGTCGGCGGTACGTGTCATCACCTCGGGCGGTCTTCGTAATCCCAAGCGATGGGGTGAGACCGTCATGGTGACGTTTCTTGCATGGACCAGCCTGCCGATCATTCAGCACTACGGTTACGAAGAAGAAACCGGCCGGTTTATCGCAGCTTTCCTCGGCTATATCGGCGTTCATGGTTTCGAGAAGCGCATCGATAAGCTGCTCGACAATCTCACTGGTTGGTTGCCCGGGAGGCGCAAATGATTAGCCGATGGTGGCGATCGTTGAGCCGCAGTAGCCGCTCGCACTTGCTGGTCGCGGCGTTGTGCTTCGCTTTCGCGCTCTACTCGCAATATCAGACCTCGAAGGCCTATCAACGTCTCGACGGCAATCAGTCGAGCCAGCAGGCCGTTGGGTATGGGCTGTGGTATGCGCTGATCGAAGAGCAACGGAAAGCGGGCGGGTACGAGGCCGAACGCAACATCGCACGCGAGAAGCTCAGCGATCTGCAATATCGAATTGGCGTAGCGGACGCCCGGCTAACTGCGTGCCAGGAGACCACGAACATGACCACCGCAGAGGGCTGGACTGGGCAGCTGCAACTGAGAACGGAGCGAGAGCGATGAAGCTGGTACCGGAAGCACGCAAGGCACACAAGCTGTGGTCGGTGCGGCTTGCGATCCTCTCGACGCTGATCTTCGCGCTGCATGACGTGCTGCCGCATTGGGAAGGCCTGCTACCCGAGTGGGCTTACACGGTGCTGGCGTCCGTGGTGGGTATCGCTGGCGCCATCGCACGTCTGGTCCCTCAGAAGGCCATCGACGAGTACATCCGGAGCCGTCTCCAATGAGTCGGCTATACGGCTGGCTGGCTGCCGGTGTGTCCATAGTCGTCGGTCTGCTCACCGCTTGGGGGCTTCGTACCCAGGGGCAACGTGATGCAGCCCGTGACGAGCTCGACAAGGCCAGGGCGAGGACCAAAGGCGTCGAGGCGGCGCGAGCAGTCGAACGACGAATCGATGAGCGCCAGCGCGCTGATCAGGCACAGGCAAGGGAGGTCGAACGTGAACAGATGGCACAGCGTCGCTCTGGTGTTCGCCCTGAGCTGTTCGGCGATCCCCGGTTGCGCGACGACAGCACCGACACCGACCAGCCCTGAGTGCACGGTGCCGCCGATGCCGGTGCTGCCGGTGATCCAGTCGAGCCAGCTGCAGTGCCTGGCCGACGATGACTACTGGCTGCTACAGGATCGCGAGCGCCAACTGACCGACTGGGCGTTCGTGATGCGCGGGATGCTGGTCAGCTTATGTCACCGGTAGGCGGCCAAGCGACTTCATTTAAAGCCCTAAGCTTGTTGAGTCGACCGGAGCGCGCTGCAGCTTCAGCGAGGTTGGCAGTTAAGAGTGGCGTGGCGAGAGAAAGCAGGAAAATAAATGCAATCAGAGCTGTCGGCAGATTCCATTGATCCAGATTTTCCCTGAACGCCCAAAGTAGGTAAGAAGCTATCCACGAGATGCAGGATAGTGTGTAGAAGCATAATGCCCATTTCCACAGGCGTTTTACCTTGTTGTCGTCCGGGAGATTCTTCAGCTTTCCTCGAAGAGATTTGCGCCTAATAACCCCCGCATCTAAGACAACGTTTTGGTTTTCCTTGGCGAGGCATCGGATAAGTTCCTGGAAATCTGGGGTTAGCAGTGTTCGCGCGGCGATTTCCGCTTTTATCGGCTTATTAGTAAAACCTTTAATCGCATACTCGAATTCAACACGCTGACGGTGAGATTCACGGTCGGAGTAGATGTATGAAAAAGCGCATTGCTTGAAGTTATCGAACCGTTCCTTATCAAAGCGCCATCGCTTCTCACGCCAATCAGGCAGGTTCACAAGAAAAAGCTTGGGTATGCCATAGATAGCGCCTGCGCCGAATAGAAGGGGTATTAACTTCTCCAGAATCTCAGTCATAAGTGCGCTCAATGTTGGGTGATTCCCTCTTTTTCGGCCAGCCACCAAAGATCTGAATGCCAATGCCATCCTCACCGCCTCGTCCCTGCCGTTCCCCCAGCTGCCGTAACACCACAACTGCCAGACGCGGCTACTGCGACGAGCACGTCGACAAGGCCACCGGCTGGACGCAGCGACGGAATGGCAAGAGCGGTCGTGGTGGCCGGCCATGGCGCCGAATCCGCGATCGCGTCCTTCAGCGTGACCAGGGCCTGTGCCAGACGTGCCTGCGTGCTGGACGAGTGATGCCAGCGACAGAGGTCGATCACATCGTGAACGTCGAGGCTGGTGGCACCGACGATGACAGCAACCTCGAGGCGATCTGTTCGCCATGCCACAAGGCGAAGACGGCGCGAGAGGCGCATGCAGGGCGCGGGTGACCGGGGGTGGCCGGATCCGCTGCGAATGCACCGAACTGGTGCGCGATTTTCGCCGTGGGGAGGGGGAGGTCAAAACTTCAGGGCTTTTCGAGCCCGGACACCGCCGCCTCCATTCGATTTTTATACCCGCGAAATTGAAAAATCAGGTTCGGCGAGAGGAATTGCCAAATGACAAGAGGTCGCAAGCCCAAGCCGAGCCACCTGAAGGCGGTTCAGGGCAATGCCGGCAAGCGGGCGATCAACCATGACGAGCCCGTCGCCGACTCGCTCACCCAGGTACCGCCGCCACCCGAGTGGCTCTCCGAAATTGGTGTCGAGATTTGGGAGCGCGTTGGCCCCTGGCTGGTGAGTTCCAAGATTCTGACCGACTCGGATCTCGCCAACCTCGAGGCCTACTGCGCAGCCTACAACCGGTGGCGCCAGGCTGAGGAGAACATCGCCCGGCACGGTCTCGTCGTCGATAGCCCGATGGGCGGCGTGGTGAAAAACCCCGCATGCACTGTCGCCAACGAAGCGCTCAAACAGATGAACACGTTCGGCAGCGCCCTTGGTCTGGATCCCGCAAGCCGTGCGCGGCTCGCGGTACCGGGCGCCAAGGACGCCGCCAATCCATTCGCCGCCTTGGTGGGCAAGAAGCGATGACGACACATGGCCAGCTATCCCAACGTCAATGCCGCGAACAAGTACGCTCGGGACGTTGTGGCTGGCCGCATCCCGGCGTGCAAGGAGGTGCGGCAGGCGTGCCAGCGTCATCTCGATGACCTGATCGCCTCCAAGGGCCGAGCATTCCGCTATCGCTTCGATAAGGACGCCGCCGAGTCGGTGTGCGTTTTCATCCAGCTACTGCCGCACACGAAAGGGCGATGGGCGCGAGAGCGAAAGCTGGTCGAGCTGGAGCCGTGGCAGAAGTTCCTGTTCTGCGTGATCTACGGCTGGCTTCGAAAGAAGTCGGGGCTTCGCCGTTTCACTGAGGCGTATGTCGAGGTCGGCAGGAAGAACGGCAAGTCGGTGATCGCCGCCGGCGTCGCGAACTACATGCTCTGCGCGGACGGTGAATATGGCGCCGAGGTCTACTGTGGTGCCACCACCGAGAAGCAGGCCTGGGAAGTGTTCCGGCCGGCGCGCCTGATGCTGCAGAAGTCCCCGGCACTGATCAGCGCCGCGGGCATTGAGATCATGGCCAAGAACATCTCGATCCCGGAAGACGGTAGCCGTCTCGAACCGCTGATCGGTGATCCCGGCGACGGCTCGTCGCCGAGCTGTGCCCTGGTCGACGAGTTTCACGAGCACCAGAACCCGAACCTTTACGACACCATGTCGACCGGCATGGGTGCCCGCGACCAGCCGCTGATGTTCATCATCACCACCGCCGGCTTCAATACGGCTGGCCCTTGCTACGACAAGCGTCGCCAGGTCCAGCAGATGCTCGACGGTGCGCTGCCCAACGACGAGCTGTTCGGGATCATCTACACGGTCGACCAAGGTGATGACTGGCAGGATCCGACGGTGCTGCGCAAGGCCAACCCGAATTTCGGCATCTCCGTCTCCGAGGAATTCCTGCTCAAAGCGCAGCGCGACGCCGTCCGCTACCCGAGCCGTCAGAACTCATTCCTGACCAAGCACCTCGATATCTGGGTCAGCGCCCGATCGGCCTGGCTGAACATGGCCGATTGGCATTCTGCCGGCGACGACAGCCTGACGCTCGACGACTTCGAGGGGTGTGAGTGCTGGCTGGGCGTCGACTTGGCGAGCAAGACAGACATCGCCGCGATCGCGCTGCTTTTCCGCGACGAGGTCGAGGACAAGAACGGTCGCATGAAGACGCGTTGGACAGCCTTCGTTCGCAGTTACCTGCCCGAGGGCGCCATCGAGCGCGCCAGCAACAACCGCGCCGCCTACGAAAGTTGGGTGAACTCCGGCGACCTCATCATCACCGATGGCGAGGAGCTCGACTTCGATGTCATCCGCGAAGACATCAAGGATCTCTCCGGGCGCTTCCAGATCAACGAGATCGCCTATGACCCTTGGCGGGCAACGCAACTCGCGCACCAGCTCATGAGCGACGGCGCTGACATCGTCGAGTACCGCAACACCGTGCAGAACATGAGCCCGGCGATGCGCGAGATGGAAGCGGCGATCACCGGCGGGCGTTGGCGGCATAGCTGTGATCCGGTGCTGACGTGGATGGCGTCCAACGTCGTGGCCAAGGCCGATGCCAAGGACAACATCTATCCCCGGAAGGAAAAGCCGGAGAACAAGATCGACGGCCCGATCGCCATCCTGATGGCGCTGGGGCGCGCGGTGCTCACCGAAAACGACGAGCCCGACGAATCCATCTACGACACCTCGGACGTGACATGCTGACATCCATTCTGATTTTCCTGATCGGCCTCATCGGTGCCGGGCTGGTGTCGTTCGGCGCCTGGCTGGTCGCGGCGCCGGCGGGGTACATCGTCGCCGGCGTGCTATGCCTGACCTGGTCGTGGCTGGCCGCAAGGACTAGCGCCCGGCGTCACCCTGAACCGGCTGGGGAGGGCGGCTAATGTTCCTTCCCGGCATGTTCCAGAGCACAAGGCAACGCCCTCAGAAAGAGCCCAGCAACTGGACGAGCTGGGTTGGCGGCATGAAGAGCACACGCACCTCAGCCGGTGCCACGGTCACGAGTGACACCGCGCTGCGCGTTGGCGCGCTTCGAGCCTGCGTCACACTACTGGCGGAATCGGTCGCGCAGCTTCCCTGCGAGCTCTACCGCCGCACGGATGACGGCGGACGAGAGCGGGCCAGCGATCACCCGGTCTACGACCTGCTGCACTCCCAGCCCAATCAGAAGGACTCATCGTTCGAGTACTTCGAGCAGGGCCAAGGGGCGCTAGGGCTTGAGGGCAATCACTACTCGCTGATCGAGCGGGATGGGCGCGGCTACCCCAGCGAGCTGATTCCGATCAACCCCAAGAAAGTGCAGGTCCTGAAAGGCCAGGACGGGTTGCCGTATTACCACCTGACCGAGATCAATGAAGTGGTCTCGATGCGCCAGATTCACCACGTTAAGTCCTTCTCGCTCGATGGGTTCGTCGGCGTCTCGCCGATAGCCAGTAACGCCGACTCCATCGGCCTGGCTATGTCCACCGAGGAGCACGCCGCTGCTGTATTCGAGCGTGGCGCCACCATGTCGGGCGTGATCGAACGACCTAGCGATAAGCCGGCGATCAAGGATCAGGCCGCCGTTGATCGACTGCTCGACAAGTTTGCAGAGCGTCACGGTGGTCTGCGCAACGCGTTCTCTGTCGCGTTGCTCCAGGAGGGCATGAGCTACAAGCAGCTCTCGATGGACAACGAGAAAGCCCAGCTCCTGGAGAGCCGGCGATTTTCGGTCGAAGAGATCTGCCGCCTCTACAAGATTCCGCTCCACATGGTGCAGCTCAACGACAAGTCGACGTCGTGGGGATCGGGCATCGAATCGATGTCGCTCGGCTACGTGATCTACACGCTGCTGCCCTGGCTTAAGCGCTGGGAAGCGGCGATGCGTCGCGATCTGCTGCTGCCCTCCGAGCGTCGCGATCTCTACATCGAGTTCAACGTGTCGGGCCTGTTGCGCGGCGACCAGAAGTCCCGCTACGAAGCCTACGCAATCGGCCGCCAGTGGGGGTGGCTCTCGGTCAACGACATACGCCGACTCGAGAACATGCCGCCGATCGCCGGTGGCGGGGACCGCTACCTCACGCCGCTCAACATGAACGACTCGCAGCAGACGCAGAGATCGTTGAACGCCACGCCCGACCAAATGCGAGACATCGAGGGAATCCTATGTCGCACCTGATCAACTACCCACACCTGGCATCGCTGGTGTTCAACACGCCACTCTATGCCACGCCGGATCTGATGCAGACCGTCCGTTCGGTACTCGAGCCGCGCCTGCTCGGGCGCGTCAACGATCTACCGATGCGACTGGATGGTGGCAGTGATCCGGACGCGCGCGAGATGCAGCAGCTCCGCGTCGTCGGCCGTCTGGCGATCATCCCGATTCACGGCATCCTGACTGCACGGGCTGGCCAGATCGACGGCATGTGTCAGGAAGTTCTGAGCTACGAGAAACTGCGGACCCGGATCAACGCGGCGCTTCGTCACGAGCTGGTCGAGGAAATCGTGCTCGACATGCACTCCGGCGGCGGGGCCGCCATGGGCTGCAAGGAGCTGGCGGACTTCATCAAGGCCAGTACCGCGACGAAGCCGATTACCGCGCTGGTCAACTTCGCCAGCTTCTCGGCCTGCTACTTCCTCGCCGCTGCGTGCTCTCGGATCGTCTGCAGCCCCACAGCGATGGTCGGATCGATCGGCGTGATCATCGAAACCTATGAAGTCAGTCGCGCTGAAGAAGAGATGGGCATCAAGTTCAACACTTTCTTCCGCGGCTCCCATAAAAACGACTGCTCACCGCACGAGCCAATTACCGATCAAGCCGTCGCCGAGATCGACCGACGCCTGGATAGCGCCTATGCCACGTTCACCGAATCGGTGGCCGGCTATCGCGGACTCGATCTCTCCGTCGTCACCGGTACCGAGGCTCGGATCTACAGCGGCGAGGATGCGCTATCCGTCGGCCTGATCGATGAGATCTCGCCAGCGCAGGAAGCCATCGATGCCATCGCTGCCCGCTACAGCGGTCAGCAGGCCCCGCGCCGCGGCAGCGTATCCGCGCGAGCCGGCGCCATGAAACTCCAGAACACGCTCTAGCCACGCGGCGGAGCGGTACCCGAGGCGGCCAAGAGGCCGCCTTTTCTTTGCCCCGACGAAACCCCGAGGAACGTCATGTCTAAGATCGAAGAACTCCGCCGCCAACGCGCCGACGTGAATGGCAAGGTGCAGGCACTCGCGAATGCGGAAAACGAGGGCGGCGAACTGTCGACCGAGCAGCTCGAGGAATTCGACCAGCTCTCGACCCAGTTCGACTCGCTGACCCAGCAGATCGAACGGCTCGAGAAGACCGAGCGGATGAACGCCGCATCGGCAGAGCCCGTGCCGTCGCCTATCAGCCAAGGCGTGAAATCAGCGGCCGTTCATACCAAGCCGGAGCTGAAGCAATACCCGGGCGCCAAGGCTGCGCGTATGGCCATGTCGATCGCCGCATCTAAGGGCGATATCAACATGGCCACCAAGTTCGCCCGCGACGAGATCGGCGATAACGACGTTGCCATGGCGATCGAAACCAGCAGCGGATCCGGTGGCGCGCTGATCCCACAGAACCTCTACGACGAAGTGATCGAACTGCTGCGGCCGAAGACCATCGTCCGTGCGCTGGGCGCCCGCGTCATCCCGCTGCCCAACGGTAATGTATCGATTCCGCGCATGAGCTCTGGCGCCTCGTCCAGCTATGTCGGCGAAGGCACTGACGTGCTGGCCTCGGATGCGACGCTGGATGACGTGAAGCTGAACGCCAAGACCATGATCACGCTGGTGCCGATCTCCAACCAGATGATCGGCCGCGCCGGCTTCGCCACAGAGCAGCTGTTCCTGAACGACATGCTGAACTCCATGGCGAGCCGCGAGGACAAGGCGTTCCTTCGCGACACCGGCGCTGGCGACACGCCGACCGGTTTTGCCGAGACGGCGCGCAATGCCAGCCGCACGCTGGCCTGGACCGGTACCGCCACGCTTCAAACCATCGACGAGTATCTCGACTCGCTCATGCTGGCGCTGATGAACAGCAACAGCCTGCTCGCCGAGCCGGGCTGGGGCCTCTCGCCGCGCACCTACATGAAGCTGTTCGGCCTGCGCGATGGCAACGGCAACAAGGTGTATCCGGAATTGGCCAACGGCCAGCTCAAGGGCTACCCGATCCGCCACACCACCAACATCCCGGCCAACCTCGATACCAGCGGCGCCGGTAACAACAACGAATCCGAGATCTACTTCGCCGACTGGAACGACGTCGTGATCGGCGAGCCCGGCGGCATGATCGTCGATTTCAGCCGCGAGGCCACCTACAAGGACGGCAACGGCCAGTTGGTCAGCGCTTTTGCGCGTAACCAGTCGCTGATCCGCGTCGTCACCGAGCACGACATCGGGTTCCGTCATCCGGAAGGCCTGGTGCTGGGTACCGGCGTCACCTGGTAATCGCGACCACCCGAGAGACCCGGGCCACCCGGCCCGGGTAATCGACAACCCCGTCAATCAGGGAGGCCACCATGGCCCGTTCCAACTCCACGCAGTCCAGCACCTCCACGCCGGCGGCCACTGCCAGCCCGCAGGACAACGCCCAGACCCAGAACGGCGAGAGCGCCGCCACGGCCGTTTCGGGCTCAACCGCGGACAAGGTCACCGACGAGAAACAGGATCTCAACGAGGTGCAGAAGGCCGGGCAGGCCAAGACGCATCCTCAGCCCGACTCGACACCGCCGCCGGCGGCTCCTGGCGCGCAGTCCCAGGCGCAGAAGGCCAACGAGGCGGTGCGCCCCGAGTCAGCGCTGCACAACCTCAAGAGCAATCAGCTGACCCGCGTGAAGTTCCTGCACCCGTGGCAGCGCTACGCGCCCAACGACCGCGCCGGCTTCGACCCGAAGACAGCGGCCGAACTGGTCAAGCGCGGCATTGCCGAGAGCCTCTGATCCATCGCCGGCGGCACGCGCCGCCGGCCCCATTCCTGAATTCGAGATTGCCCGATGCTGACCCTGGCCGATGTGAAACTGCAGCGCCGCATGGACCTGGACTACACCACCGAGGACGCGCTGCTGCAGCGGTTTATCGAGGCGGCTTATAGGCACGCCGAGGCACACACGCAAACCGCCATCCGGCCCCGATCCGAGACACTCGTCATCGATGGCTTTCCTCCGGTGGATCGAGCGATTGAGCTGCCGTGGTACCCAGTCCAAAGCATCGACGCGCTCGAATTCATCACGCCCAGCGGTGACAGCCAGCCGTTGGACGAAACCGCACTGCGTCTCGACACCCGCGACGACCCGCACCGGCTCTACCCGCGCTGGGGTGATCGGTGGCCCGCCACCATCGCCGAGCCCGAGTGCGTCACGATCAGCGCCTCCGTGGGCTACGAGAAGACGCCCGAGGATATCGAGCTCGCGCTCCTGCTGCTCATCGGCCACTGGTACGAGAACCGGGAGAGCGTGGTCATCGGCACCATCACCGCCGAAGTGCCGATGGGCGTCGAGATGATGTTGTTCGATTACCGCCGACACGCCGTGGGGTGAGAGATGCAGGCAGGAAAACTCAAGCAGCGCGTCACCCTGATGCGCCCAGTCGAAGGCCCAAAGGACAAGTATGGGCAAGCGACGACTGAGTTCGAAAAGATCGCTACTGTCTGGGCCTCGGTTGAGCCACTGCGTGGGCGCGAGTTCTTCGCCGCCCAGCAGGTGAATAGCGAGATCACCACTCGCATCCGGATCCGGTACCGCCGGGAGTTCGCCGCGGTTGCCGTCAACGAGTGGCGAATCGATTACGGCGGCCGCGTCTACGAGATCGACGGCCCGCCGATCGACACCAACATGAATCACACCCAGCTGGAGTTCATGTGTCATGAGCGGCTTTGAATTCGAGATCAGCGAGGAGGGCGCTTCTGAGATTCGTGAGCGACTCGCGGGGCTCGAGACCGAGCTACAGCAACGGGCTATCCGCGCTGGGCTGAATAGTGCCGGCAAGCCGATTGTCGAGACCATGCAGCAGCTCGTGCCTGTCGGTACCGGCGAAGACGCCGGCGCGCTCAAGCAGTCCATCGCCAAGCGATCGCTATCGAAGAATGCTCGCGGGCGTCTCGGTTTGGCCGAGAACGCGGTCGCGGTGCGCATCGGGCCGATCAAAAAGGTCAACGGCTACAGCCAGGCCTACGTCGGCAGCCTTGTTGAGCACGGCGTCAAACCGGGCACGCGCAAAGTGTTCCGCCGCATCGGCGGAACGCACAACCTCAAGCGCAGGCTCGCGCATATCCGTGCCTACACCTATCACCACCCGGGGCAGGCCGCTGAACCGTTCATGGCGCCAGCGCTTGCCCGCAACGAGACGCAGTTCGAAAGCCGTTTCTATGACGGCATGGCCGCCTATTTGAAACGCAAGGGAGTGTAACGATGCTCGAGGAGATCATCGATCGTCTGAGCGGCGAGAGCATCGACGCCAATCTCTCGAGCAAAGCCGACCCCAGCCTGGCGGATACCGCGGTCACCATGGCCGAGCTTCTCAATACGTTGGTATCCGATCGGGCCTACCCGCTCACTCTCCCGGAGAAAGAGCCGCTACCCAATGCCATCTACCAACCGATGGCGCGCAACTTCCTCGACGCCGACGGCTACCTTCTGGGCCGAGTCGACATCTACATGGTCACCCTGCGCGCGGCGCGCTTCGCCGATATCCAGCAGCTGACGCAGCAACTCGACCAAGCCGTCTCGGCGTTCGCTGGCGTCGAGTCCATCGAGATCACCGACGCTGCGCAGGAGTACGAAAACGACCAGCAGCAGTATCAGGCGCACTTCGAGATTCAGATCGCCACGCTCTCGACCGATACGCCCTCGCTGCCGGCCGCGTTCGTTCACACCGTATCGAGTGAAGCAGCGCCACCGCACACCACGTGCCGCCATCAGACAGTGACTGAATTCGTCGCGGTCGTGCTGGTGGCGAATCAACAGGAGATCGAGTCGCTGCGTTCTGATGCAGTCAGCGCACTGATCGGCCTGGAGCAACCTGGCGCCATGACCCCGCTCGAGGATATAGGCGGCCAGCAGGTCGCCGTCTCCGGACGGCACGTCTACTGGCGCGAACTCATGCGGTGGCAACGTCGCATACCCACCTGACCTCCGGAGAACACCATGCCCGAACGACAAGGCGGCAGCTACGTCATGAAAGACGGCGAGCCGACGTTGAAGCACCGCACCAAATCAGCTCAGCGTAAGCCGAAAGCCAGCGCTGCCAAGGCGGAAAAACCGGCCAAGGCCAAACCCACCGCGCCGAGCGCGCCCGCGAAGAAGGAGAACCACAATGCTGACGCGTAAGACGTTCGCGCTGGTCAAGGTCGAGTCGGAGTACGGCGTCGACCCGGGCCTGACCGTCGATAACATGCTGGCGCTTACCAATGCCAGCGGTACCCGGTACGGCGGCAACACCACCGACCGAACTCGCATGCGGCCGACACTCGGCGGTTTCGCTCAGATCAACACAGGGCCCAACGCTCAGGTAACGCTGACGCTGCCCTTGAAGGGCGCCGGTGCACCGGGCGATGTGCCCGAGTGCGGCGCGCTGCTGCGAGCTAGTGGGCACTCCGAGACTATTACAGCCGATGACGGCGAAGGTGCCGGAAAGGTCGTCTACCAGCCTGTCTCCGGCGGCTTCGAGTCGGCGACCGTCTACTGGATCACGGATAACCAGGTGCAGCGCATCACCGGCGCTCGAGGAACGGCGACGTTCAACCTGACCGCCGGCAGCGATCCCACCATCGAGATCGCCCTGACGGGTGCCTATAAGCGCCCCGAGGCATTCACGCTGGATGGCGAGTACGAAGAGCTGATCACCGAGATCCCGGTGAACAAGCAGAACACCAGCGACTTCAGCGTGCACGGCTACGAGGGGTGCGGCCAGTCGCTATCTCTCACGCAGAACAACACCGTGACCTGGCGCAACCTGATCAACTGCGAAGGCGCGCACATCACTGATCGCCAGAGCACGGGTCAGGTCAATATCGAAGCGCCGGACCTTGCGACGAAGGATTACTTTGCTGAGGTCGAATCGCACCAGCAGGTCAAGAAGGGCGCGATCGCGCTGGTCCACGGCACCAAGCCCGGCAACATCTTCGAGTTCAAAGCACCCGCGGTTCAGCTCTCGTCGATCAGCGATCAAGACCAGGACGGCTACGTCCATTGGCAGATGGACGCTCGCTTCCTGCCTGTGAATGGCGACGACGAGTACACCCTGACGTTCCGCTGATCACAGCCATTCAACAGCAACCCCATTGCGCCAAGCGTCGGCGGCCTCGCCGTCGGCGCTTCTTCCTGCCCCGAATTCTGGAGAGACCCAACATGGGCATCGTTATCGTCAAACAACCCACCGCCACCGTCGAGATGAACGTCGAAGTTCCCCAGGCAGGGCAACTCGGATACGACGTCACCTGGACGCTGCTGGATGCCGACGAACTGAAAGCGCTCGACGAAAGCAAGCGCGACATCACCGAGGTGCTCATCGAATACTGCAAAGGCATCGAAGGTCCGCGCGGTCTCGAGGAGAGCGACGCGCCGAAGAAGAACCAGCGCACCGTGGCCGAAATCGACGAAGCTGGCCTGCGCGAGATCCTGCAAATCAACTACTATCGCCGGGCCCTGGTGCAGAGCTTCTTCGCGACCCAGCAGGGACGGGCGGTCTACGCCGCAAAAAACTGAACGACCTCGGTGCCAGCTGGGCCGGCGGTGGGCACCGGGGGAGCCTCAAGGAAAAAGCCGCAGTGATCGGCGTACGCATCAAGAACCGCTACGCCCGCTCCAACGATACCGAGCTATGGCCGGACCACCGCGAAGCGTTCGAGCTTTTCGGCGCCTGTGCCACCCAGTGGCGGGTGATCGCTGGGATGGGAGGCGTCCACCACCAAGGCATCGACTACCCGGCGTTGGAATCCGTCATGCGCATGCGTGGCATCGAAGATCAGCCCGCACGGTTCGAACAGATCCGGCATATCGAAGCCGGGGCGTTGAGTGTGATGAATAAGCGGTGATTGGTTGTGTCGAGTGTTTCTACGTGGCTTATTGTTAGCGGTAAATCACAATCGGAAACGTGGAGGCGATATGTCAGACGGCGGCTATCAGGTAGTGGAACGCAAATACTTTGCCTGGCTGGGGCTATCGTGGTTCCTGTTTGCGATCTCCGCCGCCGCGGCGGCTATCGTGATTGCGAAATTCGGTATCTATGAAGTGGATCTACCTTACGCCGCGCCCGGTCAACATTATGACATTCCGGTGATCGTGGCTGCTGTGTCACAAGCGCTAGCCATGTTCTTGGTTGCCGGTGTCTTTACGATTCTCCACGGCATCCATGAGAGTGTCGTCGAGATACACAAGCTGGCCACGACCCCCTAGATAAACGGCCTATCAAATTTGACCCCGCCAAGGCGGGGTTTTTTTATGCCTGGAGAAAAGTATGGCGCGCAAGTATGAATCGGCGGTGCTGCTGACAGGCGACGCCACGGGGGCGGTCAAAGCGATCGATCTGACCGACGATCACCTGCGTCAACTCAATGCGCGCCAGGAACGTAACAAGAAAACCACGAAGGACCAGGGGGCTTCGTGGGAAACGCTGTCCACTTCTCTGAAAGCCGGCGCCGCCGCGATGGGGCTTTCCGTTGCTGGCATGGCCGCGTTGGGTACCAACCAGTTACGGGTCGTCGCCCAAACCGACCGGCTCGCCAAGTCGATCGGTGTGCAGACTGGTCAGCTTCAAGCGATGCAGTATGCAGCTCAGTTCGCCGGGCTCGAGCAGGACAAGATGGGCGACATCCTCAAGGATGTCGCGGACAAGATCGGCGACGCTGCCAGCAATGGTGGCGGCGAGGCGATCGACGTCATCAACAATCTGGGGCTGTCAGCGCAGAAGCTCGTTGCCATGTCTCCGGATGAGCAACTTCTGTCGATCGCGGAAGGACTGGACAAGCTGGGTAGTCGTGGCCAACAGGTCAATGCGCTGGAATCGCTTGGCAATGATGCTTCGCGGCTCCTACCGCTGCTCGAGAACAACGCCGCCGAACTGCGTCGGCTGATGCAGCAGGGCTACGATCTCAATGTCGCCATGAGCCAGGCCGACATCGATTCGTTCGTCGATGCTCAAAGCGCCATCGAGACGATGGGCTCGGCCGTACAGGGCCTGACAAACTCGCTGCTGATCGACCTGGCTCCAGCGATCACGGAAAGCGTTGAAGATATTCGTGAGTGGATCGACGAGATGGGCGGAATGGAGGTCGTCGTCGATCGGATCTCGACGGCGTTCGGTGTTGCCATTGATGTCGCGGAGGTGCTGTTCGCCATCTGGCTGGGCCGCAAAGCCTCGGCCGTATTGACGGCGAGCACTGGCCTTTTTCGGGGGCTCGGCACAGTTGGCACTGCTACGATGCTGGCGCTTCAGGGTGGCAGCGTAGGCCTGAATCGAGCGCTGCTCGTGACCCAAGGTCGTATCGCCGCGACAGCGGCTGCCAGTCGGGGTATGGCCGCTGCGATGGGGTTGCTGGGAGGTCCGGCAGGTGTGGCGCTTCTCGCTGCCGGCGCCATCTACAGCTATCGAGAGGAGCTAGGCCTTGTCGATCCGCTGGCCGAAGATGCTGACAAGTCTCTTCGAGACCTAGCCCAGGCGATCAAGGATGGCGACAAAGCGGCGCTCGACAGCAGCTATGAGACGCTATCACTCGAACTGCAGTCGGTATCCACCGAAGCCCGGCAGGCCATGCTGGATCTGCAGGAGCTCGAGGCGCGCCAGAAGTATTACGACAAATCCCACGGTGGTGTCTCCGATAGTGTCGCGGGAGAGATCGACAGCCAGAACCAGCTCATGGCCGGTCAGTGGGCGCGGATGGCAGAGCTCAATGAAGCGCTGGAGAAAATCCGCGAACGTCGAAAGGAGCTGTCAGCCGCCTCAAATTCAGATGACGTCGTCGTCGAAGGACAGAACCTCAAGTCGCTGATCAAGACGTACGACGACCAGCACACCAAGCTCGTGCAGCTCCGGGCCGATCGCGAAGCCATCTCGCAGGCCATGGCCGACGATCCCGAGCACGCCGACCAGTACCGTCGGATGCTCGGTGAGATCGACGGCCAGATCACCCAGCTGACCAAGTCGACCAAAGAGGACACCACCGCCAAGCGCGAGGCCGAGAAGGCGCAGCGCGAGCATCAGAAAGCGCTGGAGGATTCCGCCCAGGCCTACGCCGATCTATACGGCCAGCTGTCCCCGGTAGGCAAAGCGCAGGCCGAGTACCAGTCGACGCTCGCCAAACTGCAGGTTCAGGTCGACGAGGGCACCAAGAGCGAACTTGAGTATTACGCCGCTGTCGGCCAGGCCGCCACAGTCTACAACGACGCCGTCGCCGCGGCGGACCCGTACTCCGTCAAGCTCGAAGAGGTCGTCAAACAGTACGATTCCGCCTACCAGCGCGGGCAGCAGCTCGAACGGTCGTTGAAAGCGGTCAACGAGGCTTGGCGAAAAGACCCCGCCAACGGTGAGCAGTACGCGCGTGTCGTCGCCGGCATCCGCGACGAGATGCGCCAGCTCGCACTCGACTCCGACCCTGCTGCGCAGGAGATGGCCCGCGCCTGGGAGGAGGCCGCCGACCGCATCGACGAGACGTTTTCCGATGCGTTCGCGGGTGCCTTCGATGGGTTCGATGATTTCGCTTCGCAGCTCGAGGACGGGTTCAAGCGGTTGCTGGCTGAACTCGCGTATCAAGCCACGCTGCGTCCGATCGTCGTCGGGTTCACGTCCGACATGCAGACCGCGATGGGCATGCCCGGCCAAAGCGGCCAGACGCTCTCCGGCGGCGTCGACCAGGTTCTGGGCAATCTCGGCCTGGGTGACATGCAGTCGGTCGGCAGCAGCGCGCTCGACTATGGCCGCTCGCTGTTCGGTGGCGGTAGCAGCGCTGCCAGTGGCGGGCTGTACGGCAACGTCGCGACCAGCACTGGCGGTGGGCTTTACAGCAACGTGGCCACGTCCGGCGGCGGTCTCTACGGGAATATCGCGACCAGCGGCGGCAGCGGGTTCCTCGGCGGCTCGGCGTCCAATTTCAGCGGCATGTCTGGCCTCGCCTCGGCAGGTGCCGGGGTAGCGGGCAGCTACGTCGGCAACGAAGCAGGCTCGGCGCTGTTCGGCAAGCACGCCAACTCGAACTGGGGCGCCACCGCCGGCGGCATGATCGGCACGTATTTCGGTGGGCCTGTCGGGGCGTTCGCGGGCTCGGCGCTGGGCGGGATGGTCGACTCGGCGTTCGGGTCTGACCGCGTCGTCGGTGCCGGGCTGGTGCAGGACAACAGCCGCGCCGTCGATGATTTCTACGGCAAGACGGTCGACGGAGAATCGTGGTCACAGCGCGAGTCGCAGTACGGCCAGTTCGGGCTTTCCAGCAAGACGATGATGGAGCCCGACGAGCTGGCCGACTGGCTCGACCAGATCAAGGACGCCGACAACCTGTTGGCCAACGCCGGCAACTCAAGCCAGAAAACGTCCGTGCGTTCCGCGCTCGACGGCCAGAAGTGGAGCGAGGATGGCGGCGACAGCATTGCGGAGATCACCGAAGCGCGAACGAAGGTCATCATTGATGCGCTCAAGGATGCCTCGAGCGATGCGGTGGTGGATCTCATCGACAGCGTCGGCGAGATCACGGCCGACAACATGTCGACCAAAATCCCCGAGCTGGCCAACGCGCTGAAACTCGGCGATCTGATCGACGGGCTGTCGGGCAACGTGCAGGACTACGCCCTGCGCGTGGTGCGCGAGACCAACGGCAACGTCGAGCAGACCATCGATCAGCTGATGAGCGCGATCGAGAATTTCAGCGTCGTCGACGATACCGCCGACCGCCTGGGGCTCCGGTTCAACGACCTGGCGAATAACGCCGTCGACGCGGGCGACGATCTCGTCACCGCCGCCGGCGGCATCGATGCGTTCCGCACTCAGGCGAGCGCGTACTACGACGCGTTCTATACGGATGCTGAGCGCACCGAACGCCAGATCGAATCGCTCAACGACGTGCTGGCCGGTACCGGGCTGTCGGCTGACTCGACGCGGGATCAGTTCCGCGACGTGCTCGAGTCGCTCAACCTCAACTCAAGCGCCGGGCGCGACACGTACACCACGCTGATGAGCGTCGCCGGTACGTTCGCGGATGTCGTGCCTGCAGCCGAAGCGGCAGCGGACAGCACCGACGAGCTGAACCGGGCCGAGCAACAGCTGGCGGACAAGCGCACCGATCTCCAGATCGAGCTGCTCAAAGCGCGCGGTGACGACGAAGCGGCCCAGAAGCTGCAGCGCAAGGAGGCGCTCGAGGCGACCGACGAATCCCTGCGTTCGCTGCAGAAACAGGTGTGGGCGGCGCAGGACCAGACCGCCGCCGCCGAGGCCGCCGCCGAGGCCGCTGCCGAAGCGGCGGATGCCGCGGCGGAAGCCCAGGAGCGCTACGCCGATGCGCTGTCGAGTTCGCGGGATTATCTCGAGGGCGCGTTCCGCGACATCGGTTCGTATATCGATCAGCTCAACGCCACCGACGGTGGCCTGGCATCGCCGGGCGATCAGCTCGCCTCGGCGTCGTCAGCGTTCCGCGAGCAGTACGACCTGGCGCTATCGGGTGATCGCAACGCGCTGGACTCGATCACCCAGTACGCCGATCGATTCATCGACGCCCAGCAGGGGTGGTCCGGTTCAGGCGGTGAGACGGCATCCGTCGTCGACCGCATCGAGACGATGCTGGCGGCGCTGCCGGATCAGCTGACGCCGGAGCAGTTCCTTGCCGACGAGTTTTCGGGCGCGCTGGCGGGTCAGACCACCGACCTGATCGGCGCCATCGATCTCAATGGCGACGGCGTGCGCTCAGCGGTCGAGGCGGAGATCTCTGCGAACCTCGACGCCACGTCTGCGCTGTCGTCGAAGTTGGTCGAGCAGATGCAGCTCAACGGCCAGCGGGCGCTGACGCAGAGCGATATCCGCAGTGCGCTGGGCGTCACCGAGTCTCGCGCGGCAGAGATCCTCTCGTCGCTGGATCGCAACGGCGACGGCATCGTCACCGCGACCGAGATCGAAACGAGCAAGACGCGGGAATCACTGATCGAAGCGCTGCGCGATCGGTTCGGCGAGCTGGGCGATACGGTGCTGACGGTCGATCAGATCCGTGCCGAGCTGAACGGCAAAGCCACGGCGTCAGACATTGCCGCCGTGGTCTCTCAGCTCGACGCCAACGGCGATGGCATCGTCACTGCGACCGAACTGTCCGCCGCCGAGCAGACGTCGTCTCTCGTCGGCACGCTGCGCGAGCGCTTCGGCGATCTGGCGGGGCGCGTGCTGACGGCCGACCAGGTGCGCAAGGCGCTCGCCGGCAAGGCCAGCGACGCCCAGATCGAGGCGGTGATTCGCTCGATCGACAGCAATGGTGACGGCGTGATCACGCTCGCCGAAGCGCAGCGTCAGGCTACGTCCGGTCTCCCCGGTGCGATCGCAGCATCACTGGGGCCGCTGTTCGATTCGCTGGATCTCAACGTCGACGGGTTCCTGACGTTCGACGAGATGCGCGAAGCGCTGAACGGCATTGCCACTGACGATCAGCTGCGAGCGATCTTCCAGGCGTTGGATACCAACGGCGACGGCCAGATCTCGCGGCTGGAAGCGCTGCGGGATTCGACCGATCGCACGGGTGACAACACTAGCGACCTCTCCGGGCTGGGCGGCAAGACGCTGGGCCAGATCGGCTCGATGAACAATCACATCGAGAAAGACTGGCGCGAAGGCATCACCCAGCGTCAGCGCCTGACCGACATGCTCGACATCATGGAAGACAGCCTGGGTAGCCAGTTCCGCTCATGGGGCGAGAGTGACAACCGCCACATCACGAAAATGTGGCGCGAGACGATCTCGATCGATACCCAGGCGCAGCGGTCGGCCGACTTCCTCAAACGCATGTACGAGAGCGACTGGATCAATGGCAGCCACGCCACGGGCCTCGCTCGCGTGCCGTTCGATGGCTACATCGCCGAGCTGCACGAAGGCGAGGGCGTACTGACGGCGGAGCAGAACCGGCTTTGGCAGGCGCTGGGCGAAAGCGGCCCGGCCACGTTGCAGCCGCTGGTGATGGCCCCGCCGTCGGTATCGCCGTCGTCAGGTGCTGGGTCGATGGAGCAGCTGCTGCGCGACAACAACCGGCTGATGCGACAGAACGTCGAGCTGATGCAGCGCCTCGAGCAGCACGGCGCGGCCGGGGTGCGCGTGTCGTCCGAAGCCGGGCGGCGGCAGATCGCAGCGACCGAACAGGGCAACCGCTCGCTGGCACGGCTGGAATCCGAATCTCGACTGGAGAAAACCCGCGCATGACGTGGACATTGGAGATGGACGCCCTCGACCCCGGGGGCGATCCCGTCACGCTCCGCTATTCGTTGGGGCGTTACGACGACTCCGACGATAACGCCTTCGACCCCCGCATCGATCAGCCCGGCCATTTCAAAGCCGGGCTTTTTGCGGGCGCATTGATCGCCGGCGACCGCTCGAGCTATGGCGAGACGACGCTGATCAATGCCGACGGCGGGCTGGACTACCTCGCCGACTATGCCGTCGACGGGCGCGCGGCGGTGATTCGACGCGGTACCGGTTCCGATCGCGTCACCGTGCTGGCCGGGACCGTGGCGCGGCTGTCGTTCGAGACCGCTGTTGTGTCGGTGGTGCTGCGCGGTCCGCTCGAGCCGCTGCAGACGCCGCACCCGCAGCCGACGTATGCCGGCGACAACGTGCTGCCCGATGGGCTGGAGGGCACCGCCGACGACATCGCCGGCCAGGCCAAGCCGCTGGTGTTCGGCGAGGTGGCCAACGCCACGCCGGTGGCGGTCAATACCGCGCGGCTGATCTATCAGCTCTCAGCCCGAGACGACTGCGAGATCACCGCCGTCTATGACAACGGCGCCGAGCTGACCCGGGGCAGCGACTACGCCTCGGCCTCGGCGTTGCAGGGCACCGCGCCCGCCGCTGGCGAGTGGCGTGCGTATCGCGGGTTCGTGCGCCTGGGCGCGTCTCCGGTGGGCACGATCACGGTGGACGCCACGACCAGCGCGCCCAATGCCGGCGATGTGTTCTCGACGCTCGCCAGCGAGCGCGACTGGAACGTGAACGCCGCCGACGTGGCTGATCTCAATACGCTGGGCGCGGTGCGGCTCTACGTTACCGACCAGACCGACACGCTGGATCTGGTCGACCGGATCGCCGTCTCGGTGGGTGGGTATCTCAACCTCGAGCCCGACGGCACGTTGCGCTGCCGGCGGTTGGCAGCACCCGAGGGTGAGGCACCGATGCTGCAGCAGTACGCCATTCGCGATATCCGCCGCTCGGCGACGGGCGCCGGGGCGAACAGCCTGCCGGTAGGGCGGGTGACGCTCAATGCCGACCGGATCGAAACGACTCAGACCAACGTCGCCGGCAGCGTGTCATCTGGCCGCCGTGCGCGGCTGGCAAAGCAGACCCGGCAGGCGGTGGCCGAGAACGCGGCGACGCGCGAACGGCACCCGCTCGCCGGGGAACTCCAGATCGACAGCGTGCTGGCGTCGCTCAGCAGCGCCCAATCCGTCGCCGATGACCTGGCGGCGATTCTCGGCGTGCGCCGCGATGTCGTGACCGTCTCGGCGCGGGTCGAGGATCTTCCGGATATCACCGTCGGCGAGCTGCGAACCGTCGTCACGCCTCGCCTTGGCTACGGCGACGGCCGCGTGATGTTGGTCACCGGCTATCTCATCAATGCCCAGTCGGGCGATATCGATCTCAACCTGTGGGGGTGACATGGCGCTAGATCCCAAACGCCTGGTGCTGTGCTGGCCCAACTACATCGATCAGGCGACCGTCAGTGGCGGCGATTTCAAACCGTCGCTGCCGCTGGCCAACGTGCAGGACCGCCGGTTCGCGGTGGTGGCCAAGACCAACGGCCTCGAGCGCGAAGCGACCCAGATGCTGGTGCAGCTAGACCGCCGCCGCCCGGTGGCCGTGGTGGCGCTGCCAGCGCATAACCTCTCGTCGACGGCGAAATATCGCGTGCGGCTGTACCGCACCGCTGACGCCACCGACGAGCTGTGGGACAGCGGCGAGCGCGACGTCTGGCCGATCGTCTACGGCCTCAACGACGTGATATGGGGCAACCCCAACTTCTGGAATCGACGGATGGACGAGTCGACCCGGGAGACCTACACGCCGCTGCTGACTGTGTTCCCGCCCGATGCAGTGGTCGCCCAGGCGGTGCGCATCGAACTCTATGACCCGCGCAACGTCACCGGCGCGATCACCCTGGGGCGGGTGTTTATCAGCGATGCCTGGCAGCCCGAATACAACATGAGCTACGGCGTGCAGTACGGGCACAACACCGGCACCCAAGTGACCGAGGCCAAGGACCGCGCGCGCACGGAGTACTTCGACGACTACACGCCGAAACGCACGGTGTCGTTCCAGCTCGAGCACCTCGACGAGTTGGAGGCGTTCCTGAGCGTCTACCGGCTCCAGCGTACCGAAGACATCCGGGGCGAGATCCTGTTTCTGCAGAGCACGGCCAGTAGCCCGGTGAACTTCTCGCGGACGATGCTGGCGCGCCAGACGTCGCTCGACCCGCTCGTCAATCCGTACCTCGACACCCATTCCCACACGTTCAATCTTCAGGAGATTCTCTGATGGCCGAAGTGACATTCCCCGTAGAGTTCGGCGGTGACGGCAAGACCTACACCGACGATGCCGATCAGGATACCGGGCTCGACGATGTCGGCTACCAGACGCGGTTCGTCCCGGCGCTAGCGGGGTCGGTGGCCATGGCGGCATACGCGAAGAACCGCGCCGCCGCTGCCGAGGAGTTCGCGGAGACGTGCCAGCAGCTACGCGAAGACGTCGTCGCTCGTCAGAACGACGTGCGCGAGAAACAGCAGGCGGCGGCCGGCAGTGCCAATTCGGCGAAGACCAGCGAGACCAATGCCGGGGACAGTGCGGCGGCGGCGAAGGGCAGCGAGACGGCCGCCGCGAGCAGTGCCGCCAAAGCCAAGACCAGCGAGACCAACGCCAGCGGTAGCGCCGGGGCAGCGAAGACCAGTGAGACCAATGCCGGCAACAGTGCGACGGCGGCGAAGGGCAGCGAGATGGCCGCCGCGAGCAGTGCCACCAAAGCCAAGACCAGCGAAACCAATGCCAGCGGCAGTGCCAGCGCCGCCAAGAGCAGCGAGACCAAAGCGGGGCAGAGTGCCACGCAGGCAAAGGGCAGTGAGACGGCCGCCGCCGGCAGTGCCAGCGACGCGCAGCAAGCTGCAGCGCAGATGAACGCTGACGACATCATGCACCGGAAGGGCTCCGGCCTGCCGAATGAGGTGGGTACGGCCGCGAAGCGTGATGTAGGCACCGATAGCGGCAATGTGATGGAGGTTGGTGCGTTTGGGGTTGGGTCGACGCTGTCGCAGGAAGTCCAAGGAGATATCAATTCTGGTTCAGATAGAGGGGGTTTCTACTCTTTCACGCCCACCAATCCTAATGGTGGATTCGTTCGCTACGGAGGCTCTTTTATACACGTGCCGAGGGCTGGTCGTTCCTCAAGGCTACATTTCGACTACGGAGCCTCGAGGTTATTTCACCAGCATCAAGGAACAGATGGCTCATGGGGTGGGCCTGTAGCTGTAGTTGATGCGCGTACGATCGTCGGCTCCCTAGGGGATGGTTTGCCTGCCGTGATTGAGCGTGGCGAGAACAGTAATGGGCTGTACACCAAGTACGCGGACGGCCTACTGGTATGTTTCAAAGCCAAGGGCGAACTCAACTATCTGAACAGTTCAACAATTCGTGCCGATTGGACGTTTCCGCACTCTTTCGTGGGGGGGCAGCGGGTAGTGACAGCCACTTATACCGGAACATCGGGTATTGGGGCTCCTACGTCCAACTATCGGCAGGGCACGCCGTACGAACCCGACAATTCCAATACCGGTTCGAACATCGGATTTATCACGAACGCCAATTTTTCGAATCTGGGACCGGCGTACGCCAACCTCCTAGCAGTGGGATACTGGAAATGAATCTGAAGCTCTCTCCCCAACGCAGTGACCTCGCGGCTACTTTCTCGGCCTCCGGCACGGCGTTGACAGTCACGATCGGCGAGACCGTCGACACATTCGATTTCACCGACGCACCCGATGGCACGTTCGACGAGTTCTCAAGCGACGTGCTGCCGGTTTGCCCTCTGCTCAAGGCAACGAAGAACGGTGACGAGATAGTGGTCTGGGCGCTGGGCTGGTACGGCCCAGCGCCGGAGCGGGACTGGCAGCAGACGCCGGTGATGGATGATGACGGCGAGATCGTAGAATTCGTCCCCGAGCCGCTCGAGGAGTATCAGGTACGTCTGGCGGATTGGGAAACACTGACACAAGAACGCGAGGTAACGCTCTAATGGGCACCTTTACGCATACCCCCGCACCGACCGCCGAAGAACTAGCGGCCCGGGCGTTCGCCGTCAAGCGCGCGGCCTTCGTTGCCGAGCGTGCCGCGAAGGTCTCGCGGATCAAGGTGACGACCGAATCCGGTAACGTCTTCGACGGCGACGAAACCAGCCAGAACCGGATGGCCCGCTTCGTGGCCATGGCGGAAGACGGTGACACCATCCGCTGGGTGCTCGCCGACAACTCCGTTATTCAGGCTACCAAGGCTGAACTAAAAGAAGCCCTGACGCTGGCCGGCCAGGCTCAGGCGCAGCTGTGGGTCGAGGCGGAATAGCCGGCGATCGGAAAGAGAGGAGCGACCGCCCCGGGTGTTTGCCGCACCCGGGGCGGCCCCGACAAGAAGTCCATGCCAGCAAGCCGGCCAGGGCATCCCGTTTCGCGCAAGGCGAGGTATTCGTATCTTTCAGCTGGATATAAGTGGCTATGTGACATAAAGCTGGTCAAAACACGGTATGCACTGACTACAATGCTTTCAGCATTAACGTTAGTACGACTATAAATGCTGCCGACAAAGTAGGAATTGTTATTCTGTAATTCTCCGCGTTGGTTGGTTTTCCGCTCATTACATAAAGTATGAATGAGGTAAGTGTGATGCTGAGCACCATGGCCATGATTAAATACGTTGAGCGTTCATAAATAGCTAGCAAGGTAGTGGTTGCTATATATGCTCCGGCAACTCCGCAAAAGAGTATGTCAATCCTTTTCTGAAAATTTTCTTCAATATCCCAAGCTCTCGTGCATACCGTGAGAGTGGCTAATGTCGAGTACGCTAAAAGCGATGCCTTTACATCTCCGATGCCTATTATAGATCCGTCCTTAAACACCAAGATCGCGAGGTATAGAACGAAGCCGGACGACATTCCCAAAATTAAATCCCATGTTCTTTCCTTTAGTAGTGAGTTTTCGAACTTATGTAGCGAATGGTTTTTCAGAATTACGGAAAATATCTTATTTGCGAATGCATAGATTTTTATGATTACTAAGGTTAGCAGCCCAGCTGTGAAGTAGTAGGATGTAATAAATTTCTTTAGTAAATAGTTTTCTGGCATTTTCTCAAATCAATCCTGTTCTTTGTTAAATGTGCGGACGATACGCTTTCTATAGCATGGACTTCTCAGCGCTCGCCGAGGCCGTCGCCCAACCCGACCTCTTCGCTGACGACGGGCCCCGATACAACGTACCACCGGGTACGTTGGTCAGTGTTGCGCGCCGCGCTGATGATGAGGCGCTGGTGACGATCGAGCAGCTCTGGTGGGGATATCGGCTGGCGTGGGAGTGACACCACCCACGCCGGCCCCGACAAGCAGTCCATGCCTGCAAGCCAATTGTGATCAAAAGGCACCGGCCGCTAGTTGAATCCGATGGTCTGCGGTTCTCAAAACTCCTTCGAACACTTGTTGCATCGATAAGCGCGAATCGATTGGTCGATTTGTTTACCGACTGCATTGCCAGCTGTAGCGCCGAGACCCGCGCCGGTTAGCCAGCCTATCGCACCACCGGCAACGGCTCCAACGGCTGTGCCGATGCCAGGAACTATAGACCCTATGGCAGCTCCGGCTGCCGCGCCAGAAGCAGTTCCACCGTATGTGGCAGCCACGCCCACACCGGCGCCAGCCACTGTTCCTACAATTTCGCCAGTATTTTTAAGAACGACGTGACTATTATTTTCACAGGTAGGGCACTTAGGTATATCGGTCATGACTTTGCTCGGTTAACGATTATGCTGGGTTTATCGACAGCTCATCTCCAATTCTTGAGGCAAACTTTTCTTTAAAATCATCTACAATATGGCAATGTGCGGACGATACGCTTTCTACAGCATGGACTTCTCAGTGCTCACTGAGGCCGTGGCCCAGCCCGACCTCCTCGCTGACGGCGGCCCCCGATACAACGTGCCGCCGGGCACGTTGATCAGTGTCGCGCGCCGAGCTGACGAAGACGAGCCAGTCACGATCGAGCAGCTCTGGTGGGGATATCGGCCGGCGTGGGCGGATGCTACAGCCCCGCAGCCGATCAACGCGAAAGCGGAGACCGTCGCCACCAGTCGCTACTTCGCGCCCGCGTTCAAGCGCCACCGTTGTCTTATTCCCGCAGATGGATGGTACGAATGGCTATCCGTCGATGGTCGCAAGCAGCCGCATTTCATCACCCGCACCGACGAGCAGACGCTTTACCTGGCTGGCATCTGGACCGAGCGTGGCGAAGACAAACCCCCGGGCGTGGCGATCATCACGGAGCCCGCGCGGGGGAGTGCAAAAGAGGTTCACGATCGGATGCCGCTGGCGCTGGATAACGATTCGCTCGAGCCGTGGCTAGATCCGCATTTCACGGAACGCGACGCCATCCGTGGGGTCACTCGGCATATCGACGCGGGCCTGATCCGTCATTGGCCTGTGAGTACTGCAGTCAATAAGCCTGGGGATGATGGTACCGCTCAGCTGATCAATCCGCTGTAGGCAATCACTGACAGAACGCGTCGGCGTCCTCGCACTCAAGTGGGCTGGAGGGCAGTCGATACACTCTATGACATCAGTGCGAATCAACGCTGACGTTGTTTCCTGCGAGAGGTATTCGCCCTGGCCCGCGCGGCCGGGGCTTTTTTCATTTCAGGTGGGCCACCGGCAGCTCGTCCCACCGTGTGGTGTACCGGTTCGTCAGTAGCTCCGCTTTCAGCTTCCAGTCCGCTTTGCCCTTTGTGCCGCCTAGGCGCAGCGTGCCGCTTCCCATACGCTTGTTCAGCTCGTCCATCACCGCCGATGCCTTCGCCGATCGCTCGCGCTCTGCGTCGCTCTCCGGTGAATCGAAAATGTCGTGCTGCTGAGTCGCGTGGTCGACGAGGTCCAGCATCATCACGCCGGCTTTCATGTAGCGATAGCCATCGCGCCACATGCGTTTGAGCGCTGCCTGGGCGGCGCCGACGATCACGCGAGTGTCGTTGGTCGGGTGGGGGAGTTGGACGACCAGGGCGGGGTGATACTGCGCCAGGTCTTCGCGGTGCTTGTTCGTTTTCAGATGCACCTGGATCGCCCTGGCGACCGACCCCTGCTTCCGCAGCTTCTCGGCACCGCGGGCAGCGTGTGCGCGTATCGCTTGGCGCACCTCGTGCGGGTCGCTCGACAATCGCCCGAAACTGCGCGATGTCATGATGTTCTTTTTCGGCTCGCCGTAGTCGTCGGTATCGATGCAATCGATGCCGCGCAGCTCGTAGACGAGCCGTTCCTGCACGACCGAGAACCGTTGCCGGATCCGTTTGGGATCGGCTTCGCGCAACTGCCACGCGGTGACAATGCCCATCTGTGATAGCCGCTGGCCCAGTCGTCCTGACACGCCCCAGAGATCAGTGACGGGTAAATCCTCGAGGACCGCGCGCGTCTCGTCGTTGTCGGGCTGCATCAGGCAGACACCGTCGCGCCCCGCGCCTTTCTTGGCCCGCTTGTTGGCCAACTTCGCCAGTGTCCTGCTGGTCGATAGCCCCACGCTAACGGGTATTCCAGTGTTCCGCCGCACGACACGTCGCATCTCGATGCAGTGATCGATCAGCCCATCGAGGGGGAAACCGTCGAACCCGAGAAATGACTCGTCGATGCTGTAGATCTCGACGTCCGGCGTGAAATCCCTCAGCGTAGCCGTCACTCGCCGGCTCATGTCGCCGTACAGCGTGTAATTTGACGAGACCAGAATCAGCTCGCGGCGCACATTCGGCGGGATCTTGAACGTCGGTGCGCCCATCTCGACCAGCTCTTTCGCTTCGTTGCTCCGCGCGATCACGCAGCCATCGTTATTCGAGAGTACGGCAACAGGCCGACCCTCCCAATCAGGCCGGAACACACGCTCGCACGACGCATAGAAATTGTTGCAATCGACGAGCCCGATCATCCCCGGCCACCCCGATGCGAATGGACGTTATGAGTGACGACGCCCCAGACGTGACACTCGGCGTTGACCAGCGGGATCGGCTTGTAGTTCTCGTTGCCGGCGAGCAGATAGGGGCGCTGGCCGATTTTGCCGAGGCGCTTGCAAGTGATCTCGCCGTCGACAGCGATCACGACGATGTCACCGTCGGCTGGCTCAAGTGAGCGATCGACGACGAGAATATCCCCGCTGAATATCCCGTAGCGCTCCATCGAGTCGCCGGCAGCGCGGACATAGAACGTCGCGCTAGGGCGCTGCACGATGTGTGCGATCAGATCTAGCTCTGCCTCGATGTAGTCATCTGCGGGAGAGGGGAAACCGGCGCGAGCCTCACCCGCGGCGAGCGGAATCATTACTGGCTGCGCGCCCTGGTCGTACTGGCCCAGGTATTGAACAGGGATCGTCATGACGCTGCCTCCGTTTCCGCTGCGTTCCACGTAATGAGCGCCTCGGCAACGCCGACGCGAGATACCGAGACGTAGTCCAGTTCCTCGAACTCACTGAGCATGCGCTCCCACGCGGTGGGGGCATCCTCGTCGAAGCGGTAGACGGTGACCGCGAACTGCTCGCGATCGCGCGCCCGGGCGATCTGCTGCTGGATGCGACGGCTCAACTGCTGATACGACGTGGCGGCTTTGAATTGTGCGGACATGACAGCGTGCTCCCTAAGAATACTGTATGTGCGTACAGTATCGGGTAGACACGCGCGGCGGATCAAATAGCGAAATTTGGCTATAACGGTGATTGTTGCAGGAAAAAGTCTATATTAGAAAATTGCGAATTTACGGTGTGACAGTGAGTTAGTCGACATCGGAAATTTTTGATGAGCGCTCCAGCCGGGGCGCTTTTTTCGTATCCGCGATCAGCGCTCGGCGCTGTCCCGCAGATACCGGGAGAGCACGCCGATCCGTTCACGCCAGGTACCGTAGAGCCTTGGGTTCAGAGGACGAATGGCGGGGCCAATGACTTCGATAAAGTCTCGTTCGAGTACGGCGGCATGGTTAGCCAGCATATGCCGCTGATTGGTCGGCACGCTCGGGCTGGCGGGAATGGCGCTGGGGCCGAGTGGTCGGCGGGCGAGGGCAATGCACTCGCTCGCGCAGTTATCGATGGTATCGAAGCGCTTGGCCCAGCGCTCGCAGAGCTCCGGCGCGGACCGGCTCATCATCGGGCGGATGATCTGCTCAAAGTCTCGCGACAGTACTTGGACGTGGTGCTGCCAGGCGATCAGTGAGTAGTAGAGCGTCTCGGCTTCCCGGCTGCCGGTGGGGGCTCCGGTACCGGGCAGGGCGCGCTGACGGCTGGATGCCTCGAGGTATTCGCCCTCGATCGCCACGCTGGCCACAAAGTTGGCCGCGGCGTCGAGATCGTTGGCGGCGATCAGCTCGCCCTTGGGTACGTTGAAGCGGGTATGCACCAGACTCCAGAGCCGCCGCTGAGCGCCGGATCGAACCGGGCTCGGCAACGGGCGAACTTTCTTCGCGATCAGCTCGCGGAGCATGTGCAGGCCATCGGTGCCGATCGTCTCCTGGGCGATACGCCGAGCATTCTCGGGATCCTTGGCGTGCAGCTGCTTCTCGCACTCGATGAAGTAGCGCCTAGCCTGCCGGCCTTTCTCGTTGCGCTCGACCATCGACAGCTCTTTGGCCATGTCGAGGGTGAGGTGATACTCGCGTCGATTGTGGCCACCACGGCCAGAAATGTTTGCTTTCCGATTCTGGAAAGCAATCACGTAATCTCGGTCCGCTTCGAAACCATACTGTTTGATGCGCTCTTGGATCCACGCGGCGAAAACCTTCCCAACAGCGAGGAACGCGTGAAGGGTTCGGGCGTCGACGAGGTGAGCTGTTTCTTGATCGATGCTGCCAGTGAAAACCGGTAGGGCGGTAGTGGCCTGCGTAGCCATAGCGGGAACTCCTATTTTAATGGAGTCCGCCTCTGTCACGACCAAATGAATGGAGGCGGACCGTACACGGGTTGGTCGACCGGCTAGGAGTTCCACCGGCAGCCCGAAGGCTCCCGCGCACGGCCCGCCATAACTGACGAGCACAAAAAAAGCGCCGTGCGGCGCTATCGTGCGCCTCCTAGATTCGGGCGACCAAACCCGGCCGCTGATTTTGCAGCGGCTAGGGGAGGATGGCTCAGATGGTCAAGATGGGGGTTGCGTCCTTCACCAATACGTAAGAAAATACAATTGTGAACAAGTGTAATGTTATGATTATAAAAGAAAATATCAGCCCGGCCTGAGCTTCAACGTCAGAGGTAACCATTATGGTTGATCAAATATGATCGGAGTGCCACACTATCTCTTGGCGGAAGTCCAAAAACTAGCTGCCGAGGGCAGGATGACAGTCGTCAGGCGAGCATTGGTTAACGCTGAGAACTTAGGCTATAACCAAGCGGAGGTCACTAGGTGTATTTGTAGTTTAAGTAACAGCGATTTTGATAAAGTTTGGAGTGATGGTGGAAATATCTTTTTCGATGTTTATAAACCATCCTACATTCCGAGCTTTGATAGAACCAGGTGTGATCCATTGTATATGAAGCTAAAGATATCCGACGGTGAGGTTACACTGCTAGGTTCTTTTAAGTTAGAGTGATTTTGTTAGAGAGGTGTTAAATGGAACGCTCTTGTGTAGTGTGCGGTGGAAGTGTATCTCTTAAGAGTGCTATTGATTACCTTGAGTACAACGGTAAAACTATTCCAGTTCCCGGCGTTCAATATTTTCAGTGCCAGTGCTGTGGTGAAGAGTTTGCCGATTCGCGTTTGCACAAACATAATTCCACCTGCTTCGCTGATGCTAAACGAGCGGCAGACTCCCTTCTGAAGGGGAGTGAGATACGTGATATTAGAGTTAAATATTCGATAACGCAAAGTCAAGCTGCCAAGATTTTTGGTGGAGGAGTGAACGCTTTTTCCAAGTATGAGCGTGGTGAAGTTATCCAGAGTAAATCAATGGATAAGTTGATGCGCGTTGCAGATAGATTCCCCCAAGTTTATGTTTATCTCTGCGAGATGGAAAAGGAGTCCGTAAGTTCCAAATGGGCTCGAGATGCTTACCTAGCTGATATGGAATATTCGTTGGGGACAGTCACTAAGTCTTTAGTTGAGACTGTCAAAGCAAGTTATCTCGCCTCATATTCCAAGACTGAACTTTTTCCAATCAATGCTTTGAGTAGTAATCTACATGATATTTATTTTGCCCAAATTGATGCTCTAAATATAGATTCAAAGGTAGATGACGCTTGGGCTCATCATCTTCCGGGCTCTAGGGTGTTTGGAAGTCCTAAAGTGATTTCTGTTTCCGAGCAGAAATGGAGTCGTTAAAAATGAACACGAAGGCGTCAATTGTAGATAGTTTGCATGTTCAGGATATCTATCTTTTAGATTTTTGTTTTTTACGAAATGGGGAGTGGGAGACAAGAGATTTCGACCACGAACAATTGGTGTTGCAGAATAAAAAAGGCGTCAAGGTATCTGTTCATGAAGTTGAACGGGGAGATGCCACTGTAACGATTTTATGCGTGGATGTTGAGCATGGTATGCGGGCAGTAGAGCCAGACTCTGAGTCTCAAATATCATCAGATGATAGTGTGAATATTATCTTCGAACTTGCAGCAACATTTAGGGCTGAATATTTGCTAAAAGATCCTAATCATGATAAAGAAGAGCTAATTGCTTTTGGAAAGGGGTCTGCTGCATTCCAGATTTATCCCTTCTGGCGCGAATTCGTATATGAGCATATGGTTAAGCTAAGGCTGCCAACTCCTCCAGTTAAAATGTTGAGGCTTGATTCTGAAGACGAGGAATAGTTGCGCGAGAGTCGTGAGCGGTAGTTATGGTGAGTAATATTCTTCGTGATTCTAGAGTCAAAATTAAAAGCACTTTGTTAGTTATATTCCTCGCTTCGCTGATCCAAATTGCCCAGCATGTTTCGGCTATGACAGTGGCGAGTTGGAATGTCGAACACCTCGGCTGGAACAACGGCAAGCGCTTGGACGCCGTAGCTGACGTTGCGAAGGGCGCCGACCTTTGGGCGCTTGAGGAAGTGATGGACGACAGCGCCGTGACACAGCTCGAGCGTGAGCTGGAGCGACAGACGGGTGAAGCGTGGAGCTCGATGACCTCCCACACGGTGGGGCGCAGCTCGTACCGCGAGAGTTACGCCTACCTGTGGCGAGACAGCGCCGTCGAGTACACCAAGGGCGCTGTAGTGTATTTGGATCCCGGCGATCTGTTCGCGCGGGAGCCGTACTTGGCGGAGTTCCGTGACAAGGATACCGGCGACAAGATCGCGATGGCCGCGGTGCACATCGTCTATGGCGACAACCGCGCCGATCGCACGCCAGAGATCCGTGAGTTGGCCAGCATCTGGGAGTGGATGCGCGAGGTCTACCCGGATAGCGCCCGCGTCATCGCCGGCGACTTTAACCTGCCCCCGAGCGATCCGGCCTGGCGGCCGCTACGTGATACCGGCGCCCAGCCAGCCATTACGCATGGCGCCACGACCCTGAGCGAGACCAACGGCCAATACGCCAGTCTCTATGACAACTTCTGGTATGACCCCGCCGAACTCAGCGTGACCGGTACCGGCATCGTCCGCTTTCCCGAGATGCTCAACATCGATCATGCCACTGCCCGCGATATCGTCTCAGACCACGCCCCCATCTACCTGACTACTGGCAATGCGCAGGCGAGATTCGCCGGCGCGGATGAGCTGGCGGTAGAGGGTGGCCAGGCGAGTGGCTCAAGCTGCATTGATCTAGACACCGCCTCGGCGAGCGATCTGGACCGGCTGCCTAATGTCGGTCCGGCCCGTGCGCAGGACATCATCGACGGGCGGCCCTGGGCGACCGCCGATGACCTGACGCGCATCAGCGGTATCGGTACATCACGGGCACATGAGATCGCGGCGAGCGGGCTGGTGTGTGGTACCTGAGACCATGGTTTACGAGCAAGTCTCTCGTGCGTTGGCTAGGGTGAGCGGGGCATGACGACCAACAGAGCACAACACCAGAAGCGAGGTGAAAGGATGCGAAGTTTTCTCGTGGTTTCAGGGCTGGCACTGGCTAGCCTGAGCGGATGGGCCCAGGCGGCCCCGTCCTGCGACGACGCAACTACACAGCAGGAGATGAACGCTTGCGCGGGCGAGGGCTATCAAGCCGCTGACAAGGAGCTGAATACCACCTATGACGAGATCATGGGCCGGCTCGATGGCGACTCGAAGGATCGGATGAAGACGGCCCAGCGGGCCTGGATCAGGTTTCGGGACGCTGAATGCGAATTCGTGAGTGGGCCGACCTCTGGAGGCAGTGCCAATTCAATGGTCAAAGCCGGATGCCTGGAGAGGCTGACCCAGCAACGTACTGAGACGCTGAAGAGCTACTCGCAGTGCGAGGAGGGCGACCTGAGTTGCCCGGTACCGCGACAATGAATCGTCGGGTATGGCAATGCTGACGGAAAATGGGCTCGTTCATTGTGATGACATAACAGTGGAGGATAGGCCTATGTTGAGATCGTCAACAGAGGAGATCACTCATGTCTCAAGAAACCTGCGCATGCCCGAAATGCGAGTGCAAAGTCACTGATCAATCACCTGAGGCAAATGAGAAGTGGTATTGTTGCCAAGCCTGCGCCGACGGTCACGCCGATGGCAGTAAGGGATGCGGCCACAATTGCAACTGTGGGTAAGTCCATGATCCCGGCGTACGCCGCCGGGATGGATGTAGGGAGACTGCCCCCTAGGAGGGGCGAGTCTACCCTGCTGGGCTAGAGTGGCCGCTGGAAAGACCGATCACCTGACTCGCAAACTGTGCTTTCTGCTCCTTGGTGATCCCATGCTCGAGCGCGTCTAGGTAATCGCTGTACCACTGCATCATCTTGCGTCGCTTCGCCAGGTAGGCGGCTTGGTTATAGACGCCAGCGACACCTTCTTCCTGATGCGCTAGCTGGGCCTCGACGAGATCCCGATGCCAACCATGCTCACGGAGCAGCGTCGAAGCCGTATGCCGCGAGCCGTGACCGACCAGCTTGCCCTTATAACCGACCATGGCTATCACCTTGTTGATGGTGTTCTCGCTCAGCGTCGGGTTCTTGGGACCATTGCCTGGGAATACCCACTCGCCGCGGCCCGTAATCTCATACAGGCTGCGGAGATCGTCCACGCTCTGTCGAGAGAGCGGGACAAGGTGGTCTCGGCGCATCTTCATCTTGGCGGCGGGGATCGACCATAGCGCTTCGTCGAGATCGAATTCCGACCATTTGGACAGACGAACCATTCCCGGCCGTGAGGCCGTGCGAAGGACCAGCCACGCAGCGGTGCGCGAGATAATACGACTACTGGAATGCCGGAATGCCTGCAGGAAAGCCGGTAGCTCAGGCTCAAGCAGGTGAGGGTAGGGCTTCGTCTTGGGCGCTTCGGCAGCGATATGGCGCAGCTCGGAGGCAGGGTTTAGCTCGCACTTACCTTGCCCGATCGCGCGCGAAAAAATCTGATTGATCCAAGAACGCACTTTCTTCGCGATGTTGTGAGCGCCCCGGGTCTCGAGCTTTTCCTGGATCTTCGCGCAGTCAGCACGAGTGATCGAGGACAGCGTCTTCTTTCCGATCGCGGGGAAAATATCGCTGTCCAGATAGCGGCGCATCTGATCTGTTGTGCCTGGCGATCGTCCGGCGGCCAGTTTGGTTTGGTACCAGTCCTCGGCAGCCGTCTCGAAAAGGTGCTGCTCTTGTACACTCTCCTTGTACACCCGAAGGTCCACACCGTCCGCCGCCATGGCATTGAGTCGCTGGGCTTCTTTCCGGGCAGCTTTGCCCGAGACACGCGGGAAAGAGCCGAGCCCCATCCATGCCCACTTCCCGGTGGGTCGTTTGTAGCGGAGATTCCAGGACTTGGAGCCGTTCTTGCGCACCTGCAGATATAGCCCGTTACCATCCAGCTCGCGATAGTCCGAGCTTTCAGGCTCGAGCGAAGCCAGAACGGTATCGGCCAGCGGCCGCCGCTTGATCTGCGATCGTTTCATAAGCGCTCCCCAACGCATCCCGTGTACACCAGAACTTTCAGTGTACATGCTGGTGTACACCGCGAGAACTTGTGAAACAGGTTCGGAGGTTAGATCAGGTGAAAGAAAGCCACGGGAATGCAGGCTTTTTGGGGGTCTGAGTTACTTCAGGAGAGATCAGAAAAGCTGTTTTGGTGCGGATGGGGAGACTCGAACTCCCACACCTTACGGCACTAGAACCTAAATCTAGCGTGTCTACCAATTCCACCACATCCGCATGTCGACAGGCGCGCTCATTCTACTGACGCCTTCCTCGATGTCAATCGTCGTTCGACGTGCGCGAACAATCCGTCATTCTGGCTTCAGTTTCCATCGATGCGGTCGACATCATGACTGAATGGTTCGAGAGAAATGGTCATGCGGCGAGGCGCAAAAATCCTTCCACCGGTGGCGCGCGGGCTACTGGCCTGGATCAATGCCCAACTGAAGAGGGCGTTGCCGGGCTACTGCGCCTTTTGCTGGGCGCCCGTTGCCGATGGCGTGCCCTGGTGTGCCGACTGTCATGCCGAGATGCCGTGGAATCGCAGTGCCTGCGGGCTGTGCGCGGAGCCGTTGCCAAGCGCTTTGCCTGGATCGATGGTGGCGCTTCGATGCGGGCGATGTCTGCGGCATCCGCCGGCGCAGACGGCTGCCTGGGTGCCGCTGCGCTACGAGGGGCGGATGATACGTCTGATTCAGCGTTACAAGTTTTCGGCAGACGCGCGCGCCGGCGAAGTGCTGATTCGACTGATGTTGTCATCGTTCGGCTCATCGATCGAACCCGCCGGGGCGTTGATTGGTGTGCCGGGTCAGCGCGAGCGAACTCGGCAACAGGGGTTCGATCATACGGCGTGGCTGACGCAACGTCTGGCTGCGCATCTCGAGCTTCCGGTGATCGAGGCCGAGCGCTCACGCGAGACGCCCTCCCAGCGGGGCCTGGATCGAATCTCCCGGCGTCGCAACGTGAAGCGGGCCTTCCGCGTGGCGGGGCGATTGCCGGCCTCCGTGACGGTCGTCGATGATGTCATGACGACCGGCGCCACGCTGGAATCGCTGGCCATTGCCTGCCGCGAGGCGGGAGCCGAGAACGTGACCGTCATGGCGTTCGCGCGTACGCCGTCGACCCGAATCTGATAGCATGCGCGCAAGCATTTCGCCGTCAGCCGAGGTCCGTATGAGCGCCGTTTCCCTGCATCCATTCGAGACCTTGACGCCGCAGCGGGTGGTCGAGGCCGTCGAGTCTCTGGGCCTGTGGTTGCCCGGGGAGCCTTTCGCGCTCAACAGCTACGAAAACCGCGTCTACTCGCTGACCGACGACGACCGCCGACGCTGGGTGGTGAAGTTCTACCGCCCCGAGCGCTGGAGCGACGCGCAGATCCTCGAGGAGCATGAATTTCTCCTCGCCCTCGCGGCGGAGTCGATCTCCGTCGGCGCGCCCTGGCAAGACGCCAGCGGCAACACGCTGCATCACTTCGAGGGTTTCCGTTTCACGCTGTTCGCCCACGTTGTCGGGCAGGCGCCGGAACTCGAAAATCCCGCACATCTGTTTGCGCTGGGTGAACTGATCGGTCGCGTGCATGAGGTCGGCGCACGCAAACCCTTCCGTCATCGGCTGCGATTCGATCCAATTCCGATGATCGAAGAGAGTCGCACGCGCGTGCTCGAGGCGCGCTGGCTCGATACCCGACAGCGCAAGATCTACGGCCGGACGCTCGACGCCCTGTTACCGCTGCTGGCCGATCACGCCTGGCCGGAAAGCGCGTTGCAGCGGGTCCACGGCGACTGCCATCTCGGCAACATGCTGGGGCGGGACGAACAGTTCTCGCTGGTCGATTTCGACGACTGCGTCATGGCCCCGGCGATACAGGATCTGTGGATGCTGCTGACGGCGCAGTCCCCCGAGGAGTGGCAGATGCAGCTTTCCGAAGTCATCGAAGGTTACGAGATGACTCGCGAGTTCGATCGCCGCCAGCTCGAATGGATCGAGGCGCTACGCACCCTGCGGCTGATCCGGCACAGCGCCTGGGTAACGGCGCGTTGGCAGGATCCGGCCTTTCCGCGCGCCTTCCCCTACGTTGCCGACAGCGGCTACTGGGACCAGCACATCCGTCATCTCGAGCAGCAGCGGATCGCGCTCGATTCGCCGCGCTGGCTGGCCTGAGGCTGTGGCCTGACGCATGGGTGTCGCACCGGGAGATCCATGCAGGACAGTATCGAGATAGTGGTGTCGGGGGAGTTTCGCTAGAATCAGCGGATGACCGATAGGGGAGCCGGATGCGATCGCTGTGGCGAACGCATTCGGTCGATGACACCGATAGATTGATACCGAAAGACAAGGCAGCAACATGACAGAGCAATTGGCAGGCCATTATCACGGCATTCTCGAGAAGCTGGGAGAAGATCCCGAGCGCGAGGGCCTGCGCGATACCCCGATGCGCGCCGCCAAGGCGATGCAGTTTCTGACCCAGGGCTACCATCAGTCCCTGGAAGAGCTGATCAATGGTGCGGTGTTCGCTTCCGATACCGACGAGATGGTGCTGGTCAAAGATATCGAGATGTACTCGATGTGCGAACATCACGTGCTGCCTTTCATCGGCAAGTGTCATATTGCCTATCTACCGCAGGGTAAGGTGCTGGGGCTGTCCAAATTTGCGCGGATCGTCGACATGTATGCCCGGCGTCTGCAGATTCAGGAAAATCTCACCCGTGAGATCGCCGAAGCCGTGATGCAGGTGACCGAGGCTCGCGGCGTGGGTGTCGTGATCGAGGCTCAGCACATGTGCATGATGATGCGCGGCGTCGAGAAGCAGAACTCCAGCATGACGACCTCGGTGATGTTGGGGAGCTTCCGCAAGAATCAGACCACGCGTCAGGAGTTTCTGATGCTGGTCAATGGCCGCTGACAGGCGTTTCCGCCGGCCTCGTCGCAGGTCGGCCATCTCGACGCGTAAACCCATCCCGCCAGGAAAGACGCATGGACGGTCGGCTGTACCAATTCGACGATGATACCCAGATCGGCGAGGTCGAGGGCGACGACGGCCAACGCTATCCGTTCGATTTCTCGCAGTGGCGTGGCAGAGGATTGCCGAGCGCCGGCATCGCGGTTCGCTTCGCGCTGCGCGACGGTCACGCCATTCAGGTTTTCAATCGACCGGAAACGCAGCGCCGTGCCAGCAGCACTCGTGACGTCCACGGCAAGACGCGGCGAAAGCAGCTTTCGCACTGGGCCCTGGCCGCATTCGTGGTGTCGATTGCCGGATTGAGTGCGGGTCGCTACGCGCCGATAGCCGAAGTCCTGGCCCTCGTGCTGGCGTGGGCGGGGCTGCATCAGGTGCATCGCAACCCACAGCGCTTCATCGGCTACGCATTGAGCGGCGCGGCAATCGCGATTGCCGTGGGGGTGACGCTATGGTCTCAGTGGTGAGCCGGCCGTGCCGAGAGTGTTTGCTGCTGTCGGCGCGGTTCTACCACTCTCGACAAGGACATCACGATGGCGGGCGCGATCGACGACTGGCGAAGGCGACGTTAACCCGCCATCCTGTGCTATAGAATCGTCAGCCTGGAATCGTTGCCGCAGATCGGCGTCATTCTCGATTTCCCGGCATGGGGCATTGGCCGGATCGGCGAGAGGCAACAGCCCGCCGCCGGCAAGCACATCAAGGAAGGAGTGATTCATGCAATCCGTCAAAGCGCAGTCCGACAAAGCACAGTCCGTCAAAGAGAGCGCCTTGTTCAGGCCATTCGCCTATATCGATGGTAACTGGGTCGCCGCCGACAGTGGCGAGCAGATCGAGGTCGACAACCCCGCCAATGGCGAAATCCTCGGACGCATGCCGCGGCTGGGGCGCGCCGAGACCGAACGTGCCATCGAGGCCGCCGAGGCCGCACTGCCGGGATGGCGCAACCATACCGCGCTGGAGCGGGCGGACATCCTGATGAAGTGGTACGAGCTGATGCTCGAGAATAAGGATGAACTGGCCGCGATCATGACCGCCGAGCAGGGCAAGCCGGTGAAAGAGGCCGCGGGCGAGATCGTCTACGCCGCGAGCTTCATGCGCTGGTTTGCTGAGGAAGCACGGCGTATCTACGGCGACACCATCCCCGCCGCGAGTACCCAGCAGCGTATCGTGGTCACCAAGCAGCCGGTTGGCGTCGTCGGCGCGATCACGCCGTGGAACTTCCCGTCTTCGATGATCACGCGCAAGGCCGCCGCCGCGCTGGCAGCGGGTTGCACCATCGTGATCAAACCGGCCAGTCAGACACCGTTTTCGGCCACGGCGCTGGCCGCGCTGGCGGAACAGGCTGGCGTTCCGCGTGGCGTATTCAACGTGGTGCCGGGCAAGGCCAGCGAGATCGCCAAGGCGATGACCGACTCTTCGGTGGTGCGCAAGGTGACCTTTACCGGCTCGACCGAAGTCGGCAGTTCGCTGATGGCCAACGCTGCCCAGCATATCCAGAAGATTTCGCTCGAGCTCGGCGGCAACGCCCCGTTCCTGGTGTTCGAGGACGCCGATCTCGACGCAGCGGTCGAAGGCGCGATCGCCTCGAAATTCCGCAATGCCGGGCAGACCTGCGTCTGCACCAATCGCTTCCTGGTGCAGTCCAGCGTGGTCAATGCCTTCAGCGAAAAGCTGGCGGCGGCGATGAACAGCGAACTCAAGGTCGGCGACGGCTTCGAGGAGGGCGTCAATATCGGCCCGTTGATCGATGATGATGCCGTGGCCAAGGTGGCCGACCACATCAAGGATGCGACCGACAAGGGCGCGCAGCTGCTGCTGGGCGGTCACGAGCACTCGTTGGGTGGGCGGTTTTTCTCGCCGACGCTGGTCAGCCACGTGACACCGGACATGAAGGTCGCCACCGAGGAGACTTTCGGGCCGCTCGCAGCGGTGTTTCCCTTCGAAACGGAAGAGGAAGCGGTGCGCATGGCCAACGATACCCAGTTCGGACTGGCGTCCTACTTCTACTCGAAGGATCTGGGTCGCGTCTGGCGGGTCGCCGAAGCGCTGGAATACGGCATGGTGGGTATCAACACCGGCTTGATCTCCAATGCCAGCGCCCCCTTCGGCGGCGTCAAGGCTTCAGGCCTGGGTCGCGAGGGCTCCAAGTATGGCCTCGACGAATACATGGAGACCAAGTACCTCTGCATCGATCTGGGGGAAAAGTCAGACTGAGCTACGAGCTANNGAACAGCGCCAGCGACAATGTCGCTGGCGCTGTTCGTTTCACGGTGATGCTTTTTCGGCTCGCGGCTCGCGGCTCAGTGGCGGAAGTGACGCATCCCGGTAAAGACCATCGCAATGCCCGCCTCGTTGGCCGCGGCGATCACTTCCTCATCGCGCATCGAGCCGCCGGGCTGAATGACGGCGGTGATACCCGCCGCGGCGGCGTTGTCCAGGCCGTCGCGAAAGGGGAAGAAGGCGTCCGAGGCCATCACCGAGCCGATCACTTCCAGACCGGCCTGCTCGGCCTTGATCGCGGCGATACGCGCGGAATTGATTCGGCTCATCTGACCCGCGCCGACGCCGACTGTCTGACGATTCTTGCCATAGACAATGGCGTTGGACTTGACGAACTTGGCGACTTTCCAGGCGAAGACGAGATCGTGCAGCTCCTGCTCGCTCGGCGCGCGCTGGGTGACGACCTTGAGGTCCTCGGCGTCGATCATGCCGGTATCGCGGCTCTGTACCAGCAGGCCGCCGTTGACGCGCTTGTAGTCCCAGCCGTCGGCGGTCTTTACCGGTAATTCGCCGCACTCCAGCAGGCGTACGTTGGTCTTGCTGGCGACTGCTTCGCGTGCTTCGGCAGAGATGCGCGGGGCGATGATCACCTCGACGAACTGACGGGCGACGATCGCGCTGGCGGTTTCGCCATCCAGCTCGCGGTTGAAGGCGATGATACCGCCGAAGGCGGATTCGCTATCGGTCGCGAAGGCCAGGTCATAGGCTCTGCGGATGCCGCCCTCGGCCTCCGGCACTACCGCGACGCCACACGGGTTGGCATGCTTGACGATGACGCAGGCCGGCTTGGTGAAGGACTTGACGCACTCCAGCGCCGCATCGGTATCGGCCACGTTATTGAACGACAATGCCTTGCCCTGCAACTGCTCGGCCGTCGCAATGCTCGCTTCCGGCTTGTCGGGTTCGGCCGTGCCTGATTCAACGTAGAACGCGGCTTTCTGGTGCGGGTTCTCGCCGTAGCGCATGCCCTGTTTCTTGGTGAACTGCAGCGACAGGGTACGGGGGAAGTGGGCCTCGCCGTTGCCGACACGCTGGCCGAAGTAGTTGGCGATGGCCGCGTCGTAAGCGGCGGTATGTTCGAACGCCTTGATCGCCAGGTCGAAGCGGGTCTTGTGACTGACGCCCCCGTCGTGACTGTCCATATCCATCAGGATGCGCGAGTAGTCGTCGGCGCTGACCACGATCGTGGTGTGCTCATGATTCTTGGCGCAGGAACGCACCATCGTCGGGCCGCCGATGTCGATGTTCTCGACCGCGTCCTCGAGGGTGCAGTCGGGCCTGGCCACCGTCTGTTCGAAGGGATAGAGATTGACCACCACCATGTCGATCGGGTCGATGCCGTGCTCCGCCATGACCGCATCGTCCTGACTGCGACGCCCCAGAATGCCGCCATGAATCTTGGGATGCAGTGTCTTGACGCGCCCATCCATGATCTCCGGGAAACCGGTGTGAGCGGAAACTTCGGTCACGGCGATATCGTTTTCCTGGAGCAGACGATAGGTGCCACCGGTCGATAGCAGGTCGACGCCGCGCGATACCAGTTCGCGGGCGAAATCGACCACGCCGTTCTTGTCAGACACGCTGAGCAAGGCGCGGCGCACGGCCCGAGGGGCGCTAGAAGCAGGGTTTTGAGACATGCCAGTCCACTCTTTTTTACGGCGAGACAATTTACGTTCAGGCGGGCTTCGCCAACGCGAAGCCAAGGAGGTTTCAGGCCAGTTCGTATCGTTATATCAGATCGTACTGTTTGAGCTTCTTGCGAAGCGTGCCGCGATTCAGTCCCAGCAGCTCGGCGGCGCGGGTCTGATTGCCGTCGACGTTGCGCATCACGACGTCGAGAAGCGGCGCTTCGACTTCCGCCAGCACCATGGTGTAGAGATTCGAGACCGACTCTCCCTCCAGATGGGAGAAGTAACGCTCCATGACCCGCTCGACGCACTCTCTGAGCGTGGTATGAGACAGCGCATCGGGCATTTGAAGTGGCTCGACCTCGGTGGGCGATTCTCCCTCGAGGGCTAAAGGCTGCCGGCTATTCATGCTGCGTGGATTCCGTTATCGATCGCGACGGCGTCACCGCGAAAGAGTTCATGGAGAAACTCGAACTGTTGACTGGCCTGCTCCAGGCGATTGAAGCGGGCCCGGCGTTCGCGACCGGGATCGTGGGCCGCCAGATACCAGCCGATATGCTTGCGTGCGACCCGAACGCCCAGATACTCGCCGTAATGCTCGTGCAGAGCGCGCAGGTGCCAGCCCATGGTGTCGACGAACTCTTCGGTCGTGGGCGGGGTATGCTCACGCCCGGTTGCGAGGTAGTGCTCGATCTCGCGGAACAGCCAGGGATTGCCCTGGGCGCCGCGTCCGATCATTACCGCATCGGCGCCCGTGTAGGCGAGAACGTCGGCGGCGCGCTGAGGTGTCGTGACATCGCCGTTGGCGAAGACCGGGATCGACACCTGCTGCTTGATCGCGGCGATGGTGTCGTACTCCGCCTCGCCGGTGTAGCGCTGCTCGCGGGTTCGGCCATGAACCGCCAACGCCGCGATCCCGGCGTTCTCGGCAAGCTTCGCCACCCGCTCGGCGTTGCGGCTGTCGGCGCACCAGCCGGTACGAATCTTCAAGGTGACCGGGATCTCGACGGCCGCGACCACGGCCTCGAGAATGTCCGCCACCAGGCGCTCGTCCCGCAGCAGCGCCGATCCTGCCGCCTTGTTGCAGACCTTCTTGGCCGGGCAGCCCATGTTGATATCGATGATCTCGGCGCCGGACTCGGCGTTGAGTCTCGCTGCCTCGGCGAGCATCTCTGGATCGCCGCCGGCGATCTGCACCGAGCGTGGCCCCGGTTCGCCACGGTGGATCATGCGCTGGCGAGACTTGCGGGTGTGCCACAGGCGACTGTCGGCGGTGACCATCTCCGAGACCACCAGACCTGCGCCCAGCTCGCGACACAGCTGGCGAAAGGGGCGGTCGGTCACCCCGGCCATAGGGGCCAGAATCACGCGATTGGGTAGCGTGTGCCGGCCGATGCGGGGTAACGGGCGATCGGTCTGCGATGACACGGAATCACGCATCGTTACAGGGCTCAGGCGAAACGGGGAAGCCATGATACCGATCACGCCGACTTTGTTGAAGCGCTGTTTACCGACGCACGACCTAAGCCGTAGCGGAGCGATCCAGTGCATGAAACACGTTCAGGTGCAGGCCATATGTCATGAATGCCGGCACGAAACGGTGTCAGCGTGATCGGATCCAGGATCACGCTGATCCGCGGCTCCGATCGATTACCGTTGCTGGCCGGGCCGACGACCGGTCAGCAGCATCCAGCCCTCTTTTTCCTTGGGTTCGTCCATGATCAGGCCCTGGGCCCGGTAAGCCTCCAGCACCGACTCGGTCTGGGCCTCGAGAATGCCGGAGAGTGCCAGCAACCCATCGGGGCGTACCCGCGCGGCGATCGTGGCGGCCATCTCGATCAGCGGCCCGGCGAGGATATTGGCGACGACCACTTCGAACTGGCCCTGGCCGATTCTCTCGGGATAATCGAGGACCAGGCTCGACTCGTCGATCCGGTTGCGCTCGGCGTTGTCGCGGCTGGCCTGCAACGCCTGGGGGTCGATATCGACACCCACGGCGATCTCGGCGCCGAGCTTGAGCGCGGCGATGGCGAGGATGCCGGAGCCGCAGCCGTAATCCAGAATCTGGCGCTGGGCGAGATCCTGGGCGTCGAGCCAGCCGAGGCAGAGTGCGGTGGTGGGGTGGGTGCCGGTACCGAACGCCAGACCGGGGTCGAGCAGCAGATTGACGGCATCGGGATCGGGGGCCTCGTGCCAGCTGGGAACGATCCACAGCCGTTCGCCCATTCGCAGCGGTTCGAAACCATCCATCCACTCGCGCTCCCAGTCGCGATCGGCGAGCAGTTCGTACTCGATCTGCGGCGCCGGTTCGTCGGGAGACTGCTCCGCCCAGGCGCGCTGAACGCGCTCGATCATCGCCTCGACGCCGGCGAGGTCATCGTAGAGCCCGGTCAGCACGGTCTCGCGCCATAGCGGCGTGGTGCCGCGATCGGGCTCGAAGACCGGCTCGTCGTGGGCGTCCTGCAGAGTGATGGCGCTGGCGCCCTCGGCCAACAGCAGCTCTTCCAGCCATTCGGCCTGTTCGGGCGGGATGGATGCCTTGAGTTGTAGCCAGGCCATTGGGGCTCTCTCGTATCGGTGGGTAATAGGAATACAACGCGGCGGGGCGGTCTATTACAGCACTGAATGCGCAGAATAGACCGCCCCGTCTCGACCGGCTCGATATCCGGGAATCAGCTCAAACCGAGCTTCTTCTCCAGATAGTGGATATTGACGCCACCGCGCTGGAAGGCGCTGTCACGGACCAGGTCCTTCTGCAGATCGATATTGGTCTTGATGCCTTCGACCAGCAGCTCGTCGAGCGCATTGCGCATCCGCACCAGGGCGATTTCCCGGTCCGCGCCCCAGGTGATCAGCTTGCCGATCAAGGAGTCGTAGTGCGGGGGAACGCTGTAACCGGTGTAGATGTGCGAGTCCATGCGCACGCCGAGCCCGCCCGGCGCATGATAGAGGTCGATCTTGCCGGGTGAAGGCATGAACGTGCGAGCGTCTTCGGCGTTGATACGGCACTCGAAGGCGTGGCCGCGGAGCACGACATCTTCCTGGCGAATCGACAGCGGCTGACCGCAGGCGATACGCAGCTGCTCCTTGACGATATCGACACCGGTGACCATTTCGGTCACGGGATGCTCGACCTGCACGCGCGTGTTCATCTCGATGAAGAAGAACTCGCCGTCCTCGTACAGGAACTCGAAGGTGCCGGCGCCACGATAGTTGATTTCGATGCAGGCGTCGGTGCAGGACTTGAGCACCTTGGCGCGCGCCTCGGGATCGATATGCGGTGCCGGCGCTTCCTCGAGCACCTTCTGATGGCGGCGCTGCAGCGAGCAGTCACGATCGTAGAGATGAATCGCGTTGCCCTGACCGTCGGCCAGCACCTGGATCTCCACATGGCGCGGGTTCTCGAGGAACTTCTCCATGTAGACGGTGCCGTCGCCGAAGGCCGCTGCGGCCTCGGAGCGCGTGATGCTGGCCGCCTTGGCGACTTCGTCATCGTTGCGGACGACGCGCATCCCACGACCACCGCCGCCGGAGGCAGCCTTGATGATCACCGGGTAGCCGATACGCCCGGCGATACGCCGAATCTCGTCATCATCTTCCGGCAGCGGGCCATCGGAGCCGGGCACCGTGGGTACGCCGGCTGCCTTCATGGCGTTGATCGCGCTGACCTTGTCGCCCATCAGGCGGATGGTTTCCGCTCGCGGCCCGACGAAGGTGAAGCCGGAACGTTCGACCTGCTCGGCGAAATTGGCGTTCTCGGAAAGAAAGCCGTAACCGGGATGAATGGCGCTGGAATCCGTCACTTCCGCCGCGCTGATCAGGGCGGGAATGTTCAGATAGGATTTGGCCGAAGCCGCAGGGCCGATACAGACGGCCTCGTCGGCCAGGCGCACGTGCATCAGTTCCCGGTCGGCCTTGGAATGAACCGCCACGGTCTTGATCCCGAGCTCCTTGCAGGCGCGCAGAATGCGAAGTGCGATCTCGCCACGGTTGGCGATGAGTACCTTGTCCAACATGATGGTTTCGCTCGTGTGGTCTTAGTTGATGATGATCATCGGCTGGTCGAACTCGACCGGCTCGCCATCCTCGACCAGAATCGCTTCGATCACGCCATCCTTGTCGGCTTCGATCTGGTTCATCATCTTCATCGCTTCGACGATACACACGGTATCGCCTTTCTTGATGCTCTGACCGACCTCGACGAATGCCTTGGAACCCGGCGCCGGCGAACGATAGAAGGTGCCGACCATCGGCGAAGTTACCGCATGACCGGCAGGCTGCACGGGGCCCGGCTCGGCGGGGTCGGGAGCTTGAGTCTGCTGCGGCGCGCCGTAGTTCGGGCCGGCCTGCGCCATGGATTGCGGCATCATCATCGGCTGCTGGGCGGCACCGAATCCAGCCGGGTGACGGCTGATGCGGACGGACTCTTCACCTTCCTGAATCTCGATCTCGCTGATGTTCGACTCTTCCAGCAGTTCGATGAGCTTCTTGACCTTGCGTATATCCATGGCGATGTCTCGGCTTGATTGATTGAATGTGAATAAAGGCACCACTCTCGGCATGCGAACTCTGGACGGGCCAGCGCAATGCGATGAGTATCAGTGCTGTAACTATCAGTGCTGTGACTATCAGTTCTGCGAGTGACAGGACCGGGTTGACAATGCTGCACGCCCGTCGGCGGAAGGACGTGGATCAGCGTGAATCCAACTGCTTGAACGCGGCATCCAGCGCCAGCACATAGCTATCGGCGCCGAACCCCGCGATAACGCCACGGGCGACGTCGGTGAAATAAGAGTGCGCACGAAACGGCTCGCGAGCGTGCACGTTGGACAAGTGCAGTTCGATGAACGGGATATCGACCCCGGTCAGCGCATCGCGCAGCGCCACGCTGGTATGCGTGAAGGCGGCCGGGTTGAGCAGGATGAAATCGACGTTCTCCTGCCGTGCCCGATGCACGCGTTCGACCAGTTCGTGCTCCGCGTTGGACTGCAGCCATTCCAGCTGATGGCCGGCGTCGAGGGCGCGCTCGGTCAGACGAATCCGGATGTCCTCGAGGGTGGTCGTGCCATACACCTCCGGCTCGCGGGTACCGAGCAGATTCAGGTTGGGACCGTTGAGAACCAGCAGTCTAGCCATGACCGTCCTTACGCTGTTAACCCGTTCTTGGAACGCCGAGATCGCGTCACTTTGCTGCAAGATAGCGTCTTCGGCCCACCGTTTTCATGATGTCGAAGTTTGCCGAAAAATATTGAGGGTGTCCACCCTGACTATCGAACGTTGTTCGTTAACGCCACCTGTAGATCGCCGCCTATGAATCGCGAGATGGCCGACCCGGCCCTGACGCAGTCGCTTTGGCTTCGCTTAGCTGCGCCACTGCATCGAGATGCTGGATGAGTGCGCGGGCGTCCACTTCGCCTTGAACACGGGCACGTGGCAACTCCTCTCCATGAGCGAAAAATAGCAATCCCGGCGGGCCGAACAGGTCGTAATGCTCGAGCAGCCGGCGGCTGGCAGGTGCGTCCCGAGTCACGTCGGCTCGAATCAGCGTGAACCCTGCCAGACGCTGGGCGACGGCTGGCCGAGGAAAGACATCGCGTTCCATGACCTTGCACGAGATGCACCAGTCGGCGCTGACGTTGACCATGGCCGGGCGCCCGGCCCGGTCCGCCGCCGCCAGGGCGGCCTCGAGCTGGTCAAGGTTGCTGACGGTCTCGAAGCGCGGCGCCGCGTCCGGCGACGATGTGGACACGGCGGCCGGCAATGGCCTCAGGGGATCGCTGCCGCCCTGAGCCGCGCCCCATACCATCGCCACGCCCCACACCAGCAGCACCCACCCCGCCGTCTGACGTATCAGCGACCCGCCGCGAAATCTGCCCGCGGGCGCGGCATCGGGCGCTGAACTGGACCCTAGCGCGGCATCGGACGTCGAAAGGGACCCTAGCGCGGCATCGGGCGCCGAAAAGAATCGTGGCGCTGGGCGAGGTCGCAGCGGACCCAGCGCCAGCGCGCAGCCCAATGTCAGCATGCCCCACAGCAACAATGCGACCGGCCCCGGCACGATGCGTTCGACCAGCCAGACCGCCACGCCCAGCAGCATCACCCCGAACAGCGCCTTGACGCCAGTCATCCAGCCGCCGGCGCGCGGCAGCCACTGGGCGCCGAACGTACCCGCCGCGACCAGTGGCGCACCCATGCCCAGCCCGAGCGCAAGCAGCGCCATGGCGCCACCCAGGGCGTCACCGGTCGTCGAGATAAACACCAGTGCGCCGGCCAGCGGCGCGGACACGCAGGGCGAGACCACCAGCACCGACAGCGCTCCCGCCGAGGCCAAACCCAGCGGGCCACTGCGCTGTAGTCGGGATTGCCAGGCATCGACGCGCTGGTTGAGGCCATTGGGCAGGCGTAGATCGAAAAGGCCGAACATGGCTGCGGCGAACAGCGCGAACAGCAGCGCGAGCGGGACCAGTACCCAGGCCGACTGCAGCCGCGCCTGCAGGTTGAGCGAGGCGCCGAACAGACCCATCAGCGTTCCGAGGAGCATGAAGGTCGCCGCCATGCCTGTGACGTAGCTCAGCGACAGCGTCAGTGCCCGTCGCCGCCGGGCGTTCTGGCCGATGATGATCGAGGTCAGGATTGGCAGCATCGGCAGCACGCAGGGCGTGAACGTCAGCCCCAGGCCGGCGAGAAAGAAGAGTCCCAGCGTACTCGGGTCAATACCGGCGCGAAGCAGTGACTGAAACTGCCCGTCGGCGCTGGCCGAAGAGAGCGGTTCGACGTCACCCGCCAATGTCATCGAGGCGCTTGTCATCGAGGCGCTTGGCATCGTCTCGACCGTCTCGGCAGCCGGGTTGGAGAGCGCCTGACTCGTCTCCCGTGTCGAGAAGGGATCGTTGGCCGTGTCTGCTTCCGACGTGCCGATCGGCGACGCCATGGCTTCACTGCTGGCATCACGATAGGCCGCTGGCGCAGGCCCCGGTCTGGCGGTCAGCCTCCAGTGCTCTGGCGGGTAGCACAGACCCGCGTCGGCACAGCCCTGGAAGGATAGCGTGATCGAAATCGGCTGGTTCGGATTCCGCTGTTCCTGCCCGGTCAGCGGCGCGCTGATCTCTACCTGATCGTAGAAGACATGAACATCGCCCAGATATTGATCGTGCTTGAACTGACCGGAGGGGGCTTCGAGGGGGCCGAGCGTGATCTCCGGCTGATCACTCTCGAGCGCCAGGCGCTGACGGTAGAGATAGTAGCCGGGCTGGTTGCGGATGCCGATGTAAACGCGTTTGGAATCACGCCAGGCGTAGGCGTGAAAGGCCTCGTCGACCGGCAGGAATTCGGCGGCGTTTTCGCTCCGAAACGGAGAGTCGCCAGCGGCGGAAAACACGTCCTCGGCTCGGGCAGGGCCGAGCGCTGCCATCAGGCAGCAACCAAGCGTCAGAATCAACGAGTATAAACGCGACTTCAAAACAGAGATTTCCCGGCGACGATGAAAATACGGATCTGCGGTTGACTGACATTCGGTCTCATGACGACGACCTTGATGCCCCGCCGTGGCAACGGCCCCCTGCTATGAACCTGCAGCCGGGAAAAAGTGCCATGGACGCTTCCGGTAGCCCTCTGCGCAGGGCCACGGCACGCGACGTCAGGGCATGCGACGTTACGGCTCGCCACATTGGAGCGGACGGCGAAACGGTGAAAGGCCGAGCTGCAAAAGCCGGCGCTGTGAAGCTCGTCGCTGCGAAACACCGGGCGGCTAAATAAAGCCCTGCAGCGAGAGAGGGTACAGCGAAAGGCGGACTGCGTGTGGCGGCGAGCATGATAGGATAGGCTCATCGTTTTCCCAACTCTGCTTCCTTCGACTCAGGTTCTCTTGACGGGTTACCCACGTCGGCATTCGCAACCTCAGCAATGACAAGGATCGTCCATGGCTCTGTTTCGCAAGAAGGCGCCGCTATCGCGCACCGAGGTCCTCGAAACCCCCCAGTACGGCTGGATCTGGAAGCCACTGGTGGCGCTGGTCGTCATCTATCTGCTGGCCTGTATCGTGCTGGGCATCTGGTGGAGCTGGACGCCGTCGCCGACCGACCCTAAACAGGCGGTCGAGCAGCAGCGGGGTTTCCCGCAGAGCGTGGATACTCGCGGTGGCGATGAGCCGCAGTCGCCGGCGCCCGGCGAAACGCTGCTGGCCAGCAATATCGCGATCATCGATACGCTGCTCGACAAATCGGGCGGATATCTACGCAACGATGTCATGCCGCCTGGGCTATGGCTCGACAACATGCCCAATTGGGAAAAGGGCGTGACCCAGCAGGTCCATGATGCGGTAGCGTCACTGGGCTCGGCGCTGGACGTCGGCAGTGCTCCGCTGGGAGAGGCCAACGACGAGCTTTCCGGCGATCTCGACAGTTGGCGCTGGCCGGCTTCGGAGAATGTGCTGCGATCCGCCCGCAACAATCTCGGCGAGGCCTTCACGGCGCTGGAAAACGCCTCCGGACAGCACGGGGCGAATCAGGGCGCATCGAATCAGGCAACGTCAGGTCAGGGTTCGTCGGGCCAGGGTGCATCGGATCAGGGTACGTCGGATCAGAGCGCGTCGGGTCAGGATTCGTCGGATCAGGGGGGATCAGGTCAGGATTCATCGGGTCAGGGGGCCGTTGCCGATACTGCATCACCGGACGCGCCCGATGCCTCCGCCCTGCGCGAGTGGCTGGCGCAGGTGGAGAAGCGTCTGCAGACGCAGACCCAACAGCTTGCCGCCAATGTCGGTCAGTCGCCCAGCGGCGATCAGCAGAACGACAGCACGCCCTGGCTGCGGATCGACGACGTGTTCTTCGAAGCAAGAGGGGCGACGTGGGCGCTGGCCCAGCTGATGCGGGCGGCCAGGATCGACTATGCCGATGCGATCGAGGACAGCGGTGCCGGCGCTGATTTCGACCAGTTGATCGCGGAGCTGGAAAGCTCGCAGGGGCGGGTCTGGAGTCCGGTGATTCTGAACGGATCGGGCTTTGGGCTGTTCGCCAACCACTCATTGATGATGGCGAACTATACGGTGCGGGCATCGCAGCTCGTCGAGAAGATTCGCAACCAGCTCTGATCGTTCCGCTGGCGTCAGAATCCAACCCGGACGACGTCACAACGCCAAACGCCGCCCCGGCTTGTCACCGGGGCGGCGTTTTTACGTGATGCAGCGAGTGATGCTCTACGCTTCGGCGTCATCGTTCTCGTAAGCGGCAACGGCTTTCTCGATCGCCCGGCGGGCCGCCTCGGCGCCATCCCAGGAGTCGATCTTGACCCATTTGCCTTTCTCGAGATCCTTGTAGTTCTCGAAGAAATGGGCGATCTGCTGACGCAGCAGTTCGGGCAGATCGGTGACCTCGTGCACGTCGTCGTAGAGTGCGGACAGTTTTTCATGGGGAACGCAGACCAGCTTGGCATCTTCGCCCGCTTCGTCCGACATGTTGAGCACGCCGACCGGCCGCGCACGAATCACGCAACCCGGCTGCACCGGGTATGGAGTCACGACCAGCGCATCCAGCGGATCGCCGTCGTCGGCCAGCGTATTCGGAATGAAACCGTAGTTGGCCGGGTAGAACATCGGCGTGGCCATGAAGCGGTCGACCACCAGCGCGTCCATCTCCTTGTCGATCTCATACTTGATTGGCACGTGGTTGGCGGGGATTTCGATCGCCACGTACACGTCGTTGGGGAGATCCTTCCCGGCGGGAATCTTGTCGAAACTCATTGTTGAGTCCTTGCGGTTTGCAGGTTGAACGCCAGCGGGCGAAAATCCGGAGAATTATACGAACAGGCTAGTCCGATTACCAATCCGGACGCCGGCCCGATTCCCCGACGACGCCTCGGCATCGACGCCGTCGGGGCTGTGTCCGAGATTGCCTGATGACTCGCCGTTCGTCGATCCATGGGGAGAAAGTCCTTGTCGAAAAGCTCGCTGTCATTGACCTATGGTCAAGCCTTCGTCGCGCCGGATCTACATCGCCATCGCAGTTCGATGTCGGTGCAGATTCCCCAGGGCGAGCAACTGATCTCCAAGGGGGGCTGCGCGCTGATCAGCGACTCCACCTGGCGCAATTCGATCGCCAAGCAGGCCGGCGATCTCAGCGTGCGGGGCTTTTTGGCAGACTACTACTCGACGCCCGACCACTGGGATGTCAAAACGTCGGCGACCCGCGTGCTGCGGGCCCTGAACAGCTGGTGCCACAGCCAGAGCGGCTACATCGAAGGGGGCAGTTACATCTGTTCGCTGTCGGCGATGATCTTTCATCAGCACGACGCGCATCTCTTCCATATGGGCGATACCCTGGTCTACCGCATCCGGGGCGCGGAGTTCGAGCAGCTGACGCGGGACCACGTTACCGATCTGGGCGGTTATCGCTACCCCTCGCGGGCGCTGGGGATGGATGGGCACGTCGATATCGACTACTCCAGCTTCGCGCTCAAGCAGGGCGACCTGTTCCTGTTCATGACCCAGGCCGTTCGTGGCACGCTGGTGCCGTCCGAGTACGTGCAGCTGATTCGTGCCGATGTCAGCGATCTCGACGCCGCCTGCGAACGGCTGGCGGAGGCGGCCAATCAACGCGCCATCGAGCGGGGCTACAACGCCAACCAGTTCTGTTTCCAGCTGGTGCGGGTAGACCGCCTCTCGGAAGACGAGACCGACGAGCAGCCCCGTGTCTTCCATCACCTGCCGGTGCCGCCGGAACTCGCCAAGGGCGAGCGCTTCGATGGTCTGGAGGTCGTGAACATATTGTCGCGCACCGCCAAGGCGCGGCTCTATCACGTGCGCGATATTCGCAGCGGTCGCGACATGGTGATGAAGGCGCCGAGCCCGGAACTGTCGACGCGCAACGTCTATCTCGAGCATTTCAGTCTGCAGCAGTGGGTGGTCGAGCGTGTCAACTCGCCGTTCGTGGTCAAGGTGATGGAGCCGGCTCGGACACGCCGTTATCTCTACTACCTGATGAGCTACGTCGATGGCGAGACGTTGACCGAGTGGCTCGGGAAACATCCGCAAGCGAGCCTGGAACAGCGCCTCGAGATCGCGCGTCAGCTGGTCAAGGCGGTACAGGCGCTGCACCGTCACGATGTGCTGCATCAGCATATCCATCCCGACAATATCCTGATCGACCGGCATGGCAGTCTGCTGCTGACGAATTTCGGTGCCTGCCACAAGCGTGAGGGCGACGCTCAGGGCGAAGCCCGCGAGCTGGCGCGGCAGATCGGGCTGACCGAACACAGTGCACCGGAGTATGCGCTGGATACCGAAGTCGGCCGCCGCAGCGATCAGTACTCGTTGGCCTCGACGATCTACTGGATGCTTACCGGTCATCTGCCTTATACCCTGCTGCCGAACCACCTGCGCAGTCATACCGACCTGGAGCAGATGACCTATCGCCGTGCGCAACTCAGCAACTCGGCGATCAGCAGCGATCTTGACGATGCCTTCAGACGCTCGCTCGATCCGCTACGGGCGCTGCGATTTCGGCGTATCTCCGAGTTTGCCTATCATCTGCGCCCGGCGCCCAAGCACGAGGACGACAGCCCCCGCCCCCCATGGCGAGAGCCGGCTAGCGTGTGGCAGGCGATCGCTACCGTGCTGCTTTTCCTGCTGATTCTGTCGTGGTGGCTGAAGTAGCGCTTCGGCAGCCGGGTTGATCCCGAGACGAGGAGGGCTGACATGGGTAGGGCGAGTCAGTGGGCACAAATGAAGAGGGCGCCGTAATGGCGCCCTCGAGGGTTATATCCAAGGTTACAGCCAAGGTTGCAACTAGAGTGCAGGGCGATCCTCGTTCTGCGACTACATGCCCAGCCAGTTCGGCAGGCCGAGCGAGATGAAGGGCACGTAGGTCACCAGCAGCAGGAAGCCGAGCAGCAGGAACAGCCAGGGCGTTGCCGCACGGATCGTGCGCGTCAGTGGCATGCCGGTCACCGCGGAAGCCACGAACAGGTTGAGCCCCACCGGCGGTGTCACCAGACCGATCTCCATGTTGACCACCATGATGATGCCGAAGTGAATCGGATCGATACCGAGCTGTGAAGCTACCGGAAACAGGATCGGCGCCAGAATCAGGATGATCGCCGAAGGCTCCATGAACGACCCCGCCACCAGCAGCACGATATTCACCACCAGCAGGAAAGTGATCGGCGAGAAACCCTGCTCGACGACCCACGCCGTGATCGTCTGCGGAATCTGCTCCGTGGTCAGCACGTGGGCGAACAGCATCGCGTTGGCGATGATGAACATCAGCACCACCGACAGCTTGGCCGCATCGAGCAGTACGCCAGGGCACTGCTTGATGGTGATGTCCCGATAGACGAACAGCGCCACGAAGCCGGCGTAGACCGCTGCCACGGCGGCGGCTTCGGTGGGCGTGAAGAAGCCGCCGTAGATGCCGCCCAGCACGATCACGATGGTCAGAAGCCCCCAGATCGCCTTGCGGGCCGTGGCCAGGAACTCACCGACCGAGGGGCGTGGCAGGGCGGGCATCTTCTTGACCCGGGCAATGATATAGATCGCCACCATCAGGATCAGGCCCAGCAGCAGCCCGGGCACAATACCCGCGACGAAGATCTTGCCGACCGAGCTTTCGGTCACCGTGGCGTAGACCACCATCACGATCGACGGCGGAATCAGGATGCCCAGCGTGCCGGCGTTACAGACGATGCCGGTGGCGAAATCCTTGGTGTAGCCGGATCGCGCCATCCCGGCAATGACGACAGAGCCCACGGCGGCGACCGTCGCCGGAGATGAACCCGAGAGCGCCGCGAACAGCACGCAGGAGAGTACCGAGGCGATCGCCAGACCACCGCGGATATGGCCGACGCAGGCGTTGGCGAAATTGATCAGCCGTCTCGCCACGCCACCGCTGGTCATGAAGGCCCCGGCGAGGATGAAGAACGGGATCGCCAGCAGCGTGTAGTGCTCGGAGGTCTCGAACAGCTTGATCGCCAGCGAGCTCAATGAATCCTGGCTGAACAGTAGAATCGTCAACGAACTGGCGATGCCCAGCGAGAATGCGATCGGCACGTTGAGGAAGAGCAGGCCGAAAAGCACCACGAACAGGAAGGCGATGGTCATGTCGGCTTCTCCTCGGTACCGGCTTCATCCTGAAGCTTCAACGCATCGGTGGATTCATTGCTGAGTTCCATGGTGATCTGCTGACCGCGCAGCATTCGCACCAGGACTTCGATCAGGCGTATCAGCACCAGGGTGAAGCCGATCGGCACGATGATCGTGATGTGCCACTGCAGGACGCCGTAACTGTCGAGGTCCTCGGCACCGATACCGGCGCGCATGAGCGCCTGCACCCAGGTGTAGCTGGAGATGGCAAACAGGGCCGTGTAAGCGATACAGATCAGGCACGTCAGAATGCCGACGCCGCGTCGTGCGCGTTCCGGCAGCAGTCTGACGATCAGGTCGACCCCGATATTGGCGCCGATCCGCACGATATAGGCCATGCCCAGGAAGATCAGCCAGGCGAAGCACGCCTTGGTCAAGGCGATGCTCCAGGTCATTTCCTGAGCGAGATCGATGATGAAATCACCGATCGCGAAGAGCGGCGTTTCCGCGAACGGGAACCAGTCCGCCGCATCGTAGAAAACGGTATAGAGGTTGTTGACCATCACGTAGCTGAAGGTCACCAGGGTCATGAGGGCGAGGAGGAAGGCCACCAGGCCCTCCTCCAGATGCGCCCAGGCACGCAGGAAACGTGTCATGGTCGGCTCGGTTACTGAGTGGTTTCGGACTGGCTGGTGTCGGACTCGTTGGCGCTTTCGGCAGCCTTGATCAGGTCTTCGCCGATGTCACCCTGGAACTTCTTCCACACCGGGCGAACCGCTTCGCGCCAGTCTTCACGCTGCTCGGGCGTCAGCTGAATGATCTCGCTGGTACCGGCATCGATGATCGACTGCTTGGCTTGCTGGTTGAGGTCGTAGGCCTGCTTGTTCACCTTCTGGGTGACGTCGGCGAGAATATCTTCCAGCTGGCTGCGAATATCATCCGGCAGGCCGTTCCAGAACTCGGCGTTGGTGATTACCATATAGTCGATGATGCCGTGGTTGGACTCGGTGATGTACGGCTGCACCTCGTGCATCTTCTGGCTGTAGATGTTCGACCAGGTATTTTCCTGACCGTTGACCACGCCGGTCTGCAACGCCTGATAGACCTCGCCGAAACTCATCTTGCGGGGGACGGCGCGCAGTTCCTTGAACTGTTCGTCGAGTACGTCGGATGCCTGCACGCGGAACTTGAGGCCGCGAGCATCCTTGGGCTCACGCAGCGGCTTGTTGGCAGAGAGCTGCTTCATGCCATTGTGCCAGTAGGCCAGGCCCTGGATGTTGCGATCCTGCATCGAGTCGAGCAGGCCCTGCCCGTCGTCGGAGTGCTGGAAACGGTCGACGGCGTTGATGTCGTCGAACAAAAACGGCAGGTCATAAAGCTGAAGGCTGGGGCTGTACTGCTCGAACTTGGCAAGCGAAGGCGCCAGCATTTGCACGTCGCCCAGCAGCAGCGCTTCCATCTCCTTGCCATCGCCATAGAGCGAGGAATTGGGATAGACCTCGACCTTGACGCGATCGCCCAGCTTCTCTTTCACTTCCTCGGCGAACATTTTCGCGCCCTGGCCCTTGGGCGTGTTTTCGGCCACGACGTGGGAGAACTTGATGACGATGGGATCCTGCGCCTGAGCGCTAGCGACGCCACCCATCAGGATGGCAACCCCGATCACGCCAACCACTGTTTTTGGATTGATGAGAGACATGGCATTTCACTCCTGGGTTTGTTCTGTCGTCTTGGCGTCTCTGGTGACGCCTTATGGGTAATGCCATGCGGAGTATGCGGAGAATTAGTGGAACTCGTATATTCAACCTTCGGTGGGACTCGAGAGATTGGAGACGAAAGGAGAAGGGTTATATTTTGGTTTAAAAAGTTTAAAAAGTCGGGGCAACGTTATTCGATAATGTCGGAATAGATGATATTTCGAAATGATAAAAATCAATTAATTCAGTAGCTAAAGAGATTTTTGCAACGATTATCGGGCGGTTTTGGCAGGGTTTTCGTCGACATAAATCCGATACCAATCGGCGGCAGCGAATCGAGACCTTTCTGCCAGGTTGCATCGACGAGAAGATGCAACGTGACAGAAGTTAACTTTCTTTCCTGGCGCCGACCAGGCGGTTTGGCTCTGTCGATCGGCGGCCGAAGTGGAACGGCCGGACCGGTGCGTCCATGGGGGTCTTCAATCCCGCTTGGCGCTGGCCATCAGCCGACGGGCCCGCGCCATGACCGGCGCGTCGATCATCTGGCCATCGACCTGGCCGGCGCCGGCGTCCTGCTCGGCCGCCTCGATCACCCGCGTCGCCCAGGCCAGCTGATCGGCAGTCGGCAGGAAGGTCTGATTGACGACCGCCACCTGACGCGGATGGATGCAGAGCATGCCCGCGAAGCCCATCTCGACCGCGCGCCTGGCGGCACGTTCGACCACGCCCATGTCGCGGAATTCGGGATGAACGGTGTCGATCGGCGGTGCAAGTCCGGCCAGACGCGACTGCAGGACGATCTGATAGCGCGCCTGATTCAGCATCCAGTCCCCGCCTTCGCTATTCGGCTCGATGCCCAGATCCAGTCCCAGATCCAGCGCGCCGAAGCTCAGTTGAATGACGCCTGGCGCCTGGGCCAGCTCGGGCAGCGCCTGCAATCCTCTGGCGCTTTCGATCAGCGGCATCAGCGCGACGCCGTGGGCGCCAGCCTCGGCCAGGGCGTCGACATTCTCTGCCTTTGGCACCACGAGGCCGGCGATACCTGCCTGATTCCGGCAAAGCGCCAGGTCCTCGGCAAAATCCTTGGTGTCGGCCGCGTTGATCCGTACCCAGACCGCGCCGTCCGGTGCGCCTTCGAGAAACGCGCTCAGCGCCCGACGTGCCTCGGGTTTGGCCTCCGGCGCCACCGCATCTTCCAGATCGACGATCACGATGTCGGCCCCGCTGGCCAGCGCCTTGGGAATGCGCTCGGGGCGGTTGGCCGGTACGAACAGCGCGGAGCGGGGCGGCGTGGGGGAGATCATGGGCGCTTTCCTTGCTTGATCGAAGGGGATGAAAAGGGAATCGAGTCAACGGACACGGTCAAATCGTACCGGCCTGGCGCAGCGTATTCACGTCTTCCTCGGCATAGCCCAGCTGCTTCAGAATGGCATCGCTATGTTCGCCGAGGGCGGGCACGGCATCCATGCGCGGCTCGTACGCCATGTTGCGTCCGGGCGGCAGCGCGGCCGGCACCATTCCGCCGGGCGTCATGACGTCGCGCCACCGCTCTCGGGCCGCCAACTGCGGATGGTTCCACACGCCGGCCATATCGTTGACGTGCGCGTTGGCGATCTGGGCGTTTTCCAGTCGCGCTATCACCTGCTCCGCGGTGAGTTCGGCGAAGACGGCTTCGATCAACGCGCGGAGAGCGCCTCGATTTTCGGAGCGCTTGAAGTTGGCATCGAAGCGTTCGTCCGTAGCCAGGGCCGGCTGCTCCATGACCTTCTCGCAGAACAGCTGCCACTCGCGCTCGTTCTGCAGGCCGAGCATGACCGTACCGCCGCCCCCTGAGGGGAAGGGGCCGTAGGGATAGATCGTGGAGTGGGACGCGCCAGCGCGAGGCGGCGGTGTCGCGCCTTCGAAGGCGTAATACATCGGGTAACCCATCCACTCGACCAGACTCTCCAGCATCGAGACGTCGATATGCGAGCCTTCGCCAGTCCGCCCGCGAAGCAGCAAAGCCGACAGAATATTGCTGTAGGCGTACATCCCGGCGGCGATATCGGCAACCGAGCAGCCCGCCTTGGCCATGGCATCCGGTTCGGGGCCGCCGGTGACGGAGAGAAAACCTGCCTCGCTCTGGATCAGCAGATCGTAGGCTTTCTTGGTCTCGTAGGGCCCGCCTTCGCCGTAGCCGGAGATGTCGCACACGATCAGCTTGGGGAAGCGCGCGTGCAATGTGTCGAAGCCGAGTCCCATGCGAGCGGCGGCGCCCGGTGCCAGGTTCTGCACCAGCACGTCCGCCTCGCCGAGCAAATTGTCGAGAATCGGCGCGGCCGCCTCGTGCTTGAGATTGAGCGTCAGGCTCTCCTTCGAGCGATTGGTCCAGATGAAATGCGAGGAGAGACCGTGGACACGTTCATCGTAGCCACGGGCGAAGTCGCCGACGCCGGGGCGTTCGATCTTGATCACCCTGGCACCCTGATCGGCAAGCTGCCGCGTACAGAACGGGGCGGCGATGGCATGCTCGAGGCTGACCACGGTAAGGCCATCCAGCGGACGAGGGGCTTGAGCAGTCATGACAGATCCTGTTCGAAAAAATGAGAGGCAACCCGGTATGGCCGTGATGTCATAGCAACGGCTTGAGCCGCGTCACGGCGGGCAGGTCCCAGGCATGGGCGATCAGCTGGCTGACTTCGTCGTCAGTGGCCGCGCCCGAAAACGTGACAAGACGGCGAAACTTCGCTTCCAGCTCGTCCCGGCTCAGTGTATTGCCCGGGTCGCCCTTGGGTTCGTCGATCGCGGCGCTCAACCGCCGGCCGTCGCGGGTCGTGATCTCGACGCGCCCCAGCCAGCGCCGGGGATAGGCGGCATCCACTTCCGGATCCAGCACCATCGAGACACGCTGGCGGAAACTGGTCACCGCCTCGTCCTGAAGGGCGTGATCGCGGAAACTGGCCAGGCTCGCATCGCCGTGCACGGCGATCAGCCCCAGCACGCTGCCCATCGAGAACTTGGCCTGGTGAATGGTGCGCGGGTGGACGACCGGGCCGAGCACGTCGATCGCCGCCTGGTGGACTTTCGCGGTGACGGTCTCGATGTCGTCGTGGGTCAGCGCTTCTCGCTGCATCAGCGCCAGCAGGGCGTCCGCTGCCGGATGCGTATGCCGGCAGGAGGCGTGATACTTGAACGAGGTCTCGACCAGCGCCCAGCGTTCGCCGAGACGGTCCGTCAACTGGCCAGAATCGGCATCGGTCGACATGCCTGCCGCCATCCCCTGCGGGCCCTCGAGGATATGCTTTGCCCCCGTCAGACCGCTTTGCGTCATGTAGGCGGCAAGAAGACCGTCGGAAGCTGCCTTGGCCGTGTGCAGCTGCTTGGAGTCGGCGGCGTCGCGCAGAAATTCCCATAGCCCCGCAGCCTGGGTGCCGGCATTGCCGAGCAGGTTAACGAAGCCATCGGTGTCGAGCTCCATCAGCTTGCCTGCGGCCACCGCAGCGGCCAGCGTCCCGGCGGTGCCGGTGGTATGGAAGACCCGGTAATGCGAGCGGCCTAGAAATTCGCCGATCCGAATCCCCGCTTCGTAACCGGCCACGGCGGCAGTGATCAGGTCCCGGCCGCTGCTGCCCAGGTCCTGAGCGGTTGCCAGCGCGGCGGGAAAGACCACGGTGGCGGGGTGCAGCACGGAGCTGTTGTGCAGGTCGTCCTGCTCGACCACGTGGGAGGCGGCGGCGTTGACCAGCGCGGCGAAATGGGGCGAGGTCATGCGGCGATCGGTCAGCTGCTGACAGCCGCCGTCGCTGGGGCCCATCAGCCGGCTGTAGTGCTCGAACAGCGGAATCGGCGCGTGATTCTTGCCGGCCAGCGTCGAGCCCAGCCAATCGAGATAGAGCGCCTGGCAGCGTTCGACGACGTGTTGGGGGATCTGAGCGTAACTGAGTTCGGCCAGAAAACTTGCCAGTTCACGCGTTCGATCACGGGTTTGATCATGGACCAGTTCATTCATGGCAAACGTTCCTCGAGTCGATTGGCGATCTCGATCAGGTTGTCGTCGGGATCGCGAACATAGACGGAACGGATCGGGCTGGTCGCCCCGGTCCGGTCAACCGGGCCTTCAATGGTCGTGACGCCTGCGGCGGCCAGATCAATGATCACCTGTTCCAGTGGTGTCTCGCTCAGGAAACACAGATCCGCCGAGCCCGGCGTGGGGCGGTCGGCCTTGGGTTCGAATTCACGGCCGTGACGATGCAGGTTGATCTTCTGCTCGCCGAATCCCAGGGCGATCCGACCCTCGCCGAAGACGACGCGCTCCATGCCGAGGGCGCGGACGTAGAAATCACAGGTCACATCGATGTCGGCGACCGTCAGCACCAGATGGTCTAGCTGCGTGATCTTCATGGGCGATCTCAGAACGAGCGTGGCAGATCGAGCAGATGCTCGGCCACGTAGGAGAGAATCAGGTTGGTGGAGATCGGGGCGACCTGATAGAGGCGCGTCTCACGGAACTTGCGCTCGACGTCGTACTCGGTGGCGAAGCCGAAGCCGCCGTGGGTCTGCAGGCAGACATTGGCGGCCTCCCACGAGGCCTTGGCCGCCAGGTACTTGGCCATGTTGGCACTGGCCCCGGCCGGCACACCGGCATCGAACTCCTGGCAGGCGCGCCAGCGCATCAGATCGGCCGCTTCCACCTCGATATGTGCTTCGGCGATGGGGAACTGCACGCCCTGATTCTTGCCGATCGGACGGTCGAAGACGATGCGCTCGTTGGCATAACGACTTGCCTTGTCGATGAACCAGCGACCGTCGCCGATGCATTCTGCCGCGATCAGGGTGCGCTCGGCATTGAGCCCGTCGAGAATGTAACGGAACCCCTTGCCTTCCTCGCCGATCAGGCTCTCTGCCGGCAGTTCGAGATTGTCGAAGAACAGCTCGTTGGTCTCGTGACCGACCATGTTGGCGATCGGCTGGACCGTCATGCCGTTGTCGATCGCCTGGTGCAGGTCGACCAGGAAGATCGACATCCCCTCGGACTTGCGTTTGACCTCGGCCAGCGGCGTGGTGCGGGCGAGCAGAATCATCAGATCCGAGTGCTGGATGCGCGAGATCCACACTTTCTGGCCGTTGATCACGTACTTGTCACCGCGCTTGACCGCCGTGGTCTTGATCTTGGTGGTGTCGGTGCCGGTGGTGGGTTCGGTGACGCCCATCGACTGCAGACGCAGTTCGCCGCTGGCAAGTTTGGGTAGTATCTCGGCTTTTTGCGCCTCGCTACCGTGCTTGAGCAGTGTCGCCATGTTGTACATCTGGCCGTGAACGAAGCCGGCGTTGCCGCCGCAACGATTGACTTCCTCGAGGATCACGCTGGCCTCGGTCAGCCCCAGGCCGGAGCCACCGAACTCTTCGGGGATCATCGCGCCGAGCCAGCCGGCTTCGGTCAGTTCGGAAACGAATTTTTCGGGAAAGCCTCGAGTTTCATCGATATGGCGCCAGTATTCGCCATCGTACTGCTGGCACAGGCTGCGAACGCCGTCACGGATCGCTTCCAGCGCCTCTTGGTCGACAGGGGCTTGGTTGATAGGGGCTTGGTTGATAGGGGCGAGACTCATGATCGAGACTCCTGATCTTCGCTGTTATTGAATTCCACCGTGGCGCGATGGGCCGGCCCGTCTTGATTGCCGGCGGTCAATTCGGCCGTACCGGCGCCAGTAATGCGCCCGGTGGTCTGGAAGGGCTGATTGGCGATCAGCGGGCGCAGGCCGCGGTACTGAATACGGGTAGGCGGCGTCCGAGGATTGGCCTCGCAGAAAGCCTGCAGCTGGAGCGTCGCGATCAGCGGCCCGTGCACTACCAGACCCGGATACCCCTCGGTTTCGGTGACGTAGGGATGATCGTAATGAATCCGGTGACCGTTGAACGTGACCGCCGAATAGCGGAACAGCAGGACCGGATCGGGATCGATGGTCTGCGACCAGTCGGCTTCCGGCATCGGCTCGTCGAGCGAGAGCTTGGGCGGTGCCGGCTGGCGATAGACGATGTCCTGTGCTTCGCGGATGGCGAGCTCGCCGGCCTGGTGATACTCGTGTTGCACGGTCACGAACAGCAGCGAGCCGGTGCGGCCCTGCTTTTCCTGAATATCGGTCACCGTCGAGACGCGTTCGGCCTCGATGCCCACTCTCAACGGTCTCAGAAACTCGACGTGTCCGCCGGCCCACATGCGATTGCGGTCGTCTGCCGGGGGCAGAAAACCGCCTCGAGTCGGATGACCGTCGCCGCCCAGCTGCGCGCCGGGAAGGGGATGCTGGAAAAACGCCCAGTGCCAGAGCGGTGGAAGGGGCTCACCCGAAGCCGGGCACGGTTTGCCGAAGGTGGCGGCGACCCGGGCAACCAGCGCACGGTCGAGATGGTCCGTGCTCTGTTCCCGCTTGCCGATCCAGCTTTCGAGCGCGTCGTTGCCGTCGGGCACATATTCGGACGCATAGTCAGACATCAGGCGATCCACCAGTCTCGGAAGGTCTCGCCAGCATGGCCGGACTCGGAGTCCGAGGACATCTTTCTTTTGTGGCAGGGGGCTTTGGTTTCGCTGAATACGACTTTGGTGGTGGCGCGGGGCTCGAACCACTCTCTTGAGCCTGAGCCCTTGAACAAAAGCCCTTGAACAAAAGCCCTCGAACGGCAAACGCCCCTGACGGCGGTTTGCCGCCAGAGGCGTTCTTGAGTGGCCGTGTTATAGACTACTCAACTCAGCGCGTAAGCGAACTCGCCCTGATCATCGAGGCTGACGGCTAGCTTCTCGATCGCTTCGCCGTTGGCCATCTTGTCCAGCACCTGGGCGGCAATCGTGGGCATCAGGCTGCCGGAGAGGATATTGTCGATGTTGCGCGCGCCGCTGTCACTGTCAGTACAGCGCTCGGCGACGGCTTCGACGATGGCCGGATCGTACTCGAACTCGGCCCGGTGATTGTGCTCGAAGCGGTTTTTGATACGGTCCAGTTTGAGTCGCACGATGTTGTGCAGGATCTCTTTCTGCACTGGGTAGTAGGGGATGATGTTCAAACGGCCGAGGAATGCTGGCTTGAACACGTCGTTAAGTTGATCGCGCAGGCTCTCGACGATGGCATCCGGGGCGGGCAGGGACTCGACGCCGAGGCACTGCTGCATGATGTCGTCGGTGCCGACGTTGGAGGTGAGCAGAATCACGGTGTTGCGGAAGTTGATCTCGCGACCTTCGCCGTCGTCCAGCACTCCCTTGTCGAAAACCTGGAAGAATAGCTCCAGCACGTCCGGGTGCGCTTTCTCGACTTCATCCAGCAGCACCACGCTGTAAGGCTTGCGGCGCACCGCTTCGGTCAGCACGCCGCCTTCGCCGTAGCCGACGTAGCCGGGGGGCGAGCCCTTGAGGCTGGAGACGGTATGCGCTTCCTGATACTCGGACATGTTGATGGTGATCACGTTGCGCTCGCCACCGTAGAGCGTGTCGGCCAGCGATAGCGCCGTTTCGGTCTTGCCGACGCCGCTGGGGCCGAGTAGCAGAAAGACGCCGATCGGCTTGTTGGGATCTTCCATCCGCGCGCGAGAAATGGCGATGCGCTTGCCGATCTCGGCGAGCGCATGATCCTGCCCCAGCACGCGCTCGCCGAGCAGTTCGGGCAGGCGCTGCACGGTGGTGATCTCGTCGCGCATCATCTTGCCCAGCGGAATGCCGGTCCAGTTGGAGATGACTTCCGCGATCACGTTGCCATCGACATGGCCATGGACCAGCGAGTGCTCACCCTGGACCTCGGCGAGTTCGCGTCGAACGTCGCCGATCTGCCGGCTCAGTCTGTCGGCATCGCCATCCTGCTTGCCGGCCTCGACGGCTTCCCGTTCGCCCTCCAGGGACTTGAGCCGGGTCACGATTTCCTGTTCGCGCTCCCAACGCGTGGTCAGGTCGTCGATCTCGGCTTGGGTAGTCTCGAGCTGCTCGTTGAGCGAGGCCAGCGTCTCGGCATGATCGCTACCCTCGCGTTGCTCACGCTCCAGCACAGCGATCTCGCTTTGGAAGTTGTCGATGCGGCGGTGGGCATCTTCCAGTGCTGCCGGTTGTGATGACTGGGCCAGTGCCACTCGTGCGCACGCGGTGTCGAGCACGCTGACGGCCTTGTCCGGCAGCTGGCGACCGGTGATGTAACGATGCGACAGGCGCACGGCCTGGACGATGGCATCGTCGAGAATGGTCACCTTGTGGTGATCCTGCATGCGCTCGTTGAGGCCGCGCAACATGTTGATCGCGACCGGCTCCGTCGGCTCCTCGACCTTGACCACCTGGAAGCGTCGCGCCAGTGCGGCGTCCTTCTCGAAGTACTTCTTGTACTCCGCCCAAGTGGTGGCGGCGATGGTGCGTAGTTCACCCCGAGCCAGCGCCGGCTTGAGCAGGTTGGCGGCGTCGCCCTGGCCGGCCTGTCCGCCGCTGCCGATCAGCGTGTGGGCTTCGTCGATGAACAGGATGATCGGATGCAGGCTGCGCTTGGTCTCCTCGATCACATTCTTGAGTCGGCTCTCGAACTCGCCCTTGACCCCGGCGCCGGCCTGGAGCAAGCCGAGATCGAGCGTTCGCAGTTCGACGTTCTTGAGCGGCGGCGGGACGTCGCCGTTGACGATGCGCAGTGCCAGGCCTTCGACGACGGCGGTCTTGCCGACACCCGCTTCGCCGGTAAGGATCGGATTGTTCTGACGTCGGCGGGTCAGAATATCCACCATCTGGCGGACTTCTTCTTCACGACCGAGTACCGGGTCGATACGCCCGGCACGGGCATTGCCAGTCAGATCGATAGTGTATTGATCCAGCGCTGGTGTCTTCGACTTGCCCTGGCGTTCGCCGCTCGCGGGTTGCTGCGCAGGCCGGCTTTCGCCGCCGGTGCCTTCATCTAGCGCGCGAACATGCTGATCCTCGCTGCTGCCGCCGATCAGGTCGTTGATATGTGCCTGCAGGTCGTCGACGTTGATGTACTCGAGTTCGCGGGCGCCGTCGATGACCACGCGTCGCAGTTCCTCGTCCTTCAGCAGCGCCAGCAGCAAATGGCCGCCGCGAATCTGCGCTTCGCCCTGGTCGATCGAGGCGATGACCCAGGCGCGCTCGATCAGCTTGGTGATTCGAGGCGACAGCGCAGGCGTACGGGTGTTGCCGGTCTTGAAGGTCGAGACCGTCTCTTCGAGCTGCGAGGCCAGGCGGTCGAGTGACACGTCATAATGGCGGGCGATACGCAGCAAGTCGTTGTCGTCGCTGTCGAGCAGCTTGAGCAGCAGGTGCTCGATGTCGACATCGTACTGGCGCTCGGCCAGGCACAGCGCCGCGGCGCCTTCGGTGGCCTCGCGGCAGGGATCGTTGAGTTTGTCGAAGAGAGATTTGAGACTCACGCCGTGGCTCCATCAAAGGGGATGTCGAAGAGTGCATGGCCGTGGGAGTCGGCCGGTCGGTCGGTAGGTTTAAGCCAGCCGAGCCGCCCCAGTTTGAGACTGTCGCCCGCGCCCAGCTGCGGGGCGGGGATGCTGTGTTTGTCCAGGATCAGTTCAATCTCGAAATCGAGCTCGATACCGGCATAGAAGCGCAGCAGTTTCACCAGTTTCTGGTGGGCAGCGGTATCCGGCAGCAGGGAGCGGTACGCTTCCAGGCTCAGGGGGCCGAATGCAACCCGAAACGCTGACTGGTAATCGCGCACTCTCGTGCCGGCGACAGCGCTCTGGCCGAGTCGGGCGTTGGCCTGGCCGAGCCGTGTGTACTGTTCCGGCGCCAGACGCACCCAGCGGCCGGCGAAGGGCATGACACGGCAAGGGAGCTGGAAGGAGTATTCCAGAATCGATTGCAGGTTGCTTGGGTTACGCGGGCGTTGGCTCCACAACCCGGAAAACCAGCTGAACAAGTCCCGGCGAAGCGAACCTGGGTCATCGCGATCCAGCGTTTGCTCCAGCGTGGTCGGGGTAAAACCGACCAGATGCAGCAGCCAGTCTTCGAAATCGGCGCTGCCCTTGCGCTCGTATTCGATATGGAACCGATACTTCTGCCACGCTTCATAGAACAGCGCCGTCATGCGGTGGGAGAAAAAGTCCATGAAGGCGTGGGCGGCGTCGTCACGTTTCTCGATATGACGATTGATCAGCAGTTCGGTGTAGGGGCGCGGCAGCACGCCGGAAGGCCCCACCAATCCCATGAAAGTCACCTGAATCTCGCTCAGCGGATCGCCGCTGGCGGAGCGCACCTTATCGCCCTCGAAGGTTAGATCGCTGATCTCGCTGGGCGGAAAGTTGAGCGACAGCAGAGAGCGAAAGCGCAGCGGGTCCTGATGCGGTCGATTCTCCGGGTCGATGCGTCCGTTGCGGCTGTAGTGCAGCCGCAACAGACGCACGAGCTGGAAGAACCCGAATCGCCAGGGCTCCGCTCGCGCCTGGTCGATCAGACCAGGGGCTGAGTACCGGTTCTCGGCTGCCATTGGGCGACTCGCTGTTCGCGCTGACGAGAGCGCAGGGTGAGTTGAGTAAAACTGTTGAGGCTGCAGTACTGGCCAAAGAAGTGATCCAGGACCATACCGAACAGATAGATGCCGCTACCGGTGAACTGGCTTTCGTCGAGTTCCAGCGTGATACCGGTCCCGCGGACGAATGCCGGGCGCGGATGGCCGATGCGGGTCATCACCGGTTCGCTCGTGATCGAGGAAATGCCGTTGATCTGCTTGCGGATCGCCGAGGCCTGGCGATAGTTGTAGAGCGTCAGCAGCTCCATCAGTGCCTCGCGACCGTCCGAAACCAGCGAGAGATGGTTGAGCGATAGATGTGAGACCAGGCGCCATATCAAGCCCTTGCCCATGGGCGGCCGCACCGGCGCTGTCGGCTTGCGCAGGCAGCGGATCTGTTGCACGACCTGCTCGCGTTCCAGTGTAAAGTCGCCCTGTGGATGGCCGAAGCTCATCAGCTGAGGTAGGTCGCGGTTGCTACAGGTGAGCTTGAGACTGAGTGTGTCGCTGCTGCCATCCAGCATTTCGAGCTCGCGATCGACCACGCGCAGGCGCATCTCGGTGCCGGGGTCGCGGGCATTCTCGGAGGCCACTCGCCGTGCTATCCAGTAACTCTGATGCGCCTGCTTCTCGCTATCTCGAGGTTCGAAGAAGGGCAGACAGGGCGCGACTTCGTCCTGAGTGGCGGTGCGGATGACCCGAGTCACCTCGTCGATCGAGACGATTTCGGTCGAACGTGCATGGCGCACGTCGGGGACTACCGGATACTCGTGGCGCGTGTGGCTCAGCTTGATAGGCTCCGCCTGTTGCGGGAACAAGTTGACCACCGGGGTGCAGCCGAGTCGGAAGTTATGGCGGCCGACGGTCTGCGCCAGTCTTGCCAGCCGTTCGTGCTGGTCGTAGTCGCGGAACAGAAAATGTATCTGAATCTGCGTCACGAGTTTGCCGGCGAGCGGCCGCGCCAGGCCGTTCAGGTCGAAAAACAGAAACTTTTCAGGGAAGGTAAAGTATTCGTGCAGCAGCCGATAACCCAAAAATGAGCGCTCGGAGTAGTCGATCAATCCCTCGCCATGACCGAAGCCGACCGGTGTAATAGCATCCGGCGCCAGCCCGATCTCCCTTCGCTGGCCAGCCTCGACGAAGCTCACCGAGATCCTTGCCACATTGTTGAACAGCAGCTCGTACAGCGGGTGCATCAAACTGCCTTCACCATCGAGAAACAGCCGCAGGCGGTCCATCTCCAGTTTGCCGAAATCGGTATTGCCGAGGCTCTCCAGTGACAGTGTCAGCTTGGCGACGTTATCGTTGCCGTGAGTGTTGAACGAGGAGCGTTCGAGTCGCGTCAGTTCGGCGCCGCTCAGCGCCACCGGCCAGATCTCCACCGGGTAGCAGGTACGAAAGCGACAGAAGGAGTCCTCCACCGGACGCGAGTGCAGCGCGGTGTGGCGCGACAGGTGATAGGCCCCGGTCAAGGAGGTCTGCGCGCCGGGGTCGAATTGGACAATGGATAGCGCTGGCGTCGGGCGCAGATAGTGCGGATAGAGCACGTCGAGAAACGCCTCGACGATCTCGGGGAAATCGTCGTCGAGTTTCTTGTGTACACGGGCGCTGAGAAAGGCGAACGACTCAATCATGCGCTCGGCGTGAGGGTCCTCACAGTAATCCCCCTCGAGCAGCAGCCGCGAGGCAATCTTGGGATAGCGCTGAGCGAACTCCTGGCCCAGAAAGCGCAGGTGCGAGAGTTCCTTCTCGTAGTAGGGCAGCAGGTCGTCGAGCATTAGATCAGGTTCTGCACCTTGTATTGGCGGGTATTGACTTGCAGTACGGCATCGAAGGCCACGCGCTGGCTGGCTTCACTCAGCGACAGCACCGCTTCGATGCGGAACTGGAGTATGCGGTCATGACTATCCTGATTGAGCAGTTGCACGCGTACGCTGCTGAAACGCTTGTCGCCCTGCTCGATGGTGCGTTCCAGTTGACGCTGGATCAGCCGGCGATCTTCCGTGCTGCGGATGCCACGGCTGACGAAATCCGGCAGACCGTAGTCGAGCAGCGTTCCCTGTAGCGTCGGCCAACCGTCCAGCTCACCGGCGACCAGTTCACGCCGGGTATTGACCAACTGCTCCAGGTCTCGCACCACAGATTTCTTGTAGTCCGCGATGGAACAGCGATGACCGGGCTGAGCCTCGGTCGAATGCTGAGGCTCGTCGTCGAGTAGACGATCGAACAACGTCGGCACCATTTGCAGCGTTTCACTCATTTCGTACCTCGACATTTTTTGGCACTTCGATATCTACCCCTGCGGGATCGGGTAGCAGTCGATGCCTTGGTCAGGGCTGGCGTCACGATGACGCAGGCACCCGCCATTGGGCCGGTGCCTGCGATAAGTGCGTCTCGATCAGGAGCCGCGTGTCGACTGCGGCAACTCGGAGACAAGACGCAGCGACGCGGTCAGCTCGTCGAGCTGGTAATGCGGACGCAGGAACGTCACTGCCTTGTAGGCACCGGGCTTGCCGGGCACTTCCGCGACTTCGACGCGCGCTTCGCGCAGCGGATACTTGGCCTTGGCTTCCTGACCGGCGTTGTCGTCCAGCAACACGTACTGGGACAGCCACTCGTTGAGGTAATCCTCGACGTTCTGGCGGGAAGCGAAGCTACCCACCTTGTCGCGCATGATCGCTTTCATGAAGTGAGCGATCCGCGAGGTGGCAAAGATGTACTGCAACTGTGACGACAGGCGCGCGTTGGCATTGGCCACGTCGGTGTTGTACTGCTTCGGCAACTGGGCGGATTGGGTTCCGAAGAACGCGGCATAGTCGGTGCCCTTGCAATGCACCAGCGGAATGAAACCCAGATCGGACAGTTCTTTTTCGCGACGGTCGGTGATCGAGATTTCGGTAGGACACTTGAGTGCCACTTCGCCATCGTCGGTCTGGAAAGTGTGCGTCGGCAGGTCTTCGACCAGCCCGCCACCTTCGACGCCGCGGATCGCCACGCACCAGCCATATTTGGAGAACGCATCGGTGACGCGAGCGCCCATGGTGTAGGCGGCGTTCATCCACAGATACTTGTTGTGGTCGCGGCCGTCGACGCTTTCGGTGAAGTTGAATTCTTCCACCGGGGTGGTCTCTTCGCCGTAGGGCAGGCGACCCAGCACGTGGGGCAGTGTCAGGCCCACATAGCGGGCATCTTCCGAGTTGCGGAAGGACTTCCACTTGGCGTATTCGACCGTGTCGAAGATCTTGGAGAGATCGCGCGGCCCGGTCATGTCGGTGAACGAATCCCAACCGAACAGCTCCGGCGAGGCCGAGGAGATGAACGGCGCATGCGCGGCAGCCGCGACATGGGAAACCTGCTCCAGCAGGTACATGTCCTGCGGATGACGGCCGAACTCGTAGTCGCCGATCATCATACCGAAAGGCGCGCCGCCGAAAGTACCGTACTCTTCCTCGTAGACCTTCTTGAATAGCGCACTCTGGTCGAACTCGGAGGCCGACTTGAGATCCTTGACCAGGTCCTTCTTGGACGCGTTCAACATGTGGATCTTCATGTTGGTGCTGGTCTCTGACTGGTCGGTCAGATACTTGAGGCCACGCCAGGAGGCTTCCAGCTGCTGGAATTCGCTAGCATGCATGACCTCGTTCAATTGATCCGAGAGCAGCGAGTCGATTTCGGCAATGCGCGAATCGAGCACCGCGATCAGATCTTTGCTGGGCGTGACTTCGCCTTCTAGGACCTGATTGACCAGTTCGTCGATCAGATCACGAGTGCGGGTGCGCTCGGTTTCCGAGCGAGCCACACGGCTTTCGGAGATGATGCTGTCCAGCAGCGAGGTCTCCGGGGCGAAGACTTCCTGCGTTTCACTCTGCGAGGTGTTGTCGGTCTGATTCTCGGCCATGGGAGACTCCTGTTATTCCTTGTCTTGCTGCGGTTTGGCAGCGGCTTCGCGTCCCAGCTCTTCGCCCAGCGTCTGAAGCTTGTCGGTATTCTGCAATACGTCCATCAGCAGCTCTTCGAGCTTGTCGTTGCCGCCCATCTTGTTGCGCAGGTCGGCCAGCTTGTTGCGCACCTCGAGCAGCTTGCGCAGCGGCTCGACCTGGCGCACGACTTCCTGTGGCTCGAAGTCTTCCATGCGCTTGAAGTTGAGTTCCACCGGCAGCTGAGAACCGTCGTTGGCCAGCGTGTTGTCGACGCGATAGCTCAACCGTGGTTTGACGCCTTTCATCACGCTATCGAAGTTGTCGCGATCGACGTTGACGAATTTGCGATCCTTCAGCCGGGGCAGCGGCTCGAGCGGATTGCCTGCGTAGTCGCCCATGACGCCGACGACGAACGGCAGCTCTTTCTTCTCGATGCTATCGCCGATCTCGACGTCGTAGGTCAGATGCACACGGGGCGCGCGGACGCGCGACAGCTTGTGTTGAGTACTTTCGTTCTTGGCCATGACAATGTCCTCTCTCGAGATAGCGAGTGCGTTGTGGTTTCTAAGTTCTCATCCGTGTTCAGGCGGATGGCGATGCGTTGACCGCCTTGATCAGCTGCTCGCGCAGGTTGTCCTGCATGGCATTGATTGCGTCTTCGGAGATCAGCTCCTCGAAGCTACGGCTGCCTGAAATCTCGGTGCTATGCCGAATGACCTCGTCGGATGGCAAGGTCGATGCAACGGGGGAGCTGATCACGCAGAAGGGGAGTTCACCGAAATCGTCGAGCTGCTGAAAACCGATTGTGAATCGAAGCCCCTGGAATAAGCGGCCCAAGCCTCCGGCGCGGCTGAAGCAGTGAAACAGCATCAGGTAGTGGACGACAAAGCGATGAAGCTCCGAGCCGCTGCGGTTGGGGTCGCGAATCACCTGGCGAAAGCGGCTCAGATCGAATGACGAATAGCCTACGACCCAGCGTGCCGGGCTGGTTACGCGTACGGTGTTACCGCCGGGTAGAGTATGGTCGTACTCCAGCGGAAACAGCTCGGGAGTCGAGTTGATGATGTTGAGCGGCACTTCCAGCTCATTCATCAGATTGAAAGGGCGTAGCGCCGCATGCTTGTCGAACAGCGTGCGGAACTCCTTGAAGTGGTGCTGGGTTTCGCGGCCACTGCCGCGAGGCGCGCCCTGCAGGTATTCGCCGAACAATGGTTGAGGCCGCACCAGTGGCGCCAAGGTCGTCAGGTAGTCTGCCGCCTGTGCCTTGAGCAAATCCGATACCACTCGCGTCTGCTTGCGCGAGCGAATGAAGCTATCAACATCGAAGGGCTGCGTCATGATTGATTCCCGGTGCGACTTCGCGTCATCGAAGTGTAATTCGGCTAAAGTCGATCTGTTCCAATTCGTGCCTGCTCGCGATTCGTTATTTGAAACTCACTGTGACTCGGTGCTCATTGTGCCGTGCTCGGCGAAAGACTCAACACATTAACGTTCAGCGAACTTGAGCCTTATCATGAATTGAAAAGTATTGTATCGGAGAGTTGTTACAATATAGTTAGGCGATTGCCCATTAGAGCTGTAAGCGATCTCTTACATCGTTTGTAAAAATATGTTCCAGCTGCTTCAGTGCCTTTGATGCCTCAACTGCTCTTGTCTGAGTCTGTTGGCATCGACAGGCTTGGCGTGAGCAATTGCAGGGTGACGCTCTCACCCTCTTCGTCAATGGCTGGCTCACCCTGCTCCGTTAGCGGTTGCAGACTGCCGTTGTCTAGCCTGATATATGTCCGGGTTTCGCCGACTTCGGGGCGAAGCACGTAGAGCTGACGCTTGAAGTCATTAATATATTGATTTTCATGCCAATTACCCCAGATTGTGTTGACGCGTTCCCCGCCCGGCGCATCGATTTTGATCTCATGCAGGTAGAACCCGCCGGGGGCACCAGTGATGGCGTCACGCTGCAATACCAGGTCTGTATCGATGCCGTTGCAGTTGCTGCAAGGGAGGGTCCCCTCGAAGCGCTCGGTCGCTTTGACATAGTTGACCTGCGGATTGGGTCCGGAAGCGCAGGCACTCAACAATAGGCAAGCCGTCAGTGGAGCCAGTTTAACGAGTCGTGCTTTCATGTGTCGGTCTCAAACTTTTTGTAAATAAATGTTTCTAGGTAAGCTAATGTTAAATCTGTCGCTTATTATAGCCACTAAATCTGGTACGGTGTGCATCGCGTGAGATAATTTACCCTCAAATCGTCTCCCGGTGATTCAGTATCCGCGACTTCCTTACGACTTAATAAAAGAGTGGGTGAGACGGCGATGATGGCGTCCGTACGCATTTTGGGAATGGGTTTGCTGGTCGCGCTGCTGGCCGGTTGTGGTGTGGCAGATCGTGTCGGTAATCGCCTGGGAGATACCTGGGCGGGCGATCTGCTCGGCAATCAGGAGCGCGTGCGCGTCACCATCGATAGCGATGAATCGGTCAATCCGGATGCCGACGGCAAGCCGTTGTCGGTCGTCGTCAGGATTTACCAGTTGACCGAGCAGCCTTCGTTTGCCACCGCTTCGCCGCGTCAGTTGTGGCGCGATGAGGAGGCGGTCCTGGGTAAGAGTTTATTGTCACAGCGCGAGGTGACGCTGCTGCCGGGCGAGGAGAAGGTGGATACGGCAGCGCTGGACCCCAGTACACAGTATGTCGGTGTCGCTGCTTTCTTCCGCAACACCGTCAGCGATGATTGGCACGTGGTCTTCGATGCCGAAGAGCTGAGAAATGACGGGCTGCTGAGCGCTTCGGAAGGATTGAAGCTGCACCTCGTCGGAGATCGCATCGAAGTGGCGCGCGGCCACGATCTGCTCGGCAATTGATTCTTCCAGCGATGGATTCGGCCAAAGACCGTCACGAGATGGCGGCCAGTAGCCCGTCGATCACCGCGGGCATCAGTATTCAGAGGCACGGGACAGGGACGTGAGTAAACAAAACCGCATCATGTGGTCGGAGGGCATGTTCCTTCTGCCCCAGCACTTTCAGTATCAAGATGAATTTCACCAACGCCAGTTGGTCGAAGCGCGTCAGGCTCAGCATCCGTTTCATTGGGGTGTGCAGGAGATCGCCTTCGATGAAGGGGCGCTGGAGCAGGGCACGCTACGTTTGACCCGGCTAAAGCTCGTGTTTCCGGACGGTTCGCTGATCGATGCGCCTCAACATGATCCATTGCCGTCGGGCCGCAGCCTGGAAGAGTTGGCACGCAATGGCGAGGTCAAGATCTACGCAGCCCTGCGCACGCTGGAACCCTGGTCCCCCAGTTATCTCGATCAGGACGCGCCGCGCCACGGAGGCCGTCGCTTCGTGCAGCACTTCGAGACGCGCCCCGACCTCAATGAAGGGTCTCTGGAGAATGAGCTGGGGACGCTCGAACTCAATGCCACGCTGCTGATGGAGGGTGACAGTCTCGATGGTTTCACGCATTGCCCGATTGCCTTGCTCAAGCGCAATGCCGCCGGTGGCTTCAGTCTCGACGGTGAACGTTTCATGCCGCCGGTGCTGCATATCGATTCTGTCTCTTTGCCGTTCGATATCGCCAATCGGCTGATCGGTATGCTGCAGGCCCGCAGTGAAGCGCTTTCCGGCCGCCGTCGCGAGCGTGCCGACCAGGTAGCGGAATTCGGCTCCAGTGACGTGACGCTGTTCTGGCTGCTTTACACCATCAACCGTGCGTACCCGCAGTTGGCGCACTTGTTAGCCAATCCGCGGCTGCATCCCGAGACGCTCTACCGTTTTCTCGCCGAGCTCGCCGCCAGCCTGATGACGTTCTCGATGTCCCACAAGCTGGGAGACATCCCCGAATACGATCATCGAGATCCGGCACCGGGGCTGCTGAGATTGGAGGGGATCGTGCGCGAACTGCTCGAAATCGTCGTGCCCAATCAGTACATCCCGATTCCGCTCGAGCAGACACGCCCTTCCTACTATGTGGGGCGGCTCAATGATGCTCGCCTCAAGGATGCCGACTTCTACATCAGTGTTCACGCCGATATGCCGGGTGCGCAGATCCTCGAACTGGTCCCGCGGGCGTTCAAGGTCGGCTCGCCGGAAGACATCGAAGTGGTGGTCAACACCGCCATGCCCGGCGGCACCCTGAGCCACGCTTCGCGAATGCCCAGCGCAATTCCGGTTCGCCTGGACAATCACTACTTCGCGCTCGAACCCCATGGCGCCGTTTACGAACGAATGATGGACGCGCAGGCGATCGCCTTTTACGTCCCCAGCGGATTCAAGAATCTCAGCATTGAATTGATGGCGGTAATGAAATGACCCAAGCCCTAGCTCACCCCTCCGATATCGCCGAGCCGCGCACGCTCAAGACGCTGTCGCGCGATTTCATCTCCATGGTGCTGATGGTGCGTCGCGGCCAGCAGGCTGAAAGTGTCGAGCGCTTTCTCGAGCGGGTCGATCAGTGGCTGCGCGAATTCGAGGAGAAGGCCAGGGGGGAGAACTATAGCGCCGCGGCCGTAAAGGATGCGCAGTACGCGCTGTGTGCCTTTCTCGACGAGAGCGTGCTCAAAGGTGGTATTGGCAATATCCGCGAGCATGTCGAGCTGCATCCCTTTCAGTACCGCTATTTCGGTGTGCACCTTGCCGGGGAAGGCTTCTACGATCGGCTCGACAGTCTGCGTTCGGATGTGCGCGCCAATCTGGATGTGCTGGAGGTGTATCACCTGTGTCTGGCGCTTGGCTTCGAAGGTAAATACAGCCTCGAGAATCGCGACCAGTTGCGCTATATCGCCAACACCCTTGGACAGGATATCGCGCGTTATCGCCAGCAGGGCGACGAGCGCAGCGAGAGCTGGAAGTTGCCGGACCAGGTTGGGCAAATGCTGCGTTACGAGATTCCACTGTGGGTCTATCTGCTCGGCATCGTGGTGATTTTTCTGGTCGTCTACGGCGGGCTGCGCTGGTGGCTGGGTAGCGAGACCGATTCGCTGATCGAACAGATTCAGCAGCTTTTCCATTCCACCCGCTGACGAGCGAGCCCGTACGATGCGTTTTCTTCGATTCCTGCGCTCGCTGAAAGGCTTCTGGCCGCTCTCCATCGTGTTGTGGTTGATGGGGCTGGCATTATGCGTCGTGCTGCTGCCCATGGTGACTCAAGAGCGCGAGCTGATCTTCATTGCCATGGCGTTGGTGACGGCGGTATGGCTGCTGATAGTGGTGATGCGCCAGTACCACCGTATTCGTGCGGAAAGAAATATCGAAAACCTGGTGGAGCTGGAAGTCCACCGTGACGCTGCCGAAAGTGAGTCCGGTGACTACCAGGTGCTGAGCGAGCGTCTCAAGCACGCCATGGCGATGCAGCGCGCCGCGCGTTCCGTCGACGGCGGCAAGGCGTCTCTCTACGAACTGCCGTGGTACCTGGTTATCGGCATGGCCGCCTCCGGCAAGACGTCACTGCTGACCCGCTCCTCGCTTTCCGCGACCATGGCGGGCGGCAGCAATCTGTCATCTATCAGCGGCACGCAACACTGCGACTGGTACTTCAGTCGCGAGGCAGTAATGGTCGATACCGCCGGACGTTATCTGGTCGAAGATCGCCCCGCAGGAGAGTTTGCCGACTTTCTCAAAACGCTGCGCAAACAGCGTCGCAAACCCGCCATCAACGGCCTGGTAATGGTGGTCAGCCTGCCTGAGCTGCTCGAAAAGTCCCGCCAGGAAGCGCATGCGCTGGCCGAGAAACTGGTTGCCCGCGTGGCCGAATATCGCCAATGCCTGGGTATCAATCCGCCGGTCTATCTGTTTTTCAGCAAGGCCGATCTGCTGCCCGGTTTCACACGGACCTTCGAGGCACTGGATGCCACCGAGCGGCAGCAGCCCTGGGGCCTGACGTTTTCGTTAGATGAGTTGCGTCGTGACGGCGTAACCGGCGCATTTCAGCAGCGTTTTCCGACACTAGTGGCAGCTCTTCGTCAGCGTGTCGATCGGCGCATGATCGAGGAGGGTAGCGATGCCGACAGCGAGCTGCTGCGCTTCCCGGATTATTTCGCTGAACTCTCCGGCGTGCTCAGCGATTTTCTCGAACAGTTCGACATTCAGCAGCAGGGTGAGCGGGCGCCAGTCTTGCGCGGCCTATATTTCACTAGTGCGTTGCAGACCGGTCCGACACTACCGCCGTTGCTGGATGAGCAGACACGCTCCGAGTTCGCTCTCGAACCGGGCCCAGTCTCGGCGCCGACGAAGCGAACCGGCGAGAAGAGCTATTTCATCACCGACACCTTCCGCAACGTGGTTTTTCCCGACCGCAACCTGAGCCTCTACTACTCTCAGCGCGGCGATCGACGCGCGTTTCCTGCGTTCATGATCGGTGCTGTTGGCGTGCTTGGTGTCGCGGCGATCGCCGCCCAGGGCTGGTCCGCCTACAACAACAAGCTGTGGATCGATCATATTCAGCAGAACCTCGACGACGTCACGGCTGGCAACAGCACCGGCAGGCTCAAGCCGCACGAGCGTCGGGCGATGCTCGATGACCTGGAACAGCAGTTGGCGGCCATCGAACGGCATCGCGAGAGCGGCGTGCCGCTCAAGTTGGACCTGGGGCTCTATCAGGGGGAGGCACTGCGCGATCCGCTCAAACAGGCATGGGCCACACTGATGCGGGAAGACGTCCTGGCGCCGCTGGCGAACCGGCTGGCACGTCAGTTGCGTTCGCTGGGCAGCTTTGCGACGGCGGGCGGAGAAATCGATACCGACGCGGCGAGCGACGATGCCACGGCGCGTTCATCGAGTGGTGACGGCGCTGCCGCCGTCGACAACAGTTCTCAGGCGGTGGGAAACAGCGGTCAGGCGATCGGCCAGGGCGCGTTGGATCGTCTGCAGGAGCGCTCGACGTCGCGCCCGACGTTGGGCAGCGTACCGACGAGCGCGTCAGAGCTGAGCAGTCGTGCTCGTGGTGAGTTGCGTTCGAGAACCACCGACAGTGCACGTGACGCCTGGTACTCGGCGCGTAGCAATGCCGAGACCGAGCTCGAAGAAGGTCTGCGCAGCCGGACCAGTGAGCTGGGCAGCGTCGTCGGCGACAGCAACGGTGACGAGTCGACGCTGACGCTCTCCGGTGAGCAGGGCCCGTCGCTCTCCGAAGAGATGCTGACCCAACTGAGTCAGGAGGACGTCGAGCAGCTGATCGGAAGCTACTCCTCGCTCAAGCTTTATCTCGTCCTCACCGATCCGGCTTCGCATCAGGATCAAGGGGATTTCGTCGCCTCCGCGCTGCCTCGGTTGTGGCAGGACTCGGTTCGCCGGCGAGGACTTTCCCGATCGCGTGACAGCATCGTGGATAACGCCGCTCTCTACGTGCATTACCTGCAGCAGGGGACGGCGCCCGCGCTCGAGCGCGACGACAATCTGGTCGCCGATAGTCGCGAACGGCTCAACGCGTTCCTGATCGATAGCAGTCTGGTCGATCGCGAATACCTGCGCTACCAGCTGGATGTCGAGGAGCGCTACGATCCGCTCACGCTATCCAGAATGGCCCCTGACATGCCTGGCCGGCTTTTCTATTCCAGTCGGGCCGTCCCCGCTTTCTACACCCGACAGGTATGGGACGAGTACCTGCGCCCGGCGATCATCGAAACGGTATCCGGCGATCTGCAGCGCGAGTCCGACTGGGTGCTGGACGACGAGAGCGTCGATGACGCCGTGCAATCCAAGGCGCGCTTCGTCAGCCAGTTGATGTCGCGCTACAAACGCGACTACGCGATCGCTTGGGAACGCTTCCTCGGTAACACTCACGTCTCCCATTTCGACACCCTCGATCAGGCCAGCGTAAGACTGGCGGAGCTGAGCGATCTGCAGGGTTCACCGCTGCGCCAGGTGCTGGAAGCGGTCAAGGCCAATACCGGCTGGGACGATCCGCAGGCCAATGACGTGGACGGGGACGCCAGCGGCAAAACGCAGGACAAGAGCTTCTGGGGACGTGCCATGAGCGTCTTCGACAGTGGCGATGGCGGTGCCATGGTGGATCTGGCGACACTGCCGAAGATCAACGATGGGGCGCTAACTCGTCACTTCCGCCCGGTGGCGCGAATGCTCGCTGCCGATGAGGCCACCGGCAGCGACAATTCCGTGCTCAATCAGTATCTGCTCGATCTGCGTCAGCTCAAGGTGCGAGTCGACAATGTCCGTAGCGCCCAGGACGTCGGCCGCAGCAGTAAATCACTGATTATGGCGACGCTTTCGGGGCAGCCGACCGAGATCAACGGGCTGCGCAATTTTGTAGCATCCCGTGTGGATACTTCCCGTGCACCGCTGGTCAAGGCGCTCGAGCCGTTGTTCCGAGTTCCCGTCGAGGACACCTGGAAGGCGCTCAACGATCCCGCCAAGAACCAGCTCAATGCGGCCTGGGACGACAAGATCGTCACACCCTGGGACCAGATGGTCGCCGGGCGCTACCCGGTCAGCGATTCGGTCAACGAAGCTTCGGTTCGCGACCTGGAGTATTTCATCGACCCGGACCAGGGGGCGCTGTCTCAGTTCCGTCAGGAGGAAATTGGCGACCTCGCCGGTTCCGGCAGCGGCCAACGCTCGCCGATGGTCGACCCACGCATGCTCTCCAGCATCGATGATGCCACCGCGCTTGGACAGGTCATCGATAGTCTCTCCGATCTACGCAATGGCTTCGAGCTGCAGATGAATCCGACCGCGGGACTGACCGACATCATTCTGACCATCGACGGTCAGCGCCTGCATTATCGTAACAACACCCAATCCTGGGAGCGGTTGATCTGGCCGGGCGACGGCGAATCCTTCGGTGCGCGCATGGATATCGTCAATCGGAACGGGCAGCGCCACACCGTATTCGATTATCCCAACCGGTGGGGATTTCTGCGCATGATCGAGAGTGCTCGTATCACGCCAATCGACAGCGCTCGGCAGCGATTCAGCTGGCGCACCTATATGGGCACGGTGAGCTTCGATGTGCGCAATTTCGGCGGGGTGAAAATATCGGATCTGCGTCGAATCAAGTCGCTGAGCATCCCAATGATGAGTCGATGACGGTAGCAACAGGGCGTTGGAAATAGCGCGAAAGCCATAGGCCCGGGATGCAGGACGCGGGTCGGTAACGATGCAACGGGATAGGCGATGAGAAGGAAGTCTGCATGATCGGCTGCTTTGGCAAGATTCCCGCGAAAGCCGATTTCGTGGGGGTGAACGCCGCCGGTACGGTGATTCAGGAACTCGATCAGTGGTTGCAGAGCGCGCTGGTGCAATTTCTTGATCATGAGGACTGGATGCATCGGTTCGATGCGCTCCCGGTCTGCTTCTTCCATTACCACGCTCGCAACGGCAGCGACGTGATGGGCGCGATGATCAGCTCGGGGGATGCCTCCGGTCGTCGCTATCCGTTCTTCATTTTCCAGATGTTGAAAACGGAAGGGCGGCAGTCGGTGCTGCCTTACCTGCATACACTGGGCGAAATCTTTGCCGGCCAGGCTCGAGACATCCTGACCGATTCCGTACACGGCTCGGTGCCGATTGACCCGACCGTAGCGATCGAGGATCTACGACGTTGGACCGATCAGGATTTGATGCTGTACCAGCGTATACACGAGCGCTTCCTACAGGATTACAGCTTCGACGATATCGCCAGGTCGCTCGAATGGGGCTGGCCGGAGTTCATCGCTAGCGCCAGCTTGCACCGCTTGCACTACGCCCTGGAAAGCTGGCGGGCCGGCAGCACGCTCGCGGTGCTGCTTCCATTGCCTGCGGAGCGAGGCTTGAAGAGGCCGGTTGCCGACCTGTGGCAGCAGTGGCTAGGCGGTGCTTGCCAGGGCGGTGCTCCGGTCATGAGTTTGTTGATCGATGATTTCATGCGCCCTCGTTTGTTGCTGATGCCGGTGTGGCGCAGCGCCGAGGCGTTTTTTGAAGTGCTGTCGAATCCCGGTGACCGCCGGCTTTGTATCGACGTGCTGGCGCCGTTCGCTGATGGCGAGCTGCATCCCGGGACCTTGTCGTTACCGGATACCCGACTGAGCCTGGCCGATTTCATGTCCCAATTTCCGCGCAGCCGTCAGGCGTCGTGAATGGGCAACAGTGAGCAGATGGACTGATGAAACGTTTGAAATTCGCTTATCTGAAATACGCTTTCTTCAAGTATCAGCCCTACATTCTGGGGTTGTTGTTCTTCGCCGCCATTTTTCTGGTATGGCGGCTCGGGGTGGCGCTCGGCTTTTCGTCGCTTGCCAGCTTGCTGACCGGCATCGTTGCATTCCTGCTCGCCTCGGCACTCTATGTGCTGCTGCTCTACCGGGGGGTAGGGCAAAAGCGCAACCTCGAGCATTTACTGATGGACGACGCCGATGCGGCAGTTCTCGAGGCCAGCCCTCAGGATCGTGAAGAGATCAGCCTGCTCCGCGAGCGGCTGTTGACGACGATCGAGCGCTTGAAAAAAAGCGGCAAGGGTAAGGGGAAGCGGGGCAGGGACGCGCTCTACGCGCTGCCGTGGTACATGATCGTCGGCCAGCCGGCGGCCGGCAAAAGCACCATGGTTTATCAGTCCGGTCTCAATTTTCCCTTCGCCGAGAGAGAGAACGCTCGGGTCGCCGGAATGGGCGGTACGCGACACTGCGACTGGTTTTTCAGCTCGGACGCGATCCTGCTGGATACTGCGGGTCGATACATGAACAGCGAGGAGGAGGCCGGTAAGTGGAAGGGCTTTCTGTCTTTGCTCAAGCAGCACCGGCGGGACTGTCCGCTCAATGGCTTGATCGTCGCGGTCAATATCAGTGATGTAGTCCAGGCCAGTGATACTCAGCGCAACAATCTGGCACGGCGTCTGCGTGAGCGGATTCAGGAGGCTCGCGAGCATCTGGAGGCGCGCCTGCCGATCTATCTGGTCTTCACCAAGTGCGACCTGATCGAGGGTTTCACCACTTTCTTCGAACGTCTCGACCCGCAGCGCCAAAGCGACGTGCTCGGGCACACCTTTGCGCACCGGCAACCTGGCGATGTGAACTGGAGCCAACAGTTCGATACCGCACTGGAAAAGCTTTGCCAGCATTGGCTGCAGATGGGTGATGACGAAATCGTGCAGCGCGATGTCGTCGATACGCGTCGAGAGGTCGCTGCCTTTCGTTTCCCGCTCGAACTGGCTGCCTTGCGCGAACCGCTGACTCGCTTCGTCGAGGCGTTGACCAACGCCAATCCCTACCAGAGCGCGCCTTTGCTGCGAGGCTTCTATTTCGTCAGCGCGCTGCAGGAAGGCGACGCCATCGAGGGGGAGCATGCCGGTCGCATCGGTCGTCATTTCTCTCTGGCCAAGCCGGAATCGTTGACCGGCGAGCGCACCAATCATCCGTTCTTTATCGCCAACCTGTTTCGTCAGGTCATCATTGCCGATCAGCATCTCGCAGCCCTCTACTCGAGTGACGTGCGTGGTCGGCGTCGCAAGCTGCGCTGGACACTGGCGGCAGGCATTTTCGGCGCTATCTGCTGCGCGCTCTGGATCACCTCCGCGGTGCGCAATCATGGCGAGATCGCTGCCATGTCCGTGACCTTTGCCGATGCCGTAGAACAGGATGATCAACACCCCGAACGGTATGCACGCTGGTCGAGCCTGGATGCGCTGCGGGATTGGGGAAGCCACTACTATCAGCGTCGGCAGGGCGATGGGGTGCCGTGGTCGATGGGATGGGGACTCTATCAGGGAGACAGAATCGAGCCGGCAATCCGCGAGCGCTATTTCGATCAGCTGCAACCGGTGATGTTGGAGCCTGTCGAGCAGAACCTGACTCGTTCGCTGTTTACGCTGACCACCATTGATGTCTATCGGCGGAGCAGCGATGAACTTCATGCCGTCGAAGGGCCGGAAACTGTCGCTCCTTACGCGCGACCTCGCGATAACAGCGCGGATTCGCTAGCCAAATTCGGGCGTTCCACGCTGGATACCTACCTGATGATGTCCGATCTCGATCGCGCCGACATCGATTCTGACGTACTGCGCGCTCAGCTTCCGGCTTTCTGGTATCCCGATATTCAGCGCCGAACCGGCACCACGATCGACGAGAATCAGGTCGACTATCGTTATGCGGGTCGTCAGATCGATTTCTACAGCGCTCAGGTGCTGGAAAACGATGCCCCGAGAATCTCCGCCAATGCCTTCCTGATATCCAGCAGCCGCAATTACATCGACAGCCTGCTGGAGCAGACTCTGACCAGCTCGGAAACCATCGTTCTGGAGTCCGATACGTTGTTTGCCTTCGGGCGCGGCGACTATTCGGGGCTGCAGGCAGCAGGGCAGAAGGAACTGGATGAGCTGGCCGAGCGCCTGCTAAATACCCAGGATCTCGGCCAGATTCTGATCACCGGTCATGCCGACCCAATTGGTAATGAGCGGGCCAACCAGCAGCTCTCGCTCCAGCGTGCCATGACCATCCGTCAGTACCTCATCGGTAAGGGCGTGCCTGCAGGGTTGATCGAGGCGAAAGGAGCTGGCAGTGAACGCCCGCTAGTGACCTGTGATCGCGGTCAATCGCGTGCGGCGTTGATCGATTGTCTGGCGCCCAATCGGCGGGTAGAGATCGAGGTCAGAAAGCAGGAATGAGTAGGCGATCGGTTAACGATAAATCGCAATGTGTAACGAAATATATAAAATGTAGTTAAGTGTGTTAATCGGCTTTAAAAGTAAAAATAGGGCTATATAATCTGGGTTAAGTGAAGATTTGTGAAAAACTGCACACGGAGATGTCATTCTGAAACAGTTCAGGCTGTGTAGGAAATTGGATATATATGGCATGGCCAATTTCCTAACATCCGACGTTCTGGATGACGTTATTTCGCTGTAATGGGCGATTGTTATTTGAGTGGTGCTGTTTTTTACTTTTAAAAAACAACTGTTTGTTTGACCGCTACGTTTTCATCGCCGATGAATTGGTGATGTCAGGTTGGCAAAGAGATGCTGCTCATGGGGTCGGGCTCAGGCTTCCATTCATGAGGGCGTCATCCCGTAGGTAGGAAAATAGGAGAACTGAGAAAATGGCTTTTGATGCTTACCTCAAAATCGATGGCATTCCCGGTGAGAGTCTGGATGACAAGCACACGGATTGGATCGAACTTAAGAGCTTCGACTTTGGTGCTAGCCAAGCAACTTCCGCAACGGCCAGTTCCTCTGGGGGCGCCTCTGCCGAACGTGTCAATCTGAGTGAATTCCGCATTCAGAAGTTCGTCGACAAGGCTTCTGCCAAGTTGTTCGAGTCCTGCTGTAAAGGTCAGCACATCAAGGAAGTCGTACTCCACGTCAACCGCGCCGGTGGTGACAAAGTGCGTTACATGGAAGTGAAGCTGGAAGAAGTCATCGTTTCCTCCACGGAAATGGAAGGGACTTCTACTTCTACCGGTTTCGAGCAGAACGATAGCGAAGACCGCCATGATCTGCCGTACGAAACCGTCAAGTTCAACTACGCGCGGATCAAGATCACTTACACCCAGCAGAAGCGTTCCGATGGCCAGGGCGGCGGCAACGTCGCAGGCGGTTGGGATCGCACTCGCAACAAGGTCTACGCCTAAGTTGCTTCGCCGCTCTTCGGAGCGGCTATCGACATGCTCACCGGTCATGGCGGCGAACGGTGAGCATGTTCTTGATTGGTTTTGCTATTCGTCCTGCCGTGCAGGTAAGAAGCTCGATGAATGGCCATCGTTGATTGACCCAGGCAGGCCGCAGGGGCTTTCGGGCCCATGCCACAGCGCTCCGGCAGGAACCGATGCGTATCCCGTTTGGCTGCTGCCTTTCTGCGTGAATCAATGCCGCCGCTGGTCGGACGACGCCGTAGTCCGCCACGGCCTTCAATGCGTGTGAGGTCGAAGATATGGAGCAACTCGGCGAGCTTTCCATCGATGCGCTTCTCGCGCCCATCGAGGGCGGTAGCCATGGTGGTAGCGGGGAGGATCTGACATTTTCGATACTGTTCGATCAGATCAAGGAGGCGCGTCGAGCCGACCCGACCTACCTGCCCCAAGGCGAGTGGCAGACGGAGCTCAAACAGTCTGACTGGGGCCAGGTGGTTAATCTGACCAGCGAGGCGTTAGCGGAGCAGAGCAAGGACCTGCAACTGGCCGGCTGGCTTTGCGAAGGGCTGGTACATCGAGAAGGCTTCGATGGGATCCGGTTTGGCTTGGCCCTGACAACACGTCTTATCGACGAGTACTGGGAATCGCTCTATCCCGAAATCGACGAAGATGATCTCGATGAGCGCGCCGCGCGGCTGGGATGGCTGGTCGATACCCTGGTCAACGTTGTGCGCACACTGCCGCTGGTCGCCGGCGACGGCTATAGCCTGGCCGACTACGACGAATCCCGTCAGGTAGAGAACCAGGCCCGTAACGACCCGGATGCGATGGATCGGGCGCTGGGCGAAGGTAAGATCAACGACGAGATCTTTCAGCGTTCCGTCGTTCTCAGCAGTACGGCATTTCTACAGGAGCGGCACGCTGCTATCGCTGCGTCACTGGTATCGCTGGCGCAATTGGATGGAGTCAGCGACCAGCGTTTCGGCCGCGATGCCCCGAGTTTTTCCTCCCTCGAAAAAGTGTTGGTTCAGTGCCGTGATCTCACCGAGAAGCTGCTGCGTGAGCGTGGTGCCGGTATCGCGGTGGAGGATGAAGCTGCGGCTATCGCCGAGGCGGAAGCCGAAGCGCCGGGACGCCTCGAGCCCAGTTTTACGGCGCCCGCCACCGAGCCCGGCGGTGAGCTGCGGACCAAACCCAAGAGCCGCGACGAAGCCTTCGAAATGCTCAATGGTGTGGCACGCTACTTCAAGGAGCGCGAGCCCCACAGTCCGGTGCCGTATCTGATCGAGCGTGCCGTTAAGTGGGGCCGCATGCCGCTGGAAGAGTGGCTCAAGGATGTGATCAAGGATAACGGTGTCATCGATAACATTCGCGACACGCTGGGCACGCAGTCCAAGGATGACGACTACTGACCATGTCTCGCGCCTCGATTTTTGATCTGCTTCATCAGCGCCAGCAGCCCATCGAGCCAGTCGAAGAGCCGAGTTCGGCGCGGAACGATTATGACGCCGGTAGGCTCCGACTCCTCGATGGCGTGGCGTTGACCGCGTCTGGGTTCGTCGGCGCTGGCGCCGTGCCGGAGGCGCAATCGCCGGCACTCTCTTCTTCCCTCCATGGCCCGGATGGTTTTCGGCTGCTGGTTCATCGGATCGCTGATGTCATGCCGGTTCAGGAGCTTCGGCTAGGGCGTTTCGAAGCCAAGGCATTGAGGCTCCATGAGCTGGTTCAGACGATCGTGATCGAAGCGCTGATGATGCTCGAAGCGTTGCCGGAAGATACCACCTTCGATGTCGTGCTGACTGCGCCAATGCGCTCGCCGGAGGCGGCTGCCATCGTCGTCGAGCACCTGCGAGCCGCCATCGTCGAAACACAATACGCTTCGGCGCTGGGGGAGATTCACCGCACCTCGCAAGATGGCGACCCGCATACCGTGTTGGGCGTCGGCGATAGCGGTGGAATGCCTCACGTGCTGTGGATCAGCGCGGATTCGCTGCTCAACGACGAAGACGTCGCGTCGATGCAGCATCGCCGCCTACTGGGGCGCTCCTCGAATAGCGCAGGCCTGTATGTGGGAGAGGCCGTCGTTGCGCTCCTGCTACAGCGACTACTGCCCGAAGACGATGGCTTCGACACCGGTTGGCAAATCGAGAAAGGCGTGACCCACGATCATCCGGCTCGGGCGACGCGGCGCGATCATGCCAAACGCCAGGCCTTGATCGAGCTGTTATCGGACGCCTGGCCCTTGGCCGCGACGACTTCGGCAGCTGGGTTCGGTGATGCCGAAACATCGGATGCTTCTGCCGACGAGGTCGGCGCAAGCACTTCGCCGGCACGGGTCGTCATCGATGCGATGGGCCTACCCGGCAGAGCGGTGGAAATCGGTAGTGCGCTGATCGAGCGTTGGCCCGAGATCGATATGATCGACGACGGTATCGGCATCGATCAATTCTGTGGATGGCCGGGCGAGGCGGTGACGGCGCTGGCCTTGGCGCTGGCGATCGCACCGCTATCGCCAGTGGAAAGCGCGTTGGTTCTCAGTGTGGAAGGCGAAACCCGTTCGACGGCCTGGCGCTTACAATCCTGCGCGGCCTTGGCCGCGCAGTCAGGCAATCACTCGTGACCGCTGTCGCCGTTGTGTGACGAGATCAGCGAGGCGCCGCAAGCGGTCTTGTGGCCATGCAGCGCCACCGGCTTGCCGTTGATTTTCATGGTCGGATGACCTTCGACGATGGCATTGGTGCTGCCGTGACCGTCCTTTGGGCAGGTGACCTTGTCGCCAACACAGGCAACCGGTTTGCCGTCGATCAGGTAATTGCTCTGCGCGGTAATGACTTTGCCGCCGTGGCTGGTGGCGTCACCGAGTACAACGATGCCTTTCATCGATCCGGGCTTCCTGGCAAGTGTGAGAGGTCGAGCCCGGCCAAGCGGACTCATCAACGAGCGTTAATTTAGCCATCGACACCGTGGCGGTACAAGCAGCGGGTGGTGGGATGGCGGAGAGGCCAGGATGGCAGAGACGATACTGGATAGTTTACTCGACACCTTCGATATCGGGCTGTCGCAGTCCCAGCGGCTGCTGACGCTGGAGATCGCCGGGGCTTCGTTGCTGCCGCATCGGCTGGTGGGCGAAGAGCGGGTGAGCGAACCGTTCACCTACACTCTCGACTGCATCTCCCAGCAGGGCGACATCGAACTCAAGACGTTGATGGCACAGCCGGCCAACCTGTCGATTCTGCAGGCTGACGGCAGCTATCGCCGCCTGCACGGCCTGGTTTCCGAAGCTGCGTTGCTGGGCGAAGACGGTGGCGTCACCTACTACCAGCTCACGCTGGTGCCGTGGCTGGCGATGCTGAAGCTCGGCCGCGACAGCCGGATCTTCCAGGATCGCAGCGTCGTCGATGTCCTCACCGCCGTGTTCGACGGCCATGCGTTGGCCAAGGGCCGCTACCGCTTCGACCTGCGTCGCGACTATCCCGCGCGCAGCTACTGCGTGCAGTACCGAGAGAGCGACTTCAACTTCATCAGCCGCCTCTGCGAAGAAGAAGGGCTTTGGTACTATTTTGAATACCAATCGGCCGATTCCGCCGACAACGATGACGGTGAGACGGGTGGCAAAAGCCAATCTTTCGACGGCCACCGCCTGATCATCACCGACGATGTCGACACCACCCAGCCGGTCAGCCCCCAGGCGATCCGCTTTCATCGCCAGGATGCCACCGAGACGGAAGACGCGCTGACCCAGTGGGGCGGTGTGCGCCGCCAGCAGCCCACCCGCGTCAGCGTCGGCACTTTCGACTACAAGCAGCCGTCACTGACCAAGCGCACCGGCCTCGATACCCTCAGCGATCAGGGCAACCTGCCGCCGACCGAGGTCTACGACTACGCCGGCGAGTATTACTACCACGGCTATGCGCGCGGCGAACGCCTCACCGAGAACCGGCTGGAAGCGCATGAATCGCTGGCCAAGCGTTTTCGTGGCAGCGGTGGCGCGCGCCAGCTCCAGGCCGGGCGCTGGTTCGAACTCACCCAGCACCCGCTGCACGACACCGGTGGCGAAGAAGAGAGACAGTTTTTGCTGCTGGGCGTCACCGTCCACGCCGAAAACGCGCTACCGGTCTCGGCCCAGCTCCAGGCATTGCCCGGCAGCCTGCAGCCGCAGATCGATGCCGCCAAGAAGGCGCACGGCCTCGAAGCAGAAACGGCCGATCCCACCGGTGAACGCCTTGCGGATTACGCCACCGGCGGCACCGGCCACTTCCTCGTCGATGTCGAGGCCCAGCGCCGCACCCAGGCCTATCGGCATCCGCTGACCCATCACCGCCCGGTGATCGGCGGGCCACAGACCGCCACCGTGGTCGGCCCGGCCAATGAAGAGATCCACACCGATCACCTCAACCGGGTCCGCGTTCAGTTCCACTGGGACCGTCAGGGCCAGCAGGATGAAAATTCCAGCGTCTGGCTGCGGGTCTCCCAGCCCAACGCCGGCGCCGGCTGGGGCGGCGTGTTCGTGCCGCGCATCGGCCAGGAAGTGCTGGTCGACTTCCTCGAAGGCGACGCCGACCGCCCGCTGATCACCGGCCGGGTCTACAACGGCGAACAGAGTCCCGACTGGCACAGCCATGGCCTGCTTTCCGGCTTCAAGAGCAAGACCTATCGCGGCAGCAAGTACAACGAACTCGTCTTCGACGACGCCACCGACCAGGAGCGCGTCAGGCTCAACTCCGAAAACGAGAAAAGCCAGCTCAACCTCGGCTACCTGATCCACCAGACCGGCAACACCCGTGGCGCCTTCCGCGGCACCGGGTTCGAGCTGCGCACCGACGCCTATGGCGCCATCCGTGCCAACCAGGGGCTCTACCTCTCAAGCTGGGGCCAGCTCGGCGCCAGCGGCGACCAGCTCGATCTCACCCCGGCCCGGCAGCAGCTCGACAGCGCCTATAACCTCACCGACACGCTCAGTCAGAACGCCCAAGACCACAACGCCGACGCCCTCGAGGCCCGCACAAACCTCAAGCAGGCCGGCACTGACGCCGACGACCGCTACGGCAACAGCGAACAGCTTTCGGATTCTGATCAGAGCAACGCCAGCGGCGCTACAGACAGCGGCGGACGGGGCCAGGCCGCCCGCATGAAAACGCCGTGGCTGCACATGGCATCGCCAGCGGGCATCACTCTGAGCACGCCGGAGTCGACCCATCTGGCTCAGGGCAAGTCGTTGAGTGTCTCGAGCGGTGAGGACGTCAACATTGCCAGTGGCAAGAGTCTGGTGGCGTCAGTGGCGCGCACAATCTCTTTTTATGTCCAGCAAGCCGGGATCAAATTATTTGCAGCGCGAGGCAAGGTGGACATCCAGGCGCAATCGGACAATTTCGAAGCTACCGCCCGCCGTGATCTCAACGTCACGTCTAGCGATCAGAAGATCGACTTCGCTGCCGCCGAGGAAATCCTGCTCGTCAGTGGCGGGGCCTACGTGCGCATCAAGGACGGCAATATCGAGCTGCATGCGCCCGGCAAGGTCAATATCAAAGGCGCCAGTCAGAGTTTTGGTGGGCCGGCGGAGATGTATGTTGGCAAGCCGGCATTGCCCGAGGCCGATGAACCCATCTGTGTCAGTTGCTGGTTAAAAGCACTGAAGGAACAGCGAGCCCTGGTCAAGGTGCAGTCATGAGCCTAAATGATGAAGCGCTGAAGTCACGTGTTTCTGAGTATGTGCAAGAGCTGAAGGATACCGACCGGGGCACCGTCTCCGTTTGCGCCATCATCGAAACCGGGCTGCTGAATGAGGATGAACGCAAGGCGCTGTGGCAGCGTTTCCAAGGCCAGCCTTGGCTACAGCAGCCTCAGTTCCAGGCGTTGAAACCTTTGGGGCCTTGGCTGTTCGATGGTGATATCGAGACGCTGCTTTCCGGCGTGTACGTCATGGCGGAGCGTGGTTTTCATGGGGTGCTGATTACCCACCAGCCGGTGGCGCAGGAAGCGGTGAAGTTAGGAGAACTCTGCGTCGTGAAAGACGCCAATGGCGAAGAACAGCTGCTCCGTTTCTATGCACCCAACGTCATGCCGGTTCTACATCGCTTTTCGGATATGCCTTGGTACGACCGGCTGTTTGGCAGTGTAGGCGCGTGGTGGCTACCCGGACTGGACGGCTGGGAAGAGTTCTCGGGAGGTTGGCAAAGCCACGAGTCTGCGGACGATAGCGAGGAAACGATCACATTGACGCCCGCGCTACTGCAAGCCCTCGGCAGCGATCCCATGACCCATAGGATATTGGGCGAGCTGGAGCAGTCTTCGCCAGCGTTGTTCAATACGGCATGCCCTGGTCTGCGTCTGGCGATGGTGGATAAAGCCATAGAATCGGCACGCGCTTCCGGCTTCGATGATATCCAGGACTTGAGTGTCTATGTTGCGTACTGCGTGGCTCACGGGATGCAAGTGTTGAGTGAACCGGATTTTTCCCAGGCGGTCGAGCTGTCCGTGCGAAGGCCGCGTTCATTGGCGGAAAACTTATGGGCGATCACGTCACATAGCGTTCATGGGGAGCGTCATGGGTAGTATTCTCGATCCTTTGAGTGTGGGTCAAAGCGTCGGTGACAGGCTCTCGACGATGCCGCAGAGCGATGATGACGGCACGGCGGTCGACTGCAAGAAATCGGTCAACGTTCTGCCGCTGCGCTACAGCGCCGTGTATGGCGAAGACGACGACAGCGCGGCTTTTGCCAGTGTGCCTGAGTATCAGGGCGAGCCGGTGGCAGGTATCGGCCTGTCTCAGGCCAAGTACACAGCGCGCTTTCTGCGCGAGGGCTATCTGTACGTGCTGGTCAACCGGCTGGGCACCTACCGTTGGGAGCACTGTTATTACGTCTCCGCCGATGCCTTGCTCACTCGGATCAATCCCTATGAGCCGACGAAAGAGAGCGGCGGCATCAACTACTTCTCGATCGATGATGTGGAGGATGTGCCCGAGGCGTACATGCTCTTTCTGCCGGACCCGCTGAGTGTGCGGATGCTCGAACGGCTCAAGTCGGAAGCTCGGCTCAGGGAATCCTTGCAGCGCTTCGCCATCGCCGAGCTGGCCCACAGTTGCAGCGGAGAGAGTGTCATCCCGCCAACGATGCTGCAGTCCGAGGTTGCCGAATTCGTCGGCTATCAGGATGAAGGCGTTGGCCACCTGTTGCAGAAACAGGCTTTTCCGTCGTTGACCGATCCGTTCGAAGAGAACGCCCAGCCGGCCGATCTGACAAACTACGGGTCGCGTTTCGACAGCCTGCAACGTGCCTTGGATGGCCTCCAGGGCTTTGCGGTCGTCCTTGGCGATGCCATCGGCATTACTCAGGAGTTGAACAACCATCGCAACGATGCACTAGAGCCGCTGCGGGACTGGATGGAGAAAAAGGATGCGGATGGCCTGACCAACGAACAGCGCTTCTACACCGCGGAGTTGATACGCGATCTCCGCGAGAACTACGTCAAGGGCCGCGTCAATGCCTTTGCGCAGCGTGACGTGACGAGTTTCAGGTCGCGTGCTGGGTTGCGGTACATGCCTCACGTGCGGGCGGTGGGCGAAGCGGAGATTGGCGGCAACAGCCAGCCGACGGCGCGCGACTACGAGCTGGCCGAGGAGTACGAAGAGCGGCAAGCAGAGATTCTCGAATCGAGCTCCCAGCGAATCACAGTGGAACGTGGCGCGGAGTTTCGCCAGGAATACGATAGCCAGTATGCGCCGCTGCTGGATCAGAACGCACGGCAGGCTTTCGACGATCGAGTGGCCGAGCAGTCCCGGCGCCAGGAAGCCCTGATGGCCCCCCGGGTGTCTGACCACCTCGCCTGGCTACGCGGCGCACCCTTTCTCGATGCGCTGGATTACTACGACTCGCGTGACCCGATCTGGGGCTGGGCCTACAGCATTCAGGTCGTGCAGGCCACGGTGGGGATGGAGGGCACCGAAGCGGGCGCCGCGTTGCTGGATCAGTGGTGGCGCGACATGAACATGAACGACCGTTCGAACCTGGCCTGGGCGGTCTACTGTCTCAATCAGTACGATATCCGCCGCGCCGGCCAGCAGGATATCGACGCGTTTCGTGCCAAGGACGCGAATGTCGCCGACGCCGAAGACGACAGTTGGATAGGGCCTGAGCCGCAGAACATTCTTCAAGGGTTCAAGCAGCTCATCGCGGCCTTCAATACGGCCAACGCGGTGCTGGAGGGCGAGTCACCCGACTGGTTCCGTTCGAAGCAGCTGGGCGTGACCATGGCCTGGTATACCCAGTTCATGAAAGGGTTCTTCGAAAAGGCGCGCAGCGAGACCATGGACCGAGCCACGCTGCGCATTTCGCTGGGGTTGGTGCGTGCACAGCTCGCTCGGCACGCCGCTAAGATCGGCGTCAATCGCCGCTGGTTCAGCAAGGGCTCGGCACGGGAACTTGCCAAGGCAAAGCGCTTCCTGTCACGCGATATGCAAGTGGCGCTGGAAGGCAATGGCAGCCAGTTCATGCAATTCCGGCTGGGTGTGGCAGTGGCGATCATCGAAAGCTATGCGCTCTGTCAAACGCTCTCCAAGCAGGAAAAAGATTCGCGGGATTACGCCAAGATCGCGGGCGCGCTCGTCGTCGTGGCTGGGTCGATTGCCGACACGGCGGCCTCCAGCATCAATATGGTCATGGTGATGGGGAAATACCGTGCGACCGATGTGGGCGAGGCGGCCCGTTTTCAGCTGGGCGGTTTCTCGTTCTGGGGCGGGATGCTGGCGTCGGTGGGGGCATTGTTTGGAGCAGTCGATGATTTTAGCGAGGTAATAAAAAGGTACGATAATAAAAATTATACCTTGGCATCCTTTTATTTTGTGAGGTTTGTTGCAAACGTTGGCATTGCTGTACTTGGTACGGCAGTAACTCTGGCATCGTCGGTAACTTATCTGTCGCGGATATCACAGCAGGGCAAAACTGCCCTTGCACGAAGACTGGCCTCTATCTTGGCCCCATTAGCTCGCAACTTGGCGTCGGCTGCCATTCGTGGCGTGCTGCTGGCCGGTTTTGCCGTAGCCTCTTGGGCCGGTATCATCCTGACGCTCGGGTTCTGGATTTTTAGCGATGACGCGCTCAAGACGTGGTGCAAGCGCTGTGTATTTACCACCGAGAATGCCCCCGACTCTTACGCCGACTACGCGGAAGAAGTTGGCGCCTTTCACCAGGCTTTACAGGACGTGACCTGATGTATTTCGTTGAGTGGCTGATGCGCCGCACCCTGACGGCGAGCAAGAAGGATATCACCGGCTTCGAGGGTGATATGAAGCAGTTCGAGAAGGCGACCGAGAAATACGGCAAGCAGTATCGGGGCATGCAGGAAACACAGGTCAGCGACACTCCTTCTGATGCACGTTCTATCTACAAGATGAACGACACCTATATTGATGTCAGGACTTTTTTCGACGAATGGCGAGGTGGGGTGGTTCTAGGGTTGGCTCCTGTTTTTATAGGGTTGATAGGTGTACCTTTTTTCTTCTTATTTCCTGCGTTATCTGTTTTTTTTAATGGAGTAAATTTAGGTTCCGGTGAGTCTGCAGTTGCAGGAGAATATTTTTTTCTTGGGCTTGTGTGGTGTTCATGGCTTGGGTTTTTGGTTGTTTTTATTAAGTATCTCTTCTGGATATTCCGCATGGAGTGTCTGGTCCAGCGCCATATCGTGGTCCGTTTCAATCGCAAGACGCGTAAGGTCTACATCAATCGCCCCAATTTCGCCGGTGGCAATCAAGTCTATGACTGGGACGACGTGGTGGCCTCGGTCGATCCCGAGGACCAGGTCGTGACCAAGCAGCGCAAGCGCGAAATCCTGATGCTGTTCTTCTTCAAGCAGCGCACCGGTGCCGAGCATCACGACGTGGTCTTTCTCGGCGCGCCGCTGCGCAGCGATCACGAACTCTATGCGCTGTGGGAGTATATCCGCCGCTATATGGAAGAGGGGCAGGATAGCATTCCCAAACCCAACTGCATCCCCAGCTTCCCCTGGCCGTGGCGTTCGCTGCTGGCCCCCTGGAGCTTTCTCGAGAACAAGTGGGCGGCCGCGCCCTGGAGCCCGGGGATGATCGCGCTGGTAGTGATCGTCTCGCCGCTCATGCTGATTCACGCCGTGGCCCACTGGTGTTCGCTGCTGCTGTGTTGGCCGGTGTACTGGCCGCGCAAGCTGCGCCGGGAAAGTACGTTATCCGGGACACAATGAGCCTATGCGATCCACGAATACCAAGGACTTTCTGAATCTGATAGTAAGGGGTAACTGGGGATTTTCCAGCACTATGTCTCGTGGCAGGGGCATGGGAGGTCGGACCCAAGTTTTGAGCAAAAATACCCAGGTCGATAAAGGCGAGACTTCGAGGTTTAATGATTCCGTTATCTCTCTTAATTCGGTGTGCTTGGAGATCGTAGACTCAGGCAATCGCTTGCGTGGTGTCAACTGTCTTTTTGGTTTGATGACGATTCCCGTGATATTTGCGTTTTATTGGTGGGGCACGGGAGGGCTTTTTAAGTTTGACGAACTTCCTGCAGTTGTGTATTTCCTGTTGTTAATTGCTTGGGTTGTTACATTGCCCGTAGTTGTGGGAATAAATATACTTATTCGATGGGATATGTTCCGCAAGGCTCACTATCCCATACGCTTTAATCGTCGTCATCGCAAGGTCTACGCTTGGTCTCAGGATATGGGTGTCGTTACTATGAATTGGAGCGATATCCAATTTTATAGTAGTCAAGCGACCAAGTCTCAGGATCGCCGGGGTATGTCGCGTGAGGAAATTCGCGGATACGTGCGCGATCGCAACGGCAACATGATCTATCACCTCGTCTTCTTCAAGTACGAAGGCCTCAAGGGTATGAAAGGCGTGCTGGAAATCTGGGAGCTAGTGCGCCGCTATATGGAGGAGCCCGACGGCCATATTCAGGCCTATCAGGTCGACCAGCGCCTGCTGGACTTGGATGGCAAGCGTGAGAGTTTCATCCACTCGTTGATCCAGGCCACGCAGGTACTGGCCGATAGCCGTGCGTTCCAGCTGATTTTTGCGCCGATGGTCATGTGGGCAGGCACCGGCCGGATCATCGCCAAGTGGACCTGCCGCGTGCCGCGTTGGCCCGAGTGGGTCGAGGAGAAATGCCGGGTCGCACCGGACGATCCTTACGTACGCAATCGCCACACCGAGCGCCCGCTAAGCGCGAAGGAAGTCCTCTGGCCGCTTTGTTGCTTCCTGCTGGGTTGGGTAGAGGTGTTAGCAATTCTTTATTTCTGCTTCAGGGGCTACCTCTGAGTCGCCGAGGCAAGAGGCTTTCTTTTTATATGATATGCGGGAGTGTCACTCATGGCTGATATCACGCTCGATTCACTACTCGACACCTTCGATATCGGGCTGTCGCAGTCCCAGCGGCTGCTGACGCTGGAGATCGCCGGGGCGTCGTTGCTGCCGCATCGGCTGGTGGGCGAGGAGCGGGTGAGCGAACCGTTCACCTATACCCTCGACTGTATCTCCCAGCAGGGTGACATCGAACTCAAGACGTTGATGGCGCAGCCAGCCAACCTGTCGATTCTGCAGGCCGACGGCAGCTATCGCCGCCTGCACGGCTTGGTTTCCGAGGCCGCGCTGCTGGGCGAGGATGGCGGCGTCACCTACTACCAGCTCACGCTGGTGCCGTGGCTGGCGATGCTGAAGCTCGGCCGCGATAGCCGGATCTTCCAGGACCGCAGCGTCGTCGATGTCCTCACCGCCGTGTTCGACGGCCATGAACTGGCCAAGGGCCGCTACCGCTTCGACCTACGCCGCGACTATCCCGCCCGCAGCTACTGCGTGCAGTACCGAGAGAGCGACTTCAACTTCGTCAGTCGACTCTGCGAGGAAGAAGGCCTCTTTTACTATGCAGAGTTTGCGGGCGACGACGATGAGTTCGATGGCCACCGCATCGTCTTCACCGACGACGTCGATACCACCCAGCCGGTCAGCCCCCAGGCGATCCGCTTTCATCGCCAGGATGCCACTGAGACGGAAGACGCGCTGACCCAGTGGGGCGGTGTGCGCCGCCAGCAGCCCACCCGCGTCAGCGTCGGCACCTTCGACTACAAGCAGCCGTCACTGACCAAGCGCACCGGCCTCGATACCCTGAGCGATCAGGGCAACCTGCCCGACACCGAGGTCTACGACTACGCCGGCGAGTATTACTACTACGGCTATGAGCGCGGCGAGCGTCTCACCGAGAACCGGCTGGAAGCGCATGAATCCCGCGCCAAGCGCTTCCGCGGCAGCGGCGGCGCCCGACAGCTCCAGGGCGGACGCTGGTTCGAACTCACCCAGCACCCGCTGCACGATCTGGGCGGTGAGGAAGAAAGACAGTTCCTGCTGCTGGGCGTCACCGTCCACGCCGAAAACGCGCTGCCGGTCTCGGCCCAGCTCCAGGCATTGCCGGGCAGCCTGCAGCCGCAGATCGACGCCGCCAAGAAAGCGCACGGTCTCGAGGCTGATACCGCAGATCCTACCGGCGAACGTTTATCTGACTATGCCACCGGCGGTACCGGTCACTTCCTGGTCGATCTCGACGCCCAGCGCCGCACCCAGGCCTATCGGCATCCGCTGACCCATCAGCGCCCGGTGATCGGCGGGCCACAGACCGCCACCGTCGTCGGCCCGGCCAACGAAGAGATCCACACCGATCACCTCAACCGCGTGCGCGTACAGTTCCACTGGGATCGTCAGGGCCAGCAGGACGAAAACTCCAGCGTCTGGCTGCGGGTCTCCCAACCCAACGCCGGCGCCGGCTGGGGCGGCGTGTTCGTCCCGCGGATCGGCCAGGAAGTCCTTGTCGACTTCCTCGAAGGCGATGCCGACCGCCCGCTGATCACCGGCCGGGTCTACAACGGCGAACAGGCTCCCGACTGGCACAGCCACGGCCTGCTTTCCGGCTTCAAGAGCAAGACCTATCGCGGCAGCAAATACAATGAGCTCGTGTTCGACGACGCCACCGATCAGGAACGCGTCCGCCTCAACTCCGAAAGCGAGAAGAGTCAGCTCAACCTTGGCTACCTGATCCACCAGAACGGCAATACCCGCGGCGCCTTCCGCGGCACCGGGTTCGAACTGCGTACCGATGCCTATGGCGCCATCCGCGCCAACCAGGGGCTCTACCTCACCAGCTGGGGCCAAATCGGCGCCAGCGGCGACCAGCTCGACCTCACCCCGGCCAGGCAGCAGCTCGACAGCGCCTATCACCTCTCCGACAGCCTCAGCCAGAGTGCGGCGGACCACAACGCCGACGCCCTCGACAGCCGCGAGAACCTCAAGCAGGCCGGGGATGACGCCGACGACCGCTACGGCAACAGCGAGCAACTGACCAGCACCGATCAAACCAGTGCTAGCGATGCCACCGACAGCGGCGGCCGGGGCGAAGCGGCGCGGATGAAAGCCCCCTGGCTGCATATGGCCTCGCCCGCCGGCATCACCCTGAGCACGCCGGAGTCGACCCACCTGGCCCAGGGCCGCTCGCTGAGTATCTCCAGCGGCGAGGACGTCAATATCGCCACCGGCAAGAGCCTGGTCGCCTCGATCTCCGAGAAGCTCTCGCTATTCGTGCAGAAAGCCGGGATCAAGTTGTTCGCGGCGCGGGGCAAGGTCGAAGTACAGGCCCAGAGCGATGCGATGGAGTTGACCGCGCAGAAGGACGTCAAGATTACCTCCACCGAAGGGCGGATCGAAATCAACGCCGCCAACGGCATCCTGCTGAACAGCGGTGGCGGCTATATCCGCATCGAAGGGGGCAATATCGACGTCCACGGCCCCGGCAAGATCGATATCAAGGGTGCCCAGCACAGCTTTGGCGGGCCGGCGAGCATGGATGCCGCCATGCCCGAGTTGCCGGAGGGGGCCTGTGAGACCCAGTTCGCCGGGGATGACTCGGCGTCTGCCGGTGCCAGTGCGCTATAGCGGGAGAAACCGACATCATGGAGCGTCAGACAACGTCCCCAACGCAGTGTCATCCAGCCGCCCGGGTGGGTGCGCCCAAGCCGTTCGATCTCGACTGGCTACAGCCGGGCAGGCATCGCTATGCACTATTGAACCCGCTACATGTCGCGTCCAGCGATCGCGACGATCTGGATAGCCGGACGTTGCGAACGCCGAGCGTCAAGGTTCGCGATCCGCTGCTGCCCCAGTTGATCTGCCTGGAGGCGCTCTCGCCGACGCAGCGTGGGCATCTGGCCAAGCGGATCGAGCAGTATGCCAAGCGCGGTCGCGCTTTCCTGTCTGCCTTGCTGCAAAGTGAGGCGGACACCGAAGAGGTGATCAGGCACTTCCGGTTCACGCTCGAACAGGCCCGCCCCGGCAGCCGAAGACGCTGGTGGCTGCGCTGCTATGATCCTCGAGTCTTTCGCCATCTCTGCTGGCTGCTCGAGACCGCGAGCATGGATCGCTTGCTGGGCCCCATCACCTGCTGGCGTTGGCCGGATCAATACGGCCAGTGGCATGCGCTCGAGCGCAACGAGGTGCCCGATCTGGCAATTCGTGTACCGCTGCTGTCTGCCTCGCAGTGGTCGTGTATCGACCGCATGGCCTCTCTCAACGCCGTCATCGACCGGCTGGCCATGCTGAAGCCGGAGGCCGTGGCCTCATTCGATGCTTATCGGGCGTTGGACGTCCTGCTCGTCCAGGCGCAGCAAATCGGCCTTGCCGCTGCCGAGGATTGCCAGCTCTACGCCGAGCAAGCCGCTCGTTTTCACCCACACATTCACGATCACCCCGAGATGCGACGGCGCCTCGATCAGACGGTCGAGACACAGGGCAGCTACGTGCGCCGCTGTGAAGACCTCTCAGCCCAGTCGTTACTCGCCATGGCACGGGAACTGGAGACCATCACATGAGTGGAGCATCCGAGGACGTACAGTCGATCGCCAACTGTCGCGTGTGCCAGCGCAGCGGGTTGCCGATTCTGCCGCTGCGATATGCCGTCACGCGAACGGATGGGGGAGATCAGGCCGGGCATCCTCCTGGCCCTGAAATCCATGGTCCATTAATCGATGAAACAGTGAGCGAAATAAACTTGCCGGATGGGCAGCACTATACGATGAGGCTTTTGAGGGAGGGTTACCTTTACGTCTTTAACGAACTTCGAGGGCGATGGACTGGATACTCTGTAACAGAGAAGGGCTATTTGATTGAATATGTTGATCTGTCACACGATGTGGTTTCTTCTCTAGATCCAGATAGCCCTCAGTCAATTGACGGTAGGCTTGAACCGCCTGTCGAGAAACAAGAGTTTACTTGTAATGTTTCTCCCGATCATGCTCATCCCGGAAGATGTGTTATGATTCCGGATGCTGACAAAGCGGGAGATGTTTATTTTGTGTTTTCTGAGGTCGCATGGACCAAACGCGTCTGGAAAAAATATGCTGCTAACGAAGATTCTAGTCGCGACTATATGCGTAAAATATCGCTGGCAGATTGGCGCGAAAAACAAGCTGAGTATGTTGACTCTTTAGATAAGGTCGAAGAATACCTGGCTGAAGCTAAATACCGCTGGGTGCCGCCTAGCCATAGTAATGGTTCCGCGCCATCAGAAGACAATGTGATGAGAAGTACAGCCTTTAATTCTAGTCCTTTTCCTATGGATGGAATGCGCGAACAAATTGAACCGCTCTCCTCCTGGGCAAGACTACAGGCTAAGCCATTAAATATGGATGCAGCAGTCATTGGGTTGGTTGATCCAGTGGCAGTAGCCATGGAAATAAAAGAATTAAGCCGAGAAAGGGTTCTGGAGTGGGCGAACGAGCCGGATAGAAAAAGAAAGCATGAATCGGCTGCAATGATTCAAACTGTGAGGTCTGCAGTTGAAAATGGAGCTGAAGTAGCAACTGCTGAAAGCAGAAGTGCGCTGATGGGAGTCCTTGGAGCCATCATGCCAGCCCATGTTGGAGCTGCATATGGAGGGCAGCCGGGGCTATCTGGCGTTGCGCGAGCCATGGAAGAAGCGAAGAGATTGAGCGAAGATGATATTAATCTCGTTCATAAAAGAGCATGGGAGAAATATAAAGAGAGATATAATTTCTCCGCTCATGAAACTTTTTTAAAGGTCGAGTACCCCACTCAACTTAATGACTTTGAGGAGAAGTTTTCAAGGCCATTAGATCGGGCTTATGTTGGCTGGCTTGAGTCATCCCTCTTAAAAAATGGCTTTAAGTATAATTATGACAAAAAAAGCATTTCCAGTGGCGTTCATTACGTGATGGCGCTATACCTTCTTATTAAGGATGCATCATACAGCAAGATTGTGTTTGGCCACCTTGAGAGATGTTTGGAGGATGATCCCGAGAATGATGATGCTATCCTGAGTCGTGGGTTTTGTTTCAATAATGACTCCTTGGTGGCTAGCTGGAACAGTATTGGTCAATCTACTTATGAGCCACAGGGAGGGTGGGACGGAGTAGCCTCCAATCTTTGGGGTGTGATCAATTCAGCTTTAGGTGATCTTACTGACAGGCAAAGGAAGGACGCCATGAAAACTTTGTCTCACTATACTTATGAGTATAGTGGGGGTTTGATTAAAAAGTTACAGCAAGTGTACGACATGGCATCCGGTGAAATGGTCGGAAGCTCTTCGGAAATTAGGGTGGTGGCAATGATGGGGGGAGTGGCCAAAGCTCATAATGCTAACTACCGTCTAGTAGAGGTTGAAGCCAGAGCCACTGGGCAACAAATAAAGAAAATTACTCAGAACTTGGTTAGAGGAATATCTAGAGAGGCATACTATAGCGGGCCAAGTGAAGTTAGGGCCGTTTTTGATCCCCTTGATGAAAGGTATAAATATAAAGGTCTGCTGCTTGTCGAGTCACAGACTGAAGTCAGCGTGTCGGTAAAGCTGACTGCTGAAGAGTTTGATAGCTATGCCCAGTCAACAATACGCCGCATGACGAGTTTAGAAGCGGGTGGGCATTTTGTGTCTGCTATGTTTGCTATATATTCCTTTGGTAGTGTTTGGGATGAATTTAGCAAAAAAGCAAGTGTGAAAAGTATCACTGGTCTTTCCTCGGGGATAGCCACAATTACTGGCTCATTGATGGAAAGCGCTGGTGCAGCTTTGAGAAATACTGCTTTTGGTTCCGCTGAACTTACAAGAACATTTCAAATATCACAGATTACTGCCTCAACTCGGGCCGCCGGGATCGGTGCAGCCGGAAAGCTGGTCGGTACAATTGGAGCAGTAATATCTGGTGTTCTCATGTTTTGGGATGGGCTGGAAAATAGGAATGTCAGCCCTCTGTACGGATACAGCACAATGGCGCTGGGTGTGTCGATGTTTCTTGTGGGGATTATAACCTTTTTTGCAGGAACTGGGGTTGGTATTATCTTAAGTCTTATTATTTCAGCTATAATGGTTGCTGTTGGCTTCTTGCGTCCTGATGAGGTGGATAAGTGGCTTGATAAGACTATCTTCTTTGGAAGTAATAGGGATGGCAGTTTTCCTAGCATTAAAGCCCAAAGGGAATCAATGCTGGCTATGTCGGACGGCAACGAAGAGAATTAACCATGATGCTTGGTTGGACTCGACCTTTTCAAATTAATCGGCGCCTATCTCAAGAAGAGATGCGCTCTCATTTTCTACTGCAGAAGGCTTCTTCTTATCTGCCAGACCCTTATGGTGCGCTTGTTCGCTTTAATTCTGAGTTTTGCGAGATGATAGATTGTAGCGAACGTCAAAGGGGGATGTCAAAAACACTAGTCTGTCTATTGGGGGCCTTCGTGCTTTTTTCTTGCGGTGTCTCTGTCTTTTTTATGCTTCTGTCTGATTATCTTTCACAAGCAATCGACGCCGTGTTTTTACTCGTTTTTACTTTTATCTTCGTCGTTGTCGCGGGTGGAGGAAGTTGGCTTCTCTGGAAAATGTATCTTAGATATGATTTTTTTTCTTGGAGGTATTTTCCTGTCCGATTCAACAGGGTGTCGGGTAAGGTTTTTGTGTTCAGGAGCGAAGAGTTTGGCGGGGTCTTGGCTTTGGATTGGAGAGATGTGTATTGGCATATAGGGACGGATGAAACAGGCAAAATATGCACGCTGAGAGGTCATGTGTTAAATGGCTCTACAGTTGTGAAAACTTTTTCAGTAGGCAATTTTTTTCATCGGGACGAGGTTTATCGCATACTCTCCCTTTGGTGTTTTCTGGAAAAATATATGGAGCATGGTCCTCAAGACGCGGCTCCTGCTGCTGGAGATGAATTTATTTATTACTCGACGAAAGTGAGTTTTAGGAATTGCTTCGTTAGGGTTGTTTCAAACCTCTCTCCTCTCCTGGTGTCACTACGTCACAAGCTTTTTTTTGTTTACTATCCACTTATGTCTTCTTTGGTGCTCACTCAATGGTTGGTGCTAAAATCATGTCGTGAGCCCAAGTGGCCAGAATTTGTTGAGAAGTCATGCGCTCCTCGTGCTAAAAAATCTTTTGCTTGGGTAGAGCCTGAAAGAATTGGCCAGTTCCTAAGTAATGATCTGTTCTATAAACGGCTGCTCGAAAAAGAACAGTTCAACAAGAATTTGTTTGAGAATGGTTCGGGTTTCGTTGGGTTTTAGTTTTTTAGGAGATGTTGTTTTGAAAGGCGATAAAATATTTGTCTTGTGCGGGCTTTTGTTTTTTTTGTCGGGCTGCGAAGGGGATCAGCCTGAGAAAGTGGAAGCCGTCGTAAGTATTCTTGAGTGTGAACCTGGCAATATCTTCTACAAGTCAGATGATGCAAAGGCTGTTGTTGTTGCAACTGCCCCGGTCATGGGTCCTCCCCCAGAAGGGCATGTGAGCATTGCTTTCAAAAGCAAAGGGAAAGTTTTGAGTACAGGATCAGCCAAATTGCACCAACAGCTGGGATCGATTGGGTCTAGCGATCCTGATTATACTTCTGTGTATGAAGCGGAAGTCGGCTCGGGGGAACGGTTAGAATCCCTAGATGAGTGTGAGGTTGTCAAGTATACGAGTGACTCAGGTAAAGAGGTCAACTTTACTGTCAAACCGTTTTCACAATAAGCAGGTTGTCTGGCAAAGTTCGCAGATGGAGGTATGCTGTCAAGGAGCCCGAGGATGTTGGGTGGTTATAACTTACGGTGGCTTCGATTAAGGCGTGCGAGGTACCTTATCGCTTTGCCTTTAATGATGCTTGCGGCCGCTGGATCGGCCATGTCGTCACCGACAAGGGCTACCTGATCGAATACGTCGACGTCTCCCACGACGAAGTGGTGGCGATCGATCCCGATAGTCCGCAGCCCATCGATGGCCGCTTGCAGCCGCCTGCCGACGAGCAGGAGTTTGCCTGCGCCGCCAACCCCTCGCACGCCTATCCGGGGCGTTGCGTAATGGTTCCCGATGCCGACAAGGCCCATAACGTCTATCTCTCCTTCTCCGACGTGGCCTGGACCAAGCGGGTCTGGAAAGAACACGCAACCAACGTGAACCAGCGACGTGACAACATGCGCCGCATCTCTCTCACGGAGTGGCGCGGGGGAAGCACCCAATACGCAGAGTCGCTGGAAAAATTGGGGGACATCGTCGCTGAGGCTGGGCGTGTCTGGACGCCACCAGATCGGCATGGTGCTTCAAGTACATGGCGTCCTGGTGCCTCGGGAACCTGGGGGCGTCAGGACGGACACGCTTTCGAGTTCAGCCCATTTCCGTTCCATGGCATGAAAGAGCAGGTCGAGGGACTCAAGCGGTGGGCAGACGAGCAGGCCGAACCGCTGGATATGACACCCATGCTGGTCGCGCTGGAAGACCCGGTGGGGATTTCGGCAGATCTCGCCAGCCTGACGGGCGTAAGGTTGAAGGAGAAAATGGCCGACCCTGAACAGGCCCGCCCTCTGGCGGTCTCGTCGGCCATCAATAACATCCGCCAAGGCATTCGCGAGGATGCTGAAAATCGCCAGATCTACCGTACCGAGCGTGACGCTTATCAGACGGTCTACGGTGGCCCCGGCGCGGGGGGCCGTGCGTTGGCCGGCCTGCTGGTCGATGGTTTTCAAGAGCGCCAGGAGGAGATGCTGGAGCGTTGGCGCAACCCTACGCCAGCACAGTTGGCGGCCGCCAAGGAGGATGCCTGGAACGACTATACCGCCAAGCTGGATATGTCTCGGCTTCAGACCTGGGAAGCCGCGTGGCAGAGTGAGATGCGAGACTTCGACAAGAACCGCATTGCGCCCCTGGCGCGTGCTCATGTCAGTTGGATGCAGAGCGGTCAGCTTCGTCGCCAACTGGATGCTGGGCATGATGACCAAGATATCGAATCTGGCGCTGCGTTCGTGGATGCCATGCTGATCTGTATCCAAGATACGCAGGAGTACTCGCCCTGTGCGGACCTATATCACCGCTGGTTATCCGCGTCGAATCTCGATCAACGTAATCTGGCGCTGCGGGCACTGGGTTACAACCAGAAGATCATATTGGAGCGCTGGGAAGGGCACGTCAGTGGTGGTTTACAGCCTGACTCCCTACGCGGTTTACCATGGGATGGCTTGATCAGTGGCTATGAAAATGCCCTTCAGGCCCTGCAGGATGGTAGCCAGAACGCCGTGGTCCGACTGACTGCCGCTTTGGGCGGTCCCTTCGCTAAGGTGGCGGCCAAGGCGGTCGATGGTGTCGTTGGTCCTGCGCTAGTCGGTATGGGGGTCATTGCACGTTCGCCGGTCATTCTGGCTGACGTGACGATGAGCAAGAAAGCAGCGATAGCCGAGTTGGTCGCAAAGATGGCGGCCATCAATCCCGAGATTGGTAATCTGGAAGACCTCAATCGCGCCATCGATATTCATATGCGCAAGGCGCGTATCTATGGCGTGCCGGTCGAAGGGACCGGAAGATTTCGCTACTTGATTCTGGCCAATCCCAAAGTCATCGAAGATTTCCCCGGCTTGAATGCGCAAGGTGGTGCAAGGCAACTGGCGGAATCGGCAATCCTTACCCAGGCAGATCGGCGCGCGATGACGCAGCTCAGGTGGCGGCAATTGCTGCCTACCGAGGCTGGGCTCGGTGTGGTCGCGGGTATTCTGCAGGCCATGGCGCTGTTCAAACTGTCCGATGATCTGGACAGCAGCATGGCCCACGAGCGAGGTGAGAACCAACGGCGTTTTCGCACGGGTATGGCTGGGCTGCTAGGCACGGTCGCGGAAACGGTCGGTAAATGGTCTGAGAGTGCCACGAAAGCCGGTAGTCGATTGGGACAAGCCATCGAGCGCTATGTCGGACGCTTTATAAGATTCGTTGGGCGGGGGCTAGGTGTCGGGGCTGGTGTTTTGATGGCTGTCTGGGATGGCATTCGTGGGTGGCAGGAAATTCAGGAAGGGAATGGCTGGGTTGGGGCACTGTTTTTAACCTCGGGGATAACGAGCTTTGTTGCTATGGTGGCCTTTACGAAACTGGGTGCACTAATTTTCGGCGCAGCTGCAACCGCCGTGGGCGTTGTTTTGCTGGTTTTGGTTATAGCTATTTCTGTTTTGATCGAGGTGTTCAAGGACAACAAGATCCAGGATTGGATGTAGCGCTGTTACTTCGGAAAATTCGAAAAAGGCGAGCGCTATCATGACCCGAAGCGGGAACTAAGCGAACTGGAACTGGCCCTAAACGACATGGAAGGGTGAGAAATGGATTACGCTGGATTGGACTACCGTAATATTCGCTTTCCTGCCGACCGCCCGCTAACTGAGGCCGAGCGCGCAGCAAGGTATAAACAGGACGGCTCAATTAATGCGTCGCCAATGGATTTTCTATCGACGATAAAGTTCAATAATAACTACATGGATTTGGTGGACCGCTGGTACCCGATAAAAGGCTTCAATACGTGGTTTGGTGCGTGTGTAGTCTTGGGGGGCTCTTTTTTGCTATCTTGATTATAACGGGTTTTTTTGGGGCTCCTGCCACTAATGAGAGGTCAGCGCTATGGTTTATGATAATTGTATTGCTGCCAATTTCACTGGGGCTGGTTTGGGGAGGCTGGTGGCTAATTCGCACCGAGTGTGGTCGCTATACTCACTATCCCATGCGTCTGAATCGCAAAAGCCGTCAAGTCTATTTTTTTCGCCAGGATGGCACGGTCTTGACCGTGCCGTGGGAATCATTGTTTCTGACATTGGGTGAATCGAAAAGCCCTTTGACAGGAACGACGTATGACCTACGCGCTCATGTGCTCGATGATGATGGTAAAACGGTTCGCGAGTCTTTTTCGCTTGGTTACCCTTCCCCTCTAGGTGATGCGCAGTCGATTGATAAATTTTGGGCCTTTCTGCAACCCTACATGGAAGCAGAAGATGGCGTGAAGAGAACCTGGCACCACCTCAAGGAAAATACGGGATATTTGGTGCCAGTCGATAATCGCAGGGAAGGCTGGCGCTGGAGCATTGCCCGCAGCTTTATGCTGGGAGCCCACTGGCCTTACCTTCAGCTTCTTTTTTCGCCCTTCCTTGGACTGAATGCACTAGGCCGTATGCTGGCAATGAGCACCAGCAAAATACCGCAATGGCCGGAAGAGGTGGAACGAGCCAACCCAGAGCAGCCGGACGACCCTTACCGACTGACCTGGCGCGATAATGGCCCGCTGGGCTGGTGGGAGCTTCACTGGCCCCTGCTGTGTACTGTGATTGGCGTGGGGGCTTTCGTCGGTGCTCTTGGCTGGATCGTCTCCGGTTTATGGCGCTAAACGGGTAGGTACTGCCCTCGCCAGTTCGATCTAGAGACCGTAACGATATAGCCCGAGGTGTGGTTTGCCTCGGGCGGATGACTGAATGCCCTACAGTTTTGATCTGTCTAGAGAGTGTTAGGGGATCGTTTTCTGCGAGTTAAGACGGATTATCTGACGTGGCTGAGATAGTAGATCTTGTACTCCCAGATTTGATGCTTATGAAGATTGGTGGGAGAGAGTGTCTCTATGGATTACTCGGGCTTTGGGAGTAGAGGAAAATTCCACACTAATCGACTGCTGACAGATGCAGAGCGTCTAGCATGTTATCAGCAGAAGGACGCTAAGCATGCTCAGCCAATGGATTTTCTGTCGGTGATAAAATTCAATAGCAATTATATCGATCTTGTCGATCGATGGTATCCAGTTCGCGGGTTCTGGGCATGGCTTTCAGTGATGCTGGGATGTGGCTCATTAGTGGTGTCTGTTGTATTGCTGTATGCGATTATTTTTCCGCTAGACGATCCTATGATTCCGGGGTTGATAGCAAAAATGCTTTTTGCGTTGCTCTCCTCGATGTTCTTTTTGTTTGCATGGTTCGGGGCGTGGTACGCTTTTAAAGCTGAGTGTTTAGAGTATACCCACTACCCCATTCGCTTGAATAGGGATACTCGAAAAGTTCATTTTTTTCGCCAGAATGGTACGGTATTGACCGTGCCATGGGACACTCTGTTTCTGACATTAGGGCAGTCGAAAAGCCCGCTGGTGGGAACGACCCACGATTTACGTGCCCATGTGCTCGGCGAAGATGGGGAGACAGTCCTCGAATCTTTTTCCCTGGGTTATACCTTTCCGGGAAACATGGAGTCCATGGATAAGTTCTGGGCGTTTTTGCAGCCCTATATGGAAGCTGAGGATGGCATAGAGCGCACGCATCAGGAGTTAAAGCAAAGCCTTTTGATGCCAGTCGATGGACGAAGAGAAGGCTGGCGATGGAGTATTTTTCGGACTTTTGCGCCAGGTCTACACTACCCATGGACAATGCTCCTGTTGTGTATTCCATTAGGTTTGAATGCCGTGGGTCGTATGCTGGCAATGAGCACCAGCAAAATACCGCAATGGCCGGAAGAGGTGGAACGAGCCAACCCAGAGGAGCCGGACGACCCTCACCGACTGACCTGGCGCGATAATGGCCCGCTGGGCTGGTGGGAGCTTTACTGGCCCCTGCTTTGCACTGTCATTGGCGTTGGCGCTTTTGTCGGTGTTCTTGGTTGGGTGATTTCTGGCCTATGGCGTTGAATGTGTAAGCATCTTTAGAAATTGTCAGCTATTAACATGCTGTGATTCAAAAGCCCATGGCACTTTTGCCATGGGCTTTTTGTTTCCAGCTCATCAATTCCAATCAGCTCATGTGCAGGGTCACGCCTCGTCCAGCTTCTGCTTGAGCACGCCATTGACCTGCTGCGGGTTGGCGGTGCCGCGGGAGGCTTTCATCACTTGGCCGACGAAGTATCCGATCATCTTGCCGCGCTTTTCCGGTTCGGCGTCGCGGTACTGGGCGACCTGCACTGGGCTGTCTGCGATGACCTGATCGATCATCGCTTCGATGGCGCCGGTATCCGTGACCTGCTTGAGGCCGCGGGTGTCGATGACTTCGTCGGCGCTGGCGCCTTCGTTGTTCCACAGCGCGGCGAAGACCTGCTTGGCGGCTTTGCCATTGATGGTGTCGTCGAGCACACGCTGGATCAGGCCACCGAGCTGCTCCGGCGTCACCGGGCTGTTCGAGATGTCGATGTTCTCGCGGTTGAGATGCGCGGAGAGCTCGCCCTGGACCCAGTTGGCGGCCTGTTTGGCATCGCTGCAGACGGCCAGCACGGCTTCGAAATACTCGGCCGTAGGGCGCGTCGCCGACAGCACGCCGGCGTCGTAGGCGGAGAGACCGAGGCTCGTTTCGAAACGGTTGCGCTTATCGGTGGGCAGTTCCGGCAGGGTGGTGCGCTGGTGTTCGATATAGGCGCTGTCGAGCATGATCGGCAGCAGGTCGGGGCAGGGGAAGTACCGGTAGTCGTTGGCTTCTTCCTTGGTCCGCATGCTGCGGGTTTCATCCCGATCCGGATCGTAGAGCCGGGTTTCCTGCACGACCTTGCCGCCGTCTTCGATCAGCTCGATCTGACGTTCGACCTCGAATTCGATCGCGCGCTCGACGAAGCGGAACGAGTTGACGTTCTTGATCTCGGCGCGGGTGCCCAGCGTTTCCTGACCCTTGGGGCGCACCGAGACGTTGACGTCGCAGCGCATCGAGCCCTCGGCCATATTGCCGTCGGAGATGCCCAGGTACGTGACGATGGCGTGAATCGCACGAATATAGGCGACCGCTTCCTTGGCCGAGCGCATGTCGGGTTCGGAGACAATCTCCAGCAGCGGCGTACCGGCCCGGTTGAGGTCGATCCCGGTCATGTCGCAGCCCATGCCGTTGGAGAACGTCTCGTGCAGCGACTTGCCGGCGTCCTCTTCCAGGTGGGCATGATGGATGCGTACGCGCTTGCGCACGTCGTCATCCAGCACCAGCTCGACTTCACCCCGGCCGACGATGGGCTGGGCCATCTGGCTGGTCTGGTAGCCCTTGGGCAGGTCCGGATAGAAGTAGTTCTTGCGCTCGAACAGCGAGGTCTCGGGGATATCGGCATCGATCGCCAGACCGAACTGGACGGCCATCGCCACGGCACCTTCGTTCAGTACCGGCAGCACGCCCGGCAGGCCTAGATCGATGGCGCAGGCCTGGGTGTTGGGTTCGGCACCGAACGCGGTGGAGGCGCCGGAAAATATCTTGGACTGAGTCGCGAGCTGGACGTGGACTTCCAACCCGATAACGGTTTCCCATTGCATTAGGTTGTCTCCTGGTCGCTCGGATGCCGACGGTGCCAGTCCGTCGCCTGCTGGAACTGATGCGCCACGTTGAGCAGTTGGCCCTCGGCAAAGTGCTGACCGAGAATCTGGAGGCCGATTGGGCGGCACCCCGTCGGGCGTTTGCCGGCAAATCCGGCGGGAACGCTGATGCCTGGAATGCCGGCGAGATTGGTGGCGATGGTGTAGACGTCCTGCAGGTACATCGAGACCGGGTCCTTCTTGGCGCCCAGGTCGAAGGCCGGGGTCGGCGCTGCCGGGCCCATCAATACGTCGACCTTCTCGAAGGCATCGAGGAAGTCCTGACGGATCAGTCGGCGAATCTGCTGCGCCTTGCGGTAGTAGGCATCGAAGAAGCCTTCCGACAGGGTGTGGGTCCCGATCAGGATGCGGCGCTTGACCTCGTCGCCGAAGCCCTCGGCGCGACTGCGCTTGTAGAGGTCTTCCAGGTCGACCGGACTGTCGCAGCGATGGCCGAAGCGCACGCCGTCGTAACGGGACAGGTTCGAGGACGCTTCCGCCGGCGCGATGACGTAATACGCCGGCACCGCCAGGTGGGTGTGCGGCAGGCTGACTTCGCACACCTGGGCGCCCAGCGACTCGTAGACCCGGATCGCTTCGCGAATGGCGCTTTCCACTTCCGCATCGAGGCCGTCGCCGAAGTATTCCTTGGGCAGGCCGATCTTGAGTCCGGTCAGCGGTGCATCCAGTTCGGCGAGATAGTCCGGCACCACGCGGGCGACGCTGGTGGAGTCGCGCAGGTCATGGCCGGCGATGGCACCGAGCAGATGCGCGCAGTCTTCCGCGCTCTGGGCCATCGGGCCACCCTGATCGAGGCTCGAGGCGAACGCGACCATGCCGTAGCGGGACACGCGGCCGTAGGTCGGCTTGAGTCCGGTGATGCCGCAGAACGCTGCCGGCTGGCGAATCGAACCGCCGGTATCGGTGCCCAGCGCCGCGGGGGCGAAGCCGGCGGCGACGGCGGCGGCGCTGCCACCGGAGGAGCCGCCGGGCACGGCGGTGCGGTCCCACGGGTTCTTGACCGGGCCATAGAAGCTCGATTCGTTCGACGACCCCATGGCGAATTCGTCCATGTTGGTCTTGCCGAGGCTGATCATGCCGGCAGATTCCAGCTTCTCGACCACGGTGGCGTTGTAGGGCGCCTGGAAGTTGTCGAGCATCTTCGAGCCGCAGCTGGTGCGAACGCCCTGGGTGCAGAAGATGTCCTTGATTGCCAGCGGCAGGCCGGCAAGCGGACGTGATTCGCCCTTGGCGCGAGCCTGATCGGCGGCATCGGCGGCGTTGAGCGCCTGATCGCGGGTGACGGTAACGAAGCTGTTGATGTCACCATCCAGACGCTCGATGCGATCGAGCAGGCTGGTGGTCAGCTCTCGGCTGGAAAAGTCGCCGGCCTTGAGGCCCTTGGCGAGTTCCGTGAGCGTCATATGATGCATGGGGTCGATATTCCCTGAGTCGAATCATTGTCCGCGGCGGTGCCACCGGCTTGCCGGGGTGGCACCTTGCAAAATCGGTGTCGAAATTATCTTCGGCTGTCGATAGCGTCGAACTTATTCGCCTGTCGATAGCGTCGAACTTATTCGACGACGCGTGGTACTAAGTAGAGGCCTCCGGCCGTTTCCGGTGCGCAGGCCTGAAAAGTATCGCGCTGGTTGGTTTCGGTGACTTCATCCGGGCGCAGACGCTGGGTGGCGTCCAGGGGGTGTGACAGCGGTACCACGCCGTCGGTGTCCACGGCCTGGAGGCGGTCGACCATCTCCAGGATCCGGGTCAGGTCACCGACATAGCCAGCCGCCTCGGCCTCGTTGTTGAGGCCCAGGCGGGCCAGATGGGCCGCGCGCAGCACGTCTGCGTGTTCGATTGCCATATGTTGAATGTCCTCTCATGGGGGACAACGTGTCTTGAGGCCGAGGACGCTACGTTCGAGCATCCGTTTCAGTCACGTTCGTCGCGGAAAGAAAGTGGTGTCGTGCCGAGGCCGTGGCGATCCGTTCGCGGCAACCCGTTCGTGACAACCCATCGGTTGCAAACCAGTCGTTGCAAATGGTGCGTTACGACCAGTCGATGACGGCAAGCCGCTCGAACGCCGTTACGACAAATCTGACCAGAGCAAATTCGCCAGGCAGCAAATGGAGGAGACATTATCATATTAACGCCCCATCTGGCAGGCTCGCGCTTGCTGCTTACCCCCCACGGTGATACCGTTTGCGTCCGCACAGGGTTCCGGTCTGCACTAGGTAAAAGTTTCCATGTTTAAACGTTTACGGGGGCTGTTCTCGAGCGATCTTTCGATCGATCTGGGGACCGCCAACACGCTGATTTACGTCCGCGGTCGCGGTATCGTCCTGGACGAACCCTCCGTTGTGGCGATTCGTCAATCCGGCAACATGCGCAGCGTTGCGGCCGTCGGCCTCGACGCCAAAAGAATGCTGGGGCGCACGCCCGGTAACATTACCGCCATCCGTCCGATGAAGGATGGCGTGATTGCTGATTTCACCGTTACCGAGCAGATGCTGCAGCATTTCATTCGCAAGGTTCATCAGAGCACTTTCCTGACGCCGAGTCCGCGCGTGCTGGTCTGCGTTCCCTGCATGTCGACGCAGGTCGAACGCCGTGCGATCAAGGAGTCCGCCGAAGGTGCTGGCGCTCGCGACGTCTATTTGATCGAGGAGCCGATGGCAGCCGCGATCGGCGCCGGTCTGCCGGTCGAAGAGGCTCAGGGGTCGATGGTCGTCGACATCGGTGGCGGTACCACCGAAATCGCGATCATCTCGCTCAACGGTGTCGTCTACTCCGAATCCGTTCGTGTGGGTGGGGATCGCTTCGACGAGGCCATCACTTCCTACGTGCGTCGCCACTACGGCAGCCTGATCGGCGAAGCCACGGCGGAGCGGATCAAGGAGGAGGTGGGCTGCGCCTACCCGGGTGGCGAGCTGCGCGAGATCGACGTGCGCGGGCGCAACCTGGCCGAAGGGATTCCGCGCAGTTTCACGCTCAACTCCCACGAGATTCTCGATGCGCTGCAGGAGCCGCTGGCGTCCATTGTCACGGCCGTGAAGAGTGCACTCGAGCAGTCTCCGCCGGAACTTGCCTCCGACATCGCCGAGCGCGGTTTGGTGTTGACCGGCGGCGGCGCGCTGCTGCGCGATATCGACAAGCTGATCGCCGAGGAAACGGGCCTGCCGGTCATCATCGCCGAAGATCCGCTGACCTGCGTGGCACGTGGCGGCGGCAAGGCGCTCGAGATGATCGACCAGCATACTTTCGAGCTGCTCTCCAGCGATTGAGGCCCGCCGCGACGGATGAGGTCGCCACGCGGCTTCCTTCGTCCTCGGTAGGTGGGGGTGAGGCCTATCAAACCGCTGTTTTCCTACGGTCCGATACCCACGTACCGCATGCTGTTGTGTGCGGTGCTGGCGTTCGCGCTCATGTTTGCCGAACACCGCTTCAGTGCGGTGGAGACGGCGCGCTCCCATATGACCTCGGTGGTGGCGCCGATCCAGTGGCTGGTGGCGCTGCCCAGCGAAGGGGTGCGCTGGAGCGCCATGGCGATCTCCGACCAGCAGACGCTGATCGACGAGAACGGTCGGCTGCGCGAGCAACTGCTGACGCTTTCCAATCGCGTCCAGCGAATGGCGAGCCTGACCGCCGAGAACATCCATCTGCGCGAACTGCTCAACGCGCCCAATCCCGCCGATGTGCCCTATATCACCGCTCAGCTGCTGTCGCTGGATTCCGATCCGTTCACGCAGCAGATGGTGATCAACCGCGGCCGGCGCGACAGCGTCTACATTGGCCAGCCGGTAATGGACGCCTCGGGCCTGATCGGGCAGGTGGTCTCGGTTTCGGCTTACACCAGTCGGGTGCTGATGGTGGCGGACGCGAACCACGCCGTACCGGTCGAGATCAATCGCAATGGTCTGCGTTTCATCGCCCAGGGCACGGGCCAGCTGGACACCCTCAATATCCCCAGCGTGCCGGCCACGGCAGATATTCGCGAAGGCGATCTGCTGGTGACTTCCGGGCTGGGCGGGCGCTTCCCGCAGGGCTACCCGGTGGCGCGGGTCAAGAGCGTCAAGCGCGAGTCGAGTCAGGCGTTCATGGAAGTAGCGGCCGAGCCGATTGCCCAGCCGGAACGTTCGCGTTACTTCCTGCTGCTGTTCCCTCCCGAAAAACCCGATGAAAACCTGAGCGGTCCGGAGCGGATGGCGCGTCAGGTGGTATGGCCCGGCGATCCCGGGCATCCGGCTATCAACCGTATCAGTGAAGACGCGCTGACCGCGGCGCTGACCCTGCAGTCCGAGGAACAGGAGTAGGCATGGGCCCGTTCGGTTATCTCTTTGTCTGGTTCACGCTACTGCTGGCGCTTTGTCTGCAGGTGATGCCCCTGCCGGATGCCTGGCTGGTCTGGCGGCCGGACTGGCTGGGCGTGCTGCTGGCCTACTGGTGCGTGGTGACCCCGCAGCGCGTGGGCGTTCTCCATGGCTTTGTGCTGGGGTTGATGCTCGATCTGATCGAGGGCGCGCCGCTGGGACAGAATGCCCTGGTGCTGTCGCTGCTCGCGTATCTCTTCCTGCTGTTGTACCAGCGCTTCCGGGTCTACTCGATCTGGCAGCAGGCGGTACTGGTCTTCATCCTGCTGGGCATTGCGCAACTGATCGAGCAGTGGTTGCGCACGATTTACGGCCCTATCTCCCTGAGCCTCGAATTTCTGCTGCCGGCGCTGATCGGCTCGCTATTGTGGCCGTGGCTCTACACCATGATGCAGGTGGTCAGGCGTCGTCTCGGTATCGGCTAGGGGCGCCCGCTTCAGGAAACTCGCCGGCGTATGGCGCTGGTGCCTTGTGACTGATCAGGAGACGATCCATGGAAGCTGCGCCGACACTGCGGCTGGCATCGGCTTCGCCACGGCGACTTGAACTGCTGGCGTCGATCGGGGTGGCGGTCGAGATCGCCCCCGCGGATATCGATGAGTCCTGTCTGGAAGGGGAGTCGCCCGAGCATTTCGTTTCCCGCCTGGCCCGCGAGAAGGCCGAAGCGGGGCACCGGGAAAGCGCCCTGCCCACGCTGGGGGCGGATACCGTGGTCGTCTGCGATGGCGCTATTTTCGGCAAGCCACGTGATGAAGCGCATGCCCGCGAGATGCTGACGGCGCTGTCCGGCCGAAGCCATCTCGTGCTGTCGGCGGTGGCAGTCATCGGTGCCCACGGTGTGCGCGAATGCCGGGTCGCCACGCAGGTGTTCATGCGTCGGATCGATGACGCGGAGATGGCCGCCTATTGGGCGACCGGAGAGCCGGCAGACAAGGCCGGCGGTTATGCGGTCCAGGGTCGTGCGGCGATATTCGTCGAACGCCTGGAAGGTAGCTACTCCGCCGTTGTCGGGCTGCCACTTTACGAAACAACGTCGCTGCTGCGCGCGCAAGGTGTGGCAGTGTGGGATGGCGCGTTGTGAAACGGCGTTCAAGAAGCACTTTTTATGAGTGAAGCGGGGGCTGTGCCATACTCCTCGCTGCTCCGTTCGCCCGTCAGGGGTGTCGCCGATGCGCTCGAACCACTCGCCACAAGGATGCCTGCATGAGCGGTGAGGTACTGATCAATCTGACGCCGATGGAGACACGGGTCGCCGTGGTGGAAAACGGCGTGCTGCAGGAGGCCTTCATCGAGCGTAGCCGACGCCGCGGCATCGTCGGCAATATCTACAAGGGCAAGGTGGTGCGGGTGCTTCCGGGTATGCAGGCCGCGTTCATCGATATCGGGCTCGAGCGGGCCGCGTTCATACACGTCAACGAAGTCCTGCCGCCCGACGCCTCGCATGATTCGATGCGCGATGAGCCGGCGTCGATCAGCCATCTGTTGCACGCCGGGCAGCCATTGGTGGTCCAGGTGACCAAGGATCCGATCGGGTCAAAGGGCGCGCGGCTGACCACGCATCTCTCGATCCCGTCCCGCTATCTGGTCTACATGCCGGATTCCCCTCACGTCGGCGTTTCCCAGCGGATCGAGGATGACGGAGAACGCGAGCGACTCAAGTCGCTGGTCGAAAGCGGTCAGGCCGAGTTGCCGGGCGAAGAGCGGGGAGGATTCATCATTCGTACCGCCGCGGAGGGCGTCGGCCGGGAAGAGCTCTTCGCCGACATGGTCTTTCTGCAGCGGCTGTGGCAGAAAGTCTCCGAGCGGCGAATCACCGCCCCGATAACCACGCCGATCTACGACGACCTGCCGCTGTTCATCCGCACCCTGCGCGACGTGATGCGCGATCAGATCGAGAAGGTGCGCATCGACTCCCGCGAGAACTACTTCAAGCTCAAGGAGTTCGCCCGGGAGTTCATGCCGACCATGGAATCGCGCATCGAGTATTATCCCGGGGAGCGTCCGATCTTCGATCTCTACAGCGTCGAAGACGAGATCCAGAAGGCGCTGGGTCGCAAGGTTCAGCTCAAGTCCGGGGGCTACCTGGTCATCGATCAGACCGAGGCGATGACCACCATCGACGTCAATACCGGTGGCTACGTCGGGCATCGCAATCTCGAAGAGACGATCTTCAAGACCAACCTCGAGGCCGCCACGGCTATCGCCCGACAGCTGCGGCTGCGCAATCTGGGCGGCATCATCATCATCGATTTCATCGACATGGAGGAGCTCGAGCATCAGCGCCAGGTGCTGCGGGTGCTCGAGAAGTCGCTGGAGCGGGATCACGCCAAGAACAAGCTGACCGGCGTCACCGAACTGGGCCTGGTGCAGCTGACCCGCAAACGCACGCGCGAGAGTCTGGAGCAGACGCTGTGTGAGGCCTGTCCCACCTGCCTGGGGCGCGGCTCGCTGAAGACGCCGGAGACGATCTGCTATGAAATCTTCCGCGAAATTCTCCGCGAAGAGCGGGCCTATTCGCCGGAGACCTACATGGTGCTGGCGTCGCAGTCGGTGGTCGACCGCCTGCTCGACGAAGAGTCTTCCGCCGTGGCTGACCTCGAGTCCTTCATCGGCAAGACCATTCGATTCCAGGTCGAGGCCCACTATTCCCAGGAACAGTACGATATCGTACTGATGTGAGCCGATGAGTCGTCCGCCGATCACTCGTTTACGTATGACGGTGCGCTGGCTGCTGACGCTGGTCGCCCTCGTTGCCATCGTCATCGCCGTGCTCTCCACTGGGGTGCGGCTTGCCGCGTGGCAGATCGACCGGCTGAGTCCCTGGCTGACCTCGACGTTGGAAGACCAGCTCGAAGCGCAGGCCGAGCTCGGCCATCTGGCCCTCGCGGTGAATCGTGGTAATCCTCGCCTGACGCTGGACGACTTCCGCCTCGATAGCCGCGAGGGCCAGGCGCTGCTCGAGCTCGATCATGCCGCCGGGCGTCTCGACACGCTCTCCAGCTGGCGGCTGGGCGCCCCGGTGGTTCGCGGCGGTGAGGTCGACGGCTTGACGCTCCACCTCTACCAGGGCGCCGATGGCCGCTGGGGCTGGCCCGACGGTGCCGGCAGTCGCTGGTTCGGCGGGCGCGACGATGCCGATTCCTCGCAATCCCCCCTTGATGTCGATGGCTGGCTGCGAACGCTGCTGCGTCAGCAGGCGCAGCTCGAGAATGTCACGCTGGTCCTGCACGGCAACCGTAACCAGGCGGCGGTGTCACTGCCCCAGCTGACGCTCGCCAGTCGAAACGGTCAGGCCTCGATCCAGGCGACTCTTGCCGCCGACAACGAGAAGGCGGGCCGACTGCATCTGACGATCGAAAGGGGTGATGAAACCGACCCGAGTGAAAGCGGCAGTAATGAAAGCGGCAGTAATGAAAGCGACAGTGCAGACAACGGCGCGCCAACCGCTGCCGGGGCGGGCGGACATCATCCCGATGCTCATCTTGCCGCCGAGTTCGATCTGGCCGCGCTGTCGCCGTCGCTGGCAGTGTTGAGTTCGGGCCTGCCCAAGGCGCTGGGCGAGATCGATGGGCAGGTCTCGCTGGCGGGAGAGTGGCGAGACGGCGGCCCGCGCAACGCTCGCCTGTCCGTGGACGTGCCTCGTCTGCGGGTGATTGACAGTCGTAACGCCATATCTGAGACGCTGACGCAGCTGGGATTCGATGCTCACCTCGACCGAAACCGCGATGGTCAGTGGCAGGCCTGGCTGGACAATTTACGCCTCTCGCACACCGGGCTGGCGGCGATCGACTGGCCGCAGCAATTGCAGGCGCAGTCTACGGAGAACGGCTGGTGGCTGCGAAGCGCGCCTTTCGATCTGGCCGGGATGACCGACTATCTGCGCTATCTGCCACTGCCGTTCGAACTATCGCAGACGCTGATTCAGCTCGATCCCCGAGGCCACGTCGCCGGTCTGGAAGTGGGACAGGATGACGGCGAGTGGTATGCCCAGAGCGCGCTGGAAGGCGTCTCGCTGACGGCCTGGAACGAAATCCCCGGTGGCGGGCCGGCCGACGCATGGGTCGTCTATCAGGGACAGGGTGGAACGGTCTCTTTCGTCGGTGGCGAGGGCGCCCGGTTTGCGATCCCTTCCGTCTATGCCGATCCGCTGGTTCTCTCCCACGCCAGTGGCGAGATCGACTTCGAACTGACCCGACAGGGCGCGGTGATCAGCGGCGAGAATTTGAAAGCGGGTTGGCGCGGCGCCAGCGCCGAAGGGCGATTCGGGCTGACGCTCTACGATGCCCAGGACAAGCCGGGTACCTTCATCCTCGATCTCTCCATTGCCAATGCCGACGCGCGAAATTCACGGGTGCTCTCCTGGCTGCCGACCCGAGTGATCGACGATAAAAAGCTGCGCGAATGGTTCAGCGGCGACATCGGCGGCATCGTCAAGCAGGGCAAGCTGGGACTGTCGGTCACGCTGAGCGACAAGGAAGCGCCGGAGGGTCAGATGTTCGTCAACCCGGACGACTACCTCCATCTTTCACTGGATGTGGCCGACGGGCGTCTGCAGTACGCCCCGGACTGGCCGGCGCTGGAGCGGGTCTACGGTCATCTACAGATGAACAACATGGACCTGGACGCCGATATTACCCATGCCACCAGCCATGGTCTGACCACGCGGGATGCCACCGTCACGCTTGCCGACAAGCAGTTGACGGTCAACGGTGATGTCAGCGGCAGTACCGCTGGCGTACTCGACTTTCTCGCCCAGGCACCGCTGGAGTCGATGAGCGATACGTTCGGCCGCTGGGAGAGCGATGGCGACGTCGACGCCAAGCTGCATATCGCAATGCCGATGGACGACGACAGCGATATCGAAACCGACATGGTGGTCGATGTCCAAGGCCAGGTCGACGCCGAGTCGCTGACGTTCCCCGAACTCCAGTTGACCCTCGGCGGCGTCAACGGCGACTTGCGCTACCGGCGCAACAACGGCGAGGACTACGTCACGGGAGATATGGGCGCGCGTGCTTTCGAGGGGCCGGTGTCGGCCCACTTCAATATCGGTGGCTATCAGTCCGGCGCCAGCGGCATCGCTTTCGAAGGGAGAGCGTTGGGGCGTGGGCTGCTCGACTGGGCGGGTATGTCGCGTGTCGGCGGTTTGCTGAGCGGTTTCTTTCCGTATCAGGCGGATCTGACGCTCGATGCCGAGAACAACGCCACTCTGTCGCTGCGCAGCAATCTGCAGGGGCTGGGTATCGCGTTGCCGCCGCCGTTCGGCAAGCCTTCCGATGACAAGGAGTCGCTAGCCATCGACGCCGACATCGCTGCCGGCACCGGTAAGGTGACGTTGGGCAGATGGGGACATGCGCGCTGGCGCACGATCGAGGATCAGGCTCAGGGTCAGGTGTGGTTGGACGGGTGGCCGGGCGAACAGGCCGCCTGGCCCAGTGAACCCGGCTGGTACGTGTTGTGGCGTCCGGATCGGGTAGATACGCAGCGCTGGGTCAAAGCCCTGAGCGAGCTCGAGGCTGACGATTCGTCGTCTACCGTGGAGAGCAACGTGGGAACGACTCTCGAAGACGACGTCGGCGATCCCGAGGCGAAGCCGGTAAAGGACGGAGGCGGGCTCAAGCGCGTGGCGCTGTCGACGCCGTGCATCCTGGTCGAAGGGCGCTGCCTGGGTGGGTTGCAGGCCGATGCCTCCCCGCTGGCGAGCGGCTGGCGACTCTCTCTCGATGGTGAGATCGCCGCCGGCAAGGCGAGCTGGCAGCCCAAGGCGGCGATGCCTGTCGATATCGACCTGCAGCGTCTCAACCTCGATGCGCTGACCCCGAAGCAGGACGATGGCGGCGAGAGCCAGACCGCGAGTCTGATGGACGAGATCGAGACCGCACCGCATCCGATCGCGCTGCCCAAGGCGCTGGCCCAGGTGCCGGCAGGACACGTGCGTATCGGTGAGTTCGAGCGCCAGGGCCAGCGTTTCGGGCCGTTCGAAGCGACCTGGAGAGCCGATGACCGGCAGCTCACCGTCGACCCGCTGACCCTGTCGTTGGGTGAGCTGAACCTGTCGGGTGCGCTGGAATGGCAAGCCGCCGGAGATGCCAGCCTGAGCCGGGCTCAGCTGCATGCCAGTGGCGGCGATGTCGGCAGCGCATTTCGCGTGATGGATCAGCAGGTGCCGATTACCAGCGAAAGCGCCAAGGGCGATCTGCAACTCTCCTGGCCGGGAGCGCCTTGGCAATTCGCACTGCCGCTGTCGACCGGTCGAGTTCAGACGACAATGGAAAACGGCCGGCTTCGACAGATCCATTCTTCCGGTGCCAAGCTGGTGGGGCTTTTCAATCTGGACAATATCCTGCGTCGCCTGCAGCTGGATTTTTCCGACGTGACCGATGGCGGTACCTCTTACAAACGGCTCGACGGCAGCGCGACCCTGTACAATGGAAGGTTGCAGACCGAAGGGCCGATCGTGGTCGACGGCACGGCGACGCGGTTCACCCTTGCCGGCAGCGTCGATCTCAATCGCCAGACCCTGGACCAGCGCCTCGGGATCACCGTCCCGGTGAGCCAGAATCTACCGCTGGTCGCGATCATGGTCGGCGCGCCTCAGGTCGGTATCGGCCTGTTCGTGTTCGACCAGCTGTTCGGCCGCTGGCTGGATCGCGCCACCCAGATCTACTATCGCATCGAAGGTCCCTGGTCTTCGCCGAACATCAACCTGGAAAGTGCCCGATGATCGCCATGACTCGACATCATGCGATTTTTTGCTGAGTGCCGATTTACGACTAACGGACGGGCTAGCGGCTCTGGGGGCGTCTTTCTATCGAGAGCCGTGTTTTTGAGTGCATATCCATGGAAATGCAGCGACTTAGCGTCGGTCATTCGATTTCATTTTTTTCGTTGTTAGAGAGTCGATGTCTGAACAGAGATGACAGATTCGGGCCCTTGCCCTATGTTGGGTAATGAAAGGAATGACCGTGAAAGCTAGATTTATCAACACCGGATAAAGGTGAGCGCGCCATGGCGAATACCCACAGTTTCACGATCGAAGACACCAAAATCGATGCAGAAGAGCTCGTTAGCCGTATTCAGGAAGAGTTGGGCGTTCATGCGCATGTCGGTGGAATATCGACATCGTCATCGACAGCGGAATCGGGCAAGACTGAAGAACATTCCACGATTCGTCTCCACTATATTCTGAAGCAAGAGGATGACGAAACAGAGGTCGAAAGCAAAATCAAAGCCATCGTTGAGGACATGAAGGAATAATATTGATCCGATCATTTTGGGAGCGTTATTCCGGTTCTGATTTTCCAGCCCGCTCTACAGCGGGTTTTTTGTGTCAGCATTTTGAGCAAAACGTATTTCTCAATGGTCCCGTTCTGTCCGTACCCCTTGCGTTTGGGATACGCTAGCACCATCTATCGTCAGTCTGGTGCGGTGATACCCCGAAAGCCTTGAGTGATGTTCAGCAAGGCCTTAAACGGTGGGTGGTCGCACTAAAAAGCAAAGGAAATCAGAACGGTATGAATTCTACTGGAACGATGAGTGGTGACGCTCTCAAGCAGGCAACGGCGCTGTTGCTGGCCCCCGGCGGGCTCGACGTAGGATCGCTGGATGTCGGCCTGGGCCACGCCATGGGCGCCGGCATCGACTATGCCGATCTCTTCTTTCAGCGCACTTGGCACGAGATGTGGGTGCTGGAAGATGGCGAGGTCAAGGATGCCAGCTACAGCATCGACGGCGGTGTCGGGGTGCGTTCGCTCTCCGGCGAGAAAACCGGCTTCGCCTATTCCAGCCAGATCAGCCAGGATGCATTGCTGGATACCGGGCGTACGGCTTCGGGTATTGCCCGCAGCGGTGACCGGCGTAAGCCGATGCCGATTCAGCTCGCGACGGCGACGTCGCGTTACCAGGGTATCGATCCGCTGAGTGGACTGAGTGCCGAGGACAAGATCGCCATGCTCAAGCAGGCGGATCGCGTGGCCCGGGCCGCCGACCCTTCGGTGACCCAGGTCAGCGCCTCGTTGACCGGCGTGCACGAAGTCGTGCTGGTATGTGCCAGCGACGGTACGCTCGCGGCGGATATTCGCCCGCTGGTGCGTTTCAATGTCAACGTGATCGTGGCCAAGGAGGGGCGCCGTGAGCGCGGCAGTGCCGGTGGCGGCGGCCGCTATTCGATGGAACGGCTGCGCGATGAGAACGTTGCCGACACCTACGCCAGAGAAGCCGTGCGCCAGGCGCTGGTGAATATCGATGCCGTGGCCGCGCCCGCGGGGCAGATGCCGGTGGTACTGGCCAACGGCTGGCCCGGCATTCTCCTGCACGAGGCGGTAGGTCACGGGCTCGAGGGCGATTTCAACCGCAAGGGCAGCTCGTCCTTTGCCGGGCGTCTGGGCGAGCAGGTCGCCGCCAGGGGCGTCACCGTCGTCGATGACGCCACGCTCAGTGACTGTCGCGGCTCGCTCAGCGTCGACGACGAGGGAACGCCGGGCCAGTACACGCCGCTGATCGAAGACGGCATTCTGACCGGCTACATGCAGGACAAGCTCAATGCGCGCCTGATGGGCATGAAGCCTACCGGCAACGCGCGGCGCGAATCCTACGCACATGTCACCATGCCGCGCATGACCAATACCTTGATGCTGGCGGGGAACGACGATCCGGAAGAGATCGTCAGGAGCGTCAAGAAAGGGATTTATGCGGTCAGTTTCGGCGGCGGTCAGGTAGACATCACCTCGGGCAAGTTCGTGTTCTCGGCATCCGAAGCGTATCTGATCGAGGACGGCAAGATCACCGCGCCGGTCAAGGGTGCCACGCTAATCGGCAATGGTCCCGAGGCGATGTCGCGCGTTTCGATGATCGGCAACGATATGGCGCTGGACACCGGTATCGGGGTCTGCGGCAAGGAGGGGCAGGGGGTGCCGGTCGGCGTGGGCCAGCCGACACTGAAGCTCGACGAGATCACGGTCGGGGGGACGGCGTCCTGACCTCGGCGGGCCTGCGCTTCGGCCATGCGGCGTCGACAACCGGCATCGGCATGCTCATCGATAACCCATCAACTCCGCTGCCTTGTCGGTTTTCGCCTAGCCTGGCCATTGCTCGGCCGCGCCGCACAGTGAAGGCGTCACGGACAGATCAAAGGCCGGCGGTATCGCGGATCAGCTGGAACAGCTTGCGCGAACTGGCGGGCGGCTTGCCACGCTGTTTTTCGCTACGGGCGTTGCGAATCAGCTGGCGCAGGGCCTGGCGATCGACCTGGGGGTGCGCTTCGATGAACGGTTCGAGCGCTTCGTCGTCTTCGATCAGCCGATCGCGCTGCTGTTCGAGCCGGTGGAAGGCAGCGTTGCGCTGGACGTGTTCATTGTCGATCTCTTCGAACGCCGCTCGGATCGCATCGCGATCCTCCTTGCGCATGACCTTGCCCACATACTGCATGTGGCGGCGCCGGCCTTCGTGGGAGCGAACGCGACCGGTCTCCTCGACGGCCTCGCGCATGTCGTCGGAAAGCGGCAGCCGGGCTCGGACGGCGGGCTCCAGCGCGATGATGCGTTCGCCTAGCGCCTGTAGCTCCTGCATCTCGCGTTTGAGCTGGCTTCTGCTGGGCGGCGCGTCATCCTCGAAAGGCGTGTCGTTGTCCGATTTTCTACCCATGATCTTGACCCTGGCGACGAAGAATGAGGGCCGCAGTATATCAGCGTGATCCGGCTCGCCCACGTCTCGCGTCCGTTCGATGCGCGAATCCGTGCTGATGGCGTCGCTGGCCGAGGTCTTCTTGAGCGGAAACGCTTTGATTGTCGCCGTCTTCCGACCCGGTTTTCGATCAGGTTTTTGACTGTGATGTCTATGATCCGAGTTTTACGAATCAGGAGTTTGAGATGAGCCAAGCCTTCAATGCCGAGGCGCAGCAGTCGCGTCTCGAAGAGCGCGCCAGCATGGCGTTGGACCTTGCCAGTCAGATGGGCGCGGATGCCTGCGAGGTCGGCGCCAGTGTCGATCAGGGGCTGGGTGTGAGTGTGCGTCTCGGTGAAACCGAGACCGTGGAACTGTCTCGCGATCAGGGTATTGCGGTCACGGTCTACGTCGGCAATCGCAAGGGCAATGCGTCGTCGTCGGATGCCGGCGATGCGTCCCTTCGCGCAGTCGTCGAAAAGGCGATCTCGATCGCGCGTTACACCGGCGAAGATCCGGCCTCGGGCCTAGCCGACGCTCGGCTAATGGCAACCGACTTGCCGGATCTGGATCTGCATCATCCCTGGGCGCTGAGCACCGACGAGGCGATCGAGCTGGCGCTGCGTTGCGAAAACGCCGGACGCGAGCGGGCCGGGATCACCAACTCCGAGGGAGCGAGCCTCTCTTCCTCCGAGGTGGTGACGGTGTATGCCAACAGCCATGGCTTCCTCGGCAGCAAGCGGGGGACGCGACATTCGCTCTCCTGCCTGCTGATCGGCGGCAGCGGCGACGCCATGCAGCGCGATCATGATTTCACCACCGCGCGCAAGTCCGCCGATCTGGCAAACCCGGAGTCGGTGGGCATCAGCGCGGCGGAACGCACGCTACGCCGCCTGGGGGGCCAGCGGCCGAAGACCGGGCGGCTGCCGGTACTGCTGGCACCGGACATGGCACGCAGTCTGGTCGGCAATCTACTCAACAGCATCGCCGGCGGCGCGCTCTACCGGGAGTCCTCGTTTCTCTGCGATCAACTGGGCGAGACGCTGTTCCCCGAGTGGTTTTCGCTGGGCGAGCATCCGCGCGAGATCGGTGGCATGGCGAGCGCGGCGTTCGATGGCGACGGCGTGGCCACCCGCGACAACGTGTTCATCGATCGCGGCAAGCTGGCGAGCTACATGCTGTCGGCTTACAGCGCTCGCCGGCTGGGGCTTGAGACCACCGGCAACGCGGGCGGAGCGCGCAACGTGCGCATTCAGGCGCCGACGACGCCGCTGGAGAGTCTGATGCAGCAGATGGGCACGGGCATTCTGGTGACCGAGATGATGGGGCAAGGCCTCAATCCGGTGACCGGTGACTATTCGCGCGGTGCGGCCGGCTTCTGGATCGAGAATGGCCGGATATCCCACCCGGTCGAGGAGTTCACGGTGGCAGGCAACCTGCGCGACATGTTTGCCGGCCTGCAGGGGATCGGCGACGACATCGATCGGCGCGGCAGCATCCAGACCGGCAGCTGGCTGCTCGATTCGATGACGATTGCGGGGCAGTAGAGGCTGGAGCTACGAGCTACGAAAAAAACGTCAGCGACGCCGTCGCTGACGTTTTTTTCTGGCAGAAGCCGGCGGCTTGCGGCCTCAGGCGTCGAAGCGGTCCTTGATATAGGTGATCTCGGTGCGCCCGTGAGCTGCCGGCGCCCCATCCTCGCCTAAATTGACGAAGACCATTCTGTCGATCGTCAGGATGCTCTTGCGCGTGATCTTGTTGCGAACGTGGCACTCCAGCGTGATCGAACTAGTGCCAAAATGGGTGGCAGTGATGCCGAGCTCGATGATGTCGCCCTGGCGGGCGCTGGAGACGAAGTTGATCTCCGAGATGTATTTGGTCACCACCTGGGCGTTACCCAGCTGAATGATGGCGTAGATCGCGGCCTCTTCGTCAATCCAGCGCAACAGACTGCCGCCGAATAGCGAGCCGTTGGGATTGAGATCTTCGGGTTTGATCCACTTGCGGGTATGGAAGTTCATCGGCATCTCCTGTTTTCGATAGCTGGCACGCTCTGGCAGCTGGCGCGTCTCGGTCTCTTCGAGAGGCTTCGCTATCTTGCCTTTACAGATAAAATACGGTTGCCAGTCCCAGGAAGGCGACGAAGCCCACGACATCGGTGATGGTGGTCAGCAGGACGCCGCCGGAGAGCGCCGGGTCGATCTTGAACTTCTTGAGCAGCACCGGGATCAACGTGCCGGCGAGGGTCGCGACGGTCAGATTGATCACCATCGCCATGGCGATGATCTCGCCCAGCCGAATGTCGTCGAAGCGAAACACCGACATCGTCCCCACGACGACCGCCCAGATCAGGCCGTTGGTCATGCCGACGAGCAGCTCGCGCACCAGCAGCCAACGAACGTTGGCCCCGGAGACGTGGCCGAGCGCGATGCCGCGAATCATCACGGTCAGGGTCTGGGAGCCGGCGATGCCGCCCATGCTGGAGACGATCGGCATCAACACGGCGAGCGCGGCGATCTGCTGAATCGTATCTTCGAAGAAGCCGATGGCGATGGAAACGATGGTCGCGGCGAGCAGGTTGATGCCCAGCCAGACCGCGCGTCGGCGGCTGGTTCTCAGTGCTGGCGCGAAGGTGTCCTCGTCTTCGTCCAGACCCGCCATGCTCATGACCTGGTGCTCGGCGTCCTCGCGGATGACGTCGACCACGTCATCGATAGTGATGCGGCCGAGCAGCTTGCCGTCGATACCGACCACCGGCGCCGATATCAGATCGTGCTTCTGGAACAGGGTGGCGACGTCGGTGTCCGACGCGATGGCCTGGATCGCGTGAAAGTCGGTCTCCATGACCTCACGCACCAGCACCGAAACGTCCGATACCAGCAGGCGGTTGAGCGATAGAATGCCGATCAGCTCGTCGCGACGCGTGACCACCAGCAGCGTATCCGTGGCATCGGGCAGGCGCTCGTGGCGGCGCAGGTAGCGCAGCACCACGTCCAGCGTGATGTCCGGACGGATCGTGATCGCGTCCGGGTTCATCAAGCCGCCGGCGGTATCCTCGGGATAGGAGAGGACGGCCTCGACCCGCTGGCGCTCCTGTGCCTCCATCGACTGGAGGACTTCCTGGATGACGGTGTTGGGAAGCTGCTGCAGCAGGTCGGCGAGATCGTCGACATCGAGACCTTCGGTGGCCGTCAGCAGCTGTTCCGCGTCCATGCGGTTGAGGAATTCGATCTGGACGTCGTCGCCCAGATACTGCAGCACATCGCCGTGGAGGTCGGGATCCAGCAAACCCCACAGGATCTCGCGTTCCTTGGGCGGCGTGGACTCCAGCAGGTGGGCGACGTCTACCGGCGCCAGCCCCCGATTGAGCATGCGCCTGGCCTGGTCCAGTGCGCCGCTTTCGAGGGCTTCGTTGAGCTTGGCCAGCCGGGGCTGCAGTTTTTCGGGATTGTTGCTCATCCTGAACGGTCATCCTTGAGCGACTGGCGGTAGGATGAGCATTCTACCATCGTCGAAAAAAATGACGAGGATGTAAAACACTGTTCACGAATGGGTCGGCAGCGTGAGCGCTACTCGTCCTCGTGAAAACGCGCCTCGAACAGCGCGACGATCGCCTCCATGGCAGCATCTGCCTCGTCGCCGTCGGTTACCACGGTCAACTCGGTACCGCAGGGGGCGGCGAGCATCAAAAGGGACATGATGTTGGCGGCGTCCGCGCGGCGTTCGCCATGGTGGATGGCGACGCGAACGGAGAACGGCTGGCAGCACTGCACCAGCTTGGTGGCGGCCCGGGCATGCAACCCGCGGCGGTTGGTCAGACGAAGTTCACGTGTTGGCATCGTGCTCGGATGATCCTGCCTCTTTTGACGGCGCAGCCAGCGATACCGACGCCTTCGAGAGTTCGGTATGAATACCGAGTTCGCGATGACGAAGCCGGGTATCGACGGCTTCATGATGGAAATGGTGAGCCAGCCGCTCGATCAGATAGACCGAACGATGCTGGCCCCCTGTACAGCCGATCGCCAGCGTCAGGTAGCTGCGATGACTGGCCAGGTAGGCCGGTAACCAGCGATCGAGCCAGGCGTGAATGTCGTCGGCCATGGCGTGAACGTCGGGATAGGACTCCAGAAATTCGATGACCGGTTGGTCGCGGCCGTCGTAGGTGCGAAGGCCGGGATCCCAGAACGGGTTGGGCAGACAGCGTGCATCGAACACCATGTCGGCATCCAGCGGCACGCCGCGTTTGAAACCGAAAGACTCGAAGGTCAGGGTCAGGCGTCCGCCGCGGTGGCTGGCGACCTGTTCGCTGATCCGCCCCCGTAGGTCGTGTACCGATAATCCGCGGGTGTCGATCACTAGGTCGGCCATGCGGCGAATCGGTGCGAGATACTCCTGCTCGTGATCGATGGCCTCGGCCAGCGTCATGTCGTTACCGCGAGTCAGCGGATGGCGTCGACGGGTGGCCGAGTAGCGCTCGAGCAGGATCTTGGCATCGGCGGTCAGATAGACGACCTGAGTGTCGATGCCGCGCTCGCGCACCGCCTCCAGCAGGCCCGGAAAGCGCTCTAGCGACTCCGGAAGGTTACGGGCATCGATGCTGACCGCAACATTGGACCGCGAGGGCGGCGCGCCGCGCAGCTCGTCGATCAGCGGCGCCAGCAGATTGGCCGGAAGGTTGTCGATGGCGTAGTAGCCCAGATCTTCCAGCGCCTGCAAGGCGATCGATTTTCCCGATCCCGAGAGGCCGGTGATGATGACGAGCTGCATGGTTTGTCCGTCCTGATTTAACCGTCGTCGCTGCTGTGATGGCGGATGGCGTCGACCAGCGCATCGTGCAGCGCGGCCTGCGTCTCGACCTGACGCAACTGCTGGCGGACGCTGCTCTGGCTCATGATGCCGGCGACTTCTGCCAACAGCGAGAGATGGGCTTCATCGGCCTCTTCCGGCACCAGCAGTACGAACACCAGATCGACCGGTTCGCCATCGATCGCATCGAAGTCGATCGCATCCTCCAGGCGCATGAAACCTGCCACCGGCACCTTGCAGTGAGGGCTTCGCGCATGAGGGATGGCAACGCCGTGACCGATTCCCGTGCTGCCCAGCCGCTCGCGGCCGATCAGACGACTGAAAACTTCCTGGCTATCCAGGCTGGGTGTGTTTTGGGCGATGAAGGTGCTGAAGAATTCCAGCAGACGTTTTTTGCTGCCCCCCGTGACCCCGTAAAGGGTACGTTCGGGGGGCAGAATGCTTTCCAGTGTCATCATCAGGCGTTAACGGGCGCCAGCGCCTTGGGCGCGGGCTTGTGCCTTCTCTTTGTGTTTGACCAGTTGACGGTCGAGTTTGTCGGCCAGCGAATCGATGGCGGCGTACATGTCGGTTTCGCTAGCCTCGGCGTGTAGATCGGCGCCAGCGGCATGCAGGGTACAGGCAGCCTGTTGACGCTCCTTCTCGACACTCAGGGTGACCTGAACATTGGTGATGTTGTCGTAGTGACGCTCCAAACGAACGAGCTTCTCTCCAACATAGTCCCGTAGGGCGTCGGTCAGCTCGACGTGGTGGCCGGTAACGTTCACTTGCATGGCACGCTCCTGTTGCGGCAGATGGCACTTCGGATTGTAACCCTTTTCAGGGCACTGCAAAGTCATCGTGATCGATCTGACGTAGATTGGCGAGCGTTGGTTGATCTTCCGCTCGGACTCAAGCCAGACGTTTGCGTTCGCTGGAGGAGGGAATGCCCATGGCTTCACGATATTTGGCCACGGTCCGCCGGGCGACGCAGATTTCCGACTGGGCCAGCAATTCGACCAGTTTGCTGTCCGAGAGCGGCTTTCGCGGTGGCTCCTCGCCGATCAGCTTCTTGAGTCGGGCGCGAATCGCGGTGCTCGAATAACTGTCGCCATCGCTTCGCTGGCCACCGACCTGACTCGAGAAGAAGTACTTCAATTCGAAGACGCCGCGAGGCGTGTGGATGTACTTCTGCGTGGTGACGCGGGAAATCGTCGATTCATGCAGTTCGACGCTGCCGGCGATGTCGGCCAAGATCAGGGGTTTCATGGCTTCCTCGCCGTGGGCGAGGAAATCGACCTGACGCGACATGATCTCGCGGCCGACGCGCAACAGGGTGTCGTTGCGGCTGGAGAGGCTCTTGAGCAGCCAGCGGGCCTCCTGGAGGTGCTGGCGCAGAAAGGTATTGTCGTCGCTCTTGTCGGCGCGTTTGATCAGCGCTGCGTAGTCCGGCTGGATGCGCAGGCGTGGCAGCGATTCGGCGTTGAGTTCGATACGCCAGCCCTCGGGGGAGGGCGTGGCGACGAGATCGGGGATCACGTAGTGGTCGCGACTGGTATCGAAGCGCTGCCCCGGGCGGGGTTCGAGCGTGCGAATCAAGGCGATGACGCAGTCGAGTTCGTCTTCTTCCAGGCGCAGGCGCCGCATGAGCAGGCGTCGGTCGTTGCCGGCCAGTGCCTCCAGAAACTGACGTACCAGCCGCTTGGCCTGGGGCAGCAGCGGCGTTTCGCTCGCCAGCGCGCCGAGCTGAAGCAGCAGGCATTCGCGCAGATCGCGGGCGCCGACCCCGGTGGGATCGAACTGCTGTACCCGCATCAGGACATGCTCGAGGTCCGCCGTGCTGACGCTTTCGCCGCGCTGGGCTCGGAGGCCGGCGGCGAGTTCGTCGAGTGAGCCGGTGAGATAGCCGTCGTCACCGATGGCGTCGATCAGGCATTCGCCCAGCTCGCGCTCGCGGCCGTCGAAATCCCCCATCGCCAGTTGCCATGACAGATGGTCGTGCAGGCTGGTGGCGATTGCATTGCGGTCGAAATCCGGCGCGTCTTCGCTGCTACTGCCGTTGCCACTGAGCGAGCCCGCGTTGGCATCCTGGTAGGTGTCGCTCCAGTCGCTGTCGAGCGCCAGTTGGTCGGGAATATCGCTTGCCCATTCGTCCTCGGGCGCTTCCTGAGACTCTTCTTCGGAACAGGGCTCTTCGGAATAGGGCTCTTCCAGCTCCAGCATCGGATTGGATTCGAGGGCTTGCTGGATCTCCTGGCAAAGGTCGAGCGTCGACAGCTGCAGGAGTTGAATCGCCTGCTGGAGCTGAGGCGTCATGGTCAACTGCGTGCCGACTCTAAGTTGCAGCGAGGGCTTCATGGACATGGTGAGGCGATCGTCACAATCAACGAGAAGGGGACTACGTTACTGACTGATCGGGTAGCGTGCAACGACTTATACAGGAAAACAATGCAAGAAACATGCCAGTGACTCGCATCAGTTGGTGCCGGTTCGCAAGGCGGTCATAGCCGGAACTCGTGACCCAGATAGACGTCACGCACGCGCTGATTGTCGAGAATAGCGTCCGGACGACCTTCCGCGATGATCTGGCCATCGCCGACGATATAGGCGTTATCGCAGATGTCGAGCGTTTCGCGCACGTTGTGATCGGTGATCAGTACGCCGATTTCGCGATCACGAAGCTGGCGGACGATACGCTTGATATCGCCGACCGAAATCGGATCGACACCGGCAAAGGGTTCGTCGAGCAGCACGAAGGCGGGTTCGGTAGCCAGTGCCCGGGCGATTTCCACGCGGCGACGTTCGCCACCGGACAGGCTCATACCGAGGTTGTCACGGATGTGGTCGATATGAAAATCGTTGAGCAACTGCTCGAGATGGTGGCGGCGTCCGGCGCGGTCCAGATCCTTGCGGGTCTCGAGGATGGCCATGATGTTGTCGGCCACGCTCAGCTTGCGAAAGATCGAGGCCTCTTGCGGAAGATAGCCGATCCCGGCGCGGGCGCGGTCGTGCATCGGGGCGCGACTGAGGTCGTGATCGTCGATATGGACGCTTCCCGCATCCGCCTTGACCAGGCCGACGATCATGTAGAAAGACGTGGTCTTGCCGGCCCCATTGGGGCCCAGCAGGCCAACGATGCTGCCCTGACGCAGGGTCAGGCTGAAATCATGGACGACGCGGCGTCCCTTGTAGCTCTTGGCCAGATTGGCGGCCGTCAGCGTTTTCATTCGGTCGTTCCTTGTCACGGCACAACGCGGGGCAGAGTAGACCGTCGCGATCGCGACGGAGATCGGCATCTGGCCCGCTCACTTCGAAATCAGGTCTCGAGCACCCTCGGGATCCGGGCGCGATCGAGGTGCTATTGGGACGATTCGCGCGGGGTCAGCGTCATGCGGACGCGGCCGTCGCTGTTGCCGTCGCTGTCCTGGCTGGCGCGAGCCTGGACGCGGCGTGAGTCGAGATAGTATTCGACGTAGGCGCCGTCGAAAGTATCGCCGCCCTGGTGCAGTTCGGCGTTACCGATCAGCTCCACCCGCCGTTCTGCGGCGTGATAGACCACGGTATCGCCCCAGCCCTTGACCAGTTCCTGGTCGGCCCCCGGCTTCTGTTCGAGATAGGCGCGCTCGCTGCCCCCGCCCTTGGCGGTGACCTGGCCGACCTGACCGTTGTCGGCGCGCTGGATATCGACCCGCGCCGCCTTGAGATGCATGCTGCCCTGCTGCATGTCGACACCGCCGGTGTAGACGGCAGTACCTTGACGGTCATCGATATCGAGCTGGTCCGCCGCGATCTCGATCGGCGCGCTGGCGTCGCTTTCCAGCGCGTTCGCCGAGAAGCTTGCGATGCCCAGCGTCGTCAGCACCAGAAGTTGGCCGAGTTCTCGCCTCATGATCCTTGATCCTTGGGTTGCTGTGACTGGGATTGCTGTGGCAGGCGTCCCTGCACGTTGTCGGTCAGGCGCATACGATCTTCATCGATCCAGGCATCGAAGCGGTCGCCACGCATGCTCTGGTCATGCTGACGCAACACGGCGGACGTGTCACTCCAGACGTGCGCCTTGCGGCTGTCGTAATGCAGCGTCCGGGTCTCCAGGCTCCAGGCCTGTTCCGGCTGTACCAGGCGCGCGTCGCCTTCCAGCGTCAACTGCTCGCCGCTACGATTCATGATGCCCGTGTCACTGGTCACCTGCCACTGGCGCTGCTGGTCATCGGTCAGGTAGCCATGAGGGGTCTGGGTGCGAATGATGTCATCGGCCGGGGTATGCACCAGGCGAGGCGTTTCCAGCCGTTGGTAGGCACGGCCCTGCTCGTCGTAGCGGGTCATGCTGGCATCCTCGAGGTAGTAATCGGGTTCGCCCACGGTATTGCCGAGAGTTTCTCCGCTATCGTTGTCCCCGCGCTGGTCCAAATAGGTCAAGCCACCCCCCAGTGCCAGCAACAGTACCAGCAGGCCGAGGCGGCGCCACCAGGGAGACTGAAATCGGGTCGTCTTGGCCACGGATTCTCCTCGTGTGGGTCGATTGGATCATGATCGGCTATCTAGGATAGCGGTCGTATTCGTCGAGCGTGCATTCATCGAGCGGCAATGATCGGCGCTTGTCGATGCTCTGATCGGTGTCGTGATCGACCTGATGATCTACGCTTGGGTCCATGATTCGATAGATGGCTCGATAGATGCCCGGATGGACGACGCGCTCGGCGGGTCCTTCGCGCTTTGACGCCGCATGGTCTTGACGCCGCGCAGTTCAGATTACGCCGCTTCTCAGCAGATCATGCATGTGCAGCGCGCCGACCGGAATACCGTTCTCGACTACGGCCAGCGCGGTGATACGGTTGTCTTCCATGATCCGCACCGCTTCGGCAGCCAGCATCTCCGGTGTCGCTGTCTTGCCACCGCGAGTCATGACGTCGTCGACCCGGAGCAGCGTGAAATCGCCGCGCTGATCGAGCGTTCGACGAAGATCACCGTCTGTATAGACACCGGCGAGCACGCCGTGTTCATCGACGACGCAGGTAAAGCCCATGCCCTTGAGTGTCATCTCGAGCAGTGCTTCTCTCAGCGGGCTGCCAGTGGCGACGCGAGGCAGGCGGTTGCCGTCGTGCATGAGATCGGCGACCCGCAGTAACAGACGTTTGCCCAGCGTGCCGCCGGGATGGGAAAGCGCAAAGTCCTCGGCGCTGAAGCCACGGGACTCGAGCAGTGCCAGCGCCAGCGCATCGCCCATGGCCAGGGCCGCGGTCGTGGACGAGGTTGGCGCCAGATCGTGGGGGCAGGCTTCGCGAGAAACGCCGACATCGATATGCACGTCGCTGTAGCGGGCCAGCGTGGAGGCCGGCCGGCCGGTCAGGCTGACCAGCGGTGCGCCGAGACGCTTGAAAAGCGGCAGCAGGCCGGTGATTTCCTGGGTCTCGCCCGAATTGGACAGGGCAATGACGACGTCGTCGCCGGTGATCATGCCAAGGTCGCCGTGACTGGCTTCGCCGGGATGAACGTAGAAAGCCGGAGAGCCGGTGCTGGCCAGTGTTGCTGCCATCTTGCGGGCGATGTGACCTGACTTGCCCATGCCGGTCACGATCAGGCGCCCGCGGCAGTCGAGCAGTAGCCGGCAGGCCGCGTCGAAAGAGTCGTCGAGTTTCTCGACCAGTTCGCCGATGGCCTGCTGCTCCAGCGTCAGCGTGCGTCTGGCGCTGGCGCGAAAGTCCAGCCCGGCGGGTTCGCTCGGCGGCTCTGCAGAAGCGGTTCGGGGTTCGGTCATGGCATGCATATCGGTCGCGGTATGGAGAGCATCACGCTCGGATCGATTCTTCAAAGGCGATGCAAAGGATAGAGAGTATACCTTCGTTTGCGAGGGGATTCGTCCCCGGAACGGTCGCGGGTGTTGTCGTCGTCGAGTGACGGCTGGTCGCTGCCGGTTAGGTTAGGATACAATGTTCGATAATCAATCTCACTGAACTGGTGGATGCTGCATGGATGACCCGATTATGGTCGAGGTCAAGGATCTGCACTTTTCCCGCGGCAACACTGACATTTTTCGCGGTGTCGATCTGCAGATTCCGCTCGGCAAGATAACCGCTATCATGGGGCCCAGCGGAACCGGCAAGACTACCCTGCTGAAGTTGATCGGGGGGCAGCTGGTGCCGGATCGAGGGCAGGTCCTCATCGACGGCCAGGACGTACACCAACTTCCCCGGCGCTCGCTGTTCACGCTGCGTCGCCGGATGGGCATGCTGTTCCAGAGTGGTGCCCTGTTCTCCGACCTCGACGTGTTCGAGAACGTCGCGTTTCCGCTTCGGGTTCATACCGAACTACCCAACGCGATGATTCGTGACATCGTGTTGATGAAACTGCAGGCGGTGGGGTTGCGGGGTGCGCGGCATCTGATGCCGTCCGAGTTGTCCGGCGGCATGGCCCGGCGTGTCGCGCTGGCGCGAGCGGTGGCGCTGGACCCCGAATTGGTGCTCTACGACGAGCCGTTCGTGGGTCAGGATCCGATCTCGATGGGTGTGCTGGTGCAGCTGGTCAAGAAGGTCAATCAGGCCCTCGGATTGACTGCCGTAATGGTCTCCCACGACATCAAGGAGACACTGTCGATCGCGGATTACGTCTATATCATTGCCGATGGCCGGGTCATGGCTCATGGCACTCCCCAGACACTCAACGTCAACGACGATGCCCATGTAAAGCAGTTCGTGCATGGCGAGCCCGACGGGCCGGTGCCGTTTCACTATCCGGCTCCGGATTTCTTCGACGACATTCTGGCGCCGGCAGGGCAGTTCTCATGACGCGATATATCGCCACGCTGGGTCGGGCCACCCTCGACACCTTGAGCACGATCGGTCGAGCCGGTCTGTTCCTGATTCAGTCGATCTTTTGCCTGCCTTCCCGCGAGGGTTTTCATCTCTGGCTTCGCCAGATGCACTTTGTTGGCGTGATGTCGGTAGCGATCGTGCTGGTGTCGGGACTGTTCATCGGAATGGTGCTGGCGCTGCAGGGCTTCACCATTCTGGTGAGTTTCGGGGCGGACGAGGCCTTGGGCCAGATGGTTGCGCTGTCGCTGGTCCGGGAATTGGCGCCGGTGGTCGCTGCGCTGCTGTTCGCTGGCCGCGCGGGCTCTGCGCTGACGGCCGAGATTGGCCTGATGAAGGCCACCGAACAGCTCACCAGCATGGAGATGATTGGTGTCGATCCGCTGCGGCGCATCGTCGCCCCGCGGTTCTGGGCCGGTTTCATTTCGTTGCCGATCCTGACCGTTCTCTTCGGCGTGGTCGGTATCTGGGGGGGATATCTGGTCGGCGTCGATTGGCTGGGTGTCTACAAGGGTTCCTACTGGAGCAACATGCAGGACAGCGTCGACTTCGTCGATGACGTTCTCAACGGTGTGATCAAGAGCCTGGTATTCGGTCTGGTCGTGACCTGGATCGCAGTATTCCAGGGTTACGACCTGGTTCCCACCTCGGAAGGTATTTCACGCGCGACCACCCGGACGGTGGTATACGCCTCGCTGGCGGTATTGGGCCTCGATTTCGTGCTCACCGCGTTGATGTTTGGAGATCTAGGATGAAGCGCAATAATTTGCTGGAACTGGGCGTCGGCATTTTCATGCTGGCAGGCATTCTGGGTCTGGTGTTCCTGGGTCTCAGGGTCAGTGGCCTGGGCGTGGGAATGCCCAACGATACCATCACGCTGAGTGCGAACTTCGCCAACATCGGCGGATTGCGGCCCCAGGCCAAGGTCACCATGTCCGGCGTACGCATCGGCGAGGTGACCGATATCCAGCTCGATCCCAAGTGGTTCGATGCCAAGGTCACCATGCAGCTGGATTCGAAGTACGACGGCAAGCTCTCCAACGACACCACGGCGGCGATCCTGACCTCGGGGTTGCTGGGAGAGCAGTACATCGGCCTGACCGTGGGCGGGGCGCCCGACATGCTGCATGATGGGGATGTCATCCACGATACTCAGCAGGCGCTGGTGTTGGAGGAACTCATCCAGCAGTTCGTGTCCAATATGTCCAAATAAGTCGATAGATCGAGATCGTAGACAAGGAGTCGATGATGAAAATGATGTCTGCACGTAACGCCATGAGTATTTCCAGTCGTGATACTTGGGCGCGCCGCGTCTGGATGGCCGGGCTGACGCTGATCGCGATGTGTCTGGCAAGCGTCATTACCCCGGCGCAGGCGGCACAGTCGCCGACGCAGGTCATTCAGCAGAGCGTCGACTCGCTGATGTCCGAGCTGGATGGCAAGAAGGACTACTATGCCCAGCACGAAGGCGAGTTGGCGAAACTGGTCGATACCAACATGGCGGAAGTGGCCGACTTTCGATACATCGGCGCCAGCGTGATGGGCCGCTATTTCCGCGGCGCTTCACCGGAGCAGCGTTCGAAATTCGTCAAGGTGTTCCGCAAGACGCTGATCGACACCTACGCCAGGGGCCTGGTGACGTTCGACTACAAGACGCTCCGAGTGAAAGACGAGCAGGAGGCGGGTCGCTACGACGACCAGGCGTCGGTATCGATGGAAGTCGTCTCTACCAGCGGCGAGACTTATCCCGTCAATTTCACGCTGCGTCAGAGTGACGGACAGTGGAAGGTGATCAATGTGATCGTCAACGGTATCAACCTTGGCCTGACATTCCGCAATCAGTTCGATCAGTCGATGCGTGACAACAATCGCGATATCGATGCAGTGATCGACAACTGGGCGCCGGAAGTGGGTACCGACGAGCTCCAGAAGGGTGGCGACGCGTGAGCTTGCTGCTCGAGCGCAAGGACGCCACGCTGGAAGTCGTCGACGATCACGTGCTGACGATTCGCGGCGAGGCGGACTTCGACAGTGCCGGCCCACTGGCCCAGGCGGGTCGGCACTGGTTGGCGGATCAGCCGGGACAGACCGAGGTCTCGTTCGATCTGACCGGCGTGCAGGTCGCCAGTAGTGCGGTTCTCAGTGTGCTGCTGGTGTGGGTGCGTAGCGTCAATCGTCACTCCCTGACGTTGCGCCGTGTATCGCTGTCGGCGCCGCTTCAGCGACTGATGGATATCACCGAGCTGGCGCCACTGCTGCCGGCCGTAGAGACGACCTGCGCCGAGCCTGCGCCGGCCGGCCGCTAGCATCTCCCGCATCCTAGCGCCCCGTAGCATTCGGTGACTTGCAGCGTTTTTACACGCTGGCGAGATCGCCAAGACGGGGCGCTTTCCGCTACCATGTGGCGCTTTCCCTGCGCATTCTGCGCAGCCGTCACAAGGGAGCCCGATCGTCATGCAACCCAGCGATGTCAAAAGCCGCCTCGAGAACCAGATCGACGGCTGCGAGTTTCATATTCAGGGCGAAGGCTGCAACTTCCAGGTGATCGCCGTGGGGGATGTCTTCGACGGCATGAGCCCGGTCAAGCGCCAGCAGCTGATCTACGGCGCGCTATCCGACGAGATCGCGTCCGGCGCGCTGCACGCCATCACCATCAAGACCTTTACGCCGGCGCAGTGGCAAAAGGCGCCTGAAAACTTGGGCGCTTGATTCACAGAAAACCTAGGCGCTTGATTCAAAATCGACGCCCGAACGTCGTTCTGGACCTTCGGGTCGATCATCTCTCTCGATTCTATAGCGAACCTTCATGGACAAGCTGATCATCACCGGCAACGGGCCCCTCGATGGCGAGGTCTGGGCCAGCGGCGCGAAAAACTCCGCGCTACCGATTCTGGCGGCGACGCTACTCGCCGACGAGCCCGTCACCATCGGCAATCTGCCGCATCTTCAGGACATCACCACGACGCTAGAACTGCTCGGGCGCATGGGTATCGAGCCGGTCATGGGCGAGAAAATGAGCATCCAGATCGATGGCTCCCAGGTGCGTGATTGTCATGCGCCCTATGAGCTGGTCAAGAAGATGCGCGCGTCGATCCTGGTGCTTGGCCCGCTGCTGGCCCACTTCGGCACGGCCGATGTGTCCTTGCCCGGGGGGTGCGCCATCGGCTCTCGGCCGGTCGACCTGCATATCCGCGGGCTCGAGGCGATGGGCGCCGAGATCACGGTCGAAAACGGCTACATCAAGGCGCGTGTGGATGGCAAGCTCAAGGGCGCCACGATCTTTTTCGACACCGTCACGGTGACCGGGACCGAGAACCTGCTGATGGCAGCGACGCTGGCCGAAGGGACGACCGTGCTGGAAAACGCCGCTCGCGAGCCGGAAGTCGTCGATCTGGCCGAGTGCCTGATCGCCATGGGCGCCAATATTCGTGGACAGGGCACCGATACCATCACGATCGAAGGGGTCGAGCGTCTTCACGGCTGTCATTACGAGGTGATGCCGGACCGTATCGAGACCGGAACTTTTCTGGTTGCCGGGGCCGCGACCGGCGGTCGTGTTCGCGTGCGCAAGACGCGCTCGGACATTCTGGAAGCGGTGCTGGCGAAGCTCGAGGAAGCCGGCGCGACCATCACCACCGGTGAAGACTGGATCGAGCTCGATATGGGCGGGCGACGGCCCAAGGCCGTCAATCTGCGCACGGCGCCGTATCCGGCGTTCCCGACCGACATGCAGGCGCAGTTCGTGGCGATGAACGCCGTGGCCGAAGGCACCGGCACCGTGGTCGAGACGATCTTCGAGAACCGCTTCATGCACGTGCAGGAGCTCAACCGCATGGGCGCGCATATTGCGCTCGAGGGCAATACGGCGGTGGTGACCGGTGTCGAGAAGCTGTCCGGCGCGCCGGTCATGGCGACGGATCTGCGCGCTTCGGCGAGCCTGGTCATTGCGGCGATGCTGGCGGAGGGGGAGACCATGGTCGACCGGATTTACCACATCGATCGCGGCTACGAGTGCATCGAAGAGAAACTGCAGCTACTGGGCGCGCGCATTCGACGCGTGCCGGGTTAAGCGACGGCTAGAGAGACCATGAGCAACCAACTGATTCTGGCGCTTTCCAAGGGCCGTATCCTCGAAGAGACCTTGCCGCTGCTGGCGGATGCCGGTATCACGCCGGCGGACGACTTCGGCAAGAGCCGCAAGCTGCTGTTCGATACCAACCTGCCCGACGTCAAGCTGGTGGTCATTCGCGCTGTCGACGTGCCGACCTACGTGCAGCTAGGCGCGGCCGATCTCGGCGTCGCCGGCAAGGACGTGCTGCTGGAACACGGGGCCGAAGGGCTTTACGAGCCTCTCGACCTGGGAATTTCCCGCTGCCGCCTGATGACGGCGGGCATCGTCGGCGCGCAGCCGGCTCACGCCCGGCGCCGCGTGGCGACGAAGTTCGTCAACGTGGCGCGTCGCTATTATGCGGAGCAGGGGATTCAGGCCGAGGTGATCAAGCTTTACGGCGCGATGGAGCTGGCGCCGCTGATGAACCTGGCGGATGAAATCGTCGACATCGTCGACACCGGCAACACGCTGCGTGCCAATGGCATGGCGCCCCGCGAGCTGATCGAGAACATCAGCACTCGGCTGGTGGTCAACAAGGCATCGATGACGATGAAGCACGAACGCCTGCGGCCGCTGATCGAGCGTTTGCGTCAGGCGGTCCAGGACCGAGGTGCGAGCGCCGTCTGAGCGGACTCAGGCAGCGGCATCGACAGCGTCGTTCGAACCTAGAGAGAATCGATAGATGAGCCAGATGACGACCATAGCCCGTCTTACCACTCAGGACGTCGACTTCGAGGCGCGACTCGAGTCGCTGCTGGCCTGGGAAGGAGTGTCCGATCACGAGATCGCTTCGCGGGTGGCGGAGATTCTTGCCGCCGTCCGTCAGCGCGGCGATGACGCCGTGATCGAATACACCAATCGCTTCGACCGTCTGTCCGTGAGCTCGATGTCGGAGCTGACGATCGGCGCCGATCGCCTGGCGGCAGCGTTCGCCTCGGTACCGCAGGCGCAGCGTGAAGCGCTACAGCACGCCGCCGAGCGTATCCGCACCTATCATCAGCGCCAGAAGCCGGAATCCTGGCAGTACAGTGAGCCGGATGGAACCGTGCTGGGGCAGAAGGTCTCGCCACTCGACCGGGTCGGCATCTATGTCCCCGGCGGCAAGGCCGCTTACCCCTCGTCGGTGTTGATGAACGCCGTGCCGGCGCACGTGGCTGGCGTGGCGGAAATCATCATGGTCGTGCCGACGCCGGACGGCATCGTCAACGAACTGGTACTGGCCGCGGCGCATCTTGCCGGCGTCGATCGCGTCTTCACGTTGGGCGGCGCTCAAGCGGTGGCGGCGCTGGCCTACGGCACCGAGAGCGTGCCGCGGGTCGACAAGATCGTCGGGCCCGGCAACATCTATGTCGCCACCGCCAAGCGAGCGGTGTTCGGCCAGGTGGGGATCGACATGATCGCGGGGCCTTCGGAAATTCTGGTCGTTTCCGATGGCGAAACCGATCCGGACTGGCTGGCGATGGACCTGTTCTCCCAAGCCGAGCACGACGAGGACGCCCAGGCCATTCTGGTGACGTGGGACGCGGAGCACCTGGAGGCGGTATTGGCCTCGATCGAGCGTCTGCTGCCGACGATGGAGCGAGAGGCGATCATTCGCGAGTCGCTGGCTCGCCGCGGGGCGCTGATTCTCTGCGACGGGCCGGCGCAGGCGGTCGAGCTGATCAACCGGATCGCGCCGGAACACCTGGAGCTCTCCGTGGAGGCGCCACAGGAGATGGCGGAAGGCGTGCGTCACGCCGGCGCCATCTTCATGGGCCGTTATACGGCGGAAGTCCTGGGCGACTACTGTGCCGGTCCTAACCACGTGCTGCCGACCTCCGGAACCGCGCGCTTCTCGTCGCCGCTGGGGGTCTACGACTTCCAGAAACGCTCGTCCCTGATCCAGTGTTCGCCGGAAGGCGCCGACACGCTGGGTCGAACCGCTTCCGTGCTGGCGCGCGGCGAGTCACTGACGGCTCATGCACGGTCGGCCGAGAATCGATTCAAGCGTTAGCAAAAGGGCCGCTTGGCACGCACAACATTTGGCAATAATGTGGCCGTTCACGATCGAGATCGCCGCCCTTCGAGGCGGCGATCTCGTCTTTCATGGGTGACAGATCGAGCTAGGGCTGGTCGTTGTCGCTGCCGCCGCGATCGGGTGGCGTAGTTTCGACACGCTGCTCGTTCGTGTCATCGGTATTGGGCTTTGTGGCGCCGGGTTCGTCATTGGCGCTGGGTTCGTCATTCGTGCCGGGTTCGTCATTGCCGTCGGGTTGCGTCGCCTGCCGGGGCGCATTGTCGCGACTTTCCGCTGGCTGGGGGCGTTCGCCGACGTTCAAGGTAACCTGGCGTTTTTCTCCGCCGCGCACGATCGTCAATGGCAGCTTTGTACCCGGTGCGATCTCGGCAATATCCACCTGTGTTTCCCGCGGATCGAGGATCGGCTTGCCATCGATCGCCAGCAGGATATCGCCAGGTCGTAGCCCGGCCTGGTCGCCGGGGCCGCCGGATGCCACGTTGGCAATGATGACGCCGCTCAAGGTCTTGAGGCCGAACGAGGCGGCGAGATCGGGTGTCATCTGCTGGGCATCCAGGCCGAGCCAGCCGCGGATGACGCGACCCTGGGTCACGATGTCATCCAGGATGCTGCGGGCCAGATTGGCCGGGATCGCGAAGCCAATGCCCTGGGAGCCACCGGAGCGCGAGAAGATCGCGGTGTTGATACCGATCAGCGAGCCATTGGCATCCACCAGGGCGCCGCCGGAATTGCCCGGATTGATCGCGGCGTCGGTCTGGATGAAATCTTCGTAGCGGCTCAGGCCGAGGTGGTCCCTGCCGGTGGCGCTAATGATGCCCATGGTGACGGTTTGGCCGACCCCGAAAGGGTTTCCGATCGCCAGGGTGACGTCACCGATGGCGATATCTTCGGAGTCGCTCAGCTTGATGACCGGGAGGTTGTCCATGTCGATTTTGAGTACCGCCAGATCGCTGTCGGGATCGGTCCCGATCACCCGAGCGATGGCTTCCCGGCCGTCCCGCAGTGCCACCTGGATCTCGTCCGCATCGCTGATGACATGGTTGTTGGTGAGGATGTAGCCATCCTCGCTGACCACGACCCCGGAGCCCAGGCTCGACAGCATGCGCTGACGCTGAGGCATGTTCTTGCCATAGAACTGGCGGAAGAACGGATCCGACATCAGCGGGTGCTGACTGGTATCGACCACGCGAGACGAGTAGACGTTGACCACTGCGGGCGCGGCGTGATTGACGGCACGGGAATAGCTGACGGGGCCTTCGTGGCGATTCAGCGCGGGGGCGTCGACGACCTCGGGCGCGGAGCGATCACCGTTGGTCGTGGCGGTCGACGTCTCGGTTTGCTGGCTGGGCTGCTGGCTACCCAGCAACGACGGAAATGCGTAGAGCAAAACGATCGACAGCAGAATGCCGCAGAGGGCGGGCCACAGGTAGGTAACGAGATGGCGACGCATTTGCTGGGTCCTTGGACTCGGGATCGGACTATGTCGTAGCAGCCGATGGCGATAAACGATGACGGTGCTTACATGGGTGCGGCTCGCCGACACGAGGAACGGTTCGGCCAAACGGCGTCTACTCGCTGACAGCGTCGCGTCCAGTCAAGGCCAGTCGCGTTGTCGTGTTATCGACAGCGGAACGCTAAGCTCGATGACAGCCACGCCGCCGAGGCGTGATGGCAAGACGTATCATAAGTGTAACATTCAACAATGCTTTTCGCTGGGAGGCAGTATGGTTTCACGGCAGGTGCTGCAGGCGGCTATCGATGCCGAATTGCGTGTCGACACCTTCAAGGACTACACGCTCAACGGGTTGCAGGTCGAAGGACGTCAATCGGTCGGGCGAATCGTGACCGGTGTGACCGCCTGTCAGGCGCTGCTTGACGAGGCGGTCGCCTGGAACGCCGATACCGTCCTGGTCCATCACGGCTATTTCTGGAAAAACGAGCCGGCAAGCGTGACGGGCATGAAGCGGCGTCGCTTCGCGACCTTGCTGCAGAATGATCTCAATCTTCTGGCTTATCATCTGCCTCTGGATGCGCACGTCTCGCTTGGCAATAACGCATGTCTGGGGCGACGTCTCGGCTTTCGAGCCGAACGCTGCCTCGACGGTGAGCTGGGGCAGGGCCTGCTGTGGATGGGCGTGCCGGAGGCAGAGCTCGACAGCCAGGCGCTGGCCGAGCGTATCGAGAAGCGGCTGGGGCGCGCGCCCACGTTGATCGAGGGCCACGCCGGTGTCATCCGAAGCGTGGCCTGGTGTACCGGCGGGGCGCAGGACATGTTGCCGCTGGCGGCGGAGGCGGGGGCCGATGCGTTCATCTCCGGGGAGATCTCCGAGCGCACCACGCACATGGCGAGAGAGCTTGGCATCACCTATCTGGCCGCCGGTCATCATGCCACCGAACGGGATGGCATCGAGGCGTTGGGGCAGTGGTTGGCCGAACGATTCGATATCGAGCAGCGATTCATCGATATCGACAACCCTGCCTGAGCGACCGCTGCCAGCCCGNNCGGGCTGGCAGCGGCGGGCTAGCGTCGGTCGAACGTCAGTGACGTCGATAGCGTCAGTGACGTCGATAGTGCCAGCGACGTCGATAACGCCGGTGGCAGGATTGATGCGAGGCGTATCAGTAGCGCGGGGGTTGAGGCGTGCCTTCCTGTTGCCCGGCGGTATGGCGTTGGCGAACGCCGTAATCCTCGGACAGCGTGCCGCCAGCACCGTCGGCGTAGTCGCGCGGCACTTCCGGCGCGTCGATCTCTTCGCTCTCCTCCTGTTGGCCGTGCAGGCGGCGCTTCAACTTCAGGTCGTCGACCAGCTTGTCCGCGCCCTGAACGAGATGCAGTTCGAGGTCGTGGCTCTGACGCTGAATGCTGGCAGCCAGATCGGCTACCTTGGCGAAGTGGTCGTTCAACCCGTCCTTGACCTGGTTGAGCTCCAGTTCGGTCTCGGCCAGACGTTGCCGCACTTTCTGATTGCGGGCCACGTTGGCGTTCATCAGGTGATAACAAAGGGCGCCGATACCGATGCCCGCCAGGAAGCAGGCGATTGCCAGAATCCAGTCGATATTGCTTTCGTTCACAGTGCGCTCCTCGTCGTCGTGCCCGGCACGATCTGTCCTGTAGACCATTGCATGAGATCGATGCGGGGCCATTATATCGATCTGTCTGGCTACCGGGTCAAACCTTGCTTGTGCTCGACCCCTGTCAAGAGTTTCGTCGAAGCGTATAATCTCGCCACTTGTCCCGACGTGAGGTCACGATACTGCCATGAGTTCTCCCCAGTCTGCGACGTCCGATTCCAGCGCCATGACGCCGATGTCCCGCTATCGCGCCGACCTCGAGCGCGATGACTTCAGCTATGACGCCGCGCAGGAGAATGCGGTCAAGCATCTGCAACGTCTCTATGACGATCTCCAGCGCACACCGGCTCCCAAGCCCTCGTTCGCGGGACCGGGGGAGTCGAAGCTGTCCAAGATGGCGGGGCTGTTCGGCAAGCGCAAGTCATCGGAGCCGGAGGCAAGCGACAAGCCGCGAGTGATGGGACTTTACTTCTGGGGCGGCGTCGGGCGCGGCAAGACCTATCTGGTCGACGTGTTCTACGAGTCGTTGCCGTTCGATCGCAAGATGCGCACGCATTTCAACCGTTTCATGCAGCGGGTCCATCGCGAGCTCGAAATTCACAAAGGTGAAAAGAACCCGTTGACCCAGATCGCTGCCACCTTTGCCAGCGAGGCGCGTGTCATCTGTTTCGACGAGTTCTACGTCAAGGACATCACCGATGCGATGATTCTCGGCAATCTGATGGAGGCACTGTTCGCGCAGGGCGTGGTGCTGGTGACGACCTCCAACATCGTCCCGGACGAGCTCTACAAGGACGGTCTGCAGCGGGCCCGCTTCCTGCCGGCAATCGATCTGCTGAAGCGACACTGCGAGGTGGTCAACGTCGATTCCGGAGTGGATTATCGTCTGCGCACCCTCGAGCAGGTCGAGATATTCCATTCGCCGCTCGATGACGAGGCCGAGCAGCTGCTCGCGAAGAGCTTTCGCTCGGTGGCCGGCAACGCGGGGCGCGAGAACGCGGTACTGACGATCAATCATCGTGAATTGAAGACGCGTCGCCTGCACGAGGGGGTCGTCTGGTTCGATTTCAAGATGATCTGTGACGGGCCGCGCAGCCAGAACGATTACATCGAGCTGTCGCGGGAATTCCACACCGTGCTGGTGTCGGGTGTGCCGCGCATGGGCGGAAGCAACGACGATCAGGTGCGCCGCTTCATCAGTATGGTCGACGAGTTCTACGACCGTGCGGTCAAGCTGCTGCTCTCCGCCGAGACCGAAGTCGAGTCGCTCTACACCGGGGGTAATCTCGGTTTCGAATTCGAACGCACGCTGTCACGCCTGCAGGAGATGCAGTCTCGCGACTACCTGGCGCTGGCGCACAAGCCTTGAAACGAGGGGCGGCGGTACCGTGGCAAAATCAAGGCTCGATCTTCCGTCGCCCGATCGGCTCGTGTACAATATGCGCTCTTCGATCTGTTACCGCCTTGTCGGTGACCCTCGCGGGCACCATGAGACCGGTAACCCAAGAAAAATAGGGATGGCCGAGAAGCGTTCGCTTCGACGCCCAAATACGCTTATTTGGTGAAACACTCATGAAGACGTTCAGTGCCAAGTCGCATACCGTGGAGCGCGATTGGTATGTCGTTGATGCATCGGGCAAGACGCTCGGTCGTCTGGCGACAGAAATCGCACGCCGCCTGCGTGGCAAGCATAAGCCGGAATACACCCCGCACGTCGACACCGGCGATTACATCGTCGTCGTCAACGCCGAGAAGGTGCACGTGACCGGCAACAAGGCGCAAGCCAAGACTTATTATCGGCATACCGGTTATCCGGGCGGTCTGCGCACCATGTCGTTCGAGAAGCTGATCGATCATGCGCCGGAGCGTGTCATCGAAACCGCCGTCAAGGGCATGCTGCCCAAAGGGCCGCTGGGTCGTGCCATGCACGCCAAGCTCAAGGTGTATGCCGGTACCGAGCATCCGCACGCCGCGCAGCAGCCGCAAGAACTGAACATCTGAGGGTAATCCGTCATGGCACAACAGTATTACGGCACCGGGCGCCGCAAGACTTCCACCGCTCGTGTGTTTCTCAAGCCGGGCACCGGCAAGATCACCGTCAACGATCGTGAGCTGGGTGAGTTCTTTGGCCGCGTGACCGCACAGATGGTCGTGCGTCAGCCGCTGGAACTGACCGAGACCACTGGCCAGTTCGACGTCTACGTCACGGTCAAGGGCGGCGGTGGTTCCGCCCAGGCCGGCGCGATTCGTCACGGCATTACACGCGCGTTGATGGTCTACAACGAAGAGTTGCGTCGTCCGCTGCGTGCGGCCGGTTACGTGACCCGCGACGCTCGCGAAGTCGAGCGTAAGAAAGTGGGTCTGCGCAAAGCTCGTCGTCGTCCGCAGTTCTCCAAGCGCTGATCCTGCGGGATCGCGTCTGCGCAAAACGCCCGACTTACTCAGTCGGGCGTTTTGCCGTTGGTACGATGCGTATGAGCATTTGTGCTTCCCATGGTCGCGGCGGGGACCCAGCCGGTTTGCCCGTCGTGTTACCATTGGCCATTGAATTAATGCGAGGAAAGTTTCATGGGTGTAGTGGCCAAGCGATCGTCGATGATCTTTTACTCCGGTAGTGATGATCATTTCAGCCATCGCGTCAGAATCGTGTTGGCAGAGAAGGGCGTGGCCGTCGATATCCTGGAAGTCTCAGCCGACGAGCACAACGCCGAACTGGCGGATCTCAATCCATACAACAGCGTGCCCACGCTGCTGGATCGTGACCTGGTGCTGTACGAGTCCAAGGTCATGATGGAGTATCTCGACGAGCGTTTCCCGCACCCGCCGCTGTTACCGGTCTATCCGGTGGCGCGTGCGCAGAGTCGCCTGTGGATGCACCGCATCGAGCGTGAATGGTGCCCTCTGGTCGAACAGATTCAGCAGGGTTCCAAGAAGGACGCAGAGAAGGCCCGCAAGGAACTGCGCGAAAGCCTGACGGGGATCTCGCCGATCTTCGAAGATATGCCGTTTTTCATGAGCGAAGAGTTCACGCTGGTGGATTGCTGCATTGCGCCGATTCTCTGGCGCTTGCCAGCGCTGGGCGTGGAGCTGCCCGAAAAGCAGGTTGCGCCGCTGGTAAGCTATATGGAGCGCGTCTTCGCGCGTGACGCTTTCAAGGTGTCACTATCCGAATCCGAACGTGAAATGCGTAGCTGACACGGCCGTGTCCCAAGCTGCCCCGAGAGGAGATGACATGCTGACTAGCCGTCCCTATCTGGCGCGAGCCCTCTATGAGTGGTTGCTGGATAACGAGCAGACGCCCTACGTCGTGGTCGATGCGGGAAAACCCGACGTCAGGGTTCCGCAGCAGTTCGTGCAGAACGGTCAGATCGTGCTGAACATCGCACCGGCAGCGGTGCGGGACCTGTCCATCGACAACGCGGCGGTCACCTTCGGAGCGCGTTTCAGCGGTCAGCCGATGCAGGTCGTGGTGCCAATGGATGCGCTGATCGCCATCTACGCCCGCGAAAACGGTGTCGGCATGGTTTTCGGCCAGGAGCCGGTCATGCCGAGTTTCGCCAGTGAAGAGGATGCGGCGCTGGAAGACGAAGGGCGGCCCACGCTCGAGAGCGTCGAAAGTCGCACGGAGGAAGAGGCGACCAAACCATCCGAGTCCGTCGACGAAACGGATGAGGATTCGTCCAATCGTCCCGGAAAGGGAAAGCCGTCCCTGCGCATCGTCAAGTAGGCTCTGCGTTCACCGACGTCGTGATGTCGTCGATGTTCGTGGCAAGTTGAAGCTTGAAAAAAGCCGCCGCCGAANNTTCGGCGGCGGCTTTCTCTTTCCGGTCCGGGGCCGGGCTTGGACTCAGGCTCGGGCTCAGGTCCAGACTCAGACTCAGGCGATCAATTGAGGTATTCGAATACCTTGACAATGCGCTGTACCCCACCAACGCCGGAAGCGGCGCCGGTCGCCTCGGTGGCCTGCTGCTGGGTAACCAGGCCCATGAGGTAGACCGTTCCGTTTTCGGTAATCACCCGAATCAGGTTGGCGTCCAGGTCTTCGTTGGCGACGATATTGGCCTTGATGCGGCCGGTGATCCAGGTATCGGTCATGCGCTGGCTGACCGGCGTATTGGCCGATACGGTCAGCTCGTTGTGCACCTGGCGTACGCTGCGCACGTCGCGGGCGATCTCGGTGGCCCGCTGCTTGAGATCGTCGCTGGGAACCTGGCCGGTCAACAGCACGTTGCTGTTGTAGCTGTCGACATTGACATGCGCATCGCCATAGCGGGCGTCGGAGGCGTTAAGCGCATCGAATATCTTGCCCTGGATGTTGCTGTCTTCGACTTTGGCGCCGGGCGTGCGTTCGGCGTAGTTCTCTTCCTGACTACCGGTGGCGCATCCGCCGAGTGTCAGCAAGCCAATCAAACAGGAGGAAACGATCAGGGTTCTTTTCATGGGGGCTCACTCGTTGCTGCCAAAAAGCTGTTGGTCGATCAGATCGCACAGACAGTGGATCACCAGAAGGTGGACTTCCTGAATGCGCGCGGTGGAAGTCGCGGGAACGCGAATTTCGCAATCTTCCTGGCCAAGCAGGGAAGCCATGTCGCCGCCGTCGCGACCGCTCAGGGCAACCACGCTCATTTCGCGGTCGTGGGCAGCCTGGATGGCCTGAACCATGTTGGCCGAGTTGCCGCTGGTCGAAATGGCCAGGAGGATGTCGCCGGGTTGACCTAGAGCGCGGATTTGCTTGGAGAATACGTCGTTGTAGCTGTAGTCGTTGGCGATCGACGTCAGTGTCGAGGTGTCGGTCGTCAACGCCAGTGCCGGCAGGCTCGGGCGCTCGCGCTCGAAGCGATTGAGCAGCTCGGAGGAGAAGTGCTGGCTGTCGCCCGCGCTTCCGCCATTGCCGCAGGCAAGAATCTTGCCCTCGCTCACCAGGCATTGAACCATCATCTGGCTAGCCACTTCGATGAACGGCGGTAACACCTCGCTGGCGTAGGTCTTGGTATCGATGCTTGAGTTGAACAGATCGAGAATGCGTGCTTGAAAATCCATGAGTTGCCTATCGGGGCCTGGGTCAATATGCGTCGAAGGCGGATCGAATCCAGTCGAATTCGAGCGCGGGCAAGCTTCCGGTCACGCCAACGACGTCGAAGCGGCAGGGGCATGATAGCCCGTGTGCGTGAAGATAAAAACGCGCCGCCTTGATGATTCTTCGCTGCTTGGCCGGGGTGATCGTTTCGAGCGGGTTGCCGTAGTCGCTACGCCGACGATGTCGCACCTCGACGAAGACCAGATCATCGCCATGCTGCATGACCAGATCGATCTCGCCACCCTTGGCGTGCTGATTGCTCGCAACCAGCACCAGGCCATGGGTTTCGAGCCAGCGGGCGGCGGCCTGTTCGACCTGCTGCCCGAGTTGGCGGCGATTGATCGATGTGGATCGATCAGTTGGCATCTGACGAGGGGGTGGACGGTGGGTTGGCGCCCGACGACTGGATGGTGCGATCTTCTTCGGCATCGAGCGCGGATCCGTTGAGGCTGCCGTTGGCCGAATCCGGCGAACGAGACAAGGAGGCGCCTCGCTCGTCAGCGCGGACCCGATTCGATGTCGCGCGGCTCGGGACCGGCGTCAACAGCGGCTGGGGGCTGCCGGACTGGAAGACGGCCCATGGCAGCGTGCGCTGGATGCGGCCGTCGTCGGCAGCCTGCAGCATGCCGGTGGCACCGAAGATCTGCGTATTGGGCAGGGCCTGGATCAGCGGCAGGCGCCGGGCGAGTTCATAGGCGTCGACGCCCATGGCGTTGAGCTTGAGCAGCCCCGGATCATCCTGGCTGGACAGCTGCTGGTAGGTGGAGCCGAACGGCAGCGCATCGGCGCCCCCGGTGGCGGCATCCGGAATCATCCACGGGATATCGACGAACTGCACGCCATTCAGATCGTGATCCGCGCGTGGCTGGGAGATCCCTTCATAAACGTGCGACGTAGCGTACACCGATAAATTGCCGGCGTAGTAGAAGTCCAGCGTGGGCGGCACCTGGCGGGCATAGCTGGGCAGCGCCAGAAGGAACAGCATGTCCATGCTCGAGGGGTCGCTGTTCAGCAAGTTGCGCACTGCGGTAGCAACCGAGCCCGAGGGGTCGTAGCTGACCACCGAGGCGACGTCGCCACCTTCACGTTCCCAGCCTTTGCGGAACGCGGCCAGGACGCGGGAGCCCCAGTCATTGTCCGGAACCATGATCCCGGCGCGTGAGTGACCGTCGAGATAGGCGCGATGCGCTACCTGGCGCGCTTCGTCTTCCGCGGAGAGGCCGTACTGGAACAATTTGGCGGCCTGATTGTGAGCATGCTCGCCGTAGTTCAGCGCCAGAGTGGGTAGCGGAACGCTGCTGCGAGTTTCCAGCTCACTGACCTTGCTCTTGTCGAGCGGCCCGATGACCGCTTGAGCGCCGGCCATAGTCGCCTGGGCATAGAGGGCATCGGTATCCTGCTCGCTGGAGTCGATGAAGGTCAGCTGCGGCGGGCGTTCTCCCTGCGCCTCGGCGTCGCGAGCGCGCGCTTCCAGGCCTTGACGGATGGCCGAGGCCACATTGGCCAACGGACCGCTGCTCGGCAGGAACACCGCGATCTGGTTGATCTTGTTGTCCTCGACTTCGCGCAATGTCGTCAGATCCTTGGGCAGGCGCCGGTTGGCCGGGTGGTCCGGATAGCGGCTGCGCCATTGATCCAGGCGGTCGAACAGGTTGGAAATATCGCTGCTGCTGGTGCGATAGAGGCGGGCGAGATTCACCCAGCCCTGAGTGAGTGAGTCGTTGCCCGAGGTGGCCAGCGCATCGAGCGCAGTCGGGCTGAGGGTCGATAGCGGCTTCCAGATTTCGTCGTTCAGCTCGTAAGGGGCATCTTCGCGTTGCAGACCGATCAACAGGCGGGCGGACGCTTCCGGTTCGCCGACCATGTTGAGGGCGATACCACGCCGGTAACGCAGCGTCTGGCGATCGTCGCTGGAGAGGTTGCTGGTGCTGTCGAGGATGTCGGTGGCGCGAATCACGCTGTCGCCTTCCTCTTCGTTCAACGCGCTATCGGAGAGTACCAGGGCCCAGCGGATTCGCTGTGCGTCGTCGAGCTGGCCCTCGTTAATCTGGCTGGCGATCTGGAGCGCCTGCGCCGTGTCGCCCTGGCGTGCTAGGATATCCGCCGCCTCGAGACGGGAGGCGGCAGCCTGCTGGCCGCTCTGGCTGTTGGCCTGATCGAGCAGTTCCTGAGCGCTTGGCCCACTGGTGCCTGGCATCATGTTCTGCCCGGCACAGCCAGCCAGCATCAGGAGTGCGATCAGTGGCAGAAAAAGTTGCCGCAGCGCATAACGCATAGTGTCTATCCCTTTACGTGTTGAGGGTCTTGCGCTGTCGATACCGGTCATCGCTGAGCCGGAGATCGAGAGCGGCAGCTCGAAGACTCGAGGCGCTGACCTGTTCCCGTTCCGTGGGCGGCTTCGGCATTTCGTTGGCCAATGCTGGCTGCCCGTCGCTGCCTCGCGGAGGCTTCCTTGTTGAACTGAAAATCGAGTCTGCCGTTGGCAGTCGTCGATGTCTGAATGCACGTCAATCCGGATGGTACCGAATGAGCGAGACAAAGGAAGGCGTATTGTACGTGGTCGCCACGCCGATTGGGAATCTCGAGGATATCAGCGCCAGGGCGGGCCGGCTTCTTTCGGAGGTCGACGCGATTGCGGCCGAGGATACCCGACATACCCAGCGCCTGCTGCGTCATCTGGGAATCGAGCGTCCGCTGATTTCACTCCATGAACATAACGAAACCGCTCGCGTGGAGCAGTTGCGCCGACGCCTGATCGAGGGGGAGTCGCTGGCACTGGTGAGCGATGCCGGCACGCCTTTGATCTCGGACCCGGGCTTCGTGCTGGTTCGGGAGCTGCGCCGGGCGGGTTGCCGTGTGGTTCCGGTGCCCGGTCCCTGTGCGCTGATCGCCGCGTTGAGTGTGGCCGGGCTGCCGACGGATCGTTTTACTTTCGAGGGATTTCTTCCCGCCAAGTCGGGGGCGCGCCAGAAACAGTTGGCCGCCGGAGCGGCTCGCGCCGAGACGCGGGTGTTCTACGAGTCGCCGCACCGAATTCGCGATCTGCTCGCCGATCTTGCCGCGGTGGTCGGCGAGCGCCGGGTGGTGCTGGCGCGTGAGTTGACCAAGACCTTCGAGACATTGCTGGAGGGCTCCGCCACCGAGTTGCTGCAACGGATGGAAGAGGATCCGGATCAGGCGCGCGGGGAGTTCGTGGTGATGCTGGCCGGTGCGCCGGCCAGGGGCGAGACCGCCGACGATGCCGAGGGTGAGGCGCTGATTCGGGCGATGCTCGCCGAGGACGTCGGGGTCAAGACCGCGTCTGCCGTGGCGGTGCGTCTGCTCGGTGGGCGACGTAAGCATTGGTATCAGCTGGCGTTGACGCTGAAATCCGACCCCTAGATTCCCGTCGGGCGGTTCGTCACCCGACTGTCGTTATCTGCCTCTCTTCACCTGGCTGTCGAGCTGCTGTGTTCGTCTCGCCGCTATGTTTCCTGGGCGCTATGTCCATTTCGCCGCTATGTTCGCCTGGTAGTAATGTCCGTTTCGCCACTAAAAGTGTCGGCGTCGGGCGACGTTTCCATGCCAATCTTGGCGGCTTTCGTCGATCGCGACAATGCCGCCTTGAGAGGGCTCCGGGGGGCTGCTATTCTTGCGCGCTTGGGAGTTGGCCAGACAGTCGCCGCCGGCATTGCCGGGGGAGGAAAGTCCGGGCTCCATAGGGCGAGGTGCCAGGTAACGCCTGGGCGGCGCAAGCCGACGGCTAGTGCAGCAGAGAGTAGACCGCCTAAGCAGCGTATTCGCTGCCGGTAAGGGTGAAAGGGTGCGGTAAGAGCGCACCGCGCGCCTGGTAACAGTGCGTGGCAAGGTAAACCCCACCTGGAGCAAGACCAAATAGGGATCCGTTGGCGTGGCCCGCGCTGGATCCGGGTAGGTTGCTCGAGAGACGTGGCGACGCGTTTCCTAGATGAATGACTGTCTTAGACAGAACCCGGCTTATCGGCCGACTCCCTCTCCGATTTTTGCCGTTCGACACCGAGATCCGCATGCTGCACCGCGACAACGCTTCAGAGGCACCCTCAGGCGGTACGGCAGATCGCCCCGATTTTCGTCATACCAGCGTTCTGCTCGAGGGTGCCGTGGATGCCTTGGTGCAGTCTCCCTCGGGTGCCTATCTCGATGGGACTTTCGGTCGCGGCGGCCATTCCCGCGCGATCCTGTCGCGTCTCGACGGTCACGGCCGGCTGATCGCGATCGACCGCGACCCTGCCGCCCTGGCCGTTGCCTCCGAGATCGACGACGCTCGATTGACGGTATGCCAGGGTGTCTTTGCCGAGCTGGACCGCCACGCGGCGGCGTGCGGCGTCCATGGCAGCCTGAGCGGTATTCTCCTCGATGTCGGCGTTTCTTCTCCCCAACTGGACGATCCCGAGCGTGGGTTCAGCTTTCTGCGTGATGGCCCACTAGACATGCGCATGGACCCGACCTCGGGCATCGGTGCGGCCGAATGGATCGCGCGCACCGGCGACCAGGAGATGGCTCGCGTCTTCAAGACCTACGGCGAAGAACGTTTTGCCAAACGCATCGCCCGCGCCATCGTCGCCGCGCGGCAAGAGGCGCCGGTCCAGCGTACCCACCAGCTCGCGGAGATCGTCAAGGCGGCCCACCCCGCCTGGGAGAAGGGCAAGCATCCGGCGACGCGGGTCTTCCAGGCGATCCGCATTCACCTGAACGATGAACTCGGGCAGCTGGAGCGGGCACTGGATGTGGCGCTCGACTCGCTGCAATCGGGAGGGCGACTGGTCGTCATCAGCTTTCATTCGCTGGAAGACCGGCTGGTCAAACGTTTTATCCGGGATCAGGCGCGTGGCGATACGCACCTGCCTCGCGGCATGCCGATCCGCGAAGACCAGCTCAACAAGCGTCTCAAGCCGGTGGGCAAGGCGATGCGTGCCAGCGACAGTGAAATCGATGCCAACCCGCGCTCGCGTAGTGCGGTGATGCGTATCGCCGAGAAGCTGGGACCTGCCGTCGAGAAGTCGAGACCGCCTGCCGAGAAGTCGAGTTAAGGAGCCCCATGGCCGTTCAAGGACGACACCGCCTACTGCAAACCGGTGACTGGCCATTCGCTCGGCGCCCGAGTGGTCGCGCGCTGCTGCTCGGCGCGGTACTCGTTGCGGTTCTGATCACGGCGGTTGCCGTCATCAGTACGTCTCACCTGACCCGCGTGCAGTACGCCAGATTGCAGAAACTGGAAAACCAGCGCGACTCTCTACAGACCGAGTGGGGGCGACTGTTGCTCGAGGAGAGCACCTGGTCATCGCCGGCACGGATCGAAGCGTTGGCGAGCAAGCGCCTGGACATGCGCGTGCCGAGCGTCGATGAAGTGAAGGTGATTCATCCATGAGTGCGACGCGTCGCAGGCCACCGGGTAGATCGCGTCGGCCGGAAGGTCCGCTGGGCGCGGGGCGTTACTGGTTCATGCTCTTCATCATTCTGGTGGCCCTCTCCGCATTGGCCGGTCGTATCGTCTATCTCCAGGTGATCGATCGCAGCTTTCTTCAGAATCAGGGCGACGCTCGCACCTTGCGGGTCGAGACCATCGGTGCCCATCGGGGAATGATCAGCGATCGCAACGGTGATCCACTGGCGATCTCCACTCCGGTAGTGACGCTGTGGGCCAACCCCAAGGAATTGCCTCAGGATCCCATCCAGCAGACCTTGCTGGCCAAGGCGCTGAAGATCGATCCCCAGCAGCTCGAAGATCGGATCGAGCGCTATTCCGACCATGAGTTCATGTACCTGCGGCGGCAGTTGACGCCCGCCGCGGCCAAGCCCGTGCTCGATCTGCAGATGCCCGGGGTCTATTCGCGTGACGAGTACAAGCGCTATTACCCGGCGGGGGAAGTGGCGGCCCAGGTCGTGGGCGTGACCAATGTCGACGACAAGGGGCAGGAAGGGCTCGAACTCGCCTACAACCGTTATCTGACCGGTCAGCCGGGCAAGCGTCGCGTGCTCAAGGATCGCAAGGGGCATCTGGTTCGCGATCTCCATTTGATCGAAGAGGCCAAGCCGGGCGGCGATCTCACACTGTCGATCGATCTGCGTCTGCAGTACATGGCCTACCGGGAGCTGGCTGCGGGAATCCGGGAGAACGACGCCGATGGCGGCTCGCTGGTGATGCTCGATGCGCGTACCGGCGAGGTGCTGGCGATGGCCAACCTGCCCTCCTACAACCCCAACAATCGCGGTGATGTCGACGTTCGCGGGCTGCGCAACCAGGCGGTCACCGACGCCATCGAACCCGGCTCGGTGATGAAACCGCTGGCGATGTCGGCAGCGCTGGCTACCGACAAGTACACCCCGGATACCATCGTCGACACCACGCCGGGCTGGATGGTGGTGGACGGCTATACCATCAGCGATTTCCGCAATTACGGCAAACTCGATCCTGCGGGAATTCTGTTCCACTCCTCCAACGTTGGCATGTCGCATATCGCGCTGTCGCTGCCCCAGGACATCATCTGGAATCGTTATCGCGAACTGGGGCTGGGCCAGTCACCCGGCACCGGCTTTCCCGGGGAAAACAGCGGCAGTCTGCCGTCGCTGACCAATCTGCCGCGCAGCGTTCAGGCCGCCATGGCCTACGGTTACGGCATCGCCGTCACACCGCTGCAGCTGGCGAGCGCCTATACGGCCATCGCCAACGATGGCAAGCGCCTGTCGCCGTCGCTGCTCAAGCTCGACGGTAGCCCCGAGAGCCAGCAGGTGATCTCGCCGACGATCGCTCATCAACTGCTCGGCATGATGGAAAAGATTGTGCAACCCAACGCCGGCGGCCACATGGCGATGGTCCCGGGCTATCAGATTGCGGGCAAGACCGGCACCGTGCGCAAGGTCACGAGCTCCGGCTATCAGGAAAAGGAATATCGAGGCCTGTTCGCGGGTATCGCTCCGGCTTCCGATCCGCGAGTCGTCACCGTGGTGATGATCGACAACCCCAAGAAGGGTGACTATTACGGTGGCCTGGTTGCCGCGCCCGTGTTCAGCCGTGTGGTCGGCAGCGCCCTGCGCCTGCTCGATGTTCCGCCCGACGCCCCGTCCAAGGCGGAGAAACAGGAGGCGTCCCGATGAAAATCGATGCGACGCGGCTGGCGACAACGCTGGCCGAGCTGTGGCCGGATCTCGCCGTGGCGTCTCGCCTGGCGACCTGGCTGCCGGCGACGACCGAACTGAGGCTCGTGCAGGATAGCCGCCAATTGCAGCAGGGCGATCTGTTTCTGGCGGTGCCTGGCGTCAGTGTCGACGGGTGTCACTTCATTGAAACCGCGTTGCAGGCCGGTGCTGTCGGCGTTCTGTGTGAAGCGGATGGGCTGGATTCGACTTGGCTGGCGGACGATCGCGTTCTGGCGCTGCCGGGATTGACGCATCGTCTGGCCGCGCTGGGTCGCGGGCTGTTTGCGGTGCCGGAGACGCTCAAGCTGATCGGTGTCACCGGCACCAATGGCAAGAGTTCCGTGACCCACTACATCGCCTCGTTGCTGGAGGCGCTGGGCACGTCGGCGGGGGTGATCGGTACGCTGGGCTACGGCCGGCCGGACGCCATTCGTCCCGCGCTGCAGACGACGCCGGGGCCGTTGGCGCTGCAGCAGATGCTCGGCGAAATGGCGCGCGAGGGCGTCGAGGTCGTGGCAATGGAGGTTTCGTCCCACGCGCTGACTCAGGAGCGGCTGGGCGATACGCGGGTCGACGCGGCGGTTTTCACCAATCTGAGCCGAGATCACCTCGATTATCATGGCAGCATGGCGGCCTACGCCGCGGCGAAGGCACGGCTGTTCAAGAGAGAGTCGCTTCAGCTTGCCGTGGTCAACGGCGATGATCCCCTGGCGCGGCTGATGCTGGCCGGTCTGTCGTCCGGTGTTCGAGTGCTGGCGACGGGCAATGGCGAAGCGACGACGCTGCGAGTCGTCGATTGCGAAGCGCTGCCCAACGGTCTGCGCGCGATCGTCGCCACCCCCGATAACGAAGGCGTGCTCGAGCTGCCGCTGATGGGCCGCTTCAATCTCGACAATACGCTGCTGGCCATGACCACGCTCTATGGCTTGGGCTATCCGCTGGAATCCCTGTGGCAGGCCGCCGGCGGACTTCGGCCGGTGCCGGGGCGCATGCAGCGTCTGCCACGCGAAGAAGGCGCGAAGGTGCCGGTGGTGGTGGTGGATTATGCCCACACGCCGGACGCGCTGGAGAACGCCCTGTCCGCCTTGCGCATGCATTTGCCCGCCGCGAACGGGGGCGAGCTGTGGTGCGTGTTCGGCTGTGGCGGCGATCGCGACAGTGGCAAACGTCCCCTGATGGCGGCGGCGGCCGAGGCGCTGGCAGACCGAATCGTCGTGACCGACGACAATCCGCGTAGCGAGGATCCACAGTCGATTCGCGATCAGATCGTCGAGGGGCTGTCGGACACGGCTCGCGTGCGCAGCTGGGCCATCGCCGGCCGTGGTCAGGCGATCGAGCGCGTCATCGCCGCCGCCGGTCCCGACGACATCGTGTTGATCGCCGGCAAGGGCCACGAGGACTATCAGGAAATTGCCGGGGTGCGCCACGACTTCAGCGACGTCGATGTCGCGGCGCGAGCCTGCCGGGCACGGGAGGCGGTTCAATGAACGGCAGACTCAGTACCATCGCCGCGCAGCTGGGTGCCACGCTGCGAGGGGCTGACATCGAGTTCTCGCGGGTCGTTACCGACACCCGGGCGCTTTTGCCCGGTGACCTGCTGGTCGCGCTAGAAGGAGAGCGCTTCGATGCGCATGATTTTCTGTCCCAGGCGCGCGAAAAGGGTGCGGTGGGGGCGATCGTCTCCCGGCCGGTCGACGATTCGCTAACACAGATCGAAGTGCCGGATACGCGGCTCGCGTTGGGGCTGCTGGCGCGGGCGCATCGGCTGGCCTGGGATGGTCAGCTGATCGCGGTGACCGGCAACAGCGGCAAGACGACGGTCAAGGAGATGCTGGCGTCGATCCTGCCGGCCCGCGCGCCGACGCTGGCTACACGGGGCAATCTGAACAACGACATCGGCGCGCCGCTGACCCTGCTCGAGCTTAGCGCGGAGCAGCGCTATGCGGCGATTGAGCTGGGGGCCAATCATCTGGGAGAAATCGCCTGGACGACGGCGCTGGCCAAACCGCAGGTCGCCATTATCACCAACGTCACCGGCGCGCATGTCGGGGAATTCGGCGGGCTGGGGCAGATCGCCCAGGCCAAGGGCGAGATTCTTGCCGGATTGCCGGTCGACGGCTGTGCCGTGCTCGACCGCGACGAGCGCTACTTCCCGGTGTGGCAGTCGCTGGCCGGACGCGCCCGGGTGATCGATTTCGGTATCGATACCGGGGCCAGCGTCGTCGCCGATGATCTGGTTTGTGACGCGGCCGGGCGTTATGCTTTCACGCTTCACCTGCCGGGCGAGACGCCGGTGCGGGTCACGCTGTCATTGATGGGCCGGCACAACGTGCGTAACGCACTGGCCGCCGCGTCCGCGACACACGCCCTGGGCTTCTGTGGCGCGGAAATCGCCGCCGGGCTCGAGGCCTGTCACAGCATGGCCGGAAGGATGCAGGCGCTCGACGGCATTCGCGGCAGTCGGGTGATCGACGATAGCTACAATGCCAACCCCGGCGCGATGCGAGCGGCGCTCGAGGTGCTGGCTTCGCTGCCATCGCCGCGCTGGTGTTTTCTCGGCGCGATGGGCGAAATGGGGGCTGACGCCGAGCGTCTGCATGCCGAGGTCGGGCGCGCAGCACGCGACCTCGGCATCGAGTTTCTGGGGACGTACGGCGAACCCGCACGTGCCGCCATCGAGGCCTTCGGTGACGAAGGCCGTCATTTCAATGACTGGGCAACGCTCGAGCGTTTTGCCCAGGATCAGCTTCCTTCCCGGGCCAGCGTGCTGGTCAAGGGTTCGCGTAGTGCCGGCATGGAACGACTCGTTGCCGCACTGCGTGACGATGCCTCAAGGTGAATCTGACTCATGCTGCTTTTTCTGGCTGAACTGCTGACCCATTTTCAAAGTGCTTTCAATGTTTTCGGATACCTGACCCTGCGCGTGATTCTGGGCACGTTGACAGCGCTCTTCCTGAGTCTGTGGATGGGACCACAGATGATTCGACGTTTGGTCGAGCGTCAGATCGGTCAGGCCGTGCGCGACGATGGCCCACAGTCGCATCTGTCCAAGGCCGGCACGCCGACCATGGGCGGGGCGCTGATTCTGGTCTCGATTGCCGTGAGCACGCTGCTGTGGGGCGATCTGACCAACCACTACGTATGGCTGGTGCTGGCGGTGACGCTAGGCTTTGGCGCCATCGGCTGGGTCGACGACTACCGCAAGGTGGTCGAGAAGAACCCTCGCGGTCTGCCCGCGCGGTGGAAATACTTCTGGCAGTCGGTCATCGGGCTCGGCGCTTCGATCATTCTTTATTTCACCGCCGCGAGCCCGGTCGAGACCAGTCTGATCGTGCCGCTGTTCAAGGACGTGGTGATGCCGCTCGGCGTGTTCTACATCGTCGTGAGTTATCTGGTCATCGTCGGCAGTTCCAATGCGGTCAACCTGACCGATGGTCTCGACGGGCTGGCGATCATGCCCACCGTACTGGTTTCCATGGGATTGGCGGTGTTCGCCTACGCCAGCGGCAACGCGGTGTTCGCCAACTATCTACACATTCCCGAAGTGGCGGGCGCCGGCGAGCTGGCGGTATTTTGCGGCACCATCGCTGGGGCCGGGCTCGGCTTCCTGTGGTTCAACACCTATCCCGCCCAGGTCTTCATGGGGGACGTCGGTGCGCTGGCGCTGGGCGCGGCGCTGGGTATCGTCGCGGTCATCGTGCGTCAGGAGATCGTGCTGTTCATCATGGGCGGGGTGTTCGTGATGGAGACGGTGTCGGTCATCCTACAGGTCGGTTCCTACAAGCTTACCGGTCGCCGGATCTTCCGCATGGCGCCGTTGCACCACCACTTCGAACTCCAGGGCTGGCCGGAGCCGCGGGTGATCGTGCGCTTCTGGATCATCACCGTGATCCTCGTCCTGCTGGGGCTGGCGACCCTGAAGCTGCGTTGATGTCATGAGCGATCAGTCGGGGATTGCGCGAGTCGTATCGCGTTCGAAGAAGGACGACGGAAGTGGGGCGATGCCCTGGCTGGTCGTCGGGCTGGGGATATCCGGCCGGGCGATCGCTCGGTTTCTGCAGCAGCGCGGTGAGCGCTTCGTGGTAGCCGACACGCGGGCAGCGCCGCCCGGCATCGACGCCTTCCGCGAGGCCTATCCGGACGTCGAGATTCATCTCGGCGATCTGGCGGCGCTGGATCTGTCGAGCTTTGCCGAGATCATCGTGAGTCCCGGCGTCGATCTCGGCCGCAGCGGTCTGGCCGCGGTACGCGATCGCGTTATCGGGGAAATTTCCCTGTTCGCGCGCCATTGCAGGGCACCGATCGTGGCGATTACCGGATCGAATGCCAAGTCCACGGTGACCACGCTGGTCGGTGAGATGGCTCGGGAGGCGGGCAGACGAGTGGCCGTGGGCGGCAATCTGGGGGATGCCGCACTGGATCTGCTGATCGATCATCCGGATGCCGAGCTGTTCGTGCTCGAGCTTTCGAGCTTCCAGCTGGAGACGCTAGACGCTCTGGGCGCGAGCTGTGGCGCTTTCCTCAACCTGTCCGCCGATCATCTCGATCGCCATGGTGACATGGCCGGATACCGGCACGCCAAGGCGCGAATTTTCGAGGGCGCGGCGCATGTCGTCGTCAACGGCGAGGATCCCGCCACCTGGCCGGACGACACCTCGTTGCCTTGCGAGCGCTTCACGACGCAGTCGCCTGCAGGCGACGCCTGGGGGATCGCCAGTCCGGGTAGCGTGCCAGGGGAGACGGAGGCCACGGGCGAGTGGCTGTGCCATGGCCGGCAAGCCTTGATGCCGGTCAACGAGCTGCGCCTGGCCGGGCGTCACAACCAGGCCAATGCGCTGGCGGCGATGGCGATCGGACACGTCGTCGGCTTGCCGCTGGCGGTCATGCGCGGTGTTCTGGCCCGGTTTGCGGGCCTTCCCCATCGCGGTGAGATCGTCGCCGAGCGTGGCGGCGTGCGCTGGATCAACGACTCCAAAGGCACTAACGTGGGCGCGACCCTGGCGGCGATCGCCGGGTTGGGAAAAACCTTGACCGGGCGCTTGATCTGGCTGGGTGGCGGGGTCGGTAAAGGGGCGGATTTCGCGCCGCTGGCGGCACCGCTCGCCCGGCACGCTCGCGAGGCGATCGTCTTCGGTCAGGATGCGCCATTGCTGGTCTCGGCGCTCGAGTCGCAGGTAGCTACGTGGCGTGTCGAGACGCTTCTGCAGGCCATGCGCCGGGCGGCTTCGATCGCCGAGCCCGGAGACTGTGTGTTGTTGTCACCCGCTTGCGCCAGTCTCGATCAGTTTCCCAACTATCTGGCGCGGGGCGAATCGTTCCGGAAGATTCTCGATCAAGGACAGGAAGTCGCATGTTGAAAGCCATGTTGAGGACGTCGCAGGATCGGCTCACCACGCGGCATCACGCATTCGATGGCTGGCTTCTGCTGGCCACGCTTTCGCTGATGCTGATCGGCTGGGTGATGGTGACCTCCGCCTCGACCGAAATCGCCGCCAATCTGACCGGCAACCCTTATTACTTCAGCATTCGGCATGGCATTTTCGTGCTGGCGGCGATCGGGGTCGGCCTGGTCGCCGTGTGTCTGCCGCTGGACTGGTGGCGTCGAAAGGGGCCATTGATGCTGATCGGCGCGCTGCTGCTGCTGTTCTTGGTGCTGCTCGTGGGCCGCGAGATCAATGGTAGTCGCCGCTGGATCCCGCTGGGTATCATCAATATTCAGGCCTCGGAAGTCGCCAAGCTCTGCTTGATCGTCTACGTAGCCGGCTACCTGGAGCGGTATCTACCTGAGGTTCGCCGAAGCTGGGGCGCGTTCATGCGCCCATTGGCGGTGATGGCTTTGATCGGCTTCCTGCTGATTCTGGAGCCCGACTACGGGGCCGTCGTGGTGCTGACCGGCTGCGTGATGGGAATGTTGCTGCTCTCGGGTGCCCCGTTGTGGCGATTCCTGCTGATCCTGGCCGTCGTCGGCTCGGGGGCGGTGATGCTGGCAGTGGCGGAGCCTTATCGTCTTCAGCGCATCACCAGTTTTGCCAACCCCTGGGCGGACCAGTACAACACCGGCTACCAGCTGACTCAGGCGCTGATCGCCTTCGGTCGCGGCCACTGGTTCGGCCTGGGGTTGGGCAACAGCGTTCAGAAGCTGTTCTATCTACCCGAGGCGCATACCGATTTCGTCTTCGCCGTGCTAGCGGAAGAGCTGGGACTGTTCGGCGCCATCGCGGTGATTCTCCTGTTCGCGCTGCTGGTGTTCCGCGCGTTCCGGATCGGACGCAAGGCCGAGCTGGCCGGGAACCCGTTCGCGGCCTACCTCTGCTACGGCATCGCGCTGGTCATCGGCGCCCAGGCGTTCATCAACATCGCCGTCAGCTCCGGCATGCTGCCGACCAAGGGCTTGACGTTGCCATTGCTGAGTTACGGCGGCTCGAGCCTGATCATCAGCGGCATCATGATGGCCATTCTGTTCCGGGTAGACGCCGAAGTGCGGCGACTGGGACGGCGACCGAAGCCCGACGACGATTCCCGTCCCGATTTGAATTCCCGTCCTGAAACCGACATCGGGCCCGGCATCCGACCGGCGCGCGGCACGATGGAGCCCGATCATGAGTGAACTAAAGCGCGTCCTGATCATGGCCGGGGGCACCGGCGGGCACGTCGTACCGGCGCTGTCGCTGGCCCGGGCCCTGCGCGAACGTGGTGTCACGGTAGAGTGGCTGGGAAGCCCGCGCGGGATCGAGAACCGTCTCGTTCCCGCTGACGGCATTCCGCTGAACCAGATCGATGTGACGGGACTGCGAGGCAAGGGGTTGGCCGGCTGGCTGGCGATTCCGTGGCGTTTGACGCGTGCCATCCGGCAGTCGCGCCGGGTGATCCAGCGTTTCGACCCGCAACTGGTCGTCGGCCTGGGCGGGTTTGCCAGCGGTCCCGGCGGGCTGGCGGCGCGATTGAGCGGCAAACCATTGGTCGTCCATGAACAGAATGCCGTCGCCGGACTCACCAACCGCTCACTGGCGCGGCTGGCGACGCGCGTCTACGCCGCCTTCCCGGGGGCGTTTCCCGGTGGCAAGGCCGAGGTGGTTGGCAATCCGGTGCGCGCGGATATCGCCGCGTTGGGCGAGCGGCCCCGAACGGCCGAGCAGATGAACGGCCGTGCGCTGCGCCTGCTGGTGCTGGGCGGCTCGCTAGGGGCGCAGTCGCTCAATCAAAAATTGCCGGAAGCACTGGCGGCGCTGACGTTGTCGCCGCGGCCCGAGGTTCGTCACCAGGCCGGGCGCGACAAGGACGATGTCACACGAGACGCCTATCGCGCGGCCGGTGTCGCAGCCGAGGTCAGCGCTTTCATCGACGATATGGCCGAGGCCTATGACTGGGCGGATATCATCGTGTGTCGCGCCGGGGCGCTGACCATTGCCGAGCTGTCGGCAGCGGCCAAGCCGTCGTTGCTGGTGCCGTTTCCGCACGCGGTCGACGATCACCAGACCCATAATGCGCGCCATCTGGTCGAGGCCGGTGGCGCCGAGTTGATCCAGCAGGCCGAGTTGACCCCTGAACGTCTCCAGGCGGCGCTCGAGTCACTTTTACAGCCCGACGTGCTGGCGCGAATGGCGGTCCAGGCTCGGCGGGTAGCCCACCTCGATGCCGTCGATCGTCTGGTCGACGGCTGCATGGAGATCGATTTTGAGCGATAGCATTCAGACGCGTCCGACGCGATCGCATCTGGGCATGCGGCGCATCCGTGGCATCCATTTCGTCGGAATCGGCGGGGCCGGCATGTGCGGTATCGCCGAAGTCCTGGTCAATGAAGGGTATGAGGTCAGTGGCAGCGATCTTCGCGAATCCGCGGTGACGCAGCATCTGCGCCAGTGCGGCATTCGCGTGGCGATCGGTCATGCGGCGGTCAACGCCGAGGGTGCCAATGTCATCGTGGTGTCGACGGCAGTCGATCCGACCAATCCCGAGATCCAGTGGGCGCGCGAGCATCGCGTCCCGGTCGTACGCCGGGCGGAGATGCTCGCCGAATTGATGCGCTTTCGTCATGGCATCGCCGTTGCCGGTACTCATGGCAAGACCACGACCACGAGTCTGTTATCGACGCTGTTCGCCGAAGCCGGACTCGATCCGACCTTCGTCATCGGTGGCAAACTGACCAGTGCCGGAACCAACGCGCGGTTGGGTAGCGGTGACTTTCTGGTCGCCGAGGCCGACGAATCCGATGCGTCTTTTCTCCATCTCCAGCCGATGACATCGATCGTCACCAATATCGATGCCGACCACATGGCGACCTATGATGGCGATTTCTCGCGGTTGAAGACGACGTTCATCGAGTTCCTGCACAACCTGCCGTTCTACGGTCGTGCCGTGCTTTGTCTCGACGATGACAACGTGCGGGAATTGCTGCCCCAGGTTCAGCGCCAGTTCGTGACATACGGTTTCAGCGAAGAAGCCGATTATCGAGTGAAAGACTTCCAGCAGACTGCCGAAACCATCCGCTTCGTTGCGGAACGCCCCGACGGCCTGGCTTCGCTGAACATCACGCTGGCAATGCCCGGTACCCACAATGCGCTGAACGCGCTGGCGGCGATCGCCGTGGCCACCGATGCGGGCGTCAGCGACGACGATATCGTCAAGGGGCTGGCGTCGTTCGGAGGTGTCGGCCGGCGGTTCCAGGTTCATGGCCATTACTCGCTGCCTAGCGGTGGCGAAGTAATGCTCGTCGACGACTATGGCCATCACCCGCGGGAAGTCGAGATGGTGATCCGTGCGGTGCGGGCTGGCTGGCCACAGCGTCGTCTGGTGATGGTCTATCAACCGCATCGCTACAGTCGTACCCGCGATCTCTACGAGGATTTCGTGCGCGTGCTTTCCGGCGTCGACACGCTGCTATTGCTGGATGTCTACGGCGCCGGTGAAGCGCCGATTCCGGGAGCCGAAGGCAAGACGCTGGCGGGATCGATTCGCCAGCGGGGCCAGGTCGACCCGCTGTTCATCGAAGAGAAGTCGGCTCTGCCTGCGATCCTGTCGCGGGTGTTGCGCCCGGGGGACATTCTGCTGACGCAGGGCGCCGGTGATATCGGCGGCATTTCCCAGCGACTCGCCCAGAGTGCGCTCCATCTCGACGAGGTGGACCTTTGAGCGAGTCACCAAGGATCGACAATGGGCGCGACGACGTCAGTATGGGGCGATCGACATGAACGCGAACGCGCGGGGTACGCTACTGGGTGTGCTCATGCTCGTCGTGCTCATCGGTGCCGGCGGCAGGGCGCTGTGGTTATGGCTGGACAAGCCCATCGAACGGGTGTCGATCAGCGGCGACCTGAATTACGTGAGCGCGAGTTACCTGCAGAAGGAATTGGCGCCACTGGTGAGGGGGCACACCTGGCTGTCTCTATCCTTGACCGATCTGCGCAACGAAGCGCGTCAGATCGGGTGGCTTCGAGAAGTGACAATCTCACGGGAGTGGCCGAATACTCTGCGCTTCGTGCTCTACGAACAGGATCCAGTCGCCCGCTGGAATGATGATCGGTTGCTCAACAGCCGGGGACAGTCGTTTGCCCCTGGGCCTGTGACCGATCTGGGTCGTCGGCTACCTGATCTCGGCGGCCCCAAGGGATCGGGTCGAGAAGTGCTGGGTTATTACGACTCGTTGCGCCGTACGCTGTCCAATCTCGGACTGTCGATCACCCAGTTGAGATTGGAACCTCGAGGCGCCTGGCGTTTTCAAGTCAATGATGGCGTGTGGGTGATTCTGGGACGTACCGACTTGGACGCACGACTGGCTCGTTTTATTGCTGCATGGAAGCGACAGTTAAGTGAGGAAGCGTCGCAGATACGCTACATCGACTTGCGTTATCCCAACGGAGTTTCAGTGGCGCGCCATGGTGAAACGACCGCGACCTCCGATGATTAGTCCTTGTCATCATGGTTCGTAAAGATGGCCTCGATCTCCCGGCTGGCGCATCCTGGAGAACATCACTCGGCAGTTGGACGGAAACAGTAGCAGGACTTTGGCCTCGTCCGACCCTCGTCGACATACCGCTATTGGCCCATTCTGTTATTTCTCGCGGCTGTAAATAGCCGCGAGCCTCCTTCCTTATTTCCCTTTTAAAGAAAAAGAGCTTAATGTGGCTTTTGTTTCAGTGATGGGCTGGTGAAAAAGGTCGACTTGTTCCTATAATAAGCGCGAGTCTTTGTTAGCCCATTTTTATCGGTTTACTGGTGAAGTTTGAGGAGCGACCCCGACCTATGGCAGGACAATCCAACGCTTCCAACATGGTGGTCGGGCTGGATATCGGAACATCCAAGGTGGTCGCCATCGTGGGGCAACCCACCGACGATGGCGGGTTGGAAATCGCCGGGATTGGTTCACATCCTTCTCGTGGTATGAAGAAGGGTGTCGTGATCAATATCGAATCAACCGTTCAGTCGATTCAGCGTGCCGTGGAAGAAGCCGAGCTGATGGCCGGCTGTGATATTCATTCCGTGTATGTCGGTATCGCCGGGAGCCACATCAGCTCCATGAATTCCGATGGCGTCGTGGCGATCAAGGAGCGTGAAGTCGCGCAGGCCGATATCGAGCGCGTGATCGACTCCGCCCGCGCCCGTGCTATCTCGGAAGGTCAACGAGTGCTGCACGTCATCCCCCAGGAGTTCGCGATCGATACCCAGGAGGGGATCCGCGAGCCGCTCGGGATGTCCGGCGTACGCCTCGAGGCGCGCGTGCATCTGGTGACGGCGGCGATGAACGCCGTGCAGAATATTGAAAAATGTGTGCGACGTTGCGGTCTGGAAGTCGACGACATCATCCTCGAACAGCTCGCCTCCAGTCATGCGGTGCTGACAGAGGACGAGCGCGAACTCGGCGTGTGCATGGTCGATATCGGTGGTGGCACGACGGATATCGCCGTATTTACCGAGGGCGCCATTCGACACACCGCGGTGATCCCGATTGCCGGCGATCAGGTGACCAACGACATCGCGATGGCGTTGCGAACACCGACCCAGTATGCCGAAGACATCAAGGTCAAATATGCCTGCGCGCTGACACAACTGGCGAGCAGCGATGAAATGATCAAGGTTCCCAGCGTCGGCGATCGTCCGGCGCGGGACCTTTCGCGTCAAGCCTTGGCGGAAGTCGTGGAACCGCGTTACGAGGAACTCTTCACTCTGGTGCGCGAAGAATTGCGCCGCAGTGGCTACGAGGATCTGGTGGCGGCTGGCGTCGTGCTGACAGGCGGCACCTCTCGCATGGAGGGGGTCGTGGAGCTGGCGGAGGAGATATTCCACATGCCGGTTCGCATCGCCTGCCCGTACAATGTCCGCGGTTTGGCGGACGTGGTGCGCAACCCGATTTATTCGACAGGTGTTGGTTTGCTATTCTACGGAATGAAAGATTCCAAGCACTCTCGCGCAGTATCAGCCCAGCCTCAACGGGAAGATCTACTTCCCCGGCGCGCAACCAGGGATGAGGTTTCGACGCTGGAGCGACTCAAAGGCTGGTTTAAAGGAAATTTCTGACAGGCCGTACGCGGTCTTGGAGACGGGGCAATGTTCGAACTAGTAGATAACGCACCTTCTAGTAGTGCAGTCATCAAAGTCATCGGTGTCGGCGGCGGCGGCGGCAACGCTGTCAACCACATGGTCGAGAGCAACATCGAAGGCGTCGAGTTCATCTGCGCCAACACCGATGCCCAGGCGCTCAAGCGCGTGGCGGCCAAGACCGTACTGCAGCTGGGTGGCGAGATCACCAAAGGGCTGGGCGCGGGAGCCAATCCGGATGTTGGACGTCAGGCCGCGATGGAAGATCGCGAGCGCATCGCGGAAATGCTGCAGGGTGCGGACATGGTCTTCATCACTGCCGGCATGGGTGGCGGTACCGGTACCGGTGGCGCGCCCGTCGTGGCCCAGGTGGCCAAGGAACTCGGCATTCTGACGGTCGCTGTCGTCACGCGGCCGTTCCCGTTCGAAGGTCCGAAGCGCATGCGCGCGGCGGAAGAGGGAATGAAGGAGCTTTCCGAGTACGTCGATTCGCTGATCACCATTCCCAACGAAAAGCTGCTGTCGGTGCTGGGCAAGAATGCCAGCCTGTTGACCGCGTTCAGCGCCGCCAACGATGTGCTGCTGGGCGCAGTCCAGGGGATCGCCGAGCTGATCACCAGCCCCGGTATCATCAACGTCGACTTTGCCGATGTGCGCACGGTGATGTCGGAAATGGGGATGGCGATGATGGGCACCGGCGCGGCGACGGGTGAAAACCGTGCGCGTGAAGCCGCCGAAAAGGCCATTCGCAGCCCGCTGCTCGAAGATATCGACCTTCACGGCGCCCGCGGCATCCTGGTCAACATTACGGCCGGTCCGGATCTCTCCATCGGTGAGTTCAACGACGTGGGGGCAACGGTTCAGGAATTCGCTTCACAGGATGCCACCATTGTCGTGGGTACCTCCATCGACATGGAAATGTCCGATGAGCTGCGGGTGACGGTTGTTGCTGCAGGTCTCGACGCGCAGAAAGAGAAGGCGGCTCCTCGCGAAACTGCGGCTTCACGTCCGGAAACGACGGACTATCGCAAGCTGCAGCAGCCGGCGGTAATGCGCCAGCAGGCAGCGCGTGCCGAGCAGGAAGCGGCGGCGAAGAAGCCCCAGCAGGACCGACGCAAGTCTTCGGATATGGACGACTATCTGGACATTCCGGCGTTCCTGCGTCGTCAGGCGGATTGATAGCTTTTTAAGCTGCCGATCATCATTCTGTAACGTCGATATGGTTGGTAGGCTATTGGTTTGGTGTTATAGTGAACACCGTTTCCAAACCATTTGACTGTTAGGTCGATGCCATGATCAAACAACGAACGTTGCAGAACACGATCCGCGCCACCGGCGTGGGGCTCCATTCCGGAGAGAAAGTGTATCTGACGCTGCGTCCTGCGGCGCCCAACACGGGCATCGTGTTTGTGCGTACCGATCTCGACCCGGTGGTGCACATTCCGGCTCACGCCGAGAGTGTCACCGATACCAACCTGTGCACCGCGCTGTCCAAGGATGGCGTCAAGGTGGCCACGGTCGAGCATCTGATGTCGGCGTTCGCGGGTCTGGGTATCGACAACGCCTATGTCGAACTGAGCGCGCCGGAAGTGCCGATCATGGACGGCAGCGCCGGGCCGTTCGTCTTTCTGATTCAATCGGCGGGTATCGCCGAGCAGTCGGCGGCCAAACGGTTCATTCGTATCAAGCGCGAAGTCACGGTCAATGACGATGGCAAGCAGGCGACCTTCCTGCCGCACAACGGTTTCAAGGTCAGCTTCGCGATCGATTTCGACCATCCCGTCTTCGAGCAGCAGAAGCAGACGGCCAGCGTCGATTTCTCTACCACCTCCTTCGTCAAGGAAGTGTCGCGCGCACGAACCTTCGGTTTCATGCGCGATCTCGAATTTCTGCGCTCACAGAATCTGGCCCTGGGCGGTAGCCTCGACAATGCCATCGTTGTCGACGATTATCGCATCGTCAATCAGGACGGCTTGCGATATGACGATGAGTTCGTGAAGCACAAGATGCTGGATGCGATCGGCGACCTCTATCAGTTGGGTTGTAGTCTGATCGGCGAGTTCAAGGGCTACAAGTCCGGCCATGGACTCAATAATCAGCTCTGCCGCGAGCTGCTGGCTCATCCCGAGGCTTACGAAATCGTGACCTTCGAAGAGTCGACCCAAGCTGCGCCTATCTCTTATGCAGCGCCTGCCATGGCGTAATACGCCAGTCGTGATCCTTTCACTCACGCGGCCGAGGGTGCCGCTGGGTTGGACGCCGATCTTCGGATCGGCGTCGTCGTGTCTGCGTGTTGGAAATCTCGGCGGTCATTATCGTCGGCTCGTGCGCTCAGCTCGTACGGACGTCAAGCTCGTCTCCGCCTTACGTCGGGGTTTCGTCGGCGGGCTCGGACGGTGCATCGGCATGAGACGCCAGTCGATTCAACGAGCGCTTGAGTGGGGAGTCATCGAGGTTTTCCGCGCAGTGGGAGAGCGCCTCGGCGCCGGCCTCCGACAGGCGACGCGTGTGGCGCGGCACTGCCTTGACGGGACGGATCGGACGCACCTTCAGCGAAAATTTCATGATCGCCTCGAATCCCGGCAGCTGATGCAATAGCTTGAGCAGGCGCGGTTGCTCGTAACGCAGCCAGGTCAGCCAGGCGGCGCGATCGGTGATCAGTGTCAGCACGCCGTCGCGGTAGCCACCGACGTAGAGATGCTCGGCGACATCCGGCGGCAGCTGACGCCTCAGATGCGTCTGGGCGCGTTCGATCAGTGTCGCCATGCGCATGACGTCACCCAGCCCCCCGGGTTGTTCCAGCAGTCGGGAAACGGGCTGGGCTCGTAAACGCTTAGCCTTTATACTCATCGGCCTGCACGCAGTGGGAAATGTCCCGCTAAACCTATCACGACGCGGAGTTCGTCGACAGCATGACTTCGGCCAAAGCGCAGTCCGGTCAGCGCGGCGCCATCTGGCGCCCCCGGCAGCGAGCCCATTGGTGGCTGGCCAGCGTGCTGGTCGGTTGTCTGCTGCCTGCAGGTCTGCTCCACGCCGAGGCATTGCGGCTGGCCGAGCGCCTGACCCAGGTCTATCTGATGGCCCCGGAGGCCATTCGCGCGGAATCCCGGCGCGTCGCACGCGTGGCTGCCAAGCGGCCCGTTCATCCGCAGGCCGCGGCGGCCCGAGCGCGACGCTCGTTCTATGTCGAACCCGCTATCTCCCTCAGCGCCGCACTGGATGTCATCTCCCGCCGCGGTCCGCCGGTTTCTGCCTGATCTCTGGTCATACGTTTCATCTCATCGGCAGCCGACGCGGCTCTTATTGTCGTGTCGTTGCCTCGGCGCAGTACGAGAAACAGAGTTAGGCAGGAACCACATCATGTTGAATGGATTGCTACATAAACTGGTCGGCTCCAAGAACGATCGCGACGTCAAGCGCATGCGCAAGCAGGTGGTGGCGATCAACGAACTGGAAGCCACTTTCGAAGCGCTCGACGATGTCGCGCTCCAGGCCAAGACCGCCGAGTTCCGCCAGCGCCTCGCCGACGGCGAGAAGCACGAGTCGCTGCTTCCGGAAGCGTTTGCTACCGTCCGCGAGGCGAGTAAACGCGTTCTGGGCATGCGTCATTTCGATGTCCAGATGGTCGGCGGCATGTCCTTGAACGACGGCCGAATCGCGGAAATGAAGACCGGTGAAGGCAAGACTCTCGTCGGAACCCTCGCGGTCTACTTCAATGCCCTGCTGAGCAAGGGCGTTCACGTGGTCACGGTCAACGACTACCTGGCCAGTCGTGATGCCAACTGGATGCGTCCGCTCTACGAATTTCTCGGACTGAGCGTCGGCGTCATCGCCTCCGGTCAGCCCAACGACGAAAAGCGCCGCGCCTACGCCTGCGACATCACCTACGGCACCAACAACGAATATGGCTTCGACTACCTGCGCGACAACATGGCGTTCTCGATGCAGGACAAGGTCCAGCGCCCACTGCACTACGCGATCATCGATGAGGTCGACTCGATCCTGATCGACGAGGCACGGACACCGCTGATCATCTCCGGCCCGGTGGAAGAGAACGTCGAGCTCTATCGCACCATCCACACGCTTTCCAAGCAGCTCGAGCAGTGCACCGACGAGGAAGACCCGAGTACCGGCGACTTCCTGATCGACGAAAAGCAGAAGCAGGTCGAATTGACCGAGGAAGGGCATCAGAAGGTCGAGGAGCTGATGCGCGAAGCGGGCCTGCTGAAAGCCGATGAATCGCTCTACGCCGTGCAGAATCTCGGCCTGCTGCAGCACATCCACTCCGCGCTGCGTGCGCGCTGTCTCTATCATCGTGATGTCGACTACATCGTCGCCGACGACAACGTGGTCATCGTCGACGAACATACCGGGCGCACCATGCCGGGGCGGCGCTGGTCGGAAGGGCTGCACCAGGCAGTCGAGGCCAAGGAGGGGGTATCGATCCAGCGCGAGAGTCAGACGCTGGCTTCTACCACTTTCCAGAACTATTTCCGTCTCTACGAAAAACTGGCGGGCATGACCGGTACCGCAGATACCGAAGCCTTCGAGTTCAACCACATCTACGGTCTCGACGTGCTGGTGATCCCCACCAACCGTCCCCTGGCGCGCCAGGATCTCAACGATCTGGTCTACCTCAGTGCCGAAGAGAAATACGCCGCGATCATCGAGGACGTCAATACCCAGCGCGAAGCCAACCGGCCGGTGCTGGTGGGTACCGCGTCGATCGAGACTTCGGAATATCTCTCCAAGCTGATGCAGGCGAAGAAGATTCCGCACAACGTGCTCAACGCCAAGCAGCACGACAGCGAAGCGGAAATCATCGCCCAGGCCGGCCGCCCCGGTGCGATCACCCTGGCCACCAACATGGCCGGTCGTGGTACCGACATCATGCTGGGCGGTAACTGGGAGGCCGAGGTCGCCAAGCTCGAGAATCCGAGCGAGGAACAGATCGCCGCGATCAAGACCGAGTGGGAGCAGCGCCACGATGCGGTGCTCGAATCCGGCGGTCTGCACGTGATCGGCTCCGAGCGCCATGAGTCGCGACGTATCGACAACCAGCTTCGCGGGCGTGCCGGCCGTCAGGGCGACCCCGGTTCGACGCGATTCTTCCTGTCGCTGGAAGACAGCCTGATGCGCCTGTTCGGCTCCGACCGCGTGCAGCGCTTGATGGGCGCCTTGGGGCTCGAGGAAGGCGAGGCGATCGAGCACAAGATGGTGTCGAATGCGGTCGAACGGGCGCAGAAGAAGGTCGAGGGCCGCAACTTCGACATCCGTAAGCAGTTGCTGGAGTACGACGACGTCTCCAACGACCAGCGTCGAGTGATCTACGAGCAGCGTGACGACATTCTTGCCGCCGACGAGATTTCCGATAACGTCGCCAGCATCCGTGACGAGGTGCTCGAGCAGACCATCTCCGACTACGTGCCGCCGCAGAGCCTGCCGGAACAGTGGGAGCTGGCCGGGCTTCAGGATCAGCTCAAGCAGGAGTTCAATCTCGACCTGCCACTGGTGCAGTGGGCGGAAGAGGACGACAACTTCAACGAGGAAGTGCTGCGCCAGCGCCTACACGATCAGCATCGCGGGTTGTATGTCGCCAAGGTCGAGGCGATCGGCGGCGACATGATGCGACGCTTCGAGAAGCAGGTGATGCTTCAGGTGCTGGACACCCGCTGGAAGGAACACCTGCAGTCGATGGACCACCTGCGCCGCGGTATCCACCTACGGGGCTATGCGCAGAAGAACCCCAAGCAGGAGTACAAGCGCGAAGCGTTCGAGCTGTTCCAGTCGTTGCTCTACAACATCAAGCACGACGTCACGCGAATTCTGAGCCACGTCCAGGTACGTCGCCAGGAAGAGGTCGAGGATCTCGAACGCCAGCGTCGCGAAGCGCTCGAGCGCGAAAAGGCCTCCAGTCAATCGGTGCACGAAGATGCGGTGGCCGCTGCCCAGCAGACGGCCGAAGGGGACGAGCCGGAACCCGAAGCCGGGGACGACAACGCTCAGCCTGTCCGTCGCGAGAGCCCCAAGGTCGGCCGTAACGATCCTTGCCCGTGCGGTTCCGGCAAGAAATTCAAGCAGTGCCACGGCACGCTCAGCTGAAGCGTGGCGGGCTCGGCGCGAGCCGGGCCTTTCAAGGAGAATCGAGATGGCCGTAGGTAAGTCAGTATTCCCGGAGATGCCCGCCATCGGAGGCGTGCGCCTGGGCACGGCGATGGCCGGGATCAAGAAGCCGGATCGGCGTGACCTGGTGGTGATCGAGATACCGGAAGGCGCTGCGGTCGCGGCGACGTTCACGCGCAACGCCTTCTGTGCCGCGCCGGTACAGGTGGCGCGTGATCACTTGCAGCAGTCCGCGCCGCGCTATCTGCTGATCAATACCGGCAACGCCAATGCCGGGACCGGGGCTCGCGGGCGTCAGGATGCCGAAAGCTGCTGTGCCTCTTTGGCCGATCTGGCCGGGGTTGATGCCGCTCAGATACTGCCGTTCTCGACCGGCGTGATCGGCGAGCCTCTGCCGGTGGCGCGCATCGTCGGCGGCATGTCGGCGGCAATGGAATCGTTGGACGAAGGCGGATGGGCACTGGCCGCCGAGGGCATCATGACCACCGACACCCGGATCAAGGGCGCCTCGGCTCAGGTCGAGCTCAGCGGCGGCACCGTCACGATCAACGGCATCAGCAAGGGCTCGGGCATGATCCAGCCCAATATGGCGACCATGCTGGGTTTCGTCGCCTGCGACGCGACCGTCGAGGCGTCGAAGCTTCAACAGTGGCTGCGCGAATCGGTCCAGGTCTCGTTCAATTCGATCACGGTGGATTCCGATACCTCCACCAACGACGCCTGCACCCTGATCGCCACGGGCCGCGGTGCGGCTATCGAGTCTGCCGACGACGAGCGACGCTTCCGTGAGTCGCTGACGGCGGTATTGACCGAGCTGGCTCAGGCGATCATTCGCGATGGCGAGGGCGCGACCAAGTTCGTCACGCTCGACGTCGAACAGGCGGCCAGTGTCGACGAGGCCCGCGCGGTCGCGTTCACGGTGGCGCACTCGCCGCTGGTCAAGACCGCGCTCTATGCCTGCGATGCCAATTGGGGGCGGATTCTCGCCGCTGTGGGTCGCGCGCCGGTGGAGGGCCTCGATGTCGAGCGTATCGTCATCGATCTCGGCGGCGAACGCCTGGTCGAACACGGCGGGCGCGCCGATAGCTATACCGAAGAGATCGGCAGCCGGGTCATGGCTCAGGAGGAGATCCCCATCCGGATTCGGCTTGGTCGGGGCACGGCCAGCGCGACGGTCTGGACCTCGGATCTATCCCACGATTACGTATCGATCAACGCGGATTACCGTAGTTGAGCGATTCCGGACGATGCGCGCCATGTCGACCTCGTGGGTCAAGAGTCAGCTCTGTCTGAAAAAATCGACGAGCGCAGGCATTTTCGAGACAAAGCGTAAACACTGCAGTGGTACGAGAGACTGAGCAAAATGATTAAAAGACGGGTCCATGTAGCGGCAGCAGCCGTCATTCGCGGCGACGGACGGGTGCTGATCGCCAAGCGCCCGGCAACGGCCGATCAAGGCGGTCTGTGGGAGTTCCCCGGGGGCAAGCTGGCGCCCTACGAGACCGGGTTGGAGGCGCTCAAGCGGGAGCTGAGCGAGGAGCTTGGCATTCAGATCCTGCGCGCCCAGCCGCTGATCCGGGTGCACCATGAATACCCCGACAAGCATATCCTGCTGGACGTGTGGCAGGTGCGCGAATACGACGGCGACCCATACGGCCGGGAAGGCCAGCCGGTGCGCTGGGTCGATGTGGATGACCTGCCCAACTATCCGTTCCCGGCGGCCAACCTGCCGATCCTGCAGGCGGTGGCGCTTCCCCAGGAGTATCTGATTACCGCGGAAGAGGCGGACGATACGGTCTTTCTGCAGCGGCTCGAACGGGCGCTGAAGGAAGACAATGTCCGGCTGGTGCAGCTGCGCGCGAAAGGCCTGGACGATGCTGCCTATCAGGCAAGGGCGGAAAAAACCCTGGAACTGTGCCGGCGCTACAGGGCCAAGCTGCTGTTGAACGCCGATCCCGAATGGCTGCAACGGGTCGATGCCGACGGCATACATCTGACCAGCGCGCGGCTGATGGCGCTCAAGCATCGCCCGATCCCCGGCAACAAGTGGCTGGGCGCCTCGACGCATGGTGACGAGCAGCTGGTTCAGGCGGGTGCGATCGACTGCGATTTCGTCACTCTTTCACCGCTGGCGCCGACACCGTCGCATCCCGATGCCGTCACCATCGGCTGGCACGATTTCCAGCAGATGGTGGAAACGGCCGCGATGCCGGTCTTCGCGCTGGGCGGCATGACTCGCCATCACGCCAGTCAGGCGCGCGCGGTCGGCGCTCAAGGCATCGCGTCGATCCGTGATTTCTGGCGCAACGATTCCTGAGCCACGAGCCACGAG
>NZ_PZJN01000007.1 GCF_003206695.1 Salinicola halophyticus | reverse complement strand
TTCTCGCAATAAGCCGGTGTTGGCTTTCGCGGCTCGCGGCTAGTCGGCGTAGATCATCTTCTTGGTCATCCCTCCATCGACGCTGATGTGCTGGCCGGTGATGAAGCCCGCCTTGTCGCTGGCGAGAAAGGCCACCGTGGCGGCGACGTCGGCCGGTTCGCCGATCCGCCCGACCGGATGCTGATCGCGGTCGATATCGCGATGTTCCGGATCGTGGCGCTGACCGGCCTTCTGCCACGGGCCGGTCTCGATCCAGCCGGGGCAGATGGCGTTGACCCGAATGTCCGGTCCCAGGCTGATGGCCAGGGCATGGGTCATCGACAGCAGCCCGCCCTTGGCGGCGGCGTAGGATTCGCAGTGCGGCTCCGACTGCAGCGCGCGAGTGGAGGCGATATTGACGATGGCGCCGCCGCGTCGGCGCAGTCCCGGAACGGCGGCGCGCGTGCACAGGAAAGCCCCGGTCAGGTGGCTCTCCTGCCATCGCCGCCAGTCCTCGAGTGCCAGCTCTTCGATCGGACCGCAGACCGGGTCGGAAATGCCGGCGTTGTTGACCAGCAGGTCCACGCCGGTGGATTGATCGTTCTCCAGTTGCCAATCCGACAAGTGGTGGAAGGCTTCCTTGACCTGCAGCTCGTCGCCGACGTTCACCACCATGGCCAGCAGCGTGGCCTCGGGATAGGTCGCGTCGAGCTCTGCCACCGCTTCTGGATCGCGATCCAGCGCGGCAACTCGCCAGCCGTCCTTGAGCAGTAATTTCACCGTGGCGAGCCCGATACCCTGGGCACCGCCGGTAATGATGGCGAGGGGAGTGGTCATGATCGAAATTCCTTTTCTGGCGGCGTCGAGCCGCGGTTCCCTGTCGTGCACGGTGCCATCGAATCCGGCAGTCGTCTTCATTGTCCGGAGTCGCTATCGGCGATAAGTTTCCAGCGAAGCTAGGTTTTCAGCCAACCTAGATTTCAAGCGGGCCTAGGTTTCCAGCAAGAACGTCACCGGCCCGTCGTTGATGAGCGCGACCTGCATGTTCGCGCCGAAACGTCCGGTCGCCGTGTCGGGCCAGGACTGGCGAGCCTGTGCGACCAGATGATCGAACAGGGCGCGGCCGTGTTCCGGGGGCGCGGCGCTCGAGAAGCTCGGGCGTAGCCCCTTGTCGGTCGCGGCCACCAGGGTGAACTGGGAGACCAGCAGCAGTCCGCCACCGACCTGCTGCAGATTACGATTCATGCGGCCTTCTTCATCGGCAAATACGCGATAGTTCAGTAGCTTGTGCAGCAGACGATCGGCATGCGCCGGGGTGTCGTCGGCGGCCACGCCGATGAGTGCCAGCAAGCCCTGATCGATCTGACCGAGGAGCTCGCCGTCGACACTGACCGAGGCCTGGCTGACGCGCTGGATCAGGGCTCGCATGACGCTGTGGCCTCCCTCGGGGCAGTGATGGATAGTTGCAACGAAGACTAACACGCTGGGCCAAGGACGAAATGATCGAGATCAATAGCGGGCAAAGCATTATTGAAAAGCGCCGCGAATAGAACGTATGTTTATGTTACCGGCGCCACGTGGCTCGCTGCTGTGTTCGGTGTGCTCCAGCAAGAAAGAGGCTGAATCAGCAGATCGAGTACGCCGTGCAACGGCGATTGTCATGATGCAATAAAGCCTTTGACGCCCGGCGCTTGGGAGGTGCTACTATCCAGATAGACCCCGCTATCACGAATTGTCATGTTTTTGGCCAATCGAATCATGACAATATCGACGCGACCCAGCCAGACGGCCGTGACGACACCGGCGGCCATGACGACAACAGATAGGGCACCGCCACCGATAATTCGATTCAATCGTCGACCTGCCGACGCGGGTCCGAACCTTGCAGACGGAGATTTTGAACGATGCGACATAACATCAATAAAGACGTCACGACTCAGCGCAAGAGCGTTACCACCCTCGGTAGAAGCGTTACCACGTTGATCGCCGGTTCCGTCCTGTCCTGCCTGGCGGTCGGCGTGGCGCAGGCCGCTTCGCTCCAGGAAATCAAGGATTCCGGCTCGGTCAAGATCGCCGTCGCCAATGAAATCCCCTACGGCTACATGGACATGAGCGGTGAAGCCAAGGGCGCGGGCCCCGATGTCATCCGCCATATCATGAACGAGATGGGCGTCGACGACATCGAGTGGGTCACCACCAACTTTAGCTCGCTGATTCCGGGGCTGCAGGCGAATCGATTCGATATCGCCGCGGCCGAGATGGCCGTGCTGCCGGATCGCTGCCAGCAGGTGATCTACTCCGAGCCCAACTCTTCCTATGGCGAAGGCCTGCTGGTCAAGCAAGGCAACCCAAAGGATCTGCACGCGTTCAGCGACTTCGTCGACGGCGACGGCAAGATCGCGATCATGGCCGGGGCCGATCAGCTCGACATGCTGCAGGCGCTCGGTGTTCCCCAGGACAACATGGTCACCATCTCCAGCAATGCCGATGCGATCTCGACCGTATCGACCGGCCGGGCCGACGCCTACGCCGCGACCAGCCTGACGGTCAGCGAACTGGCCGGAAAGAGCGACGATGTCGAGCCGGCCGGTGAGTTCAAGGATCCGGTTATCGATGGCGAAGAGGTACGTAGCTGGGGTGCTTTTGCCTTCAACAGCGACAACACCGAGCTACGTGACGCGGTCAACGAAGCGCTGGAGAAGTACAAGCAGTCCGACGACTGGAGCAAGACGCTGATGGGCTACGGCTTCAGCCAGGCCGATGTCGACGGCTCCAGCCATCACACCACCAAGGAACTCTGCACCGCGGACTCCTGAGCGTTTTCACAGCCAGGCCTGTGAGCTCGATCTGATCGCGGACGTCTGATCGATGGCCATGGCGAAAGCCCTGGTCATCGCCATGAAGCATCCGCGACGTCATCGAACGGTGCCGATATAGTCGGCGCCGTTCGTCAGGTCGTGTCCGAACCCGTTACTGCGGAGTCTTCCCGATGGAATGGACGAGCTATCTCGCCCCTCTGGCTCAGGGCGCATGGGTGACCGCGCAGCTCACGGTCTACTCGACGATCCTGGGCGGTCTGTTTGCCTTCGCGTTCGGTCTCGGCAAGCTTTCCCACAACCCCTTGCTCAAGGGGTTCAGCGTTGCCTATATCGAGATCTTTCGCGGTACATCGTTGCTGGTGCAGCTGTTCTGGATCTACTTCGCGCTACCTATCCTGGGACAGGCGATCGGTCTCGATCTGCGCTTCCCGCCAGTGGCAGCCGGGGTGGCCGCGCTGGCACTGAATATCGGCGCCTACGGGGCCGAGGTCGTGCGTGGCGCGGTGCAGGCGGTACCCAGGGAGCAGTACGAAGCGGCGACTGCGCTCAATTTTACCGGGCGCAAGCGGCTGTGGCGGATCACGCTGCCCCAGGCAATTCCCGAAATGATGCCGACCTTCGGCAATCTCGCGGTTCAGAATCTCAAGGATACCGCGCTGGTATCGCTCATTTCGCTGGGCGACATGGCCTTTCGTGCCGAGCAGATTCGTAACTTCACCCAGGATAGCGTGACCGTCTATACGCTGGTGCTGTTCATGTATTTCGGCATGGCGCTGGTGGTCACTGCGTGCATGAAACTGCTGGAACGCTACGTTGGCCGCTGGCGCGCGGCGGGGAGATAACGCATGTTTTTCGGCATCGAATGGGATACCAGCAGCCAGTGGGCTTTCGCGGTTTCGATCTTTCCGATTCTGCTGCATGGCCTGGTGATAACACTGGAGGCCACCGTCGTCGGCTTCTTCATTGCGCTCGCGTTGGGGTTGGTGCTGGCGGCGCTGAAAAGTGCGCCGACACGCTTCATCCGCTGGCCAGCCAAGCTGTTGACGGAGTTCATCCGCGACACGCCGCTGCTGATCCAGCTGTTCTTTCTGTTCTACGTTCTGCCCGAGTTCGGGCTGACGCTGCCGGCCTTTCTGACCGGCGCCCTGGCATTAGGCGTGCAGTACAGTGCCTACACCTCGGAAGTCTATCGTGGCGGCCTCGAAGCGGTGGCCAGCGGTCAAAGGGAAGCGGCGCGGGCGCTGAATCTGGCACCGGCCAGAACCTTTACTCACATCATTTTGCCGCAGGCGATTCCGCGCATCATTCCGGCGCTGGGTAATTACCTGGTGTCAATCATGAAGGATGTGCCGGTGCTCGGCGTGGTTACCGTGCTGGAAATGCTCGGCGTGGCTCGGATCATCGGCGACCGTACCGGCGGTTATCTGATTCCGCTGACGATGGTTGGCGGAATCTATCTGATCCTGACGATCATCGCTTCTCTGGGTGTGCGCTACCTGGATACCCATCTGCCCAAACGAGGCCTGTCTCTCAAATGAACAATGCCACGGAAATTCGCGACGCCACGGAAAGCAGCGACCCGATCATCAAATTCGACAAGGTCGTCAAACGTTTCGGCGACCACGTGGTACTCGACGAACTCGACTTCGAGGTTCAGCGCGGCGAAAAGGTCACCATCATCGGCCCATCCGGCTCCGGCAAGTCGACCGTGCTGCGGGTCCTGATGACGCTGGAACCCATCAACGATGGCGTCGTCTATGTCGGCGGCGAGCCGCTGTGGCATCAGCGCCGCGGCGACGAGCTGATTCCCGCTGGCGAGCCACATCTGCGCGAGATGCGCAGCCATATGGGCATGGTCTTCCAGCAGTTCAATCTGTTTCCGCACATGACCGTGCTGCGCAATCTGACCGAAGCGCCCGTGCAGGTGCTCGGCATCAACAAGGCGGAAGCCAAGAAGCGTGGCATGGAACTGCTGGAGATGGTGGGCCTCACCGATCAGGCCGACAAGTATCCGCACCAGCTCTCCGGCGGGCAGCAGCAGCGGGTGGGGATTGCCCGTGCGCTGGCGATGCGACCCAAGGTCATGCTGTTCGACGAGCCGACATCGGCGCTGGATCCGGAACTGGTCGGCGAGGTGCTGAACGTGATCCGCTCCCTGGCCGACGAGCACGATCTGACCATGCTGCTGGTGACCCACGAGATGCACTTCGCGCGTCAGGTTTCCGACCGGATCTGCTTCTTCGATCAGGGCCGGATCAAGGAGCAGGGCAAGCCCGAGGATATCTTCACCGCGCCGAAAGAGGAGCGCACCAAGGCTTTCCTCAAGGCCGTGCTCGACCCGGACGATTGAGCATCGGTGTCGCGGGCTGAAGGCGTCAGCGTCTGGCGCGCCGCCGAGCGGCCTCGCGGCGCCGATCCAGCCATTCCATCGACAGACCCGATGTCATGCCGTGGAAGAGTATCGACACGAGCACGATGAAACTGACCAGAGTCCAGGCGCTGTCGATCTCGCCGAATGTCTGCTGATTGGTGGCGTAGGCGAGATAGTAGAAAGACCCCACGCCACGGATGCCGAACAGGCTGACGACCGCTCTCTCCCGCGATTTCATTCGTGAGCCGATCAGCCCGATCATGCCGGCGAGCGGTCGGACGATGAACAGAATCGCCAGGCCGACGCCGGCCATGGGCCAGGTCAGCCCGTCGAGCACAGGGCCGACGAGCGCGCCGCCGAACATCACAAGCAGCATCATCATCAGCAGCCGCTCGATCTCCTCGGTGAAGTCGTGCAGGCGGATGTGATAGTCGTGGACCTCCTCCTGGGTACTCCGCAAGGCAAGCGCACCGACGAACACGGCGATGAAACCGTAGCCGTGAATTGCCTCGGCACCGGCGTAGGTCACGAAGGTGCCGCCCAGCGCCACGAAGCCCTGACCGGTGCTGGCCAGCGACAGGCGTCCCGAGTGGAACATGAACATCGCCAGTAGCCAGCCGAGTAGCCAGCCGGCGCCGGCGCCGGCAAGGATGCGCCAGAGCACGTCCACCGTGAACCAGTGCCAGGTCCAGTCGCCAAGCGTGAGGCCGTGAGTGGCAAGGGCGAGGGCAAGATAGGTGAACGGAAAGGCGAGACCGTCGTTGAGTCCGGCTTCCGAGGTCAGGCTGCGGCGCACGCCGTCGCTGGTGCCGGAGCGCGGCGGCCCGACCTGAACGTCGGCGGCCAGCACCGGATCCGTCGGCGCGATCACCGCGCCCAGCAGCACCGCTGTTGCCCAGGGGAATCCCAATGCCAGGGCGCAGAGCATCGCAGTGGCGGCGATGGTCAACGGCATGGTAATGCTGAGCAGACGGCTGGTGTCGGCCCAGAAGCGCCACTTGAGAGGATCGTCGATCCGTAGACCCGCCCCTGCCAATGAAATGATGACAGTGAGCTCGGTCAGTATCTCGGTGATCTGCGGGTAGTTGCGAGGCTGCAGTCCTTTCTCATTGATCAAGGCAAAGAAGAGCGCGCCGATGGCGATACAGATGATTGGTAGCGACAGTGGCAGTCGTTTGATCAGCACCGGCACCCAGGCGACCAGCAACATCAGGATGCCAAAGCCGCCAAGAAATATGATGTGGGGGTCCATTCAGGCAACGATCTCCCTAGGTGATCGCTCGGGGATCCATTCCCGAGTCTTGGTCGAGCGCGACGGCAAGTTACCATCATCCGTTGCGAATGAGGCCGCCATGCGCTTCGGAAGAGATAGCGTAGAGGGTATTGGGCGATCTGCCCGGAGAAATTCACTTCATCCAGCGCGATGCGCTACCACCAGCGGTGAAAATGGTGCGGCGGCCCCTTTCCTTGGCCGACGTTCAAACGCCCGCTGGCTTGCAGAGCCTGGTGCAGCCACTGCTTGGCCGCGTCGATGGCGCCCTCGACGCCGCTATCGCCGGGGGGCAGATGGGCGAGGCGGGCGGCAATCGCCGACGACAGCGCGCAGCCGGCCCCATGGAGATTACGGGTCGTCAGACGCGGCGCCTCCAGCCAGCGTTGGCCGTCCGGCATCCACAGCAGATCGGGGCAGTGCGCTGAAGGCAGATGGCCGCCTTTCAGCAGACCATAACGCGAGCCCAGAGCGACCAGCCCCTCGATCATCATCTCCATCGCCTGCGGCGTCCGTGGTACATCGGCGCCGAGCAGCGCCGCAGCCTCCGGCAGGTTGGGTGTGATGACATCGGCGAGCGGCACCAGGACTTCTCTTACCGCCAGCAGGCCGGCGTCGTCCACCAGCCGGTCACCGCTCTTGGCGACCATCACCGGATCGAGCACGATCCAGCGTGGCCGGCGCCTGCCCAGTGCCTCGGCAATCGTCTCCGCGACCTCGCGACTGCTGACCATGCCGATCTTGACCGCATCGAGGGCGACGTCGTCGAGCAGGTTGTCGAGCTGGGCGCGGATCATCCGGGCCGACACCGGCTCCACCGTCTGGACACCGCGGGTGTTCTGGGCGATCACGGCGGTAATCACGTTGGTGGCGTAGGCGCCGTGGGCGGAGAGCGTCTTGATATCGGCCTGCAGGCCCGCGCCCCCGGAAGGGTCCGAGCCGGCGATCGTCAAGACATTGGGAATCGGGTGAGAAAGCATGTGCTGAACATTGCAAGGGGTGTCAGAATGGCTAGCCTAATGTAAAGGCCTACATTTGCCTAATGGCAGCACCGTCCTACGGTCTATAAATTGGCGCCCCGGGGACAGTCAGAAGTTTACGTAGATGACGGAGCCCGGCGTTGTCCGCCTCGAAGAAGGGCTATCCGATTGATAGCGGAGCCGCGATGGGACGATTAGCAGGCTTGTTACCACGTCGTTGTCGTGTAAAATCGTAAACTTACGAACCTGTCAGTTTCGACCCGCGTCGTCGCACGTCGAGGTTCCGTTACTTCCGCGAGGGAACGCATGTCCGATCAGGCCTCTGGATGGATTGCCAGCTACTGGGCTACCGGGTTGTTCGTGGTGGCTGTCGTGGCACTCTGCGGGCTGATGATCGGGGCTGCCAGCCTGCTGGGCGGTCGTAGCCACGGCCGCAGCAAATCTCTTCCTTTCGAATCCGGTATCGTTGGTGCCGGGTCCGCGCGGCAACGCTTTTCGGTCAAGTTCTACCTCGTTGCCATGCTTTTCGTGATATTCGATATCGAAGCCGTTTACCTGTTCGGCTGGGCCGTCTCCGTGCGCGAGGTGGGCTGGACGGGATTCGCGGCAGCGGCTGTCTTCATCTTCATTCTGTTGGCCGGCCTGATCTACGACGCACGCGTCGGCGCCCTCGACTGGGCGCCGCGCAAGCGTGGACACGAAAACGCGCCGAGAGCGCGAGAACTGGCCGCCGTACCTGGCGTCGATCGCCAGGTCCGCCGAGAAGAGAAAACGCGTTGAGCCGGGCATCAATGATCGCCCCGGCGATCGCGATAAAGATAATGATGGGAGTCTGGCGCCCGTGACTGACCAGTGCTTCCGCGACCGTTTTCCTATCTGGTTTGTTGAGGCTCACTATGCAGTACACCCTGACCCGCGCGGAGGGAGACGATTCCGCGGCTGATCGCTATCCTCTCGGCCAACGCGAGCTTGTCGATGATCCGATGAAGCAGCAGGTTCATCGCAATGTGTTCATGGGCAAGCTCGAGGACGTGCTTCACTCTGCGGTGAACTGGGGGCGCAAGAACTCCTTGTGGCCGTACAACTTCGGTCTTTCCTGCTGCTATGTGGAGATGACCACCGCGTTCACTGCCCCGCACGATGTCGCGCGCTTCGGCGCGGAGGTCATTCGCGCCTCTCCGCGGCAGGCCGATTTCATGGTCATCGCCGGTACCTGCTTCGTCAAGATGGCGCCCGTCATCCAGCAGCTCTACGACCAGATGCTCGAACCCAAGTGGGTGATCTCGATGGGTTCGTGCGCCAACTCCGGCGGCATGTACGATATCTACTCGGTGGTTCAGGGCGTCGACAAGTTTCTGCCGGTGGACGTTTACGTACCCGGCTGCCCGCCGCGTCCCGAGGCATTTCTTCAAGGTCTCCAGCTGCTCCAGGAGTCGATTCAGGAAGAGCGCCGCCCGCTCTCCTGGGTGGTCGGCGATCAGGGTGTCTACCGCGCCGAGATGCCGTCTCAGCGCGAAAAGCATCGCGATCGACGGATTGCGGTCAAGGAGCTGCGCACCCCGGATGGCATCTAGTGCGATCGGTCTTCTCGATCGTACCTGCCATGGATTCTTGTGGTCGTTTTCGACCATTGATTTTTGCACCGGGGGCCGCCAGCCATGACCGCAGCCGATGATTCTCGAAACGAGAACACGATGACTTCCAGCGCTTCCGACACCGCCGGCCATGACGACGTGGTGGCGGAACTGGCGCGACATTTCGGGGCGGCCGCTTTCACCCCGCAGGACACGATGACCGCCATGCCGGTGATCTGGGTCGCGCGCGAGCAGCTGCGCGACGTTCTCGTCTACCTGCGCAAGCTGTCGGCACCGTTCTCGATGCTCTATGACCTGAGCGCCGTCGACGAGCGTCTGCGCACTCACCGCCGCGGATTGCCGCCGTCCGATTTCACCGTTTTCTACCAGTTGCTGTCGGTAGAGCGGAACGCCGATCTGATGATCAAGGTCGCGTTGCACGAACGTGATCTTTCGCTGCCCTCGATCAGCGATATCTTCGTCAACGCTAACTGGTACGAGCGCGAAGTGTTCGACCTGTTCGGGATCGACTTTGCCGGTCATCCCCATCTGACCCGGATCATGATGCCGCCGACCTGGACCGGTCATCCGCTGCGCAAGGATTACTCCGCCCGTGCCACCGAGTTCGACCCCTACACGCTGACCGTGAAGGGCCAGGAGGTCGAGCAGGAAGCGCTGCGTTTCGATCCCGAAGCGTGGGGCATGAAGCGCGAGGGCGAAGAGACCGAGTTCATGTTTCTCAACCTCGGTCCCAACCACCCCTCGGCCCACGGCGCTTTCCGACTCGTGCTCCAGCTCGACGGTGAAGAGGTGGTCGACTGCGTGCCGGACATCGGCTATCACCATCGCGGCGCCGAGAAGATGGCCGAACGCCAGTCCTGGCACAGCTTCATTCCCTACACGGATCGGATCGACTACACCGGCGGGGTGATGAACAACCTGCCTTACGTGCTGGCGGTGGAAAAACTGGCCGGCATTACCGTCACCGATCGCGCCAAGACGATTCGGGTGATGATGGCGGAAATGTTCCGCATCAACAGCCACCTGCTGTTTCTGGGTACCTATCTGCAGGATCTGGGCGCGATGACGCCGGTGTTCTTCACGTTCACCGATCGTCAGAAAGCCTACGAGGTGATCGAGGCGATCACCGGTTTCCGTATGCACCCGGCGTGGTATCGCATCGGCGGCACCGCCCACGACCTGCCCACCGGCTGGGATAAGCTTGTCCAGGGCTTCGTCAACTGGATGCCCAAGCGCCTCGCCGAGTACGAGAAGGCGATGATGGACAACGCCATCGTTCGCGACCGCACCAAGTTCGTCGCGGCCTTCGACACCCAGCAGGCACTCGACTGGGGCGTGACCGGCCCCAACCTGCGCGCCACCGGGCTCGATTTCGACCTGCGCAAGAAGCGGCCCTATTCCGGCTACGAGAACTTCGATTTCGAGATCCCCACGGCGGTCAACGGCGACGCCTTCGATCGCGGCATGCTGCGCATCGAGGAGATGCGCCAGAGCGTGCGGATCCTCCAGCAGTGCATCGACCACATGCCGGCAGGCGACTACAAGGCCGACCACCCGCTGACCACGCCGCCGCCGCGGGAAAAGATGCTGCAGCATATCGAGACTCTGATCACTCACTTCCTGCAGGTTTCGTGGGGACCGGTGCTGCCGGCCGCCGAATCGATGCAGATGATCGAGGCGACCAAGGGTATCAATAGTTACTACCTGACCAGCGACGGCAGCACCATGAGCTACCGCACGCGCATTCGCACGCCCAGCTTTCCGCATCTGCAGCAGATCCCCGCCGTGATGCGCGGCGGCTTCGTGCCGGATCTGATCGCGCACCTGGGCAGCATCGACTTCGTCATGGCCGATGTGGACCGATGAGGATGGTTGAGATGGGACGACCGACATGACTAGCACGACGACTAGTACTAACACGACGACTAGTACCAACACGATGACTAGCACCGCCACGACTAGCACCATCGCCAGCGACGGCTTCACGCTCGACCCCGCCGATCGCGAGGCGATCCTCGAGGAGCGTGCGCACTATCCTTATCCGCAGGCGGCGAGCATCGAGGCGCTGAAGATCGTCCAGAAGCGCCACGGACACGTGCCGGACGGTGCGATTCCGGCAATTGCCGAGACGCTGGGCATCGGGGTCGCCGACGTCGAGGGCGTGGCGACGTTCTACAGCCTGATCTTCCGCCAGCCGGTCGGCCGACACGTCATTCTGATCTGTGACAGCAGCTCGTGCTTCCTGACCGACTACGAGGAACTGCGCGACGCCTTTATCGCGCACCTGGGCATCCAGATAGGCCAGACCACGGCGGACGGGCGTTTCACGCTGCTGCCGGTGTGCTGTCTGGGGGCCTGCGACCGCGGCCCGACGATTCTGATCGGCGAGGATCTGCACGGCCCGGTCGCCCCGGACGAGATTCCCCGACTGCTGGAGGCATACGCATGAGCCGCATTCTGCAATCCGCCAGCGAGCGCCGTGCCGAGACCCATCCGTTGACCTGGCGTCTGCACGACGATCAGTCGCCGGTGCTGCTGGACGAATATTGTCGCACCCAGGGCTATGAAGCGGTCACCAAGGCGCTCGAGCAGTACACCTACGAGACGCTGACCGAAGAGGTCAAGACCGCCAATCTGCGCGGTCGCGGCGGCGCCGGGTTCTCGGCCGGGTTCAAGTGGAGCCTGACGATGAAGGGCGACGACGTGCCTCGCGGCTATATCGTTTGCAACGCCGACGAGATGGAGCCGGGCACGTTCAAGGATCGACTGCTGATGGAGCAGCAGCCGCACCTGCTGATCGAGGGCATGATCATCGCCGGTTTCGCCAATCGCTCGAAGCAGGGGTATATCTTCCTGCGCGGGGAATATCATCGCGCCGCCGCCTCGATCCAGCGCGCGCTCGCTGACGCTCGCGCCGAGGGCTGGCTGGGCCCCGACGTGCGCGGTAGCGGCTGGGACTTCGATATCGCCCTGCACACCGGTGCCGGTCGCTATATTTGCGGCGAAGAAACCGCACTGATCAACTCGCTCGAAGGCAAGCGCGCCAACCCGCGGGCCAAACCGCCGTTTCCCGGCCAGTCCGGTGCCTGGGGGCTGCCGACGGTGGTCAACAACGTCGAGACGCTGTGCAACGTGCCGGGCATCGTCAACAACGGCGCCGACTGGTTCCAGGCGCTCTCCGGCGATCTCAGCAGCGACGGCGGCACCAAGCTCTACGGCGTTTCCGGCAAGGTCAACAATCCTGGCCTGTGGGAATTGCCGATGGGCACCACCGGCAACCGGATCATCGAACTCGCCGGCGGCATGCGCGATGGCCTGACGCTCAAGAGCTGGCTACCCGGCGGCGGCAGTACCGGTTTTCTGCTGCCGGAACATCTCGAGTTGGCGCTCGATTTCGACACCATCGGCAAGACCGGCAGCCGTATGGGCACCGGGCTTCTCACCGTGGTTGCCGACAGCCAGAGCATGGTGTCGCTGACCCGCAATCTCGAGGAGTTCTTCTCCCGCGAGTCCTGTGGCTGGTGCACGCCTTGCCGCGACGGCCTGCCGTGGAGCGTGAAGCTGCTGCGCGCGCTGGAGGCCGGCGAGGGCGAGCCCGGCGATATCGAACTGCTCGAACAGATGGCCCGCGATCTTGGCCCGGGCAAGACCTTCTGCGCGCATGCGCCGGGGGCGGCGATGCCGCTGGCATCCGCAATCCACTATTTCCGTGACGAGTTCGAGCGCGGCGTTACCCGGCCCAAGGGTAAGGCGCACGCGGACCCGATCCCGGTCGGCAGCGTGTAGGAGGAGTTTGACGCCATGGCCACCATTCACGTCGACGGCAACGATTACGAGGTCGAAGACAGCGACAACCTGCTCCATGCCTGCCTCTCGCTGGGCCTGGATATTCCCTATTTCTGCTGGCACCCGGCGATGGGCAGCGTCGGCGCGTGCCGCCAGTGCGCGGTAAAGCAGTACAAGGATGCCGACGACGACCGCGGCATGCTGGTGATGTCGTGCATGGCACCGGTCAAGGACGACGCCTACATCTCCATCGACGATGAAGAGGCCAAGGTCTTTCGTCAGACGGTGATCGAGTTTTTGATGGTCAACCACCCGCACGACTGCCCGGTCTGCGAAGAGGGCGGCCACTGCCATCTGCAGGACATGACGGTCATGACCGGCCACGATCGTCGCCGTTATCGCTTCCGCAAACGCACCCATCGCAACCAGAATCTGGGCCCGTTCGTCGCCCACGAGATGAACCGCTGCATCACCTGCTACCGCTGCACGCGCTTCTATCAGGATTACGCCGGCGGCGAAGATCTCGGCGCCTTCGGTGCCCACGACAACATCTATTTCGGCCGGGTCACCGACGGCACACTGGAGAGCGAGTTTTCCGGCAACCTGACCGAGGTCTGCCCGACCGGCGTCTTTACCGACCAGACCCACTCCGATCAGTACACCCGCAAGTGGGATCTGCAGTTCGCGCCCAGCGTCTGCCACCAGTGCGCCTCGGGCTGCAATATCAGCCCCGGCGAGCGCTATGGTGACATTCGCCGGATCGAGAACCGCTACAACGGCGACGTCAACGGCTACTTCCTGTGCGACCGCGGCCGTTTCGGCTACGGCTACGTCAACCGCAAGGATCGCCCGACGCGTCCCGAGAGTCGCAACGTCAGCGACACCACGCCGATGGAAGTCGACGAAGGACTGGACCGTGCCGCCGATGCGTTGCGCGGCGCCAAGCGAATCATCGGGATCGGCTCGCCGCGGGCCAGTCTCGAAAGCAACCATCGGCTGCGCCAGCTGGTGGGCGCCGCCAACTTCTCCTCCGGCATCGAAGCCGGCGAGCTTTCGCGAATCCGGCGGATGGAAGCGCTCAACCGCGACGCCGGCCTGACCACGCCGAGCCTGCGCGAGATCGAGGACTGCGATGCGATTCTGGTGCTGGGTGAAGACCTGCTTCAGAGCGCGGCGCGAATTGCGCTCTCGGTTCGCCAGGCGGTCCGCAGCAAGGGTGCCGAACTGGGTGAAGCGCGCGGCATCCCCGAGTGGAACGCCGAGGCGGTGAAGACCATCGCCCAGGATGCCGGCCATCCGCTGTTTCTGGTGACGCCAGATGTCACCAAGCTCGACGGTATCGCGGCTCATGCCGAGCGTGCCGCGCCCGACGATATCGCCCGGCTGGGGTTTGCCGTGGCGCACGCGCTCGATTCCACCGCACCGGCCGTCGAGGGGCTCGACGACATCACCGCGCAGCTGGCCGAGCGCATCGCCGATACGCTGATGGCGGCCAACAAGCCGCTGGTCATCGCCGGCGAGTCGCTGGGTTCGATGGCGATCCTCGAGGCCGCCGGTAACGTTGCCCGAGCGCTGGCACGGCGCCAGAAGACGGATGCCGGCCTGACCCTCATCCGCCGCGAGGCCAACAGCGTCGGGCTGGGCCTGCTCGGTGGGGAATCTCTCGACTGGGCGCTGGAACAGCTCGAAGGCGATGCCGACGGCGTGGTGATTCTCGAAAACGATCTCTATACCCGGCTGCCGGCCGCCCGCATCGACGCTGCCCTGGATCGTGCCGTCGCCGTGGTGGTGGTCGACCACCAGCGAACGCCGACCTGGGAGCGCGCCGATGTCGCCCTGCCGGCCGGGACGTTCGCCGAGAGCGACGGCACTCTGGTCAGCCTGGAAGGGCGCGCGCAGCGCTTCTATCAGGTGTTCGATCCCAGCTACATGCGTCCCGATACCCGCATCCGCGAAAGCTGGCGCTGGCTGCATGCGCTCCACGCCACGCTGGAACGCCAGCCGGTGGAGACGATTCTGCTCGACGATCTGACCCAGGCGGTCGCCGAGGAGACGCCGGCGTTCGCGCCGTTACATCAGACGACGCCGGAAGCGATGTTCCGCGTCCACGGCTTGAAGCTCGCCCGCGAACCCCATCGTTACAGCGGGCGTACCGCGATGCGTGCCGACATTAACGTCAACGAGCCCCGTGCGCCGCTGGATCTCGATACGCCGTTCGCCTTTTCGATGGAAGGTTACGCCGGCTATCAGGAACCGCGCCGCGAGGTCGCCTTCGCCTGGGCGCCGGGCTGGAACTCGCCGCAGGCGTGGAACAAGTTCCAGGATGAAGTCGGCGGTCACCTGCGCGCTGGCGATCCGGGTAAACGGCTGTTTCCTGCTCTGAGCAAAGACCGGGCGGCTGCCGCCGGTGAATACTGCAGCAAAATTCCCCCCGCCTTCACCGCGCGGGACGGCGAGTGGCAGGTGATCGATCTGCCGCAGCTGTTCGGTGGCGACGAGATGTCGCGCCGCGCCGAGCCCATTCGCGAGCGCATGGCCGCGCCGCAGGTGGCGTTGAGCGAGGCCGACGCCGCTCGGCTGGGTCTCGCCGCGGGCGACGCGGTCACGGTCTCGCTCGACGGGGTCAGCTTCGACCTGCCGGCGCGTCTCAGCGCCGGTCTGCCGGCGGGCGTGGTCGGTTTGCCCAGTGGCACGATTCAGGAACGTACCGGGGCATTGACGCCGAGCGCCACTCGCTGGGGTCGCGTCACGCGCGCAGGTCATGGCCAGGTGTCCGTCGAGGAGGATCGCACATGAGCTGGTGGACGCCACAGGTCGAGGCAGTGCTGATCGCGATGGTCCAGGCGGTGGTGATTCTGCTGGCGGTGGTCGTTTTCGGGGCCGTGCTGAGCATGGTCGAACGGCGTCTGCTGGCACTGTGGCAGGACCGCTACGGCCCCAATCGGGTCGGGCCATTCGGGCTTTTGCAGATCGCCGCAGACATGCTCAAGATCTTCTTCAAGGAAGACTGGATTCCGCCGTTCGCCGATCGCACTTTCTTCGTGCTGGCGCCGGCGATCGCCATGGCCTCGCTGCTGCTGTCGTTCATCGTGATTCCGATCACGCCCGGCTGGGGCGTGGCCGATCTCAATATCGGCATCCTGTTCTTCTTCGCCATGGCCGGTATCAACGTCTACGCGGTGCTGTTCGCGGGCTGGGCCAGCAGCAACAAGTACGCGCTGCTCGGTGCGCTGCGTGCCTCTGCCCAGACGCTCTCCTACGAGGTGTTCATGGGGCTGGCGGTGATGGGCATCGTCGCCATGACCGGCTCGTTCAACATGCGTGACATCGTCAATGCGCAGGAGAACGTCTGGTTCATCATTCCGCAGTTCTTCGGCTTCTGTACCTTCATCATCGCCGGCATCGCCGTCACGCACCGCCATCCATTCGATCAGCCCGAGGCCGAGCAGGAGCTGGCCGATGGCTACCACATCGAATATTCCGGCATGAAGTGGGGCATGTTCTTCGTCGGCGAGTACATCGGCATCGTGCTGATGTCGGCGCTGCTGGTGACGCTGTTCTTCGGCGGCTGGCACGGGCCGCTGCTGCCGCCGATCGTCTGGTTCCTGCTCAAGACGGTGTTCTTCGTCGTCCTGTTCGTGCTGTTGCGCGCGGCGTTGCCGAGACCGCGTTACGATAAGGTGATGAACTTCGGCTGGAAGGTGTGTCTGCCGCTGACACTCGTCAATCTATTGATCACCGGGGCGATGATTCTGCTCATCGATCCGGCGACCTGAGGGGATCATCGATGCTCAATCAGATCCGAAACATCGTCAATGGCACCGGTACCCAGCTGCGCACGCTGTGGATGGTGTTCTCTCACGCCTGGCGCAAGCGCGAAACGGTCCAGTATCCGGAAGAGCAGGTCTATCTGCCGCCGCGCTATCGCGGTCGTATCGTGCTGACCCGCGACCCCGACGGCGAAGAGCGCTGCGTGGCCTGCAACCTGTGCGCGGTGGCCTGCCCGGTGGCGTGCATCTCGCTGCAGAAGGGCGAGAAAGAGGATGGCCGCTGGTATCCGGAGTTCTTCCGCATCAATTTTTCGCGCTGCATCTTCTGTGGCATGTGCGAAGAGGCGTGCCCGACCTCGGCCATTCAGCTGACGCCTGACTTCGAAATGAGCGAGTTCCGACGCCAGGAGCTGGTCTACGAGAAGCAGGATCTGCTGATCGACGGTCCTGGCAAGGATCACAATACCAATTTCTATCGCGTGGCCGGGCTGTCGATTGCCGGCAAGGACAAGGGCGAGGCGCAGAACGAGGCCGAGCCGATCAACGTTAAGTCGCTGATGCCATGAGAACCTGCCTACGATCTGCTGCGCGTCGGCCAAACTTTGTTGAAAACACTTTCGAGATGCTCGTTTACCCCCAAGTAAACTCGTACGCGAGCCCGGTCCTTTCCTCAAGTGTTTTCGCCTCGCGACCCACAGGGATGTGGGAAGTGCGTTGGCCCGTAGGGAACGGGCATAGCCTTGGCTCTAGCTCGCGAGATCGTAAACAAGTTCCAAGTCGGCGAGTCGTGAGCCGGGTTGGACCGAAAGCTGGGAGAGAAGCATGCAAATCGCGTTTTACTTGAGTGGCCTGGTCGCGATTCTCGCCACGCTGCGCGTGGTGACGGGCACCCATCCGGTGCACGCGCTGCTCTATCTGATCGTCTCGCTGATCGCGGTGGCGATGGTGTTCTTCGCCCTCGGCGCGCCTTTTGCCGGCGCTCTGGAGATCATCGTCTATGCCGGGGCGATCATGGTGCTGTTCGTGTTCGTGGTGATGATGCTCAATCTCGGCGAATCGGCGGTAGAACAGGAGCGTGCCTGGCTGCAACCCAAGGCGTGGGTGGGGCCGGCGGTACTCACGGCGATATTGCTGATCGTGATGATCGTCACGCTCGCCAGTGGCGATTACAGCGGTAGCATCAGCGGCGACCCCCTGACGGCCAAGATGGTCGGCATCTCGCTGTTCGGCCCCTATCTGGTGATCGTCGAGCTGGCGGCCATGCTGCTGCTGGCGGCACTGGTGGCTGCGTCCCATCTGGGTCGCAGCGAAGCCCACGATGAAGCCGATCTGGCGCGTGAGCGGCAACGTGAAATCAACGGCCAGCGCGAACTCGAGGAGCAGACTCGTAGGACGGCGCCTCCGCGAGAAACACGGCAGACGCCGTTCGACGCCGCCGATAAAGACGCCGGTACGCAGGAGGGCAAGGCATGACGGGCATTCCGGTAGAACACGGCCTGTGGCTGGCAGCGATTCTATTCGTGCTGGGGCTGGCCGGGCTGATGACGCGACGCAACATGCTGTTCGTGCTGATGAGCCTGGAAATCATGATGAACGCCGCCGGGCTTGCGTTCATCGTTGGCGGCACGCACTGGCAGCAGGCCGATGGCCAGGTGATGTTTTTGATGATCATCACCCTGGCGGCGGCTGAGGCTAGCGTGGGCCTGGCGCTGCTGATGCAGCTCTATCGCCGCTTCAAGACGCTCGATATCGACTCGGCCAGCAGGTTGCGCGGATGAATACGTTCCCGGATGTTCTGCTCACGCTCACCTTTGTCTTTCCATTGCTGGGATCGTTGATCCTGGCACTCTCTTTCGGGCGGCTCTCCGAGCGGGCCAGCGCGACCGTCGGTGTCGCGTCGATCGGGCTGGCCGCGCTGTGTGCGCTATGGGTCGGTATCGACTTCTACGATCACGGCCGGTCGGCGCAGACCCTGACGCTGTGGCACTGGATTTCGGTGGGGGATTTTCAACCCACGGTGGGGCTGATGCTGGATGGGCTGTCGCTGACGCTGCTGGGCGTCATTACCGGCGTCGGCTTCTTCATTCACCTGTTCGCGGCCTGGTACATGCGCGGCGAAGAGGGCATCACCCGCTTCTTCTGTCACATGAACCTGTTCGTGTTCAGCATGATTCTGCTGGTGCTGGGCGATAACCTGCTGCTGCTCTACTTTGGCTGGGAAGGCGTGGGTCTCTGCAGCTATCTGCTGATCGGCTACTACTACCGCACCCCGGCCAACGGCTGGGCGGCGTTCAAGGCGTTCATCATCACCCGCACCGGCGATGTCTTCCTCGCCATCGGCATGTTCCTGCTCTACGTCGAGCTCGGCTCTCTCAACCTGCAGACGCTGTTGGCACGGGCGCCGGAAATCTGGAGCGAGGGCAGCCTGATGCCGCAACTCGCGGCGCTGATGCTGCTCGGCGGGGCAGTGGGCAAGTCGGCTCAGCTGCCGCTGCACACCTGGCTGGCGGACGCCATGGCGGGCCCGACACCGGTGTCGGCACTGATTCACGCCGCCACCATGGTCACCGCGGGGGTCTATCTGATCGCGCGCATGAACGGCATCTTCCTGATGGCGCCGGACGTGCTGCTGCTGGTCGGCGTGATCGGCGCGCTGACGCTACTGGTGGCGGGCTTCGCGGCGCTGGCGCAGACCGATATCAAGCGCGTGCTGGCCTATTCGACCATGAGCCAGATCGGCTACATGTTCCTGGCGCTGGGCGTGGGTGCCTTCGACGCGGCGATCTTCCACCTGATGATCCACGCCTTCTTCAAGGCGCTGCTGTTCCTGTCGGCGGGCTCGGTGATCGTCTGCACGCATCACGAGCAGGACATGCGCCGCCTCGGCGGGCTATGGCGCAAACTGCCGCTGACCTATGCCGGTTTCATCGTCGGCGGCTCGGCACTGGCGGCGCTGCCGCTGGTGACGGCCGGCTTCTACAGCAAGGACGCCATTCTGGTGTCGGCGCTCGTTTCCGGCCACGGCGTGCTGATGCTCGCCGGCCTGCTCGGGGCACTGCTGACGTCGATCTACACCGTGCGCCTGATCCTCGGCACCTTCCACGGCAAACCCAAGAGCGATCACGCCCGTGATGCCCATGCCGGCAAAGGCCTGGTCCACGGCGTGCCGCTGGTGGTGCTGATCGTGATGTCGACTGCCATCGGCGCCCAGCTGACACCGCCGCTGGACGACGTGCTGCCTGCCGGTCCGGCGGGAGAAGGCATGGGCGTTCATATTCTCGAAATCGCCGCGATGATCGTCGCGGTCGGCGGCGTGCTGTTCGCCGGCTGGCTGTTCATGCGCCGGCGCGATCTGGTACGCCGCGGCGTGGCTGACCCTCGAGGCGCCAGGCTCTGGACCTTCTGGCACAACGCCTGGGGATTCGACGCGCTCTATGACTGGCTGTTCGTGCGGCCCTATCAAGGGCTGGTGAAGGTCAACCGCAACGACTGGATCAACACGCTATGCAATATCCTGCCGTGGTTGGCGCGAGCTTCTCATCACGGGCTGCGCCTTACCCAGACGGGGCTGATGCGCCACTATGCCGTGTCGATGGTGCTGGGGGCGACGCTGCTGCTCGCCTTCCTGCTGGTGGGTTGACGCCATGAGTACACCAACGATGCACAGTGCTGGCAGCCCGGCGACAGCATGTCGGGAACCAACGGAATTCACTCTATCGCGGATGGCTGATTCATGACTCTGGTCTGGCTGATACTGATCCCCTTCATCGGCGGTCTGCTGTGCTGGCAGGCGGAACGCTTCGGAGACCAAGCGCCGCGCTGGATCGCGCTCGGGACCATGCTGCTCGAGCTTCTGCTGGTGCTGGGGCTGTGGATCGGCAGCGACTTCAGCCTGCCGGCCGAAGGTGCCACCGCTGCCTGGACGCTGGAGTGGCAGGCCGACTGGATTCCGCGCTTCGGCATCCAGGTCCACCTGGCGATCGATGGCCTGTCGCTGCTGATGATCGCGCTGACTGGGCTGCTCGGCGCCATGGCGGTGATCTGCTCATGGAAGGAGATCGTGCTTCGGGTCGGGTTCTTCCACCTTAACCTGCTGTGGATTCTGGGCGGCGTGGTCGGGGTCTTTCTCGCCATCGATATGTTCCTGTTCTTCCTGTTCTGGGAAATGATGCTGGTGCCGATGTACTTCCTGATCGCGCTGTGGGGCCACAGCGGTTCGAAGGGCAGTTCGCGTATCGGTGCCGCGACCAAGTTCTTCATCTACACCCAGGCCAGCGGCCTTTTGATGCTGATCGCGATTCTGGGGCTGGTATTCGCGCATCACGCGGCTACTGGCAACTACACGTTCGCCTATGCGGACCTGCTGAACACGCCACTGTCCGAGACCACCGCCTGGTGGCTGATGCTGGGCTTCTTCGTGGCGTTCGCGGTCAAGCTGCCGGTGGTGCCGCTGCACGGCTGGCTGCCGGATGCCCACGCCCAGGCGCCGACGGCCGGTAGCGTCGATCTCGCCGGCATTCTGCTCAAGACGGCGGCCTACGGCATGTTGCGTTTTGCGCTGCCGCTGTTTCCCGAGGCGTCCCACGCCTTCGCGCCGATAGCGATGACGCTGGGCCTGATCGGCATCTTCTACGGCGCGATCCTGGCGTGCGGTCAGCGCGATCTCAAGCGCCTGATCGCCTACACCAGTATTTCCCACATGGGCTTCGTGCTGATCGGTATCTATGCCGGGACCGAACTGGCACTGCAGGGCGTGGTCGCGCTGATGGTGGCGCACGCGTTTTCCGCGGCGGGGCTGTTCATTCTCTCCGGCCAGCTCTACGAACGTCTGCACACCCGCGACATGCGGCTGATGGGCGGCCTCTGGGGCCGCATCCGCGGGCTGCCGGGGTTTGCGCTGGTGTTCGTGGCGGCGTCGCTGGGCTTGCCGGGCACGGCCAACTTCGTCGGCGAGTTCATGGTGATGTTCGGCGCCTTCGGCGTGGCGCCCTGGATCGTGGTGATCGCCAGCGCCGGCCTGATTCTGGCCGCCGTCTATTCGCTGTTCATCATGCAGCGGGTCTATTACGGCCCACCGGCCGAGGAGACGCCACTGGCTGATCTGGATCGCCGCGAGACGATCCTGCTGTTCGGCATCGTCGCGCTGGTGGTGTTCTTCGGCATCTACCCGCAGCCTCTGCTAGATACGTCCGCCGGGGCCATGCAAATCGTGCAGCAGAGTGTTCAGCAGGTCGGGGCAATGACGGGAGGTCCTCAATGAGTCATGACGCCGTGATGGCGCTACTCGCCATTTCCCCGTTGATCGTGGTCAGCATGACCGTGGTCGTGGTGATGCTGCTGATCGCCTGGCGCCGCAACCACACGCTGAGTGCCATCGTCACCGCCATCGGGCTCAACGTCGCCCTGCTGGCGCTGCTGTTCGGCTGGACGATGGGCACGGTCGACGTCACCTCGGTGCTGGTGGTCGACGATCTGTCACGTTTCGGCGGGGTGCTGGTGCTGATGTCGACGCTGGCCTGCGTCACCCTGGCGCATCACTACCTCGAAGGCTACGACGGTCCGCGAGACGAATTCTACCTGCTGCTGTTGAGTGCGGCTGCCGGTGGCCTGGTGCTGGTTTCGGCGCGCCACATGACGACGCTGTTCTTCGGCATCGAGCTGCTGTCGATGCCGCTTTTCGGGATGCTCGCCTACACCTTTCGCGATCGGGGGGCGCTGGAGAGCGGCATCAAGTACATGGTGCTGTCGGCGGCGGCCACGGCGTTTCTGCTGTTCGGCATGGCGCTGCTCTATGCGGTGACAGGGACGCTGGATTTCGCCGAACTGGGCGCGGCGCTGTCGCGTGACGGCGGGGATCCGTGGCTGCTGGCCGGCGCCGGCCTGATGCTGGTGGGCTTGGCGTTCAAGCTCTCCATCGTGCCTTTTCATCTTTGGACGCCGGATGTCTATCAGGGCGGCCCTGGGCCGGCGACGACGTTCCTGGCTACCGCCAGCAAGGTGGCGGTGTTCCTGGTGTTGCTGCGGCTGTTCCAGTCGACGCTGGCCTTCCACCAGGACTGGTGGCACGACCTGCTGGGCTTCATCGCCGTGATCACCATGCTGGTGGGTAACCTGCTGGCGCTGACCCAGAACGATCTCAAGCGCCTGCTGGGCTACTCGTCGATCGCCCATTTCGGCTATCTGCTAGTGGCATTGGTGGTCAACGACGGGCTCGCGGTGGAGACGGTCGGGGTCTATCTGGTGACCTACGTGCTGACGACCCTCGGCGCCTTCGGTGTGGTCACGCTGGTGTCGAGCCCGTACGTCGCGACCGGCGGTACGGCCGATGCCAGCCCCCTTCACCATTATCGCGGTCTGTTCTGGCGTCGGCCCTATCTCACGGCGGTGATGACGGTGTCGATGCTATCGCTGGCGGGGATACCGTTCACGGCCGGCTTTATCGGCAAGTTCTACATCATCGCCGTGGGTGTCGAGGCGCACCGCTGGTGGCTGGTGGGCAGCGTAGTGCTGGGTAGTGCCATCGGGCTCTACTACTACCTTCGGGTGATGGTCACCCTGTTCCTCCACGAACCCGGCATGCAGCGTCGCGATGCCACCCACGACTGGGCCGAACGCGCCGGCGGCATGGTGGTGCTCGGGGTGGCGGCACTGGTGATCCTGCTGGGGCTCTATCCCACGCCGATGATCAACTGGGTCAGCTGGGTGGCGGGGTCCTGACTTTCGCCAATACCCATGGCGCTCGCAACAGTGCCGCGGGTACCAAAGACGTTTGCCCAACCATTGGGACCTGCCAAAAAAACGCCTCTTCGGAGGCGTTTTTTTATGGGTCGCAATCACGTCTTCAATCGGCGCGGAACGGTTTGGCGTTCAGGAATCCGCGCTGCGGCTGTGGGCCATCCCGATACTGCGGCGACAGGCGGCCGGCAGGTGAATGTCCACGGCGACGGGAAGGTGGTCGGAGAACATCGCTTCCAGCACGCGAGGCTTCTCGGCCCTCAACGATGAGGACAGCAGGATATGATCGAGGGCCCGGCGGGGTTGCCAGGCCGGATAGCTGAGCTGCGGCTTGAGCGGATTGAGATCCAGCGCGCGACAGAAGCGCGGATGAGCCAGCAGCTGATCCGGCGTGCAGTTGAGATCGCCCATCACCACGACATGGTGCAGCGGCTGGATGATCTCTCCCAGGTAGTCGAGCTGGCGCAGCCGACCGCGCTGGCTGAGTGCCAAGTGCGCGACGAAGACGTGCAGCGCGTCCGGGCCTTCGCCATAGCGAGCATGGATCGCGCCGCGCCCGCGCATTCCCGGCAGCCGATGCTCATCGACCCGGTTGGGGGTAAGACGCGAAAGCAGCCCGTTGCTGTGCTGAGCGACGTGACCCAGGTTGCGGTTGAGCTGCTGGAAGTGGAAGTCAAAGGCCGAGCGGTTGGCGAGATATTCGACCTGATTGACATGATTGGAACGAAAGCTGCCGCCGTCGGCCTCTTGGAGCCCGACGATATCGTACGCCGACAGAGCGCTGGCGACGATATCGAGACGCGAGCTGCGTTTGGGGTGAGGCAACAGATGCTGCCAGCTACGCGTGAGATAGTGATGATAGGCCGAGGTATGGATGCCGACCTGCAGATTGCAGGTCAGCAGCTTCAGTGTCGACGCGATCTCGCTTGCGGGTGTCGAGGCAGCTACGGACATTCGGTCACTCGCTCTCGGTACGTTCCTCGCGGACTTTCTCGATCAACGCGCTGGCGATCTTCGGCATGTTCTCCAGCGAGCCGGCGGAGTTCGGCGTGACGACATAGCGGCCATCGACGATTAGATCGGGCACGCCCATCAGCTGATAGCCGCGCATCTTGGCCGAGGCCTGCTGAATCTCGCTTTTCACGCCGAAGGAGTCGAGTGCCTTGAGGGCTTCGTCCTTGCTGACGCCATAGTTGGTGAAGAACTCGGCGATCTCGTCCTTGTCGGTCAGCCGCTTACCCTGCTTGTGGATGGCGTCCATGAAGTCCTGACGCATTTCATGTTCGATGCCCAGCTGCTTGGCCGCATAGAACGCGATGGCGTGCTGTTCCCAGACTTTGCCCAACGGGGCCGCCATCCGGTCGAAGCTGACGTCATCCGGGAGCTGATCGACCCACTCATTGAGCGGCTTCTCGAGAGCGTAGCAGTGGGGGCAGCCATACCAGAACACTTCGGTGACTTCGATCTGGTCGGCGGGCACTTCCGTCTTCATCGGCTGGTCGATGACCTGGTAGTCCTGACCTTCGACGATATCCGCCGCCATCACTGCGCCAGAGAACGTCAGCCCTGCCAATAGCGCCATAAACGACTTGATCATGCGTTGCTGCTCCTGAATGTCGAGAAAGAAAACCGGTGGTTGAAGCCTTCGTTTTCGAAGCGTCGAGGCTGGAACGCCGTTCGGAAAACATCGCTGCACCGCTGATGAATGCCACGCTACTCGTATTGGAGCCTCGAACGGGCGGCAGGTTCCCTCGCTAGCCTGCTACCGACCCCTTTGCTGTTAGCCTGACAGAAATGAGCGGAAAAGCGTAGGGTGCCCGTCGCTCGTCTTCGGGAGCGAAACATCGGGCGCTCGTGTTCGGGAGCGAAACATCGGGCGCTCGTCTTCGGGAGCGCGACTCGACGTCAGCGCTCAGCCGCTGGAGAGCACGCGTGCTACACTGCGCGGCGTTACCGCCCACGATGATCGAGCTTGCCATGACTGCCACCCCCGCGCGCCTCAACTACCAGACGGCGACCTTTCAGATCAGCGCGCCGACGCTGGCCAAATGCCCGTTCGATCGGGGAGTCGAGGTCGCTTTCGCCGGACGTTCCAATGCGGGCAAGTCGAGCGCCATCAATGCGCTGACCCAACAGCGAGCGCTGGCGCGAACCTCGAAGACGCCGGGGCGCACGCAGTTGATCAACTTCTTCACGCTGCAGAGCGACGATCAGCTCAGGCTCGTCGATCTACCGGGTTACGGCTACGCCAAGGTCCCGGAGGCGATGAAGAAGGAGTGGCAGGCCCATCTCGCCGATTACCTGCATAACCGTCGTTCGCTGGCCGGCTTGATCCTGCTGATGGACGTGCGCCATCCACTCAGCGAGTTCGATATCCAACTGCTCGAAATGGCGGACGACCGCAAGCTACCGGTCCACATTCTGCTGACCAAGGCCGACAAGTTGAAGCAGGGCCCGGCCAAGGCGTCGTTGCAGCAGGTCAGGCAGCGCCTGGCCGAGTGGGAAGACCTGGTCAGCGTCCAGCTGTTTTCCTCGCTGAAGCGCCAGGGCCTCGATCAGGCTTACGGAGTAATGGATCGGTGGATGACGGCGGACTGATCGAATTCGATCCAGCATCTGCCTGGCGGCGAATGCGGGATGCTTCCCCGAAAGACTTATTCGAGTTTCACCCGCTATCCACTGAAGCCATTCTATCGACCGTTCCGCTCGTTATCGTGAGGGGCAGGCCCCTCACACTCCCCTTTTTGACGCCCAGGACGGCTAAAACCTGCCTGCGTCATCGCTGAGCTCGGGTCGGCGCAAAAGGGCATCCTGCCCAACGCGGCTCTTGCATCATCCATGATGCAAGCCCCGGCTCATCGATTCAGCAGGCCGCGCCGTCCTGAATAGGCGTCGAAAGATGGCAAATTCGAGGCCGAGTCGGTCGCAGGGCGTTAATCATGACCCCGAGGTGGCTCAGACGTCCTGTCGATCCAGCTTAGCGACGATCTCCGGCAATTCCCTCACATGCGTCACGCGATGCACTCGCGGCGGCAGCTCGCGCTCGCCTTCATCCTTGGCGTCGATCCAGACGGCATGCATGCCGAGTCGTTGCGCGGCGAGAACGTCCTCTTCCCAATTGTCACCTACGTGCAGGGCGCGATAGGGCTGGGTGCCGAGCTGCGCCACGGCGGACAGGAAGGGGCGCGGGTCCGGCTTCGAAGCGTGCATTTCACCCGCGAGAATGATCACGTCGAAGTGATGATCCAGCGACAGCCGCCGCACGTCGACGTTGCCGTTGGTGATGACGCCGAGTCGATAGCGCCGGGCCCAGGCATCGAACATGGGGACGACCTCGGGATAGAGCGAGACCTCATGGCGTAGCGCCATGAACTGTTCGAAGCCGGCTGCCGCCCACTGCGCCGCTTCGGCCGGGGACAGGCCATGCTCGGTCAGCAGCTCGATCATGGCGCGTTCGCGAATCCAGCTGTGATCGCCCCGACTCAACGGGAAACGCTGCATCAACGAGGCGCGAATGGATTGATAGGCTTCCAGCGGGAAGGCTTCGGCCAGCGGTGTCGCCGTGGGGCCGCGATGAGCGTCGATCTGTTCGACGAGCCATTGATAGTGCGCCGGCTCGGCATGGGCCATGACCGGGCCGTTGTGCCACAGGGTGTCGTCGAGATCGAAGGTGATGGCGTCCAGCGGCATGGCGGATGGTCCTAGGGTTTCTCGGAACTCTCGTTGGCGGGCGAAGCCGGCTTGCGTCGCGCGCGGGGATGAGCCTGATCGTAGACCTCGGCGAGCTGCTGCCAGTCCAGGCGGGTGTAGATCTGCGTGGTCGACAGATTGGCATGGCCCAGCAGCTCCTGCACCGCGCGCAGATCCTGGCTGGACTCCAGCAGATGGCTGGCGAAGGAGTGGCGCAGGCGGTGAGGGTGAAGGTGCTCCGGCAGGCCGCGCTTGCGGGCCGTATCGGCCAGCCGGCTCTGGATCGATCGATGCCCGAGGCGCCCGCCATGCTGGGCCACGAACAGGGCCGTTTCGCCGTCTCCCGCCAGGGTGCTGCGAAATCCGAGCCAGCTCTGGATGGCCTGGCTGGCGCGACTGCCCAGCGGCACCTGGCGAGGCTTGCCGCCCTTGCCCACGACGCGCACGTGGCGTTGGTCGAGGCTGGCAAGATCGAGTGCCGCCAGTTCCGCCAGGCGCAGGCCGCAAGAGTAGAAGAGTTCCAGCATGGCCTGATCGCGGAAATCGAGCGGATCGCCGTCGTGGGGCGTGTCGAGAAAGTGGCCGAGCAGATCGACATCCACCGGACTGGGCAAGTGGCGCGGCTGACGTGGCGCCTGGGTCAGCTGCACCGGGTTGTGTTCGAGTTCACCCCGGTTGACCAGCTCATCGGCGAAACGCGACAGCGCGGCGCGGCGTCTGGCCAGGGTTCTCGGCGCCATGCCGCGAGTTCGCTCGTGGGCCAGGTAACGCCGCAGCAGCGCGACATCGAGTTCGCGCCAGCTATGCACGTCCTGCGTTTCGAGGTAGCCGATCAGCCCGCCGATATCGCGTCGGTAGGCGTCCACCGTCGCCGGGCTGGCGCGCTGCGCCAGCCGTTTCAGAAAGGCATCAAGCGCGGCCTGCACTGGCGACCTCGGTGCGCCGCAGCAGACGGCTGACGACTTCGCCCAGATACTCCGTGAACAGCGTATCCAGCGTGGCTCGGAAATGCTCCCCATCGTGACTGGCCAATAGCAGGAAGCCCATCGACTCCCCCTGGGTCAGCCGGGTTATGGCGCAGGATCCCGACGCCTGGGGCGCGCTGCAGTGTGGCAGCAGCGCTTGCCAGTCGTCGCGTTCCAGGGTGGTGCAGCAGCTGGTCTGTTGGCTGAGCAGCCGTTCGAGGCGCTGGCGCGCGTCGTCGGTCAGGACGAATCGCGGTGGTTGCCAGGCGTTGGCATTGCGCGGCGTGGCGTGGCACTCCGGCGGCGTCTCCAGCCACAGGCCGATAGCCTGGGTGCGAAAGCGCTCGGCCAGTTGGGTCGACAAGGCTTCTGCCAGGGCGTCGGCATTTTCAGCCTCGATCAGACCGAGAACCAGCTCACGGGTCCGTCGATACTGGGCTTCGTTGTAGCGCGCCGACTCGAGCAGATTCTCGAGGCGCCACTCCGCATCTTCGGCGCGGGAACGAAGATCCACCACCAGCCGCTCCAGCAGCGAGACCGCGCCGGGGATGTTGGGGTGAGGCACCTTGAGTTGTTGCAGAAGTCCCTCTCGACCGACGAAGAAGTCGGTGTGCTGCGCCAGCCACTCGGCGACCCGGTCGGGATCGAGTGTCTGGCGAGGCTCGGGGAGCTGGGCGCGTGACATGCGTTGTTCTCCTGTAATCCCTACCGATAGAGCGGTCTTTTTGCCGCATCTTTTTTAGTTTCAAGGCGCTTGTTAATTCAGGGCGACGCGTCCCTCGAACACACGTTCGGCGGGGCCGGTCATGAACATCGGCGCCGCTCCGCCTTCCCAGGCCAGAGTCAGGCGACCGCCGCGCAGCTCCACGTCGACCGGGCTCTTCAGCAGCCCCCGGCGAATGCCGCAGGCGACCGCGGCGCAGGCACCGGTACCGCAGGCCAGCGTCTCGCCGACGCCACGCTCGAATACGCGCAGGCGAACGGCGTGTTCGGAGTCGATCTGCATGAAGCCGACGTTGGCCTGGCGCGGAAAGCTCGGGTGCTGCTGCAATTTCGGCCCGAGTTCGCTCACCGGCGCGCTATCGACGTCATCGATGTCGATCACCGCATGGGGATTGCCCATCGACGCCACGCTGAAAGCGATGCTGCGGCCGTCGATCTCGAGGTGGTGCACCGGCTCGTCGCGCTCGGCGACGAACGGAATCTCGGCGGGCATGAAGCGTGGCGCCCCCATGTCGACCCGCACTCGGCCATCGGCGTCCACCTTCAGCGTCAACGGGCCGCCCAGGGTCTCGACCTGGAACTCCCGCTTGTGGGTGAGACGCTGATCGATCACGAAGCGGGCGAAGCAGCGTGCGCCGTTGCCGCAGTTTTCCACCTCGCCGCCATCGGCGTTGAAGATTCGGTAGCGGAAGTCCATGTCGGGCTTGCGCGGCGGTTCCACCAGCAGCAGCTGATCGAAACCGATACCGAAGTGACGGTCGGCGAGTTGGCGGATCTGCTCGTCGCGCAGGTAGGCGCGCTGGCTGATCAGATCGACCACCATGAAGTCGTTACCCAGGCCGTGCATCTTGGTGAAGTTCAGCAGCATCAGCTGTTCTCCGGCTGTCGCGATGTCTTTGGCGACGTCTCAGGCGATGTCTCAGGTAAGCGTGACTCCAGGGCCCACAGCGATTCGACACTTTCCCGTTGGCGAACCAGATGACTCGTGTCGCCGTCGACGAGGACTTCGGCAGGGCGGCCGCGACTGTTGTAGTTGGATGCCATGGCGAAGCCGTAGGCGCCGGCCGAGCGCACCGCGAGCAGATCCCCTTCGGCGATTGCCAGCTGGCGTTCCTGGCCGAGGAAATCGCCGCTTTCGCAGATCGGCCCCACCACGTCATAAAGAGCGCTGTCGCGAGTCGAGCGCGTGTCGACCCGCTCGATCCGCTGCCATGCCTGATACAGCGACGGCCGGATCAGATCGTTCATCCCGGCGTCGACGATGGCGAAGTTCTTGGTCTCGCCGGGCTTGAGATATTCGACCCGGGTCAGCATCAGGCCGGCGTTGGCGGCGATGGAGCGGCCCGGCTCGAGCAGCAGCGTCAGGTCTCGGCCCTGCAGGCGCTCGCGCACCGCGGCGACGAAATCGCCGGCCGCCGGCGGGCGTTCGTCCTGATAGGTCACGCCCAGGCCGCCACCGATGTCCAGGTGCTCGATGGTGATGCCGTGATCGGCGAGCCGATCGATCAGCGTGAGCAGGCGATCGAGCGCGTCGAGATAGGGCGAGAGTTCGGTGAGCTGCGAGCCGATGTGGCAGTCCAGCCCCACGACCTTGAGGCTCGGCCGTTCGGCGGCCCAGGCGTAGAGATCGAACACGTCTTCTGCCGCCACGCCGAACTTGTTGGCCTTGAGGCCGGTGGAGATGTACGGATGGGTCCTGGCGTCGACATCCGGGTTGACGCGAATCGAGATGTTCGCCACCTGGCCGCGCTCGGCGGCAACCCGGTCGAGACGTTCGAGCTCCGGGCGCGACTCAATATTGAAGCACTTGATGCCAACTTCCAGCGCACGGGACATTTCGCCGGCCTGCTTGCCGACGCCAGAAAATACCACCTTGGCCGGGTCGCCGCCGGCAGCGAGGACCCGCTCCAGCTCACCCACCGAAACGATGTCGAAACCGGCACCGAGTCGTGCGAGCACGTCGAGTACTGCCAGGTTGGAGTTCGCCTTGAGCGCATAGCAGACAAGATGCGGCATGTCGCCGAGGGCGTCGCTATAGGCCCGGAAATGGCGAGTCAGCGCGGCACGCGAATAGACGTAGCATGGCGTGCCGTACTGCTCCGCCAGCCGATCCAGGGCGATATCTTCGGCGTGGAGTACGCCGTCGCGAACGGGGAAAGCGTCGAACGTCACGGTAGTGCCTCGGCGCTCGGCTGGGCGGGCGCAGGGGCCGGGCTCGCCTGGGGCGGCGCCGGCTGTCGGCGCTGTCCATCGGTATCGCTTTGGCCGGGTGTCTGCTTCGAGGAGGCCGGCGGCTCGTTCTCGTAATCGCCCTGGGGGTCGTAGGTCTTGGTAGCCTCGCTGTCGCCGGGCATGTAGAGCGGCCCTTTCTGGCCGCAACCGGACAGGGCCAGCAGCGATAGGATCAGCAACGACAGCGCCAGCAGCGCGCCGGAGAAGGAAACGTTACGCGACATGACGGCTCTCCTGCAGAGTGGCGAGGGCATCGCGTGCCCGCTGGGCAGCGGCGCGGACCTGGTCCGGGGCGGTGCCGCCGATGTGGTTGCGCGCGGCAACCGAGCCTTCCAGCGTCAGCACCTCGAAAACGTCCTCATTGATCACCTCGGAGAAGCGCTGGAGCTCCTCGAGCGACATCTCGGAGAGATCCTTGCCCTGCTCGATGCCATAGGCGACCGCCTTGCCGACGATCTCGTGGGCATCGCGGAACGCGACGCCGGCACGAACCAGGTAGTCGGCCAGATCGGTGGCGGTCGAGAACCCGCGGCGCGCGGCTTCGAGCATGCTCTCCGGCTTGGCCTTGAGCGCCGGCGCCATGTCGGCGAACGCACGCAGGCAGCCCTTGACCGTATCGAGAGTGTCGAACAGCGGTTCCTTGTCTTCCTGATTATCCTTGTTGTAGGCCAGCGGCTGGGACTTCATCAGCGTCAGCAGGCTCATCAGGTGACCATAGACACGCCCGGTCTTGCCGCGCACCAGCTCGGGCACGTCCGGGTTCTTCTTCTGCGGCATGATCGAAGAACCGGTGCAGAAGCGATCCGGCAGGTCGACGAAATCGAACTGGGCGCTGGCCCACAGCACCATCTCTTCGCTCATGCGCGAGAGGTGCATCAGCAGGATGCTGGCGAAGGCGGTGAATTCGATGGCGAAGTCGCGATCGCTGACCGCGTCCAGCGAGTTTTCCGACGGCCGATCGAAGCCCAGCAGCTCGGCGGTGACATGACGATCGATGGGGTAGGTGGTGCCGGCCAGCGCCGCGGCGCCCAGTGGCAGCACATTGACCCGCTTGCGACAGTCGAGCAGACGCTCGTGATCCCGCGTCAGCATCTCCTGCCATGCCAGCAGATGGTGGCCGAAGGTGACCGGCTGCGCCGTCTGCAGATGAGTGAAGCCAGGCATGATGGTATCCGCTTCGCGATCGGCCAGCTCGATCAGGCCGCTGCGCAGGCGCGAGAGCTCGGCCGCCACGGCATCGATCTCGTCGCGCAGATAGAGCCGGATATCGGTGGCGATCTGGTCGTTGCGCGAGCGCCCGGTATGCAGTTTCTTGCCGGTAATGCCGATCTTGTCGGTCAGCCGCGCTTCGATGTTCATATGAATGTCTTCGAGCGCGATCGACCACTCGACCTCGCCGCGTTCGATCTCGCCTTCGATGGCGTTGAGGCCCTCGATGATGCGATCACGCTCGTCGTCGGTCAGCACGCCGACCCGAGCCAGCATGGTGGCATGGGCGATCGAGCCGCGAATATCGTGATGATAGAGACGCTTGTCGAACGGGATCGAAGCGGTGAAGGCGGCGACGAATGCGTCAGTGGGTTCGCTGAAACGTCCGCCCCAGGATTGGTTGGTTGCCTGCGTCATCGAAAATCGAGCTCTGCGTGGTCTGCGAATGGAAAAAGTCTACGAAACGGCTCCATGAAGCGCTATCCCGAGTGTATCAGAGACGGTGTTGGCATAGGGCGATGTAAAGAAGGCGAAGTGAAGGGAGCGAAGTGAACAGGGAGTTGCGAAGAGGGGGAGGTAAGAGACGGTGGAAAGCGGACGATGAAAGAGGTACCGGGGAAGCTGGCCGATGCTCACGACCCTTATCGCTGCGCTCGATTTTTACTCACTCGGCGACTGCTTTATCATGTAAGCCAAGGTTCGCGGACGCGAACACCCACTTGGCGACGAATCGAAGGCACCCGCTGGCGGTGCCGCCGGTGACGACCATTCGACCCGGAGAACGGCGTGCTCGACGCTAATAGATTGAGAATCGCAACCCGCAAGAGCGCGTTGGCGCTGTGGCAGGCCGAACACGTCAAGACGCTGCTGGAACGGTTTCACCCGAACCTGAGCGTCGAACTGGTGCCACTGTCTACCCGTGGCGATCAGATCCTCGACACGCCGCTGGCCAAGATCGGCGGCAAGGCACTGTTCGTCAAGGAGCTCGAAGAGGCCATGCTCGACGGTCGAGCGGATCTGGCCGTGCACTCGATGAAAGACGTGCCGATGCAGTTTCCCGAAGGGCTGGGGCTGTCGGTGATCCTGGAAAGCGGCGCGCCTACGGATGCCTTCGTCTCCAACGACTATACGGGTGTCGATGCGCTGCCGGAGGGGGCGCGAGTCGGCACCTCCAGCCTTCGGCGCGGGCTCCAGGTCAGCGCGCGTCGCCCCGACCTCGAGGTGCTGCCGCTGCGCGGCAACGTGCAGACGCGGCTGGGCAAGCTCGATGCGGGCGATTTCGAGGCGATCATCCTGGCCACCGCCGGTCTGCAGCGGCTAGCGCTCGACGAGCGGATCACCGCCGAGCTGACGCCGGAGGAGAGCCTGCCGGCCTGTGGTCAGGGCGCGCTGGGAATCGAGTGTCGTCATGACGATGCGGAGTTGATCACCCTGCTGGCGCCGCTGGATCACGCCGCCACGGCGACGCGAGTGCGTGCCGAACGGGCGCTCAACACCCGGCTCGACGGCGGCTGCCAGGTGCCGATCGGCGGCTACGCCGTGCTCGAGAACGATGGCGATACTCTGTGGCTGCGCGGACTGGTGGGGCATCCCGACGGCTCGACCGTGTTGCGCGCCGAAAGCCGAGGCTCGGCCATGGAGCCCGAGTCGTTGGGGATTCGCGTGGCGGAGGACCTGCTGTCGCAGGGCGCCGGCGAGATCCTGGCCGAGGTTTATGGAAACGTTGGCAACGACTGATGCCGGGTCGCGTACTGCTGACACGCCCGGGCCCGAGGGGCGCCGTTCTGGCGCGAGCGCTGCGCGAGGCAGGCTACGACCCGGTCGCGCTCGATGTGCTGCGCTTCGAGACGTTGGTGCTGTCCGCCTCGGGGCGTGCCGCGCTGCTCGATCTCGACCAGTTCCAGGGCGTCATCGTGGTCAGTCCTCAGGCGGCGACGTGTCTTGCTGAAGCCATTGCGTCATACTGGCCGCAGTTGCCACAGGGCCTGCGTTTCTATGCTATCGGCGAGGCCACCGCGCAGACGCTGCATGCTGAACTGGGCGTGCCGGCAGTCATTCCGTCACGCGCCGGCGGCGAGGACAGCGAAGCGCTGCTGGCCGTGGCATCGCTCAGGGCCGTGGCCGGCAAGCGGCTGTTGCTGGCTCGCGGTGAAGAGGGCCGCGAGCTGCTGCGAGAGCGCCTGCGTGAGCGCGGCGCCGAGGTCGAAGCGCTGGCCCTCTACCGACGTCGATATCACCCGCCGTCCTCCCCGGCGAAGACGTGGCTGACGGAAGGGGATTTCGCCGCGCTGGTGGTGACCAGCGGGGAAATATTGCAACATTTGGTCACATGGTGTGGCCAGGTAGCGTTGAACCAACCGCTAATCGTTTCGAGCCAACGGTTGGCTACACTGGCGGGGACGCTGGGATTCGGCTCGCCGCATGTGGCGTCGGGTGCATCTCCGGCGGCACTGAGCGCCGAGATTCGCGCGGTGCTCGATTCACGGGGCGCCACCTTCGATCAGGGTGATCACGAAAAAGGCTAGCGATAGATGAGCAAGCAAAGCAAAGATCAGCAACCGCCGTCGGCAGCGTCTTCCGGCAGCAAGCAGGCGTCGGAAGATCAGACCGGGCCTGACGGACAGGATCCGAAAGCGACCTCATCCGTGACGCCGAGCGCGGGCGACAGCCAGCCGTCGTCGCCTGCCGGGTCGTCCGCGACAACCGACCCGACCCCGCCGGACCCTGCCAAGACCAACCCGATCAAACCGGATGTCGTTCAACCGGCCGCCACCGATACCGCGACGGGCAAACCGCGTACCGGCCGGGACACCACCGACACGTCGGCGGCGTCTAGCAGTCCCAGCACGGCTGGCGACACGAGTTCCGTCGGCGGCTCTCGGCCAGTCGGAAGCGCCAAGGCGGATAGCCTTGAAACGAGCAGCGCCAGGTCCGATGGCAGCAACAACGCCGGCAACAACAACGCCGGCACCAAGACAGATAGCGTCAAGACAGATAGCGTCAAGACGGAAAACCCCGGCAAGAGTGACAGGCCCGGCGCGGCAGCGACGAGTGGTGCCAAGGCGTCGGCTTCCAGCGCGGCTGGCAAGTCCGCTAACGGGGAATCCACGAAGAACGGCACCCGTGGCCAATCGAGCGGTCCGACCTCGGCGGGTGGAACGCAACCGCCGGCAGGCGGCGGCTCGGCCTCCGGCGGCGGAATGCGTGGCAACGGCGCCAAGCTGGGGTTGCTGGCCTTGATTCTGGTCATCGTGCTGGCGATCGTGGTGGCTGTCGTCGGCTATCGGGGATGGCAGAAAATTCAGCAGCAGCAGACCCAGTTGAACCAGGTCGGCGCCAACAGCACCACGCTCGACCAGCTCGAGTCGAAAGTCGGCGAGCTCGACCAGAATCGCCAGCAGAACCTGAAAATGATGCGTGGCGAGTTCGATCAATATCGCCAGAAGCTCGATGACACGCTGGACAAGGTGCTCAAGGAGCTGGCGCAACAGCAGCAGGCCGACCCGCGGGAATGGCTGCACGCCGAGGCGGAGTATCTGCTGCGCCTGGCCAACCAGCGCTTGCAGCTCGAGCGCGATGTCAAGGGTGCCAAGGCACTGCTGAATGCCGCCGACGAGCGCCTGCGCGAGGCCGACAACCCGGCGCTGGTGCCGATTCGGCGCGCCATCCAGTCCGAGCTCGCATCGCTCGATTCGGTGCCGGACATCGATCGTACCGGGCTCTATCTGGCACTGATGGCACAGCAGGAACAGCTCGCCCGGCTGCCGTTGAAGCAGGATATCGAAGAGATCGCCGCCGGCGAGGGCGACGCCAAGCCGACCGGCGGCTGGCGTCAGCAGTTGGCAACGCTCGGCAGCGAGCTCAAGGATCTGGTGACCGTGCGTCGTCACGATCAGCCGCTCGAAGCGCTGATCACCCCCCAGCAGGAGTCCTACCTGCGACAGAACGTGCGGTTGTTGCTCGAGCAGGCGCAGCTGGCACTGCTGAAGTCGGAGCCCAAGCTGTATCAGGCCAGTCTCGACAAGGCGCTGGAACTGGTCGAAGGCTACTACGCCACCGACAACGACGGGGTGACCAACTCCATCGACAAGCTCAAGAGTCTTCGCGACAACCAGGTTCGCCCGGAACTGCCGGACATCAGCGAATCGTCGCAGCTGCTCAAGCGTTTCATCGAACAGCGCTTCGGCAACGGCGGCTCTCAGGCTGGCGGTTCACAGAACAGCGATTCGCAGAATGGAGGCGCACGTAACGGCGGCTCGCAGAATGGCGGCGGACAAAGCGGTAGCTCGACCGATGAATCGGCACAGGGAGAGGGCGCATGAGAAAGCTGATCCTGCTGATCGTCTTCGGTCTGGCGGTCGGCGCGCTGTTCGGGCAGCTGATGCAGTCGCTGCCCGGCTACTGGTTCATTCGTGTTGGCGACACTTCCGTCCAGACTTCGTTCTGGTTCGGCTGCGTCCTGTTGCTGGCCGCTTTCCTGATACTCCATTTCCTGCTGCGCGCGTTGATGCGTCTGCGTCGGCCGGTGAGCCGGCTCAAGGTTTGGAACAGCCGCACCCGTCATCGCACGGCGATGAAACGCACCGTTCGCGGATTGGTGGCGCTAGCGGAAGGTCGCTGGAAGCGAGCCGAGAAGTCGCTCACCAAGGCCGCCGACGATTCCGGCACGCCGCTGGTCAACTATCTCTCCGCGGCGCTGGCGGCGCACTATCAGGGTCGTTACGAGCAGGCCGACGTGCTGCTCAAGCGGGCGCACCACAGCACCGAAGGCGCCGATACGGCGGTGGGGCTGGTGCAGGCCCAGCTGATGCTGGATCGCCAGCAGTTTGAGGAAGCCCTGGCGACGTTGACGCGACTGGAACAGCAGCTTCCGGAACACCCGCAGGTGCTCAAGCTGCTCAAGCAGGCCTATCTCAGCGTCAATGACTGGGATGGCATGCGTCGCCTGCTGCCGCGTCTCGACAAGCACCGCCTGATCACCGAAGACGAGCGCCGCGAGCTCGACCAGCGGGTCTATCGCGAGCTGCTGGTACAGGCCGCGTTGCAGGAAGGCAATCTGCAGCGGGTGCGTTCGCTGTGGGCCGATATGCCGGACAGCCTGCGCAGCGATGTCGAGCTGGTCGGGCTCTACGCCGAAGCGCTGATTCAGGGCGGCGAAGAAGGCGACGCCGAGCGCCTGTTGCGTAACGCGCTCAAGGAGCATTGGGATACGCGGCTAGTGCTGCGCTACGGACTGCTCAACGTCGACGCCGCACGCCAGCTGGTCTACGCCGAGAAATGGTTGCAGGAACGTCCCAACGATCCGGATCTGCTGCTGACGCTGGGCCGGCTGTCGCTGCGCAACGCCTACTGGGGCAAGGCGCAGGAGTATTTCGAGGCTAGCCAGCGTCAACGCCCGAGTGGGGTCGTGTGTGCCGAGCTCGCCCGGCTCTATGCCAATCTCGGTGATCACAGTAAGAGCCAGCTCTACTACCGGCAGAGCGTGACGCTGCTCGACAAGTCGCTGCCGGCACTGCCGCAGCCCAGCGACATGACGCGCTGATCCCGATCTCCGATCGATTGCTCTCCTGGGCGCCTGCGGGCGCCCTTTTTTGTGTGTAATGGACCGCTGCAGGCCGGCTCAAGGAGGACGTTTATGCATTACGGCATCGATGTCGGTGGCACCAAGACCGAAATCGCGATCTACGACCGAGACTGGCAGTGTCTGGATCGCTGGCGTGAGCCGACGCCGGCGCAGGATGGCGAGGCTTTTCTGACAATGCTGACCCGGCTGGTCCAGCAGGCGGATGATCGCTGTGGCGGCCAAGGTACGCTGGGGCTGGGCTTTCCGGGTGTGCTCGACGAGCAGGGCTATCTGGTCGCGGCGAATCTGCCGGGGCTGCGCGCCTGGGCGCTGGAAACGACGCTGGCAGCACGACTGGATCGCGCTTTCGTGATCGAGAATGACAGTCGCTGTTTCGTGGTCTCGGAAACCGGCCCCGGCGGTGCGGCGGAAGGTCAGCGGGATGTCTTCGGCGCGATTCTGGGGACCGGCGCCGGCGGTGGCGCGATCGTCGAGGGGCGGCTTCTCAAGGGCGGCGGGCGGTTTGCCGGAGAGTGGGGGCACCTGCCACTGCCGGCCGCGGCGGCCAAACGTTACGATCTGCCGTTGCTGTCCTGTGGCTGCGGCCTGGAGGCCTGCCTGGAAGGCTATATCGCCGGGCCAGGGCTAGTGAGATTGCATCGCCACTTCGGTGGCGCGTCGGTATCCGCCGAACAGTGGCACCAGGCCTGGGCGGCGGGCGAGAAATCGGCGCAGCGCGCCCGCGACTGTCATCTGGATCTGGTGGGCGGGGCGTTGGCCAGTGTGGTCAAGCTGCTGTCGCCGCAGGTGATCGTCGTCGGCGGCGGCCTGTCGACGATGGATCGATTCGTGCAGGCCCTGTCGGGCGCCATCGCCGAGCACCTGTTTGCGGGCGTCGAGGTGCCCGAGGTCTTGCGCTCTCGCCTGGGCGATGCCAGCGGCGTTCGCGGCGCGGCCATGCTGGGTGCGGCCGCCTCCGCGGGAAATCCTGTTATCGGCGGCCATGAAAAAGGCCGCCCGTAGGCGGCCTGTTTAGCTTGGATCTGATGATCGTGTTTTCGGCTTAACGCTCGTCGCCGTTATCGCCGTCGACGTCATCGTGATTCGGCTTGCGATGCGTCTCGTCTTGCGCACGGGATTCGGTCGTCGAACGGCTTTCGCCCTCGATCGCGTTCGGCGCGTCGGTTTGATGCGCCTTCGGCTGACCGGCGGGACTGCCGTCGATCGTGAAGTCCTCCTGCATAATGCGCAGATTGGCGGGCGCCGCCGAGCCGGTGCGATCCTGGCCGAAGTAGAGCGTGGTATGCGGGAACGGAATCTCGATACCGGCCTTGTCGAAGTAGAGCTTGACCAGCCGATTGAACGCTCGCCCGACGCCCCACTGATCGCCCGGGGTGGTCTTGATCACCACGCGAATGTTGACCGAGCTGTCGGCGAGGGCGACGACCCCGGCTACCGTCATCGGCGCCAGCAGTTTGTGCCCATGCTCTTCGCTAGCCTGGAGATCATCGAAAGCGGCCTGCAACTGTTCGATGGCGTAATCGATGTTCTCGCGATAGGCGATGCCGTATTCGCCCACGTGGTTGCCGAACTCACGCATGAAGTTGGAAACGGTATCAACCGACGAGAAGGGCACGATGTGGTAGGTGCCAGCGAGATCGCGGATGGCCACCGAGCGAATGCTGACGCGTTCGGCCGTGCCGGTGATGCCGCCGGCCGTGACGACATCGCCGGTATTCATCGCATTTTCCAGCTGGATGAATACCCCCGTGATGACATCCTGCACCAGCTTCTGCGCACCGAAACCGATGGCCAGGCCCAGTACGCCGGCGCCGGCGATCAGCGGCCCGATATTGATGCCGATCTGGGACAGAATGATCATCACCGTCATGATGATCAGAGTGATCGCCAGCGCGTTGCGGAACAGGCTCATCAGCGTCTGCGCGCGTGCGGTGGGCGCGCCGCCGCCGGTATCCGGATTGAGGAAATTCTCGATCAGGCTGGCCAGGCCCACCCATACGATCGCGGCCACTATCAGAATCAGCAGAACCTGGACCACCGTCGCGATGGTGTGTGAACCGGCATCGCTGACGTACCAGGCAGCAAGATCAAATACGCCCCAGGCATCCAGGGTGTACATCACCACGGCGATAAGGATGATCGCGCGGATGATCTTGAGCAGCGTCGGGATGTAGGAGTTGAGCCGCGACTCCAGCATCGGCAGACGCTGACGAAGCTCGTCGGAAAGGTTGATGCGACGCCCGATCAGCTGAGTCAGGATGCCGGAAACGAGCATGCCGATGCCGATGTAGATAATGGTCTTGAGCGTTGCCAGCAGCACGAATGGCAGTGCCGTCTCGGGATGCAGCAACGTGACGGCAAACACCATGACGGCGTAGAGCAGGGCAATGACATGCCAGATGCGCGCCAGCAGACGAAGCGCCACGCGAGACGCCGACATCTGCGCCGCCTCGGCCTTGGTCATGATCATGTCACGCACGCCGGCGCGATTTTTCAGGATGACGATGACCGACCAGACCAGAGCAATGAGCATGATCAGCACACCAACGGCCTTGCCGAAGGCCGGCGACAGCGTGGTATTGAGGATCGGAACCACCACCAGCATGCCGTAGCCGACGAAGCCCGCCAGCGTCGCCAGGAATCGGTTGCAGTAGCGTGCCTGAGCGGCCTCGATCGATACCAGACGTAGCCCTTCGTGACGCGAGGAGAAGAGTACGCGCAGTGCGCATTTGAAGAGCTCGATCAGCAGGAACGCGTTGAGGAACAACGACAGGCGAGTATCGAGATTGCCGCTTTCGCCGACCAGGAACGTCGCGACCAGATTGCCGGCCACGTAGGCCAGCACGACGACGATGATGTCGACGATGGCCGCCACCAGCACTGACAGGATCACTCGCAGCAAATGACTACGTCCTTCGCCCTGCAGCGCCCAGTGGCTGAATTTGGAGAATAGCGGGCTGGCGATCCGGCGCAGGATCAAGAACGCCGCGACCGTGGCGATGATCACCAGCGCGAGGTCGATCGCGGCGCTGACGAAGTCGCTCATGCTGAACGAAGGCCCACTGCTGGCCGCGGCATCGCCGCTACCGAAGAAGCCACCGACCATGGCGACGATGCTGGTGAACTGTCCACCGATATCGCCCGCGATGTGACTGGTGGCCTGCGCCATCCGACGAGGAAACGAGACCGGTGTTTCGGCGCTTCCTTCGCTGTCGCCAGTGGCGGTCGATTCCGTGGCGGGGCTACCCTCGGCGTTGGCTGCGCCCGACTCCTGATCACGGCTTTCAGCGTCGCTACTGCCTTGAGTCTCGCCAGCCGACTCCTGTTGCGAGGCCAGCTGTCTCAGCTGGTCGATCAGGGCCTGACGCGATTCGGAATTTTCCAGCAGGTCCGCCATGGTGGAATAGGCGGGGCCATCCTTGGCACTTTGCCCTTCGGAGCCGCTGTCCTGAGCGAACACCGGGGCAGCAAATACCAGTAATAACAGCAGTAGCCAGCGACAGAGCCAGCGATCGGGGCGAAGGACTATCAAGCTCCAACCTCCTTGTTTTATGAGCGGATCGATTTGACGGCATGTTGCCAGCCTAACCATCGTTAGGGTAACACTTTCTGGCAGGGGAGAAATTCCGAACCCGAGACGAATGGCGATCCTGTCAGACTAGCCGGCCTGGTCGGGATTTCCACATACGAGACCGTCGCGCTGCTCGCCCGGAAACGGGACTATCGGTTGGAAAATCAAGGCTGGATGAAGAGCTCCGGCGCCCATCGAAAGGTGACGGTCACGATGGCCATCTGATGACCGCAAGCGATACCGGGACCGTGCCGATGAATCCGCGGCGGATGACGTTGCTCGCCCCACGACGCTGATAAAGTTCATGCTCGACGGGCGATGTCTAGCCATCTGGCGGCTGGGATATAGTGGCTGATAATCGAGAGGGCGATTGATCGAGGTCGGCGCGATGCGATCCGGTTCGGTCGGCTGACAGCGGCCTCGCCGCCGTCAACGTTCTCTCCCTGTCTACCGCCGCCAACCAATCAGGGGCTGCCATGAGTTCATCTTCTTTTGCCGAGCGCATCGAGCAGGCCCCCGAACTGGTCGTCGAGGCCGAAGATCGACTGGCACAGCAGGATTTTGCCGGTGCCATCGCCTTGCTGGAGCCGGCCTTTCAGGCGGGTGTCGACAGTCCTGAACTCGTCGCGGCATTGATTAAGGCCTACGAAGGCGCCGGTGATAGCGCCAAGCGGGAAATGACGATGGCCGTCGCGTTGGAGAAAACTGCCGAGTCGCCGCTCAAGCTTCGGATCGCGTATGCCGAAGCGGCGATGACGAGAAAGGACTGGCCGGCGGCCATCGAAAGGTGGCAGTCGATCATTGATCGTGACGAACCATTCCCTCCGCAGATCTACCTGCGCCAGGCGCGTGCCCTGCTGGCGGCCGAACAGTTCGCTGAGGCGCTTCGTGTGGTGAATCTGGCGCTCGAGAAGCAGCCCGGGAACACGACCCTCGCCGATCTCAAGAACGTCATTGCCAGCCACAAAGCGAAGAAGTTTCAACTGGCGGCGCACAAACTGGCTGCGCCGATCGCGATACGCTGGGAGGTCGACGAGGGCCAGAAACAGATTACGAACCTCGAGTCATTCCGCCACTATCGAATCCGCGGTTGGGTCGACGCTCGCCAGGATCAGCGGCCGGAACTGATCGCCTCGACTCATGCAGGGACCGACACCCTCGGGCTTACCGCAGTCGAACCGAGCGCGCCCTATCAGGAAGCGGGCTGGATGTTCGAGCACACTTTCGATCTCTCTCGCGGTCTGACGCTCGGCGTCAGGCTCGAGGGCGGCAAGGCCTATGAATGCCTGCGCTTTTCTCTGGCCCCGGTCATGGAAGTCATCGAGGGCCGTGAAGGGTGGCTTTTTCTGGCCAACGACACCAACGCGAGTATCGATCAGTTCACCGGCAAGCGGCTACTGACGGACGACGAGACTCATCAGTGGCACCGTTTCAGTGCAGAGCTCGCGCCACTGCAACAACAACGCTCTCTGTTGTTCCTGATCGCCAATTCCAAGGAAAAGGTCCGGCCGGAATATTATCCGTTCGAGAAGGCCGATATCACGACCACCGAGCAGGTGTCGGCCATTCTGCAACAGGCAGAAGTCGATTACGCCAACCCCGTCGCGGCGATGCAGGCCGTATCGGACAGTTACTATCAAACGGATACCCATTGGAGCGGGCGTGGCGCCTATCTCGCGTTCGTGGCCTGCATGCGATACTTCGGCCTCGATGACGATTTCGACTCGCTCTACGATTTCGAGCAGCGCGAGCTGGTCGGCGATCTCGGGTCCAAGATCGATCCTCCCGCCAAGTCGCTATCGACCGCCGCCGTCTTTCAGGAGAAAAGCGGGGTCGCCTGCCGTTTTTCCAACCACCTGCCTGGCACCGGCAACATCACGATCTTCGAGAACTCCCGGCCGCGGTATACCCGCACGCTGCTGATCTTCGGCGGCTCTTCCTCGAATGCCGGCGGGTTCGCGCTGCTGTTCGCGCACATATTCCAACGAGTCGTCGTGATCAATCTGCCGGGCAGTTATGTGCAGGAGATCGTCGATCACGAGGCCGCAGATTACGTGATTCTGCAGACCAACGAGCGTTACCTGGCAACGCCGGGCCGGATTCTCCAGACTCTGGATGATGCCAATCTCGACGGTGCCCTGCGGGGCATATCGGCGTCCGAGAGAATCAAGCTGCTGGAGCGGATGAATCGTTACGCGCCCTGCGAGCCTTATCACAGCTTCATGACGGCACTGCTGGCGCCGAGTGAAGCTGTATCGACCTGATGATATCGCTGCGCGCATAGCCGTTAGTGGAGGAAGAGATGATGCTGAAAGTCACGCTGGATCTACGTTGCAACGTCTGCGGTGGCGGGCGATTCCTGCTGCCGACACTGAGCGAGGCCTCCGAGGACATTCGCTGCGCCGATTGTTCCGCCTTCAAGTGCAAGGGCAACGACCTGGAGCGGGTCATGTCCGCCCAGCATCGAAAATCTGCCATGGCTGCGGTGGCCTGAGACAGCGATTAGAGGCCATCGCGCGAAGGTCATGCTTGGCTTGAGTCGCTCGCGGTACAGACACAAAAAAAGCACCCGATCGGGTGCTTTTTCATATTTGGTGGAGGCGGGGGGAATTGAACCCCCGTCCGCCGGCACTCGCCCATCAGCTCTACATGCTTAGTTCCGTCTTTTGATTTAACGCAGTGCACTCCGGCGGGCAGGATTGCACCTTGCGATCTCTCTAAGGTTTAACGAATGTCAGGAGAGCGCTGACATCCGCGGTCCCATCAGCTTTAGCTCGTATCCTCGCGGCGATGAATGGGCACATCGCTTTGAGGCCAGACTAACAACTAGCAGTTTTTACGCTGCCAGTGCGCCTTGAGCATAGTTTTCGTCGTTTGCGACTATTCATTTGCAACGTTGGATTTACGAGATACGTTACGCTCTCGGCATGCACCTCAGGGATTGTCACCGGCGTCGAAGCCATGTCGCCCCCGTATTACGCGATCATTCTAACAGATGGCGGCGAGTCCACGCCATATCAAGTGCCGTTTCAAGCTTCTAGCGCTTGGAAACCCGTCGGAGATCACGCATGGTCTCTGACGATACGGGCTTTCTCGCGATTCCAGTCGCGTTCCTTCTCGGTGGCGCGCTTGTCGTGCAGTTGCTTGCCGCGCACCAGGGCCAGTTCGCACTTGACCAGATTCTGCTTCCAGTAGAGCTTGAGAGGCACACAGGTGTGCCCTTTCTCCTGCGTTCGGGAGAAGATCCTGGCGATCTCCTTGCGATGCATCAGCAGTTTCCGCGTCCGGGTCGGGTCCGCCACCACATGCGTGCTCGTCGTGTTGAGCGGCATGATGTGGCTTCCCAGCAGCCACGCCTCGCCATTCTTGACCAGAATGTAGGTGTCGGTCAGCTGGGCCTTGCCCGCGCGCAGGCTCTTGACCTCCCAACCCGCCAACGCCAGACCGGCCTCGAAAGTCTCGTCGATGTGGTATTCGAAGCGAGCCTTCTTGTTCTGGGCGATCGTGTTGCTGCTTGGCGCATTTGCTTTTTTCTTACCCATGACACCTCTTTACAGCGATATTCGGTTGCCCGCGGGCGACGCGCTCAGGCAGTTACTGTTTTCTTCTGCGCGCGAGGGATGCCCGACGAAGGTTCGTGTGGAGTCAACTCATGTGAAGTCTAGTTGTGAGGGCAGTCGTGATACCATTCAAGCCATCGAAAACGGTGCCCCATGATACGCATGTCGGGGCGATAAATCAGTGGAGACCCCTATGCCAAGCGTGAATCGGTCTGCATTCGTTCGGCATACCCCGGAACAGATGTTTGAACTGGTCAATGATTTCGAGCGCTACCCCGAGTTTCTGCCCGGCTGTCGGCGCGCCAGCGTCCTCGAGCGTGGTGACAGCTTCCTGATTGGGCGCATGACGCTAGCCAAAGGCGGCGTCGAGCAGAGCGTCACCACACGCAACGATCTCAAGCGACCCGAGCGAATCGATCTCTCGCTCGTCGATGGCCCGTTCAAGCGGCTCGACGGTCGCTGGCACTTTCGTGCGATGGGGGAGGATGCCTGCAAGATCGAACTCGAGATGAACTTCGAATTCAGCAATCGGCTACTGGGCATGGCGTTTGGCAGGCTGTTCCAGCAGGTGGCGGGCCAACTGGTCGATGCGTTCACGCGTCGGGCCGATCAGGTCTACGGGCGTTAGAGGGGACATCTATATGCCCGATCTTGTGGCCGATGTCGAAATTGCGTTCGCGACGCCGGCGCATCAGGTCATCGTTCGCGTCTCGCTCGAACCCGGGATGAATGCTCGCCAGGCCGTCATGCTGGCGGATCTGCCAGGGCGGTATCCGGCATGGGCGAATCTCGACTTCGCTCAGGCGCCATTAGGCGTTTTCGGTGAACGCCTGCGCGAGCCGGAGATGTATCTGCCCGCAGAGGGAGAGCGCATCGAGGTCTACCGGCCGCTGGAGATAGATCCCAAGCAGGCCCGACGTGAACGGGCGGCCAACGCCTCATCGCGTTGACCGCCCGGATCATGACGGTGTCCCCGCCATGAATGCCCATTCACGACACCAGGCGCCATCCGGCCAGATTAGATGGCACTAGGCCCGATCCGAGGCGTCGGCGCGCTCTCGCCGGCACCTTCTACCGCGGGTCCGGGACCGCTGTCCTGGTTCAGCTCGACGTCAGAGTCCATGTCGCCGGATTTGGCGATATCGGTCAGCTGGTCGTTCTGGAAGGTCAGCGTCATGCGTTTCTCGACCGTATCGCCGTAAGCTTCGTCGAGATAGAAGACGTAGTCCCACTGGTCGGACGAGAACGGCGCTTCCATCAGCGGGGTCCCCATGATGTAGGCGACCTGTTCGCGGCTCATGCCGGGATGAAGCTGAGAGACCATGTCCTGGGTGATGAGATTGCCTTGGGGGATATCCCTTTTATAGACGCCGAAGTAGCTGCAGCCGGTGATGAGGGAGGCTGCGAGGAGGAGTACGGTGGTTCTGATCAGATTTTGCATTTGGGCCCGTCTTTCACTATCGTTGCGTGGATTGATCATACCCGACACAAGACGCTACTGCGAAGAGCGACCATGGCCGACGAAAACCAAGAATTGCGTAAAGCAGGCCTGAAGGTCACGCTACCGCGCGTCAAGATTCTGCAGATCCTCGAAGCGACTCGGATGGAAGAAGAGCTCCACATGAGTGCCGAGGACGTCTACAAGGCGCTGCTGGAGTCGGGAGAAGATGTCGGGTTGGCGACCGTCTACCGCGTTTTGACCCAGTTCGAGGCCGCTGGTTTAGTCGTTCGACACAATTTCGACGGTGGTCATGCGGTCTTCGAGATGTCCCAGGAAGAGCACCATGATCACATGGTGGATCTGGAGTCCGGCGAGATCGTCGAGTTCTACGATGAAGAGATCGAGCGTCGCCAGCGCGAAATCGTCGAAGAGCACGGATACGAACTGGTCGAGCACGCCCTGGTGCTTTACGTGCGGCCTCGCGGCTCCAAGGCCACCCGTCAGGATGGCGTCAAGAAGTAATCGCTTTCGTCAGAATCACGAAAACGCCGACCTCAGGGTCGGCGTTTTGCGTTTGGGATGTCGTGAGGTTTCGAGAGCGGCCCAATAATTCGAGAATGACCCCGGAACACCGCCGGGTTGTATGACCGAGCGTCGAAACCGAGTTGCGAAAGCAGTGGCTAGTGAGCCGAGCTCTGGCTGGCCGCGAGCATCTCGCGGGCGTGAGCCAGGGTCTGGTTGGAGAGTTTGACACCGCCCAGCATTCGAGCCAGCTCCCGCACTCGTCCGGCGTCGTCCAGTTGTGACATCTGGGTATGGGTGGCGTCCTCGCTGGAGCGCTTTTCGATATGCAGATGTTGATGCGCTTGGGCGGCGACCTGCGGCAGGTGAGTGACGGTCATGACCTGGGCGTCGCTCCCCAGCCGGCGCAGCAGTTGACCGACGATTTCAGCGGTGGCGCCGGAAATGCCCACATCGACCTCATCGAAGACCAACGTTGCCAGCGTGCTGTGGCTTGCGGCCACCACCTGGATCGCCAGGCTGACGCGTGACAGTTCGCCGCCGGAGGCCACTTTGGTCAGCGGCTTCGGCGGCTGGCCCGGGTTGGCGCTGATCTGCAGGCTGACCCGGTCCATGCCGTGAGGCTGCGGCGTTTCCAGCGGCGTGACGTCGACCGCGAAACGCGCCTTGTCCATGCCCAGAAAGGCCAGCTGTTCCTGAACCTGCTGAGCGAAGACGGTGGCCGTGCGTTGACGCGTGTCGCTGATGCGCTTGGCAGCGTCGCGGTATTGCTGGCGCAGTTCGTCCAGGCGCGCGCGCATCGACTCCAGGTCGTCATCGCCGCTGTCGAGCATGGCCAGTTCGTCGGTCAGTTGACGGTGGAGACCGGCCAGTTCTTCCGGCATGACGTGATGCTTACGTGCGACGCGGTGGATCTCGCTGAGTCGTTCATCGACCCAGGCGAGGCGCTGCGGGTCGAGCTCGGTGGACTCCACGTAGTGATGAAGCTCCCGGGCGGCTTCCTCGAGCTGAATCTGCGCCTCGTTCAGCATGCCCAGCGCTTCTGCCAGGCTGCCGCGGTCGCTACCGGGTACGCGACCAAGCCGGGTGGTCGCCTGCAATAACAGCGTCAGCGCACCGTTCTCGTCGTGATCGCAGCTGTCGGCGGCGAACTGCGCTTCCTGCAGGCTTTCCTCGACATGGGCCAGCGTCTCCTGTTCCTGTTCGAGGCTTTCCAGCTCGTCCGGCTGCAGATCGAGCTGATCCAGCTCCTCCACCTGATAGCGCAGCAGCTGACGCTTGGCCTGGCGCTCTTCATCGTTTTCGCTGCGCTCGCGGTACTGTCGGCGCAGCGTGTGCCACTGGCGATGCAGATCGCCCAGCTCGGCCACCGCCTGATGATGGCCGGCGGCATCATCGAGTAGACGGCGGTGGGTTTCCTCGTTGAGCAGAGCCTGGTGGGCGTGCTGGCTATGCACATCGATCAGGCACTCGCCGAGCTCGCGCAGGTCCGCAATGGTGCAGGGCTGGCCGTTAATCCACGCCTTGGAGCGCCCGCTGGCGGTAACGACGCGACGAAGCAGGCAGTCGTCCGTGGGGAGCTCGCGGGCGCTCAGCCAGCTCTTGGCCTCTTCCCGCTCGGCGATGTCGAAACGTGCGCTCAGGTCGGCGCGTTCGGCGCCGTGGCGCACGCCGCCGGCGTCGGCGCGCTCGCCCAGACAGAGCCCCAGGGCACCCAGCAGGATCGACTTGCCGGCACCGGTCTCGCCGGTGATGGCCGTCATGCCGGCGTGAAACTCCAGATCCAGCGTGTCGACGATAGCGAAGTCACGAATGGCGAGTTGGATCAGCATGCTGCCTCCCGGTGTCGATGGCGGCCAGTCGAAATCTGGTGAACGAGCGAGGTCTGTTGACTGACGGTCGAGTGTTGTCGATCTGTTCGTTTATACAGTAGTCAAAATTCGCCTTCAATGAATGTCTTGACGGTCGAGAGGTATCGGCGCTTGAGATCTGAATCGATAGCCCCATATAGGCAGACAGCTCCGACGCTTGTCGAAATCACGTTTTTCGAATAACTGTCACAACACCTTGCCAGGAGAGATTCATGGCTAGAGATCCGCAGAACCCCGTAGACGAAGAACTCGAGCGCGCCGAGCGCGACGCTGAACCCCAGCATCAGTCCACCAACGACGCATTGGATGGCGATCTGGAGCAGTTCGCGGAATCGATAGAACACGAGGCGGGCGACACGGAAGGCGAGGCCAATCCCGAAGCCGAGGTTCTGGCTGCCCGGGTCGAGGAGCTCGAGCAGGAGCTGGCGGAGGCCAAGGACCAGTCGATGCGGGCCGCCGCCGATGCGCAGAACGCACGCCGCCGCGCCGAACAGGACGCCGACAAGGCCAAGAAGTTTGCCCTCGAAAAGTTCGTCAAGGAGTTGCTGCCGGTCGTCGACAGCTTGGAAAAGGGCTTGGAGAGCATGCAGGAAGTCGACAGCACGCACCGCGAAGGCGTGTCGATGACCCTCAAGATGCAGCTCGATGTGCTGAGCAAGTTCGGTGTCGAGCAGCTCGACCCGCAGGGTGAGCCTTTCGACCCGCAGTTTCATGAAGCGATGACCATGGTGCCCAACCCCGAGTTGGAGCCCAACACCGTGATGGACGTGATGCAGAAGGGCTACACCCTCAACGGCCGTCTGGTGCGCCCGGCCATGGTGGTGGTCAGCAAGGCGGCGAGCTAGTCGTCGTGGGGGCCGAGCTCTCCCGGCGATGCGTTTGAATCGTCGACGGGACTTGAAAGGCGCCGACCAGCCCCCACATAGCAGTCAAACGCGCAGCAAGCGCCGTCATCAAAACGAATTGAGTCGTCAACGAATAGTTAGAGGTGAGGAATTATGGGACGCATCATTGGCATTGACCTGGGTACGACCAACTCCTGTGTTGCCGTACTGGATGGTGACAAGACCCGAGTGATCGAAAACGCCGAAGGCGGCCGCACGACGCCTTCCATCATCGCTTACACCGACGACGGCGAAACGCTTGTCGGTCAGGCGGCCAAGCGTCAGGCGGTCACCAACCCGCACAACACGCTTTACGCCATCAAGCGTCTGGTCGGTCGCAAGTTCAAGGACGACGTCGTTCAGAAAGACATCAAGATGGTGCCTTACGAGATCGTCGAAGCCGACAACGGCGACGCCTGGGTCAAGGTCAACGACAACAAGCTGGCACCGCCCCAGGTCAGCGCCGAAGTGCTGAAGAAGATGAAGAAGACCGCCGAAGACTATCTCGGCGAAGAAGTCACCGAAGCGGTCATCACCGTGCCGGCCTACTTCAACGATTCTCAGCGTCAGGCCACCAAGGACGCGGGCCGCATCGCCGGTCTCGAGGTCAAGCGTATCATCAACGAGCCGACCGCAGCCGCACTGGCCTACGGCATGGATCGTTCCACTGGTGATCGCACCATCGCGGTCTACGACCTGGGTGGCGGTACGTTCGATATCTCGATCATCGAAGTCGCCGATGTCGACGGTGAAAAGCAGTTCGAAGTGCTCGCCACCAACGGCGATACGTTCCTGGGCGGCGAAGATTTCGATCTCAAGCTGATCGACTATCTCGTTCAGCAGTTCAAGAGCGATTCCGGCATCGATCTGTCCGGCGACAGCCTGGCCATGCAGCGTCTGAAGGAAGCGGCCGAGAAAGCCAAGATCGAGCTCTCTTCCGCGCAGCAGACCGAAGTCAACCTGCCGTACATCACGGCGGACAACACCGGTCCCAAGCACCTGGCGATCAAGGTCACTCGTGCCAAGCTCGAATCGCTGGTCGAAGACCTGGTGGCTCGCTCGCTCGGTCCGTGCAAGACCGCGATGCAGGACGCCGGTCTCTCCAACAGCGAGATCCAGGACGTCATCCTGGTCGGCGGCCAGACGCGCATGCCGATGGTTCAGAGCAAGGTTGCCGAGTTCTTCGGCAAGGAAGCGCGCAAGGACGTCAACCCGGACGAAGCCGTGGCCATGGGTGCCGCTATCCAGGGTGGCGTGCTTGGCGGTGACGTCAAGGACGTGCTGCTGCTCGACGTCACACCGCTGACGCTGGGTATCGAGACGCTGGGTGGCGTGATGACCCCGCTGATCGAGAAAAACACCACAATCCCGACCAAGAAGACCCAGACCTTCTCGACCGCCGACGACAACCAGACGGCCGTGACCATTCACGCGCTGCAGGGTGAGCGTAAGCAGGCAGGTCAGAACAAGTCGCTGGGTCGTTTCGATCTGGCCGACATTCCGCCGGCGCCGCGTGGCGTGCCGCAGATCGAAGTGGCTTTCGATCTGGATGCCAACGGTATCCTCCACATCACGGCCAAGGACAAGGCGACCGGCAAGGAACAGTCGATCGTGATCAAGTCCTCCAGCGGTCTCTCCGACGACGAGATCGATCAGATGGTCAAGGATGCCGAAGCCCACGAGGCCGAGGACAAGAAGTTCGAGGAACTGGTCCAGTTGCGTAACCAGGCCGACGGCATGATCCACGCGTCGCGAAAGACGCTCGAAGAAGCCGGTGACAAGGTCGATGCCGACGAGAAAGCCAAAATCGAGACCGCGATCAGCGAGCTCGAGGAAGCGCTCAAGGGTGACGACAAGGATGCCATCCAGGCCAAGCTGGATGCGCTGACCGAAGCTTCCGGCAACCTGGCGCAGAAGATGTATGCCGAGCAGGGCGAAGGCGCCGACGCAGAAGGCCAGCCGGCCGACGACGCCCAGACCAGCGGCAAGAAAGAGGATGACGTGGTTGACGCCGAGTTCGAAGAAGTCAACGACGATCAGAAAAAGCAATAAACACGACGTCTGACGCCGTGTGATCGGCAGGAGCGCGGGAGCCAACATGACTCCCGCGCTGCTGTTTGCACGGCGCCGACACGGAGGCGGACTCAGTAATGTCCCAACGTGACTATTACGAAGTATTGGGCGTCGATAGAGACGCCGACGGCAAGGACATCAAGAAAGCCTACCGTCGGCTGGCGCAGAAATACCATCCGGACCGCAATCCGGAAGATCAGCAGGCGGCGGAGAAGTTTCGCGAGGTCTCCGACGCCTACGAAGTGCTTTCCGATGACCAGAAACGTGCGGCCTACGATCAGTTCGGCCATGCCGGCGTCGATGGTCAGGGCGGCGGCTTCGGTGGCGGTGGTTTCGGCGGTGCCGGAGCGGGCGGCTTCAGCGATATCTTCGGCGACGTGTTCGGCGATATCTTCGGGGGCGGCGGCGGTCGGCGTAATCCGAACGCACCGCAGCGTGGCAGCGATCTGCGCTACAACCTCGAGCTCGATCTCGAGAATGCCGTATTCGGTACCACCGTCGATATCCGCGTGCCGCGTCACGTCGAGTGCGAGCACTGCGACGCCACCGGCGCCGAGCCGGGCTCGAGCAAGGAGACCTGCCCGACCTGTCACGGCCAGGGCCAGGTGCGGATGCAGCAGGGCTTCTTCGCCGTGCAGCAGACCTGCCCGACCTGTCACGGCAGCGGCCAGAGCATCAAGGTGCCGTGCCGCAAGTGTCATGGCGAAGGCCGCGTTCGCGAGACGCGCACGCTGTCGGTGAAGATCCCGGCGGGTGTCGATACCGGCGACCGCATTCGGCTCAATGCCGAGGGCGAATCCGGGCTCAACGGTGGCCCCGCGGGCGATCTTTACGTCCAGGTCGAGATCAAGGCGCATCCGATCTTCGAACGCGACGGCCGGCACCTGCACTGCGAAGTGCCGATCAACTTCGTCGATGCCGCGTTGGGTGGCGAGCTGGAAGTGCCGACGCTGGAAGGTCGGGTCAAGCTCAAGATCCCGCCCGAGACGCAGACCGGGAAACTGTTCCGGCTACGTGGCAAGGGCGTCAAGCCGGTCCGCGGCGGCCCGGCGGGCGACCTGCTCTGCAAGGTGGTGACCGAGACGCCGGTCAACCTCAATGAAGAGCAGAAGGACCTGCTGCGCAAGTTCCAGGACAGTCTGGGCAGTGCCAGCCGCCATTCGCCGCGAAAAGAGGGCTGGTTCGACGGTGTGAAGCGCTTCTTCGAGGACATGAAGCCGTAAGGTTTTATCGTCGCCGAGCGAAAGAGGCCTCATCCGAAAGATCGGATGAGGCCTTTTTTTGTAGGCGAGTGTCTATCAACGAAGATGTCTTGACGGGTCACGTCGATTAGTTGACGGCCCCGCATTCGGCTATCCTGCGTCGGAGGTCTCCTCCCAGTCCTTGACGGTCGACGACAGGGTCTTCAGCCGAGCGATCGCGAGGCGCGACACCGAACTCAGTTCGCTGCCATCCGTATCGGCGTACTCGATGATCTGGCGCTTCATGCTGCGCGCCCAGAATTTCTTGAGATGCGTGGCGACCAGTTCCGCCGCCTGGGCGTCGTCACCATGGTGCAGATTGTTGGCGCCGATCTGATTGACCATCTTGATCAGCGGGGCCGTGGGGCCGCCATGGCCCGGCCCGTCTCTTTCCGAATCACCTCTGTTCGAATCATCTCTGCTCGAATCGCTCATCTCATGCTCTCCCCGGCGCCGAAAGAGTGGCCGGCGGCACTCATTTGAGCGCCGCCTCGGCGGATTCCAGATAACGCTGCTGACGTTCGTCGAAGCGTTGGAAATGCTGCTGCCATGATGACGGTTGAGAGACCTTTTCCACCTGCACCGCGGTCACCTTGTATTCAGGACAGTTGGTGGCCCAGTCGGAGTTGTCGGTGGTGATCACGTTGGCTCCGCTGCCCGGATGATGGAACGTGGTGTAGACCACGCCCGGCGCCATGCGATCGCTGACGAGACAGCGCAGCACCGTGCGCCCAACCCGGCTGCTGATGCCCAGCCAGTCGCCGTCGCGCAGGCCGCGGAGCTCGGCATCCGAAGGGTGAATTTCCAGCACGTCCTCGGCGTGCCAGGCCACGTTGTCGGTGCGTCGGGTCTGGGCGCCGACGTTGTACTGGCTGAGAATGCGCCCGGTCGTCAGCAGCAGCGGATAGCGGCGGCTGGCGCGCTCCTCGGTGGCCACGTATTCGGTGATGGCGAAGTTGCCCTTGCCGATGGGGAAGTCGAGCGCGTGCATGGTCGGGGTGCCGTCGGGGAAGGCATCGTTGCATGGCCACTGGATGCTGCCTCGCGCTTCGAGCCGGGCATAGCTGACGCCGGTGAAGGTGGGTGTCAGTTGGGCGATTTCGTCCATGATTTCCGAGGGATGGGTGTAGTGCATCGCATAGCCCATCGCGTTGGCCAGGTCCTGGGTGACTTCCCAGTCCTCCTTGCCGGCGACCGGTGGCATCACCTTGCGGACGCGGTTGATGCGCCGCTCGGCATTGGTAAAGGTGCCGTTCTTCTCGAGGAAGGTGGAACCGGGGAGCAGCACGTGGGCGTACTTGGCGGTCTCGTTGAGGAAGATGTCCTGCACGATCAGGCAGTCCAGCGCGGTCAGGGCTGCTTCGACATGCTGGGTATTGGGATCGGACTGGGCGATATCTTCACCCTGGACGTAGAGCCCCTTGAAGGTGCCGGCGATGGCCGCGTCGAACATGTTGGGAATGCGCAGCCCCGGCTCGTCGTCGATCGTGGTGTGCCAGACGGCCTCGAACTTCTCGCGCACGGCGGGATCGGCGACGTGCTGGTAGCCCGGCAGCTCGTGGGGAAACGAGCCCATGTCACAGGAGCCCTGAACGTTGTTCTGTCCGCGCAGCGGATTGACCCCCACGCCTTCGCGGCCGATGTTGCCGGTTGCCATCGCCAGATTGGCGATGCCCATGACCATGGTCGAGCCCTGACTGTGTTCGGTGACCCCCAGGCCGTAGTAGATCGCGCCGTTGGCGGCGCTGGCATAGACGCGAGCGGCCTCGCGGACCTGCACGGCCGGCACGCCGGTGACCGACTCCAGAGCTTCCGGTGAGTGTTGCGCTTCCTGAATGAACTCGCGCCAGCGCTGGTAGGCGTCGCCGTCGCAGCGTTTCGCGATGAAGTCGGCGTCTTCCAGCCCCTCGCTCACCACCACGTGGGCCATCGAATTCACCAGCGCCACGTTGGTTCCGGGCTTGAGCGGCAGATGCAGGCTCCTGCCGCCGTGGGGCGTCTTGAGCAGGTCGATCCGGCGCGGGTCGGCGACGATCAGCGTGGCACCCTGGCGCAGGCGGCGCTTCATCTGGGAGGCGAACACCGGGTGGGCGTCGGTGGGGTTGGCGCCGATCACCAGAATCGTGTCGGCCTTCATCACCGAATCGAAGGTCTGGGTCCCGGCCGATTCGCCCAACGTGGTCTTGAGGCCGTACCCGGTAGGCGAGTGGCAGACCCGGGCGCAGGTGTCGGTATTGTTGTTGCCGAAAGCGGCGCGGATCAGCTTCTGGACCAGATAGGTCTCTTCGTTGGTACAGCGCGACGAGGTGATGCCGCCGATGCTCTCGCGGCCATAGGTCGACTGCGTCTCCCGGAGGCGTCGCGCGGCGAAGGCGATCGCCTCCTCCCATGAGACGGGGCGCCACGGTTGGTCGATGCTGTCGCGGATCATCGGCTCGCGGATGCGATCCTTGTGAGTGGCGTAGCCGAAGGCGAAGCGCCCCTTGACGCAGGAGTGGCCGTGATTCGCATCGCCACCCTTGTAGGGCACCATACGTATCAGCTTGTCGCCCTTCATCTGCGCCTCGAAGGAGCAGCCCACGCCGCAATAGGCGCAGGTGGTCACCACGCTATGCTCGGGCACGCCGTGGTCGATGACGCTCTTCTCCATCAACGTTGACGTCGGGCAGGCCTGCACGCAGGCGCCGCAGGAGACGCACTCCGAATCCATGAACGGCTCGTTCTGGCTGGCGGCGACCTTGGAATCGAAGCCGCGGCCTTCGATGGTCAGGGCGAAGGTGCCCTGGACCTCGTCGCAGGCCCGCACGCAGCGCGAGCAGACGATGCACTTGCTGGGATCGAAGCTGAAATAGGGGTTGGAGTCGTCGATCTCGGCATCCAGATGGTTGGCACCGTCGAAGCCGTAGCGCACCTCGCGCAGACCCACGGCACCGGCCATGTCCTGCAGTTCGCAGTCGCCGTTGGCGGGGCAGGTCAGGCAGTCCAGCGGGTGGTCGGAGATGTAGAGCTCCATGACATTGCGCCGCAGCCTGGCGAGCTTGCCGTTCTGGGTCGTCACCGCCATGCCTTCGGTAACCGGCGTGGTGCACGATGCCGGATAGCCGCGCCGGCCCTCGATCTCCACCGCACAGAGACGACACGAGCCGAAGGCCTCGAGGTTGTCGGACGCGCACAGCTTGGGGATGGTGATACCGGCGAGCGCCGCGGCACGCAGCACCGAGGTGCCTTCAGGCACGCTGATCTCGACGCCATCGATGGTCAGCGGAACCAGGGTTTCCGAGAGTCTTGCCGGCGTTCCCAGGTCACGGTCGAACTGTTTTGGATCGAAATGTTGCAGCATGCCTACCTCCCGCCTTCGGCCCGGGGCCGGATCAGATCATCGGGAAAGTGCTTCATTACGCTCTGGACGGGGAACGGTGTCATCCCGCCCATGGCGCAGAGCGAGCCGTCGACCATGGTGTCGCAGAGATCGGCAAGCAGGACGAGATTCTCCTCGGCCCGCTCGCCGGCGCGGATACGGTCGATCACCTCCACGCCACGCACGGCGCCGATTCGACACGGCGTGCACTTGCCGCAGGATTCGACGCTGCAGAACTCCATCGCAAAGCGCGCCTGATCGCCCATGTCGACGCTGTCGTCGAACATCACCACGCCACCATGGCCGACGACACCCCCGAACGCGGCGAAGCCTTCGTAATCGATGGGGCTGTCCCACTGGCTCTCGGGCAGATAGGCGCCGAGCGGGCCGCCGACCTGCACCGCCTTGAGCGGACGTCCACTCTGGGTGCCGCCGCCGAAGTTCTCCATCAGCTCGCGCAGGGTGACGCCGAAGGCCAGTTCGACCAGCCCGCCACGCGCCACGTTGCCGGCCAGCTGCAGCGCCAGCGTCCCGCGGGACTTGCCCATGCCGTAGTCGGCGTAGGCCTGGCCGCCGTGGTCGAGAATGTAGGGAATGGCGGCCAGCGAGAGCACGTTGTTGACTACCGTGGGGCGGCCGAACAGCCCCTCGATCGCCGGCAGCGGCGGCTTGGCGCGGACCAGGCCGCGCTTGCCTTCGAGGCTCTCCAGCAGCGAGGTCTCCTCGCCGCAGATATAGGCCCCGGCGCCGAGGCGGACTTCAAGGTGGAAGTCCTTGCCGCTGGCGAGCATGTCGTCGCCCAGATAGCCCGCCGTGCGTGCCCGCGAGATCGCTTCCCCGAAGATGGCGTGGGCGTTCGGATACTCCGAGCGCAGGTAGACGTAGCCTTGGGTGGCGCCCACCGCGAGGCCCGCTATCGCCATGCCTTCGATCAGCAGATAGGGGTCGCATTCCATGATCAGACGGTCGGCGAAGGTGCCGGAGTCGCCCTCGTCGGCGTTGCAGACGATGTACTTCTGCCCCTCGGGCTGGTCATGCACCGTCTGCCATTTGATCGCGGTGGGGAAGGCGGCCCCGCCGCGGCCGCGAAGCCCCGAGGACTTGACCTCGTCGACGATACCCTGCGCATCGCAGGCGAGTGCCTTCTTCAATCCTTCGAAGCCACGCAGCGTGGTGTAGTCCTCGAGCGACAGCGGGTCGGTCACGCCGATACGCGAGAACGTCAGGCGCTGCTGGTTACGGAGATAGGGGATCTCCTCGGTCAATCCCAGCGCCAGCGGATGATCCTGGCGTCCCTCGAACAGGCCGGCTTCGATCAGCGCCTCGACGTCTTCGGGCTCGACCGGCCCGTAAGCGACTCGGCCCTTGGTTGTCTCGACTTCTACCAGCGGCTCCAGCCAGGACAGGCCGCGGGAGCCGTTGCGCACGATCCTTAGATCCAGCGAGCGCTGACGTGCGGCGCGCTCGAGACGCGACGCGACGGCGTCTGCTCCCAGCGAGAGCGCGGTGGTGTCGCGAGGAACATAGACGGTGGTCGTCATCATCTCACCTCCACCACGGTGGCCGTGAGCTCTTCGGCCAGCCGATCGAACTTGGCCGCGGTCATGCGGCCGTGAATCTCGTCGTTGACCCGAATCGTCGGCCCGCAGGCGCAGTTGCCCAGGCAATAGACCGGCTCCAGCGTGATCTCGCCGTCGCTCGTGGTGTGGTGGTAATCCACGCCCAGTACCGCTTTGACGTGGCTTTCCAGCTGTCGACAGCCCCGCGCCTGACACGCCTCCGCCCGACACACCTGCACCACACTGCGACCTGGCAGCTGTGTCCGGAAGTGGTGGTAGAAACTGATGATGCCGTGGACGTCGGCGCGTGTATGGCGCAGCGACTCGGCAATGATCGGAATCGCCGCTTCGGGAATGTGTCCGAAGCGATCCTGGATGGCATGAAGCGTGGGCAGCATGGCGCCCGGCATCGATTTATGGGCGTCGATCACGTCCTGAATCTGTGCCGGCGTCCAGGCGCCGTCGGTCTGCGGGCTGGCGTGTGGCATGGCCTGGTCATCTCATCAAGCAGTTGGATTTCGTCCGGCGACTCCACCTCTCTCGCCAGCTCTCAGCCAATCGTCTTATAGGAATCGTTGTTCTTAACTGTTTTATGTTGAGTGCCGCTAAACGCCAACCTAGCACTCCCGCGGGGCGCGAGAAATATGAACGAATATGCTTAGAAAAAAGTTGAATATCACGCCAGCGTGGCTGTTTCGCAGCGATGACGGCGAACTGCTCGACCCGGTGCTGTTCCGGCTACTCGCCAATCTGCGCGAGACCGGCAAGCTGACGCGTGCAGCGGAAGCCGCCGGCATCTCCTATCGTCATGCCTGGAATCTCCTCAACCGGGGGGAGGCGTTCTTCGGCATGCCGCTGGCGGATATGCGCAAGGGGCATGGCACCCGGCCATCGCCTCTGGGCGAGAAACTGCTGTGGTCGGAGCAGCGGGTCAGGGCAAGGTTGGGGCCGCAGATCGACAGCATGGCCTCCGAGCTAAACCATCAGCTGCAGCAGTTGCTCGAGGGCGCGCATCCCGTCCTGCGATTGCATGCCAGCCATGGTTATGCGGTGGCACTACTGCCGGAATGTCCCGGCGAACTCGATCTGCGCTACTGCAATCCGCTGGAGGCATTGAACGCTTTGGGCCGCGGCGAGTGCGACCTGGCCAGCTTCCACGTCCCCTCATCTCCGCAGCTTGCCGAGCGAGTGATGCAGGTCTATCGGCCGCAGCTCGAGGGGCAGAGTCAGCGAGGACAGAAGCTCAAGGTGATTCGATTCGTCACTCGCCGACAGGGCTTGATCCTGCGTGGCGAGGACCGAGACAGAATTCAGGGGTTGGCGGATCTTGCCCGGACTGATGTCCGCTTCATCAATCGCGATGAGCACTCCGGGACTCGCGTGCTTTTCAACCTGTTGTTGGCGGAGCAGGGCATCGGCGAGGATCAGATTGCCGGCGCGGGACAGGAAGAGTTTACCCATACCGCCATAGCGGCCTACGTGGCAGCCGGCATGGCCGATGTCGGTTTTGGTCTGGAAGCGGCCGCAGCCCAGTTCGGGCTCGAGTTTCTGCCGCTCTCCACCGAGCACTATCTGCTGATCTGCCACGAGGATCGGCTCGAGCAGGACAACGTCCAGCAACTGCTCACCTTCATGAGCTCGCGCTCGTTCCTGGCCGAGATAGCGACGCTGAGCGGCTATGCGCCGGATCGCTGTGGCGAGGTGACGACGTTCGAGGCATTACTGGAGGAGGACCGGATGGCGGAGAACAGAAAGACCGTCGAACGTAACAGGCGCTAGCGCAGGGCGGAAACGACACGACCGGGCGCTCGAGGAGCGTCCGGTCGTGATGGATCCCGCTCGTGACGGGCGGTCTAGAACAGCGCCGCTGCCTTGGCCAGGGCGATGTAGAGCCCGATCAGGAACGGAATGCCCACGCCGAGCCAGGCGAGAACGCCGCCGACACCGAAGCGACCGCGTGCCGCGGTCTCGGCATTGGCGGCGACGCCGTCTTCCTTCTGCAGCGAACGCTCGTGAGCCAGCTCCTCATCGCTCATCTGCTGTTCCGGCTTGACCGGCTTGATCAACAAGTTGCAGATCAGGCCGAGGAACAGCAGCCCCGCCATGATGTAGAGCGTGCGATCGTAGACGAGGCTGGGTTCGACGCCGGCGTCGAGCTGCGTCTGGCGAATGGCCGCAATGACCAGCGGGCCGACCAGGCCGGCGGCGGTCCAGGCCGTGAGCAGGCGTCCGTGAATCGCGCCGACCATCTGGGTGCCGAAGATGTCGGCCAGATAAGCCGGGACCGTGGCGAAACCGCCGCCATACATGCTGAGAATGACGCAGATCGAGATCACGAACAGACCAGCCATACCCAGATGGCCCCACATCGGCAGCAGGCAATACATGATGATGCCGATCACGAAGAAGCAGAAATAAGTGTTCTTGCGCCCGATCTTATCCGATAGCGAGGCCCAGAACAGACGCCCGACGCTGTTGAACAGGCTGATCAGGCCGACCAGGCCGGCCGCTGCGGCGACCACTGCCGCCTGCTGCGCTTCGTTGAGAGCCGCGGCGCGATCCTCGAGGCCGACCAGGGCGCCGCCGAAGACGTCCTGCAGCATCGGGCTGGCCATCGAGATCACAGCGATCCCGGCGGTCACGTTGAGGAACAGCACGCCCCAGATCAGCCAGAACTGCTTGGTCTTCCACGCTGTCTTCAGGTGGACGTGACCCTGGGTGATCATGGTGTTGGTCTTGGCATTCTTCGGTGCCGTCCAGCCGGTGGGTTTCCAGCCGTTGGGCGGTACGCGAAAGCCAATCGCCCCGCAGGCCATGACGATGGCATAGATCACGCCCATAGTGATCAGTGTCATGGCGACACCGGTGCCGCCGTCCGCGGAGTAGTGATTCATCAGCAGCACGGCCAGCGGCGCGCCGACCATGGCACCACCGCCGTACCCCATGATGGCAAACCCGGTCGCCATGCCGCGGCGGTCCGGAAACCACTTGATCAGGGTCGAGACCGGTGTGATGTAGCCGAGACCCTGGCCGATGCCGCCCAGCACGCCGCAGCCCAGATAGACCAGCCACAGCTGATGGTTCATGACCCCCAGGCCACCGACGATCAGACCGCCACCCCAGCACAATGCCGCGATGCAGCCGGCCTTTCTCGGCCCTGCATGTTCGAGCCAGGCACCCCAGATCGCCGCCGAAACACCGAGCATGGCAATGAAGATACCGAACACATAGGTGACCTGGGGGACGCTCCAGTTACAGCTCGTCGTGGTCAATGCCTGGAACAGACCGAGATTGGTGCAACTGGCAGGGGCGTTGACGATCTCCTGGCTCATGGGGAGCCAGAACACCGAGAAGCCGTAGGCCATGCCGATACAGAGATGGATCGCCAGCGCCGCCGTGGGTACCAGCCAGCGATTGAAGTTAGGTCCCGCTACCGTTCTTTCGCGGGAGAAAAAACCCGCCGATGTGTCGCCGCCGGCATCCAGCGCGGCCTGATTGATCCCACTCATCCTGAACCCTCGTCTTGATTATCGTGTCGTTGGCGCTGCCGGTGCTACCGGGAAGACACCGCGTGCTCTACATCGGCAGGAACGGCCTTGGGCTTGAGCGCCGTACCTATGAACACGGATTCTTATCGTTGAGTGTCGCCGCATTCACAGTGTCGTCGGCAGGATCGAATCAGCGGGGGAAAATGGCAACTAGCGGAAATCATTATGCTGTGCCGTGCATACGTGCGACATCGGCTCTCCTGGCTGCGACATCTATCGCGCCGGCCAGGAGTCAGGGCGCCCGATCGTCGACCTCGGTTACGGCAAAGCAGGTCAGCAGGGTGCGCTGCACCAGACTAAAATTGTCGTCACTGACCATCAGGTAGCGGTGACCGCCGATGCCGGTCAGTCCTTCGAAGTTGTCCAACGACCAGCCATCACTGTTGGAGAGCCGCGCCAGTTCGCTGACACGCACGCTGCCGTCGGCCTCGAGATGGGCGCGGCGTAACCGAATCACGAGTGAAGCCGGCGGTGTGTAGGCACGCTCCAGGGTCAGCAGGTCGCCGTCCAGATTTTCCATGGCGGTCAGCGCGCTGTTGGCGTTGTCGGCCAACGGATAGCGCCACTCGTGCTGACCGTCGAGGCTGAACAGCCGAGTGAGCTTCTCGGGCCAGCCCTCGGGGGGTGTTTCGATCCCGCCGATCAGGCCGTAGCCGGGTAGCGCGGCGATCGCCTCCAGCCCGCCGTTGGATTCGACGTCCGATAGCCCGGCCGGTCGGTGCGGTGGTTCGCTGGCAATACCCGAGGGCAGGAAGCGCTGCCAGCGGGCGTTGCTTTCTGCATCACCCAGCGCGTCGCCCCCGGTGTCGCCCGCTACACTGCCTTCAAAGCCGATTACCAGCTGCGTATTGCCGCGAATGTCGTCGTCGGCGTTCTCGAGCGTCAACGCTTCGGCATCGCTACCGGCACTTTCCAGGATGGCGCCGTCCTCGCCGCGCAACGGGTAGGTATCCAGCGGTTCATAATCGCGCAGCTCGCCGCTGCCGCTGAACGTCAGGCGGGCGCGATGCAGCCAGCCGCGATCGGAAATCAGAAACAGCATCGCTTCGTCGTCGTCCCAACCGAGATCGGAGAGCCCGCCGACCGGCGTGCCGTCCTGCCACTCCCCGGGCAGCGCCAGCGTTCCGCACCAGTCGATGTTGGGCGTGCTCGCCAGCAGATCGAGCGGCGCAAGCGCCGTTCGTTGAGGCACGGCGCTGCAGCCGGCGAGCAACACCGGCCCCAGCCATGCGATGAACGTGGCAAGCCTGGGAGACGACAGCGACATGAGCGCTTTTCCTTCGACCGTGACTGCCTGTCAGTATATCCACAATCCCCGACTCGTTGATGACAACCGCTGACCCCGTGAGGAGGCCATCGCAGCAGCGCAGGCTCCGGCGGCTATTCACTCATTCCAGCAGGCCCCATAGCCCGATGGTTAGCGAGGGAAACGCGCAAAGCAGGACCACGACGCACATCGTTGCCAGGACGAAGGGTATGACGGCGCGGAAAACGGCCGAGGGTGGCACGTTGGCAATCTGTGACGTGATGAATACCAGTAGCCCGACGGGTGGCGAGACGCCGCCGAGTTGCAGCGTGACGATCATGATGATGCCCAGCTGGATGGGGTCGATACCAGCATTGATCATCATCGGCAGGAACAGCGGAGCGATGATCAGCATGGCCGGGGTGAGATCCAGGAACATGCCTGCCGCCACCAGCACGAGAATGAGAATGAAAAAGAGCCCCAGCGGCCCCTCTGCCGCCGTACCGGCCCAGCCGACGATCGCCTGAGGCACCTGCTCGGCGATCAGGACCCAGGCAAAAGGTACCGACGACGCGATGATGAATCCGATCAGGGCAGCGTCCATGGCACAGTCACTGAAAGCACGGTAGAACGTTTTCCAGCCGTACTCCTTGAACACCATTTTCCCCAGGATAAAGGTCCAGAAGAGGGCAACGACGCCTGCCTCGGTGGCCGTTATGATCCCGAAGCGAATCCCGCCCAATACCCCGACGGTGATGACCAACACGGGCAGAGCGCGGAGAAAGCTGTTACGCACGGTCAGCCACGGGGCGTGCTCGCTGGAGGACTGATAGTCGCGTCGAACCGAAATGGCATAGGCGACGCCCATCAGGGCCAGCGCGATCAACACCGCCGGTAGCACGCCTGCCGTGAACAGCTTGGCCACCGAAACGTTGGCGACGGAGGCATAGACCAGCATCGCGATAGCCGGCGGCACGACATTGGGCAGTATCGCCGAGGAGGCGCTGACGGCACAGGAGAACGCCGGCGAATAGCCACGCTTGACCATCTCGGGAACGAGGATTTTGGTGCTGCTGGCGGCATCGGCACTGGACGAACCGGAGATGCCACCCACCATCAGGCTGTTGAGAATGTTGACGTGTGCCAGGCCGCCACGAAAGTGGCCCACGAGAGAGACGGCAAACTCGATCAGTCGAGCGGACAGGCCGCCAAGATTCAGCAGATAGCCTGTCGAGAGAAAGAAGGGAATGGCCAGAAGAATGAATTTGGTCGAGCCGGTCACCATGTTCTGGACGACAGCAGGAGGCGGCAGGATAAAAGACGCAGAGCTGGCAATGAAGACGGCCAGGACCAGAGCGAAAGCCACGGGCACGCCGATGGCGATAGCCAGGAAGAATGCCGCGAGCATCACGAGGCTCGGCGAAAAGCCTCCCAGAAAGGCGAGGCCGCCCGCGTCGATCCACTGGAACAGTAGCCAGGCGACGCCGATGCAGACGAGGTTGCGCAGACAACCCTGCAGAGAATCGACGCGGCGGACCAGCAGGAATCCCAGCGAAATGAGAGCCGATGCGGGGATCACGGCATATTTGATGGCCTTGGGCCATTGCAGGCTGGCGCTCAGGCCCCCGACCATGTCGGTCAGCTGCATGCCGCCCGAATACATCATGATCAACGTCAGCGCCAGCAGCATGGTGGCCACGGGTTCGAGCAGTGCCTGCACCATCGGCAGGCGCGCCAGAGGCAGCAGATCCGCCACGACATGACGACTGCGTCGCACGCCTAGCGCTGCGCCAAGGAAAATCAGCCAGGTGAAGCACCAGATGGCGAATTCTTCGGTCCACGAAAAGGAGCTGTTGAACACATAACGGGCGATGACGCCGGTGAGAACCGCGACGGACATCGCAACCAGGATGGTGAATACGGAAAGCCGGACGAGACCTTCCAGACGGGCCGCCGACCGATCGAGCAGCGATATTGCAAAGGAGAGAGCGGGTTGATCGGCAGCCATGATGCCACCTCCAGGATAGGGATCGATCGTCAATGACAGGCGCGCCACCCAGGCCCGGCCCGGGTGGCGCAAAAGCTTACTTGGCGTTGCGGATCAGTTCGACCAGCTCAGAGCCGTTGGGGATCTGGTCGATGTACTTGTCCCGCACGGGGGCCATCGCTTCCATCCAAGGTGTCTTGTCTTCGATGTCGATGATGGTGGCGCCATCAGCGACCGTCTTTTTCAGCGCTTCCTCGTCATCCTTCTGGCGCATTTCCGGAACATGCGACTGGACCTCGAGCGCCGCCTTGGTGATCGCCTGCTGATAGTTCTCGGGGAGCCGCTTCCACCAGTTCTCGGCGACGACCCAGGTGCCCATGGCATAGATATGGTCGGTTTTTACATAGTAAGGCGCGACTTCGTAAAAACGGTTCGTCAAATAATTGGTTGCCGTATTGTCGAAGAAATCAATGACGCCCGTTTGCATGGAATTGTAGATTTCGGGTGCCGGAACCGGCGTCGGGTTGGCACCGGCTTCTCTCCAGGCGTCCACATGCAATGGGCTCTGGATGACGCGCATCTTTTTACCCTGAATGTCGTCGATGGAGTGAATCGGGAAGCTGCTCATCAGTTCACGCACACCGTTGACGGTGAAGCCGAGCAGATGAAAGCCCTGATCCTCGAAGCTCGAGGAGAGCGCTTCGGTAAGTGGCTCGCTGAGCGCCGTAGCGTTGGCTTCGTCGGTAATGACGTAGGGAAGATCCAGGACCTGGACCTCGGGCACCCAGGATGACAGCACCGAGCTGGTGATGACCCCCATCTGCACGGAACCCAGCCGGATGCCTTCTGCGGACTCGGTTTCTCCTCCCAGAACGCTGTTGGGAAATAGCTTGATATCCACGTTGTCGTCAGTGCGTTCACGGACCAGGTCGGCAAACTCCTGAGCGGCCTTGTACTTGGTATTTCCCTCGGGAACGTCCAGTGACAGTTTCGCATTGTACTGTGCCGCGCTGGCGGAAATGCTACCCATGGCCATGGCAACGCCGAAGGATACGGCGGCAAGGCGGGGAGCGTTTTTCAGGATGGTATGTGTCGTCATGTCATGTCCCTCAGGGAGTTTATGCTGATGTGTCGATCGATTGAGTTTTTGTAGGAAAAGGCTGTTTTTATTGTTGGTGAGTCTGACGTCGGCGGATGATTAGGCCGTATCCAACTCCAGACCCACGTTCAGAAGCTTCGGATCGACGTTTCGCTCGATGGCGTTCACGGTCGCGCCCATGAAATCCATCAGACGATCCGAAGCTTTGGCTGCCGCCTGCGCATCCTGAGCAAGAACGGCTCGCAGAACCCCGAGATGACCGTGAACGGTGTCGGCCAGATCCTGGTTCGGTTTGGCGTGCGTGTGATAGATCCATCCGATTCGACGAAACATGGTGTGCAAGGGCCGCAACGAGTACTCCAGAAAGGGCTCGTCACAGATTTTCAGTATCTGCGCGTCGATTTGAAGATCGAAACGATTGAACGTCGAGAGCGACATCGAAGCTGACTGCTCTTCCATGGCCTGGGAGATCTGGCCCAACAGGGTTCGCTGTTGCGGTGAAGATTTTTCACAGGCCAGCGTGACGAGAAATCGCTCCATATCTCGTCGAAGCTTGAGCAAAATCGCCGTTCGCGGCAGGTCGACGGGCGCGATCTGAACACCTTGACGTGGTCGTATCGTGATCAGCGTGTCCGAGGCCAGTCGGGTTACCGCCTGATAGACCGGCATGCGGTTATAGCCTGTCATGTCCTGCAGATCTCGAATTCGCAGATAGCTACCGGGCCTGAGCTGGCAGGTAACTATCAGCTCTTCGATTTCCTTGTAAGCGTGCTCCAGCAGGCTCTTGTTGTCGCGGCCTTTGTCCTGAGGCACCGGTAACGCTATGTCCTGGCCATCTGGCATGATGTCGGGTCCGGTCGATAATGGAACAGTGGGGCAATATAAGCTGCGGTACGGCTGAATTTTCAGTCGAAATCCCGCTTTTAAAGCACCGATATCATGCCGCCGTCGGCGTAGATAATTTGCCCGTTGATATAGTCGGAAGCCTGGGATGACAGGTACAACACGGTTCCGATAAGCTCTTCGGGCCTGCCCCATCGTCCCGCCGGCGTTCGCCCTTTGACCCAGGCGTCGAATTCGGCATTGGCGGTCAATGCCTCGTTCATGTCGGTCAGCATATAACCGGGGCCAATGGCGTTGGCCTGAAGGCCCAAGCCTCCCCATTCCGCCGCCATGGCCTTGGTCAGCATCTTGATGCCGCCCTTGGCCACGGTATAAGGGGCGACCGTGGCGCGCGCGAGTTCGCTGGTCAGTGAGCCGATGTTAATGATCTTGCCATGGCCGCGTTCGACCATGCGTTTGGCCGCTTCGCGACCGACCACGAACGCCGAGGTCAGATTGGTATCGAGAACTCGCTGCCAGTCGGCGGTTTCGAGCTCCAGCATGGGTTTACGAAACTGAATGCCGGCGTTATTGATCAGAATGTCGATCGTGATTCCCGCGTTATCGAACCGGTTGAAGGCCTCCTTGACGGCGTGATCGTCGGTGACGTCAAAGGCGGCAATCTGGACGTCATGACCCGCCTGAGACATCTCTTCAGCGGTAATGGCGAGCCGTTCCTCGTTGATACCGTTGAGAATGACCTTGGCGCCGGCGGATGCCAGACCTTCCGCGAAAGCGCGGCCCAAGCCTCTCGACGAACCCGTCACCAGTGCGGTCTTTCCGGTCAGGTTGAATAGCTGAATCGACATTCGCGACTTCCTTGTTTTTCGATTGAGTTCATGAAGCGCCTATCGCCATTCTTTTTCTGCGTGTTGAAGAATAAATCTACCGGAGAAACGGTAGATGCTGTCCGGTTAACCCGAATATGACGAAACTTAGTGATGCCTATTTCGCTGTGATATTTTTTGATATATCAGGAATAACAGCGCTGCCAAATGGCGTCAAACGGACTTTGGGTCGATCTCGATGGCGGCGCTTTTTCTTTCCGTTACTTTGTTGTTAGAGATTGATTTCAAAGGATTTAATGTGCGTTATGCTTTGGTTTATGAGGCTAAAGTTTAGTCTTGATGGAGCGCGAATCATTGTCCCTCACCATGCGTTATAGAACTCGATCGACGGCAGGTTTTTATTTAGCGCGTTTATCGTTTCCCCGGTAATTTAGTCGTATGCCCAGGTTTTCTAGGTCAGTTGTGACCTGCCCTTGATGCGCTTTTTAAAAGCGGGTCCTGGCGATTCAGTCTTCAATTTTTCTAGCGCTCGACTCGAAACACGAACGAATGACGGCGTTCGTTGGAGGCGCGGGGGTGTGGCATTGATATACTGCCGCCAATGACGGTCATCGGCGCGGTGAATCTGCGCCAAACCAAACCAGGGCGACGCAACGGGAGGAAGCATGACGCGGATTGCGATCATGGGGGCGGCAGGCCGGATGGGGCGGATCTTGCTGGAAGCCACACACAACAGCGACGCCGCGAAGCTGGGCGCGGCGATCGTGCGCCCGGAGAGTTCGCTGCTGGGCTGTGATGCCGGCGAAATGGCCGGACTCGGGAGGCTCGGGATCAAGCTGTCGGGCTCGCTGGATGGCGCGAGGGACGATTTCGACGTGCTGATCGACTTCTCCACCCCGGCGTTGACGCTGGAGAACCTCGCCTGGTGCGCCGACAACGGCAAGGCGATCGTGATCGGTACGACAGGCCTCGATGAAAGTCAGCTGAAGGCTCTCGACGGTTTTGCCGCGCGAGTGCCGATGGTGTTTGCCGCCAACATGAGCACGGGTATCAACCTGACGGTGAATCTGCTCAAGACTGCGGCCAGGGCGCTGGGTGATGCCGGCTACGACATCGAAGTGATCGAGGCGCACCATCGTCACAAGGTCGATGCGCCTTCCGGGACCGCGCTGATGCTGGGCGAGGCGGTAGCCGAACCGCTGGGTCGCGATCTGAAGACGCACGGCGTATTCGAACGGGTCGGCCAGGTGGGCCCGCGGGATCCCCAGGAGATCGGCTTTGCCACGGTGCGTGGCGGCGATATCGTCGGCGAGCACACGGTGCTGTTCGCGGCCGAGGGCGAGCGCATTGAGATCACCCACAAGGCCTCGAGTCGGCTGACGTTCGGCAATGGCGCCGTGCGTGCGGCGGCGTGGCTGGCCGGGCGTCCGGCAGGTCGCTACGACATGCAGGATGTACTGGGCTTGAAAGACTAGCGTTGCGAAGACCTGAGCTTGCGGAGCCGGGTGGCTCGGAAAACCGGTGGCGCGGAAGAGCAAGCCGGCGCGGCATGGTGATGAATCGCGATCTTCACTGGAGCCGGAAGTCGGTTTCCGGTATCATTTCGCCAATTTGGCCGGGCCAGCGCTGCGGGCATCAAGATTGCCCCAGAGATTGAAGATTCGCCGCTTTCGATGCGGCAATCAGCATAATGAAGCGGGATGAAACCGGTCTTACCGGATTTCGTCCCGCTTTTTTACGACCTTGCGGCGGCTTGTGCGGTCAATACGAAGTGAGGGCGTGATGCCAGGCCTAGACGCCATGTGTTGATGGGCGTGTTTTGATATCCAGTTTGATGACCAGTGAAGGAGGATGTTGCCTTGAACAGACCCGCGATACTGGCTCTTGAAGACGGTAGTGTATTTCACGGTACCGCGATCGGAGCCGATGGACGAACCAGCGGGGAGGTGGTCTTCAATACCGCCATGACCGGTTATCAGGAAATTCTCACCGACCCTTCCTACACCCGACAGATCGTGACCCTGACCTACCCGCATATCGGCAACACCGGCATCAACCTCGAAGACGTCGAGTCGACCCGCATCTGCGCGGCCGGCCTCGTGATTCGTGATCTACCGCTGATCGCCAGCAATTTCCGCAGCACCACATCGCTCTCCGAGTATCTCGCCGCGCAGAACGTCATTGGCATCGCCGATATCGATACCCGTCGGCTGACGCGCATTCTGCGCAGCAAGGGCTCGCTGGACGGTGCCATTCTGGCCGGTGCTGAAGCTCAGGGCGATGATGCCGTCGAGCGGGCTCTGGCGGCTGCCCAGGCCTTTCCGGGGCTCAAGGGCATGGATCTGGCCAAGGAAGCCTCCTGCCAGTCCAGCTACCAGTGGACCGAGGGCGAATGGGCTTTGGGTCAGGGATATGCCGATACCGCCAGCGCCGAGCGCCCCTATCACGTGGTCGCCTACGACTACGGGGTCAAGCACAACATCCTACGCATGCTCGCGTCCCGCGGCTGCCGCCTGACCGTGGTGCCGGCGCAGACCCCGGCCGCCGAAGTGCTGGCGATGAACCCGGACGGCGTCTTCCTGGCCAATGGACCGGGCGATCCCGAGCCCTGCGATTACGCGATCACGGCGATTCGCGAGATTCTCGAGACCGACGTTCCGGTGTTCGGCATCTGCCTGGGTCATCAACTGCTGGCGCTGGCCGCCGGCGCCAAGACCGTCAAGATGAACCACGGCCATCATGGCGCCAACCATCCGGTCCAGGATCTGGACTCGGGGCAGGTGATGATCACCAGTCAGAATCACGGCTTTGCCGCCGACGAGACCACGCTGCCCGCCAACGTGCGAACCACGCACCGCTCCCTGTTCGATGGCACTCTCCAGGGGATCGAGTTGACCGATCGTCCGGCGTTCAGCTTCCAGGGCCATCCTGAGGCAAGCCCCGGGCCGCGTGACGTCTCGCCGCTGTTCGATCGTTTCGTGACGATGATGCAGAGCCGTCAGCGGCAGGTCGCCTGAGCCGTCAGCGACAGGTCGCATGCCATCAGCGGCAGTTTGGAATTCAGTCATCCTGGGTCGGCGCCAGCCGCCGACACCACCATTTTCGACGAGTGTTAGCGCATGCCAAAACGTACGGATCTCGACAGCATTCTGATCATCGGCGCCGGCCCCATCGTCATCGGGCAGGCGTGCGAATTCGACTACTCCGGGGCCCAGGCCTGCAAGGCGCTGCGCGAAGAGGGTTATCGCGTCATCCTGGTCAACTCGAACCCGGCGACCATCATGACCGACCCGGTGATGGCGGATGCCACCTACATCGAGCCGATCACCTGGCAGACGGTGGAGAAGATCATCGAGCGCGAGCGGCCCTCGGCGATCCTGCCGACCATGGGCGGCCAGACCGCGCTCAACTGCGCGCTGGAGCTCGACAAGCACGGCGTGCTCGAGAAGTACGGCGTGGAGATGATTGGCGCCAACGCCGATGCCATCAACAAGGCGGAAGACCGCGATCTGTTCGACAAGGCGATGAAGAACATCGGTCTCGAGTGTCCCAAGGCCGAAGTCGCCCACAGCATGGATGAAGCGTGGAGAATCCAGGCAACGCTCGGATTCCCGGTGATCATCCGCCCCTCCTACACCATGGGCGGTTCCGGTGGCGGCGTCGCGTATAACAAGGAGGAGTTCGAGGAGATCTGCGATCGCGGGTTCGAGCTTTCCAACAACCACGAGCTGCTGATCGACGAGTCGCTGCTGGGTTGGAAGGAGTACGAGATGGAGGTCGTTCGTGACAAGAACGACAACTGCATCATCGTCTGCGCGATCGAGAACTTCGACCCGATGGGCGTGCATACCGGCGACTCCATCACCGTCGCGCCAGCGCAGACGCTGACCGACAAGGAGTACCAGATCATGCGTAACGCATCGCTTGCGGTGCTGCGCGAGATCGGTGTCGAGACCGGGGGTTCCAACGTCCAGTTCGGCGTCGACCCGGACACCGGGCGCATGGTCGTGATCGAGATGAACCCGCGGGTGTCGCGTTCGTCGGCGCTGGCCTCCAAGGCGACGGGTTTCCCGATCGCCAAGATCGCCGCCAAGCTGGCGGTGGGCTACACCCTGGACGAACTGCAGAATGACATCACTGGCGGCGCCACGCCGGCGTCTTTCGAGCCGTCGATCGACTATGTCGTGACCAAGATTCCACGCTTCACCTTCGAGAAGTTCCCCCAGGCCAACGATCGTCTGACCACGCAGATGAAGTCGGTGGGCGAGGTGATGGCGATCGGGCGGACGTTTCAGGAGTCGATGCACAAGGCGCTGCGCGGCCTCGAAATCGGTGCCGACGGCCTCGATCCGAAAGTCTCCGACTTCGGCCCGGAAAACATGGCGCTGATCAAGGGCGAGCTGCAGGCCGCCGGCGCCGACCGCATCTTCTATATCGGCGATGCCATGCGCAGCGGCATGAGCGTCGACGAGATCTTCGCGCTGACCCATATCGACCGCTGGTTCCTGGTCCAGCTCGAGGATCTGATTCTGACCGAGGCGGCCGTTACCAAGCGCTCACTGCACGATCTGAGTGCCGATGAGCTCTACCGTCTCAAGCGCAAGGGCTTTTCCGACGCGCGCCTGGCCACACTGCTGGGCGTCTCCGAGAGTGAATTCCGTCAGCGCCGTCAGCAGCTCGATATCCGCCCGGTCTACAAGCGGGTCGATACCTGCGCGGCTGAATTCGCTTCCGATACCGCCTACATGTATTCGACCTACGAGGAGGAGTGCGAGGCGGAGGTCACGGATCGCCAGAAGATCATGGTGCTGGGCGGCGGGCCCAACCGGATCGGCCAGGGGATCGAGTTCGACTACTGCTGCGTGCATGCGGCGCTGGCCATGCGCGAGGATGGTTACGAGACCATCATGGTCAACTGCAACCCGGAAACTGTCTCCACGGACTACGACACCTCCGATCGACTCTACTTCGAGCCGGTCACGCTGGAAGACGTGCTCGAGATCGCCGACAAGGAGAAGCCGGTCGGGGTGATCGTGCAGTTCGGCGGTCAGACGCCGCTGAAACTGGCGCGGGCCCTGGAAGCCGCCGGCGTGCCGATCATCGGTACCACGCCGGACGCCATCGATCGCGCCGAGGATCGCGAGCGCTTCCAGCAGATGATCGACAAGCTGGGTCTCAAGCAGCCGCCCAACGCCACCGCGCGCAGTTTCGAAGATGCCTTCGCCAAGGCCGAGAAGATCGGCTATCCGCTGGTCGTGCGGCCGAGCTACGTGCTCGGCGGCCGGGCCATGGAGATCGTCTATACCGCCGAAGAGCTCGAGCGCTACATGACCCATGCGGTCAAGGTCTCCAACGATTCGCCGGTACTGCTGGATCACTTCCTCAATGCCGCCATCGAGATCGATATCGATGCGGTCAGTGACGGCGAGCAGGTCGTCATTGGCAGCATCATGCAGCATATCGAGCAGGCCGGCGTGCACTCCGGCGACTCGGCGTGTTCGCTGCCGCCCTACTCGTTGCCGATGGAGGTGCAGGACGAGATGCGCGAGCAGGTCAAGCGCATGGCCGTCGAGCTCAACGTGGTCGGCCTGATGAACGTGCAGCTCGCCTGGCAGGACGGTGAAATCTACATCATCGAGGTCAATCCGCGCGCCTCGCGTACGGTGCCGTTCGTGTCCAAATGCATCGGCACGTCGCTGGCGCAGATCGCGGCGCGCTGCATGGCCGGCCAGTCGTTGGCCGACCAGAACTTCACCCGCGAGTTGATTCCGGATTTCTACGCGGTCAAGGAGGCGGTGTTCCCGTTCAACAAGTTCCCGGGTGTCGATCCGATCCTGTCGCCGGAGATGAAGTCGACCGGCGAGGTGATGGGCAGCGGTGCGACCTTCGCGGAAGCGTTCTACAAGGCGCAGCTGGGTGCCGGCGAGGCGATTCCGCGATTGACCGGCGAGCGCCAAGCGTTCCTCTCGGTACGCGAACCCGACAAGCAGGGTGTTATCGAGGTAGCTCAATCTCTGCTAGCCTTGGGCTTCAGTTTAGTGGCAACACGTGGCACGGCCAGGGCTCTGGAAGAGGCTGGTCTGTCCGTTGCCGTCGTCAATAAGGTTTTTGAAGGCCGTCCGCATATCGTCGATCTGCTCAAGAACGACGAAATCGCCTATATCGTGAATACCACGGAAGGCCGCCAGGCGATCAACGACTCCTCGGTCATCCGGCGCACGGCGCTGGCACGCAAGGTACCCTATGCCACCACGCTGGCGGGTGCGCGTGCGGTGTGCATGGCGCTGGAGTATGGAAACGAGATCACGGTGCGGCGGCTGCAGGAACAGCATGCAGGAGTAGTCAATGAATAAGGTCCCGATGACCGTCCACGGCGAACAGGCCTTGCGTCAGGAGCTGGAGCAGTTGAAAGGCGTGGAGCGTCCGCGAGTCATCAACGACATTGCGGTCGCCCGCGAGCACGGCGATCTCAAGGAGAACGCCGAATATCATGCCGCCCGCGAGCAGCAGGGATTCATCGAAGGGCGTATCCAGGAGATCGAGGGCAAGCTGTCATTGGCGCAGGTCATCGATGTGGCCAAGATACCCAACACCGGCAAGGTGATCTTCGGTGTCACCGTCGAGTTGCTCAATCTGGAGACCGATGAAGAAGTGCGCTATCGGATCGTCGGCGAGGACGAGGCCGGGATCAAGGACGGCAAGATATCGGTGACTTCGCCCATTGCGCGTGCGCTGATCGGCAAGCAGGCGGGCGACGTGGTCAACGTCCGCACGCCGGGTGGCGATGTGGAGTACGAAATTTCCGGCGTCGAGCATCTCTGACCGCTCACGCGCAGCTGCGCGTCGGCCAAACGGCGTTGAAAACGGCCTCGGCATGCTGATTTACACCCCGTAAACTTCGCTGTCTCGGCCGCTTCCGCCTTGTTCGTTCCTAGCTCGCAAGCGCTTGCAAGATAGGCAGCCGCAAACGAGAGAAGCAGCGACAGTGTCGCGGCTTCTCTCGTTGTGGAGTATCTGTATTCGCGGCTCGCGGCTTTCGTGTTCAGTGCCGGCCGTGATGTTCCTCGGCGCGCTGGATGTTGGAAAGCTTGGGGTTGACCTTGGGGTTGTGGCGATAGAGCAGGGCGACCTTGCCCAGCGTCTGGACCAGTTCTGCGCCGGAGGCCTCGACCAGCTCTTCGACCATCGCCTGGCGTTCCTCGCGGTCGGCAATCGCCAGCTTGACCTTGATCAGCTCGTGGTCTCTCAGCGCGCGGTCGAGTTCCTGCTGGGCGCCTTCGCTCAGACCGTTTTCACTCACGGTGACAATCGGCTGCAGGTGGTGGCCGATGCTGCGAAAGGCTTTCTTTTGTGCGGATGTTAGGCTCATGGTAATCTGACCGTTGGACTTCGCGATATTTTACAGCGGTGCTGCAATCGGTCTCACCACCGCACTGTCGAAACGCGCCATGTTACGGGTTTCGATGGCAACAGGAAAGATGCCGTTGCTCGTCGGCCGTGTTCGGGTACGACCCGATTTTGGGATGGCCGGATCTGGGCATCGCCAAGTCCTGACACGGCTCAGTCCTGGCATGGCACGGTCGATGTGTCCGGCAGCTTGCGAGCTGCACTCCAGTCCCGCAGTACCGCTCTTCGCTTTCTCGACTATTCTTCCAGGTGATCATCAGTGGCGCGCTCTTCCAGCTCTAGCTCCTCATCCGGCGCTGACAAGGCCGGTTCTCCCACGCGGCAAAGCAAAAGCAGCGCCGGCTGGATGAAAGAGCATTTCGACGATCGCTATGTTCAGCAGTCCTGGAAGGATGGGTATCGTTCGCGTGCAAGCTATAAGTTGCTGGAACTGGACGAGCGTGACAAGTTATTGCGTCCCGGCATGGCGGTGATCGATCTGGGCGCCGCGCCGGGCGGCTGGAGTCAGGTCGCCGCCGAGAAAGTCGGCACCGAGGGGATGGTGATCGCCTCCGATATTCTGGAGATGGATGCGCTGGCCGGCGTCAGCTTCATTCAGGGCGATTTCACCGAAGAGCAGGTGCTGGCAGCGATTCTGGGCGAGCTCGGTGAGCGCCGTGTCGACCTGGTGCTGTCAGACATGGCGCCGAACATGAGCGGCATGGCGGCGATCGACCAGCCGCAGTCGATGTATCTGGTCGAGCTGGCTCTCGATCTGGCGAAACAGACGTTATCGCCCGGCGGCCATTTCCTGGCCAAGGTTTTTCAGGGCGAAGGATTCGATGACTACCTGCGGGATCTGCGAGGCAGTTTCCGCAAGGTAGTAACACGCAAGCCGGAGGCGTCACGGGCCCGGTCCCGGGAAGTCTACCTGCTGGCGCAAGGATTTCAGGGCTAGGCTTGCAAGCGTGGTTGAGCGACCCCATCTGGTGTAGTGTCAGATCACGGCAAGCGCAGGCAGCAAGGTTCGTACTACGAGGGTGGTGTCTTGAACGACATGGCGAAAAATCTAATTCTCTGGTTGGTCATCGCGGCTGTACTGCTGACGGTGTTCAACAATTTCAGTGTCGATAGCTCGCCGCAGACGATGAGCTATTCACAGTTCGTGCAGCAGGTCCAGAAGGACCAGGTGCGCAGCGTGACCATTGAGGGTTATACCATCAATGGCGAGCGGGACGACGGTACGCAGTTCCAGACCATCCGCCCGGCAGCCCAGGATCCCAAGCTGATGGACGACCTGCTGGCGCACGACGTCACGGTCGTCGGCCAGAAGCCCGAAGAACAGAGCCTGTGGACGCGCTTGCTGATTGCCAGCTTCCCGATCCTGCTGATTCTGGGCATCTTCGTCTTCTTCATGCGTCAGATGCAGGGCGGTGGCGGTGGCAAAGGCGGACCGATGAGCTTCGGCAAGTCGAAAGCCAAGCTGCTGAGCCAGGACCAGATCAAGTCCACCTTTGCCGATGTCGCCGGCTGTGACGAAGCCAAGGAGGAGGTCGTCGAACTGGTCGACTTCCTCAAGGATCCTTCGAAGTTCCAGCGTCTGGGTGGGCAGATTCCCCGCGGCGTGTTGATGGTGGGCCCGCCAGGGACGGGTAAGACCCTGTTGGCGAAAGCGATTGCCGGTGAAGCCAAGGTGCCGTTCTTCAGCATCTCGGGTTCGGACTTCGTCGAGATGTTCGTCGGCGTGGGTGCTTCCCGTGTCCGCGACATGTTCGAGCAGGCCAAGAAGCAGGCGCCTTGCATCATCTTCATCGACGAGATCGATGCCGTCGGTCGCCATCGTGGTTCCGGCATGGGCGGTGGTCATGACGAGCGCGAGCAGACGTTGAACCAGCTGCTGGTCGAGATGGATGGTTTCGAAGCCAACGACGGTATCATCGTGATCGCCGCCACCAACCGCCCCGACGTGCTCGATCCGGCGCTGCTGCGCCCGGGCCGCTTCGACCGCCAGGTCACCGTACCGCTGCCGGACATTCGGGGGCGCGAGCATATCCTCAACGTGCACCTGCGCAAGGTGCCGATGTCCGACGGCGTCCAGGCCAGCATCATTGCCCGCGGGACGCCCGGTTTCTCCGGCGCCGATCTGGCCAACCTGGTCAACGAGGCGGCGCTGTTCGCGGCGCGGCGCAATCGTCGCACCGTCGGCATGGAAGAGCTGGAGCTGGCCAAGGACAAGATCATGATGGGCTCCGAGCGGCGCTCCATGGTCATGTCGGAGAAGGACAAGCTCAATACCGCTTATCACGAGTCCGGCCACGCCATTATCGGTCTGGTGATGCCCGAGCACGATCCGGTCTACAAGGTCACCATCATTCCGCGCGGTCGAGCGTTGGGCGTGACCATGTTCCTGCCGGAAGAAGATCGTTACAGCTACTCCCGTCAGCAGATTATCAGTCAGCTCTGCTCGCTGTTTGGCGGACGTATTGCCGAAGAGATGACATTGGGGCCGAATGGCGTCACCACCGGTGCCTCCAACGATATCAAGCGTGCCACCGAACTCGCGCACAGCATGGTCGCCAAGTGGGGCCTGTCCGAAGAGATGGGGCCGCTGATGTACGACGAGGACGAGTCGCATCAGTTCCTCGGCGGTCCGGGCCAGGGTGGTGGCAAGCTGAGCTCCGGGGAGACCTCGACCCGTCTGGACAAGGAAGTGCGTCGGATCATCGACGAGTGCTATGCCATGTCGCGCAAGATCCTCGAGGACAATCGCGACAAGCTCGACCTGATGGCGGAAGCGTTGATGCAGTACGAAACCATCGATGCCTTGCAGCTCAAGGACATCATGGAAGGCCGCAAGCCACGCCCGCCGAAGGATTGGGGCGACGACGGCCCGACCTCGGGTTCCGGTCGACCCGTCGACGACCCCGAGCCGCAACCGAAGGAAGATGGCGCCGCGGACGATGAGTCCGACAGCCGTCGCCCGTCCGATCCGCTGGGTGGCCCCACGGGCCTATAAGCGCCTCGGCATGCCTGCCTTGAAAGAACAGCGCTTCGAATAAGGAAGCGACAGCAATTGCGACAGGGCGTCAGAAATGGCGCCCTGTCGCGTTTCGAGCCAGTTGCGCGACGATCCCGGCCTGCCTAGAGTGGGCGTTTTTGCGAGTACGGATTTTCATGACTGACCCGGCACCCGTCGGCGCTCGCCTGCGCTGCGGTCATCACACTCTCGATCTTTCACGTCCCTGCGTCATGGGTATTCTTAACGTGACGCCGGATTCGTTTTCGGATGGTGGCCGACACAACGGCCTGGACGCCGCCCGGCGCCACGCCGAGCGCCTGCTGAACGAGGGGGCGGCCATCCTCGATGTCGGTGGAGAATCGACTCGTCCGGGTGCCGAGGCCGTACCGCTGGAGGTCGAGCGCGAGCGCGTATTGCCGGTGGTCGACATGCTGGTATCGGAGTTCGATGCGCTGGTATCGGTCGATACCAGCACCCCGGAACTGATTGGCGAGATCGCCCAGGCGGGCGCCGGCTTGATCAACGACGTGCGCTCGCTGACTCGTCCGGGTGCGCTGGCGGCAGCGGCGGCCACCGAGCTGCCGGTCTGTCTCATGCATATGCTGGGTGAGCCGCGAACGATGCAGCAGGCCCCCCATTACGAGCGGCCGGTCGAGATCGCCGTGGCCGATTTTCTCCGCGAAAGAGTGGCGGCCTGCGAGGCGGCGGGAATTGGGCGCGAGCGGCTGCTGCTGGATCCCGGGTTCGGTTTTGCCAAGACCCTCGAGCATAATCTGCGACTGCTCAATCGGCTGGAATCGCTGATGGCGCTGGAGTTGCCGCTCTTGGTGGGCATGTCGCGCAAGAGCATGATCGGCCAGACATTGGGGCGCCCCGTCGACCAGCGACTCCCCGGCGGATTGGCCTTGGCGGTGATGGCGGTGGAACGGGGCGCTAGAATCGTCAGAGCGCACGATGTCGCCTCCACGGTGGATGCAATCAATATGGCTTGGACTGTGCTTCAGGAGCGACCTTGCTTCAGGAACGACCAGCTTCAGGAACGACCAGCTTCAGGAACGGAGCGATCATGAGTAGACGTTATTTTGGTACCGACGGTATTCGCGGGACCGTCGGCGAGTATCCCATCACTGCCGATTTCATGCTCAAGCTGGGCTGGGCGATGGGCCGGGTGCTGGCCCGCAAGCTCTCCGGTCATCAGGCGCGGCACAAGTTTTCCCAGTCGACGCGGCCCAAGGTGATCATCGGCAAGGACACGCGGATCTCGGGTTACATGTTCGAATCGGCGCTGGAGGCAGGATTGTCGGCCGCCGGTGCCGATGTGTCGTTGCTGGGCCCCATGCCGACGCCGGGTATCGCCTATCTGACCCGGACGTTTCGTGCCGATGCTGGCATCGTGATCTCCGCGTCACACAATCCGTACCAAGACAACGGCATCAAGTTCTTCTCGGCGGAAGGGCTGAAGCTCGCCGACGAGGTCGAAACGGAGATCGAGAACGAGCTGGATAGACCGCTGGAGACGATGGCGCCGAATCAGCTCGGCAAGGCGGTCCGGATCAACGATGCCGCCGGACGCTATATCGAATTCTGCAAATCCACGGTCCACAATCGTCTCGAGCTGCACGGCCTGCGAATCGTGCTGGACTGCGCCCACGGGGCGACCTATCACATCGCACCCAATGTCTTTCGCGAGCTGGGAGCCGACGTCAGCGTGATCGGCGGCGAGCCCGACGGTCTCAATATCAACCAGGACGTAGGCTCGACGCATACCGGTCGCTTGAGCGAAGCCGTGCTGGCACGCCAGGCCGACCTGGGTATCGCCTTTGACGGCGACGGCGACCGGGTGCTGCTGATCGATCGCCACGGCAAGCTGGTGGATGGCGACGAGATTCTCTATATCATCGCGCGGGATCTGCACGCCCGGGGCAAGCTCAATGGCGGGGTCGTGGGTACGCTCATGACCAACTTCGGTCTGGCGGCGGCTTTCGAAAAACAGGGCATTCCCTTCGAGCGGGCCAAGGTGGGCGATCGATATGTGGTCGAACGGCTGCTCGCCAACGATTGGCTGCTGGGGGGCGAGGCGTCCGGCCACATCGTCTGCCGCAACGTACAGACGACCGGGGACGGAATCGTCGCCGCGCTGCAGGTGTTGGCGGTGATGATGCGAGAAGGCGCGCCGCTGGAGCAGCTGCTCGATGGCTTCGAGAAGGCGCCGCAGTCGCTGATCAATGTTCGACTGCCCGCGGGCTTCGATGCCAGATCGCTGTTGGACAGCCAGGCGCTGCGCCAGACGGTAAGTTCGGTCGAAGATGAGCTGGGCGGTAGCGGTCGGGTGTTGTTGCGCCCGTCGGGCACGGAGCCGTTGATCCGGGTCATGGTGGAAGGACGGCCACGATTCGATGTTCAAGCCATGGCCCAACGGATCGCCGATAGCGTCGAAACCTTGATCGCCTGAACCAACGAGATAGCCGGCGGCACTTGTTGTCTTGCTGTCAAGGCTCTTATACCATGTCGCACCACCGATGGGAGGTTGCATGCGCAAGCCGTTGATCGCGGGTAACTGGAAGATGAACGGCTCGGCGGAATTGGTCGAGACGTTTGGTCGAGCATTCGCCGAGATTGAGTTGCCGTCGCCAGCCGACGTGGTGATCCATCCTCCGTTTCCCTACCTCGATGCCGCGCGCCGCGCGTTCGCGGACACGCCTCTCGGCCTGGGTGCGCAAACGCTGAATCCGTTGTCCTCCGGTGCGCGCACCGGTGAAGTCAGCGGCCAGATGCTCGGCGAATTCGGGGTCGAGTACGTGCTGGTTGGCCACTCCGAGCGTCGCCAGCTCTTTCAGGAAAGCGACGAGCAAGTTTACGAGCGTGTGGTCGCCGCGCTTCAGGCTGGGATCAGCCCGATCCTGTGCGTGGGCGAGACGCTCGAAGAGCGCGATGCCGGCCACTCCGAGGAAGTCGTGTTGCGTCAGGTAGGCTACGTCATGGCCCGGCTCGAGCCGAGTCAACGGCGACAGATGACGCTTGCTTACGAGCCCGTCTGGGCCATCGGTACCGGACGTACTGCGACACCGGAGCAGGCTCAGCAGATGATGGCCGCGATTCGCGCCTATCAGGCCGGCTTCGACCGTGAGTTGGCCGAGTCGCTGCGTCTGCTTTACGGCGGCAGCATGAGTGCGGATAACGCACGGGCGTTGCTCGCGCAGCAAGATATCGACGGCGGCCTGATCGGCGGAGCGTCGCTCAAGGTCGACGATTTTATAGCGATTTGTCAGTCAGCAGGTTGATTTCATGCAAATAGCAATTTTGTTGGTTCACGTTCTGGCCGCCATCGCACTGGTGGTGTTTGTCCTGCTGCAGCAGGGCAAGGGAGCCGAAGCGGGCGCGGCTTTTGGCGGCGGTTCCTCGCAGACCGTCTTCGGTTCGCGCGGTAGCGGCGGGTTTCTGTCCAAGCTGACAGGTGGTCTGGCGGCGCTGTTTTTCGTCACGTCGCTGGGGCTCGCATACTTCGCCACCAACGCGGGCAATGCGCCGCAAAGTGGTATTCCCGACGCTCAAGTGATCGAGCAGCAACAAAATGGCGCCCCTTCGCTTGACGATGGTGCCCAAAGCGGGAATAATGCTGCGCCAGCACTCGAGGAAGGTGGCGGTCAGGAATCGTCAAATCCTTGAGTGGAAAGGAAAACTCGCTACGTTTAGCTAGACCCGTAGATGTGGCGAGATTGGTGTAGCGCTTAGGTGCTACACACCCCTGATGCCGAAGTGGTGGAATTGGTAGACACGCTATCTTGAGGGGGTAGTGACCTTATGGTCGTGCGGGTTCAAGTCCCGCCTTCGGCACCATCGCCAAGCTTACCGATTCGGTAAGTCGGGCGATAAAGCAAGAGTTCCAGCAAGACGATTCCGATTGCCGATGTCGGCAAAAAGAATCGGGCGATATCACGGCCTTCCTTGACCCATCTCAAGGTCGTTTCTATAATCGCCAACCTGATGTTGCGGGGTGGAGCAGTCTGGTAGCTCGTCGGGCTCATAACCCGAAGGTCATCGGTTCAAATCCGGTCCCCGCTACCAAGTTTTTTGAAAGGCCCCTTCCTGAGAAGGGGCTTTTTGTTAGCGGCTCTGTCGTTTTCAACGTGTTGTCGTTGTCGACGTCGCTGCTGACGCCAATGCCAGTCAGCCACCTAGCACCTTGCATGTCTCTCAACTCCCGGTCAGGTGCCTGATGCAACTGCTGTAGGAGTCGTTTGTGGTCACCAAGGACGCAGCACTGTATGCGCTCATCGAGCCGGTGGTTACCGCCATGGGCTTCGAGCTGTGGGGCCTCGATTATCTGGCTCAGGGTAAGCACTCCAAGCTGATGGTCTATATCGATAGCCCCAACGGCATCTCGGTCGATGATTGCGCTGGCGTCAGTCGCCAGATCAGCGGCGTCATGGATGTCGAAGATCCCATCCCGGGCAATTACAGCCTGGAGGTTTCCTCTCCAGGACTCGATCGCCCACTTTATACGCTTGATCATTTTTCGCGCTTTCGCGGCCAGGTGGTGCAGCTCAAGCTACGCACCGCGTTTGATGGTCGGCGCAAGTTTCAGGGGCGCTTGGCCGGTATCGACGGCGACGAAGTGCTGCTGCACATGGACTCGGAAGAATACTGCTTTCCCATCGAAAGCATCGATCAGGCTCGCGTCGTCCCGCAGTTCGACGACTGATTTCGATCACCTGTTATTCGATAACCCAGTTGTTCGAGACTGACATTCGAGACTGACTCATTCATTCGAGATCGACTCAGTTATTCGAGATCAAGAACCGGTTTTTCGGCGAGGCATAGCCATGAGCAAAGAGATACTGCTGGTCGTTGACGCCATCTCCAATGAGAAGAGCGTGCCCCGAGACGTCATTTTCGAGGCGGTCGAGGCGGCGTTGGCCAGCGCGTCGCGCAAGCGTTTCGAAGGCCAGGACGTCAGCATTCGCGTTCAGATTGATCGCCGCACCGGCGAGTACGATACTTTCCGCCGCTGGGTCGTGGTCGAAGACGAAGAGTATCTCAGTGAAGATCGCGAAGTGCCGCTGTCCGAGGCGGAAAAACGCGAGCCTCCGCTGGCAGCAGGCGATGTCATCGAAGATCAGGTCGAGTCGGTGGCGTTCGGACGGATCGCCGCCCAGACCGCCAAGCAGGTCATCGTGCAGAAGGTGCGCGAGGCCGAGCGGGCCCAGATCGTCAAGCAGTACACCGAGCGGGAAGGTGAGCTGGTGGCGGGTATCGTCAAGAAAACGACACGTGATGGCCTGATCATTGACCTTGGCGAGAATGCCGAAGGGTTTCTGCCGCGAGGCGAGATGATTCCCGGCGAGCGTTACCGCATGAACGAGCGGGTGCGCGCGCTGCTGTGGAAGGTCGATGCGGAAGCACGCGGCTCTCAGCTGATTCTGTCGCGGACCAAGCCGGGTGTACTGGTCGAGCTGTTCAAGATCGAAGTACCGGAAATTGCCGAACAATTGATCGAGATCAAGGGGGCCGCCCGGGACCCGGGTGCGCGCGCCAAGATCGCGGTCAAGACCAATGACAGGCGCATCGATCCGGTCGGTGCCTGTGTCGGCATGCGTGGTTCACGCGTGCAAGCGGTGTCCAACGAGCTGCGTAACGAGCGCGTGGACATCATATTATGGGACGACAACCCTGCGCAGTTGGTGATCAATGCCATGGCGCCGGCGGAAGTCGCTTCCATCCTCGTCGACGAGGACGCCCATTCGATGGACGTCGCCGTTGGCGAAGACAACCTCGCTCAGGCCATCGGTCGTAGCGGACAGAACGTCAGGCTCGCCAGCGAGTTGACGGGCTGGACGCTCAACGTCATGACCGTCGATGAAGCCGAGGGTAAACGCGAGCAGGAAGTCGACAGCCTGGTCGAATATTTCATCAACCATCTCGAGATCGACGAAGACGTTGCCCGTATCCTGGTCGAGGAAGGGTTCACGACGATCGAAGAGCTGGCCTATGTGCCGCTCGAAGAGATGCTGGAGATCGAAGAGTTCGATGAGGATCTGGTCGAGGAACTTCGTGCACGAGCCAAGGATGAGCTTCTCAACTTGGCCATCGCGTCGGAAGAGCAGCTGGATGGCGCTCAGCCCGCCGAAGACCTTCTCACGATGGACGGCATGGACCGCCACCTGGCTTTCATTCTTGCCAGCCGTGGCATCGTCACCATGGAGGACCTCGCAGAACAGTCCATCGAGGATTTGAAGGATATCGAAGACGTGGACGAGGAGCGCGCAGCGGCACTGATCATGACTGCCCGTGCGCCTTGGTTTCAGAGCGAAGAGTAACGTGGTCACGGGTTCAGGAGGGTCGTAATGTCAGACATGACCGTAGAAGAGTTTGCCGGCAAGGTGGGACGCGATGTGTCCCGCTTGCTGGAACAGATGAAGGATGCGGGTTTGCCGCATCAGAAAGAAAGCGACGCGGTCTCCGAAGAAGACAAGCAACGTCTGCTCGATCACCTGACCAAGAGTCACGGTGGTGGCCGCGGCCCGCGCAATCGCATCACCTTGACGCGCAACACCCGCAGCAAGATCCGTTCGGGCGAGCGCGGCAAGACCATCGAGGTGCAGGTGCGTAAGAAGCGGACCTACGTCAAACGGGATGCGGAACCGGTCGAGGAAGCACCGGCCGAGGAGAGCGGGCCGCGTCAGCTGGTTGGCGACATGGCCGACCAGGCGCAGCAGCAGGCTGACCAGCAGTCCAGCGCCGAGGTGGCCAACGAGTCGGTTCAGGAAAGTGCCGGCCAGGAGGTCTCCAACAAGGCAGCTGCACCGGCTCCCGAGCCGCAGGCGCCAGGTGCCGACATTTCTCAGGAGCCGCAGGTCGAGGACAACGAGCCGACTTCCAACAGTCAGCCGTTCGTCGAGGCGCCGCCCAAGGAACCGCGTACCGAGAATCGTCGCGCCCATCCGAAGAAGGACAAGGAGCGTGATCAGGGTCGCCGCGGACGCCGTGACGACAACGATGATCGCTCCGAGCGTCGTCGCGGTACCGGTGCCAAGAAGGTCAAGCGTGCCGAGCGTCGCGGCAGTCGCCGCGGTCGCAGCGACAACGAGCACGGCTTCCAGCGTCCGACTCAGCCGATCGTGCGCGAAGTCGCCCTGCCGGAGTCGATCAGCGTTGCCGAGCTGGCGGACAAGATGTCGGTCAAGGCCAACGAAGTGATCAAGGCCATGTTCAACATGGGCGCGGCGGTCACCATCAACCAGACCATCGATCAGGACACTGCCGCGATCGTGGTCGAGGAGATGGGGCACAAGCCGAAGCTGGTCAAGGAAGATGCGCTCGAGACCGCAGTGCTTGAAGGCATCTCCTATGAAGGCGACGAGATCACCCGTTCGCCGGTCGTGACCGTCATGGGTCACGTAGACCACGGCAAGACTTCGCTGCTCGACTTCATCCGTCGGACCAAGGTCGCGACTGGCGAAGCCGGGGGTATCACCCAGCATATCGGGGCGTACCACGTCGAAGGCGAACATGGTGGCGTCACTTTCCTGGATACCCCGGGTCACGCAGCGTTTACCGCCATGCGTGCTCGTGGTGCCCAGGCGACCGACGTCGTCATCCTGGTCGTCGCGGCGGACGATGGTGTAATGCCGCAGACGGTCGAAGCCGTCGAGCACGCCAAGGCCGCCAACGTGCCGCTGGTTGTCGCGATCAACAAGATCGACAAGGAAGGCGCCGATCTCGATCGGATTCGCAACGAGCTGTCTCAGCACGGCGTGATTTCCGAAGAGTGGGGCGGCGATACCCAGTTCGTGTCGGTCTCGGCGAAAACCGGTGACGGCATCGATCAGCTGCTCGAAGCGGTACTGCTGGTTTCCGAAGTGCTCGAGCTCAAGGCCGTTCCCGAAGCGCCCGGCAAGGGTGTGGTGGTCGAATCGCGCCTCGACAAGGGCCGCGGTCCGGTGGCAACGGTGCTGGTACAGAACGGTACGCTCAAGCGTGGCGATATCGTCCTCGCCGGCCTGCATTACGGTCGTGTCCGGGCGTTGACCAACGAACTCGGCAAGCAGGTCGAGACGGTGGGTCCGGCCATGCCGGTCGAGATCCAGGGTCTCGATGGTACGCCAGAAGCCGGCGAAGACTTCATGGTGCTCACCGACGAGAAGAAGGCGCGTGAAATCGCCAACTTCCGCCAGGGCAAGTACCGCGAAGTTCGTCTCGCACGGCAGCAGAAGGCCAAGCTGGAGAACATGTTCAGCCAGATGGGCCAAGGCGATGTCGCCAAGGTCAACGTCGTCCTCAAGGTCGACGTGCAGGGCTCGCTGGAAGCGATCCGTGGCGCACTGGAAGAACTCTCCACCGACGAAGTTCAGGTCGCGGTCGTCTCCTCCGGGGTCGGCGGTATCACCGGAACCGACGCTAACCTGGCGCTCGCCAGTGAAGCGATTTTGGTCGGCTTCAACGTCCGTGCCGACGCCTCCGCTCGCGAAATCGTCGAACGTGAAGGGCTGGATCTGCGCTATTACAGCGTCATCTACCAGCTGATCGACGAGGTCAAGCAGGCCATGAGTGGCATGCTGGCACCGGAGTGGAAAGAAGAGATCGTCGGTATTGCCGAAGTGCGCGATGTGTTCAAGGCGCCGAAGATCGGTGCCATCGCCGGCTGTATGGTCGTCGAGGGCTCCGTTCACCGCAACAAGAAGATCCGTGTCCTGCGCGACAACGTGGTCATCTACGAAGGCGAGCTGGAATCCCTGCGTCGCTTCAAGGATGACGTCAACGAAGTGCGCAACGGCATGGAGTGCGGTATCGGCGTCAAGAACTACAACGACGTCCAGGTCGGTGACAAGATCGAGGTCTTCGATCAGGTCAAGGTCGAGCGTACCCTGTAAGTGACAGGATCCCGCGAGTGCCTGAGTTTTACGACATAGGCGCTTGCGGGATCTCGAGAGGCAACGATGCGCGAATTCAAACGAACCGACCGGGTCGCCGACCAGCTGCAGCAGGAGCTGGCCGTTCTGATCCAGCGCGAGATCAAGGATCCGCGTCTGGGGATGGTCACGGTCAGCTCGGTGACGGTCAGTCGCGATCTGGGTTACGCCGATATCTACGTGACGCTGCTGGGCGAGAACGATCCGGAGCGGGTCAAGGAAAACATGGCCGTGCTCAAGCGGGCGGCCGGGTTTCTGCGCTCCCAGATCGCGCGTCGGATCAAGCTGCGTCACGTCCCCGAGCTACGTTTTCACTACGATGAAAGCGTGGTACGCGGGCACAAGCTGTCGGCCCTGATCGATGAAGCCGTCGGCAGGGACCGTCCGCCGGAAGGCGGTGAGGTGACTCCGGAAGACGAGGCTCACGATAGCGAGTCTCGGAAAGAGGATGGAGAGTCGCGCTGATGGCTCGGCGTCGTAAGGGGTTGCCCATCAATGGCGTGCTGCTGCTCGACAAGCCCAAGGGCGTATCGAGCAATCATGCGCTCCAGCGTGCCAGGCGGTTGTTTCAGGCCCGCAAGGCGGGGCACACCGGCACGCTGGATCCGATGGCAACCGGCTTGTTGCCGGTCTGCCTGGGGGAGGCGACCAAGTTCTCCGCTCACCTGCTCGAAGCCGACAAGGTCTACCGTACCCGAATCAAATTCGGTGAAGTGACTGCCACCGGCGATGCAGACGGTGAAGTGGTTGAGCGCCGGTCGCTGCCTTCGAGACTGGATCATGACGCGGTCGAAGCCGCTCTCGAACGTTTCCGCGGCGAGATCGAGCAGATCCCGCCGATGTATTCGGCGCTGAAGCATCAGGGGCGCAAACTCTACGAGCTTGCGCGTCAGGGCGAAACGGTTGAACGTGCGCCGCGACGCGTGACGATATATGATATGCGCCCGCTCGGCTGGGAGCCCGATGGTCTCTGGTTGCAGGTTCGCTGCAGCAAGGGCACCTACATTCGGACGCTGGCCGAGGATATCGGAGCCGAACTGGGTTTCGGCGCCCACATCACCGCGCTGGAGCGCCTGGAAACAGGACCGTTCGGCAGTGAAGGGCGGCTATCCTTCGAGGCACTCGAGGCGATGAGCGATGAACAACGACTGGCGCAGCTATTGCCGGTCGATGTCATGCTCGCCCATCTTCCGACGCTCGAGGTCGCGGAAAGCGTGGCGCATAGCCTGCTTCTGGGTCAGCGGGCGGCGGTACCGGAAAGCCAATTGGCACCGGGAGCAACCGCAAGACTCTATCGCGACGAATCCTTTCTGGGATTGGTCGAGATGACCGCGCCGGGGGAAGTGACTCCTCGACGTCTGGTCGACACGACAGCAGCGGAACCGAGCTGAGCCTTTTGGGGCCAGACGGACATGCTGTCAGCATCGCTTCGATGCGCCCGTCTTCGTGACGGTTAACCGGGAGGCTGCAAATATGCGTGGTCTCCGACATTCATCATTCAGGCATATTGCTTGCTGGAGAGTTTTTCATGGCACTAACTGCTGAAAAGAAGGCCGAGATCGTCAAGGAATTTGGTCAGGGCGAAAGCGACACCGGTTCCCCGGAAGTCCAGGTCGCACTGCTGAGCGCCAACATCGACGGTCTGCAGGGTCACTTCAAGGATCACAAGCAGGATCACCACTCTCGTCGTGGCCTGATCCGCATGGTTAACCAGCGTCGTAAACTGCTGGACTACCTCAAGGGCAAGGACTTCGAACGCTATCAGGCGTTGATCAAGAAGCTTGGCCTGCGCCGCTAAATCGCTGAGCCGCCGCTTCCGGCGGTCCTAGCGACAGCCGATGGCCTGGTGTCATTGGTGAAAGAGCCCTACCGATCCGCTCGGTGGGGCTTTTTTGTGGGTGCCTGTTTTTCCTCGACCCTGCGGCGCCACTTCCTGCTATCAGGGGGTCTGCGCTCAAATGAGTGATGGAACGTTCAGCCCAAGCTTCGCTTGGCCTCAGGCGTCGAATTGATCGTTTGCACTGATTCGTTCCCGGCGCGCAAGCTGGAGCCTATCTCGAATGACAAATTCAACGACGCAGGAGGACGCATGACGCGACCCAATATTCTGGTACTGATGGCCGACCAGGTGAACGGCACGTTGTTTCAGGACGGGCCGGCGGACTTTCTGCACGCGCCCAATCTCAAGAAGTTGGCCAAACGATCGGTCAATTTCAGCAACGCCTATACGCCGAGCTATCTGTGCGCGCCGGGCCGTGCGGCCTTCATGTCGGGCCAGTTGCCGTCGCGTACCGGCGTCTACGACAACGCCGCCGAATTCCGGTCCGCCGTACCCACTTGGGCCCATCACCTGCGTCGCGCCGGCTACTCGACCTGTCTCTCCGGCAAGATGCATTTCGTGGGTCCGGATCAGTTGCACGGTTTCGAGACGCGTTTGACCACCGATGTCTATCCCGCCGACTTCGGCTGGACGCCGGACTATCGCAAGCCCGGCGAGCGGATCGACTGGTGGTATCACAATCTGGGCTCGGTCACCGGCGCCGGCGTCGCCGAGATCTCCAACCAGATGGAGTACGACGACGAAGTCGCCTTCCACGCCGAGCAGAAACTGTTCGATCTCTCCCGCGGGCATGACGCGCGTCCGTGGTCGATGTGCGTCAGCTTCACCCACCCGCACGACCCTTATGTCGCGCGGCGCAAATTCTGGGATCTGTACGAAGACTGCGAGCATCTCGATCCGGAGCAGGACGTGGTGCCCTTCGACGAACTCGATCCGCACAGTCAGCGGGTCTTCGAGGCCAACGACTACACCAAGTTCGATATCCAGCCGGAAGACGTGCGTCGGGCACGCCGCGGTTATTTCGCCAATATTTCCTATATCGATGACAAGGTCGGTTCGATCCTGGACGTGCTGGAACGGACCCGGATGCTCGACAACACCATCATCGTGGTCTGCTCCGATCACGGCGACATGATTGGCGAGAAGGGGCTGTGGTTCAAAATGAGCCCGTTCGAAGGCTCCTCCAGAGTGCCGCTGATGATTGCCGCGCCGGGCCTCGAACCGCGCTCGGTCAAGGCGCCGGTATCGACCATCGACATCAATGCCACGCTGGCCGATCTGGTGGGCATCGATCTCTCCGAAGTCGAACCCTGGACCGATGGCGAGTCGCTGCTGCCGCTGGCGCGAGGTGGCAGCCGCGAGACGCCGGTCTACATGGAGTACGCCGCCGAGGGCACGCAGGCGCCGCTGGTGACGATTCGCGAAGGCCAGTGGAAGTTCAACCACTGCGAGATCGACCCGCCGCAGCTGTTCGATCTCGAGGCCGATCCGCACGAGACCCGCAATCTGGCCGACGACCCGGGCTACGCCAAGACGCTGGCGGAATTTCAGGCCAAGGTCCGCGAGCGCTGGGACATGCAGCGTTTCGACGCCGAGGTTCGCGAAAGCCAGGCACAGCGGCTGATCGTCTACGAAGCGCTGCGCAACGGGCACTACTATCCGTGGGATCACCAGCCGTTGCAGGACGCTTCCCAGCGCTACATGCGCAACCACATGGATCTCAACATCGTCGAGGAGTCCCAGCGCTTCCCCCGCGGTGAGTGATACGCCGGCTGCAGGAGGCCGAGGCGGCAATCATTTCGCGCCTGACGTATGAGCGAGCGTCGCATCCGCGTATAATCTGTCTACGACGAACGTCCCAGACGAAAGCCGAGCCTGTCTCGGCTTTCGTCTTTTCATTCTGTCGTCGTTTCATTCACGCCCTTTCCCGCGAGATTCCCCGCTGTGCTCTCTACTGCCAACATCACCATGCAGTTTGGCCCCAAGCCGCTGTTCGAGAACGTTTCCGTCAAATTCGGCGGTGGCCATCGCTACGGCTTGATCGGCGCCAACGGCTGCGGCAAGTCTACCTTCATGAAGATTCTGGGGGGCGACCTGGAGCCAAGCGGCGGCCAGGTGATGAAGGATGCCACCACGCGGCTGGGTAAACTGCGCCAGGATCAGTTCGCGTTCGAGAACGAGCGGGTGATCGATACCGTGATCATGGGCCACGAGGAGCTGTGGGAGGTGGCCGCTGAACGCGAGCGGATCTACTCCCAGGCGGCGATGAGCGACGAGGACGGCATGAAGGTCGCCGATCTGGAAGTCCGCTTCGCCGAACTCGAGGGTTATACCGCCGAATCCCGCGCCGGCGAACTACTGCTGGGGCTGGGCATTCCGCTCGAACAGCACACTCAGCCGATGAGCGTGGTGGCGCCGGGCTGGAAGCTGCGGGTGTTATTGGCACAGGCGCTGTTCAGCGATCCCGACGTGCTGCTGCTCGACGAGCCCACCAACCATCTGGATATCAACACCATCCGCTGGCTGGAAGACATCCTGCGGGCGCGCAGCTCGACGATGATCATCATCTCTCACGATCGTCACTTCCTGAACAGCGTCTGCACCCATATGGCGGATCTCGACTACGGCGAGCTGCGGTTGTTCCCGGGCAACTACGACGAGTACATGATCGCCGCGACCCAGGCTCGCGAGCGCCTGCACTCCGAAAACGCCAAGAAGAAAGCCGAGATCGCCGAGCTGCAGCAGTTCGTCAGCCGTTTCTCGGCCAACGCCTCCAAGGCCAAGCAGGCGACATCGCGTCAGCGCAAGATCGACAAGATCCAGCTCGACGAGGTCAAGCCGTCGTCGCGAGTCAGCCCGTTCATCCGTTTCGAGCAGACCAAGAAGATCCATCGCCATGCGCTCACGGCGGAGAAACTCTCCAAGGCGTGGGGCGACAACGTACTGTTCGATCGCCTGGGCCTGCAGATCGAAGCCGGCGAACGGGTGGCGATTATCGGCCCCAACGGCATCGGCAAGACCACGCTGCTCAATTGCCTGGTCGGCACGATGACGCCGGATGCCGGCGAGGTGAAGTGGACCGACGCAGCGGAAGTGGGTTACTTCGCCCAGGACCACGCCGCCGACTTCGAAAGCGGCGAGACGCTGTTCGACTGGATGCGCCAGTGGACCACCGAGGGCGAGCAGACCGTTCGCGGTGCGCTGGGTCGGATGCTGTTCTCCAACGATGACATCGGCAAGTCGGTCAAGGTGATCTCCGGCGGCGAGCAGGGGCGGATGCTGTTCGGCAAGCTGATCCTGCAGAAGCCCAACGTGCTGGTGATGGATGAGCCCACCAACCACCTCGACATGGAATCGATCGAGGCGCTCAACCTGGCACTGGACAACTATCCCGGCACGCTGATTTTCGTCAGCCACGACCGTGAATTCGTCGGCTCGCTGGCCACCAGAATCATCGAGATGAAAGAGGACGGCATCGTCGATTTCAGCGGCAACTACGACGACTATCTGCGCAGCCAGGGCGTATACGGCTAGCGTTCGCTGCACTACCGCTCTCTGACCGGGTTTGGGCTACGCTAAACGACAGCGAGTCCATCCCCTTTCAGGAGCTTCCCGCCATGACATCCGCCCTTCCCCAGCGCATTGATCCGGTCAGGACCGCCCTGGTACTGATCGAATTCCAGAACGATTTCACCTCTGAAGGCGGCGCGCTTCACGACGCCGTGAAAGGCGTGATGGCGGGCAATGACATGCTGGCCAAGACCCGGGATCTGGTCGCCAGAGCGCGTGCCGCGGGCGTCAGCATTCTCCATGCGCCGATTCAGTTCGCGCCGGGGTACGGCGAGATCACGGCCCGACCCTACGGTATTCTGGCGGGTGTCGTCGACGGCAAGACCTTCGTCAAAGGTGAATGGGGTGCCGAAATCTGCGAGGCACTCACGCCGCAGCCCGGTGACATCGTCATCGAAGGCAAGCGCGGCCTGGACACCTTCGCCTCGACCAACCTCGACTTCATCCTGCGCAGCAAGCGTATCGAAACGATCGCCCTGGCCGGTTTCCTGACCAACTGCTGCGTCGAATCGACCATGCGCTCGGGCTACGAGAAGGGTTTCGAGGTGCTGACGCTGACCGATGCCGTCGCCGCCACCAGCGAAGCCGAGCACGATGCCGCCATCGCCTACGACTACCCGATGTTCTCCAGGCCGATGACCAGCGAGGAATTCGCCGGATTACTCCCGGGCGCCGCGTAGGCGCGAAACGTTTCCGGGTCCGGGAGAGAAACGCCGTCGCGAGGGTCTTATGTAAAGATATCTCTTAAAGATCTATCGTAAAGCCGATGGCGATCAACGACTTTTATCATCGGCCAAGTGGATTTCGCCGACACCGCAGTGCCGGCCACACCCGCGCACGGCGGGACTCGACGAAGGAGCGACGAGCGATGATGTCACGAGCAAGATCGGTTTCGGTATTACTGGGTGCCATGTTGACGACCGTGGCGACCGCAGCCATTGCCTTGCCCAGCAGTTTCCCGACCGGTACCACCTATTACGATCCCGAGCGGGCCTACAACGGCTTCGTGCTGTTTCCCGGCGGCGATCTCAAGACGCACCTGATCGACATGAACGGCAACGAGGTTCACCGCTGGGACTACGAAGGTTTTCCTCCGATCCCGCTCTCCGTCGATCAGGCCGACGGCGAAAAAGGCCATCTGCTGGTGCAGCTGGCGCGGGCCGAAAAACCGCCTGAACATGCCAGTCCCGGTAACGGCCTGACCAACGCCTCGGTCGCGGAAGTGAACTGGGACGGTGAGGTGAAATGGCAGTGGGGCAGTCAGCAGGACCCGATCTATCAGCATCACGATATGCGCCGCCTGCCCAACGGCAACAACCTGGTGATGACCGCCGGCATACGGGAACTCAACGGTTTCGACTACGAGATCATCGACAACGCGGTGGAAGAGGTCGATGCGGACGGCAAAGTCGTCTGGTCCTGGACGGCCGGAGACCACCTTGATGAGATGGGTTTCTCCGACGAACGGCTGCGCTCGCTCAAGGATTCCGAGGATCCGGACTTCCTGCATCTGAATACCGCGGTGCCGGTCGGGCCCAATCACTGGTATGACGACGGCGACGAGCGCTTCGCGCCGGACAATATCCTGATCAACTCGCGCAATGCCAACGTCACTTTCATTGTCGATCGCAAGAGCGGCGAGATCGTCTGGCGCATGGGGCCGGATTTCCCAGCGCTGCAATTGACCGGCAAGCTCGGACGCCCGGTCGACCAGACCGTGGGCTCGCACGATGTGCACATCATTCCGGAGGGCCTGCCGGGCGCCGGCAACCTGCTGATCTTCGACAACCAGGGCAATGCGGGCTTCCCGCCGTCGAAGCAGGGGTTCTTCTCTTCGTCCCGCGTGATCGAGGTCGATCCGACCAGCGACAAGATCGTGTGGCAGTACTCCGGCGACATGTCCGGGCGCTCGCCTTACACCTTCTACAGTTCGTTCATCTCGAGCGCGCGTCGGTTGCCCAACGGCAATACGCTGATCGACGAGGGCCAGAACGGCCGTCTATTTCAGATCACGTCGGAAGGCGAGATTGTGTGGGAGTACGTCAGCCCGTTCTTCGGCAAATCGATGCCTGAGGACGACTACGTCACCAATCAGGTCTATCGCGCGCAGCTGGTGGATTACGACTGGGCACCGGACGGCACGCCCCACGAGGAAACCGCGGTGAAGCCGGACTGCGGTCGCTATCCGGCGGCGCCCGGCTGCCATCCGGGCCAGCCCGACGCGCCTTCCGGCACCTGAGCTTCTCGCCCGGCCGGCGTGACGGCAAGCCGTCGCACGCCGGCCGGATGCAGATGAGGTGAGGTCTGCGTAGACTGCATCACACACTTCCCCGCACGAGTCGCCATGACCAGCCACGCCGCAGATTCCTCGCCCGCCACGAATGTCGCTCGGGATGACCATGCTCGGGATGACCATGCTCGGGATGTCTCCTCTCGGGGTGACGCTGCTCGGGATGATACCGCGCTCGATACCTTGATCGTCGGCGCTGGCGCGACCGGGCTGGCGGCGGCCTGGACGCTGGCCAAGCGCGGGCAGAACGTGACCCTGCTCGAAAGCAACGATCAGGTCGGGGGCAATCTGCATACCGAGCGGGACGGCGAGTGGCAGATCGAGCACGGCCCCAACACCGTGATCATGAAGCCGCCGCTGTATGCGTTGCTCGACGAGCTCAACCTGCTTGGCGAAGCTCAGCCCGCCAATGCGGAAAGCACCAAGCGTTTCGTGGTGCTGAACGGCCAGCCCGTGGCGCTGCCGATGAAGCCGCTGGATGCGCTGACCAGCCCGATCATCGGCTGGCGCGGTTGGGCACGGCTCGCTCGCGAGCCGTTCATTGCCCGCTCGACGGCATCGGAAGAGACACTGGCCGCTTTCGTGTCGCGCCGCCTGGGGCCAAGGATTCTCGGACGCATGGTCGATCCGTTCGTCTCCGGCGTCTATGCCGGAGACCCCGCGCGTCTCTCGGTTCAGGCCGCGATGCCACGGCTGGCAGCGATGGAACAGGAGCATCGCTCGCTGATCATTGGCGGTCTCAAGAAGATGCGTCAGGCGCGCCGCGATCCGTCACCGATACCGGTCGAATGGCGGGGCAAACTGGTCAGCTTTCCGCAGGGGCTGCAGCGTCTGACGGACCGGCTGGCAGAGGGGATTACCGCCCAGCCGACCGCGACAATTCAGACCGGCTGCGAGATCCGCGGCATTCGTCGCGAAGGCGAACAGTGGGTCGTCGAGGATCGCAACGGCCGGCAATGGCGGGCCCGTTCGCTGGTGCTGGCGGTGCCGGCGCCCGTGGCGGCAGCGCTGTTGCGCCCGGTGGACGAGCGGCTGGCGAAGCCGCTGGCCGCCATCGCCTATCCGCCGGTCAATGCCATCGCACTGGGTTTCCGCGAGCAGGATATCGCGCACCCGCTGGATGGTTTCGGCGTGCTGATTCCGCGCGCCGAAAAACGCCGAACGCTGGGCGCACTGTTCTCGTCGACGCTGTTCGAGGGTCGCGCGCCAGCCGGCCACAAGCTGCTCAACGTATTCATCGGCGGTCGCCAGAGTCCCGAAGCGGCAGTCGGAGACGATGCGACACAGGTGTCACGGGTACTCGGCGATCTGCGCGATCTGTTGGGCATCCGCGGCGAACCGGTGTGGCAGAAGGTGACACGCTGGCCGCAGGCGATTCCGCAGTACGAAGTCGGTCATCTGGGGAGAATCGAGGCGCTGGATGACGCGCTTCGGGCGTATTCCGGACTGCACCTGGCGGGTAACTGGCGTGGCGGTATCGCGGTGGGCGACTGTCTCGAGAACGGCCGCCTGCTGGGCGAGAAACTGCTGGCGGCCGAGCCGAGCTGACGGCGGAGGCGCCGTCAGGTCAATATCGATTGATCCACTGGCTCAGCCCATCGATCTACTTGTCCACCAGCTCCGCCACCGACGACAGGATCTCCCGGGGACGGAACGGATAGCGTTCGATCTCGGCCTGATCGGCGATACCGCTCAACACCAGCACCGTGTGCATGCCGGCTTCGATACCCGCGACGATATCAGTATCCATGCGATCGCCGATCATCCCGGCGCCGTCCGAGTGGACGCCGAGCTTGTTCAGCGCCGAGCGGAACATCATCGGGTTGGGTTTGCCGACGATATACGGCTTGCGCCCGGTGGCCTCGGTGATCAGCGCCGCGATGGCGCCGGTAGCCGGCAGCACGCCTTCTTGGCTTGGCCCAGTGGCATCCGGGTTGGTGCAGATGAAGCGCGCGCCCTGAAGGATCAGGCGAATCGCCTTGGTGATCGCCTCGAACGAGTAGGAGCGGGTTTCACCGAGCACGACGTAGTCCGGCTTGGTATCGGTCATGATGAAGCCGGCTTCATGAATCGCCGTGGTCAGCCCCGCCTCGCCGACCACGAATGCCGACCCACCCGGCGCCTGATCACGCAGGAACGAGGCCGTCGCCAGTGCCGAGGTCCAGATCTTGTCCTCGGGCACTTCCAGGCCGCTTTGTCTCAAGCGTGCGCTCAAATCCCGCGGGGTGTAGATCGAGTTGTTGGTCAGCACCAGAAACGGGATCTCGCGCTCCCGCCACTGATTGATCAGCTCCGATGCGCCAGGGATGGCCTTGTTCTCGTGGACGAGGACGCCATCCATGTCGGTCAACCAGGATTTGATGTTACGTCGACTCGCGGTGTTGTCTTTTTTGCCGGTCTCTTTACTGGTCTCTTTATTAGTCTCTTTATTAGACATGGGGCCCCTTGGCACGCGTGTGGAGAGATGATCGATACCGAATTACTGGTTCCGCCAGTTTAGCAACTTGTCGGCAACAAGTGATGTCGACTTCACCCGCTCAGTAGCCGCGTTCGGCATCGGCCAGGTCGGGTACGCTGCCCTCGCGCTCGAAGCGTTCGATATTGGCGCTGACGATCCGGCTGCCGGTGGGCGCGTCGATCAGCGAGGCGATGTGAGGCGTCACCGTGATCCTGGGGTGCGACCAGAACGGATGCTCGCTCGGCAGCGGTTCGACATGGAACACGTCCAGCGTGGCGTGACTCAACTGGCCGCTATCCAGCGCGGCGAGCAGATCGTCGTCGACGAGATGTGGGCCGCGCCCGACATTGATCACGCTGGCGCCTTTCGGCAACTTGGCGAAAAGCTCGGCGTTAAGAATGCCCGTCGTTGCGTCGGTCAGCGGCAGCAGGCAGACCAGGATCTCGCAGCGGCCGAGGAATGCCGCGAATTCGGCGTCGCTGGCGAAGGTCGTTATGCCCTCGATCTCGCGTTGCGTGCGTGACCAGCCCAGCGTCTCGAAACCCAGCGCGGAAAGCGTGGAAGCCGCTGCGCTCCCCAGATTGCCGAGCCCCATGACGCCCACGGGGCGATCCGTCGCTGGCGGGACGACCAGCTGCTTCCACTGTCGGGCGCGCTGGTTGGCGCTGATCGTCGGCATGTCGCGATGGTGGCTCAGCACATGCAAGGCCACGTACTCGCGCATGCGCTGGGTCAGATCCGTACCCACGGTGCGAATGATCGGTATTTGGCGTGGCAGCTTCGTATCGGCCAGTACATGATCGATGCCCGCGCCCAGCGACACGATCGCCTTGAGATTGGCAAAGGGCAGGAACGCCCCGTCAGCCGGCTTCCAGACCACGGCATAGGTCACCGCGTCGGCGTCGCTGGGATCATCGATGGAGCGGATCGTCCAGCCGGGCAGCAGCTTCTGAAGCTGTTCGATCCACCAGTCTGTTTTATCCACACCCGGTATTGAGACAACGATGGACATCTTGGAATCCTGGTAGGGATCAGGGGCGCACGACCGGCTCGTCATCGCCGAGCGGTTCGATGTGAAACGGCGCGGGCGCGGCACCGCCGCCGACGGGTTGCGTCGGGTCGTTGATGCCGACGCATTCGCCCGTGGTCGGATTCCGCGATACCGCCGACACGCAGGCGTAGAGCTTGGGGAAAACTACCTGCTGGGCGATCTCCAGTTCGAAACATTGGCCCAGCTTTGCCAGTGTTTCTGGACTGAAGCGCGGGTCGACGCGCACCGAACCACGGTAGCTGGCATCGATTCGCGGATGATGTATCGCATCCTCGACACTCATGTCGAAGTCCATCATCAGCGCGGCGACCTGGGTCACCGCCGGCATGATCAGATTGCCGCCGGAAGCGCCCACCGAGAATCGCGCCTCGCCGTCTTTCACGGCCACCGTCGGGCACATGTTCGACGAGTTGATACGCTTGCCGCCTTCCATGGTGGTGGGGTAGCCGGGGCGCGGGTCGAAGTAGCTGACGCTGTCGTTCATCAGCATCCCGGTGGAGGGCAACGTGACACCGGAACCGAAACGGTTGAGCAGGGTGTAGGTGAGCGCCACCATGTTGCCCTCGGCGTCCACCGACGACATCGATGAGGTGCAGGCGCCCTGTTCCGTTATGACCCCGTTGCGGATCTTGTGCCGCTTCCAGCACTGCTCCAGCGCCTCGGCGTAGGCGAGCCAGGTTTCTGCCGTCGGGTTTTCCGGTGGCGTCGGCATCGCCTCGAGTGCGTATGCCAGCATCTCGCGCTGGCGCAGGCCGCCGGAAACCTCGCCCGGGGTATAGAGCGTATAGCCGCGGTGCTTGGCGGCCATCGGGGCGTACTCGAACACCTCATAGGCGGCGAGATCCGCGCGGGAAATCCGCGAGCCGCCGGCCTGAAGATCGGAGACGATCCGTTCGGCCAGCGCACCACGATAGAACGTTTCGGCGCCGCCCTCGGCAATCTCGCCCAGCGTCTCGGCCAGATTCGGGATTCGCAACCGGCTCTCCGGCGTCGCCGGGTGGCCGCCAGGCAGATAGATCGATGCCGATATCGGGTCGCGGGCCAGCGTGCGCGCGCAAACGCCAATCTGCAGGCTGGTGAACCAGTCGACGTGCAGCCCGCGCTCGGCCAGCTGAATGGCTGGCGTCATGGCGTCACTGCGTGACCGGGAACCGAAGCGCGAGAGCGCATGATCGAGCCCGGCCACGGCACCGGGCACGGTGATCGAGCGATAGCCTTCGATATTGGCGTTGTCGACCACGCCGGGAAAACCCATCGGTGTCGCCGGTAGCGCAGGATCGACCGGGTAATCCTCGAGCCGCATATCGTCGGGCAACGTGCCCTGGAAATCCAGCGCCACCGCGCGCTGCTCCTGCGCCAGCCAGATCACCATGAAGCCGGCACCGCCGAGGCCGCTCATCCACGGCTCGACCGCATTGAGCGCGTAGGCGGTTGCGACAATGGCATCGATGGCGTTGCCGCCGGCGTCGAGCTGCGCGGCGCCGGCCTGCGCCGCCAAGCGATGCTGGGAAGCCACGGCTCCTCGGCTCGAGCGAGCGGCGGGCGTGGTCAGCGTCCAGTTTTCGATATCGCGATGGGGTTGGATCACGAGTTGGGGCCCTTGTTGTCGTGATTCGCTGTTGCCTCGATCAGATCGCCGACCAGCGCCTCCACGTCGTCCAGGTAATCGCTGCCGCTGGACGGCGGCGTCGGATCGGAAGTCATCACCACGGTCATGGCTCGGGATGGCACGATGTAGAGCAACTGGCCGCCATAGCCCCAGCCGTAATAGACCGGCTCGCCGGCGAGTTCGGTGATGAACCAGCCGTAGCCGTAATCGTCACCGTTGAAGAACGATCGCGTGCGCGGCTGCCACGAGCGCTCGATCCAGTCGGCGGAAAGCACGCGCTGGCCGTCGAGTTGACCGTTGTGACGAAACATCTCGCCGAAACGCAGTATCGCCTGCGGCGTCAGCCCCATCTCGTTGCCGCCGAAGTATATGCCTTGCGGGTCGCGTGTCCACGGCGGAATGGCGAAACCCAGCGGCGCGCCCAGCCAGTCTCGCGCGAGCGAAAGCGTGCTGCGCCCGGTCGCTTCGGTGAGTGCGGCCGAAAGCAGATGGCTGTTACCGGTGGAGTAGAGCATGCGACCGCCGGGCTCGGCGACGAAGGGGCGCTCGAGCGCGTCGGCAATCCAGTTCGAGCTGGCGACCCAGGCGCCGTAGTTGCTGCCGGACGTGCGCTCCAGTCCGGCCTGCATCGAGAGCAGGTTGCCGACGGTGATGTGGTTCACGCGAGGATCGATATCGGCGGGGACGCGATTGCCCAGCAGCTCGACTATCGGCTGATCGACGCTCTCGATCACGCCGCGATCGATCGCCGCGCCCACCAGCGCCGAGATCAGCGTCTTGGAGAGCGACTTGATGTTGGCGGTCTCGTCGGTGGCGTGGCCGCGAAATCCTTCGTCGATCACGGTTTTGCCGTCGATGGCGACCATCAGGGTGTGGCTGCGGGGTAGCTCGCGGGCATGTTCGATCGCGCCGGCGCGAGTGGCTTCGGGCAGCGGACTGGCCAGGGTCAGCGACGGTAGCGTCGCCAGCATCAGGCTGATGGCAAGACGCTGCCAGCGAAGACGGGCGGCGACGGAAAAGGGACGGGGAGAGCGGGTAATCGGCATGCGTTGAGTCTGGCGCATGCCGTCAGGTTCTTCCATGCCGTCATGCGGTACTCATCATCAAGCGCTCGTCCTCAAGCCCTGGTCATCAGGACTCGTCATCAGAGAGTGCGCGTCAGACGATTTACGGCAAAGGAACGCCTCAGACCGGGCGGGGCATCGTGCTCTGGCGCCAGGCATGAAGATAGAAGCCGAGGTAGCGCAGGGCGACATAGCCGACGATGGCGGTGGCAACGATCACTTCCAGTATCGCCAGGCCGTGAACGATAGCGATATCGTGCGCGTCGAAGCCGTGGGCCTGCATCCACCCGGCGGTCTTCGAAAGCGCCGTGGCGCCGATCACCATAGGAAACGTGAACGCGGCGTAGCCCGGGCTGTAGGGCAGCCGTAGCAGCTTGAAGAAGGCCAGGTAGATGATCAGGGTCATCAGCACCGCGATGCCGCCGAGCAGGGCGATCAACAGCGGCGATGGCTCGGTGATCACGGTGAGATATCCGGCCAGCGACAGGCTCGCGGGTGCCGCCACGATGGCGATAGTCGGCTTGGCCGGGTCGGGAATTTCCGGCGCGAAGATCAGCCGATAGATCATCACCGGCAGCAGGATGGCGTAGAGCCCCATGCCGAGGTAGAGCAGACCGATGGCTAGCGGCTGCAGCGCCGCGACACCCGGAAACGCGACATCGGCGACGATGATCCCCACCGGCGGTACGAACCAGGCCGGCACCATATGGTGAAGTTCGAAAGCCTTTGCCCGATGCACGACGAAAGCGGCGAAAAAACCCAGGTGAAGCGCCACCGCGGCGAGCCAGAGGGCGACGCCAGCCTCCGGCATCAGCCAGTCTCCTACGGCTTTCGACACCACCATCAGCGCCATGGCGAAGGTCGGGACGACGCTACCGACGACGGGATGCGCCAGGTCCGCCCAGAGCAGGTGCGGGTGAAGCACGAACTTGGCGCCGAGAACCAGCAGCAGGATCGCGGCGATTGCCGCGCCGCTCAGCTGTGCCACGCCGCCTAGCGGCGCGAAACTTTCCCAGCTCCAGCCCAGGCTGGAGATACCCAGCGCCAGGCCGGCCATCGGGGTCGGGGCGGTCTGGAGTCGCTGAGACATAGCGGGCATGGAGGTTCTCCTCGAAATCGATGGAGACACCTTATGGCAATTCGAGCTATCGTTATATTTTAACTTTCTTCACTTGGCGTTTTATAAAAATTAACGGCCAGGGATTTGACGATCAGGCATTGGGCGATCACGAATTGGGCAATCAGGAGAAACGATGGCGATCACCTTTCGTCAGTTGCAGGTCTTCGTCGCGGTGACTCATGAGCGGACGCTGACGGCGGCGGCATCGACACTGTTTCTGACCAAGCCGGCAGTCAGCATTGCGCTGGCAGAATTGGAGAAGCAGTGCGGCCGTACGCTTTTCGATCGCCATCGCAACCGACTCCATCTCAACGATCAGGGCCGCCGGCTGTTGCCGATGGCGGACGAACTGCTGGCCCGCAGCGAGGCAATCGAGCAGCTGTTCGACAACGACGCCCTGGGCGGGCATCTGCATATCGGTGCCAGCTACACGATCGGTCATCAGTTGCTGCCGTCGCTGCTGCGGGACTTCCGCCTCGAGACCGGGCATCGGGATCAACGGGTCACCATCGCCAATAGCGCGGCAATCTGTGCGTCGCTGGAGGCGTTCGAGCTCGATATCGGCATGATCGAGGGGCGTGCAGCGGGAGAGCGTTTCCACGTGCTGCCGTGGCGGCGCGATCGGATGCTGATCGCGGCGGCCCCTGATCATCCATTGGCGCATCGGGGCAGGATGGCGGTTGGTGCGCTGGCGGACTACGGATGGCTGCTGCGAGAGCCGGGCTCGGGGACTCGCGAACAGTTCATGCGCTTCATTGCGCCCCAGCTGCCGCAATGGGAGCTGAGCCTGGAGATCAACTCGGCGGAGGCGATCATCAATGCTGCCGCGGCCGGTCTCGGATTGACGTGTCTGTCCGCACTGGAGGCGCGTCACGCCCTGAACGATGGTCGCCTTGTCGAGATCGAACTGGCGCTGGATATGACCCGCGAATTCAGCCTGGTGCTGCACCGCGACAAGTATCGTAGCCCGTTGATCGAGCGGTTCGTCGAATTCTGCCGCGATCGGAGTGACAGCTTCGCCACCTGAGCCGTGAACCCGGCCAGCCACCGCGCGCCCCGATTCCGAGAAGCGAACTCGGGGCGCCCGGCCTTGGTGCTGCGGACAGTGGTGAAGTGGATAGTGTTAAAGCGGACAGCGGCGAAGCGGCTACCAGTGCAGCGAATCGCTCGCTGGCGGTATCAGCCGCCGAGGAACGACGACATCGCCTTGTCGGTGATCATGCCGCACGCCTTCTTGCCCACCTGATCCTTGAGCTGGGTCAGGCTGAAGGTCTGACCGTTCCCGCCATCGAGCAGCCCGCTCAAGCCTTGCTGGTAGCTGTCGCTCTCCTCGGCCTGACTCTGGCCGCCGATCTTCTCGAGCAGGCTGTTCTTGACCTTGTCGGTGGTACTTTCGGTATAGCCCTGGTCCTGGCAGTAGCCGAGCACGCCGGCCACGTTCTGCATGCTACCCAAGTTCATCGAGCCGGAGCCTAGCGAGCTCAGCAGCGACGCGCCGCTGGCGGTGCCCGTACTCTGGGAGGATTGGCCGGACATCATCTCGCCGGCGTTTTTCTTGACGCTATCGAAACTGTAAGCCGAGGCCATTGGCGAGGCCGCGACGGAGACGGTCAGCAGCGTGGCGGAAAGGAAACGAAGATTCATCAAATGAGACTCCTGGCTGAAAAAGAAACCCTGCAGGCGAGGGTCCGATGAAGCGATTCGCGGCTGGTGACGCCATGTTGACGATGGGCGATGAGACGCCAAGCTAGCGCTGTCCTACGCTAGGGTAACCATGAATGGCCGTGCCGGCCTGGCGGGACGATCTCCGGAAGATCACATTGACCGAAGACGAAACGCCGAACCGGCGTCATGGTCTAGGCTTGGAGTGTCGGAAGGGATTCGATGTTCCCTCGAAAAAAGGAGATGTCATGATTATTACCGTTGGCGAATTCAGGAAAGTGCTCGAAGAGTATGACGATGATCTGGAATTGAGTTTCAGCGGTCTGGAATATCATCGTGTTCGGGCCAAGGGCGAGATGCATCTGGAAGTCGAGTTCGAAGAGAAAATCTTCAGGGACAAGGTGGGCCACATCAAGGTTCATGGCGAGAAGCACTGAGCTTGTCGATCGGCCTCCGGGCTCCATCGAGATGATCGTTCTCCGGCGCCGCAGCGAACGGGGTGGAGCGCGAAGGACGGGCCGCGAAGAACGATGGGGCCCGCCAGGCGGCACGGCGACGTTTCGCCGTGCCGCTCTTTTCCGTTACCGTTACGGCCCACCGATACCAGGGAGCGGTACCCATGGATGATTCAACCGCTGTGACACGGGTCGACGTCGCCATCGTCGGGGCCGGGCCGATCGGCCTGTGTTTCGCCAATGCGTTGTCGCGTCAGGGTGTCAGCGCCATGCTGATCGATCGTCAGCCGCGCTCGGCGATGATGAATCCCGATAGTGATGGCAGAGAGATTGCGCTGACCCGGTCCTCCCAGCAGATCCTCGATAAACTTGATGTCTGGTCGCGAGTCGAGCCGGCCGAACGCGCCCGGATGCGTGGTGCCAAGGTTTTCGATGGCCAGTCGCTATTCGCGATGCAGATTGCGCCGGATGCGTCGAAAGACGAGCCGCTGGGCTGTCTGGTGCCCAATCGGGTGATCCGGCGAGCGGCTTATGCGGCGTTGCAGACCACTACATCGCAGGCGGCGCCCGGGCCGGGCGAGATCCTGTGGCGTGACGAGCAGGAAATCGCCCACTTCCAGACCGGCGATACCGCCGTCGATCTCGTTCTCGAGAGTGGCGAGCGCATTCATGCCTCGCTGCTGGTGGCGGCGGACAGCCGCTTTTCCACCACGCGCCGGGCCATGGGCATCCCCGTTCACAGCTATCAGCACGGCCAGCACATGCTGGTCTGCCGCATGCATCATGACGAACCTCATGATCAGACGGCGTGGGAGTGGTTCGGCCATGGCCAGACGCTGGCGCTGCTACCGGTCGATACCCACTGCTCGTCGGTCGTGCTGACGCTCTCTCCGGCGGACATGGAGAAGCAACTCGCGCTGAGCGTCGAAGCGTTCGACGCCGATATCACCCGACGTTTCGGCGGCCGCCTCGGGGCGATGCGTCGGGCCGCCGAACCGCACCGCTATCCGCTTGTCAGCGTCTATGCCGAGCGTTTCGTCGGGCCCCGTCAGGCACTGATCGGCGATGCCGCCGTGGGCATGCATCCGGTAACCGCACACGGCTTCAATCTCGGCCTGCAGGGACTGTCGCGGCTGGCGGATCTGATCGGTGACGCGCGGGCGCAGGGCGAGGACATTGCATCGTCATCGCTGCTCAGGCGCTACCAGCGCGAGCAACGTCTGGCGACCGCGCCACTGTTTGCCGCGACCCTGGCGATCGTCGGTCTGTACACCGATGACCGCACACCGGCCAGGCTATTGCGCAAGGCGGTGCTGCGAGCCGGTGAGGCGGCCTGGCCGGTCAAACGGCTGATCGCCGGCCATCTGATGCGCTCGTCGAACTAGTCGCACTCGACACGTGGCCGCCGGATGCCATTCGTCGGGCGATGCCGGGAAGACTCTGGCTCTCGCCTTTCTCTTCTCAAGACCTTTCTCTCTCAAGAGGAGTTCGTATGGATCTTGCAATGGTGGGACTCGGGCGCATGGGCGCCAACATGGCCGAGCGGCTGGTACGCGCCGGGCACCGCGTGGTGGGCTCTGACCCCAGCGAGGAGGCGATGGCGAAGGCGGCCGAGAAAGGCATCGAGTCGTCGGCATCGCTGGCGGCGGCCGTCGAAGCGTTGCCAGCGCCCAGAATCGTCTGGCTGATGGTCCCGGCCGGCCCGCTGGTCGACAAGCTCATCGCCGAGCTCGAACCGATGTTGTCGAAGGACGACATCGTGATCGACGGTGGCAACTCGATGTACAAGGACACCGTGCGCCGGGCAGAAACGCTGCGCGAGCATCATCTTCACTATGTCGATGTCGGCACCAGTGGCGGTGTCTGGGGGCTGCGGGAAGGCTACAGCATGATGGTGGGGGGCGAGACGCCCATCGTCGATTCGCTCAAGCCGCTGTTCGAAGCCCTGGCGCCGGCCGCCGACAAGGGGTGGGGGCATGTCGGCCCCAGCGGTTCCGGCCACTTCACCAAGATGGTCCATAACGGCATCGAGTACGGCATGATGCAGGCCTACGCCGAAGGTTTCGCGATCATGGAGCGCAAGGATTTCGATCTCGATCTGCATCAGGTCGCCGAAATCTGGCGTCATGGCAGCGTGGTACGCTCCTGGCTGCTCGATCTCACTGCCGACGCGCTGGACAAGAATCCATCGCTCGAGGGTATCGCCCCGTACGTATCAGACTCGGGTGAAGGCCGCTGGACCGTGGCCGAAGCCATCGAGCTCGACGTCAGCGCACCGGTGATCACGCTGTCGCTGCTCGAGCGTCTGCGTTCCCGCGAGCAGGACTCCTACGGCGACAAACTGCTCTCCGCCATGCGTAACGAGTTTGGTGGCCACGCGATCAAGAAGGACTAGTCCGGCGCTGCTTTTACCACCCGATCGAGACGCTTGAGCTGTCCGCGCGATTTTCATCGGCTACCAGATGTAGTGTCTCGACGCGCCGGGCGGCACAAGCCTCCGGCGCGTTTTGCGTCCCGAGGCACGACTTTTTGACCCTTGACATGGCGTGAGGCGAGCTACCATGCGGGCTCCGTGAGGGCCCGAAACTGTCCACAGGAAAGTCACAGAAAAAGACCACATCTATGCTTGGAAAATGGGTGGGCTACCATATATAGTGTTTTCCAGAAGCAGCGGAGGCGGTGAGAAAACCGGATCCTTACGCTGCCCAAGCCTGCACCATCGGCCGTCGGTGGGCGATTTTTCCTGTCAAGGATGGTTATCATGAGCATCACGATCTATAGCAAGCCTGCCTGCGTCCAGTGCAACGCCACGTATCGCGCCCTGGACAAGCAGGGAATCGACTATACCGTGGTCGACCTGACCCAAGATGCGGCTGCGATGCAGCGTGTCCAGAATCTGGGTTATCGTCAGGTCCCCGTCGTGGTGGCAGGTGAAGATCACTGGGCCGGCTTCCGTCCGGACAAGATCAGCACGCTGGTAGCCTGATCCGACCCTTTCGAATTTGTCGGGCTAGCGCGGAACCGGGTTCCGCGCTGCCAGAAACCGCGCAGGGCGCAGGAGAGCCGTCATGGCTGGGCTGGTCTATTTCTCGACCAAATCAGGCAATACACGGCGCTTCGTCGAAAAGCTGGGATTACCGGCAAACCGGATTCCACTGAACCGAAGCGACCCGTCCCTGCAGGTTGAAGAACCCTATATTCTCGTTGTACCGACCTACGGTGATGGCGACCCGCGTTCCGCGGTACCCGCGCCAGTCATTCGTTTTCTGAATGACGAACACAATCGGTCCCTGATTCGCGGCGTGATCGCCGGCGGCAATACCAACTTCGGCCATTCCTTCGGTCTGGCCGGTCGAGTCGTTGCGCAAAAGTGTCAGGTACCGCTTCTCTATCGTTTTGAACTGATGGGCACTGTCGAAGATGTCCATCGAGTCCTCGCAGGAGTGACCGAATTTTGGAAACGCTCAGCCTAGATACCGGTACGGCAGCGCGACCCGCCGCCGGCGCCGAACATAACGCCAAGGCGCTCGACTACCACGCGCTCAACGCCATGTTGAATCTGTACGATGCCGACGGCCATCTGCAGCTCGACAAGGACCGCGAAGCGGCGCGTCAGTATTTTCTGCAGCACGTGAACCAGAATACGGTGTTCTTTCACTCGCTGAAGGAAAAACTCGATTACCTGGTGGAAGAGAGCTACTACGAGCAGAGCGTGCTCGATCAGTACGATTTCAGCTTCGTCACCGCGCTGTTCGATCAGGCCTATGCGGCGAAGTTTCGCTTCCAGAGTTTCCTGGGCGCGTTCAAGTACTACACCAGCTACACACTCAAGACGTTCGACGGCAAGCGCTATCTCGAGCGTTTCGAAGACCGTGTCTGCATGGTCGCGTTGAGCCTGGCTCGCGGCGACGAGACGCTGGCCAAGCAACTGGTCGAAGAGATCATTCATGGCCGCTTCCAGCCGGCGACGCCGACCTTCCTCAACTGCGGCAAGCGTCAGCGCGGTGAGCTGGTGTCGTGCTTCCTGCTGCGCATCGAAGACAACATGGAGTCCATCGGGCGCTCGATCAATTCGGCGCTGCAGCTCTCCAAGCGTGGCGGCGGCGTGGCGTTCTCGCTCTCCAACATCCGCGAAGCCGGCGCCCCGATCAAGCGTATCGAGAACCAGTCCTCCGGCATCATTCCGATCATGAAGATGCTCGAAGACGCCTTCTCCTACGCCAACCAGCTGGGCGCGCGTCAGGGCGCGGGTGCGGTCTATCTCAATGCCCACCATCCGGACATCCTGCGGTTCCTCGACACCAAGCGCGAGAACGCCGACGAGAAGATCCGGATCAAGACGCTGTCGCTGGGCATCGTGATGCCGGACATCACCTTCGAGCTGGCCAAGCGTAACGAGGACATGTACCTGTTCTCGCCCTACGACGTCGAGCACATCTACGGCGTGCCGTTCGGTGACATCAGCGTCACCGAGAAGTACGAAGAGATGGTCGCCGACGGGCGTATCCGCAAGAAGAAGATCAACGCCCGCGAGCTGTTCCAGACCATCGCCGAGCTGCAGTTCGAATCCGGCTACCCGTATCTGATGTTCGAAGACACGGTCAACCGCGCCAACCCGATCCACGGCCGGATCAACATGTCGAACCTGTGCTCGGAGATTCTGCAGGTCAACACGCCGACCGAGTACGACGACGATCTCGGCTATCGTCAGGTCGGCGAGGATATTTCCTGCAACCTGGGCTCGCTCAACATCGCCAAGACCATGGATTCGCCGAACTTCGGCACCACGGTGGAAGCGGCCATTCGCGGTCTGACCGCGGTCTCCGAGATGAGCAACATCACCTCGGTGCCGTCGATCGCCGAAGGCAACGCCAAGTCGCACGCCATCGGCCTGGGGCAGATGAACCTGCACGGTTATCTGGCGCGTGAGCACATCCTCTACGGTTCGGAAGAAGGGTTGGATTTCACCAACATCTACTTCTATACCATCGCGTTTCACGCCATTCGCGCTTCCAACCGCATCGCCATCGAGCGCGACAAGCGCTTTGCCGGCTTCGAGAAATCGACCTATGCCAGCGGTGAGTACTTCGACAAGTACACCGAGCAGGCGTGGGAGCCGAAGACCGAGAAAGTGCGCGGGCTGTTCGAGAAGAGTGGTATCGAGATCCCGACCCAGGACGACTGGCGCGAGCTGAAGGCATCGGTCATGGCTCATGGGCTCTTCAACCGTAACCTGCAGGCGATCCCGCCGACCGGTTCGATCTCGTATATCAACAACTCCACCTCGAGCATCCACCCGGTGACGTCCAAGGTCGAAATCCGCAAGGAAGGCAAGCTGGGTCGCGTCTACTACCCGGCGCCGTATCTGACCGACGACAACCAGGAGTACTACCAGGACGCCTACGAACTCGGCCCGGAAAAGATCATCGATACCTACGCCGAGGCGACGCAGCACGTCGATCAGGGCCTGTCACTGACGCTGTTCTTCCGCGATACGGCGACCACCCGTGACGTCAATAAGGCGCAGATCTACGCCTGGCGCAAAGGTATCAAGACGATCTATTACATTCGTCTGCGTCAGGCCGCCCTCGAGGGGACGGAAGTCGAGGGCTGCGTTTCCTGCACTCTGTGATCGTCCTTCCATAACGACCGACTTTGCGTGAACGCGCCGGGAAACCATGGCGAAACGTCTTTCCCGGCGCCAACCGAACGAGAGCACTCCCATGGATATGCCCGCTACCTCTGCCGCCCGTCACCTGAATCGGGTCGATGCGATCAACTGGAACCGTCTTCAGGACGACAAGGACCTGGACGTCTGGAACCGCCTGACCGGCAACTTCTGGCTGCCGGAGAAGATTCCGCTCTCCAACGACATTCCCGCCTGGAATACGCTGACGGAGAAGGAGCAGCAGCTGACGATCCGCGTTTTTACCGGTCTCACGTTGCTCGACACCATCCAGGGAACGGTGGGCGCGCCGGCACTGATCGAAGATGCGGTAACCGCCCATGAAGAGGCGGTTATCACCAACATCAGCTTCATGGAGTCGGTCCATGCGCGCTCCTACAGCTCGATCTTCTCGACGCTGTGCACCACGCGCGATGTCGACGACGCCTATCGCTGGAGCGAAGAAAACCCGTTCCTGCAGAAGAAGGCCGAGCTGATTCTCGAGCGCTATCGCGCCGAAGACCCGCTGATGCGTAAAGTCGCCAGCACCTTCCTGGAGTCGTTTTTGTTCTACTCCGGCTTCTATCTGCCGATGTACTGGTCGAGCCGCGCCAAGCTGACCAATACCGCTGATTTGATTCGTCTGATCATTCGCGACGAAGCGATCCACGGTTACTACATCGGCTACAAGTTCCAGCGTCAGTTGGCCAAGCTGCCGGCGGAGCGTCAGGAAGAGGTCAAGATCTACGCTTACGAGCTGCTGCACGAGCTCTACGACAACGAGGTCAAGTACACCGAGTCGCTCTACGACGACGTCGGCTTCACCGAGGACGTCAAGAAGTTCCTCCACTACAACGCCAACAAGGCGCTGATGAATCTGGGCTTCGAAGCGCTGTTCCCGGCCAGTGTCACCGATGTCAGCCCGGCGATCCTCGCCGCGCTGTCGCCGGGATCCGACGAGAACCACGACTTCTTCTCCGGCTCAGGCTCCTCCTACGTCATCGGCAAGACGGTCAGCACGGAAGACGACGACTGGGCATTCTGAGCTTCATGCGAGAACGGGTCATCGTGTTTCCTGAAAACCGCCTCCGGGCGGTTTTTTCATGTCGGCACGAGGGGAACGACAATGTCAGGCTTTGCCGATTTGGTGATTCACCCTTCCACGTTCACTGCACACTGCCTGCACGAAACGGCGAGATAGTACTCCTGCACCGCGTCTCGGTGCGCAACCGGAGTCGAAGTCATGAAATTTCAAAAATCACTCATCGCGCTGGCCGTTGCCGCTTCCACCTTGTCACCGCTGGCCCTGGCTGCAGCCACTGAACAACCCAAGCAACCCGCGCCTCACGAAGCGCGCATGGTGCATGGCAATCCGCTCAAGGACGCCGTGGTCGCCAGCTGGAATCTCGACAAAGACGAGCTGGCCAGTCTGGCCCAGGCCGACAGCGATTTCCGCGCAGGCCTCAAGCAACTGCACGGTGATTCCAATGATGGCGACGACAAGGCCGCACCGGAACAGCGTCGCGCCGCGATGGAATCCCTGCTGGAGCAGCAGCGTGAGCAGCTGGCCGGCGTGCTGACCGACGAACAGCTGCACGCCTACCAGATGCTGGAGCGCCCGCGGCCTTCGATGATGCGTCATCACGGTGGCCCGAAGATGGATCCGGCGCAGATGAGCGCACAGCTCGAAAAGCGTTACGCGCCGCTGTTCGCGACCTGGGATCTGAACCAGGATCAGAGCACCAAGGTGCTGAACGCCGAACGCACCTTCTTCGATGGTCTGCATCAGCTCAAGCGCCCCGATCCCAAGTCTGACGAGGCGGCGAAAGACTCCCGCGGCGCGCAGTTCAAGCAGCTGCTCGAACAGCGCCACAGCGCGCTCTCCGAGGTACTCGACGACGAGCAGGTTGCCGCTTTCGAGGCGCTGACCCAGCCGCCACGCGGCCCGCATGGTGGCCCGAATCATGGCCCGCAGCCGAAACACGAAGCGCCCGCGGCCAGCTGAAGCCATCGCCACACCTGTCGATTGTCAGCATTGCGAGCCCTTCTCCGGAAGGGCTTTTTCGCGTCTCCCCTCATACCATCGCCTGACGTCTCCAGCCGCAGTTGTTAGTCTTTAGCCGAACGCGCCTTGTCATCCACCCTCTGCGATCGGAAACCCTCTCATGGAAGATCAATGGCTCGCCTGGGCCAAACGCCTCTCGGCGCTGGCCGGTACCGGGCTGCACTACTGCCACGACAAGTTCGACCGCGAGCGCTATGAAGAGGTCGCCGAGCTCTCGACCGCGATGATGGCGGCGCTGGGCGATATTCCCATCGGTCGGGTAAATCTGGCGCTGGGCGAGGGCGAAGGGCACGTCACGCCCAAGATCGATGTGCGTGCGGCGATCATCGACGACGGCAAGATTCTGCTGGTGAAAGAGAAGATGGACGGGCGTTGGACGATGCCCGGCGGCTACGCCGAAATCGGGCTGTCGGCAGCCGACAACACGGTCAAGGAGGTGTGGGAAGAAGCCGGCGTCACGGTCGCGGTCAAACGGCTCTACGCCATCCGCCACAAGGCCAGGCACGCCTACCCGCCGGACGTGCTCGATTTCTACAAGCTGTTCTTCCTCTGCGAGCGCCTCGACGGTGCGCCGCTCGATCCCGGCCATGAAGTGCACGATGCCGCCTATTTCTCGCCCGCCGAGCTGCCGCCGCTCTCGGAGCCTCGCGTCATCGCGCGGGACATTGCCGATGCCTTCGATTTCCATGCCGACCCGCATCGCGCGGCGCTGATCGATTGAGTCATTTGTCGCCGACGTTAAACCTCCTGACATCGAGGCGGTCTATTCAAGGGCAGGGCTTCCCTGCATCGGGGCGAGTGGAAACTGACGGGAGGGGTAATGAACGCACAGAAGATTCTTTCGCAGATCATGAAGCAGGCCGGCGGTGGCGGTAAATCGGCAGGCGGCAGCGGCGGTTTCGACGTTAAATCGCTGATGGGCGGCGGTGCGCTGGGCATGCTGATCGGCAGCAAGCGTGGTCGCAGCATGGGTGGCAAGGCGATCAAGTATGGCGCATTGGCCGGCCTCGGCGCGCTGGCGTGGAAGGCCTGGCAAGCGCACCAGGAGAAGTCCTCCGCGCCCGCCGCCGCAGCCACCACCGAGACCGACCGGCCGCTGGAACAGCTCTCCGGCGAATCTCAGGAGACGCGAAGTCTGCTGATTCTGCGCTCGATGATCGCCGCCGCCCGTGCCGACGGCCACATCGATGCCCAGGAGCGCGCCGCATTGGCCGAGCAGATCGACGCACTGGGCGCCGACGATGAACTGCATGCCTGGGTCGAACAGCAGATGGCCGCGCCGCTGGATGCCGATGCGATTGCGCGCAATGCCGATTCACCCCAGGCGGCGCGCGAGGTCTATCTGGCCAGCGTGGCGATCGTCGATGAGCAGAATCCGATGGAACGAGCCTGGCTCGATCAACTGGCGGCCGCGCTCAAGCTCGACGGCGATCTGTGTCGAACGCTCGAGCGGCAGGCGTCGGAAGCGTCGGTTTAAGCGGGGCTGTGGCTTAACGAACTAGGGCTAAACGAACTGGGGCTATGCGGGACTGTGGCTAAGCCGGGCTATGGCATCTCGCCCGAGGTTCGGCCTCGGGTTGGCGCTGCGTCAGGGTGCCGAAAAACGCCGCCAGGGATAGCAATGCCACCAGGCTGCCATAGGCGTAGGTGGTGGGGATCAGACCGAAATGTTGGGTCGCGATGCCGCCGCAAAGCGCCAGGGTGCTGGCCGACAGGTAACAGATCACGTAGAACGCGGCCATCAGCGCCGACCGTTCGGTAGGCGGCGCCAGCGGCATGACGACGCGCATCGCGCCCATGAACGCGGCGCCGAAGCCGATACCGGCGATCGCCGTGCCCACCAGCAGGATCGCAACCGACTCCAGATAGACTCCCAGCAGCAGACCGGCCATGCCGACGATCAGACAGGCGGTGCCCAGCAGCACGGCCAGCCTTGGTGGTTTGGCGCGCAGGATCAGCACGCTGATGCCGCCGATGAAGGGCAGCAGAAACGTGATCAGGCAACCTACCAGCGGATTGTGTACGCCGCTGATCGTGCCCACCAGTGTCGGCCCCAGCGACAACGAAAAGCCGCCCAGCGCCCACGACGAGACCACGGCCGGAATGACCCGGAACAGCGGACCGCGCACGGCGGGCGGGATTGTCGCGCGGGGGCGAAGCGCCGCCAGTGCGCCGGGCCTTGGCGTTACGCTCTCCGGGATCCGACGCAGACACAGCCCCATGACGACGAGCATGACGATCAGGACCCCGTAGACCAGGCGCATGGGCGCCGGGGCGTAGGTCACCAGCAGGCCGGCGATGAGCGCACCGATTCCCATCCCGGACAGCGGCGCGATGCTGGCCAGCACTGGGCCGCGGGTATGATCGCTGTCGAGCATCGCTGCCGCCAGCGCGCTGGTTACGATACCGGTGGCGATGCCTTGCAGGATTCGCGCCGCCAGTACCCACGCAAGCCCGTCGGCGACCAGGAACAACCCCAACGACAGGATTTCGCCCACGATGGCAATGGCGACGACCGGGCGTCGGCCGATGTAGTCTGATAGCGAGCCGGTGGTGAGCAATGCCAACAGCAGCGCGAACACGTAGCTGGCGAAGACCAGCGTCAGCCAGGTCGTCGAGAAGTGCCAGGTCGACTGGTAGATCTGATACAGCGGCGTCGGAGCGCTCGAGGCGGCGAGGAACGTCACCATCAATACCGCGTAATAGACCAGCGACCCGAGCCTGGGCGCGGGGTAGACATTGGTCGAGCTGCAAGGGGTAGGCGGTGACATCGAGGAATCCGTTAATGCTAAAATTTTGCGTTAATGGTAGTCTGACCGCGCCCGGCGAATAAAGCAAACGCTTTGCGTTTACTAGCGGAACGATGGATGTACCTTATCCGCACCAGGTTTCATTTCGCCGGTTTTAGTCGATTGGATTCATCGAACAGCGCTTGCGGAGAGAGTCATGGCGATCAAGGAAGCCGTTAGGCCAGGGGGGCGCAGCGCCCGCGTGCAGGAAGCGGTCCATCAAGCCGTTCGCGAGCTGCAGACCATCAAGGCTCGAGACGAGCTGACAGTGCCGCAGATCGCCGAGCGCGCCGGGGTTACACCTTCGACGATCTATCGTCGCTGGGGCAATCTTTCGGAGCTGGTGGCCGACGTCTCGGTGGAGCGGATGCGTCCCGACGAGGATCCAGCGGATACCGGCACGCTTGCGGGTGACCTGCTGGCCTGGGGGCAACAGTACCTCGAGGAAATGACATCGGTGCCGGGTCAGCGCGCGCTCAACGACGTCATGGCCAGCGCCCATGACGAGCGGCGAGAGCGCTGCTGCCGTTATAGCGAATCCCTGATGACGACGTTGCACGATCGAGCCCTCTCCCGCGGCGAAACGCCGCCGCCGATCTGCAAGCTCGTCGATGGCGTGGTCGCGCCGATGACGTATCGCCTTCTCTATGACCGCGATTCGGCAACCGTCGACAATCTGCAGCGTTGGATCGACTGCACGCTGAAAGATGGTGACCCCGGGGTCGCATGCCGCCAATAAATCCGTTGACTGTCATATCAGCTTGGCTGCCACCAGCAGGTCGGCGACAGACTGAAAGGTCCCATCGGGAATCGGGTCTCCATTGCCGGCGCGTCTGGCGATGCTCTTGGCCAGCTCCGCATCTGCCGACCGCGGAATATGCCGAGGAATCGAGCTCACCAGCAGAGCGGCCGCCTGTGAGGGGTCTGCCTTGCAGGTGACCAGCGGTACCGGTGTTTCGCCACGCACGTAGCGGATGCCGACCAACCAACCATCTTCGGTGCCGATCATCATCGAGGCATGTTGTACGCCGACCTTGGCATTCAACTGATGCATTTCACGGCGGCGTTTGCGGCGCTCCTGGTTCATCGTCGGATCGCCTTCCTGATCCTTGCGCTCGCGCTTCTGTTCGGTTTTGGTCATGCGCTGGTCGCGCCGAAACAACCAGCGCTGCAACATCACGTCGAAGCCCCCGACCAGCAAGAACGCGATCAGTGCGGTGATGACCAGTGGCTGCAACAGATCGATGAAAGTGCCCTGGATGCAACCGAAGCCGCAACTGGAGGATTCCATCAACGATTGCAGACCGAGCCGATAGACGATGACCAGCGCAACGGCGAGGGCCAGCATCTTGAATAGCGACTTCAGGAACTCGGTCAGGCCGCGCACCGAGAAGATACGCTTGAAACCCTGTACCGGGTCGATCTTCTCCGCTTTGGGCAGCACCGGTTCGGTGGCGAAGACGAAACCCTGCGAGACCACGATGTTAGTCAGCACGATGATCACGAAAGTGAGCGCCACCAGCGGCAACACCGACAGCAGCAAAACCTCTCCCGCCTGCGCCACCAGGCGTGGCCATAGCGAGTCGAAGGGTTCGGTATAGAGCTGCGCTGTCGTGTCGAGCAGGCCCCGGACGCGTGCGATGATGTCGCTGGCACTGACCGCGATGTAAAGCGTGCAGGCCAGCATCACCATTGCCGTGACCAGATCCGCGCTTTTGGAGACCTGGCCCTTTTTGCGCGCATCGCGAAGTTTCTTCGTCGAAGGCGGTAGTGTCTTCTCTTCGGAAGGTTGCTCGCTCATGCGCTCATGGTGTCATGTCGGTTTCTGCCGAATCTCAAGCCATCTGAGTCTCGAGGTTGCTGCCGTCACCGGCGTAATCCTCATGATTGAAATCGTCCCAGCCCGATTCGGGCAGGTGGCCCTCTTCAGTGTAGAACGCGTATTCGTCGCTACGGTATTCGAAGATGCTCTGGTCATCGGGCGCATCGCGCTGACCGTAGTTCTGCATATACTCTTCGAGAAACTCGTAGCGGTTCAAGCCATCTTCGGTCAGCAGACCGTCCTCGTCCAGGGACGTGAAGAGATCCTTGAGATCGGCTTCATGGCTCTCGAGTGCATTGGTGCGCTTGATGTCCTGGATGATGGAGAAGGGTAACGTCGCGAGCGTCAGTGCGGCAGATACCCAGAAAAGCGGACCGGTGGCGGCGCGAGCAACGGCAATACCCTTGAGCGCCGCGAGCGAGGAAGCGCCCCCGGCAAGGCCGAAGGCACCAGCGGCGACGGTCACGGCGCCCTGGCCGATGGTGGCACCATCGCCACTGTCGGCGCCGCGCTTGATCATCAGCCCACCGAGCGCGATATCCAGCGCGCCGGTGGCCGAGTTGGCTGCGCCATCCAGAACCCTCAGGAAGGAGCTCACGGAACGTGTCGTCGTGGTGGCGTCGGGCAATGCCGGGTTCTTGGCGAATCCGTCCTTGGCGCCTTTGACGACTTTCCCGGCGTCGTCATAGGAGATATCCAGTTTCTTGGCCAGGGTCTCCTGATCGCCGACAGGAGCATCCTTGATGATCTGCTGCATGTTGTCGCTGAAACGCTCCCACGTATGAGGATCGGGAGCGGGTGCCTTACCCTTGACCTTGTCGTCGCCCCAGATCTGCGGCAGCGTCTTGTCGAGGCCCAGCATGGCATTGACGTTAGTGCCATTAACCTTGTCGATGATGTTGCTACCGAGATTGACGAAATGCTGGCTGGCGCCGAAGAAGCTGATGAATTCCTTGGCGATCGCCATGCGTCCTTCGGTGGTGTCGGCGAGTGAACCACCCTTGCCGGCCAGCTGATAGATGCCCGAAGCGAGCGAGATCAGACCGCCGGCCGAACCCAGCGCGCCGTTGCCGTTGAGCGTGCCGATCAGCGACATCATGCCGCCATTGGTCTTTTCGTTGAGCGCCTTGTAGACGCCGTTCTTCATCAGACCATCGATATCCTTTTGGGTGATCGAGCCATTCTTCTGGAAGCGATCCCCAAGCTCCTGTAGCGCCTTGCCGAAGTTCTTCGCCGTCTGCTGATCGTTGAGGTATTCGTTGACGAACTTATCGATCGTCTCCGCCGTGCGTCGTGGAATATCGACACCGGCGCGCTTGAGTGCGGTCAGAACGGTCTTGACCACGTCCTGGGTCGCGGTCGCGGTATTGGCATCGTTGATCTGGTCGGGATTGGCGATCAGGTCGTCGAGATCGGTGACCATCGAATCGACCTGCAGATTCTGGGCGAATTCAGCTGCCTTGTCGGTCTCTTCGGTCGCCGGGAATAGCGTGGAGAGGGCATTGTAGGTCTTCGAAATATCCTGTTCGGCGAGTTCGCCCTGTCCGCTCTCGCGGAGGTCGTTGATGTAATCGATGTACGCCTCGCTGAACGCCGTTTCCTCCAGCCGAGAGGCGATATCATCTTTGTTGGCGACCTTGCTGACGGCGCCTGTCTGTGCCGATGCGTAATCCTTCTGCACGGCTTCGGAGGCAAACAGGTCGCCAAGACGAGCATCGAGTTTTTCGCCATCGACGACCGATGACAGATCGTCGCCGCTAGCGTGATCGAGACTCAGTCCCTCGGAGAGGTCGAGTCCGACCAGATCCAGACCGTTTTCGAGCGCACCCTGGGCGCGCAGGGCTCGGTAGAACTGGGCGCGCTCGTCGTTCTTGTCGATGCTGCCGTCTTCGATGCCCGCCTTCCAGTCCTTGATCAGGTTCTGCCAGGTCAGCTCGCTGACGGTCAACTTGCGTGAACTGTCGTCCGGGTCGGTCTCGCTGGTCTCCATCGACTGAATGTCGACATCGCTGAAGACTGGCAGGTCGTGATCGCGCCGCGCCGTATCCAGCTCCGCATTATCCGCGAGGCGTTGAGTATTGGTCTCGCCGCCGTGCTTCGACCAGTAGCCGTCGAAGACATTGGTGACCTTGTCGCCGTCGTCACCCGCGGCACTACCGATTCGCGCGCGCAAATTATCGTTGACCTGAGTCACGGCATCGCTCGCGTTGACGCCCTCCCTGACCTTGCTGTCGATCAGGTTCTGGTAGAGCTGCGACAGCGTTTCAGAACTGTCGATATGCAGAATGTTGCGGCTGTCGGTGAGCGTGCCGCCGGCCATGGCAGAGGCCAGGGCGTTGAGGTTGTCTTCGTAGCTCGGGTTATCTGTCACGGTGTTGTCGGCGAGAAAATTGTCGTACCCGGCATAACCGGCGCTGATGGCGTCGTCCTTGCCGCCGTGACGATCCCAGTAGCCGTTGAAGACGTTGAGACCGTCATCGCTATCTTTTCCGGTATTGCTTAGCGCGTTGCCGGTGCGGTCAAGCAAATCGCTCTTGGCGTCGTCGATGGCCGCCTGGAGATCCGGGGCGTCGCCGCGCTCACGCTGCTGGTCGAGCTGATACGCCACCAGCTGGCTGAACTGGTTGGCGGCGTCTCCCGTCAGCGGTCTCACCTTGCGGTCGTCGATATCGATGCCTTCGGCCATGTCGGAGGAGAGCGAATTCAGCGTGTCGTCGTAGGCGATGTCGGCCTCGTCGCGATTGGCCAGATAGCTCTCCTGGGCCAGCTCCTCGGTGTCCTCTTCGCCACCGTGACGCTTGAAATAGCCGTCGAAGACATTGCCGACGTCGCCACCGCCGACGCTGTCGATGCGCTCGCGCAGATCGTCGTTGACGTGATCCATCGCTTCCTGAGTATCGTCGCCCTGATCGATCCGGTTCTGGATCAGATTCTTGTAGAGTTGGGAGAGCGTGTCCGATGAGTCGAGATGCAGGATCTTGCGCTGGTCGGTCAGCGTGCCGCCGGCCATCCCCAAGGCCAGGGCATTGAGCTTGTCCTCGTAGTCGGGGTTGTCGGTCAGCGTGTTATCGGCCAGAAAACCGTCGTAGGCGTCATAACCCGCGTCGATCGCGGCCTCTTCGCCGCCATGGCGCTTCCAGTAGCCCTCGAAGACATCGAGGCCCTTGTCGGCGTTGCGGTCGGCGTTGTCGAGGGCATGTCCGATGCGATCGAACAGCGCTTTCCTGGCGTTGTCGATCGCCTTGGACAGGTCGGGGTTCTTGCCGTCGGCGCGCTGGGCATTGAGCTCGGCGGTGACCAGCTTCTCGAACTTGTCTGCGGCGTCTCCCGTCAGGCTGGAAACCCGGCGCTTGTCGATGTCGATGCCTTCCGCCATGTCCACCGCCAAAGAATTCAGCGTGTCCTCGTAATCCTGACGGCCGGGCTCGAGAGTTTCCTTCTCCTTGCCGCCATCCCCGGCCATCTTCTGCGCCAGCTTGAGCACGGAGGTGAAAGCTTGAGTGGGGGCGGACGAGATCGTGCTTTTGTCGAGGGTGACATCATCGTTGACGCGCATCGGCTTGTTCTCTCTGGAAGGCGTTGGCTCGAGGACGCCGACGTTCGATCCATGAAAAGGACGGGGCGGCATCGCGGGAAAACGTCTCCAGTATTCAGGCGCCGGATGACGACCCGATGGCAGCGGCGAAACGCTGAGTAACGGACTGTATGGCTTTAGTGGGGCGGAAGACGGCTATCGCATGGCGCCGAGAATGGCCTCGAGGCGGCCCATGTTGAGATTGACGATATCGAGTTGATCCACCATCAACGGAATCAGGAAGACCACGTAGATCAGCATCAGGAAGGCGAACAGCAGGTTCTTGATCGGCAGCGAGAGATCGAAGGCGTGGAGATTGGGCGCCATCCTGGCGACGTAGGCCAGCATCAGGTCGGCGATCAGCAGCGCGATCACCAGCGGGGCGATCATCAACACGCCGATTTCCATCACCTGATCGAGCAGCCCGAGCAGGGCCATCGCCGAGGTTTGCGACATCAACGGGACGAAGTCCACCGCCGGCCACAGGGCGTAGCTGCGGTAAAAGCCGTCGAGCAGCAGCATGAAGCCGCCGGTGATGAAGAACAGCGCCAGCAGCGTGATCGTCAGCAGCGTCGAGGTCACCCCGGTTTCCGTGGCGCCCATTGGATCGACGATCTGCGCCATGGTCGAGCCGCGTTGCAGATCGATCAGTTCTCCGGCGACCTCGGCGGCCCAGAACGGCACGCCGAACACCAGGCCGATAGCGACGCCGACCAGCAGTTCCTTGATCACCATGCCGGCGACGCTGAAGGTCGACAAGGTCTCCGCGTTCACCATCGCATCGAAAAGCGGCACGATCAGCGGCATCGAGATCGTCACCGCCACGGCGGAGCGGATCATGCCGGTCAGTCCCAGTCGATTGAACGCGGGTGTGACCAGCACCATTCCCAGTGCTCGCGCCACACCGACCGCCGCCGCGGCTATCAGTGGATAGGCGAAGTCGGTGAGGAACTGAGCAAAATCTTCGTAGTTCATGCGCGCGGCTCGTTGAAGCTGGCGCCGAGCCTAGCGTGACCAGGCGGCAAAATTATCCAACACCTGATCGGTGATGTTGACGATCTGACCAGCGAGCAGGGGGCCTGAGACGATCAGCACCAATAGCACTGCCACCAGTTTGACCGCCTGGGGCAGTGTCTGGTCCTGAATCTGGGTCAACGCCTGCAACAGACCCACACCGAAACCGACGGCGATCGCCACGAGCAGTGCGGGTGCCGAGACCAGCAGCACCGTCCACAGGGCGTTTTTCATCAGTGAGAGGAAAATGTCGTCCGTCATCCTAGCCGCCTCCGTAGCTCAGAATCAGTCCATGCATGAGTCGCGACCAGCCGTCCACGGCCACGAACAGGAAGATCTTCAACGGAATCGAGATCAGTGTCGGGGAAACCATCATCATGCCCATCGCCATCAGCACATTGGAGACGATCAGGTCGATGATCAAAAACGGGATGTAGAGCAGGAAACCGATCTCGAAGGCGCGGGTCAACTCGGAGCTGACGAAAGCCGGTATCAGCACGATCAGATCATCGCTTTGCAGGTCTTCGCGCGCCTCGTCCGACCACAGCGTGCGGGTGGCATCGATGAAAAATGCTCGCTCGCGCTCGCTGGCGTAGCGGGACAGATACTCCTGCAACGGCCCGCGTAGCGCCTCGCCGGTCTGCTTGATCTCCTCGACGTTGGCCAATCCTGCCGAGCGCTGTTCGAACTGGTGGGCCATCTCCCCGATCAGTGGCGTTGTGATGTAAACCGTCAGGATCAGCGCAATGCCGTAGAGCACCAGGTTGGGCGGCGTCTGCTGCACGCCGAGGGCGTTGCGGATCAGAAACAGCACTACCGAAATCTTGAGAAAGCCCGTCATCGTGACCACCGCCAACGGCACCAGGCCGATAGTGGCGACCACGATGATGATCGCGATCAAGTTGGGCTGGAACTCAGTCATCCCCGGCGTGTCCTTCATCGAGCGCGAGCCTTACGATCTGTACCCCGATGGCGTCGCCGATCGCGACCAGGCGCCCACGCCCCATCCGCCGGCCGTTGACGATCAGGTCCACGGCTCGCTCCGGTTGGCGTTCCAGCGGCAGTACGCTGCCTTCACCGAGCTTGCGCAGCTCGCCGAGCGACAGTTCCAGCCGGCCCAGCTCGCAGGTCAGCTGTACCGGCAGGTTATCCATGACAGCATCGGCTTCCAGCGAGGGTTGGGTGGGCGATTCTTTTTTGTCCACAGGGGGTTCGCTCATGACACTCTCTTCGAGGGATGAATTCGCGTGTGACTCAGGACGATTCGCGATCAACGGCCCAGTGGCCTGAAGTCCGGTTTCGCCAAAACGAGCGCGGCAGCCGAAGTGATCGGCCAGATTCAGTTGGACCTCATCGTCCGTCGCCGTATCGAGCATGATCACATCGCCGGGATGCAGGCTGCGAAACTCGCCCAGCGTCAGCGTTTGCCGGCCACACTCGACCCGAAGTGTGGAGATGATGCCATTGGCCGGCGCTCGCTGTGCCGGAAAGGCACGGTCGAGCTGCGGCAGCAGCCGCTCGGCGGTCGGAATGGCAAGATCGAGGGCCAGCGGGTGAGTTTCGCCATCGAGCTCGAGGATGAAACAGAGACGCATCGTGGACTCGGGCGGTGCCGATTTGCCGGGTATCAGACGAATGCCCGCGCCCAGTGAAGCCTCCAGCGGCTCTAGCCACTCGAGCCAGACGACTTCCAGCCACATGGCGGCCAGTTCGGCATCGATGTCGTGCCATTCGCGCAGGCGGTCGGGGTGCTGGCTAAGTCGATCAAAGGCTCGAGCGCTACCGCTTAGGGTTAGCCGTTCCTCGCCAAGACAGAGCGTGATCGCCTGCGCTTGTTCGACATGCGTGTTTTGGTCGAGCAGACGCAGGCTGGCCACATGGCCGTGCCAGTCGAAGCCGAGCGGCTGGCGGGGCACGTGCAGGGCGTTATGCAGCGCGAGCCGGGAGGCCTCGACGCGTGGCAGTGCCGATATCGCCAGCGGGGTGACTCGGGCCGCTGTGGTATCTCCCGGCGAATCGGCTGTGTCGGTCGTGTCAAACAAGGGCTGGAATCGAGTCTCGGGCGGCGCCGACGACAGGTTCGTCATGTGATGTCTCCTTGCCCCTGGCGCGCCTCTTCCATCTCCAGTTCCGCCAGACGCTCGGCATTTATCGCCATGGTGCGCTGTTGATCGGTTTGCAGACGTTCCAGCGCCCGCTGGGCTCGCAGGCGTCGGCCCCATTCGGCGGCCTGTGCATCGCGTTCTTCTTCGGCGAGCTTGAGATGACGCGCCTGCGATCGGCGCTCGTGAAGCAGCGTCTCTCGATGCGCGGCGTCGTCGGCCATCGTCTGTTGCCAGTCGGCCAGCGCTTCGGCGTTGAGCGGGCGATTCTCGCTGGCTTCGAATTGTGCCTGGTCCCGTTGATTGGCGCTGCGTTGGTGTTCCACCAACGATTGCTCCAGTACCTGACACTGTGCCGCCAGATCTTTGCAGTGGCGCTGGCCTGTCGCCAAGGCTTCCTCGGCCAGACGCGTGCGCTGACGTCGCAGCTGCATCAGGCGTTCGAGCTGATGCGGTGAGGTCATCGGGCGAGCTCCCTGAGCCGCTTCAGAGTCTCTTTAAAATCGCTGAGGTCATCCCGCGACTGGCGCAAAAAGTCATTGATCGCGGCATGCTTGCGAATCGCTTCATCGGTGGCGGCATCGCTGCCTTCACGATATTCGCCCACCTGAAGCAGCAGCTCGACGTCACGATAACGTGCCATCAGGTCGCGAATCTTGCCGGCGTCATGGCGGTGGTCCTTGCTGGCGACGGTCTCCATCAAACGGCTTCGGCTGGCCAGCACGTCGATCGCCGGGAAGTGATCGCGGCGGGCGAGATCGGCACTCAACACGATATGTCCGTCGAGAATGGCGCGCGACTCCTCGGCGACCGGGTCGAGCGTGCCATCACCTTCGGTCAGCACCGTGTAGATTGCCGTGATGCTGCCACCGGAAGCGCCGCCGGGGCCGGCGCGTTCGAGCAGTCGGGGGAGAGCGGCGAACAGCGACGGCGGATAGCCGCGCCGGGTTGGCGGCTCGCCAGCGGCGAGACCGATCTCGCGCTGAGCGCGAGCAAAGCGGGTAAGGCTGTCGACCAGTAACAGCACGTCACGTCCCTGGTCGCGGAAATACTCCGCCACGCTGGTCGCGACCAACGCGGCGCGGGCCCGCTCGATCGCCGGACGGTCCGAGGTGGAGACGACGCAAACGGTACGGCGTCGAGCCTCGGCATCGAGCTGGACATCGAGCAGCTCTCGCACTTCACGCCCACGCTCACCGACCAGCCCGAGGACGACGACTTCCGCGCTACTGCCTTTGACAATGGCCGAGAGCAACGAAGATTTACCCACACCGGGTTCCCCGAACAGGCCGATACGCTGGCCTCGGGCGACCGTGTTGAGCGCGTCGATGGCGCGCACGCCAAGTGCCAGAGGATGCTCGATCAGTTGGCGGGTCAAAGGGGGCGGAGGCTCTGCATGCACAGGATACTCGTGCAGAGAGCCGTCGGTTCGTGAAGCGTTGGCGGTTGGTGGAGAGGCGGATTGTGAGGCGTCGACCGACGGCGCCGGCGGGGTGTCCAGCCACTCGCCGAGCGGGCTGATCACGCGGCCGAGCAGATCATCGCCGACGGCCACGCCCTGAGCGCGGCCGGTGGCGATCACCTCGCTACGGGTCGATAACCCCTGCAGCTCGCCGATCGGCGAGAGCACGGCGTCTTCTTCCTCGAAGCCGATCACCTCGGCAGCGATGCGACGACCGCTGACGGGGTCACGCAGGTAACAGAGTTCACCGATGCTGACGCCTTCGATACTGGCGTGGATCAATAGGCCTCGAATCCGTCGCACTCGGCCGTTGATCTGGCGGGTTTCGGTCTGCGCGATACGTTTGCCGAGCCTCGGCAGCAGACCGTCGAGCGCTGTGAGGGCGTCGTCATTGTCGTCGGGCGTCGCGGATATCTCTGTGTTCATGCCGATGCCTTGCCGTCGAACAACGCCTGACGAAGAACGTCGAGCTGCGAATCCACGCCGATATCCATGACCGCTACCGGGCTGACCAGCAGGCACTGACCTGGCTCCAATTGAGCGTCGGCTTCGACCTGAAAATCGACCGTTACGGGCGGATGCTCGGCAAGCAGTGCGGCCACGCGGGACTCCAGTGCCGGGGCCACGCGAATGCGCAGGCGATGTTCGTGACGCCACTCGGATAGCGCCTGACGTACGCAGCGGGCGATCAGATCGGCGTCATCGAATTCGCCGAGCAGTCTTCGGACCAGATTCAGCGAGAGTTTGGCAAGGGCGGGCTCGAGGCTCTCCAGATAGCGTTTGATGTCGGCCTGGGTTGTCGCCAGCAGCTTTGCGGCCTGAGCTTCGCCATCACGACGGCCGGCTTCGAAACCTTCGGTGTAACCGGTATTCCGCGCCTGCTGGGACGCGGCGGCCTGATCGTCTGCCCGCTGGCGTGCCTGATCGAGAAAGGCATAACCGTCGACCCAGGCTTCGGCTTCCGCGGCGCGCAAGATCACCTTGCTGGGGCGTGGGGGGAGTGAGTTCATGCCGGATCACCGCCTTGTCGAGTGGCCTGGTCCTGCATGACGTTACGCGAGAGTAGATGCGCTGCCGCCAGGCGGGCGATCTCCCTGGCCTTGTCCTTGTCCTCATGGCTGCCGATGTCGATGTGGTCGTCGACTGCAGGCTGTTCAGAGGAATCGCTGGCAGTTAGCTGTCCGAGCCAACCCAACTGAAGCCAGGCTCGCAGCGAGGTCGGTCGTGTCTCCGCCCACACCAACAGGCAGCGGCTGCCGGCCCGTTCGATTCTGGTCTCGAAGGCGTCGAGGTCATCCCCGACGGCTTCGTCGGCGTTGCCATGGCTGCGATGGGTCAAGGCCAGCGCATAGAGATCGGCGCCCAGACGCTGCTTGAGCGCGGCGACGCGTGGCGCCTGGATTTCGCGAACCACGGCATTGGCATGGACGATGACGCCGGCTGCACGAACGCAGTCCGTTAGCGCGGCGGCATCCAGCTGGCGCAACGCGTGATCGGCGGCGTCTGCCTCGGGCAGTGCATCAATCGCGGGTAAGTTGTGGCGGCGCCGCAGTCGCTCGGTCAGGCGCTGTCGAAAACGCGGCTGCGCGACCCAGCGTTGCAGGGTCGCATCCAGGGCGATGCCGTCCAGACATTCGACCCAGTGTGTCCGATCGATGCGCACCGGCAGTTCGGCGTCGGCCGCTGTCATCATGATGGTGTCGCCAAATCATAGGGGCGTTGGCGGCGCTGCCGCCAGATCAGCCAGCCCACCGCAAGGCTCAGTAACAGGATCGCCGCGATCATCAGGCCGAATAACCACCCGACGCTGGCGACGCTGGTAGCCGGCATCGCGATGCCCAGAAACGAACTCATCACCGGCTGCGGCGTCGAGCGTGTCTCTTCCGGGAGGCGAGAGACGACCGGCACCACCGAGACCTTGTCGTAGGAGAGGCCGGCGATGCCGTTGGCGACCAGCGTCTTGATCTGGGGAATCAGCGGATCGATATCCAGCGACGGGATATAGCGCACGAAGACCGATGCCGACGACGGCGTGCTGTTCTGCTGCAGTAGATCGTTGTCCGGCAACACGACGTGAACGCGCGCCGACAGCACGCCGTCGATCTGGGAGACGGTGTGAGACAGTTCCTGGCTCAATGCGTAGATCATCTGGGCGCGCTCCTGTACGGGAGACGATACCAGACCGTTGCCCTGAAAGACCTCGCCGAGGTTGGTGAACTTGCGCTCCGGCAGGCCGGCGCGATCAAGCACGTCGACCGCTTCAGCGAAACGATCCTCGTCGACGGTCACCGTCATCTGGCCTTCGTCGTCGGACTGTCGATTGGCGGGAATCCCGTTGCGTGCCAGTGTGGCCACGATCACGTTCGCCTCGCGCTCATCGAGGTGCGTGTAGAGGTTGGTATCGCAGGCCTGCAGCAGCAGAGCCATCATTAGCAATGCAATGACCTGCAGCGGACGTCGATATGGATATCGGAACACGCGTGAACGGCTAAAGCGTCGATCGAAGTGCAAGTGTCATTGACCTTTCAGCAGAGTATTGGCCGAGCCGGAGACCTGCGTGGCGCCACGCACCACCATGGTGGTTTCGATAGAGTGATCGAAGACCTGCCCCAGCGAGTCGACGACCTTGGCCATTTTTTCATCGCCGATCGCGGAGGGCGCATCACCCGCATCCGGCGCTGGCGAGGTTTCATGGGTCGTTACCTTGGCGAAGCGGTCGGGCGCCTGCGCATCCGGAATCTTGGCCTGCTGCGCGAACGTGTTGACCCGGTCGACGAAACCGTCGAGGTTGTTGATCAGGTTCGAACCCAGCTCGCTGGGGCTAGCCCCGGCAGGAGAAGCGCCAGACTGACTCGCCATATGTTCGAACAGATTCTGCGAGGCCAGCGCCTTGGCGCTCGTTTCCGTTGCAGGGGGCGTCGGTGTCAACGCCCCGGCACTCGGTGGTGTCACGGGAGTCATCATTCACCTCGTCGTCAGGCTCGTGTCTTTTTCGACTGATATCGTCACCAGCAGCGCCGCGAACGGCAGCAACCGCCAATCGTTACTGCATCGAGTGGCGGTTGCTGCCCTGGATGTGTCGAGTCACGGAGTCGTTACTACCCGCTCCAGCTTTCACCATCAGGTCCACTCTTAACCACCCAGCTTGGTCTTACTCGCCCAGCTTGGTCTTCACCACTCAGCTTAGTCTTCACCACCCGACATGGCTTCGCTCAGCATGTCTTTCATCATTGGCATCAGAATCAGCTGTCCGCCGACCTGGACCATGCCCTCGTTCATGGTTTCCTGGAATTTGGCGTTGTCGAGCGCGTCGTCGAAAGCCTGGGAATCGGTGGTCGAGTCACTGGTTGCGTTGCTGCTGCCTACGGCATCGATAGCCATGTATCGTCTCCTTCGGTTTTCGCATTGACCGATCGGCAAACGCGCCGTCGGTGAGTCATCGCAATACTGCTGCCTTTCTTCCCAGGCATCACTCGCGAGTGGCTGGCTGCGCCACACTGCCTCGGAACACTCTGACTTCGCCGGGCTTGGTGAGCGTCGGCGTTCGGCGCAACGCCTCCACGCGCCGTGCCACTTCCGCGAGCCATGACGGTGGTCCCATCGCCTCCAGGCGATGGCTGCCATCACGAATCTCGGCGCTTAGCGGGGCGCCGATCCTGGCGGCTTCGATATCGGTGCGCAGACTTGGCACGTCCACGCCATTGAGATCGAAGCTTTGCCGCCCCAGCTCTTCACGGGCGGCGACATGCAGCACGTATCCGTCGAAGAACCACGCCAGGCCGTTTGCCTGACACACCTGCGCGAGAAAATCGGCGGCGGTGGTGGCATGAATATCGCCACGAACCTCACCATCGACGGCGTCGCTGACTTCCAATGGTAGCGACAGGTTGCGGCCGAATTCCTGCAATACGTCACGTACCTTCTGGTCGATCACCACGTATCGATAACTGCGCTCTCCCCACGGTGGATGGCCAGAAAATGACGCAGGTGCTGCCGCAGACGTCTGTTCCAGAGAAGATGCAGGTGCCGCGAATACTGTGCTCCAAGGCGCGGCAACCAGGATAAGTAATGCCAGCACGGCGGCAGGTGGAAAGCATTCACGTCGTCGTGGAACGCTCAGCCAATGTGATGCATCCTCCCCGTGCAACGGACCGTGTTTATCAACCCTAGCAAGATCGTGATGACGGTTTAGTAGACTGTTGTATGTCTTCTTGTGACTTTCGCTTGTGTTCTGTAAAGGCTTGTCATCACATGATGAAATTCGACGCTGCCCCCAACCGCCGGTTCTCCGGTACGCTGTCTCTCCACTCCACGAGCCCCTGGACTGATTCACGGATGAAGGCACCTTTTAAGCATTCTCGGTTTGCGTACGCCGGATTCGTGCACACTCGGATGACGCACTGTCGGCTCAAGTGCGCACTGGCGGCCATCGGTATCGGCTGTCTGCTCTCGGCGTGTGCGGCTACACCGACCGGTAGCACCGAAGGCCGGCTGCTCAAGCTCGCCGATGACGTCGATCAGCGCGGTGATCATGCGACGGCTGCCGCCATGTACGAACGCGCTCTGGAACAGGGTGAAGCCTCCGCTGATATTCAGGTTCGTCTGGGCAACGCACGCCTGGCTGCCGGTGAGCCTGCCGCGGCTGCCGAAGCGTTTCGCGCGGCACTGCACGAGGATATCAATCTGGCTCCGGCGCTTTTGGGGCTGGGAACGGCGCAGCTGCGTCTGGGCGAGCCGGAGAGCGCGTTGCGTAGCCTTTCCCGAGCCGCGCCAGCGATCAATAGCGTCTCGGGTTGGAGCCGACTCGGTGCGGCTCAGGCGCTGACAGGTCGGCCCGGGCAGGCGGTGGCCGCCTTCGACAAGGCTGTTGCGCTCGAACCGCGGGACCTGGATCTCCAGGCCAATCTGGCGCTGGCCGAGTCGCTGGCCGGCGATAATGCCAGGGCGGTGGCTGCCATGCGTCAGATCACGGCTTCCCCGCTGGCCGAGGCTCGACATTACCGCAACCAAATTCTGGTGCTGGTGCTCGCCGGGCAGACCGACGAAGCGCGTCGCGTCGAGATTCCCGACCTGCCGACCGCAAAGCGCGAGTTGCTGATCGCCAGCGCCGAACGTCTGGCTGCCATCCCCGGTGCCGCCGAGCGTGCCCAGGCACTGGGACTGGCCATGGCATCGCGCCGCGACTGACGGCGTTTCGAAGTTACAGGCCATTGGTGGTCGCGGTGTTGCCCATCGCGCTGCGCGCCTCGTTCTCGAGCATGGCGCGCCGCTCGCTGGCGCGTTCGCGGTCATTGAGACGCTCGCGGGCGGCGTTGGCCACCGGTGCCGCCTGCGCTGGCCCCATCTCTTGCCCGCGAGTCAGATCCTGAGGATTCGCCACCATCAGCTGAAGATTGAGATCATTGGCACAGCCCGGCGGCAGTGACACCAGACCGGTGTCGTCGGGCTGTGTCTGGCACAGATTGGGAATCGTCACCGATTGGCTGCCCGCCACCGCGCCTGATGGTTGGGGATTGGCGACGGCGACTTGTCGATAGCCGCTGGTCCAGTTCATAGGTCCCATCGACGATTGGCAGCCGGCCAGCAACCCGAGGCTCAGAAAAACCGACGCCAGCAGCGGCACGAGGCGCCATGTCTTGCGTATCGATGCGGTCGGACTTGATGACATGGTGCTGTTCTCCTCATTCATTTCAGCTTCGATCATTGCCGCCTCGGTCATTGCAGATAGAAGCCGAAGGGATCATCGATGCCGGCGGATCGAGCATGCTGTGCGGGATCGTCACCCAGTCGCGGATTGGCGCTGACCTGAGCCCGATCCAACGGTGTTCTCGGTGCCGGCGATGAGGAGGGACGAACCAGATAGGGCGTGATCAGAATCACCAGTTCTGTCTCGTTGCGCTGGAAGCGGCGCGAGCGAAACAGCTGGCCCAGAATAGGAATATCACCCAGCACCGGAATGCGCTCCAGCTCATTGGAGACCTGGCGCTGAAACAGTCCGGCAATGGCGAATGTCTGACCGCTGCCGACTTCGACCACGGTATCGGCTCGGCGAACCTGCAGCGACGGTACGTCGTAGCCGGCGATCTGAACGTTGTCGCTGGTCAGACTGCTGACCTCAGGACGCACTTCCATCGAGATACGACCATTGGGCAGCAATGTCGGCGTACTCAGCAGCGATACCCCGAATTGCTTGTACTGAATACCCACCAAATCGCTGTTGACCGGCACGGGAATCGGAATTTCTCCGCCTGCCAAAAAGCTCGCCGTCTGCCCGGAAACCGTGGTGATATTGGGCTCGGCCAGAATTTGCAGCAAGTTGTTCTGCTGTAGCGCTTGCAGCAGACCGTCGACCCCCTCGCTGCCGGGAGAGCTGGCAATATTGCTGGTCAGCACGCCGAACGAGAACGAGCCATTGTTGATCAGCGCATTCCAACTGACGCCGTAGCTGAGCAGTTCGTCGCGGGCGACTTCGGCGAAACGCACTCGGATGTTGATCTGGTTGGTGCCGTCGTAGGTGGATCGATCGAGACTGCCGCCGGCCGGTGCCTGAGCATCGAGCGTCGATTGGGTCGCCATGGCGCCCTCCACCGAATTGCTGCGGCCCTCGGCTATCAGTTGATTGCCGGCCATGTGCAGTCGCACCTGGCTGTCTCCATCGATACCGCGCAGTGCTTCGCTTGCCTGGGCATCGCCATCGCGCACCTGCAGGCGCAGCGATGCCTGGCTTTCATCGTCGGCGCCGAGAGCGATCAGGTTGGTGTCACCGGCCTGCTTGCCGAATAGATAGATCACGCCTGGCGAGACGACCTGCACGTCAGCGACGGCGGGATTGGCGACGAACACCGAAGCCACCTGCTGATCGAATCGCAGAATGCGCCCTTGGCCGGTCTCCACACTCATGGCGCCACCGGAAGCATCGATGGCGACATCACCCTGGGCCGGCAATGAAGTGACGATCAGTGACGTGACGGTGGCCAGTAACAGTAGCGTTACCTGCGATATCAGACGAATGGCGGTCTGGAACGGTTTGACGTCGATGGAGATTGCGCTTGCCTTCATGAATGTTGCTGCCACTGTGTCACGGGTATTCTCCATCCCAGCTGATCCCATTTTTGTTGATCCCGTTCCTGTTAATCCAATCGCCATGCCGGGTCGCCACGCTTGGCTATCATTATTGGTTTTGATGACTTTATATCTTTTTAGGCTGTGTAACGCTTTTCCATTGTGTCCGGAACGGACTCTTTGGAGTGTCAGCGACGCTTTCTCGGTCGAATCAGGACTTGGCTTGCGTCTCGGCCTCCCGTCGAGATGCCGGTTTCGGTAAACGTACTTGGGCGATCGCCTGCAGACTGAATTCCGGCGCAATTTCCGGCCAGGCCATGACCGCAAGGTCTATGTCATGCTGCTTGAGCCACTGCTGCAGCGTGGCGCGCACATCGCTGGCAACGACCACCACGGGATGCAGGTCGGCATCGAGTGTTTCCAGCTGTTGCTGGAACCAGGCGTTGAGCGCTCGTGATAACGGTGCCGGCAGCCCGCTTCGCAGGGGTTGATCCTCGGCATGGCGTTGGGCGCTGCGCAGCGCTTCTTCCATCGGGCGGGTTGCGATCCAAGCCGGTAACACTCTGTCGCTGCGGGCGTGACGATGACTTATCTGGCGCGCCATGGCGGTACGGATGCGATCGGCCAACCGAGCGCTGCTGGATTCCTGCGGTCCCCAGGTCACCATTGCCTCGAGAATGGTGCGCATGGCGCGAACTGGCACGCCTTCGTTGACCAGTCGGCGGAGGATTTCCGCCATCTTCTGCAGCGACACCACACGGACGGCTTCGGTGACCAGCTCGGCGTAATCCGACTCCATGCGCGACAGTAGCGCACGGGCTTCCTGAATGCCGACGAAGTCGCCAGCGTAGCGCATCAACGTACGCTCCAGGCAGCGTTCCAGCACCTGATCTGGCGTGCGATATCTGACACCGGCATCGGTCAATGCGGTGCTCGCGGATTCCGGCAGCCACTGCCAGTTGCCGCGTCCGGCCAGCGCCGGATGCGTCTCCGTCGTCAGTTCGAGCAATTCCAGGGTGCTGGGATCATCATCCAGCAGCACTTGAGATTCCGGCAGTTCGCCGTTGAGCACCGGGACTTCGTCCAGTTCGACCGCAAAGCGGCGTGCGGCAAGTGCCGGTTCCAGCCGTAGTCCGACGGAGGGAATGGCGATGCCGAGATCGCGCTCGACCCGCTCACGGGCAGCCTGCATCCCCTCACGCAGCACTTCTAGCGGCAGCGTATCGGCGAGACCGGCACCCAGGCATAGCATGACACGATGCTGCCGAGGGTCATCGTCGGCCGAGCGAGAGAGACTTGAGTTAGAGAGGTCTGAGTGGGAAGCCGCGGCGTCATGGGCGGCATCGTTGGATCTCAGGGCTGCTGTACCTTCCGCTCCTGCCCCTGTCTCGGGGGCTTCGTCGGTCTGCTCGCGGAGATGACGTCGGCGTAAAATAAAGGCAGCGCTTCCCAGTAACGCCGAGATAGCCAGGAAAACGCCGGTGGCAAAGCCCGGAATGAAGGCCGCGCAGAACAGTACCGCCGCCGTCAGCCCCAGCGCCTTGGAATTGCTGCCCAATTGACCCACGATCTCGCTACCCAGATCGCTGGCGTTGTCGGAGCTAACGCGAGTGACGACGGTGCCGGCACCTATCGAGATCAACAGGGCGGGAATCTGGGCGATCAGACCATCACCGACGGTCAACAGCGAATAGGTTTCCACGGCCTCGCCGAATGGCATGTCGTGTTCCAGCATTCCGATCAACAGGCCGCCGATCAAGTTGACAAAGAGAATCACCAGCCCGGCAATGGCATCGCCCTTGACGAACTTCATCGCCCCATCCATTGCCCCGTAAAGCTGACTTTCGCTTTCCAGCAGCGAACGTCGACGACGAGCTTCGGCGTTATCGATATCGCCGTTACGGGCTTCATTGTCGATACTCATTTGCTTGCCGGGCATGGCATCGAGAGTAAAGCGTGCCGCGACTTCGGCGACGCGCTCCGAACCTTTGGTAATGACCAGGAACTGGGCGACGGTGATGATCAGAAACACCACCATGCCGATGACGACTTCGCCGGCAATAACGAAGTTTCCGAAGGCGTCGACGATCTGGCCGGCATCGGCATCCAACAGAATCAGCCGAGTGGTGGTAATCGATAGCGACAGGCGAAACAGTGTCGCCAGCAAAATGATCGGCGGTAGCGACGAGAACTCGACCGGATGCGAAATATAGAACGCCACTACCAGAATCAATAGGCTGAAGGCGATGTTGATGCCGATCAGCGCATCGACCAGCGCGGTCGGTAGCGGAATGATCATCATCACCACCGCCAGCACCATGAAAGCGGCGATGATCACATCGCTGCGCTGAGAGGCGCGGCGAGCCACCATGTTGAGACGACCGAGAATCTCGTTCATGCCGCAGGCTCTCCCCGTTGATTGGCGTCGGTCGATGGCGCCCCGAGCCGACGCTCTTCCCGCTTTCTTCGTTCGAGATACGTCTGAAAATGTTGCCGAGCGGATGCATGTTCACCGTTCAGCCATTCGGCCCGGCTGCGTAATAGCAGCAGTGTGTTGTCGTGTTGTCCGTTGGCCTCGAGACGAGCGATGACGTTGATCGCGCGTTGTCCATTACCGGTGGTCAGAAATCCTCGACACAGTGCGTGAAGCACGCCGAGATGATCCGGAGCCATGCGATTGGCGATCAACAGCAGTGCCAGTCCTCTCTGAGCCTGCCCACTCTTCAAATACAGATGCCCCATCAAATGGAGCAGGTCGGCGGCGTCGCGATCATCGTTGTCGTTCATGCGATTGTCTGTTTCATGAGTCGAAGAGGGTTCATGAAAGACTCTTCTCACCAGGATCATCGTCTAGCGAGGGTGCCATGGCTTCATTCATGCGGCCTTCCCACGCCTGACGCCATTCGAGCTCTTCGCCAATGATGTCTCGTGCCATGGCGACGATGTCGTCATCCGCTTCCAGCTTGGGCAAGATGCTGTCGACCACGTGCTGTAGCAACTCGATGCTGCGTGCATTTTCATAGCTCCGGGAATCGCTGGCTGCGGGTTGCGCCAATGCATCCAGTCGATCGGCTAGAGCCGGTTGATCGGTCTGTCGGCTACGCGATTCGCTGACCGCACGTGTGAACGCCGTATCCTTGGGCGGCGTCTGATCGAAGGATTCGGCATCGATGCGTCCGATCGGCCCGGCGTCGGCACGAGATGCACGATAGCGATCTCCTGGCATCAGGCGATCAGGAATCTTCATGGAACGACAGCCCCGTCAGCGCGCATGGCGTAGTTGAGAGATGAATCGTTAGAAATCGATCGTTCAAAGCGTCAGCGCAAATTGATCATCACCGCGGCGGAGCATGATCTGATCCGATTGAATCGCTGAGATCACCCAGCCGGACTCTAGCGCCGCACCGGGGTAGAGTCGCTTCCCCTGATGGTCGATGACATAAGGGTTATCACCGAGCCACACGGCCTGTAGGCGCAGATCGGGCTGGGCCGGCGCCTGTTGCGGTTTAGCGTCGTTGAGTAAAACGTTGTGGCTACCATAACGTTGATCGAACCAGCGCTGAGTCTGGTTCCACGTTTCGGCCTGCGCTGCCGTGTATTGACCGGAGACGCTCAGGTAGCCGCCATGATCAGTGACCTCCAACGTGGAGAGCCCGGCGCTTGTTAGCTCCTGGCGCAAAGAGGCCGCCGGGCTGAGGCGTGCGTCGTTGACCAGTTGGCGGGACCCTTCTATGGCCTGCGTATCGAGTGTGGCAGGTGACGAGTAGTTACCGATGCTGGCACCGGCCTGGTTGACGTCGATGAACTCGTAGAGCGCCAGTACCCCAAGCGTTGCCACCAGGGCCAGCAAGGTGAAGGCGCGATTGAGGGAGCTGCGCCAGCGTGGTGGCAGCGTCGGAAGCTTGGGAAAAGCGGGAAGCATCGGTGACGCCGCGGGGCGCGTCAGCTTCAAAGCGACGTCATGGAAACGCAGCTCGGCTGGCAAGTCGCTACGTAGCCCGGTGCCCCGGGTGACAACGCGACCGTTGACGATGACATCGCTGCCAATGGCTTCGACAGCCATCTGGCGCCCGTGAAAACGTAGCACCAAGTGTTCGGCCGTCGTGCCAGAATCGCCCAGCACAACATCGGCAGTCTCATCACTGCCGATTCGGCAAACCGGATCGGTCAGCTCGATCATCGCTCCGCTATGTAAGCCAGCGGTGACCCTAAGCGTCGTTACGACTTCGCTTGCCGACGCCGAAGAGGAGGAGGCGGGTTTCATGCGGTTAACTCGCTAGTGTCGTACGAAGCATTGAGAAATTCCTTGGCTGTCCGTGCCGAATCGATCAGGTCGGAGAGCCAAAGAAGCTCCTGGGATGGGTCTCGTTTTTCAGGTTGTTAGCGACTTTGCGAATGTGTCGCCTCGATTCATCATCTCCCGGCATTACAGTCTTCATTTGTTGGACCAAGGGCCGTCACGTGAACGTTCTGCCGATTTGCCGGATGATGGGGTAGAAACGCCGCGAGCGGCATATCGCCGCTCGCGACTGGCCGCATTAGTTCTGCGGACGCTGCTTGGTCGCGTCGAGCATCGTCTTCTTCTCGGTCGTGACCTTGGTAATTTCCGCGGATTTCTCGATCGCCTGATCAAAAACCGCTTTCAACTGACTAATGGAAGAATCAGCGCTGTCGTTTGAAGTCGACGGATCGATTGCAGGAGTATCAGCCATGGTATTTCTCCTAATAGCGTGAGTTTCAGAGTCCGCAATTCTAGCGGCGCTAGAAAAGGTGCTAGATCGAATCCGCAATATTAGCGAGACGTCAGGAACGCGATCCAACGTAATTCAGGTTACTGGGTTTGCGTGACAAGAGGGCTAATTTGAAGTAAATATTTGATTCTTTGCGTATCGATTAAGTAAGCAAAATAAAAGCTAGGTTTTGCTTTCAAGTTATTGATAATAAATAAAAATATATTATATTGAACGTTCATTCAAATACCTGATATGGCGCTTTTATTACTTTATATTACATTAAATCGGTTGTTTGAATGTGTGTTGCGCCTTCGTTATAGCGGTTCACGATATGAATTGGGGGGTTGTGCAATAAATTGCACGTCTTGCTTGAAATGAGAGTTTCTATTCTAAGAATCAGTATTTTCTTAATTAAAAATGATTGAATAAACGTCCCGGTGTCGTTATCCAGAGACGGCGTTGATTATCAATGTCTCTCAGTGGCGTCATCCCCTGATCGGTTGAGCGCCGCATCTGCAACCCCGCCATCAAAGTCCAACCGGCGTTAACTTGATTAACGCTAACGACATGAATTAACCGTGGTGAATTTTCTCTTTAAATTCAATCATTTATTGATGTTCTTCGGTGGTGTGACTATAGTCTATCTCCTCCTTGGGGAGTAGCCGATCACCGCTGTGCTGACTGCCGGTGGTGATGTTCGTGTCAACACACTCGGCAATGCCGTGGCACGAACGCCGGGTCCGGTTGGCGAGACCATGGACATCCGCAGTGCAACGTCGGGAATTGCGGATGTCGTGGCGATATTACCGGCTGGATAAGACCATGAACCCTGCTTCTCTCGTATTGCTTGCCTTTGCCATGTCGACCGATGCCTTTGCCGCATCGATCGGCAAGGGCGCGGCCCTCACCCGTACACGCTTTCCCGAAGCGCTGCGAATCGGCGTGATCTTCGGTACGGTCGAAGCGATCACGCCGATTATCGGCTGGGCCGTGGGGTTGGCAGCGACGCGATTCGTCTCCGAGTGGGATCACTGGATCGCCTTCGTGCTGCTTGGCGCGCTTGGCGGACACATGATCTGGGAGGGGTTCAAGCCGGTCGACAGCGAAGCGGATCACCAGAAGATACCGGAGCGTAAATCGGTCTGGCTGCTGGCCGTCACGGCGCTGGCGACCAGCATCGATGCCATGGCGGTTGGCGTGACCCTGGCTTTTGCCGACGTCAATATCCTGGTCGCCGCGCTGGCGATCGGTCTGGCGACGACCTTCATGGTGACCATCGGCATCATGCTTGGGCGTGCGATCGGCTCGCTGATCGGCAAGCGCGCCGAGATCGCCGGCGGGATCGTGTTGATCGCAATCGGTATCACGGTCCTCTATGAGCATCTATTCGCCCACATGGGTTGAAGCCTTTCCGCGCGCTGGCGCCGCTCGCTGTCTATGCTGAACCGTGATCCCGTCACGGAGTAACCGCATGTCTCCCTCGCTCTGGCAACGTTCGCTTGCCGATTTCCAGCACGCCGTTGAAACCCGTTCCACACCGGGATGTGGCGCGGCCGCGGCATTGAGTGGCTGCCTGGGTCTGTCGCTGATTCTCAAGGGCGTGCGGTTGCATCGAGGCGAATCCGATCTCGATCGTCATCGCTGCCGACTGATAGAAGAGGGCGATGGGCTGCAGAAAGCGCTGGCCGAGGCCGTCGATGACGATGCCGCGGCGTTCGCCGACTATCTCGAAGCGCAGCGTCTACCGAGTGATACCGGCGCCGAATCGGAGCAGCGTGATTCGGCTCTGCGCGAAGCCCGCGATGCATCGATTCAGATTCCGCTGGCGGCCGCCGAGCGATGCCAGGACGGGCTGGTGCTGGCGGCCGAGGCGCTGTCGCTGACGTCGTCGGCGATGGAGAGCGACACGCTGGCCGGCGCGACCATGCTGCGCGCCGCGATGGACGCGCTACTGATCGGCGTCGAGTCCAATCTCGAGGCTCTGCCCGATCCCGCGGCACGGCGGCAGTTGGAGGTTCGCTGTGGCGAGCTTCGCGACAGCGCTCGAGCCAGCTGTCATCGGCTCGGCATTGACGCCTCATGACGCCAGCACGCTCCCCCACGCCACTGCCAGCAGCAGTAGTGCCAGCGCGCGATTGAACCACTGCCACTGGCGTTTGGTATGAAACAGACGGGCGACACCGCTGCCGATCATCCCCCAGAGGGCCAGGCAGGGGAGCGCCACGATCCCGAACGTTAGCGCCAATAGGCCGATCTGCGTCGCGCTCGACGCCGAGTCGGTGAACACGCCGACGACCGATAGCGCCATCATCCAGGTCTTGGGATTGACCAGCTGCAAGCCGGCAGCCTGTCGGGGGCCGAAAGCCGGCGCGCCTGATCTCTCCGCGTCGGTCTCGATGCTCGGGGGTTGGCTGCGATAGAGCCGCCAGGCCAGCCAGGTCAGCCAGCCGACGCCGATGGCGGCCATCAGCTGGCGAACGACGGGATAGGCCAGCAGCGTCTGCGACAACCCCAGGCCCACCGTCAGCACGATCGTGGCCGCCGCCAGACTCGCGCCGAAGACCGCCGGTAGCGTGCTTTTCCACCCACGGCGCGCGCCTTGAGTGAGTATCAGCAGATTGGTCGGCCCCGGGGTGATCGAAGCGACGAAGGCGAAGAGGGCAAACGGTAGCCAGGCAGACATGAGCGACTCCAGAAATGGCGTGGAGCTGGGACTATCGCGCCGTGATCGCCGCGCGTCTGGAAGGTTTGAGCAGTCGCCTACGTCGAACTCGCCAGGAATTCCGGGTTCGATTCAGTCGGGTTGGATTCAGTCTCGGGTTCAGTTCAGCCGGTCCGGGAGCAGCGCTGACGATAGTCCGCCGGGGTCAGGCCATAGGCGCGCCGGAACCAGCGACCCAGATGGCTCTGGTCGGCGAAGCCGAGCTGGCTGGCGACCGCCGCCGGGGATTCGCCGCCAGCGAGCCGCTGGCGGGCGAGACTCAGGCGCAACTGCACCAGATAGGCATGGGGTGCCAGCCCGAAGGCCGACTTGAAAGCGCGGGTCAGGCGGAAGCGATCGACGCCGCATTGCTCCGCCAGTGACTGCAAGCCGATGTCCTGTTCGCAATGCGCATGCAGAACGTCCCGGGTGCGTCGAGCAACGGCGGGTAGTCGCGGATCTTCCCGCTGGCGTTCTCGCCAGCCCAGATGCGGAATCAGCCCCTGCAGCAAGGCATCGAGAGCGTCATCGCGCTCCAGCCGCGAGGTTGGGAGGCGTAGCGTGGTGAAGGCACGGGCGACATGGGTGATCAATCGGGGGTCCTCGACCAGCGTCGAGGCGAAGCCCGGCTCGCCGGAAGCCGTACCGGTGACCGCGAACTGGCGCAGCTCGCGTTGAAGCCAGGCGGGGTCGAGATAGAGCATGGCGTAGGTGAAACCGCCCTCGGTCGGGGCATGGCCGTCGTGAATCTCGCCGGGCTCGACGAAAAACAATCGTCCCGGCGTGCTGTCATGGCGGGTACGACGACAATGGAACTGCTGCACGCCCTGTTCGGTGAAGCCGACCAGGTAGCTGTCGTGCCAGTGGGGATCGTAGGCGTGGCCCTCGAAGTGGGCGCGGATCGTCTCGATGCCCGTGTCACCGTCCTGCTGCAGATCGATCCAGTTCGTCGATGTCATGCTGCCTCCCGACCGGCGCTAGGACTCGATGCCCGCAACGCCCGATCCGTTCAGCATGCCAGAGGGCGAGGTTCATGTCTGGAACGTTCGTGCAGTCTGTAACGTTCGTGCACCGGCAGGCATCAAAGGCGCCTCTAGCGGGATGTTCAGTCCGGGACCGGTGTCTCGAACGTATCCCGGCGCCGGATCGTCAGCGTGGTGCCGATCGAGGCGGCGATCACTAGCCCGATGGCCAGCCATTGCAGGGTGCTCAATAGCTGGCCCAGGAACAGCAGCCCCGACAGTGCACCGATCGCCGGTTCCAGGCTCATCAGCGTGCCGAAGGTCTGCGTCGGCAGCCGCGGCATCGCGATCATCTCGAGCGTGTAGGGCAGCGCGGTGGAGAGAACCGCCACCGCCAGCGCGTAGGGCAGCACCTCCGGCGCGAACATCGCCGTGCCCACATCGAGCAGGCCCACCGGAGCGATGACGACGGCGGCGATGGTGACGCCAAGCGTGGCGCTCTGGGCGCCGTTGATGGCGCCGGCCTTCTGTCCGAACAGGATATAAAGCGCCCAGCACACCCCGGCGCCGAGCGCACAGGCCGCGCCGTAAGGATCGACCGGGCCGCTGCGATCATCGCCCAGCAGCAGCAGGCAGGCCAGGCCGATCACGGCGAGAGCCACCCACACCAGATCCAGCCAGCGTCGCGACGACAGCATCGCCACCGCCAGCGGGCCAGTGAACTCGAGCGCCACCGCAATCCCCAGCGGCAGGGTCTGCAGCGCCTGATAGAACAGCAGGTTCATGATCCCGAGGGCGACGCCGTAGATCAGCGTCGATTTCCACGCCCGACGGCTCAGCGGCTGGCGCCAGGGGCGCATGACGATCAGCAGTATCAGCGCGGCGAAGATCAGGCGAATCGAGGTCGTACCGGTGGCGCCGATGACCGGAAACAGCGACTTGGCGATGGAGGCGCCGCTCTGGATCGAACACATTGCCACCACCAGCATGGCCACCGGCCAGATCCTGGCAAGCAATTCGCGCATGGCGACTGACATGACACCTCCGAAAGTGTGCGGCATGATGGCTCGCCAGACATTGCCACGGTGCCATGCCGGCGGCCGATGGCATTCGACGAGAGCCGCGATTGTACGGATGGGCAATATATTGCACAAGGCTAACGAGCGTCCCGACGTACTGGTCCACGTGGCTGCCAATGTGAGACGTCGGCGCCAGGCCGCAGGGCTGAGTCAGCAGGCGCTGGCGGATCAGGCCGGTGTGAGTCGACGCATGCTGGTCAATATCGAAAAGGGCGACGTCAACGTCAGCCTGAGCACGCTCGATCGTCTGGCCGAAGCGTTGGGGGTGCTGTTCTATGCGTTGGTGCAGCCGCCCGATAGCGAAGATTCGGCGCGTATCGACGAGGTTGCCTGGGTGGGAAAGCATCCCGACAGTCGCGCTCGACTGCTGGCGAGCAAACCGGCGCGGCAGGAGGTCGAGCTATGGTCGTGGTCGCTCGAGCCGGGGGAGGTCTACGAGTCGGCCGCCGATGATAACGGCTGGCACGAGATGCTGGTGGTAATCGAGGGAACGCTGATCCTGACCCTCGGCGAACGCGAGCTGACGATCGAAGCCGGCGACTTCCATGTCTACCCCAGCGACCAGCCCTATCGTTATCGCAACGACGGGGCGGGCCGGCTGCGCTTCATCCGCAACGTGGTGCACTGAAGCCGAGCTACGAGCTACGAGCTACGAGCTACGAGCTACGAGCTACGAGCTACGAGCTACGAGCCCGGGCGATACCGACTCTACAGCCCGGCCTTGTCCAGTCCGAACGCCTTGTCGGCAGAGCCGGGGATCGCCTGAAACGCCACGCTGAGTCGATTCCAGCCGTTGATGGCGACGATCAGGAAGGTCAGGTCCGAAAGTTCCGCTTCGGAGAAATGACTGCGGGCTTTGTCGTAGAGGCCATCATCTACCCCGTGCTCGGGCAGCCGAGTCAACGTTTCCGTCCAGGCAAGGGCAGCACGTTCGCGCGGGGTGAATAGTGTCGATTCTCGCCAGATAGCGACATGGTGAAGTCGCAGCTCGCGTTCGCCGTCGATTTTCGCCTCCTTGACGTGCATGTCGACGCAGAAGGCGCAGCCGTTGAGCTGGGACGCTCGCAGCGTCACCAGATGCTTGATCTCTTTGATCACCTCGCTCTGCGCCAGCGCCATGTTGAAATCGATGTACTTCTGCGCGGCCTGGGGAGAGGTCTGGTAGTAATTCACTCGGGCTTTCATGTCGCTTACCTGTCTGGATCGTGGGAGTTGAAATTTGAGTACCGAGACAGGATGAAAGGCGGGAAGGCATTCCCACAGAGCCAAGAACGGTGGCGATTTCTGGGCCATGGCAGGACGGCTCGCGCCGTTTCACTCCAGGAGCGTGGCCAGCCTAGCGGCCAGAGCGTGGGCATGATCGGCATCGATGACGTTAGTGAAGCTCAGCAGCATCCCGGACTGTCGTGTCGGTGTCAGGGTCCACGCGGACAGCGCGTGCCCACCCAGCCCGGCGCTGGCGGCCCGGCTCGCGATCGCCACGTCATCGATATCGTCGGCTAGCCTGACCAGCAGGTGCATTCCGCCGGCCTGAAGATCGATACGGATGCGATCGCCCAGGTGATGCTCCAGCGCCTGGCGAAGGTGTTCCCGACGGACTTTGTAGAGCGCCCGCATCCGCTTGAGATGGCGGGCGAAGTGCCCTTCTTCGATGAAATCCGTGACGACCGCCTGGCTCAGCGTCGGGCAGCCATGGCCCAGGCGCTGCATCGCTTGCTGAAAGATCGCGACCTGAGAGAGTGGCACCACCAGGTAGGCCAGTTTGATGGCGGGAAACAGAACCTTGCTGAAAGTGCCGGCATAGAGCACGCGGTCATCGTGATCGAGACTCTTCAGTGCCGGTACGGGATGGCCGTGGTAGCGATATTCGCTATCGTAGTCGTCCTCGATGATCCAGGCGTTTTCACGACTTGCCCACGCCAATAGGGCCTGGCGCCGGGCCAGCGTCATCGTCACGCCAGTGGGGCTCTGGTGAGTGGGCGTGACGACGGCGAAGCGGGCGCTGGTGGCGCGGGATTCGTCTTCGACGTTCAATCCCTCTTCGACGTTCAATCCCTCTTCGACGTTCAATCCTTCGGCGTCGACGCCCACCGGCGTCAGGTGCATCCCCTCGTTCAGCAGTCGTTCTCGCGCCATCAGATAGCCCGGCTCCTCGAACCATCCGCTGTCGCCGGATTTCAGCAGCGCCCGACAGATCAGACCCAGACTGTCCCGGTAGCTGTCGGTGATGAAAATCTGTTCGGGCTGGCAGGCGATGCCGCGCGATACGCCAAGATAGGTCACCAGGGCGCGCTTCAGCGCCGGGTGGCCCGTCGGCGGCGGGTAGTTGAGTTCGGCGCTGGTCTGGGCTCTCAGTCGGCGATGGGTCAGGCGTGTCCACAACTTGTTGGGGAAAGCGTCCAGCGCCGGAAGCCCCAATTGGAACGGTAGCGGAGGTGCAAGACCAGGCTTTGGTTCCTGTCCGGTCGCCGTCTCCGGTGTCGCCGCCGGTTTCGTGGACTCGGGCAGGTGTGGCGAGACGATCGTTCCTGCCGGACCTCGCGGCAGAAAATACCCTTCGCTGACCAGCAGCTGATAAGCCAGCTCGACCGTCCCGCGCGACAGGTTCAGCTCGCTGGCGAGACTGCGTACCGAGGGCACCCGTTTGCCGGGTGGCAGGCGCCCGTCCGCCATCGCTTCGCGCAGGCGCTGATAGAGCTGCCGGTAGATCGGCACGTTTTGCGTGCGGTCGAGCCGAAGTTGCGTATTGGACATGCCGATGTCCCAGAAGATCGAAGACGTCTTGGCGCTGCCAAGCGGGTCTGTCCGATTCTACCCTGGCTGCTCCACCAGGAGGATGTCCGATGACGACCGTTCGACTATTACCGGTGACCACGGAGCAGGAGTGTCTGCGCTGCTTCGATGTCATGCGTGAGCTTCGCCCGCATCTCGACGCACCGCAGACCTTCGTCAGCCAGATCATGCGCCAGATGGCCATGGGGTATCGGCTGTTGGCGGCGTGGAAGGAGAATCGGGTCGTCGGACTGGCGGGCTATCGCTTGACCGAAAACCTGCTGTATGGCCGCTTCGTCTATGTCGACGACCTCGTCGTCAGCGCAGCAGGCCGACGTCACGGTTTGGGTGCCCGGTTGATCGCGGCCGTGCGCGAGCAAGCGAGAGCCATGTCGTGTCGTCATCTGGTGCTGGATACCGGGCTGGGCATGGCGCTGGCACAGCGCTTCTACTTTCGGCAGGGCCTGCTTTCCCGAGGCATGCACTTCGTGGAAGCCTTGAGCGTCGAGGAGATGGCATTGTGACGATACCCACACTGCTCGTGACCGCCAGCCCGCACCGCGAAGAGGCCTTGGGGAACCGCCTAGCGCGGAAGATCGCGGCGCGAAAGGGAGGCGACCTGCTGGTACGGGATCTCGCCGCCGAGCCGCTGGCGCCGTTGACGGTGGACTACGTCCGGGCGCTGACGCTGCGCGATCCCTTGCCTCGCTCGAGCGCGACGCTTGAGTTATCCGAACGCCTGATCGAAGAGCTCGAATCCACCGACCGGCTGATCATCGCGACCCCCATGCATAATTTCGGCATGCCAGCGGCGCTGAAGCTCTGGGTCGATTACGTACTGCGCATCCATCGAACCTTCGCGCCGGCTCCGCAGGGCAAGGTTGGCCTGCTGGCGGACCGGCCGACGCTCGTCATCGTCAGTTCCGGCGGCTTTCACCGCACCGGAGAGTCGAAACAGCCCAATTTTCTCACCCCGCATCTCGACGCCGTGCTGAGTACGCTAGGCATTCGAGCGCCGGAATTCGTGTATCTGGAAGGCCTGGTCAGCCGACGCGCCGCTCCCGAAACGAGGATCGCAGAGGCGGTCGCCGTGTTGGGCGACGCTTGGTACTGACGGCGCCCGGCCGATGCGTCGACATCGCCCTTCGCGACCCGCAGCGACAAGGCTTGCTCCGTCGAGAACTGTCAGCCTAGCTCGCCCGAGAGGTTAGCATTGCGGATCTCCGGCGCCATCAGGGCGTTCAGAGTGATCGTCGATCCTGGCCGGCCTTGCGTCACCTTTCTGTCACGCTCATGCGCCAATCTGCCGAGGAATCAGCCACCAATCACGGCCTGATCCATCTTCATTCAGCGGAGAAGGGGAGGAAGCGAGCATGGCCAATCCGGCAGCCAGCGGTAATCCGACGATACTCGGTGATTCCGGAGGGGGATTGCGGACAAGTCTCTTTTTCGGCGTTCTGCTTGTCGCCACGACGGGTTATTTCCTCGTATGGGGGCTGGGCTACATTCGCGGCGACAATACGCTTTTGTTCGTGCTGGCCACGTTGTTTGGCGTATTCATGGCGTTCAATATCGGCGGCAACGACGTCGCCAATTCATTCGGCACCAGCGTCGGCGCCGGCACGCTGACCATCAGGCAGGCGCTGTTCGTGGCGGCGATCTTCGAGGTCAGCGGCGCGGTCATCGCTGGCGGCGAGGTGACCTCGACCATTCGTGGCGGGATCGTCGATCTCGGTGGTATCCAGGTAGCGCCTCTCGACTTCGTCTACATCATGATGTCGGCGCTGATTGCCGCGGCAATCTGGCTGCTCTTCGCGTCGCGCAAGGGGTATCCGGTTTCGACCACACACTCCATCGTCGGCGCGATCGTCGGCAGCTCGATCACGCTTGGCGTCCTGATCAACGGCAGCGACTCCGCGCTGGACCTGGTCCAATGGGGGCAGATCGGTCAGATCGCGATTTCCTGGGTGCTGTCGCCACTACTGGGTGGCGTGGTCGCCTACCTGCTCTACTCCCAGATCAAGAAGCACATCCTCTCTTACAACGAAATGGCCAAGAGCGAACTCACCGCGGTTCGCGAAGAGAAACGGCAGCATAAACGTGAGCATAAAGCGCGCTTCGAACGGCTTTCGGAAATTCAACAGATCGCTTACACCCACGCGATGGCGCGAGACATGCAGACGGTGAACGAGGGCGATTACGGGACGGAGGATCTGGAGTCCGAGTACTACCGCGACCTGCACCAGATCGACGAGAAGCGGCGCCAGATCCACTCCCATCGCGCGCTGGAGAGCTGGGTGCCCATGGTGGCCGCGCTGGGCGCCATGATCATCTCGGCAATGCTGCTGTTCAAGGGTCTGAAGAACATGCAGCTTGGCCTGAGCACGCTCGATAATTACCTGATCATGGGAATGATCGGCGCCGTGGTGTGGATGGCCACCTTCATCTTCGCCAAGACTCTCAAGGGCGAGTCGCTGGATCGCTCGACCTTCCTGATGTTCAGCTGGATGCAGGTATTCACCGCCTCCGGCTTCGCCTTCAGCCATGGCTCCAACGATATCGCCAACGCCATTGGTCCGTTCGTAGCGATTCTCGATGTGCTGCGAACCGGAGCGATCGCCGACGAAGCCACGATCCCCCCACTGGCGATGCTGACCTTCGGTGTGGCGTTGATCGTCGGGCTCTGGTTCATCGGCAAGGAAGTGATCAAGACCGTCGGCGAGAATCTGACCAAGATGCACCCGGCGTCCGGTTTTTCCGCGGAGCTCGCCGCCGCCGCCGTGGTGATGCTCGCCTCGATGCTGGGCCTGCCGGTTTCCAGCACCCACATTCTGATTGGCGCCGTGCTCGGCATCGGCATGGTCAACCGTCAGACCAACTGGGCACTGATGCGGCCCATTGCCCTGGCCTGGATCATCACGCTGCCGGCCGCAGCGCTGATGGCAGCGATCGCCTTTCTGATACTGAGAACCGTGCTTTGATCGCTTCAACAGACGTTCGGAGTCGAATCGGCGAGCCAGCAACTCACTTTCTGACTCGCCGAGAGCGTGCATCGGTATCGTGAAAGCCTCGCGCCTCGATCGAGCGCTCACTCCACCCCCAGATAGATCATCAGGCAGGCGCCGGGCAGATCGGGAATCCTGAGCGGCAGATAATCGAACTCCCGGTTGCTGCCATCCGGCAGCTGCATCGACTTGCGACCACTGCCAAGGTCGAGCACGTCCTGTTCGGCCCAGAGTTCGCGAAAGACGTCGCTCGCCTCGAGCAGGTCGTCGATCAACTGGCGCATGCGCGGATCGCCGGCGTAACGCGTGGCCTGACTACGAAAGATCGACACCAGCGTGCGGGCGGATCTAAGCCAGTCGGCCTCGTGCGTTTCGATGCGCTTCTGGGTAAAGACCCACCAGAGCTTGTTGCGCGGATGCTTATCACCAGTGCGCTCGATATCGAAGAGCTGCGCCGCGGCCTGGTTCCAGGCGATCACTTCCCAGTAGGCGTCCATGACGTAGGCCGGGTCCGGCTCCATTCGGTCCAGCAGACGCTGAAGGATCGGGTTGATCGTCGAGCCATTGTCGATGGCGCGCGGCGGTGCCGGCCGCCCCGCCAGCGCATAGAGGTGTTCGCGCTCGGTTTCGGTCATCAGCAGGGCGCGCGCGAGACAGGCCAGCGCCTGATCGGAAGGCTGAACGTTGCGCCCCTGTTCCAGTGCGGTGTACCAGGCCGTGCCCATGCTGGCGCGAGTGGCGACCTCTTCGCGGCGAAGGCCGGGCGTGCGCCGCCGACGACCCGGCGGAAGTCCCGCCAATTCCGGCGTGACGGCGGCGCGTCGGGTGCGCAGGAATTCGCCCAGTGAGGGCGCGTTTGAAGCGGAGGAAGACATGCAGCGTCGCTTTAACCTGTCATTGGTAAACGTAGGATAACGTCGGGGATTATGTAGGATCAGCGGACATATTAGGGTTTTCGACAGGGATTGGAAATCAATCGGACGACGGATCGGAGATTCTGGATGACCTGCTATCCGCGCATCACGCTGATCATCGGCTCTGATGGCCGGGCCGAGCTGGGCGTAGTCCCATTCGAGCCCCCCGAAAACACGGCGGCGACCGACGTGGTGGAGGCCATGTCAGAAACCCCACTGAAGACAACGGAATACATCCCGCCGGAAATGCTGCTTCTGGACGGCGCCGGCGCGCTGCAACGCGTGGCGGACCATATCGCGGCGATCCATGGGCGACTCGATCTGCTGATCCTGGATGCCGATCCACGCTCGAGTGAACCCGCGCCGGAATCACCGCTCGTGCGTCGCAGCCTTCCGTTTCGCTTTCATCTGTTGGCACCGCTTTTGCTGCTGTCGCCCTTGCTCGAGCGCTCTCGAACCGGGCGCGTGGTGGTGTTCCACACGGGCGATGCCGAGCGTGCGGCCTGCGGGGTCAGGCATCTCGGCCCATGGGCGGAAAGCGCCGGGATTCGGCTCGAGTCCGTCTCGCTGGCCGCCACCATGACCGAGCGCATCGGAAACAGGGTGATGACGGATCTGGTCAGGCGCCTGGACGACGAAATCGATGGATATGCCGAGGAGGGAGTGAATATCCGCACCCCCGCGGACGCCGCGAACAGTCGGGTGAGTGTCGCCCTTTCTCGCTCATCGAAGAGGTCTAAGCTCGAAGTTGGTTCATAACGATAAACGCAACCGTGACCCGAGGCTCGATATGCAATGGACGATCAATGGCCAGGTTCGGGAGGCCGAGGTGGATTTCCGAACGTCACTGCTCGATCTGCTCCGCGAGCAGTTCCAGCTCAGCGGCACAAAGAAGGGCTGCAACCAGGGCGCCTGTGGCGCCTGCACCGTGCTGGTCGACGGTGAACGCATCAACGCCTGTCTGGCGCTGGCGGTTCAGTATCAGGGCCGTACGATCACCACGGTCGAAGGGTTGGCCGAGAACGGTACGCTGCATCCGGTGCAGGCGGCGTTCATCGAACACGACGGCTTCCAGTGCGGTTACTGCACGCCGGGCCAGCTCTGCTCGGCGGTGGGCATGATCGGCGAACTCGAGCGTGACCATCCCAGCGCCGTCACGGCCGACCTGGCGGCGAACGGGATCGAATGGAATCGCGACGAGCTGCGCGAGCGGATGAGCGGCAATCTCTGTCGCTGCGGCGCCTACAACGGCATCGCCGACGCGATTGCCGCCGGGCTCGCCAAGGAGCTGGGTGAGGAGCTGGGTGAGGAGCTGGATGAGGAGCTGGGTGAGGAGATAGCGCGATGAACGCCTTCGATTATCAGCAGGTCGCTGACAGCGAACAGGCGATCGAGCAGGCCGTGCGCTCCCGGCGAGCGAAATATCTGGGCGGCGGCACCAATCTGGTCGATCTGATGCGCGAGACCGTCGAGCGTCCGCAGGCCCTGATCGACGTGACGCGACTCTCCCGCGATATCGACGAGACCGCCGAAGGCGGCCTCATCATCGGCGCTGCCGTCACCAATTCGGCGTTGGCCGGCGATGCTCGCGTGCGCAGCCGCTATCCGGTACTGGCCCGCGCGATTCTGAGCGGCGCCAGCGCGCAGATTCGCAACATGGCGACCGTCGGCGGCAACCTGCTGCAGCGCACGCGCTGCGCCTACTTCTACGACGTGGCGGCCCGCTGCAACAAGCGCGAGCCGGGCGCGGGCTGCGATGCGCTCGAGGGTTTCCATCGCTATCACGCCATCCTGGGTACGTCGCCATCCTGCATTGCCACGCATCCCTCCGACATGGCGGTGGCGCTCGCGGCGCTCGACGCTCGCATTCATCTGCGCGGCCCCGAGGGGGAAAGGCAGCTGGCGATCACCGAGCTCCATCGCGAGCCGGGCGAGCGGCCGGATCTCGAAACCGAACTGCAGCCCGAGGAGCTGATCGTCGCGGTCGAGTTGCCGCCGCTGCCGATGGCGGCCCGTTCGAATTATCGCAAGGTGCGCGACCGCGCCAGCTACGCCTTTGCGCTAGTGTCGGTGGCGTCCATGGTCGAACTCGACGGCGAAACGATCCAGGACGTACGCCTGGCACTGGGCGGCGTGGGGACGAAGCCGTGGCGTGCGTTGCGGGTAGAAGCGGCGCTGCGTGGCCAACCGGCGACCGAGGCGACGATTGCCGCCGCCGTCGACGCCGAGCTGACCGAGGCCCGGCCGCTGCCGGGCAACGCCTTCAAGGTCGAACTGGCACGACGAACGCTGATCGCGGAGCTGTCGCGGCGTATCGCCGATGCGCGTAATGGAGGTGAGGCATGAGTGCTCTCGATAAAGAACGATCGGGCGATAACCAGCCGGCGGGCGTCGCCCTGGCCGGCGATTACTGGCGCCCGGAGGGCGGGCCGGATCCGCTGAGCGAGAAAGGGCGAATCGGAATCGGCGCGCCATTGTCGCGTGTCGATGGGGCGGAGAAGGTCACCGGTAGCGCGCGCTTTGCCGGCGAGTTCACCTTCGAGGGCATGGTCTACGCCGCGCTGGTCTACAGCGCCATCGCCAACGGCCGGATCCTGAATATCGATCGGCGGGAAGCCGAGGCGATGGGTGGCGTGGTATTGGTGATGACCCACGAGAATGCGCCGCGACTCAATACGCCGCCGGTGTTCCTGCGCTCGCCCAACGGTGCCGCCGGCGACGATCATCCGATCATGCAGACCGATCGCGTCCACTGGAACGGCCAGCCGGTGGCGCTGGTGCTGGCCGAGACCCAGGAACAGGCCGATGCCGCCGCCGAAAGCATTCGCGTGGATTACGCGGCGGAGCCGGCGATGACCGATTTCGAGCTGGCGAAGACCCACGCGCGTCGGCCGGACAACGTGCTGGGCGGGCCGGCGGAGATCACGGTCGGCGATGCCGACGCCGCGTTCGAAGCGGCAGCACACCAAATCGATGCCACTTACACCACGCCGCGCCACAACCACAACGCCATCGAGCCTCATGCGCTGACACTGGTCTGGACGACTGGAGATGGGGATGAGAGTGGGCGCGAGGGTGAAACGCTGCGGATTCACGATGCCTCCCAGTGCGTCGATCTGGCCGTGGCGTCGCTGGCCGAGGTGTTCGGCATCGAGACCTCGCAGATTCACATCACTTCACCGTTCGTGGGTGGTGGCTTCGGCGGCAAGGCGCTGTGGCAGCACCAGATTCTGGCCGCGGCGGCAGCGAAGCTCGCGGATCGCCCGGTACGGCTGGCGCTGTCGCGCGAGGGCGTCTATCGCGTCGTCGGCGGGCGGGCCTGCACCGAACAGCGGGTGGCCCTCGGCGCGGACGAGCAGGGCAGGCTGCAGGCGCTCATTCATTCCGGCATCGCTGCGATGACGCAGCACAACAACTTGCCGGAGCCATTCTTCCAGGCGACCAAGTGCCTGTATGCAGCCGACCATATCCGACTGTCGATCGACGTTGCGGACATGCAGATGCTCGCCAATACCTTCATGCGCGCGCCGGGCGAATCGGTGGGCTCCTTCGCGCTGGAATCGGCGCTGGACGAACTCGCCGATCAGCTCGGCATGGATCCGCTGGAACTCAGACGCCGTAACGAGCCGGAGCGTGATCCCACCAGCGGACTGGCGTTCTCCTCGCGCCACCTGCTGGAAGCGGCTCGCAGCGGCGCCGAGCGCTTTGGCTGGTCCGAGCGCAGCGCGACACCCGCTAGCCGGCACGAGGGTGAATGGCAGATCGGCCTGGGATGCGCCACGGCCACCTACCCCTATATCCGCATGCCCGGCGCGGCGGCACGCATCACGCTCACGCCTGACGGCGCGACCGTTGGCATCGCCGCGCACGAGATGGGCATGGGCACGGCGACGGTGCAGACCCAGGTCGCCGCCGCGCGGCTGGGGTTGCCGGTGGAGAAGATCGCTTTCCACTATGGCGATTCGCATCTGGCCGGAAGCGTGCTGGCGGGCGGCTCGCAGCAGACGGCGGCGATCGGCGGTGCGGTGATCGCGGCGCAACGGGCGCTGGTCGCGGAACTGCTGGCGCTGGTGGGGCAGGATTCGCCGCTGTCCGGTCTCTCGCCGGACGAGATCGAATGCCGGAACGAAGGCCTGGGCGCCATCGGCAATGGCTCGCGTTTCGAGACCTACGCGCAGATCCTGGCGCGTGCCGGGCAGAGCGAACTCTCTGTGCAGGCGGACGCCGCCGGGTCGGAAGAGCTCGCCAACTGGTCGATGCACTCCTTTGGCACCATCTTCTGCGAGGCGGGTGTGAATTCGGTGACCGGCGAGGTACGCATACGCCGTCTGCTGGGGTCGTTCGACTGCGGCCGGATTCTCAACACCAAGACGGCGACGAGCCAGTTCCGCGGCGGCATGATCATGGGTCTCGGTCTGGCGTTGATGGAAGAGACGCTGTTCGATCCGCGCAGTGGCCGAGTGATGAACCCGAGCCTCGCCGACTATCACGTCCCGGTACAGATGGACGTGCCGGAGATCGAGGTGATGTGGACTGATATTCCCGACCCGCACACGCCCATGGGCGCCCACGGCATTGGCGAGATCGGCATTACCGGCGTCGGCGCGGCAGTGGCCAATGCCGTCTACAACGCCAGCGGCAAGCGCATTCGCGATCTGCCGATCACGCTGGACAAGCTGCTGTAGCCGATCGACGACGGTTTCGGTTTGCCCGGTTTTTGCGCATGATTGCCGGCATCGTTTTCCGCGCCCGACGATGCCCGTCGGCGCGCACTGCCGAGGATCGAAATCGTCATGAAAGGAATCACGTTGGGAGTGTCGTTGCTGTTGCTGGGCTCATCGAGTCTGGCGTTGGCGGAGGGCGATGACGGCGATGTTCGCGGTGCCGTCGATCCGGTCATCGAGTCGCTGATGCGCCAGCAGAGCATTCCCGGCATGGCGGTGGCGGTGGTGCGTCCGCAGGGCACGCAGATTCTGAATTACGGCGTCGCCGACCGTGATGGCGGGGCATCGGTCGATGACGAGACGCTGTTCGAGATCGGCTCGCTCAGCAAGACGTTCACCGCCACGCTGGCAGCGCTCGCCGCCGTCGAGGGCAAGCTCGATCTCGAGGCGCCGGTCAGTCGTTATCTGCCGACGCTCGAGGGCAGCGCGTTCGACGAGATCACCGGGCGCAATCTGGGCACGCATACCACCGGCGGTCTACCGCTGTTCGTGCCCGATGAGGTGACGGACCGTGACTCGCTGATGAGCTGGTTCCGTCAGTGGCAGCCGACCGAGGCGATCGGCGAGGTGCGCACCTACTCCAACCTGGGTATCGGTCTGCTCGGCGTGGAGACGGCGGCAAGCCTGGACAGCGAGTTCGTGCCGGCGATGCGGGCGCACGTGCTGGATCCGCTGGGATTGCAGCACACCTGGTACGACGTTCCCGATAGCCAGATGGCCGATTACGCCATGGGCGAAAGCAAGGATGGCCAGCCCATTCGCGTGGCGCCCGGCGTGCTCGATGACGAGGCCTACGGCATCAAGACCACCGCCGGCGATCTGGCCAGATTCGTCCAGGCCAATCTCGGTCTGCTCGAGATCGATGACGACCTGAAGCAGGCGATCGACACCACGCGCCACGGTTATTTCCAGGTCGGCGACATGACCCAGGATCTGATCTGGGAGCAGTATCCGCTGCCGGTCTCGCTGGATACGCTGCTGGCGGGCAACGGCTACGACATGATTCTGAAGCCCAATAAGGCCGAGGCGATCGAGTCATCTCGGTCATCGCAAGCTCAGGCGCCGCGGGACGACGTCTGGATCAACAAGACCGGCTCCACCAACGGCTTCGGCGGCTACGTCGTTCTCGTACCCGGCCAGCAGACCGGACTGGTGATGCTGGCCAACAAAAACTATCCCAACGATGCGCGCGTGAAGGCAGCCTACGAGATGCTGTCGAAGCTGAACGTGATCGATGGCGGCGATGCCGGGCACTGAGTAGGCGCCCGGCCTGGCTTCATCAGCGTTCCGGGACGGGGCGGCAGAATCAACGATTCACGTCGACCACGAGTCTGCCCCGAACCTGGCCGGCGAGAAGCTGATCGGCGGCCTCGATGGCGTCGCTCAGGCCGATGTCTCGTGAAATCTCGTCCAATACGGCGGCGTCGATATCCCGCGCCAGTCTGGCCCAGGCCCGCTCCCGCTCTTCCCGGGGGCGGGTGACGCTGTTGATGCCCAGCAGGCTCACGCCACGCAGAATGAAAGGCGCGACGCTGGCGGGAAAGTCCATGCCCTGCGCCAGTCCGCAGGCGGCGACCAGGCCGTCCGGCTGAATCTGCGCGCAGACGTTGGCCAGGGTGTGGCTACCCACGGAATCGATGGCGGCGGCCCAGCGGGCTTTCGCCAGCGGCTTGCCCGGCTCCGACAGACTCTGGCGGTCGATGATCTCGGCGGCACCCAGGCGTTCGAGGAAGGCGGCTTCCTGCGGCCGCCCGGTGGCCGCGATCACCCGGTAGCCACGCTGTGCCAGCAGGGTGATGGCGAAACTGCCGACGCCGCCGTTGGCGCCGGTTACCAGCACCTCGCCGCTCGCCGGTGTCAGGCCGTGCCGTTCAAGTGTCAGCAGACTGAGCATCGCCGTGTAACCGGCGGTGCCGATGGCCATGGCCTGGCGGCAGTCGAGCGTTTCCGGCATTCGCGTCAGCCAGTCGCCGTTGACGCGTGCCTGCTGCGCCAGCCCGCCCCAATGCCTCTCGCCGATACCCCAGCCGTTGAGCAGAACCCGGTCGCCGACACGCCATTCGGGATGCTCGCTGTGCTCGACGACACCGGCAAGATCGATGCCCGGCACCATGGGGAAGTGGCGCACGATCGATCCCTTGCCGGTAATTGCCAGCGCATCCTTGTAGTTGAGCGTGCTCCACTCGATGCGGATATGGACGTCTCCCGCCGGCAACGAGGCTTCGTTCACCGGCTTGAGGCTGGCGTTGCTTCGACCGTTTTCCTGTTCCACCACAATGGCATTGAACATCGACATGGCATCGAACATCGAGTTGTCCTTCTATTCGGCGTAATCCTGATTCATCGAGAGCAAACATGAACGCCCGCCCTGGCTTCTACCAAGGCGGGCGTTCATGTTTGTGCGGTAGCCATCGATCCCGCTCAGCTGCCGCTGGTTTCCGGTTCCGAGCTAGGCGCTGCAGGCGTCGTGGTGAGATCCGGTTCGGTGAGCTCGAGCAGTTCACGCGACATCGCACGAGCGTCGTACAGCAGCTGCGGATTGTCGGATAGCGCCTTGCCGAAGGAAGGAATCATCGCCTTCAACTTGGCTTGCCATTCGGGGCTTGCGATCTGCTCGGGAAAAACCTTTTCCAGCAGCGTGAGCATGATCGAGGGCGCGGTGGAGGCACCCGGCGAGGCGCCCAGCAAGGCGGCAATGGAGCCTTCCGCGCCGGTCACCAGTTCGGTACCGAACTGCAGAGTGCCGCCCTTGCCTTCGACATCCTTGATCGTCTGCACCCGCTGGCCGGCAGTCCAAAGTTTCCAGTCGTCACGCTGAGCTTCCGGGTAATAGTTCTGGAGCTCCTTGAACTGGCCGCTCTCGGACATGCGCAGCTGGCTGATCAGATAACGCACCAGATCCATGTTGTTGATGCCGACCTTGGTCATCGGCCACAGATTGTTGGGCGTCACCGAGCGCATCAGATCGGTCCAGGAGCCGTTCTTGAGAAACTTGCTCGAGAAGGTGGCAAACGGCCCGAACATGATTGCCGGGGTGCCATCGAGGATGCGCTTGTCGATGTGCGGCACCGACATCGGCGGCGAGCCGGCCGGCGCGAGGCCATAGACCTTGGCGTCGTGCTTGGCGACCACTTCCGGGTTGGTCGTGAAGAGGAACTGCCCACCGACCGGGAAACCGCCGTATTGCCGTGCTTCGGGAATACCGGACTTCTGCAGTAGCGGCAGCGCCGCGCCCCCGGCGCCGATGAACACGAACCGCGCGTTGACGCTGCGCTCGTTTTCACCGTCGCTGGTATTGGCCACAGTGACTTTCCAGCTGCCGTCCCGGTTGCGCTCGAGATCGCGAACCTGGGTATTGACGGAAAGGTGGAAATTGTCGCGGCGGGCCAGCGAGTTCATCATCTGGCGGGTAATCTCGCCGAAGTTGACCTCGGTGCCGATCGGCATGCGGGTCGCGGCCACGGGTTCATCCGTATCGCGGCCGGTCATGACCAGCGGAATCCACTCGGAAATCTTCTGCGGGTCGTCGGAATAGTCCATCCCGGCATAGAGCGGATTCTGGCGCATCGCCTCAAAGCGCGTCTTCAGAAACGATACGCGCTCGCCGCTCCAGACGAAGCTCAAGTGCGGAACGGTATTGATGAAGGAGCGCGGATTGGCCAGCACGCCTTCACGGACCTGGCTTGCCCAGAACTGACGTGAAACCTCGAACTGCTCGGTAATGGTGATGGCTCGCTGAATATCCACGCTGCCATCGGGTTGCGGCGAGGTGTAGTTCATCTCGGCAAACGCCGAATGCCCCGTGCCGGCATTGTTCCAGACGTTGGAGCTCTCTTCGGCGGCCTTGTCCAGACGCTCGTAGAGGTGGATGGTCCAGTCGGGCTGCAATGACTGAAGCAGAGTTCCCAAGGTGGCACTCATGGTGCCGCCGCCGATGAGGACGACGTCGACGTTTTGGGTGTCGCTGGATTCGGCTCCAGACTGGGTCTGCAGGCTGGAACAGAATGTCATGCCGTGGCGCAATTTCATGAAGGTTCTCTGTCTGATGGATACGGACAGGCGCGAACGCGACTAGGGCGACAGTTTAATGAGGTCGCGGCGTTAGTGCCATGATTATGACAGAGGCCAGATACGGCGGTGTACGTCGGAAACGTCTCTTTGTTCAACAAAATCATCGTTCTGTCAGGAAATGACGGATTTTTACAACATCGATGGATGTACGCGGCGCTCGCTACCGTTAGAGGATAGGATGTCGCAGAGAAAGCCGCCATTCAAGCGGGCCCAGGCGCCGTTCGAATCGTTCGAGACGTCCAAATCGTTCGCGACGTCCATAGGGGGCCGGCTGCTTTCTTCGGTCGGCTTCGAGCGAGCCGGCTGCCACCATTGAAACGCCGAGGGAAATGACATGACACGACAAACCGCCTGCTGTCTGGCGATGGCATGGGTCGCGCTACTGATCGCCGGATGCAGCCAGCAGCGAACACTCTCAGGCAGCGAGCCGACAGCAAACGCTTCGCCGGTGACCGAGATCCGTTATCAGGTCGGGCCGTGTCATGGCATGTGCCCGGTCTACAGCGTCGGCCTCAGTGAGGACGGCACCACCCGCTTCCATGGCGAGCAGTTCACGGCTCTCGAGGGCGAGCGGGTACGGGTCAGCGATCCCGGGCGCTTTGCGCTTGTCAAACGCCAGCTTTCTTCGTGGCAGCCAGCCATGGGAACAACAATCGACACGCCGGACTGCGGCCCGCGTGCGACGGATCTTTCCCACTACACGGTGACCTGGACGAACAGTGAGGGTGAACAGGCCGTGCTGAACCATGACAGCGGCTGCCACTCGGAAGACGCTCGGAGGTTGACGGAAGTGCTTCGTTCCGTGCCCAAGACGGTGGGAATCGAGGCGTGGGTCGGGCGTTGAGGCGGAGTTAGCGAACGTTACTTTATTGGCCGAATCGGCCGATGACGAAGTCAACGAAGCTCTTCAACTTGGGTGAGGGATAAGGGGTTGGCAGATAGAGTAGATGGAGCGGTCGTGGCGGTGGCAGGTTGTCCTGCAACAAACTGACGAGCGTGCCGGCTGCGATATCTTCCGCCACCAACGCCTCCGGCAACAATACGATGCCCATGTCGGCCAGCGCCATGCGCCTGAGGGCCGGCGCATTATCGGCTTGGTGTAGACCACCAACCGGCACCACGATATCGCTACCCGAGTCCCGCAGTTTCCATTCTCGCCGAGGCGAGCGCCACGCTGCGCCCACCTTGTAGCTGTAGAGCAGACAGTCATGGGCCGCCAAGTCACTCGGACACCGAGGTGTGCCTCGTGCCTCGAGATAGGTGGAGCTGGCGCAACATGCCAGACGCTGTGATCGTAACGGACGGGCGATCCAGCCCGCTTCCTGAGGCTTTCCGATGCGAATCGCGGCCTCGAATCCCTCGTCTACAAGATTCACCAGTCTATCGCCGACCGAGATATCAAGGCTGACCCGAGGATAGTGTCGGGTGTAATCGGTGAGTGCCGGCATTAGCTGATCGACGCCAAAAGCCAGCGGCACGGAGACGCGCAATTGGCCGCTGGGATCGGCAACGGCCGCCTGGGCCATTGCCTGCGACTCTTCGACCCTGGCGAGTATCTCGACGCAACGGGCATAGTAATCGACGCCGAATTCGGTCAGATGCTGCCGCCGCGTGGTGCGATTGAGTAGCGTCATGCCCAGATGCGTCTCGAGCGCTTTCAGATGATTACCGACCATGGTCGTGGAGAGTTTCTGCTCGTTGGCTGCCGCAGTGAGGCTGCCGCGATCCACGATCAAGACGAACAAATGCATGGCTTTGAATAGATTCATTATCAACTTTTCATGGTAAGTGATTCAATTTCTGGTCCGTTTATCAATATATATCAGGTTTATAGAGTGGAGATGCGTGAGGCGGTGAACCGATACCGTCGATTGATCTCATCCCGAGGGACGTATTGATGAAGAGTTATCGTTTCGACTCACTCGATAGCCTGGACAGTCTGAGCTTGCATGAAGAACCACGGACCTCACCGCAACGCGGCGAGCTCCTGCTGCGCGTGCGAGCCGTATCACTGAATTATCGCGATATCGCTTTGGTTGAAGGCACCTACCTTCGGCCTGGGCGTGCAGGCTTGATCCCGGTCAGCGATGCCGCTGCCGAAGTAGTGGCGGTCGGTGAGGAAGTTGAAGAGTTTCGCGTCGGTGATCGTGTCATGGGCAGTTTTACCCCTCGCTGGTTCGGCGGCCCCCGACTGCCGGGGCGTGCGGAGGGTTGCTATGGTAACCAACTGGACGGTTGGCTCACGGAGTACAAGGTGGTCTCGCAGGAGGCGGTAGTGAGGCTGCCGGATGCACTCTCGTTCGAAGAGGGCGCGACGTTGCCGTGCGCTGCGGTGACAGCGTGGAATGCGCTCGCCGGCCCACGACCCATCCGCGCGGGGGATACGGTATTGACGTTGGGTACTGGCGGTGTATCTCTGTTCGCGGTGCAGTTGGCGCGCGCTCTGGGGGCTCGGGTCATCGCCACGACCTCTTCCCCGGGAAAGGCCACACGTTTGAAAGCACTGGGTGCCGATGCGGTGGTCAATTATGCCGAACAATCCGATTGGGGCGCGGCCGTACGCGAGCTGACGGATGGGCGTGGGGTGGATCGCATTGTCGAAGTGGGTGGCCCGGCTACCGTTGGTCAGTCGTTGAAGGCGATCGCCTTCGATCAGGAAATCGTTCTGGTCGGCTTCCTGGGACAAGAGAACCCCGGCATTGACTATTTTGACCTGATGACGAGTGGGGCGCGGATTCGCTCGGTGAACGTGGGGGACCGACCGATGCTGGAGGCCGTGGCCCACGTCGTCGCATGCCATGCTATCGCACCCATCATCGATCGAGTCTTCCCTTTCGTAGAAGCGAAAGGTGCTTTCGAGCATCTCCAGCAAGCTCGTCATATCGGCAAGGTCGTGATCCGTGTCGGCGATTGAGGCATCGAGGTCGTAATGCTGACGTAGCGTGGGTGTCGCGGGCATTCGACCATTCCGAGCTTGACGAATGGCAATTCGTTTAGCATGCTAACTAGGCGTCGCGGCAGAACGTCGCAGGGCGTCTTTTTATTCCAGTAGTGGTCATGAAAGAGGAGTGGTCATGAAAGCGTTCAATAAACTGTTTTCGATGTTGGCCGCCATCGTTGTCTCCGCCGTATTGCCGTTTTCCATGGCTGCGGAGAGCGAAGCCAGCCAGCATCAGAATTCCTACAGTGGCACCAGCGTTACCTCCTCCGTGACCAGCGAGGATAAGCAGGACGACGAGCCGGTCTGAATGCCGCGTGAAGGTGTCGAATGATCGAGAGCCCCGGTATCAGACCGATAGCGGGGCTTTCTCGTGTTCCCGGGCCGGTCTCTAGCGCTAAAGTCGGCTGGCAGTGAACGCCAGCGCAGGCGAGGATGGATTCACTTTCCCCGGCGGAGCCTTGCCCATGCCTGTCTATGCCTATTTCGATGCGGTACCGACGCTACCGGACGACAACCGTTACTGGATCGCGCCGAGCGCCCATGTCATCGGTCAGGTCGAACTGGAAGCGGACGTGGGCGTGTGGTTCAACGTGGTGATTCGTGGCGACAACGATCGGATCGTGGTCGGCGAGGGCAGCAATATCCAGGAAGGCTGCATGCTGCATACCGATCCCGGTTTCGTGCTGCGTGTCGGTCGTGGCTGCACCATTGGCCACCACGCGATCCTTCACGGCTGCACACTGGGCGACAATACATTGATCGGCATGGGCGCGACCGTGCTCAACGGCGCCGAGATCGGCAACAACTGCCTGGTGGGTGCCAACGCCCTGGTGACCGAGGGGAAATCCTTTCCGGACAATTCGTTGATCGTCGGCGCGCCGGCCAAAGCCGTGCGCACGCTCGATGACAAGGCGGTCGAGGGATTGAAAGCGTCTGCCGCGCACTACGTCGAACGCTGGCAGGCATTCGCTCGCGGGCTGAAACGTCTGGACGTCGATTGACGTTCGCCTCCCGATCCGGCTTGCCCGAACCGTCGTCTCGCCGCGCTTGCCATCGAAACCATGACGAAACCCTCGCTGTCGGCGAGGGTTTCGTGTTTTTACAGCTACAGTGTCTAGGGCGCGAGACAACCGCGTTCGAGGAGAGAACATGACTATCGATTACACCACCGACGAACCCGATCGGGAGTCGCTGCGCGACATTCCTGGCCCGGCAGTCGTTGAATTCGGCGCGCCCTGGTGCCCTTGGTGTCAGGCTGCCCAGCCACTGATCGCCGAAGCGTTCGAAGGGCTCGATGATCTGCCGCACGTCAGGATCGAGGACGGCAAGGGCCGACCGCTCGGGCGTGCATTTGGCGTCAAACTCTGGCCGACGCTGATCTTCCTTCGTGACGGCGAAGAGGTTGCGCGTTGCGTGCGGCCGGAGTCGGCAGAACCCTTGCAGCAGGCGTTGGCGAAAATCGTCACGTCTCCTTGAGAATTTCCGCTACGCTTGGCGCTCTCGCCCGTTTCTTGACCGACCGATAGAGGATTCTTCGTGGCCGCAGGCAGTCTACTGACACTACTCGACGATATCGCCACGTTGCTCGACGACGTCTCCCTCATGACCAAGGTGGCCGCCAAGAAAACGGCAGGTGTTCTTGGCGACGATCTTGCGCTCAATGCCCAGCAGGTCACCGGCGTTCGCGCCAACCGTGAACTGCCGATCGTCTGGGCGGTGGCGAAAGGGTCGCTGCGCAACAAGCTGATTCTGGTCCCGGCGGCGCTGTTGATCAGTGTGATTGCGCCGTGGTTGATCACGCCGCTGCTGATGGTGGGCGGTGCGTTTCTCTGTTACGAAGGCGCGGAAAAGCTGGCTCACAAGTTTCTGCACGGTGGTGCCGAGGCGAGCAAGGAAGACGTCCGAGCTGCCGCGCAGTTGAAATCGAAAGAGGAGCGGCTGGCGTTCGAGAAGGACAAGATCAAAGGCGCCGTACGCACCGATTTCATTCTCTCGGCGGAGATCATCGCCATCACGCTCGGTTCGGTGGCGAGTGCCAGTTTCACCCAGCAGGTCGTGGTCCTGGCGATTATTGCGATTGCCATTACTGCGGTCGTCTACGGCCTGGTAGCCGGTATCGTCAAACTCGACGATCTCGGTCTCTATCTCACCGAGCGAGCCTCGTCGCTGGCGAAATCAATCGGTCGCGGGATTCTGTGGGCCGCCCCCTATCTGATGAAGCTGCTGTCGATCGTCGGCACCATCGCGATGTTCCTGGTCGGCGGAAGCATCCTGACGCATGGCGTCCCCTTCATTCACCATGCCATCGAGGATCTTGCCGAGCTCCCCGGAGATATCCCAGGCGTCGGCGCGATCATTCAACCGCTGACGCCGATGCTGTTGAACTTCGGCTGCGGTCTGATCGCCGGCGCGATCGTGCTCGGCGTGGTGCAACTGATCAAGAAACTCAGATCCGGCAACGGGCACTGACGAATGGCCTGGTCACCCGCCGTGCGAGTGATCGGGGACACCTTTCACTCCGCGAGCAGGGCGCGCTCCAGGGCAAACACATGGGCGTCCTCGAACCCCAGCTCGCGCAGCGCCGCGGCGAGGTTGAGCAGATAGTCCCGGTTGGGGCCGCTCGGGCCATGCGATTCAGCGATCTGCCGGGCCATGGCTGCTTCATCGGCGGGGCCGAGATAGGCGGCGTTATCCTCCCCGGCCAGATACACCACACCCTCGGCCTGTTCGACATCGTCTGCGGAGCCATCCTCGAAGCTCATCTCTGTCACGACGCGCAGATAGCCGTTCTTTTCGCGGATATCCAGCGGCTCGAACACGCTGGGGGGAATGCGGTAGGCCATGCCGTGGCAGATGGCCTCGGCGTCCGGCACTAGCGTCACCACCCGCCCCGGGGCTTCCGGCGTGCCGCGATGGTCGTGAGAGCCTTGCCAGAAGCGCCGCGTCCAGCCGCGAATCGAGGCCGGTCGACGCTCCAGATAGTCGAAATCCGCCTTCCAGATCAACGATCCGTAGCCGAACAGCCATACCGAGTCGTGGTCGTCGAAGTAGGTCATCCGACGGTTGTGGGCAGTGGTATCGAAAGACATGGGACTCCGGTGTGAAACGCTGAAGAATGGGCAATATGCGGTGGCAAGCGGTGTATCTCAAGGCCGGTCGCTGGCAGCTGCCTCTGCGACTCGCTGACGACACTCCCTGCGGATTTGACAGCCGGCGTGATGGTGCCATGTTGAAGCTTTGTCATCTTTAAAGCTCTATCATCTTTGGAACTCTATCGCCGTTGAAACTCCGTCTTCGCTTCCAGGAGCTAGCATGGCCAGTCAAAAACGGATCATCGAGACGCTGATGCAACGCCATGGGCGAACCTTCGCCAGTGAGCTGGGCGTCGACCTGCGCAGGAACACGCCGTCACCGCTGTTTCGTCTGCTCTGCTACTCGCTGCTGACCAGTGCGCCGATCAGTGCCGATCTGGCGATGCGCGGTGCCAAGGCGATGGCCAAGGCCGGCTGGACGACGCCGCAGAAACTGAAGGCCAGCGACTGGGCAACCCGGGCGCGGGTGCTCAACGAATCCGGCTATGCGCGCGTCGACGAAAAGACGGCTACCCAGCTGGCGGATATGAACGCCGCACTGCTGGAGACGTACGGCGGCGATCTGCGCAAGCTGCGAGAGGAAGCGGAAGGGAGCCCGAAGGCGCTTCGCAAGCGACTCAAGGCGTTCAAGGGGATCGGTGGCACCGGGGCCGATATCTTTCTGCGCGAGATCCAGCTGGTCTGGGACGAGTGCTATCCCTACGCCGACAAGGCCGCGCTTTCCGCCGCCGAGAAGCTGGGACTCAAGGCCGATGCCGCCAAGCTAGCCAACAAGGTCTCGCGGGAGGATTACCCCAAGCTGATGGCGGCACTGGTACGCTGCAAACTGGCCAAGGACACTCAGGGCGTGCGGGACGCAGCCGAGGCCTGAGCTTTCGTCTGCGCCGCTGATTGATTTACCACTGGCGCTGGGAGTCGCTCAGCCACTTGCCGGCCGGCCCGATACCGTCGGTACACCAGGGTTCGCTCAAGCGTGTGATGAAGAAACGGGTCTTTTTGCCGAAGGCCCGGTTCAGCCGAGAGCGCAGGAACTCGATCGGGTCGGTCGACTCGATCAGCCAGGTCGTGCGAAACAGCGGTATGGACTCGAAGCGTTTGAGCATCGATTCCAGTCGGTGGCTGTCCATTCTTCCCAGCGGCCTGTCGAATGTCAGGCAATAAATGCCCATGGCATGCTCCTTGCTGCCGAGTTGGCCCAATTTCATTCACGTCTAACCAATTCAGGGTAGACCGATCGGCGATGGGTTGTCTTCAACACCGGTGAAATCTTGCCAATCATTGTTGAGACACGCGGTCATCGATCGTTGCTGGAGTCACGGCTCTCTTTGGGCAACACGAGATTGAGCACGATCGACGCCAGTGCCCCCGGGATCAGCCCCGACTCCAGCAGTACCCCGATCTGCTGGGGCGCGCCTTCGTACAGCCCGCTTTGAGCCGGCAGACCGATTGCCAGCGCCAGGGAAATGCCGACGATCAGCATGTTGCGCTTGTTGAAGGCCGCGTGGGAGAGCATTTTCACCCCGGCGCTGGCGATCATGCCGAACATGATGATTACCGCTCCGCCCAGAACGGCAGCCGGAATCGCCGATACCAGCGCGCCCAGTTTGGGAACCAGACCCGCCAGGACGAGAAACCCGCCGCCGATGGCGACGACGAAGCGGCTTGCGACACCGGTGAGGGCGACCAGACCCACGTTCTGACTGAAACTGATCTGAGGGAAGGCGCCGAAGAGTGCCGCGAAGCTGCTGGAAAGACCGTCCGCCATCACGCCACCGGACAGTTCGCGTTTGGTGGCCTCGCGCTCGGCACCGCCGATCGCCGTGCCGGAGATATCGCCGATCGATTCGGCGCAGGTAACCACCGACATCAGCGTGATCGCTACAATCGCCGCCGGATCGAAGCTGATGCCGATTTCGAACGGCATCGGCAGTTGGAACCAGCTTGCCTCTCCGACCTTTGAAAAATCGAGCAGACCGAAAGGTGCCGCGACCACGCAGCCGACCAAAATGCCGATCAGCACCGCGGCTTCGGAGAGAAACCCGCGGCAGAACTGGTGAAACGCCACCGTGACGATGAAAACCAGCGCGGCCAGCAACAGATGGTGGGGGGCACCGAAATCCTCGGCACCGACGCCGCCGCCGACGTAGGCAAAACCGACCGGCAGCAGCAAGATGCCGATCAGCAGCACGAAGGTGCCGGATACCACCGGCGGGAAGAAGATGCTCAGGCGTTTGTAGAAAATCCCTACCACCGCCATGGCCAGGCCGCCGATCAGCGCCCCGCCGAAGACCGCCGGCAGGCCCTGGGCCGCGGCGATCGGGATCATCACCGGCACGAAGCCGAAACTGGTCCCCATCACGATCGGCAGGCGCGCCCCCAGCGGGCCGATACCCAGCGTCTGGACCAGCGTGGCAATGCCTGCCACGAACATCGCCATCTGCACCAGGAACACGGTATCCGCACCGGACAGGCCCGCGGCGCCGGCGATGATGAGTGGCACGGCAGCATTGCTGACGAACATCGCCAGCACATGTTGTATACCAAGTGGAATGGCTTTTCTCAGCGGCGGGAAATAGTCGACGTCGCGTAACCGACTTTCGCTGTCTTTAGCATGGTGGCGGCCTTGGCTGTCCGAATTTCGACGCGCCGCGGCGGTGTCATGAGTCATTGAATACTCCAAAGTCTTTTGTTGTTGTCTCTCTTTGGTGATCTACTCTAGAGCGTTTTTGTGTACAAAAAAAGTCGCTGAACCGGCAAGAGGCGACCGGTACGATTTCATGTCTCGCGTTCGTTTGGCCACCAGTGCGCCAGGGCGGACTCCGCCTGAAGCTTGATGTCTTCATCGATGTAGATCGACACCGCCACCAGCGCTGCGGCCAGGACGCTGGCATCGTCGGTGAAGCCGACACCGACGATGAAATCGGGAATCGCGTCCAGCGGCGAGATGAAATAACCCAGCGCACCGATGATGGTCGATTTGGCCCAGAACGGCACGTCGGGGCGCCTGAGCACGAAATAGAGCTGCAGCGCTTTCAGGGCCACCTCGCGGCCGGCGCGCTTGCCGAAGCGAGTCAGCTTGCGCCAGAAGCGCTCGTCGCTGTAGACGCCCTGATGCGCACTCACGTCCTGAGGGGCGACGGCCTCTGTTTCGAGGGTCTGTGTCTCAAAGTCCTGTGTCTTAAAGGCCTGTGTCATAAGGGGCCGTGTCTCGCCGGGCTCCGTCGGCAGCCGAATGGTGTCGTCGTGCACGATATCGCCCGGAGCTTCGGGCGTTCGCCCGCGAAAAAGTCGGTCACGGTTAAACAGGGGCATGATGGCGATCCGTCGTGGCAGGCAGTCGCTACAGTCTAGTGAGAACGGCGGAGGCGGCACAACGATCGCGGAAAGCGTCCGTGACGGTTCGCGCCTGACATGATGGACGCCGGCTTCTTCGCCGGGTAGATCACGCCGATGGCGTGGCGCCACAGTGAATTCCTATTCATCGGTGGCTGCGAACCGCCCCCGGCGTCCTGCCCGTGGCGCGCTTGAACGCGCGACTGAACGCGGCTTGAGACCCGTAGCCCAGGCGCCAGGCAATCTGGTCAATGGATAGCTGCCGCTCGGCGATCCACTGCGTGGCCAGGCGCATCCGTAACTGGGTGACGTAGCCGAGCGGCGAGACGCCTAGCGAGCCGCGGAAGCGTTCGGCGAACACCGAGCGCGAGCTGCCCATTTCTGCCGCCATCGCAGCGACCGTCCAGTCGCGTCCGGGCTCGCGGTGGACGGCGGCGATAACCTTGCCCAGGCGCGGGTCCCGCAATGCCTCGATCCAGCCGCCGATATCGGCGCAGTCGCACTCGACCCAGCCTCGCACGATGCTGGCAGCCACCACGTCGGCCAGCCGCGAGAGAATGCCGGCGGCGCCGGCCCGCTCGAGACTCGCTTCGCGCGCCATCGCCTCCAGCATCGGCAGCATCTCCGGGTAGCGCGAGAGCAGGGTGCCGACATGCATCACCGCGGGCATCAGCGTCAACAGCGGCTGCATACCGCCCAGATCGAACTGCATGCAGCCGCTGAACAGGCGTACCGGTGGCGTGCCGTCCAGCGTGTCGGGGCATTCATTGACGCAACTGAAGTCATCACACAGCGGCAGCGCGTCGATCTGTTCGATGTCGCGGCTCTTTACCTCGGACGAGGAGAGCAGGCAGTGCTGGCCGCCCCGGGGCAGCAGCACGGCATCGCCTGTCTCCAGAATCTGTTCGTCACCGCCGAGCCGCAGCAGGACAGGCCCCTGGGCGACGAAATGAAATTGCGCACAGCGGATATCGGTATCGAAACGGATGCCGAAAGGCGGGGCTATCTGGACGCGCCGATAGTTCAGCCCGGACAGACGCATGCCTAGCAGCAGCTCATTGATCCATTCGCTGGAGCGCAACGGGGCATCGACGGGCGCAATGATTTCGGACTTTTGATCAATCATGCCGGAGTTTTAGTGATAGAGGATCCTACGATACTACTTTAGTCTAGGCGTCATCCCAAGTCTTGATTGGAATCTCGAAATGACGACGCCAAAAACTCAATTCTCGACGCCCGAGCCGCCCACGCCATCGCTTTGGGTCGCCGTGTTTTCACTGACGATGGGCGTTTTCAGCCTGGTGATGGCGGAATTTCTGCCGGCCAGCCTGCTGACCCCGATGGCGGACTCGCTGGCCATCAGCGAAGGTCAGGCCGGGCAGGCGGTCACGGTGACGGCAGTGGTCGCGCTGCTCTCCGGCTTGCTGGTGACCTCCGTGACGCAGCGACTCGATCGTCGCCACGTGCTGCTGGGATTCTCCGTGCTGATGATCGCCGCCAATCTGGTGGTCGCGTTCGCGCCGCACCTGGCCTGGCTGCTCGTCGGCCGGGTACTGCTCGGCGTGGCGCTGGGCGGGTTCTGGGCACTGTCCGCCGCTACGGTGATGCGGCTGGTGTCGGAGCATGACGTGCCGCGGGCGCTGTCGCTGCTGTTCACTGGAGTCCCCATCGCTACCATCAGCGCCGCCGCGCTGGGCAGCTATCTCGGCGATATGATCGGCTGGCGCAACGTGTTCCTGCTGGCGACGGCGCTGTCGATCGTGACGCTGGTTCTGCAGTATTTCACCCTGCCGCGAATGGAGCCCGGACGGCCGACGCCGCTGGGTACGCTGGTCAGCGTGATGAAGCGACCGGGCATGGCGGCCGGCATCGTGGCCATTCTGCTGGTGTTCTGCGGCCATTTCGCGTTCTTCACCTATGTCCGTCCGTTTCTCGAAGGCGTTTCCCGCATGGGCATCAACGAGCTCTCGTCAACCCTGCTGGCGTTCGGCGTCGCCAACTTCATCGGCACGTTGGCCGCGGGTTACCTGCTCGAGCGGAGCCTGCGTCTGACACTCTTGATGATGCCGCTGATCATGGGCGTGATGGGCTGGTTGCTGGCCACGCTGGGCGGCTTCTCGATGACCACCGACGCCATCATGGTGGCGCTGTGGGGCTTCGCCTTCGGCGCCGTGCCGGTTGCCTGGTCGACCTGGATCACCCGGATCGTGCCGGACGAAGCCGAGAGCGGCGGTGGCTTGATCGTGGCCTCGATTCAGTTGGCGATCGCGCTGGGGGCTGCCGTCGGCGGGGTCATGTTCGATATCAGCGGCGTGCTGGGCGTGTGCGCGACGGCCGGCACGCTGTTGCTGGCCGCCTCTGCGCTGATCCTGGTGGCCGTCAGGACGCGGCCGGAGGCAGCGGCCGATCGCGATGCCGTGGCGACCAGCTGCCAGTAACGAGTGACGAAGGCTGCAGTCCGGCCGACCGGGCCGGATGACCATCGCGGATGGCCGTCGCGAATGAATGGCGCGGATGGCTAGCGTGAGTGAATGGCGGGGATGAGCAGATCGGATGAGTGGGGGATGACCGTGGGCTTCAAGTAAACCGGCAGCATGGACGAGCTCATCTTGCTTGTCGGGCGGGGATGATGGTCTGCTATAGGGAATCTGTCCCCAAGGACCATCGAAAGGAACCGACGATGAGTATCGATCCCCAAGCAGGACGCTTGCCCGACGAACACAGCCTCGCCAATATTCCACGGCTGGTGTCGCGCTATTACAGCGAACGCCCCGATGTCAGCGATCCCGGTCAGCAGGTTGCGTTCGGTACCTCCGGTCATCGCGGCTCGTCGCTGAAGACGAGCTTCAACGAGTGGCACATTCTGGCCACGACCCAGGCGATCTGCGAGTACCGCGACACCCAGGGCATCGAGGGGCCGCTGTTCATCGGCATGGACACCCACGCGCTGTCCGAGCCGGCGTTCGTCTCCGCGCTGGAAGTGCTGGCGGCCAACGGGATCGAGACGCGAATCGACGCCGGCTGCGAGGAAACCGGCGGTGACGTCGGCTTCACGCCGACGCCGGCGATCTCCAACGCGATTCTGGTCTACAACCAGGGCCGCACCGGTGGCCTGGCCGACGGCATCGTGATCACTCCGTCCCACAACCCCCCCACGGACGGCGGCTTCAAATACAACCCGACCAACGGTGGCCCCGCCGATACCAGCGTGACCAAGTGGATCCAGGAACGCGCCAATGAACTGCTCGCCGCCGGGCTCGAGGGCGTTCGGCGGATCAGTTACGCCGAAGCGCTGAAAGCGCCGACGACCCAGCGTTTCGATTTCATCGACAGCTACGTCAGCGGCCTCGACAAGGTCATCGACATGGCCGCGATTCGCGACTCCGGGCTCAAGTTCGGCGTCGATCCGCTGGGCGGCGCCGGCGTTCACTACTGGCCGCGGATCGCCGAAAAGTACGATCTGCCGCTGGAGGTGATCTCCACCACGGTCGACCCGACCTTCCGCTTCATGCGCGTCGACTGGGACGGCAAGATCCGCATGGACTGCTCGTCGCCCTACGCCATGGCCGGGCTGATCGAGAACAAGGATCGCTTCGACGTCTCGTTCGCCTGCGACACCGATCACGATCGTCACGGCATCGTCGCCCGTTCCACGGGATTGCTGAATCCCAACCACTATCTCGCCGTCGCCATCGAGTATCTGTTCACCCATCGCCCGAACTGGAGCGACAAGGCCGCCATCGGCAAGACACTGGTGTCGTCGTCGATGATCGATTACGTCGCCGAAGGCATCGGCCGAGAAGTAATCGAGGTGCCGGTAGGCTTCAAGTGGTTCGTCGACGGCCTGATCGATGGCAGCCTGGGTTTCGGTGGCGAAGAGTCCGCCGGCGCCTCGTTCCTGACACTCGATGGCAAGCCCTGGTCCACCGACAAGGATGGCCTGATCCTGGGCCTGCTGGCCGCCGAGATCACCGCCGTCACCGGCAAGGATCCGGGCGAACGCTACCAGGCATTGACCGAGCGCTTCGGGGCGCCGGTCTACGAGCGCGTCGACGCACCGGCCAACCGCGAGCAGAAGGCCAAGCTCGGCAAGCTCTCGCCGGAGCAGGTGACCGCCGAGACGCTGGCCGGCCATCCGATCACTCGCAAGCTGACCGAAGCACCCGGCAACGGCGCCGCCATTGGCGGGCTCAAGGTCGTCACGGACGCCGGCTGGTTCGCCGCGCGCCCGTCCGGCACTGAAGACGTCTACAAGATCTACGCCGAAAGCTTTGAAGGCGAAGCGCACCTGAAGCAGATTCAGCAGGAAGCCAAGGCGCTGGTCGACGAGGTGCTGGCGAGCTAAGCGGCGAACCGTATGTCGGCGCGCAGCAAAGAGCGCTGGCGGCAACGCCTGCGAGAGATGGCCAGCTATCGGGAGGTGCTGTTGCGCTTCCCGGTGGTGATCGCGTGGCTTCTGGCCGCGACGTTCGTCGCCAACCTGTTGATCGAAGAGATCGGCCCGGCGGATGCCGCGTGGCGCGTGCTGGTGGGACTCGCATGTGCCGCGACGGCCGCGCTTTCGGCCACGCTGGGTTTCGAGGCCGTGACGCGCCGGCGCGAGATGATCGGGCCGGGCGTTCGCCAGCTCGCGGCGGCGATCGCCGGGGCATGCGGGTTCTGTCTGGTCTGGTTTCAGGACGCGTTGCATACCTCGACGTGGCTGCTGGCGTTCGCGCTTGTCGCGCTGATTCCGGTCGCTCCCTACCTGGCGGGGGGCAGCGGGGAATCGTTTCGAGGGTTGCTGGGTCGCCTGACCTTCGCCTTTCTGCTCGCCGCCATTGGCTGGAGTCTGCTCGGGGGCGGTATCTCGCTGGTTCTCGTCAGTCTGAACCTGCTGTTCGGGCTCGAGGTGCCGTTCGAGCTCTATGCGCACCTGGCGGCGATGACGGCGCTGCTGTTCGCCCCCCTGTTCTGGTTGGCATTGATACCTCGGAGATTCGATCTCGCCGCCGACTGCCGTCTCGATACGCTGTCGGCCAGAGCGGTCAGCGTGCTCGGCGAGTGGGTCGCCGCGCCGCTGATTCTCGTCTACGCCGTGATCCTGCATGTCTATGCCGCGAAATGTCTGCTGGTTGGCGCGCTCCCCAGTGGTCAAAGCGGCTGGCTTGTCTCCGGGTTCGGTATCTGTCTGGTGACTGCGCTGGTGATCTGCCGGCCTTTCATGCGCGGCGCGCGGGCGCTAACGAGTGCTTTCCTGCGCCACTGGCCGTGGTTGTTGCCGGTGCCGCTGCTGTTGCTGACCATGGCGCTGACACTGCGTATCGGAGCCTACGGCGTGACACCGGAGCGCTATCTGCTGGCGGCGCTGGCACTGGTGCTGGCGATCATCGCGGCGTTGCAGAGTTTTCCGCGTTGGCGAGGCGATATTCGACCGATGGCCGCGATTCCCGTGCTGGCGATGCTGTTGGCGAGCTTCGGCCCGCAGGGTGCCGAGTGGACATCGATTCGCAGCCAGAGCGAGCGCTTTCTGACGATCGTCGAGCAGCCCGCGAGAAATCCGCAGCAGACCGGCGAAGCCCTGGCGGCGCTGGGTTATCTTCGGAATGTCGACGCGCTGGCGCGGGTGGCACCGGCCGGCGCCAAGTTATCGAACGACACGTCATCGAACGAGAAAGCCCTGAGCTTTGGAACGGTGGCGCGGGCCTGGGAACTCGATCCGTCGACGGCCATCGAGGCAGGCAGCGGCTCGTCCTACTTCTCTCGCGTCTATTCAGGCACGGCGGGGATCGCGCTGGAGGGCTTCGATCTGCTACTGAGCGGCATCGATATGTCAGCCGGGAATGTTATCGAAGCGCCCTTGTCGTCGGGGGAAGTGTTGCGTCTGCAGTTGGAAGGGCGGACGTTGCGGGTCTCTTCGGCCACCAGGACATCGCGTTTCGATCTGCTTCCCGAGATGACCGCGACATCGAGCGGCACTGACAGCGAGCCGGAGTTGGTCACACTGCGCCAAGACGGCGTGCGGCTGGGGCTGGTGCTGGAAACGGTCAGCGGTTCCAACGGCCCCGTGCCGACGCTGGATCATCTCTCCGGCACGATACTGGTAAACGCGAAGGACTGGCGCTGATCTACGTTGTCGATCGACGCCGCCGAATCAACGCCGCCGAATCAACGTCGTCGAGTCACCGCCGCGCGACCAGCTCGCAGAAGAAGTCGATGTACTGTTCGTGACCGCGGGGGAAAATCACATCCAGCTCGAGGGCGTCATCGGGATCGCTGATCCCCTCCAGCGCCGACCAGAGTTCGACGCTCGGGTCTTCGCCATGTTGCGCCAGCCGCTCGGCATCGACACCGGCACGGCGTACTTCGCCGCTGCTGCTGTCGATGTAGAGCACCCGGTTGCCGCTGTCGAAAGCCTTCCCCAGCTGCTGGACCAGCGTCAGAAAGCCGCGGTCGCTGCCGCCACGCTGTCGCTGCGATCCGGCTTTGGAGTCCTGTGTGAATGATGTCACGGTGTCGCCGACGCCGACGATGCGCGGCATCAGCGCCGGATCGAAGTGATCGCGCGCCAGCGCCAGCAGCGCGGCGTAATCGCGAGGCGCTTCCCGGGCGTTGAAACTCTCGCCCAGCGGATATTCACCGGTGTGGCGATGGTAGTAGCGGTTGAGAATGATCAGCACGCCGACTTCCTTGACGGCGCCCCGCAGCATCAATTGGAAATCGGTAGTGCCGGCGTTGCCATTGGCAACGCCGTCGCTCTCGCGCAATCGTTCATTGCCGTTGTCGTCCTGGCCCGCATTGGGGGCGTAGTGGACGAAGAAGGCGTGATCGAGACCGGCCTGATTGCCAGCGTCGAGGCGCTCTCGCATGAAGTCGGCGACGGCGGCCTGTAGCGTCCGGTAATGCGCCGGATCGGCCCGCCAGTGGTGATGGAAGACGTTCAAGTTGAGTGTCGGCGACGCCAGATTGTCGAGCACCGCGGCGGCGATCAGATCGCGCCGCACGTCCGGCGGCAGCGAGTAGGGCGGCCGGGACAGCAGTGATTCGAGAAATGCTTCGGCCTGAGCGGGAAACGCCTTGAGGAACGCGAGCTCGGCGTCGGTGACGCCGGGATGGCTGACATTGCCGAAGCGATCCTGCCACTGCACGCCGCCGGCGGCCAGGCCGGGCAGATAACGCCCCTGTTCACCGGCGCGGTCCCGGGTTTCGAACAGCGCCTCGACGATGCCGTTCACGCCGCGCGAGCCGATATGCTCGCCGTTGGTCAGCACGTAGAAGTGGCCATCGAGCCGGCGCGCGGCGTCGAGATAGCGACGCTCCAGGCGTCGAGTCAACGGATCGCCGACCAGACCCATGCAGACGCCGTCGAGATCCTGAATGATCAGCAGGTTGTCGGTAGCCGCCAGTTCGTCCAGCAGGGCGGCGTGGTCGAGAGAGAAGGGACGAGTCAGGGACATGATGAGCGTCCGGGTCGAAGGCGAATGAATGAGGGCGAATGATGCAGGCTCGGAGCCACGGTTCGTCACCAGTATAACGGCAGCGGCCGCAACGAGTAGCGCGGGTTTGCCCGACCGGGAAGGCGCGACTAGGCTGCTATGAGTCTTTACCGGTGGCCATGGTGATGGCCGATCGAAAGATGCGTCGATCGCAACGACGCCAGATAGGTTAGCCGCAAGACGCTCACGCCCGGATGGCGTGTTGATCGCCCGAAACGGGGACAACCCCGGATAGGGCAACATTAGCAGGAGGCAATAATGTCCAGTCCCGAGCATAAGCAGAAGATCTGGAAGCTGATCGAAAAGATCAAGGTCGGCATGTTGGTGACCCTAGACGATGGCGTGCCGCGTTCACGCCCCATGCATCTGGTGCAGGATGCCTACGACGGCACGCTCTGGTTCTATACCCGGCGCAGCGCGGAGAAGGCATTCGAGGCGAAAGCCGATCAGGATGTCTGTCTCTCCTTCTCGGATCAGGATGACGGCGTCTACGTATCGATGTCGGGCACGGCGCGTCTCAACCACGACCCCGAGCTGATCGAAAAATACTGGAATCCGTTCGTGGCGGCGTGGTTCACCGGTGGCAAGGAAGATCCCGATATCACCATGATGGAGATCGACATCCATTTCGGCGAGCACTGGCAGTCCCGGGACAGCAAGACGTTCCAGCTCTACGAGTTCGCCAAGGCCAATATCAAGAAGGATCACAAGCCGGATATCGGTGAAAACGAGAAATTCGGTCACTGACGTCTGTCGCCTTTTCAGGCACTTTGTCTACTCAACGCCGCCAATGNNCATTGGCGGCGTTGACGTTGGAAGCGGTGCGTCAATCGGTATCATTGACAGCCGTGCGCCAAGTCAGGATAAAGAGTCTTCATAAGTCACATAGCGACCCCCCATGTTTCTGCTGACGGCATTCGTCGTTCTCTCGATCGGTTTTTCCTTCGTCTGTTCGGTGCTGGAAGCCGCGCTGCTTTCGCTGACGCCGAGCTATATCGCGCAGCTCAAGGACACCCGCCCCAAGCTTCACGACAAGCTCAACAAGCTCAAGTCCAACATCGACCGGCCGCTGGCGGCGATCCTGACCCTCAACACCATCGCCCATACCGTGGGGGCGACCGGCGTCGGTGCGCAGGTAGCGGTCGTGTTCGGCGATGCTCACGTGGCGATTGCCTCGGCGTTGATGACGTTCGGCATCCTGATTTTCTCGGAGATCATTCCCAAGACCATCGGCGCCAGCTACTGGCGAGCCTTGGCGCCATTTCTGCCGCGGATTCTGCGCGTCATGGTATTGGTGCTGCTGCCCTTCATCTGGCTTTCGGAGATGATCACCAATCGCATCGCCAAGAGCGAGAATGACGTCGACATGCGCGGTGAGATCAAGGCCCTGGCGCGGATCGGGCTAGAGGAGAAGGCGCTGGATCCGGACGAGACGCGCACCATCACCAATATTCTCAATCTCCACGAGATTCTGGTGAAGAACGTCATGACGCCGCGAACGGTTTGCGAGACGGTGACCCCCGATATGACCGTGGCCGATTTCGATCGTCGCTACGGCAAGACCCCGTTCACTCGTTTTCCGATCATGGATGGTGCCGAGGACGCGCTGGGTTATATCCACAAGGCGGATACCTATCACGCCGAAGACGAGCAGACGCTGAAGTCGCTGATGCATCCGGTTTCCACCGTCGACGAGGCCGATAGCGTCGAGCATGTCTTTGCCGCCATGCTCAAGAATCACAACCACATGCGCGTGGTCTACGACGACCACGGCAGTTGGGTGGGGGTGATCACCATGGAAGACGTGATCGAGACGATCCTGGGTCAGGACATCGTCGACGAGACCGACAACGTCCACAACCTGCGCAAGTACGCCAAGCAGCGCTGGTTGAAGCGAATCAAGCGCGACGAATCCGCCCTGCCGCCGCCGACCTGAATTCGGCGGCAGCCCTCCATTGCCGGGGGCAGGATCAGATGACCTTCTTGCGCAGCCAGGCGGCCAGTGCCTCGCCCAGGATCACCAGCGCGATGATCGCCAGTAGAATGGTCGCCACGGTCTGCCAGGCCAGCGTATCGATGGCGCCCTGCAGGATCACGCCGATGCCGCCGGCGCCGACCAGGCCGAGCACGGTCGATTCGCGCAGGTTGATGTCCCAGCGCAGAATGCTGATCGCGAAGAAGGTGGGGATGACCTGCGGCACGATGGCGTAGAGCACCACCTTGGCGCGCGAGGCGCCGGTGGCTTCCAGCGCTTCCACCGGGCGGCGGTCGATCTCCTCGATCGCCTCGCCCAGCAGTTTGCCGAGAAAGCCGATCGATCGGAACATGATCGCGATGATCCCCGCCAGCACGCCAGGGCCGAAGATCGCCACGAACAGCAGCGCCCAGATCAGCGTGTTGACCGATCGGCTCGAGACCAGAATGAAACGCCCCAGCCACAGCGTGAAGCGGTTGGGCGTGGTGTTCTGGGCCGCGATATAAGCGATCGGCAGCGACATGAATACGGCGACGAAGGTGGCGATGGTGGCGATGTTGAGCGTTTCGACCAGCGCCCACAGGATCGCGCGGATATTGCTCACATCCGGCGGCACCATGCGGCCGAACAGATCGCCGACCTGGGCAGGGGCGCCCCACACCCACGGCCAGATGATATCGATGCTCTCCACCGCCCATACCACGGCAGCGCCCACCACCAGCATCATGGCAAGACGTTTCCAGCGCTGCTGCGGGGTATAGCGTGCCCAGGTGCGCTCGGCTACGTTCGGGGTCGTCTGGATGGTCATCCGATGTTCCTCCTGATTCGCCCGCTGACCGCTTCGCTGATCAGGATGACGCCGATGATCACCAGCGTGATCGCCAGCGCGAAGTCGTAGTCGTAGCGTCCGAAGGCGTTCATCAGCGTCGAGCCGATCCCGCCGGCACCGACGATGCCGACCACCGCCGAGGCGCGCAGATTACTGTCGAGCTGATAGATGCCCAGGCCGATCTGGCGCGGCATGATCTGCGGCAGCACCGCGAACTGCAGCACGCTGATGTAGCGCGTGCCGCTGGCGCGCAGGGCCTCCACCTGACCCCAGTCGATCTCCTCGATGCGCTCAGCCAGCATCTTGGCGACGAAGCCGATCGAGTAGAGCGTCAGGGTCAGAATGCCGGCCACCGGGCCGAACCCGACCGCCTTGACGAACAGGATCGCCACGATCACCGGGTGGAAGCTGCGCGCGATGATAATGATCGCACGCCCCAGCAGGTAAATCGGCTTGGCGGCGATATTACGCGCTGCCATGAAGGCGATGGGAACGCTCAGTGCGAGTCCCAGCAGTGTCGCTAGAATCGCGATCTGCAGACTCTCGAGAAAACCGTCGATCAGCAGCTCGTAGCGATCGAAGTTGGGCGGGAAGGCGCCGGAGAAGATCCGCGCGGCGCGGGTCATGCCCTGGCTTATGCGATCGAGATCGAACGGCAGGATCGAGATCGCCCAGATCGCATAGACCACGACCCCGATGACCAGCCCCCAGCGCAACAGCGGGTTGGCGATGAACGGCGGCTTGCGCCAGGTGCGGCGTTCGCTCGTCGCGTTCATGACATGACCGCCTGTGCCTGGCCGGCATCGGCCTGCCGGCGATCTTCACCCGGCGTGCCGTTGTAGACGGCATCCATCGCCTCCTGATCGAGATCGGCCGGCTTGCCGTCGAAGATCAGCTTGCCGAACCGCATGCCGACAATGCGCTGGGTATATTCCCGCGCCTCGGCCACGTTATGGATGTTGATCAATACCGGCAGCGAGAGCTCCTGGGCGAGGGTCTGCAACAGTTCCATGATCTGACGGGAACTGACCGGGTCCAGTGACGCCGTGGGTTCGTCGGCGAGCAGGATCTCCGGCTGCTGCATCAATGCCCGTACCACGCCGACACGCTGACGTTCGCCGCCGGACAGCGCATCGGCGCGCTTGTTGGCGTAGTGGGCGATACCTACGCGCTCCATCAGGTGATAGGCACGCTCGATGTCCTCGGCCGGATACTTGCGCAGGGCAGCACGCCAGTAGGGGATGTAACCCAGGCGTCCGCACTGGACGTTCTCCATCACCGTCAGCCGGTCCACCAGATTGAAGCCCTGAAAGATCATGCCGATACGCCGGCGCGCCTTGCGTAGCTCTTCCCGCTTGAGATGGGTCAGTTCGAGACCGTTGAGCTCGATACTGCCTTCCGTGGGTTCCACCAGCCGATTGATGCAGCGCAGCAGCGTGCTCTTGCCCGCCCCCGAGGCGCCGATGATCGAAACGACCGATTCGCCGGCCACGTCGAGATCGAGCCCGCGCAGCACCGGCTCGCCATGGCCGTAACGCTTGACCAGATTCTGAATGCGCAGCATTGGGATTCCTCGTGGCTGACGGCGCCATCGTCCTTCATGAGAGAAAGCGCCGTCAGGCCGGGTTATTCGACGTTTTTCTGGGAGTAGACAACGCCGTTGGCATCCTGGATGTCACGAATGACTTCCCAATCCTTCTGGTAGGTGACCGGCACGAACTTGGTCACGCCGTCGAACTCTTCGCCCAACTCCGTCCCTTTCATGTCGAAGCTGAAGAACGCCTTCTTGATCTTGTCGATCAGCTCCGGCTTGAGGTTATTGGCGTAGGTATAGGAAGTGGTAGGGAAGCGCTTGGATTCGAAGATGATCTTGACCTCATCCGGGTCGTAGAGCCCGCGCTCGGCCATGCGATCGACCACCTCGGAGGCCACCGGTGCGGCGTCATAGTCACCCGCGACCACACCCAGCATCGATTGGTCATGAGAACCCGAATAGACCACTTCGTAATCCTCGTCCGGGGTGATGCCCTGCTTGGGGAACAGCGCGCGAGGCGCCAGGTTGCCGGAATTGGAAGTCGGCGAGGTGTGTGCCACACGCTTGCCCTTGAGATCGCTCAGCTCGTCGATACCGCTGTCCTTGCGGGTATAGACCTGCAGGGTGTAGCCGAACTCGCCGTCGTCGCTGCCCATGATCGCGAAGGGCACCGCGCCTGCCAGGTTGACCGCGAACGGGGTCGGCCCGGTGGAGAAACCGGCGACCTGAATGCGGCCGCTGCGCATCGCTTCGATCTCGGCGGCGTTGGACTGTACGGCGTAAAAGCGCACGTCCTTGCCGGTCACGTCGCGCAAGTGTTCGATGAACGGTTCCCAGATGTCGGCATAGATCGCCGGATCCTCGACCGGGGTGTAAGCGAAGACCAGCGGATCGGGATCGAGGTACTGGGACTCGTCGGTCGGCGCATCGGCGACCAGATCGCCATCGGCATCGCAGTACATCGGCGCCAGATCGCCGCGTTGCGGGCATTCATCGGCGGCCTGGGCCGCGAAGGCGAGACCGCAGCCGAGCGTCAGCGTGGCCAGTAAGGAGAGAAAAAGGCGTAGTGAGCGTGACTTGGATCGTTTGAGGCGTCGTAGCATGGCAGCGTCTCCTGAGACGGAGGTTGTTATAAGCGACACCGGCCGCGCATGTTGTGTGTCTGGTTAGGCCGCGTTCGGTGTCATCGTTTTGTCACAGTGTGCGCAATATCCGGCGAAAAGCGCATTCGACTTTCGCTAATGACCGCTGCTCATGTTCGTTTTCGAGCAATCAATCAGGGTTGTCGCCGCTATTGTTACGATATAACATAATAAAAAATATCATCGGAACTATTCATGCAACCATTACCCGTTACTGTCCTGTCCGGTTTTCTCGGCGCCGGCAAGACGACCGTTCTCAATCACCTGCTCAACAACCGCGACGGCCGGCGCATCGCGGTGATCGTCAACGACATGAGCGAGATCAACATCGACGCGGCGCTGATCGAGCGCGAAGTCGACCTCAATCGCGCCGAAGAGAAACTGGTCGAGATGAGCAACGGCTGCATCTGCTGCACGTTGCGCGAGGACCTGTTGATCGAAGTGAATCGGCTCGCCGACGAGGGCCGCTTCGATTATCTGGTGATCGAATCCACCGGCATCTCCGAGCCGCTACCGGTGGCCGAGACCTTCACCTTCGAGGACGAGCAGGGGCGGAGCCTGTCCCAGGTCGCCCGGCTGGATACGCTGGTCACGGTGGTGGACGGCGCCAACTTTCTTTCCCAGTACCACGAAGCCAAGTCGCTGGCCGAAGCCGGCGAGAGTCTGGGTGAAGAGGACGAGCGCAACGTCGCCGACCTGCTGGTCGATCAGATCGAATTCTGCGACGTGCTGTTGATCTCCAAGGCCGACTTGATCGATGCGCGCGCCCTGGGTGAACTCGAGGCGGTACTGAAAAGCCTCAACCCCGACGCCGAGATCATCGCGATTCAGAACGGGCAGGTGCCGCTGGAGAGGGTGCTGAATACCGGCCGGTTCAGCTTCGACAAGGCGCAGCAGGCGCCGGGCTGGCTCAAGGAAATGCGCGGCGAGCACGTGCCGGAAACCGAGGAGTACGGGATCTCCAGTTTCAGCTTCGAGGCGCGGCGGCCGTTTCACCCGCAGCGCTTCCACGACGTGCTGCACGGCGACTGGGGCGACGGCAAGCTGCTACGTTCGAAAGGGTTCTTCTGGCTCGCCAGCCGGCCGCAGTTCGCCGGTCAGTGGAGCCAGGCCGGCGGTATCGCCCATCACGGCTTCGCCGGCCTGTTCTGGCGCGCGGTGCCGGAATCGCGCTGGCCGCAGGATCCCGAGTATCGCGCCTCGATCCTGGAGAAGTGGCAGGAGCCGTTCGGCGACATGCGCCAGGAACTGGTGTTCATTGGCCAGGGGCTGAATGCCGCCGACATTCGCCGGCGGCTCGAGGCGTGTCTGCTGAGTGATGAGGAACTGGCGCGCGGCAAGGACTACTGGGTGACGCTGCCGGACCCGTTCCCCGAGTGGGATATGGCCGCCGTCTGATCACGCTTTCGACGTCTCCAGAATCTGGCCGCCAAGAGTCTGGTCTCCACCGGAGCTTCCCCGATTATCCTCACAAGGGTATCGGGGTTTTTTAGGGCTCGGTGTTTTCTTCAGTACGACATCTCTATTTATCAATATAGCTAGATTCATCGATATCACTAAATTCATCGATAACTAGCTTGAGTGGAACATCTAAGTGCTCGATTCGTAATACGGGTATTGCGTCGATGCCATTATCCTGAATAAAAGTGGCTTGCGCGCGGCGACTGTCAGCATGACCCTAATATTACTTCGGTTTTTAATTCATGCGTTTAGCTGCCTGAAGACTAAAATTTCGGACAGTACTGTCGATATTGATGGCAACGCCTTTAGTCTGGCTGAAACACACTCGCTAATAACGCCGTTTCAGGCCCACCATAGAATTCCAAGTGAGTCGTCAAGAACTCATTGAATAATAAAGGAACGCCGCACATGGCCCTATTTCGCTCGCCGCGTCATCATGAAGCCGTGCTCGATGCCATCCATCGTGCCATGGCCATCATCGAGTTCTCTCCGGAGGGCATAATAGTTACCGCCAATACCAACTTTCTCGATATCACCGGGTATCGTGGCGTCGACTTGATCGGCCAGCACCACCGCCAACTTTGCGATCCGGCACTGGCCGCGAGTCGAGAATACGCGGCCTTCTGGGACCGGCTGCAGCAAGGCGAGTTTATTACCGGTCGTTTCAAGCGCATTGCCGAAGACGGCCACACGCTCTGGCTGGAAGCCTCTTATAATCCGGTCCGCGACCGTCGTGGAAAGATCATTCGCGTGGTCAAGACGGCGACCGACATCACCGCGCGGGTACGCGATGAGCAGGACATGCACAGCCGGCTGAACGCCATCGACCGGGCCATGGCGGTCATCGAGTTCTCTCCCGACGGACACATCTTGACCGCTAACGATAATTTTCTGAATACGGTGGGCTACGCTCTCGAAGAGCTCCAAGGCACGCATCATCGGATATTCTGCGAACGCGATTATGCAGCGAGTCAGAAGTACCTTGATTTCTGGGTCCATCTGAACGCGGGTGAATTCATGTCGGGGCAGTTCAAACGACTCGACAAGCAAGGTCGAACGCTGTGGCTCGAAGCGAGCTATAACCCGGTCTTCGATTCCGAGGGGCAGCTCTACAAGGTGGTCAAGTTCGCGACCGATATCACCGACCGCGTGACACGTGAGAATGAAAGCGCGCAAATGGCCTATCGCATTTCGTCGAACACGGAAACGTCCGCCAGCGACGGTTCGCGTATCATCGACGAGACCATCACCGAAATTCGTTGTATCGCTGATCAGGTTGCGGCTGCCTCGCAGCTGATCGACTCCCTGGCGCAACGCTCCGCCGACATCAGCGCGGTGGTCGAAAGCATTCGCGATATCGCCGAGCAGACCAACCTGCTGGCGCTCAATGCCGCCATCGAGTCGGCCCGTGCCGGTGAGCATGGCCGCGGCTTCGCGGTGGTGTCTCACGAAGTACGCCAGCTGTCGATATGCACCTCCCAGGCCACTCGCGACATCACCGCCACCGTCGCCAGCCTGCGCGATCTCACCCACGAAGTGAGCGGTGGCATGCAGGCCTGTCTGGGCAGCGTGGAAAACGGCGTCCGCATGGCGGGCGAAGCCGGTCATGCAATCGATAAGATTCGTGCCGGGGCCAACGATGTCGTCAGTGCCATTGCTCACGTCACATCGACCCTATCTCACCTCGAAGCTGAGAACGCTCCGACCCTGCGGTGCGCGACATGAATATGGGCATATCGTGATCAGCCCCCGAGGATATTTAGGTCTTCTTCTGCGGCTATCGGTGAGGCGCGGCCATTGCCAAACAATTATTAGCCAGCTACATTTTCGTCATCATTCGTTTCCGGAATTTTTCCATGGCATCCCCCAAGCTGTTCACGCCGCTCAAGCTCGCCGAGCTCGAGCTGGCCAATCGCATAGTGATCTCACCGATGTGCCAGTACTCCGCTGACGAGCACGGCAACATGACCGACTGGCACACCATCCATCTCGGCAATCTGGCGCTCTCCGGCGCCGGACTGCTGATGGTCGAAGCCTCGTCTGTCGCTCCGGAAGGGCGCATCACCCCAGGCGACGTCGGCCTCTATTCGGACGATAACGAGCAGGCGATGGCGCGCATGCTCGAGTCCGTGCGTGGCCACTCGCCGATGCCGATCGGTATCCAGCTCGGCCACGCCGGGCGCAAGGCCTCCTGTCAGGCGCCCTGGGAAGGTGGCGCGCAGCTATCGCTCGAGCAGGGCGGCTGGCAGACCGTGGCGCCCTCCGGGGTTGCGTATCAGGACGATCAGCGTCCGCCGAAAGCGATGAGCCTCGAGGATATCGAAGCGCTCAAGGCCGGCTTCGTGGCCTCGGCCAAGCGTGCCGAGCGCCTGGGTTTCGAGCTGATCGAGCTCCACGCGGCCCATGGCTATCTGCTGCATGAATTCTTGTCGCCGCTCTCCAACCAGCGCGATGACCAATACGGTGGCAGCCTCGAAAACCGCATGCGGATCGTGCTGGAAATCTTCGACGCCGTCCGCGAGGTCTTCCCGCAGCAGAAGCCGGTGGGTATTCGTATCTCCGGCAGTGACTGGGTCGAGGGTGGCTGGGATCTGGAGCAGAGCGTGGAATTGGCCAAGGCGCTGGACGCCCGCGGCTGTAGTTTCATCGACTGTTCCGGTGGCGGTCTCGATCCGCGCCAGGCGCTGGATGTCGGCCCCAGCTACCAGGTGCCGTTCGCGCGGCGCATGAAGCAGGAAGTCGCTATGCCGGTCATCGCCGTCGGGCTGATCACCGAGCCGGAGCAGGCCGAAGGCATCGTCTTCAGCGGTGAAGCGGATGCCGTCGCGCTGGCACGCGGCATGCTCTTTGATCCGCGCTGGCCGTGGCACGCCGCCGCCAAGCTCGGCGCCAGCGTTCACGCGCCGAAGCAGTACCTGCGCAGCCAGCCGCACACGTTGAAAGGGCTGTTCGGCTAGGCATCCGTCGGTTTGGCTTGGTGGTATCCCGTCGTCGGTGATCGACGACGGGGCTTCATGCAGGCAGGTCGCGTTCCACCACGGCAATCGCATCATGGGCATGCAGGCTTTCGGCATGCACGATCTCGATGCGATAGCCCGTGACGTCGGGCTGTGCATCGCAGCCCTCGGCCAGACGCCGGGCGGCATCCTCGCAGAACATCAGGTTGGCGCCATTGCGCTCTGCAAAGGCCTGCTCATCGATCCGTTTTACCAGTGTCTGAACCGGTGTCTGCAGCAAGCGCTCGAAAGTATCGATACGATCGGCAGCGGCGAACGCCGCCCGGGGACTTAGCGTGAGCGAGAGAGCGGCCCGGCTGCGCTGACTGTGCGGCGTGGGGAAAGCGCCCTGGTGCTCGATCCAGTTGGCGACGGTCCCGGCATCGATGTCGGCATGCGTCTGTTCTTCCACCCAATGGCGCCAGTCCCGGGCCATGGCGTGGCGCGCCAGCGCGGTCGAGCAAGGGCAGGTGGAGGCGTAGTCGAGTGATAGCGTCAGTGTGGTTTCAAGCGCTTCTCGGCTGCCTTTCAATTCCAGCCTGCACGGATAGTGACGCCAACCGCTCTCGCCACTGAGCAGCGCCGGGCGGCGCAGTGGCAGATCGAAGCGCAGCGTTAGTGCCAAGGCCTGACTGATGCCTTGCTGGCTATCCAGCAAGGCGTTACCCAGCGTCGTCAATCCGGCCGGTGTCAGCGGCGACTCGTCGAGCCGGTCCAGCAGCCGATAGAGCCGGGACATGTGAATGCCGCGCTGGCCGGCGGCGAGATCGACACTGACGTCGGCGGTGGCGGGCAGCCGAGTGCCATCCTCCCATTGCAGGCGGGTGGCGATGCCCTGCATGCCGACATGTTGCAGGGCGCGGTAAGGCGATGCCCTAGATGGTTCCGGTTCGCGCCCAGCGGCGACATCCGGTAGCGGCGGTACGGTGAGGGTCATGAGCGCTCATCGATGTCATTAATGTTATTTTATAACATATCTTTTGGCGTCGATGCGCACAACCTTCACTCGCCGCCGAGTTCGCGCATGACCTTGTAGAGCGCCGACTTCGCTTCGAACCCGACGCCCGGGACGTCGGGCAGGGCAACGTAGCCATCTTCCACCTGGATGCCGTCGGCAAAACCGCCGAAGGGCTGGAACACGTCCGGGTAGGATTCGTTACCGCCCAGGTGCAGGCCGGCGGCGATATTGAGCGACATCTGATGGCCGCCGTGGGGTACCACGCGGCGGCTGGACCAGCCCATCTCGGCCATGACATCGAGCGTACGCAGATACTCCACCAGCCCGTAGGAGAGCGCGCAGTCGAACTGCAGGTAGTCGCGATCCGGGCGCATGCCGGCGTAGCGCAGCAGGTTGCGGGCGTCCTGGTGCGAGAAGAGATTCTCGCCGGTCGCCATCGGCAACTCGTAGTGGTTCGCGAGCTCCGCCTGCAGCGCGTAATCAAGCGGGTCGCCGGCCTCTTCGTACCAGAACAGTTTGTAGGGCTTGAGCGCTTCGGCGTAGGCGATGGCCGTCGCCTGATCGAATCGACCGTTGGCATCGACCGCCAAGCGGCTGCCGTCTCCCACCACCTTCAGCACCGCGTCGATCCGGCGCAGGTCCTCGTCCAGCGAGGCGGCGCCGATCTTCATCTTGACCACGCTATAGCCGCGGTCGAGATAGCCCCGCATCTCCTCCTGCAGCTTCGAGTGGTCCTTGCCGGGGTAGTAGTAACCGCCGGCGGCGTAGACCCACACCTTGTCGTCGGCCTGGCCATCGCGGTAGCGCTCCGCCAGCAGCCGATAGAGTGGCTTGCCCTCGATCTTGGCCACGGCGTCCCAGACCGCCATGTCGATCGTGCCGACCGCCACCGAGCGCTCGCCGTGGCCGCCCGGCTTCTCGTTGGTCATCAAGGTCTTCCAGATGGCGAACGGGTCCAGGTTGTCGCGATCGTGATCGATCAGCGTCTCGGGATCGGCCTCCAGCACTCGCGCCAGAAAGCGATCGCGCATCAGCGCACCCTGGCCGTAGCGGCCGTTGGAGTTGAAGCCGTAACCGATGACCGGCTTGCCGTCGCGGATCACGTCGGTGACGACCGCAACGACCGAACAGGTCATCTTGGAGAAATCGATATAGGCATTGGCGATGGGGGAGGCGATCGATGCGGTCTGTTCACGGATGTCCACAATACGCATGGCGGAATACTCGACAGGGGATGGTGAAAGCCACGATAGCCCTGGCCTCGGCTCGCCAACCAATGCTATTAACGAGGTTAGTTATGCCGAAACGGCATTGCTATTGGCATCCGGTCACAGGAATCGAACCATGGAACTGGTCTGGCTCGAAGATTTCATTGCGCTGGCGGAGCACGGCAGCTTCGTGCGTGCCGCGGAGGCGCGCCATATCACCCAGCCGGCCTTTAGCCGACGGATACGGGCGCTGGAGGCGTGGATGGGCGTCACCCTGTTCGTGCGTACGCCACAGGGGACGTCGCTGACCGAGGCGGGGCGGGCGATGCAGGGCGGCGCTCTCGAGTCCGCCACCCGTCTGCATCGGTTGCGTGAAGAGGTTCGGGAGGTGGCGGGCAAGGCCGCCCGAACGCTGCAGTTCGCGGCGACACATTCGCTGTCGTTCACGTTCTTTCCGCGCTGGATCCGTCAGGTCGAGAAGGGGGCGCCGATCGAGGCGCTGCAGCTCCATACCGAGAGCATGGCGGAATGCGAGCAGAGGCTGACGCAGGGGCGGGTGCATTTCCTGCTCAGTCACCGTCACCCGGCGGTGCCCACGCGGCTCGATCCGGGCCGGTTCGAGAGTCGAAGGATCGCCAAGGACACCCTGGTACCGCTGATCGGTGCGGAATTGAGCAGAAAACTCGGCGAGGGCAAGGACGCAGCGGCGGGCCTCGATCCCGAATTCCTGCCGGCGGACGATCCCGCCGTTCCGTATCTGGCCTACACCGATGCGTCGGGATTGGGGCGCATCGTTTCCCACCGGCTGCGCAGCAATGCTGAATTCGCCCCACGAGCGCCGCTGTTCTCGAGCCACCTGGCGGCGGTATTGATGTCGATGGCGCTGGAGAACAAGGGCATGGCCTGGCTGCCGCTCATCCTGGCGGAGTCGGAATGGCGCGAGCACCAGCTGGTCCGGGCGCTCGGGCCGGCCTGGGATATTCCGGTCGAAATCCACATCACTCGCGCCAAGGAGACGCTACCGGCTTTCGCCGAAGCGTTCTGGGAGCGTCTGACGACCTTGCCCTAGACCGTTACGTTGTGTCCAAGCTTCCCTAAGCCGGATGTTCCGAGATCGGCCGCGTTACTCGCTGCCGATACGATCCAGCAACGCCATCTGCGCCGCGGGAATCTCCAGCGCGGCCGCCTCGATGTTCTCCTGCAGATGCCCTGGCGACGAGGTGCCGGGGATCAGCAAAATGTTGGGTGAACGCTTGAGCAGCCACGCCAGCGCCACCTGCATCGGCGTGGCCTCGAGCGTCTTCGCCACGTCGGAGAGCGTGTCCGACTGCAGGGGCGTGAATCCGCCCAGCGGGAAGAACGGCACGTAGGGAATGCCGTCCGCGGCGAGCTGATCGATCAGCAAATCATCGGCCCGATTGGCCAGGTTGTACTGATTCTGCACGCAGACGATGGGCACGATCTTCTGTCCATCGGCGACCTGGGTGGCGGTGACGTTGCTCAGCCCGATGTGCTTGATCAGGCCGCGCTCGCGGAGTTCGGCGAGCGTCGTCAGCGGCGCTTCCAGCGAGCCTTCGGCCGGCCCGTGTACGTCCAGCATGCTGCGCAGGTTGACGACCTCCATCTGCTCCAGGCCCAGATTGCGGAGGTTGTCTTCCACCGCCTGGGTCAGCTCGGCCGGCGAGAGCGCGGGCAGCCAGGCACCGGTTTCATCGCGCCGGGCGCTGACCTTGGTGACGAGGCAGAGCTCGCTCGGATAGGGGTGCAACGCCTGTTTGATGAGCTGATTGGTGATGTGCGGACCGTAGAAATCCGAGGTGTCGATATGATCGATGCCGGCAGCAATCACGTCCTTCAGCACCTGCACGGCGCGCGCCGGATCCTTGGGCGGACCGAATACGCCGGGGCCGGCGAGCTGCATCGCCCCGTAGCCTAGTCGTTTGACCTGGCGATCACCGAGGGTATAAGTACCGGCTTTGTCGATGAGGGACATGCGCTCACTCCTGTGTCGAATAGGGGATGTCGGACGGTTTTATCGTAGACCTCTCGATGCTGTGCGACTATTCCAGCCAATCAATACAGGTCGTACGGAGAAATGCACAATGAGCGCCGATCTCGGTGATCTCCAGGCGGTGCTGGCCGTTGCCAAGGCCAAGGGGTTTCGGGAAGCGGCACGGCTCACCGCCACCAGTCCGTCGCGCTTGAGCGATGCGGTGCGCCGCGCCGAGACCGCCCTCGGCATTCGACTGTTCCATCGCACCACACGGGCGGTGACGCTGACCGAGGCCGGCGCCGCGCTGGTCTCGCGGCTGGCACCGGCGATCGAGGAGGTGGAAAGCGCGCTGGACGCGGTCAACGGGTTTCGGGATCGCCCGGCCGGCACCCTTCGTCTCAACGTGCCGGTCAGCGCGGCGCGGTTGATCCTGCCTTCCCTCCTGCCCGACTTCCTCAAGGCCTACCCGGAGATCCGCGTCGAGATCACCGCCGATAGCGCGGCGACGGATACGCTGGCGGCGGGCTTCGATGCCGGCATCCGTTACGACGAACTACTCGAGCAGGACATGATCGCCGTGGCCATCGGGCCGCGTGAGCAGCGTTTCGCGCTGGTCGCCTCGCCCGACTACCTGTCGCGTTGCGGCACGCCCGCGCATCCCCGCGATCTGCTGCAGCACGCCTGCATTCGTGGCCGCTTCACCAACGGCAATCTGCCGCCGTGGGAGTTCGAGCGCGGGGAGGAGTCGATTCGCATCGAGCCCGCCGGGCCGTTGACGGTCAGCATCGGCGGTGGCGTGGACCTCGGGGTTGAGGCGGCGTTGCAAGGCGTCGGTCTGATCATGATCTTCGAGCAGTGGGTCGAACCGTATCTCGCCAGTGGCGCGCTGGTACCGGTGCTCGAACCCTGGTGGCAACGTTTCACCGGGCCTTACCTCTACTATTCGGATCGCCGGCTGGTGCCCGCGCCGCTGCGGGCCTTCATCGATTTCATTCGTGATCGCGGCTAGCGTTCCCGACGTCGCGATGACGTATCCTGCTCCTCTCCGTTGTCTCCGTGGAGCTTCTCATGCGCATGTCACCGCTGCCGCCGCTCAACGCCCTGATCGCCTTCGAAGCGGCCGTGCGACACATGAGCTTTACCCGGGCCGCCGTCGAACTGAACCTCTCCCAGAGCGCGGTGAGCCGGCAGATCGTTCACCTGGAGCAGTTCCTGGGCCGCAAGCTCTTCATCCGCGAGCAGCGCCAACTGGCGCTGACGCGCGCGGGGGAAACCTATGCGCTGCAGGTGCGTTCGATCCTGGACGACTGCGTCAACGCCACCGCCGAGGTGATGAAAAGCACCGGCGAGAGCGAGCTGACGGTGGCTTGCACCGCCGGCGTGGCGCAGTTCTGGATGGCACCCCGGTTGGGTCGGTTTCGGCGTCAATATCCCAATATCAAGCTGCGTCTGATCGTGCGCGACGGGGTGACGTCGCTGTCGTCCTTCGAGTTCGATATCGGCCTGTATTACTTGAAGCAGGCATCTCTGCCGGGATTCGAGACCACTTATCTGATCCCGGAGAAAGTCTTTCCGGTCTGTGCGCCCGGTTATCTCGACGCCTGCCGGGAGCGTCATGGGGTGGGCCCGGACTCGGGGTTGACGCCGGAGCAGTTGAGCGAGGAGACACTGCTGGTGCTCGAGGATGCCCAGAGCCTGTGGATCTCCTGGCGTGACTGGTTTCGCTACCACCATTTGCCGACGGTGAGCCTGAACAACGCCATCGCCATCAATCACTACCCGCCACTGGTCGAAATGGCGGTACTTGGTGAAGGCATCGTGCTGGGTTGGCAACACGTCATCGACAGTCAGATCGACAGGGGGCGGCTGGTCCGCGCGACTGATCACTGGGCGAGCCACGGGGGCGGTTATTTTCTGATCACGCCGGACGAACGTCGGGAGAACGTCGCCACGCGCTGTTTCAAGCGCTGGCTGCTGGAGATGGCGCCGCAGGGAGATTGATCGCCCGACGCAGGATCAATGCGCTGGCCGCATGCTGGCATGCATTTTTAACGCTTTTCAGGGGCTCGAGGCGCTGGGTAGGCTCAAGTCGTATTTGGATGACTATCACGACAGTACCTCCCAAGCACAATAATGCCTCCCGAGAGCCCAATTCATGATCGAACTTTCCTCCGCACTCCCGTCGCCAGCCGTCCTGTTCCGTAACGCCAATCTGGTCGATGGTTCGTCCCCCGAGCCGCGTGCCGGAGTACACGTTCTCGTCGAGAACGGCCGTATCGTCCAGGTCTCCGACACGCCGATCGAGGCGCCTGATGATGCCCGCGTGATCGATCTCGAAGGGCGCACGCTGATGCCGGGCCTGATCGACTGCCACGTTCACGTCATTGCGACGACGGCCGATCTCGGCGCTAACGCGCTGCTGCCGGATTCATTGGTCGCCGCGCGTGCCAAACCGATCATGGAAGGCATGCTGATGCGTGGCTTCACCACGGTGCGCGACGTCGGCGGTGCCGACCGCGGCATCCAGCAGGCGGTGGCGGAAGGACTCTTCGTCGGCCCGCGGTTGGTGATCTGCGGCAAGGCGCTTTCCCAGACCGGCGGTCACAACGACTACCGCGGCTTCTATGACGAGCGCGACGATCAGTACCAGACTCGGCGTCTGGGCTCGATGGGGCGTATCTGCGATGGCGTCGAATCGGTGCGCCGTGCCGTGCGTCAGGAGATCAAGGCCGGTGCGCAGTTCATCAAGGTGATGGCCAACGGCGGCGTCTCATCGCCGAGCGATCCGATCGAGTTTTTGAGCTTCTCGGTGGACGAGCTCAAAACCATTGTCGAAGAGGCCGCCAACGCCAAGACCTACGTCAGCGCCCATCTTTACACCGACGAAGCGATTCGCCGCGCCGTCGAGGCCGGGGTGCGTTCCCTCGAACACTGCAATCTGATCGAGGCGGACACGGCCAGGCTGGCCGCCGAACGCGGTGCCATGGCCTGCCCCACGCTGGTCACCTACGAACGCCTCAAGATCGAAGGTGCCGACTACGGTCTCAAGCCCGAGTCAGTCGCCAAGATCGACGACGTCCGCCTGGCCGGGCTCGAGAGCCTGATCACCATGCACGAAGCGGGGCTGCCCATGGCCTACGGCACCGATCTGCTCGGCGAGATGCATCCGCACCAGTCGGAAGAGTTCGTGATCCGCTCTCAGGTGCTGCCGCCGCACGAGGTGATTCGCAGTGCCACTTCCACCGCGGCCAAGCTGCTGCGCATGGAAGGCGAGATCGGCTGCATCGCGCCGGGGGCGTGGGCGGACCTGATCGTGGTCGACGGCAATCCGCTGGAAGACATGAGCCTGCTGACCGGCCAGGGCAAGCATCTGTCGCTGATCATGCAGGGCGGCCGCGCGATCAAGGATCGCCTTGGCCACTGATCCAGCCCGATCCGGAATCGACCATACCCCACAAAGATCACAACCCATAACAATCAAAACAGGAGACTGCGATCATGCAGGCATTCTTCGTCATCGCGTATATCGTATTGATGGTCGTCATCGGCCTCTACTTCTCGCGACGCAAGGTCCACGACGACACCGACTTCATCGTCGCCGGGCGATCGCTGTCGACGCTGGTGTTGACCGCGACGCTGCTGGCCACCTTCGTAGGGTCGGGCTCGATCGTCGGCGGGGCCAGCTTCGTGTTCCAGCACGGGCCGGGGGCGGCAATCTTCTTCTTCGCCGGGACGCCGATCGCCGCGCTGGTGGTCTACTTCCTGCTGGCGCAGAAGATGCGCCGCTCGCGGGCCACCACGATTCCCGGATTGATCGAAGAACGTTTCGGTCCCACGGCGCGCTCGATCGCTTCGCTGATCATCCTGCTGGCCTACGTCGGCATCGTGTCGTATCAGTTTACCGGCGCCGGGCAGGCGCTCAACCTGGCATTCGGGCTGCCGGTGTGGCAAGGCGTGCTGATCGCGGCGGCGATCATGATTGGTCTGGCGACCATGGGCGGCCTGGTCTCGGTGGCCTACACCGACTATCTGAGTGCGATCATCATCTTTGGCAGCATGCTGATCGCCGCGCCGCTGGTGCTGACTCGTCTCGGAGGCCTCGGTGAGATGATGGACGCGCTACCGGCAACGCATCGGACACTGCTGGGTGGCCTTTCACCGTGGCAGGCGCTGGGCTACTTCCTGCCGCTGTTCCTGCTGATTCTGGGCGATCAGAATCTGTTCCAGCGCTTTGCCGCCGCGCGTGACCCGGCCACGGCAAAGAAAGCCGCCATGGGCCTGGTCATCGCGTCGATCGCGTGTACCTCGCTGATCGTGCTGCTGGTCTGCGCCACACGCGTGATGTTCCCGGATATCACGCCCTCCACGGCGATGATGACGCTGGCCCGGGAAGGGTTGCCCACGGTGGTCGGCGGGCTGCTGCTGGCGTCGCTGGTGGCGCTGCTGCTGACGACCGGGAACAGCTATCTGCTCTCCGCCTCGGCCAGCCTGACCCAGGATATTCTCGGCGGTCTATTGAAGCTCGATATCCCGGCGGGCAAGGCGCTGCTCGTGAATCGCCTGACCGTCGTCGGGCTGGGTATTCTGGCCTGGGTCCTGGGCGCGTTCTTCCCCAGCGTGCTGGCGATGCAGATGTACTCCTACGGCATGTACGGCGCGGCGATCACGCCGGTGTTCCTGGCGGCGCTGCTATGGCCTCGCGCCACGCCGGCCGGGGCGCTGTCGGCGATGATCGTCGGCGGCGTGGTGACGCTGGTGTGGGAGATCGCGCTGGGCAAGCCGATGGGCTGGAACAGCGTGCTGGTGGCGATGCCGCTGGCGGCGGTGACGCTGATCGGCGTGAGCCTGCTGAGTCGGCCGCGGGTGGCCGTCGAGTCGCCCTCCGTCTGAGGGTAGATGTCGCCGTTCGCATCGGAGACGGGGTAAGGCCGAAATGCCTTACCCCGCTTTCGTTTCTCGGCTTGCCACACGTCGCGTCGAAACGATGAACGCGATCCCGAAGACGATCGAGAACAGCAGCACGATGGTCGGGGCCGGCGCGCTGTCGAGAAAGAACGAGAGATAGACGCCGAGAAAGGCGATGACGGCGGACATTACTGCCGACAGCAGCAGCATGGTGCTGAAGCGTCGGGTCAGCAGGAAGGCGATGGCGCCGGGCGCGATCAGCAGGGCAATGGCCAGAATGATCCCGGCGGCCTTCAAGGCGCCGACGATGGTCAGCGAGATCAGGCAGAGCAGGCCGTAGTGCAGCAGCCGGGTTCGCAAACCGACCGCCCGGGCCTGGGTCGGATCGAAGGCGTGGAGCAGGAAGTCCTTCCACTTGAGACCGATGACGCCGACGGTGATCAAGGCGATCAGCGCCGATTCGCCGATATCTCGCCAGGCCACGCCAAGGATGTCGCCGAACAGGATGTGATCGAGATGGACCGTCGACTGGATCTTGACGTAGAGCACCAGGCCGATGCCGAACATGCCGGAATAGACGATTCCCATCACCGTATCCTGCTTGATCCGGCTGTTTTCCTCGAGAAAGCCGGTGGCCACGGCGCAGAACATGCCGGCGACGAAGGCGCCGATGGCATAGGGAATGCCAATCAGATAGGCGATCACCACGCCCGGGAAGACGGCGTGGGAGATGGCATCGCCCATCAGCGACCAGCCCTTGAGGACCAGAAAGCAGGAGAGCAGGGCCATCGGCACGGTGACCAGCACGGCGATGACCATGGCGTTGACCATGAAGCCGAACTGGAACGGCATCAGCAGCGTATCGAGCAAGCTCATGAATGCGACTCCGTTGTTTCGGCCACTGGCGTCCGTGCCAGCGATGCCGCGGCCCGGCGTCTCGCGGCCAGCATGCCGTGCTTGGGCGCGAACAGGAACGCCATCAGGAAAATCGACGTCTGCAGCACCACGATGATGCCGCCGGTGGCACCGTCGAGAAAATAGCTGACGTAGGCACCGAAGAAGCTGGTCAGCGTGCCGATCGTCACCGCGATGATCAGCAGCCGCGGGAAGCGGTCGCTCAGCAGATAGGCCGTGGCTCCCGGCGTGATGACCATGCAGATCACCAGAAACGCGCCCACCGTCTGCAACGCCGCGACGGTCGAGGCGGCCAGCAGGGTGAAGAACAGGATCTTGAGCGCGGTGGGGTTGAGCCCGATCGAGCGGGCGTGACTCTCGTCGAAGAACGTCACCATCAGATCCTTCCACTTGACCAGCAGGATGACCAGCGAGACCACGCCGATCGTCACCAGCTGCAGCGTATCGGTGGGCGTGATCGCCAGAATGTTGCCGAGCACGATGGTCTGGATATTCACCGAAGTCGGCGACAGCGACACCATGAACAGCCCCAGGCCGAAGAACGAGCTGAAGATCAGACCGATGATGACGTCCTCTTTCAGCTTGCTGCGTTGGTTGAGAAACAGCATTGCTGCCGAGGCGAGCCCGCCGGCAAAGAAAGCGCCGAGCGAAAACGGCAGCCCCAGCATGTAGGCGCCGGCGACGCCGGGCACGATCGAATGCGACAGCGCATCGCCGATCAGCGACCAGCCCTTGAGCATCAGGTAGCAGGAGAGAAACGCGCAGACGCCGCCGACCAGCGCTGACACCCACATCGCGTTGCGCATGTAGCCATAGCCGAAGGGCTCGAATAGATAACCGAAGGGCTCGACTAGATAGCCGAACGGCATGAGGAGGTCCATCAACGGGAGCCTCCCTTTCCGGTACTGCGCTGGCGTCGCGCGGCAATACCGTTCTGCATCACCAGCGGGCGCTCGTCGTCAGTGAACACGCCCACGGCATGGGGCGGCGCGCCGGGCTGTTGGGATTGATCGAGCACGAAGTGGCGCAGCACCCCACCGAAGGCGCGTTCCAGATTAGCCTGGGTGAATATCTCGTCGGTGGGCCCATGGGCGAGCACCGTGCCCTTGATCATTATCGTACGGTCGCAGAATTCCGGCACCGAGCCGAGATTGTGGGTCGAGACCAGCATCACCCGGCCCTCGGCGCGCAGTTCGCGCAGCAGCCGGATGATCTGATCTTCGGTCTGGACGTCGACCCCGGTGAACGGCTCGTCGAGCAGGATCACCCGGCTATCCTGGGCCAGCGCACGGGCCAGGAACACGCGCTTCTTCTGCCCACCGGAGAGTTCGCCGATCTGACGCTGACGGAACTCACTCATGCTGACGCGCTCCAGCGCGGTTTCGACCGCGTCGTGATCGCCCCGCTTGGGAATTCGCAGCATCCCCATGTGGCCGTAGCGCCCCATCATCACCACGTCCTCGACCAGCACCGGAAAGTTCCAGTCGACCTCTTCCGACTGCGGCACGTAGGCGATCAGATTGCGCTTGAGCGCGGTTTTGGCCGGCAGGCCAAGCACCTGGATCTCGCCTCGAGCCAGACGCACGAAGCCCATGATCGCCTTGAACAGCGTCGACTTGCCGGAACCGTTCACGCCCACCAGCGCGGTAATCGTACCGGCGGGGATCTCGAAACTGGTGTCGCGCAGCGCGGTATGACCGTTGCGATAGATGACGGCGGCATCGGTCACGCGGATGCCGGCACCGGCTGGCTCGACGTCGGCCGATGGCGTCTCGGCGCCGGTCGATGCCGCTTTAGCCGCAGTGGCCGACGTATCGGCAGGCGTCGTCATGATGAAGCCCCCTGAGTCAGGCCTTTGACGATCGTCTCCGAAGTGACGCGCAGCAGGTCGATATAGGTCGGTACCGGGCCGTCGGGTTCGCTGAGCGAGTCGACGTAGAGCACGCCGCCGTAATGGATGCCGGTTTCGCGGGCCACCTGCTGCGCCGGTTTGTCGGAGACGGTGCTCTCGCTGAAGATCGCCGGAATGTCGTTGGCGCGAATGACATCGATCACCTGACGAACCTGCTGTGGCGTGCCCTGCTGATCGGCATTGATCGGCCACAGGTAGCGCTCGCGCAGGCCGAAATCCCGCGCCAGATAGGAGAACGCGCCTTCGCTCGTCACCAGCCAGCGATTCTCCTCGGGGATCTGCGCCAGCGATTCGCGGATGGGCGCAACGGCGGCTTCGATCTCTTGCTTGTAGCGTTCGGCGTTGTTGCGGTAAGTCTCGGCGTTGGCGGGGTCGTGCTCGATGAACGCGTCGCGGATGTTGTCGACGTAGATCAATGCGCTCGTCGGCGACATCCAGGCATGCGGGTTGGGCTTGCCGTCATACGGACCCTCGGCGATGCTGATCGGCTCGATGCCTCTCGATACCACCACGCTGGGCACGTCCTTCAGGTTGTGGAAGAAACGTTCGAACCAGCGTTCCAGATCGAGGCCGTTCCACAGGATCAAGTTCGCATCCTGGGCGCGCAAAATGTCGCGCGGGGTCGGCGCGTAGTTATGGATCTCGGCGCCCGGCCGGGTAATCGATTCCACCGTCGCCGCATCCCCGGCCACGTTCTGCGCCATGTCCGCGATCACCGTGAACGTGGTCACGGCCTTGAACTTCTTCTGGCTGACGTCTTGGCCGGTGCCCTCAGCGCTGGCGGGGAGAGCGAGCAAGGTGCCGAGGATCACGCTCGCGACACCCACCATCACCGAACGTTGTAAACCTCGCTTCATGGTCCATCTCCTGGTTCTCGAGCTTTGGATTCTCGAGCTTTTGGCTCTCAGACACCCAGCGATCGTGGTCACCTGCAACGAAGCCGGTGGCAGCTCTGTGTTAACGAGCTGATTCACGGGATCGCAGCGCCGATGCTTCGATGGCAAACGATTAGCGACCCTGTCTAGTTAACCGTGGTTTAACTCTATTCCCTAGGTTTCTATTTGTAGCATCGGTTAAGGTTTGGCGTGAAGCCTTTTCGCCTCACGCAACCACGAAAATCGAGCGGGGCGATGGAGCGCGTCCGTCTATCGTCTAGACTCGTGGCACATGAAATCAGGAGGACTGCGATATGCCCGCAGCGAAGTTTTTGTTTTTGGTGACGATTCTGGTGGCCTCGACCCTGGTGCTGGGCGGATGCTCGCCGATTCCTGATGCGCCAGGTCCGATCGGCATCCCCGGTATCTGACGTCTATCTGGCCGTTATCGATGAGAGAAGTGAAGGGTCGCGCCCGGTCACCGAGCGCGCTGATACGACGCTTCGGGAGTGATGGGAGTGATGGGAGTGGTGGGAGTGGTGGGAGCGATAGAATGATCAGCTGTCGTTGACGAGTCTCTTGGCCAGGTCCCGACAATCCGCGAGATGCCAATCGGCGTCTCTCGTCTCCCGGGCCTGCGGCGCGTTGACCAGCACGGTTCGCGCGCCGGCGGCTCTGCCGCAGGCCATATCCAACTGGCTGTCGCCGACCATAACCAGATCCGATGGCGCCACCTTCCAGCGTTGGATGAAGCGCTCCAGTCCGCCGGGGTGGGGTTTGGGCGGTGCCTCGTCGCGGCCGAGCACGTCATCGGGAGCGAAGCAGTCATCCAGGCCGATGGCATCGAGGGTGATGTGCGCCAGCTCCTTGGCGTTGCGGGTCAGAATGCCGAGCCGACAGCCACGCTCGCCTAGTGCCCGAACCAGTTCGATGGCGCCGGGGGCAGCGGTCGAACGCATGGCGAGTTCACGCTCGTGTTCGAGCAGCCAGGCGTGCTTGGCATCACGTTCGGCCGCGGGCAGCGTTTCCAGATGGTGGAGAATATCGGCGCCGTCGGGGATGTCGAGATGACGGCGAATGGCGGGGAAGTCATGCACGCCGACGGTCAGCGTGCCATCCATGTCGAAGACCCAGTGGGCCAGTGTGTCGAGTGTGATGGGTGGCATGGCGGCTCCGAGATCGAAGGTATTTCTCATCCTATCCAAGTGAGCCACGGATGTCAGAACGGGGAGAGTCGATTGGAACTTCGACCGTTCAGGACGTCTCCCGCTCCCTAAACATCTCCACCACCCGCTGCTGGGCGATGCCGATGTGGTAGTCGATCGCCGCCTCGCAGGCATCCGGATCTCGTGTCCGCAGCGCGTCCATGACGGGTTGGTGGCTCTCCGCGACCTGTGTGGGGTCGTCGTAGAGCTGGCCGATCAGCAGAATGCAGAAACGCATCTCGTGGCAGAGCTCGTCGAATACCCGCACCAGCCGCTGATTGCCGCTGAACTCGCACAGCATGCGGTGAAAGGCGACGTCCTCCTCGATCTGCTGGACGGCGGTGCCGTCTCGGGCGACGCGGCGCATGGTTTCGAGCTGGGCGTCGAGCGACGCTTCCATCTCGGCCGTCAGTTTGCCGGCGAGCAGGCGAACGGCATGACGCTCGAGACACAGGCGCAGATCGTAGACGTCGTCGAGCTCTGCGGCATTGAAGGTGCGCACGAAGAAGCCGCGCCGCGGCTGCGACACCAGCATGCCTCGGCTTTCGAGCAGGCGTGCCGCCTCGCGGACGGGCGCCCGGCTGACGCCGAAGTCCCGCGCCAGCTGCGCCTCGGCCAGATGCATGCCCGGCGCAAACTCTCCCTTCAGTAGAGCTTCGGTCAGCATGTCGGCGATCTGGTTGACCAGGTCGCGCTGCTGGATGGTGGCAAATCCCCGCGTGGTCGTCGTCATGTCATCTCGTTGGGCTGGCGGTTACCGACCGTGGCACTATCGCTGAAAACCGCACTTGGGTCGACTGTCGAGTGTCGACAGTTTGAGGATGGCCTGATAGCTTACCTGCAGCACAGCCCAGTCACGATTGCCCGATGCGCAACCCGGATCGAGCCCACCAGGAGAGCGAGATGGATACGCTGACCGATACCTCCCGAGCTACCACAAAGTCCGACGCGCGCCGCGATCTGGCGGCCGCCTACCGCCTGATCGCCCACTTCGGGCTCGATGACAGCATCTATACGCATATCTCGGCGCGGGCCGAGGCGGGCAAGGAACACTTCCTGATCAATCCTTACGGCTATCGTTTCGAGGAAGTGACCGCGGCCAATCTGGTCACTATCGATCTCGAGGGCAACGTGATTGATGACCCGGAAAGCGCAGGCGTCAACAAGGCCGGCTTCACCATTCACAGTGCGATCCATGAGGCGCGACCGGACGTGCACTGCGTGCTGCATACGCACTCGGTCGCCGGGGTGGCGGTCTCCTGTCTGGAAGAGGGGCTGCTGCCGTTGAATCAGTGGTCGATGGAATTTCACGGGCGTACCGCCTATCACGACTACGAGGGCATCGCGCTGGATCTGGCCGAGCGCGAGCGGCTGGTGGCCGATCTCGGCGACAAGCCGGTCATGGTGTTGCGCAATCACGGCATGCTGGTGTGCGGGCGCACTGTGGGCGAGGCGTTCAAACGGATGCACAACCTCGAGCGCAGCTGTCAGGCGCAGCTCGCGCTGATGGGTAGCGGCATGGAGATTCGCCGTGTGGACCCTGCGCTTGCCGAGCACACCGCCCGGCAATATGAAGAGTGGGATTCGGATCACGGCGTCACTGACCACGATCCGGAGTGGGACGCCTACCTGCGCCTGCTGAAGCGCATTCAGCCGGATTTCGAGGGCTGAGCATGGCGCGAAAAATTTGCGGCGTCCTGCTGGGTTCTCCGGAGATCATGACCGAATACATCGCGGCGTTCGAGCAGGCGACGCCGCAGTTTCATCTGGCCTTGCCGCAGGATGTCGCCGATCCCGAGGCAGTCACCTTCGCGTTGGCCTGGGACCCGGGCGCCGACGATTTTCGGCCTTACCCTAACTTGCGCCTGGTCTCGTCTATCGCCGCCGGCGTCAACGGGATTCTGGCCAGCGCGAGTCTGCCCGGCGACGTACCGCTGATGCGGATTGCCGGTGAATCCCAATCCCAGATGATGGCGGGGTTCGTGACCTGGCACGTGCTCTGGCACCACCGGCGCTTCGGCGAATACCTGGCCCATCAGCGACAGGCGTACTGGGAGCGCCTGCCCAAGCGCGACGCCAGTGACGTGCGTGTTGGTCTCCTGGGCGCCGGCAAGATGGGCGGGGCCGTCGCGCGGGCACTCAAGGCGCTGGATTACGATGTGGCGATCCATTCGCGTAGCGGGCGCAATCTGCCGGTAGGTATCACGGGCTTCAGTGGTGACGAGGGTCTCGCTCAGCTCGCCGCGCGCAGCGAGATCCTGATCAACCTGCTACCGCTGACGCCGGAAACTCGCGGCATCCTGAACGCCGAGCTGTTCACTCGCCTGCCGACCGGCGCCGTATTGATCCATGTCGGCCGCGGCGAGCAGCTCATCGAGGCCGACCTGCTCGCCGCGCTCGATAGCGGGCAGCTCTCGGCGGCATCGCTGGATGTGTTTGCAGTGGAACCTCTGCCGACAGATCATGTTTTCTGGCGCCACGACAGGATCGTCGTGACCCCGCACGATGCCTGCGATTCGACGCCGACTCAGGTGGCCCACGAGGTCGCCGAAGCGATGGCGCGGCTGGATGACGGCCAGCTGCCGGCAAGCGTCGTGGATCGCCACGCGGGCTATTGAGGATCAGGCGGACTGCGTATGACGAGGACAACATCGATGAAGACCTTTTTTCACGACGACCAACTGTTGCACCAGCCGCAGACCTATTTTTCCCGCGGCAGGATGCGCGAACCCCAGGAAGTTCGCGATCGCGCCGAACATCTGCTGGCCGCGGCCAGACGACTCGGCTTCGAGATTCGGGAACCGGCGGATCATGGGGTCGCCCCATTGCGGGCGGTGCACTCGCTGCCCTATCTGCGCTTCCTCGAAAGCGCCTATCGGCGCTGGCACGAGCTCGACGAGGACTGGGGCGAAGAGGTGATCTCCAGCATCTTCGTGCGCTCGCCCAATGCGCTGCGTGGGATTCTCGCCGAGACCGCGCGCTACCTGGCCGATGGCAGCGCGCCGGTGGGCCAGCATACCTGGCAGGCCGCCTACTGGGCGGCGCAGAGCGCGGTAGCCGGTGCCGAAGCCCTGCTCGGCGGTGACCGCTTCGCCTACACGCTGTCGCGCCCGCCGGGGCATCATTCGGGTATCGATTCCGCCGGCGGCTTCTGCTTTCTCAATAACGCCGCCATCGCCGCGCAGCATCTGACTTCGCGTTATCCGCGCATGGTCGTACTCGATACCGACATGCACCACGGCCAGGGCGTTCAGGAGATCTTCTACGAGCGTGATGACGTGATGTACATCTCGATTCACGGCGACACCACCAACTTCTACCCGGCGGTCACCGGCTTCGAGGACGAGCGCGGGCGTGGCGATGGCCTCGGCTACAACCTCAATCTGCCGATGCCCCACGGCTCACCGGAGTCGGTATTTTTCGAGCGTCTCGAAGAAGCGTGCCAGGCAATTCGGCTGTTCGAACCGGATGCGCTGGTGCTGGCGCTGGGCTTCGATATTCACGAGAAGGACCCCCAGGCCAAGGTGTCGGTCTCCACGCCGGGATTCGGCAAGCTCGGTCGCGCCATCGCCGATCTCGACCTGCCGACGCTGGTGGTGCAGGAGGGCGGCTATTACCTGGAAGGGCTCGAGGCGAATGCGGTGAGCTTCTTCGAAGGGTTATCGGGCCGGTGACAGATCGGCTTCGCAGGATAGCCGCCTAGAGATTCTGGATCCGAAAAACCTTCGATCGGTCGATCTCGTCGCCGGCGACCATGAAGCGACCATGGCCACGGTAGTGGAGCGTCCGCGGGAGCTCGATCGAGGTGTCGACGTGGGCCTTGACGATCTCCCAGATGAACAGCTCGTGGCGGTCGATCTGGCTATCATCGGCCAGCCGGCACTCGAAGCTGGCATAACACTCGGCTACCAGCGGGGCCGAGACCTCGTCTCCTGCGACAGGGGTCAACCCGAACGCCTCGAATTTGTCGATGTCGTCGCCATCGCTGTTGCCCACGCCGACCACGGCATCGATCAGATCCAGCGTCGGCACGTTGATCGTGCATTCGCGGCTTTCGCGCACCAGCCGGTGGCTATGGTTGCCGGCGGTGATCAGGCAGCCGAAGTGTGCCGGCGCGAAGCCGAGCATCATGTGCCAGCCCATCACCATCAGATTGCGTTCGCCCTGCCACTGGGAGCCGACCAGTACGATGGGGCCGGTTTCCAGATGGCAGCGGCTTTGATCCAGCGGGAAATCGGTCTTGAATGATCTCAAGCGACGTTCCTCTCTGCCGATAGTGTGATTCCAGCATAGACCTCTGACAAAGACCTCTGACATAGATCTTTGGCAAAGGCCTCTGAAAAACACCTCTGGCATCGATGACTCGCATACCGCTTATCGATGCCTTCAATTTTTCGTCACAATCTTGTGGTTATATCCTGTGTGCCATCCCACCCGGACTTCCTTATCCAGGATCCGGCCCCCTCTATTCAAGGAGAAGCAGCGTGAAGATTTCAGGGCGCATCAAGGCGTTGATCATTATGGCCGTCGTTGTCTACGTGCTCGCGCACGTGGTACGCGCCATGCTGATGACGCTGATTCGCCCGCATGCGCTGCTGCCTCCGCCGCGACGGTCGTCGGCACTGCCACGATCAGCGCCACGCCTCGAATGTGACGAGGCCGAAACGCTCAAGCACTGCACGCGTTGCTGATCAGCGCTTGCCCGTAGCGCAGTGATATCGACGCGCCCGATCCCTCGGATCAGGTGCGTTTTTTGCGAGCTACGAACCCACGCGAACGCCATCGTCGGCTATGATGAAATCCTGCCGTGGCACCGTTTGCTGCTCACGGTGACGACGCCCCGAGGCCAAGGACAGGATTTTCATGCAATCAATCAAGACCGCCCTGATCGGCGCCGTCCTCTGCAGTGTGGCCGCCCAGGCTAACGCGGCGGATAGCGTTACCATCGGCACCAACAACTGGGCCGAGAACATCGCCATCTCGCACATGTGGCAGCAGTTGCTCGACGAAAAAGGGCACGACGTATCGCTGAGTGAAGTCTCCAAGCCGGTACTGTTCGGCGGGCTGGCGGAGGGCGATATCGATGTGTCTCTCGAGGTCTGGCTGCCAAGCGATTCCGAATATCTCAAGCCTTATGGAGAGCGGATCAGCCTGCACGAGACCTGGTACGACGATGCGCTGGATGCACTGGTCGTGCCGGCTTACGTCGAAGACATCGATACCATCGAGCAGCTCAAGGCGCATGCCGACGATTTCGAGTATCAGGGGGAATCGACGATTTTCGGCATCGAGCCCGGCTCGTCGATCGCCAGCGAAACCGATGCCACCATCGAACAGTATTCGCTACCGTTTCGCCAGTTGAGCAGCAGCGAGTCGGCGATGCTGGCGCAGCTCAAGGATGCCTATCAGCGTCACGAGCCGATCGCCGTGACGCTATGGCAGCCCCACTGGGCGTTTGCCGAGTACGATCTCAAGGTGCTGAAGGACCCCAAGAAGACCTACAGCGCCGGTGAGCAGATCAAATGGGTGTCGCATCAGGGCTTCGCCGCGTCGCATCCCGACGTCGCGAAGATGCTCGACGCCTGGCACATGACGCCGGAGCAGCTTTCCCAGTTGATGCTGACGATCGAGAAAGCCGGCGATCCCGATGATGGCGCGGCCCAGTGGATCGAAGAGAATCGGAAGCTGGTCGATGGCTGGCTGGCGGCGGATGACAGCGACTGAGCGTCAGCTCACCGTCGTTTTCCCGAGCTATCTTGCGCGCGAATTCCTGAAAGATTTTCGGTAACCCGCACCGCCGCTCACAAAAACGCCCGCACTCGAAAGAGTGCGGGCGTTGCCGTTTCTGCAAGGCATCGTTATTGAATGGCGTTACCGACGCCATGCCATCACGATCACTTGTTCGGCTGCTTGGTGACGCGGAGATAGGGCTTCTTCTCGTCCCAGCCGTTGGGGAAGAGTTCCTTGGCCTTCTCGTTGTCGATCGAGGGCACGATGATGACGTCGTCACCGTCCTGCCAGTTGACCGGTGTAGCGACCTTGTAGCCGTCGGTCAGCTGCAGGCTGTCCAGCACGCGCAGGATCTCGGCGAAGTTACGGCCGGTGCTGGGCGGATAGGTGATCGTCAGGCGCACCTTCTTGGCCGGGTCGATGATGAACACCGAACGCACGGTATTGGTACCGCTGGCGTTGGGGTGAATCATGCCATAGGCCTCGCTCACCGAGCGGTCGCCGTCGGCCAGCAGCGGGAAGTTGAGCCCGCAGCCCTGGGTCTCCTCGATATCGCCGACCCAGCGGGTGTGATCGTCCAGCGGATCGACGGAGAGGCCGATTGCCTTGGTGTTGCGACGTTCGAATTCCGGCTTGAGACGCGAGACTTCGCCCAGTTCGGTGGTGCAGACCGGGGTGAAGTCCGCCGGATGGGAGAACAGGATGACCCAGTTGTCGCCGGCCCATTGGTGAAAACTGATCGGTCCGTCGGTGCTTTCCTGGGTGAAATCGGGAGCGGTATCGCCAAGTTGCAAAGCCATGACTTTCTCCTGTTGCCGTTGGCGGCCTCGGTTCGAAGCCTAGAGTCGAATGCTCATCATGACGAGCGAGGGCGGCGCTGTGAAACAATCGATAGCCATAACGACATGCCTGCGCTCGTGGGATGTATCCGTAACATGGATGAGTGACGTACCCATAACGTGGTAGCCAAGATCCGATATCTCAAGGGCGCGGCGGTTTTTCCCTCACATGCCGCCCCCAGTTGGCACTCTCGAATCCGTGCGCGGGCTACGACGACCCGGTCAGTTCGTGGGGGCGGCCGCGCCCAGGTAGTGCTTGCGCCAATAGCGGATATCCAGCGACGAGACGCTGACGGTTCGCCCACTGCCGGGGGCATGGATCATCTGGCGATCCCCCATGTAGATACCGACATGGGTGGCGTGGCTGCCGGCGCCGAAAAACAGCAGATCGCCGGGACGGGCAACATCGATCTCTTTCAGAGCGTGAAACTGATCGTTGGACGTCCGTGGCAACGAGACGCCGATCTTGCCGTAGGCCATCTGAACCAGTCCCGAGCAGTCGTAGCCCCTGGGCGTGCTGCCGCCCCATTGATAAGGCGTGCCGAGCGCATCCTTTGCCGCCGACATCACCAGAATGCGGTCGATGGAAAGGTTGTTGCCATCGATGGCGGGTCCGTCGTCGCGAGTGACGATCGCCTTCTGCGTGCTGCAGCCGGCCAGCAGAAGCAAAAGCAGCCCGGTGAATAACAGGCTTAGGCGAGAAAGAGCCGGCGGTCGGCAAGCGCGGGTTCGATGTGTGACAGCGCGTTGCGTCATGGGGTGGGGAATCGTGCCTGTCGCCATGCCCGTGGGCCCTGTTTGCCGGTTTCAACCGAGTGTAGAGCAGAGTCCGGGTAGCGCAAAGTCGTCGGCCGGGTCGGTCAGCGACATGACCGGCATCGACGTCGACGCTTGTGACGGCCGGACGGTGCCCTCATCTTTCCCACCGATGCCTTCGCCCTCGACGTCGTCATCATCCGTCTTAGTCCCTCTTTTCATCGTCAGCCCAAGGAGTGTTCCATGACGATCGCCGAAGATCAGGTTCCAGGCGTGCAGCCCGCCACCGCCGATAGCCAGGGTTTCGTGCTCAACCACACCATGCTGCGGGCCAAGGATCCCGAGGTCTCGCTCGCGTTTTATACCCGCGTGTTCGGCATGCGCCTGCTGCGCAAGCTCGATTTCCCCGAGATGCAGTTCACGCTCTACTTTCTGGCGCGGGTCGACGACGAAAGCGCCATCCCCGAGGACGACGGCGAGCGCACCGCCTACACCTTCTCGCAGAAAGGCGTGCTGGAGCTGACTCACAACTGGGGCAGCGAGAACGACCCCGACCTCAGCTACCACGACGGCAACGCCGAGCCCCAGGGTTTCGGACATATCTGCTTCTCGGTGCCGGATCTGGCAGCGGCAGAGCAGTGGTTCGATGCCAACGCCGTCGAATTCAAGAAGCGCTCGGACCAGGGAAAGATGAAGAACGTGATCTTCGTCAAGGATCCCGACGGTTACTGGATCGAAGTCGTCCAGCCCTCGCTGTCGAAAGGACTGGGAGCCTAGGGCACATCGCCCGGCGTCTCTCCACCCGGCAGGGCGTTGCTTGGGCGCTGGGGTGAGTCGCCTTGGGTCGATGCATAGGGTGAACGGCGCAGACAGCTGGCATCGAGCTGGTCGAGAGCGGGGCGGCCGAGCTGGGCCATCACGTTGTGCAGCTGATCCTTGAGCAGATCGATGGCGTGGGCCGCACCCGCTTCGCCGCCGAGTGCCAAGCCGTAGAGCGTGGCGCGTCCGCACAGCACGCCTTCGGCGCCCAGCGCTACCGCCTTGGCGATGTCGCTTCCGCGTCGAACGCCGCTATCCAGCAGCACGTGCATCGAATCGCCTACCGCGTCGACCACTTCGGGCAGGGCGTCCAGCGTCGCCGGGGCACCGTCGAGCTGGCGCCCGCCGTGATTGGTGACGACCACGCCGTCGGCGCCGATGCGCTTGGCCTCGCGCGCGTCCTCGGCGTTGAGAATTCCCTTGATCAGCAGCTTGCCGGGCCAACGCTTGCGGATATCGGCCAGCACTTCCCAGGTCAGCCGACGCGTCATGCGCTGATTGATGTAGCCGGCAGCACTGCCGGCGCTCTGCTGCTCCCTGGGCAGATATTTCATCAAGTTGCCCAGCGTCGGCAATCCCTGGGGCCAGAGCGCACGATAGGCCCACTGCGGATGCAGACCGGCGTCCAGCAGGTAAGGCCACGCCAGACGCCGCGGGTTGAGATAGCTCCTCGAATCCCACTCCCGACGCCCCAGCACCACGGTGTCCGTGGTGACCATCAGTACTTCGGCGCCGGCGTGTTTCGCCCGTTCGAGCATGTCGTTGCGAACCGCTTCATCGTCCAGCACGTAGAGCTGAAACCAGAGCCTCACCGCCGGCACCGCAGCGGCGATCTGCTCGAGGCTGGCGCAGGAGACCGTGCTCAGGGTGAACGGGATGCCGCGACTGGCCGCGGCCTTCGCCAGGGCGATATCGCCGTCCCGCCACAGCATGCCGTTGTAGCCGGTGGGCGCGATCGCCAGTGGCAGTTCGGCGGGGCCATCCAGCAGCCGGGTTCGGCTGTCGCGGGCTTCGACGTCGACCAGGGTGCGCGGCTGCCAGCCCCAGGCGGCAAAGGCGCGGCGGTTGTCGCCGAGGGTGATCTCGTCTTCCGAACCGCCGTGGACATACTCCCAGGCGAAGGCGGGGAGTCGGCGACGCGCCATCCATGCAAGCTCGTCGATGCTCTGGGCGCGGTGCCAGCGGTAATGGGAGGAGTAGCGTCGTTTCACGGGGCCTCTCGCGGTCGGCGGATGACGATGCGATCGACGTTAGCACGCCACTCGTTTTCCGGCGATTCCACCAACGGCGAGGAACGGAACCCCGCCAGCGCGATGGCGTCTGATAGGAGATTCTTCCCGAGGCAGCCCGATTCGCGACGATCGGGTATGCTGCGACATCGACGGCAATTCACTAAAGGATGCGTGTTCATGGATCGTAGAACCCTGCTGAAGAGCTCCATCGCGTTGGCCGCCTGGTATGGTCTGCCCTCGGCCCCGCTGTTTGCGGCGGCGCGGGCTTCCAGCGGTATCGCCGATGGGCAGTCCGAGGCGTTCAGCTTCGATTGGCTACAGCAGTTCGCCAAGGGTCTGGCAGCCAAGGCCTATCAGAGCAACGTCGAGCAGCTACCGCCGACGCTCGCCAATCTGACGCCGCAGCAGTACAACGCCATCGGTTACGATCCCGACCATTCGTTGTGGAACCGCATGAATGGCCCGCTCGATATCCAGTTTTTCCATGTTGGCATGGCGTTCAACCAACCGGTGCGGATGTACTCCATCGATCCTGGCAGCCAGAAGGCCAAGGAGATCCATTTCCGCCCGGATCTGTTCGACTACTCCAAGGCCGATGTCGACGTATCGCAGCTCGAAGGCCAGGGCGATCTCGGCTTCGCGGGATTCCGCGTGTTCAAGGAGCCTTCGCTGACCGAGCGCGATATCGTCTCGTTTCTGGGCGCCAGCTATTTCCGCGCGGTCGATGACACCTATCAATACGGCCTTTCGGCGCGCGGCGTGACAGTGAATACCTACAGCGACGGCAACAAGGAGGAGTTTCCCGCCTTCACGCGGTTCTGGTTCGAGACGCCGGAGAAGGGCGCGACCACGTTTACCGCCTATGCGCTGCTCGATTCTCCGAGCCTTGCCGGGGCCTATCGTTTCGTCATTCATTGCGAAGACGACCGTGTGGTGATGGATATCGACAAGCACCTCTATCCGCGCGAAACGATCGCCCAGCTCGGTGTCACCCCGATGACCAGCATGTTCAGCTGCGGTACCCAGCAGCGCGACATGTGCCTGACCTTCCACCCGCAGATCCACGACTCCGATCGACTGTCGATGTGGCGTGGCAACGGCGAGTGGGTCTGCCGGCCTCTCAACAATCCGCCGCGGGTCCAGTTCAATACCTTTGCAGACGACAATCCCAAGGGCTTCGGCCTGCTGCAGACGGACCACGACTTCAGCCATTACGAAGACATCGTCGGCAACTATCACAAGCGTCCGAGTCTGTGGGTCGAGCCCAAGGGCCAGTGGGGCAAGGGCGCCATCCAGATGCTCGAAATCCCCACCACCGGCGAGACCATGGACAACGTAGTGGCGTTCTGGAAGCCGGAGCAGGCGATCGAGCCGGGGCAGACGCTGAGCTACGGCTACAAACTCCACTGGAGCGCGCAACCGCCGGTCAAGCCGGATCTGGCTCGGGTGCGCAAGACCTTCACCGGTATCGGTGGTTTCCCCGAGGGCTGGGCGCCGGGAGAGCACTATCCCGAAGTCTGGGCCAAGCGCATCGCGGTGGATTTCATCGGCGGTCAGCTCAAGCACTTCTATGACAACGATATCGGCATCCATACCCAGCTCGACGTGCCCGAAGGCGACGTCAAGCAGCTCGAGATTCTGTGGGTCGAGGAGATCGACGGCTTCCGCATCCAGTTCGACTGGTACCCGACCAGCGATTCCACCGATCCGATCAACATGCGCCTGAACCTGACCGCCGATGACAAGGCGGTGAGCGAAACCTGGCTCTATCAGTACTTCCCGACCCCGCCGGAAGAGAGAAACTATCCCGCGCATCCGGCGGCCAGCTGATAACGCCAAGGCACTGACAACGACGATAGAAGGACACCACGAACGGGGCGGCCAGTTGGCCGCCCCGTTTGGTTGGCGGCAATCCGCTTTTTTCCGATTTTTCCTGGCGTTCACTGGCGGGGTCGATATCATCGGCGGCTTCGTCTGGCGGCAGGGCCCGGCAGGCAGGGTTCACGGTTTGAAAAGAGGCGATTCATGAATGCTGTGGTGCTGGCCATTCTGATCATGGTCACGTTGAGTCTGGCGCGGGTCTCGGTGGTGTTTGCGTTGATCGTTGCGGCACTTGTGGGCGGACTCTACGCGGGAATGCCGCTGGACGGGATTCTCGAGGCCTTCAATGGCGGGCTGGGTAACGGGGCGACGGTCGCCATCTCCTATGCAGTGCTGGGAGCGTTTGCGGTAGCGCTGTCGCGTTCGGGAATTACTCAGGGGCTCGCTCGCCGCGCCGTCGAGCGATTTCATCTCGAGGGCGTCGGAGCAGGTCGGCGCAAGGTGACGCTGGGTTTGCTGGGCTGTCTGCTGCTGGCCGCGATCAGCTCGCAGAACCTGATCCCGGTGCATATCGCTTTCATTCCGATTCTGGTGCCGCCGCTGCTGGTGCTGATGAATCGTCTCAGGCTCGATCGACGCGCCGTGGCCTGCGTCATCACCTTCGGCATCACCGCGCCCTACATGCTGTTGCCGGTGGGCTTCGGGGCGATCTTTCTCAACGACATCCTGCTCGGCAATCTCAACGCCAGCGGCGCGGATCTCGGCCTTCATATCGAGGCCGCGCAGGTGCCGCTGGCGATGGCGATACCCATCGGCGGCATGGCACTGGGGCTGCTGGTGGCGGTGTTCTTCAGCTATCGTCGTCCGCGGGATTACCAAGACCGTGCGCTCGTCGGTCAGAACCCCGAGTCCGCTCAGGTCCAGGCCCAGGCCCGAGCCCAAGATCAGTTCGAAGGGGCCGGCCAACGTCTCGAGTCTTGGCAGAAACTGGTGCTGGCGCTCGCTCTCGCCGGCACCGTTGTCGTTCAACTGCTTACCGAGTCGATGGTGCTGGGCGGGCTGTTCGGCTTCGCATTATTGTCAGTTAGCGGCGTGTTTCGCTGGCGCGAACAGGACGATGTCTTCACCGAAGGCATGCGGATGATGGCCCAGGTCGGTTTCATCATGATCGCCGCCGCCGGTTTCGCCGGGGTGATGCAGGCGACCGGTTCCGTCGACAGCCTGGTGACGAGTTCCGCGGCGATGATCGGCGACCACAAGGGGTTGGCGGCGCTGATCATGCTTATCGTGGGTCTGTTCATCACCATGGGCATCGGCTCGTCGTTCTCGACCATTCCCATCATCGCCTCGCTCTACGTGCCGCTGGCGCTGAGCTTCGGCTTCTCGCCGCTGGCGACCGTCGCTCTGGTGGGCACCGCGGCGGCGCTGGGCGATGCCGGCTCGCCGGCCTCGGATTCCACCCTGGGCCCGACCGCCGGGCTCAATGCCGATGGTCAGCACGACCATATCTGGGACAGCGTGGTGCCGACCTTCCTGCACTACAACGTGCCGCTGCTGGCCTTCGGGTGGGTCGCAGCGATGGTGCTTTGAGCTACGAGCTACGAGCTACGAGCTACGAGCTACGAGCTACGAGCGCGAGGCCGTCTGCTGGCTGGCGTAACCGGCGATGGCGCCGGGCGTGGTCCACCAGACCCGCTCGGCCTCGCCATAGGCCGCAAGTTCACCAAGCACTTCGCGCAACTGGCGCAGTCGGAACGGCTGACCGATCAGCCACGGATGCAACGCGATACCCATGACCAGCGGCTGGTGGCGGGACTGTTCCCGAAGCTCATGGAACTGATCGCGAATCATGGTGGCGAACTCGTCCATCGAGACGCGATGGGCCGATATCGTCGGAATATCATTGAGCTCCTGCGGGTAGGGGATCGCCCACAGATCGCCGTGAGCCGTCTGCATGGTGATCGGGCGGTCGTCGTGGGCCCAGTTGAGGGAGTAGCCGAATCCCGCTTCGCGCAGCAGGTCGGGCGTCGTCTCGCTCTCCGAAATCCAGGGTGACAACCAGCCACTTGGCGTGGCGCCATAGCGTTCGGCGAGCCGGTCCCGGCAGTCGTGGATCAGCTCGCGCTCCTGCGCTTCACTCATCTGGCCTTGGCGCTCGGCATTGGTATGACCATGAGCGATGAGCTCGTCACCACGCGCCTGGAACGCGTCCAGTAGCGTCGGGCAGTGATCGAGAATCGAGGTGTTGGCGATCACGCCAATCGGCAGGTTCAGCGACTCGAAGAGTTCCAGGCAGCGCCACGCGCCGACGCGATTGCCGTAGTCGCGCCAGGCGTAATTGAGCACATCCGGTTCGCCCTCCGGTGCTGGTGGCGCGATCCCCACGCCGCGCCCCTCGCCGAAAGCGTAATGCTCCAGGTTGAAACCGATATAGACGGCGAGGTCGGTATCGCCGGGCCAGCGCCACGTGTCCCTGTCGGTGATGGCGCGGTAATCGAAGCGTTGATGGTGGCGTAGCGGGCGGCGAGTCATCCTTGTCTCTCCAGATCGAGTGGGACCACTAGCGTAGACGCGAACGAGACCGATGAGGCAATCACGCTTCATAGGCTGCTAAGCTAGAGTCACCTTCATGACTCGTTAGGGAAGATGGATGAGTAAAAGCACCGACAAGAGCCCCAAGACCGCTAAAACCACCAAGACGACGAAGCGTGGCGCCACGCCGCTCAATGCAGAAGCGATGACGTTTCTGGAGCGCTATCTCAACAACGCCTCGCCCACCGGCTACGAGTGGGAAGGGCAGAAGCTGTGGATGGAATACCTGCGCCCGTACGTGGATGAGTTCATCACCGACACCTACGGCACCGCGGTCGGCGTGATCAATCCCGACGCCGAGTACAAGGTGGTGATCGAAGGCCACGCCGACGAGATCTCCTGGTACGTCAACTACATCACCGACAACGGCCTGATCTACGTCGTCCGCAACGGCGGCAGCGATCATCAGATCGCGCCTTCCAAGCGCGTCAACATCCATACCGACAACGGCATCGTCCAGGGTGTGTTCGGCTGGCCGGCGATCCATACCCGTCGCCAGGGCCCGAAGGAACAACCGCCCGAGCTCGACAATATCTTCATCGACGTCGGCTGCAGCACCAAGGACGAAGTCGAAGCGCTCGGCGTCCATGTCGGCTGCGTGATCACTTACCCGGACGAATTCTTCGTCCTCAACGGCGACAAGCTCGTGTGCCGGGCGATCGACAACCGCATCGGCGGCTTCATGATCGCGGAAGTGGCGCGGCTGCTGAAGGCGCGCAAGCAGAAGCTCGATTTCGGTCTCTACATCGTCAACGCGGTGCAGGAAGAGGTTGGCCTGCGCGGCGCGGAGATGATCGCCGAACGGCTCGATCCCAACGTGGCGATCGTCACCGATGTCAGCCACGACACCTCGACGCCGATGATCGAACCCAAGCGTGAGGGCGCCAACAAGATCGGCGACGGCCCGGTGATCTGCTATGCCCCGGCGATCCAGAACAGGCTGCGCGAACGGCTGATCAAGGTCGCGACCGAGCAGAAGATTCCGTTCCAGCGCCTGCCGCGCTCGCGCGCCACCGGCACCGATACCGACGCCTTCGCCTACAGCAATTCCGGTGTCGCCTCGGCGTTGATCTCGCTGCCGCTGCGTTACATGCATACCACCGTCGAGATGGTCCACAAGCAGGACGTCGAGAACGTGATCGAGCTGATCTACCACACCCTGCTCGACATCAAGCCCGGCGAGACCTTCAGCTACTTCGACTGAGTGGCGTGACGCCGGCCCGGGCCAACAGCTCGGGCCGGCTAGTCGGCGTAGCCGCATCACAAACCAAGACAGTCAACATCTGAGCAGTATCGAAATCTAAAGCACCGTCAAAATCTGAACACCACGTCACCAACAACAACATCGTCTGGGGGTTCTCATGACAAAAGCGACCGGCACTCTGCGCTGGTACGAACGCGTACCGCATCCCGCCATTCTGATTTTCTGTCTGTTGATCGTGGTCTGGGTTATGACGCTGATCATCCCCGCCGGGACTTTCGATCGGCATGAGATCGATGGCCGTAGCGCCGTCATTCCCGGCACTTTCCATTTGATCGACGCCGCGTCTCCTTCCTTCCTGGAAATCTTTCACGTCGTGCCGCTGGGCATGGTTCAGGCGGCGAGCATCATCATTGTGGTATTGATCGGCGGCGGACTATTCCGCGTACTCGAAGCGACTGGCGCGCTGGAAAACATGGTCGGCACCCTGGTCAAACGCCTGGGCTCCGATCATCCGGTGCCGCTGATCTGGCTGATGACCTTCGTCTTCGGCGCACTCGGTGTGGCGGTGGGTTACGAGAACAACATCGCGCTGATCCCGATCGCCGTGCTGCTGGGGCGGGCGATGGGCGGCGACCGTCTGGTGGGAACCAGTATCGCGCTGGGCGGCGTGGGTATTGGCTTCGCCACCTCGCCGATCAACGTCTACACCGTCGGCGTTTCGGACCAGATTGCCGATCTGCCGCTGTTCTCCGGGGCCGGGCTTCGCAGCGTGTTGTGCGTCGGTGCGCTGTGCCTGCTGGCGCATCACACCAGCCGCTACATGAAGAAGCTCAGGCGCGACAGTAACGCTACGCTGCTGCGCGATGCCGAGGACGAAGGCAGCTCGCTGCGCAAGCCGCTCGCCGACTATCGGCTGAACGCCAGCGACTATCGCGTGCTGGGCACGTTCGTGATCGGGCTCGCGATCATGCTCTATGGCGTATTCAGCTACGGCTGGTACATCGACGAGATATCCGCCACCTTCCTGGCGATCGCTATCGTGGCGGGGCTGATGGCGCGGCTGCCGGCTTCGAAGATCAACACGTACTTCTTCGAGGGCGCGGCCTCGGTGACGACCGGAGCGTTGCTGGTAGGCCTGGCGAGAGGGCTGCAGGTACTGCTCGAACAGGGCCAGATCGGCGACACCATCGTTCACACCCTGGCCGAACCGCTGGGCCACATGCCGGTGCTGGTCTCGACGCTGGCTATGACCCTGGTTCACTCGGTCATCAACTTCTTCATTCCTTCCGGCAGCGGCCAGGCGATGGCAACGATGCCGATCATGATTCCGCTGTCGGATCTGATCGGGATGACCCGGCAGACCGCGATCCTGGCGTTTCAGGTCGGCGACGGCCTGACCAACCTCATCGTGCCCACCTCGGGCGGCACGCTCGCCATGCTGGCGATGGCACGGGTGCCCTATGACGTCTGGGTGCGCTTCTTCTTCCCGATGCTGCTGCAGGCGTTCCTGCTGAGCTGGGTGATATTGGCGATCGCCGTCGCCATCGATTGGGGCCCGGGGTGATGCCGCTGGACGTCAGATACTGATCAGCCCTTCCCACCACTGGCGGATCGGCTTCCACCAGCCGGGCGAGTCCTCGCGGCCTTGGCGGTTGCTGTCGAGATAGACCGTGGCGGTCAGGCCCGCGGAGAGCTTGGTGCCTGCGGGGATGTCGTCCAGCGCGATGCGTACCGGAATCCGCTGGGAGAGCCGTACCCAATCGAAGGAGGCGTTGACCGCGGCCAGCCCGTTGTTCTGGCTGCTGAGGCTGCCGTCGCTGATACCGCGGGCGAAGCTGTCGACATGGCCCCAGATGGCCTGGTCGCTGGAGAGCAGCTGGACGCGAACCGGCGCGCCGATATCGATGCTGTCGAGCTTGGTCTCCTCGAAGTAGCCCAGCACGTAGAAGCTTTCGGCATCGACCAGCGTCATGGCATCGGCTCCCACGCTTACGTACTGGCCGGGGCGCAGCAGCAGGTTGGTGACGTAGCCGTCGACCGGCGCGCGCACGGTGGCGCGCTCCAGATCCAGCTTGGCCTGATCGACTTCGACCTTGGCCTGCTCGACGGCGGCCTGGGCCGTGGCCAGCGAGAAGCGGGCGTTGTCCTTGTCTTCCTGCGAGACGTAGTTCTTCAGCCGCTGGCGACGACTGTTGGCTGCCTGCGCTTCGTCACGCTGCTGCGACAGCTGATGGAGATTGGCCTGGGCTTCGTCCAGCGCCAGCTGGTAGCGCTGCTGATCGATGGTGAACAGCACGTCGCCTTTGGCCACTCGTTGGTTGTCGTGGACCTCGAGATCGTCGACGAGCCCGGCGACATCGGTGCCCAGATTGACCACGTCGGCACGCACGCGGCCGTCGCGGGTCCACGGGTCGTGCATGTAGTGATTCCAGATCTGGGCGACGGCAATGATCGCGGCGACGACCAGGGCAAGGGTCAGGAGTAGCCGCACACTCTTGCGGAGTCCGGTAGGCCAGTTCATCAAGGTCTTTTCCTTATCCAGCGATCGGTAGCGAGCCCGTGAGGGCGAGCACCGACCACAGCAGCAAAGCGAAAATGGCGATATCCGCCAGCACCGGTTGCCAGAACCAGTGATAGAGCCCCAGGCGGACGAAAAGGCGGCGAAGCAGCAGATAGAGCCCCAGCGCCAGCAGAACGGGAACGGCCAGCGGCGGTAACAGAAACCCCAGAAACGACCACTCAGTCAGCATGTCGGGATCCTCCGGGCGTAGCGTTGGCCGTAGACGTAGACGTGCTGGCGGTCGTTTCAGAGTCCGCATCGCCGGGCCCATCGAGGCTCTCATCAAGACTCTCATCGGTAGCTTCACCGGCGCGGGCTTCGAGCGCGACCCCGGGTGCTTCACGCATCAGATGGCCCAGCATGGCGATTTCGCCGATGCTGGCGATCGGCAGATGGGCCTGGTGATAGAGCCGTTCGCCCCAGCCGACGGCCTCGTCGGCGAGTTCGTGCCAGACGGCGGGATCGTGACGGCGCCGGGCAACCACGCGCCTGCCGATATCGCCGAGCCAGGCTTCTATCTCCGCGCGGTGGGGGCCGAGCGCATCGCGCAGACGGCGGATCCTCCATACACAGAGCGCCAGCGCATGCAGGTCGATGGCTTCGCGCACGGCGCTGTCACTGCCGCCCAGCGCGACCAGTCGGCCCAGGCGGTCGTAGAGACGACTTTCCAGCCGCGCCCGATTGGGCAATGACTTTTCCCGAAGCAGCCGGCCGAGACCTCGCCAGTAGGCGGTCATCAGCGTCTCGATCCGTTCTTGCGCGGAGCGCTGGCGGAACAGCGAGTAGGTGATCATGGAGGCGATGGTGCCAATGATCGAAGCCAGCCCGCCATTGATGTAGCTCGTGGGCGAGAAGGTGTAGGTCGAATGCAGATTGAGCAGGGTCATCATGGTAATGGCTCCGGCCAGCCCGATCAGCGACCAGCGCGGGTGCGGCGTCATCAGGGTGCCGATGGCGACCGGAATGCCGATGGCGATGGCTAGCAGTGGAAAGCCGTTGATGGCCGGCAGCACCAGAAACAGCAGAATGCCGCCCAGAATGACCGCGGCGATCGAGCCCCACAGGAATTGATAGACCACGGCGGCGGGGGTGGGCGCCTTGGCGAACAGCATGGTGAAGACGCCGAGCAGCATCATCGCCAGATAACCGGAGTGCCAGCCGCTGTGCACCCAGATCTGGCCCAGCAGCTCGAAGGCGATGAACACACGAAAAGCGTTGTAGCGGGCGACAAAGTGTTCGTTGTGGGTGACGCGAGAACGGCGTTGACGGGGCAGCGCCTTGACCTTCGACGAGGTCGGATCGTCGAGCGCGTTGCGCAGTCGACGGCCATGCTGCAGAAGCCCCAGCACTTCGCCCAGGCGCTGGCGAACCAGCTCCGCCCGGGCGCGGGTGCGCGGTGCGATGGCGTCATCTTTCCAGTCGAAATCGGCCAGCGATAGGCGTTCGGTCGGCTTGCCATCCGGTTCGGACTCGATGGCCCGGAGCAGCGGTAGCGCCTGCTGTCTCAATTCGGTCAGCCAGCGCTCGCCGTCGTCGCAGTGGCGCAGATAGTCGAGTGCCGTTTCCAGTTCGCGCACGGCAGTGATCAGCGCCAGGCCGTCACTGGCGAAGCGGTCCAGCGCGGGGATGAAATGACTGAGACGGCGAGTCTCCAGCCGGGCCAGCCCCCGCAGCTTCTCGAACTGCTGATAATGCTGGAACAGCGCTTTCAGCGGGGCGTCGCGAGTCGCCTGAGAACGTGGCTGAGAGCGTGTCTGAGAGCGTGGTTCGGCGAGCGTCGTCAGCGTTCCGGTGGCGGCCTGGGAAAGAAAGCGGGAAAGCGCGCTCGGTAGCGCACGGCTGCCGAAACGCGGCGCGATCACCACGTGCGCGAGCAGGCCGCAGCCGATGCCCAGCGCTGTCTCGCTGAAACGCCCTTGCGCCACCGACCAGATATTGTCGACGCCGGTACCGATCGCCGTCAGCGACACCAGCGTCGCGGTATAGCCGCTGAGCATCATCACGTAGCCGAGGTGTTCATCCTGCTCGAGCATGACCCAGTACATGCAGAACGCCAGCCACGCGCCGGCAAACAGCAGATAGAGCATGGGTTGCTGGCCGAACAGCGCGATCATCACCAAGCCGACGATGGCGCCGAACAGCGTGCCGAAAAGCCGCGCCACGCTGCGCCCGATGATGATACCGATCGGCGGCGTGCCGCCGGTGAACATGACCGGCTGCAGGGTCACGATCATCACTGCCAGAATCGCCCAGGCGGGCTGATAGAGATCGAGGCGCATCGACAGGAACAGCGCCAGCCAGACGGCCAGCACCGTTCGCAACGCCAGCAACCAGTGATCGGCAGGAATTCGCATCATAAATGACCAGGACCCGTGAATGCGGGCATTCACGGGTCGATGTGTTAGAGCGCGGTAAATGAGTCCTGAAACGCGTCTGAGAACGTATCAAGCGCAGTAAAAGTTAGGCTGCGAATAATCTCATTACACGCGACTTTTGTCTACCGCCGAGACAGAAGATCGGTGAGGCGAGAACACCGGAGAACGATAGAAGGGCGAAGGATGGCAACGGACCGGCGTGCTCGATCGAGCCTTGAGGCAAGTGGCCGTTGTCGGGAACGACTGTTGCCATCAAACACTCGGTCAGGAAGATAGTTCCCGCCGTCTTCTGACATCGACCGGCCAGTGGGTGGAGAGCCTCTGAGCCAGCGGGCGTTCGCAGGCGAGATGGATACGCGGCAATCCCAGCCACGCTGCCAGCTGCTCGAACTGCCGTGACAGGGCGGTGAGATGTGAATCGTCGAAGATGATGCCCGGCTCCGGGTGAATCGCCAGCACCGTCAGTTCACCGTCGGCCCGGCGTGCGCGCAGATCGATTCGGCCGATGAGCCGGTCGCCGTGGAGAAACGGCATGACATAGTAGCCGTAGACTCGCTTGGTCGGCGGTACGTAGAACTCGAGTCGATAGTGAAAGCCGAACAGGCGCTCGGTCCGTTCACGAAACCAGATCAGCGAGTCGAACGGGGAAAGCAGGGCGGAGGTGTCGATCCGGCGGGGGATTCGCGGTTCGCCGACGACATAAGCCGGTTGGCGCCAGCCTTCCACCGACACCGGCGTCAGCGTGGCGTCCTCGATCAACGTCTGCAGCGCGGCACGGGTGTCCTGCGGCGCCAGCCGGTAGTAGTCGCGCAGATCCTTCTCGGTCGCCACGCCGAGCGCGCTGGCAGACTGGCGCAGCAACTGACGGTGGGCCTCGAGTAGATCGGGCTCGGGCTGGTTGAGTACCGTCGCGGGCAGCACTCTCTCGGGCAGATCGTAAAGCCGTTCGAACCCTCGACGGCGGGCCACGGTGACTTCACCGGCGGCGAACAGCCACTCCAGCGCGTGTTTCTCGTCGCTCCAGTCCCACCAGGGCCCGGCCGGGCCTTCACGTGTATTCAGCGCGCCGGCGCCCAGCGGGCCGTGATCGCGCACGCTGGCCAAGACGCGATCGATCACCTCACGCCGCTCTCGGCCGAATCGAGCGAGGTGCTTGTAAATGCCGATGCCGTCCTGCGCGCGGCGCATGCGCCAGCGCATCGCTGGGTAGAGCGAGATCGGCAGCAGCGAGGCCTCGTGGCCCCAGTATTCGAACAGTGACCGGTGGCGATTGCGGCTCCAGGCCGCCTCGTCGAGCAGTGCGGTCGGGTAAGGGCCGAGACGCGAGAAGACCGGCAGATAGTGGGAGCGAGCCAGCGCGTTGACGGAATCGATCTGCAGCACGCCGAGACGATCCAGCAGACGATTCAGGTGACCGCGATTGACGGCATCGGGAGACCGAGACGTGAATCCCTGCGCTTTCAGGGCAAGGCGACGTGCCTGGGCGAGCGTGAGACGGCGTTGGAACGGGGGAATCACTGACGACATGCGAGGGACACTTTCTCGGCGAAAACGGCAAGGGAGGTTGCCGGGAAAGTGTCGTTCAAGCGGAGGCAATTGACCAGCGCCGGGACTGACCAGCGCCGACGCGGCGCTGGCCTGGTGGCCGCTAGTCTTCGGCTTCCAGCGCGTCGAGCAGGGTGTCGACGTTGTGCTGGAACATGCCGAGGTAAGTGCTACCTTCGCCGTCCGGCGTCAGCGCGTCGGCGTAGAGCGTGCCGCCGATGGCGACGCCGGTCTCTTCATGCAGCTGATTGATCAGCGCCGGATTGCTCATGTTCTCGAGGAACAGCGCCTTGGCGTGGCTGGACTCGATCTGTTTGATCAGGTTGCCCATGTCGCTGGCGCTGGGCTCGGCCAGCGTGTTGATGCCCACCGGCGAAAGCAACTGCAGGCCATAGGCATCGGCGAAGTATCCGAAAGCGTCGTGGCTGGTGATGATCAGCCGATTGGCCTCGGGAATGTCCGCCATGCGCTGCTTGGCGTCGGCGTCCAGCGCTTCCATTTTTTCGATGTACTGCTTGGCGTTGGCCTGGTAGTCGTCGGCATTATCGGGGTCTAGCTTGACCAGCGCATCGCGAATGTTGCGGGCGTACTGTTCGCCGTTCTCGAGATCCTGCCAGGCGTGCGGATCGACATCGCCGTGATGATGATGGCCTTCCTCGGCAGCGGCGTGATCATGATCGTCATGGTCATGGTCATGGTCATGGTCATGGTCATGGTCATGGTCGTGGTCATGGTCATGGTCGTGGTCATCGCCATGGTCATCGCCGTGGTCGTGGCCTGCCTCGTCTTCGTGACCTTCGAACGGTCGTGTCTTGATGCCGTCGCTGGCGACGACGATGTCACCCTCATATTCGCTGGCGTCGATCAGCCGGTCGATCCAGCCCTCGAGCTGCAGGCCGTTAACCACGATCAGATCCGCGTCGGCGAGTGACTTTGCATCATCCGGCTTGGGCGAGAACGCATGCACATCGCCATCCGGGCCGACCAGCGAGGTGACCGCGACATGATCCCCGCCGACGGTTTCGACCATATCGTCGAGAATGCTGAAACTGGTGACGACCTTGAGCGGGTCCGCGTGAGCGTAGATCGGTGACAGGGCGGCGATACTCAGGCTACCGGCGAGCACGTTCTTGAGAAGCGTTGAAGCGATCGATTGGCGGGACATCGTGAATCCTCGTAAAAAGTGGAACGGTGGTGAATCAGCGGGGAGCGGGGTACTGAGTGATGAGTGCCGGATCAGCCGTGAGCGTCCGGCGGCAGCATCGGTTGAACCCGGCGGCGCCAGCGGGCAAAGACGCTGTGGTAACGCCCGAACAGCGCGGAAAGCAGGTAGACCACGCCGGCAAACAGAATGATGCAGGGCCCGGACGGTAGGCCGGCGTGGTAAGAGAGCAGCAGCCCGCCGACGCTCGAGACCATGCCGATGGCGATTGCCAGCCCCATCAAGCCCTCGAGCCGCTTCGACCAGAAGCGCGCGGCGGTGGCCGGCAGCATCATTAGGCCGACGGCCATCAGCGTGCCCAGCGTCTGAAAACCGGCGGTCAGGTTGAGCACCATCAAGCCCAGAAACAGCCCGTGCACCGCGCTACCGCGGATGCCCTGGCCGCGCAGAAACAGCGGATCGAGACATTCGACGACCAGGATGCGGAAGATCGCGGCCAGCACGATCAGGGTCAGGCTCGACACACTGACGATCAGCCACAGCGCGGTACCGTTGACGGCCAGAATCGAGCCGAACAGCACATGGGTCAGGTCGACGCTGCTGCCACGCATCGAGATCAACATCACCCCGGCGGCGAGCGAAATCAGATAAAAGCTGGCGATGGCCGAGTCTTCACGGTGGCCGGTCAGGCGCGACACGCTGCCCGCCAGCCCCGCCACCAGCAGCCCCGCGAGCAGGCCGCCGAAGCTCATCGCCGGCAGCGAAAAACCCGCCAATAGAAAACCGACCGCGACGCCCGGCAACACGGCGTGGGCCATGGCATCGCCGACCAGACTCATGCCGCGCAGCGTGAGGAACACCCCCAGCGGCGGGGCGACCAGCGACAACGCCAGCCCGGCCACCAGCGCGCGGCGCATGAAGCCGAAATCCAGCAGCGGAGAGAACAGCCAATCGATCATGTCAGCATCTCCGCCGGTGAAGAGGCGTCGCCGGCCCGAGAGGGCGTCGACCAGGTGCCGTGCCCGCGCTCCAGCCGCAGAGTGCGATCGGCCAGTCGCGTCATCTGATCGTGATCGTGGAGCACGATAATGATCGCCGCGCCCTCGGCCGCCATGGTGCGCAGCACGTCGATCAACACCTCGACGGTGGCGGCATCGACATTGGCGAACGGCTCATCGAGCAGCAGCAACTGGGCTTCCTGCATCAGCGTGCGGCCGAGCAGGGCGCGCTGGCGCTGGCCGCCGGAAAGCTCGCCCAGCGGGCGGTGTTCGAACGCCTGCAGACCCAGGCGCTGCATCACCGCCTGACCACGGCGATACTCCGGTGGCCCGTAACGCTTGAAGCTGCCGTGGGTCGGCCAGCAGCCGCTCATCACCAGTTCTTCGACGCTCATGGGGAAGGTCAGGTCCAGCGCCAATTGCTGCGGCAACCACGCACGGCGGGCATTGGGAACCTCGCAGCGAACGCGGCCGCTGATCGGGCGCAGCTCGCCCATGATGCCCTGGACCAGCGTGCTCTTGCCGGCGCCGTTGGCGCCCACCAGCGCGGTAATCGTGCCGGCCTCGAAATGACCGTCGATATTCTCCAGCACCATGCGGTTGCCCTGCGCCAGCGACAGGGATTCCAGCGTCAGTAGCGTGTCGGACTCTGCCATGGATCGTGTCTGCAACGGAGCCATCAACCCAACACCCCGCCCGCCCAACCGGCGACGAGCCACAGCACCGCCAGAGGAATGAGCGCGAGCAACACGCGCCGCCCGGCGCCCAGCGACATCAAGGAAAAGTGGCACGGCCCATCGGGGCGATGGCGGTGACGATGTGACATGAACAGATCTACCTGAAGAAAACAGGCAGAAAGGTTATATCATAACAAAAGGGGTGCCAAGCAGAGATTACGAGTGCGCCCGTATGTAGGAGATCGCCGACAAGCCTTTTGGCGGGGTTGTGGTGCTGCAAAATCTGAGTTACCAAGTGTTACAGATTGGCATCCGAGGTCAGATGAGCCTAATGAGGCGTATGTGCTTTCGATAGTCGGGTCCGGATGGCTATAAACGACCCAAAGCAGAAATGTTGGAAAGGCTGCCTGCACGCTCATCGGTGTTATGCAGCTGGCACTATGATTGGTGTTATATGGCCAAGCTATACTTAATATTTCGATTTTTCAGTATGTTATGGAAAAAAGTGAGCAGCATAACATTGTTGAACTCGCGTGCGCGTTCAAGTCAATAAACGAGCGCGCTGTCTAATACCTGTTAAGGCAAAGGAGGGTTGATGCGCAAACTATTTTGGAAGCTATTCCCTCCATATGAGGTAAGGCTCACGGTCGAAGAGGCAAAAGCTTTTCTCGATCAATCAGCTGGGCCGAGTAAGAGCATTTTAGAACCGGAAGTTGTCTCTATTGCCAAGGACGCAGAAAAGACCATTTATTCGGTCAGAATCGACAGAATGAAACCTGACGAACTCGCTCTATTGCTGATAACCAATGTAATCGGTAGGCACCTTAGTAGCGGACAGCACCATACCTATCGCGGCGTTCTCAATGGGACGGGAAAAGACATGCTGAGGGTATGGCACACTGCGCAGAAGGCAATGCTCGAGCGAGACTTTGTCACTGAGTCAGAGGTTGAAAAAGACAGCTACTGGGTTATGGAACAGGTCAAAAGTGCTGGCTGAGAACTCAAGTGCCTTAACAAACCGCTCAAGCCGACCGGTTTGCACTGGCGCTCCAACCGGCGGCTTAGCTCCGCGTTAGGCAGTAAGAAATTAATAAGCTCCGTTTAGTGGGCAATACCGAGGAGATAGTCATGGCGAGATACTATGTAAATTCTAGAGCGCAAGCGAACGGTGACCACGAGGTGCATCGAGAAGGGTGTAGCCGCATGCCCTCTGCGGAAAACCGCGTTTATTTGGGCGATTTTTTGAGTTGTGGGCCAGCGAAACAAGAAGCGAAAAAGCGCTATCCACAATCAGACGGATGTTTTTACTGTTCGCGGGCTTGTCATACCGGCTGATGGTAGCTCGCCCGCGCCTAACATGTAGCTGCAGTTGACCGCCCAAAGCGATGCCGCGCTTCGGGCGGCAACTGAGCTTAGGCGTTATGCATAAGGAGAATCAATGGAATCTTTTCATGCCATCCATGACTTCATGGACGCACACGACCTTGAGACAGATCAAGTTGGTAACTTAAATTTCAGGGCATTTGTTGAGTACCGTAGCCCTAGCCGGAATGCATCAGAGATCACAAACGTAAAAATCATACGTAATGGGTACCAAGACGGTCAGATAAGCATAGAAGAATCAGGCGAGTTAGTCGCAGAGAATTATCACTTAGACTTTACCACCCAGTATCAAAAATATCGGTATTGTGAGGAAGGGAAAAAGTTGTCGGTGGCGGGTGGTTCTCCGAAAATGGGCGGTAAATATAGCGTCGCTATATCTCCAGTGTAATTGCATAACCATTGCAGGCACGGCGACGCCCTCTACATTGCGCCTTCGGCTCCACTCCAAGGGCGCGCATGCTGCAGGCGTTATATCCACTTTTGGCTGAACGCCCGCTTTTGGCCGGTAGCTGCCAGCCGCCAGATGCAGCTTCCGGAGTCGATACCGGTGACTAAACATGGTGTAAGGCGGCCCTAAGTTTTTTCATTTCTGGCAAGCGCTCCAGTCCCACGGATATCTGGCAGGAATCAGTTTAACGCTGCAGAGGAGCAATGACGGCTTCCCATAGCAGCTCCGCGGCACCTTCCTGTGATAGTTTCTGATCGCGTCCTCTATGGGCAGTCATTCCCAAGCTCGTTAGATAGAGCGTTTGGTCATCTGCCTGTATCGTGAGCATCTCGTTGTACGAGCTGTCGCTGAAAGAGGCGCCCTGGCTATAGTAGATACCCGCACCCATTTGGCCTCCAACAAAGACCGTCGCCCTGGCAACGTCTTGACCGTCCTTATAGATGGTTGCCGAGAACCTATTGGCATCGACTCGCCGGAATGCCCCCTCGAAACCGGGATTGCGTGCCTGAAGTTCATTCAGTGAGTTTTCAAAATAGCGCGCGATGTACTCGAAGGTGTCGAGCTGGAACCGGTCTTTGTCCAGCTGAGTGAAGGTCTTGGTAAGACGCAGATTGCTTGATCGTGGGCCATTAGGTACTACTTGGTGGGAGGTAGTCAGGTTGATGCGATCTGTTTGCGGACTGACGCCGATGTCCCTGCTACGCAATTTCTCAGCTGCTTTACGCACCTCTTTCGCCACCAGCAGAAACGCTTCGTCTCTATCAGGCCACAACGTAACTGGCTTTCCGTCCTGAGGGGTGCCAAGGAGTTTGCCGAATGGCGCGTAGTGCCAATCGCATGCGCGTAGGATCACTGGGATGACGATCGCATCACCAGCTTGATGGCGCTCCATAGCCCGCTTCATCTCGATGTTGTAACAATAGTCGGAAGCGATGAAGTCGGGGCTGACCAACAGCAGGATGATCTCATCGCTGTTGATATGTTCGTCAATGGCAGCATCGATCTCTTGGCCAGCATTGATACGTCGATCATGCCAAGTGTTGATGACCCCTTGCCGCCTGAGCATTGCAAGCTGCTTCTCAAGCTGATCTCGCAGCGCCTCGTCAACATGACAGTATGAGAAAAAAACATTGGGCAAGATCAGTAATCCCCAGTGATAGGCTTTACCCGATCTTACAATCTATTGTGCGCTGAACACAAAGCTTTATGCTTACGTCAAGCATCTGGGAACTACAATTCAGATCGGCGCAGCCAAACCCTCCCCGCCTCACACCAACAAGAAGGAAAGCGGTATGGAAATCGTCACCCTCGTTGAAATCTGCTTAAACCGTATCGGAACAGCTCAAGGGACTGGTGGAGCCTTTAGCGCCAGTAAGTCGCTCGTAGTGTTCGCGGAGGCAGAAGACCCAGAAATACAGACAGTACGCGACATGGTTATCAAGGCAGCTGAGGAGAATGGAGAGACCGGTGCGCTTGATGAACTCAAGCACGAACCCCACTATGGAGCAGGAACCATCTTCTTCAATATTCAGGGGAGGAACGTCCACTACAGTCAGGTATATGCCGAGTGCGAGGTCTTTCCGGCACTCAAGTCTGGAGATCGTTATTTCCGTCTACAGGAAGTTAAAACAACGTCTCGCGATAGGTGAAGCAGCAGCGCCAAGAGGTGGAGGTTTTGCTTGAAGCCGCCACGCCACTGAGTTGTCCCTAATTTTGTAGATATCGCCACGCTCAAATGGAAGCCTACTAATATTTTGCGGGGTAGTCCGCTTTTGGCCGGAAGCGATCGTCTCGAATTGACCTCACTTCTCCAACGCGTAATCGATCGTTGTCACCACTCGTACCCGCTTGATGTCGGGCGTGTAGCTATCGACATCCTCGATCGAGAAGTAGCCCTGGCTGGCACTGCGAATCGCGCCGACACGGCTGCCGGAGTCTCTGGCGAATTGCTGGGCGACACCGCGGGCATCCTTGGTGGCTTCGGCGACCATTTCCGGCTTGAGGTCATTGAGGCCGGTGAACAGGAATTCGGTGCGGTAATCTTAGTTGGGGGAGAGTACGACACCGGCACGCACCAGTTCTCCGGTCTGCATCGCTTTCTTAACGTTATCGACCGGCCGGCTTCGCAGCAGTACGGTGTCCTCGACCTGATGACGTTCATCAGGCAATCGGCGCCATAAGGGAACTTGGTCGTACAGGTTAGAGGTAACCAAAATGACAATGTTCAATCCTCCGCATCCCGGAGAAAGTCTGCGCGAGGATGTGCTCGAACCATTGGGGCTCAGCATCACTGAAGCCGCCAAACGTCTCGGTGTGACACGCGTTGCACTGTCTCGGGTCGTCAACCAGCACGGCGGTATCAGCCCCGATCTAGCGGTCCGTCTCGAGCGGGCGGGTGTGAGTACCGCACGCCACTGGATGGCTCGTCAGACTTCTTATGAGTTATGGCAGGCGGAGCATCGTGATCAACCTGATGTGGTGCGCCTCGATCAGGGCGCGTGAATAAACCATTGTCAGCCGCTGTCTGTTGGATAAGCGGTTCGCTGCCGCCCAGGCAGCTCAGAAAAGCGGCTGCAACGTGGCCGGGCCGCTATCCATGTGCGCTGCCGCCCAGGCAGCTCAGAAATCAACGCCTCCGACGTCACCACGCTCATCAACGTGCGCTGCCGCCCTGGCAGCTCAGAAAGAATGAAGCATCCAGCTCAAGTACCTGCTGGGGTTCGCTGCCGCTCTGGACGCAAGGCGGTGTCATATACACGCCCAGCGCTCACAGACAGAGGACAATGTGCGAAGGAGGCAGCATACCCCTGGTTGCTACACCTCTTTCGCAAACCCTTCATTCTTTCTCGATGTGTCGTATGCACATTGCGCGCTCTCCAGCGCCGAGCCGTTGGCGAGCGCCCAGTTGTAAAGTGCAGCGAAGGGTTCGCGTAGCGAGCAGCCGAGATCGGTAATTGTGTACTCGACGCCGATCGGCCGCGTTGGCAGGACTTTGCGATTGACAAGGCCGTTACGCTCCAGACGCTTTAATGCGTCAGACAAAGCTTTGTGGGTAATGCCGTCGAGGCGGCGCTTAAGATCGTTGAATCGCGCCGGCTGCGTGCAGAGGACGGTCAGGATCAGTACCGTCCACTTGTTGGCGATATGTTCGAGGATGGGTCGCGTCGCCGTAACATCAAGCGGTAGTTCGAGCACGTCTTTGGACATGGGTATACGCCTCAATAGTAAGGCACTACATGGTGCCTTCTTGTGATTAGATATAGGAATGATAGCTTGTTCGTCATCACTAGTGATGGGAGGACGTATGAGCACTCTTTCAGGAAAAATTGCCGTCGTGATCGGTGGCCATGGGGGTATCGGTGGCGCTATCGCAGAGCGTTTCGCGGCGGAAGGCGCTACCGTTTACGCCACCAGCCGCCGCGGTGACGAGTGGGCGGTCGAGCTTGGAGCCGGCAAGCTGCGCGCGCGCCACGTCGATGCTGCCGATGTGACGGCGCTCGCCTCCTTCTTCGAGGCGGTAAGCAGCGAGGCTGGACGGGTGGACGTGCTGGTCGTCAATGCCGGCATCTCCGAGTTTGCGACCCTCGACGACGTCCGTGAGGATCATTTCGACCGGACGTTCGACCTCAACGTGCGCGCGCTGCTGTTTGCCGCCCAGGCTGCAACGGCAATCATGCCTGATGGTGGCTCTATCGTGTTAGTGGGCTCGATCGCCGACGCGATCGGCACGCAAGGCTATGGCGTCTATGGGGCAACTAAGGCCGCCGTGCGCTCGTTCGCGCGGACCTGGGCCAACGAGCTGGCGCCCCGGAACATTCGCGTGAACGTCGTGGCACCGGGACCAACAGACACCGCCATGATGGCGGCGGCGTCCGAGGAGGCGCGCAAGGCGCTGACGAAGCTAATCCCTCTCGGCCGTATGGGTCGTGCCGACGAAGTGGCCTCGGCCGCGCTGTTTCTCGCCAGCGGCCAAAGCAGCTTCATCACCGGGGCCGAGCTGCCGGTCGACGGCGGCATGGCGCAGGTCTGATCTGCGTCGCCTGCCGAGCCACATGGTGGGGCACTTGCAGGCGATCGACGCCCTTGGCAGGACAGGATTCAATGGCTGGTGGAGACTGAACGCTCAGAAGTCGGGGCGCTGCTCGTCGAGCGCTCAGTCCTTGCCGGGCTTTCAGGGACGGCTTCGAAGGTAGATGATGACGCTGCGTGCGTTGGTAACTTTATAGAACTGGGAGAGTAGCATGGCGGCGTCTATCATCCCGGTCAGATCTGCGAGGCCAGCGTCCCGGCGCGCAGTGGTGCAAAGATGTACTGCTCGACCAGCCCAGGCGTCCACTGGACGTACTCGACCACGCTGCCGTCCGCATGCTTCATGTACATCATTCGCCCTGTCGGAATGGCTTTGATGTCGCGCATCACGGATGCGCCATTCGCCAGGAGCCTGCCCTTGGTGTCGTCAATGTCCTCCACGATCCAAGGGCCGAGGCTGCCGCGGATCGGCTCCAACGCCTTGTCTGTTCCACCAATCACGAGCACATCGCCAATCCCGACGAGCGTCAATGGGTCGTAGTTGAGCCTGAGATGCGGCTCCGTGCCGTGGACTGACTTGAGCGTTGTCACGGTCGACTCGAGGTCTGTTGTGAAGATGCGGGTGTAGGTCTTCAGGATCATCAAGATACCTTTCTGCTGGTGATGAGGGTCGAAGGCTGCAGCTCGCCGTTGAAGCGCTCAGCATCCTCGTAGAAGTTACTGATCGACTTGCGAATTGACCCACGTGAGGCGAAATGTGATGGGATTACTGGCCGCGTGTGGTCGAATCAGCGAAAAATGTAGGGCATGGGTGTGCTCGACGCTCAGCGCCGAGCAGCTTTCATGGATTGCGCCTTCATCCAGGTCTCCGATCTTTGACGCCGAGCTTGATCCTTCCGCGTTTCGGATCCACTAGTTTCGACGTCCCGAACGGCGCTTTCAATTCCTACACCAGTTCGGCAAGCGCCGCTGCGTCGAAGCCCTTTAAGGCGCTGCTATTGCCGGTACGTACCTTCTCTACCCATGCCGGATCGGCAATCAGGGCGCGGCCGACGGCGATCAGATCGAACTCATCGCGCTCCATCCGCTCGACTAGTTTGTCGAGTTTGGCCGTAGACGAGCCCTCCCCACCGAATGCTCCCATGAAGTCTTCCGTAAGGCCGACCGAGCCGACGCTGATCGTAGCTGCGCCGGTCAGCTTCTTGGCCCAACCAGCGAAATTCAGACCCTGCTCGCCATCGATGTCCGGGAATTCGGGCTCCCAGAATCGGCGCTGTGAGCAGTGCAGCACATCAACGCCGGCCTCCACCAAGGGAGTCAGCCATTCGGCCATGAGATCGGGCGTTTCCGCGAGCCGCGCGGTGAAGTCCTGCACTTTCCACTGGCTGAGACGCATGATGATCGGGAAGTCGGGACCGACGCTCGCCCGGACCGCCGCGATGACCTCTGCGGCAAAGCGTGAGCGTTCACTAATCGTGTCACCGCCGTAGCGGTCGGTCCGACGATTGGTGGCGGCCCAAAAGAACTGGTCAAACAAATAGCCGTGGGCCCCGTGCAGCTCGATAGTGTCAAAGCCAAGACGCTTTGCGTCGACGGCAGCGCGGGCAAAGGCGGCGATTGTATCGGCGATGTCGCTATCGCTCATGGCGCCGCCGCGCTCCACGCCTGGTGCTTCCAATCCAGACGGGCTTTCGACTGGCGAGGGCGGCACCCATTCCGTCAGGAAGCTTTTGAGCGCTCCTGTGTGCCAAAGCTGCGGGCCCATCTTGGCACCGCCATCATGAACCGCATCGATCGCGCCCTTCCAACCTGACAATGCCGCGTCGCCATGGAAAAACGGAACGCCCGGGTCGTTGCGCGATGCTGGCCGATCGATCACCGTGCCTTCGGAGAGGATGAGGCCCACCCCGCCTTGGGCCCGACGGCGATAGTAAGCTGCATGCGCCGCACCGGGTATCCCATCCACTGCAAAGCTGCGGGTCATGGGTGCCATGACGATGCGGTTCGCCAGCTCCATGGCGCCAATACGTAATGGGCGAAATAAGACATCGGTAGCGGTCATCAGAGCACATCCTCTTTTGGAAAGACCTAAATGATATACAGGAAAAACTAGGTAACAAGAACGCACCATAATTTGCCTAGATATATGCAAGTAAACCGCATGCCTGAGAGCGATCATTGCGCGATCAGATTGGCATGGGTGGTAAGTGGTATTGCGGACGTGTTCAACGCAGGTCGATGCGATGCAACATGACCCCTTGCCGCCGGGCTATACACACATCGTAGCCCTGCGCCAACGACAGGGATTCCAGCATCAGTAAGGTATCGGGCTCTGACTTGGAGTAGGTCTTCAACTGAGCCTCAACCGAACGCTCCAACCGACCAACCGGCGATGACCCACAGTAGCGCCAGGGGAATGAGCGCCAGCAACACACGCCGCTCCGCGCCAAGCGACATGAGAGAAAAGCGACATGAGAGAAAAGTGACATGAGAGAAAAGTGACAAAGCCCATCGAAGCGGCACCGATGACGATGTGAAATGAACAGATCTACCTGAAGGGAACAGTAAAAAAATTTTAATTCATAACAAAATGTGTACTAAGCAGTTTTGTAATATCCATCGTCGGCCATTGACGTGTGGCCTCTAGACAGAATCTCCGGGAATCAAGTGCTCAATTTATTATCGGCTGGTAGAAAAGATTGGCTAAGTCGTAATCATCTGATAATTGAATTTTTGTAGATATGGCGCCAACGAAATGGCGGAAATCTGCCGGTGGAAGTTTACGGATCTATTTGGTTATATAAAAAATGCCTGCGATTACATCGTCGCCACAGGCGCGGGGATCAATCGTTACAGACTTGATCGAGAGAGGTTGACTACCCGTCCCCACAGACGCGGAGATCAGCTACCAGAATCGCGCATCGTTGCACTCGCTGCTAAGAAGTAGTGCAGATGCCATCCTAGGGTTGGAGCGACAAAGTGAAGTGGTCTGTAGGGAGAAAGACGTTAAAAAGCTCGGAATACCTCACTCCTCCAGCGCGTAATCGATCGTCGTCACGACACGCACCCGCTTGATGTCGGGGGTGTAGCTATCGAGATCCTCGATCGAGAAGTAGCCTTGGCTGGCGCTGCGAATCGCGCCGACACTGCTGCCTGAGTCTCTGGCGAATTGCTGGGCGACACCGCGGGCATCCTTGGTGGCTTCGGCGACCATTTCCGGCTTGAGGTCATTGAGGCCGGTGAACAGGAATTCGGTGCGGTAATCGTAGTTGGGTGATAGCACGACGCCGGCACGCACCAGTTCTCCGGTCTGGGGCATCGCTTTCTTGACGTTATCGACCGCCGGGGTTCGCAGCAGCACCGTGGCTTCGGCTTGGTAGCGCTCGTCGGGCCGGTCGGCGCCATAGAGATTGGCGAATCGATCGGTGACCTGGGGGGAGGTCACGGTAATGTTGCCGGTCTCGAAACCCCGCTGGGTCAGGAATTCGCGAATGCGGGTTTCCTGAGCGGTCAGGTCACGCTGCAGCGTTTCCAGCTCGTTGCCGGTGACGGTGTAGTGCAGCGGCCAGAGCGCCATGTCCGCCGGCACCTCGCGTTCCGAGAGCCCCTTGACCGTGACGCTGCGACCGGCGTCTCGCCAGGTCTCGGCGGCATCCTCAATATAGCTGCCACCCCAGATCATGCCGATTGCCAGCAGGCCTCCCAGAATCACCGCGCTGCGTGTCGTTAGCATTGCTTTCTCCTGTTTCCATAGCCGTCTGCTGGCATTGTCCTGATAGCCAGTATCGTAGCCGGTTATCAGTGCCGTGGGGTAGACCGCCGCCGCCTGGCAATCCGGTGACTCTATCCATCAATCTTGGTGATATTTGGTTTCAGACTGACTGATTAGCCAGCTAATAAGGTGAGCTCCATAATCTCGTCATCGGTTAGGCCAAGGGGCCAACCACTGAAACGAAGATGATTGGAGGTTCACTATGAAAACTCGCATTCTCGCCGCTATCGCACTGGCCGTTGCACTCCCTGCCGCCGCTCAGGCCAACAGCGTCATGGAGCAACGCGCTTTCGCTCAGCAGCATGAAGCGCTGAATACCCAGACAACTTCCAGCTATCAGTTGCTGCCGTCCGACTATCGCATCAATACCGTCAGCGGTGGCCACAGCACCGCGGCCGATCATTCCCTGGCCTATGTCGCAGCGATCACGCAGCGGGCAACCGCTATCGCTGGTGGCAATAGCGAGCTGGTCGGCCAAGGCCAGAGCGATGCAGCCGCGCAGTCGCTGCAGAACGTCAATGGCGGCGGCGATACCGGGCAGGGCAATGTCGAAATGTCTTTCGCCAGCCTCGATTGATCGATAAGGCTTGATCAAGTTGCGTCCGGCCAGCGGGCGCTCGAAACAGGACGAAACTGCTCAGGTACTTTCAGGTTTGCCGTGCTTCTGATTTCCAGTGCTTTGGGATTCCAGCACCTTTGATAAACCCGTACCTCCAACTTCCCCGATCCATCCTCTGGATCGGGTTTTTTTATGGGTGAAAGGGCAGGCCACGCCATGTGCAAAAACTAACGAGGATGCCTCGATCGCGGTGCCAGACATGACAACGCCCGGCAGTAACGAGATGACCGTCTTGGAGTGCCGACCGCGGCGGGACCGAGCTGGCGTCCATCAATCCCGGTGATACTCGAATTCGGGCCAACTGATTAGCCAGCTAATAAGATGCCCGCCATAATCTCGTCATCGGTTAGGCCAAGGGGCCAACCACTGAAACGAAGATGATTGGAGGTTCAACATGAAAAATCGCATTCTCGCCGCTATCGCACTGGCCGTTGCACTACCGGCCGCCGCTCAGGCCAACAGTGTCATGGAACAACGCGCTTTTGCTCAGCAGCATGAAACGCTGAATACGCAGACGACTTCCAGCTATCGGGCGCTGCCGACCGACTACCGTGTGAACACCTTCAACAGCGGCTATAGCGTTGAAGCGGGTCGCGCGCTGGCCACCGTCGAAGAGACCACCCGCCACGGGACCCACCTCATCGGTGGAAGCAACGACCTGATTGGTGAGGGTCACAGCGTGGCCGCCGCTCAGGGGCTGCAGAATGTGAACAGCGGCGGCGATACCGGTCGCGGCAACGTCGAAGTGACTTTCGCCAGCCTCGACTGATCGAAACCGCTGCGACGGCAGGCGCCCGATTGCCGGGCGCCCTGACAGGAATTGAAACTCGAGCCGTATGACACTCGAGCCGGCACGACCACTTTTTGCTTCTTCTTAGTCGCTTCTTGCTAGTTGGTACTTGCTAGCCGGTACTTCCAGGTTCCCTGTACCTCCAACTTCCCCGGTCCATCCCCTGGTCCGGGGCTTTTTATGTGCGCAGCCTTTTAATTCTCGCTTACGTCGAACTTCTACTGGCCGTCGATTTTCTACTGACCATCAATTTTTTGCTGACTGAGATGCTCCATGAAGCGTCGGCGCCATTCGAGCAGGCTGTTGCGCCTGAGAATGCCGATCATCTGCTGGTAGCGTTCGCGACGCTCCTGCTGCGACATGTTGAGCGCCTGTTCGATGGCGCTGGCGATGGCGTGCACATCGTAGGGGTTGACCAGTAGCGCGCCGCTCAGCTCCTTGGCGGCGCCGGCCAGTTCGCTGAGCACGAGTACGCCGGGGTCGTCGGGGTCCTGGGCGGCGACGAACTCCTTGCACACCAGGTTCATGCCGTCGCGCAGCGGGGTCACCAGGCCAACCCGGGCGGAGCGGAACAGGCCGATCAGCGCGTCGCGGGGGTAGGTCTGGTTGAGATAGTGCACCGGCACCCAATCGAGATCGGCGTAGGTGCCGTTGATGTGCCCGGCCATCTCCTCGAGCTGGCGGCGCAGCTCGTCGTATTCGGGAATCGCGCTGCGCGAGGGGCTGGCGATCTGCATGAACATCGTCTTCTGGCGGCGATGTTCGAAATCCGTAAGTAGCGCTTCGAAGGCGTTGAAGCGCTGAATCAGGCCCTTGGAGTAGTCGAGGCGATCGGCACCGATGATCAGGTCGCGTTCGCCGAGATCTTTCTGGAGCTGAAGCGCCTGTTCGTTGGCACAGGAGCGTTCGGCCTCATCGGCCAGCTCATCGACGTCGATGCCCACCGGGTAAACCCCGGTGCGCACCTTCCGGCCGTTGCATTCGATGGTATCGCCGGTGACCTCGGCGCCGAAGGTCTCGATCGCCGCCTGGCGGAAAGCGTGCAGGTCGTTACTGGTCTGAAAGCCGATCAGGTCGTAGTGCAGCAGGTCGTCGAGCAGTTCGCGATAGCCGGGCAGCGCGCGCAGCAGATCGTAGCTGGGGAAAGGGATGTGCAGGTAAAACCCCATCGGATCCTTGATGCCCTTCTGGCGCAGTTCCTTGGCCAGCGGCAGCAGGTGGTAATCGTGCACCCAGATCAGCTCACCGCCTTCGAGCAGAGTGCTCAGCGCACCGGCAAAGCGCTTGTTGACCCGCCGGTACGCCTTGGCGTAGCTCAGCCGGAAATCCATGGCGCCGAGGTTGAAGTGAAAGACCGGCCAGAGGACCTCGTTGGAGAAGCCGAGGTAATAGTCGTCGTAGTCCTCCTGGGACAGCGACAGGGTGGCGTAGGTGATGTTGCCACGCTCGACGGTGTTGGGCTCGCTGGCGGGCGATTCACTGACCTGGCCGTCCCAGCCGAACCACAGCCCGCCATACTCGTTGAGGGCGCCGGTGATCGCCACGGCAAGGCCGCCGGCCTCGGATTTGCCGGGTTCGGGGATGGATACGCGATTGGAAATGACGATGAGACGGGTCATGCGGGCTCCTCTCAGCCATGGCTGAGATGCAACGCCGAGTCGATCGACTCGACCCTGCAGTAGGTCTGCGGGAAAATGCGCCACAGCGCGGGTTTGGTAGTGTCCAGGTCGTGGGAGAGCAGACCCGGGAAAGGGCCGACAAGGCTTGGTACGAGGTCGTGTTCTGCGTCGCGCGGTGGGGTCAAGCGCCTTGCGCTGCCAGACTCTCCAGCCATGTCAGTACCTCCTGTACTGATTCGAGATAGCAGCTCGCGGCGGTCTCCCCCTGGCTACCGACTCGCACGGCATGGCCGCCGCGAGCGTTGACGACGCGAAAGGCGTCTTCATCGGTGACATCGTCGCCGATGAAAACCGGCGTGCGCGCCTGGAAGGCCGGTGTTTCATCGAGCAGGCGGGCAACGGCGGTTCCTTTATGATAGCCGCCGGGGCGCAACTCGAGGACGCACTTGCCGGAAATCAGCTCGAACGTGTCGCCGAGGGCCCGATGCTGAGCCTCGAAAAACTCGTGACACGCTTCATCGAGCTCCGGGGCGCCACGGTAATGCAGCGTCAGCGACACGCCCTTGTCCTCGTAGTGCAGGCCTGGGTGACCCTCGACGAAGGCTGCCAGGGCATCCCGACAGGAAGCCAGCTGGGCGGGCTGGTCGATTGCCGTATGACGCGTGCCGTCGGCGTCGCGCCACTCCAGCCCGTGGATGCCGGCCATCGGCAGGGAAACCGGCGCAAGCAGTCGCTCGAGCTGATCCAGCGGGCGTCCGCTGACCACCGCCACGGCACCGTCGAAGGTCCTGTCGAGTTCGCCGAGCAGCGCTTTCAGACGCGGCGATACGTGGACATCGTCGGGATGGGCTTCGAGCGACACCAGGGTGCCGTCGAAATCGAGAAACAGCGCCCAGTCGCGACGAGGCGGGGGCAGCCGAGAAGAAGGCCGGTTCGAAGAGGGTTTGGACATGGGCCTGCGCGAGCTCTCTGAGTGAAGGGTCGGATCCATCGGCGTAGCTCGGTCCGGTGTCGTCGGCTCTGGTGCCGTCGGGTCCGGGATGTCGGCCGCTTTAATGCTCGGCCTGTTCGAACTGCTCGGCGGCGCGCAGGGCTTCTTCCTGAGTCGTATGCTCGGAGACGACGTTCTCGTTGTCGGGCTGGCTTTCGTCGATCACCACCCAACCGGTGATCGTGTCTTTCAGGTCGCTGCTGTCGAAAACCGGTTCGACGCGGGCTTGTTTCTGCATTTTTCATCCTCCGTGATGATGTTGCTCAGGGTTGAGCGACGGGTCTCGATGGCTCGAAAGAACGTTATCGATAGTTCGAAAGAACGTTCTCGATGATTCGAGTGAACGGTCCTGATGGTCTGAGTGAACGGTCTCGTCGGCATGGCAAGCCATCGCAACGCTTGCCTGCCCGCGCGCCTCAGTCGTCGTCTGCGGCCGACGCCTGGAATGCCCGCTTGTCATCGGGAAGCCTAACCATGTCGCCGACACTGAGTTCGCCGTGGGTGTCGTGGCGATCACCGTCGTCGCCGACCAGCGCGGCGACCTTACCGATGCTCACGCCGTCCTTGTAGGCTTCTACCTTCACCCGCACGGTGGAGCCGTGGTAGCGAGCGGTCAGCATCGTTCCCGGCTGCGGCGTTGCCCGATGCTGCTCATCCTTGGCGTAGTGAGCGTCGACGCTGGCGCCACCCGGGGTGTCCCATTCAACATGCTTGTGCATAGCGGTTTCCTTAACATTGGTAAGCGTGCTGTTCAGCGTAGCCGTTAATCGTCCGGTCTGCCGTCGCCTCGAGAGTGGCGCTGTTCGTCACCCGTCATGCGCTATCATGGGGTCGGTCAGGCACGCCGAAAGGTGGAGACACGAACCGTTACGAATGCTTGTCTTTTGGGCGCCGTGCCAGCAGAGTAAACATCGTCTTTCACGACCCCATAAAAGTCTTTCACGACCCTACAAAGAGCGACAACAACGATGAAGAAGACAGTACTCGCACTCGCCATCGCGGCAACCACGGCCTGCGCCGGCGTCGCCCAGGCGGATGTCAAAGTGGGATTTCTCGGGGGCTTCACCGGCGGTATCGAAAGCCTGACGCCGCCGATCTTCGATGGCGCCAAGCTCGCCGTGCAGGAGGTCAACGAGCAGGGCGGCCTGCTAGATGGTGAAGACATGGTGATGCCGTCAGGCGATACGACCTGTTCGGACGCCTCGGCTGCCTCCAACGCTGCCGATCGCCTGGTGAACAGTGAGAAAGTGACCGCGATCGTCGGCGCGCTATGTACCGGTGCCACCATTGCGGCGGCCAACAATGCCGCGATCCCCGGCGGCGTGGTGATGGTCTCGCCGGCATCTACCGCTCCGGCAGTGACGGATCTCGACGACAACGATCTGGTCTTCCGGACCGTGCCTTCCGATGCCTTCCAGGGTGAGCAGCTGGCCAAACTGCTGCTGTCCAAGGGCATCGAGGATGTCGCCGTGACCTACGTCAACAATGACTACGGTCAGGGCCTCGACGACGCCTTCACCAAGACCTTCGAAGCCGAAGGTGGCTCGGTCTCCGCCAATCTGGCGCATGAGGACAATCGGGCAGACTATCGTTCGGAGATCGGCAAGCTCTCTTCCGGCGGTTCGCAGACGCTGGTCGTGCTCGCCTACGCCGATACCTCGGGCCAGACGATCCTGCGTCAGGCCTACGAAAGCGGCGCGTTCACTCAGTATGCCGGCGGCGACGGCATGGTCGGCAACTCGCTGGTCGAAGCGGTCGGCGCCGACGTACTCGAAGGCATGATCGCGACACGTCCGGGCTCCCCGGATGCGCCGGGCGGCGATGTCTTCGACGATCTGGCGAAGAAGGCCGATATCGATCCGAGCGCGGTGTTCGCGGCGCAGTCCTACGATGCCGCCTTCCTGCTGGCACTCGCCATCGAGAAGAACGGCAGCGCGGACCGCGAGGGCTTGTCCAAGGCACTTCGCGATGTCGCCACCGAGCCGGGCGAGACGATCCTGCCGGGTGAATGGGAGAAAGCCAAGAAGTTGCTCAAAGAGGGTAAGGAGATCAACTATCAGGGCGCTTCCGGCAACCAGGAGTTCGACGACAACGGCGACGTGCCGGGCATCGTGGTCGAAATGGCGGTCGAGGATGGCAAGTTCGTCACCAAGGGGGCGATTGGTGAATAAATAGCGAGCCGCCGACGACTGATCGGCGTCACTGTTCAGATAGCAAAACCCCGAGCTCAGGCTCGGGGTTTTGCGTTTCGGGCTTCGTAAAATCGCTCAATCGTGATGCGCGACCTTCTCCGGTATCAACCCGCGCGGGGCGAAGCGCAGCACCAGCAGAATCAGCAGGCCGATCACGAACACTCTCGCCTGCAATGCGCGACTGTCGAGATTGCCCGGCTGCCAGTCGAACCAGTGCGAGCCCAGTGCGACGAAGGCGTGCATCACGGCCAGCGCCATCGGCCCCGACATGATCCAGATCACGTAGACCAGCACGGCGCCGAACAGTGTGCCCAGATTGTTGCCTGGGCCACCGAGAATCACCATCACCAGCACCAGGAAGGTGTGATTGAGCGGCAGGAAGCCCTGCGGATCGAACAGGCCGTTGAAACTGGTCAGCGCCGCGCCGCCGATGCCCATCAAAATACAGCCGAAGACGAAGATCTCCTGACGGCGGCGATTGATCGACTTGCCCATGGCCGCGGCGGAGACTTCGTTGTCGCGGATGGCGCGGATCATGCGGCCCCAGGGGGCGTGATAGGCGCGATGGAGCAGGAAGAAGATCACCGCGATCATCACCACGGTCACCGAGAGATAGAGCGCTCTCGCCGTCAGAAAGCCGACGTCACCGGGTTCCGCCACCGGCCAGGGCAGCGGCGAAATCGTTGCGGTGCCGCGAGTGAGCCAGTCTGAGTTCTTGAGAAACGCCTTGATGATCTCGGCGATGCCCAGGGTCGCGATGACCAGATAGTCGCTGCGAAGGCCGAGGCAGATATGGCCGATGAAGTAGCCGACACCGCCGGCCAGCACACCGCCGACGATCCAGCCCAGCCACACCGGCAAGCCCAGGCCGCCGATGAACTCCACCTGGGATTCGATATCGCCGGTCACGCTGCGCAGCCAGCTGATCACGACCAGGTAGCCGACGAGCCCGGCAACGATGGCCAGCGTCGTGCGCAGTAGTTTGGGAACGCCGATGCGATCGAGCCGGCTGATGCCGAAGACCAGCGCGGTCACCACGACCATCGCCAGCAGCACCCAGCCCAGACGGCCGGGCAGATCGCTCGCCCAGAATTCGTGATTGACGGGGATGCTGAAGAACGTTGCCGAGAAACCACCCAGCGCCACGAAACCCATGATGCCGGCATTGAACTGGCCGGCGTAGCCCCACTGGATGGTCAGGCCGAGGGCGAGAATCGCATAGCAGGAGGCTTCCACCAGCATGCGCGTGGAATAGGCCGGGCCCATGGTCGCGAACACGGCGAGCACGACGATGGCGAGCCCGCCGAACAGCACGAGTTCGCGCTTCGGCATCGCGCGGCGGGGCGCGGTTTGCCCTGAGCTGGGCGTATTGGAAGTCGAATTCATCAGATCACCTTCCCTTTGAAGATGCCGGTCGGACGCCAGATCAGTACCGCGATCAGAATGAAGAAGGGCACGACGATTTTGTATTCGGTACCCACCAGCGCGAGGTTGTTGGGGAGTTCCAGCCACGTCGGCAGGCTATCGCGCAGCGGCCTGAGCAGCACCGACCAGTTGAACACCGCCAGCGTTTCGGCGAAGCCGACCAGGAAGCCGCCGGCGATGGCGCCATACGGGTGGCCGACGCCGCCGACGATGGCAGCGGCGAAGATCGGCAGCAGCAGGAAGAAGCTGAGATCCGGCTTGAAGGCGACATCCAGCGACAGCAGCGTCCCCGCCAGGGTGGCAAGCGACCCGGCGATGACCCAGGTCAGCGTGATGATCAGTTTGGTGTTGATGCCGGAGGCCCGGGCGAGATCGGGGTTGTCGGACATCGCCCGCATCGCCTTGCCCAATCGGGCCCGCGTCAGAAACAGGTGGAGCCCGACCACGGCGATCACGGTCACGATGAACAGAATGATCTGCGGTTCAGTGAGGATGATCGGTCGGGTCACGCCGGGCACGTCGATGCGGAAGATCTCCTTGCGCGCGTCGACGTAGAGATTCTGGGAGCCGGTACCGGCGAACAGTCGGATCAGACCCTGCAGCATCAGGGTGACACCGAGCGACGCGATCACCATCACGATCGGTTTGACGCCGTGATTGCGCAGCGGCTGATAGAAGGCGCGATCGATCCCCACGGCGATCAGTGAGGTGATCGCCATCCCCACCGGCAGCATGACGATGGCCGTGGGCAGGCCGAGCGGGTCGCCGGCATGGGGAAAGGCCAGCGTCAGCAGCAGCACGGCCAAGGTACCGAGCGTCATCATGTCGGCATGGGCGAAGTGCGCGAAGCGCAGGATGCTGTAGATCAGCGTCACGCCGACCGCGCCGATAGCGTAGATGCAGCCGGTGACGCTGCCGGCGATCACCACGTAGTTGAAGAAATAGATCAGCTCATTCACGACAGGGTCTCTCTTGAAAGCGGGGTCTCGCGGCCGGGGATACCGGGCGACAAGGCGGCGTCAGCCACCGAGGAAGCTCTTGGCCACCTGCGGATCGTCGAGCAGCGCCGCGCCGGTATCGGTAAAACGGTTCTGTCCGGCCGCGAGCACGAAGCCCTTGTGCGCGATACGCAGCGCCTGCTTGGCGTTCTGCTCGACCATCAGCACGCCGACACCGGCGGCATTGATGGTCTTCACCCGCTCGAAGATTTCGTTCATGTAGAGCGGCGAGAGCCCGGCGGTCGGCTCGTCGAGCAGCAGCACGCTGGGTTCGTTCATCAGCGCCCGGCCCATGGCCACCATCTGGCGTTGGCCGCCGGAGAGCTCGCCGGCCGGCTGGCGGCGTTTTTCCAGCAGCGGCGGGAAGAATTCGTAGATCTGGGCCTTGAGCCGCGAGGCGGTGGCGGGCTTGAGAAACGCGCCCATCTCCAGGTTCTCCTCGACGGAGAGACTGGGGAAGATGTTCTTCTCCTGGGGGACGAAGCCCATGCCCATTTCCACCAGCTTGTGGGGGGAAAGGTTGGTAATCGCTTCGCCGCGCAGCCGGATCTCGCCCTGGGTAATCGTCAGCAGGCCGAATATGGCCTTGAGCATGGTCGATTTGCCGGCGCCGTTGGGCCCGACGATGACGCCGATCTCATCGGCTTCGATCGTCATGTCGACGCCGTTCAAGATGTTCATGCCGCCGTAGCCGCCATGAACGTCGATTGCTTCGAGTAGTGGCATTGTGTGCTCGTTTGTTATTGCGTCGCGAGTACTGGCTGTTGTTTTCGAGCCTCGAGCCGGTTCCGGGCTCCAGGTCGGTTCTGAAATCTAGGCAGGCTCGGCGCCAAAGTACGCTTCGATCACTTCCGGATTGTTCTGGATCTCGGTGATCGACCCTTCCATCATCACCTGACCCTGGGCCAGCACGATGACCGGGTCGCACAGCCGCGCGATCATGTCCATGTCGTGTTCGATGACCAGGAAGGTGTAGCCGAGCTCGCGATTGAGGCGTTCGATATTGCCCATCAGGTCGCCGAGCAGGGTGCGATTGACCCCGGCGGCGATCTCGTCGAGCAGCACGACGCGGGCATCGGTCATCATGGTACGGCCCAGCTCGAGGAGCTTCTTCTGGCCCCCGGAGAGATTGCCGGCCAGTTCGTTGCGCACGTGCGAGAGCCCGACGAAGTCGAGCACCTCGAGCGCACGGCGGCGAACTTCGGCTTCCTGACGTCGCACCTCGCCGGGTTTCAACCAGGTGCTGAACAGCGTCTCGCCTTCCTGGCTCGGCGGCACCATCATCAGATTCTCGAGCGAGGTCAGTTGGCTGAACTCGTGAGCAATCTGAAACGTGCGCAACAGCCCTTTATGGAAGCGCTCGTTGGCGGAGAGGTGGGTGATCGCTTGGCCGTCGAGCAGCACCTCGCCACTGTCGGGCATGAGGCTGCCGGCGATGATGTTGAACAGGGTGGACTTGCCGGCCCCGTTGGGGCCGATCATCCCGGTGACCGAGCCCTTGGCGACCTGGATCGAGCAGTCGTCGATGACCGTCAGGCCCCCGAACGACTTGCGGATATTGCGGACATCGATGATCGGCGTCATCGGGTTTCCCTTGGCACGTTTTTACTATTGTTCGAGCAAGCCCGCCGTTAAGGCGGCGCTCCTGGCAGTCGCTTGTTGATGATGTTGCCGATTGTACAGCGGTCGCTCATCTTGAATAGTCTTTCTTGTTCAACGCTCGAACGCCACAAACGAATACACCCGCCGAAGGGCGGGTGTATCGATGTCACGTCACGCGTTCGAATCGGCGCGTGATCAGCCTTTCTTGCCGGCTCGCTTGCGCTCGTTCTCGGTCAGGTGCTTCTTGCGCAGACGAATATGGCTCGGCGTCACTTCCACCAGCTCATCGGAATCGAGGAACTCGATCGCCTGTTCGAGCGTGAACTTGATCGGCGGCGTCAGCACGATGTTTTCATCGTTACCCGTCGAGCGCATGTTGTCGAGCTTCTTGCCCTTGGTCGGGTTGACCACCATGTCGTTGGCACGGTTGTTGATGCCGATCAGCATGCCTTCGTAGACTTCCGTGGCGTGATCGATGATCAGCTTGCCGCGCTCCTGCAGGGCGTAAAGCGCATAGGCCAGGGCCTTGCCGCCGACCATGGAGACCAGTACGCCGTTACGACGCTCGATCGAGGCGTCCGGCTTCAGCGGGCCGTAATGATCGAAGCGGCTGGTCAGGATGCCGGTGCCCGAGGTCAGGGTCAGGAACTGACCACGGAAGCCGATCAGACCCCGCGCTGGGATGATGAAGTCCAGACGCACACGACCCTTGCCATCCGGGTTCATGTTGGTCATCTCGCCCTTGCGGTAGCCGAGTTCTTCCATCACCGAGCCCTGATGCTGCTCTTCACAGTCGATGATGACTTCTTCGTACGGCTCCTGCTTGACGCCGTCGATCTCGCGGATGATGACCTCGGGGCGGCCCACGGCCAGCTCGAAGCCTTCACGACGCATGGTTTCGATCAGCACCGAGAGGTGCAGCTCGCCACGGCCGGAGACCTTGAATTTCTCCGGGGTCTCAGCCTGCTCGACACGCAGCGCCACGTTGTGGATCAGCTCCTGGTCGAGACGATCCTTGATGTTGCGGCTGGTGACGTACTTGCCTTCCTTGCCGGCGAACGGCGAATCGTTGACCTGGAAGGTCATCGAGACGGTCGGCTCGTCGACGGAGAGCGGCGGCAGCGCTTCGACGGTGTTGACGTCGCACAGCGTGTCGGAGATCGCCAGGTTGTCGATACCGGTGATGCAGACGATGTCGCCGGCGGTGGCTTCGTCGGTCTGCACGCGTTCCAGACCCATGTGCGTCATCACCTGGCCGATCTTGCCCTTACGGGTCGCGCCTTCCTTGGTGATGATGCTGATCTGCTGGCTGGGCTTGACGCTGCCGCGCTTGATGCGGCCGAGACCGATGACGCCAACGTAGCTGTTGTAGTCCAGCGCCGAGATCTGCATCTGGAACGGGCCGTCGAGTTCGACCTTGGGCGGTTCGACGATGTCGACGATCGACTGGAACATCGGCGTCATATCGTCGGCCATCGCGTCCGGTTCCATGCCGGCGATGCCGTTGAGCGCGGAGCAGTAGATGATCGGAAAGTCGAGCTGCTCGTCGGTGGCGCCCAGGTTGTCGAACAGATCGAAGATCTGATCGACGACCCAGTCCGGGCGCGCGCCGGGACGGTCGACCTTGTTGACCACGACGATCGGCTTGAGACCCTGGGCGAAGGCCTTCTGGGTCACGAAGCGCGTCTGCGGCATCGGGCCGTCGACGGCATCGACCAGCAGCAATACGGAATCGACCATGGACATGACGCGTTCGACTTCACCACCGAAGTCGGCGTGTCCCGGCGTATCAACGATATTGATGTGGTAGTTGTGGCCTTTACCGTCGTCCCAGCGGATCGCGGTATTCTTGGCCAGAATCGTGATGCCGCGCTCCTTCTCCTGATCATTGGAGTCCATGATCCGGTCTTGGCCTTCGGCCTTGCGATCCAGCGTGCCGGACTGGCTCAGGAGCTTATCGACCAGTGTCGTCTTGCCATGGTCGACGTGGGCGATAATGGCAATGTTCCTAATGCTCTCGATACGAGCGTTAGAGGCGTTGTCACTCATGGGGCGGTTTCCATCGTAAAATGTGTGCGCCCATGTCTAAGTCGATGATCCGCGCTCTAGCGCTGGATCGACGAGTCCCCTGGGCACTGAGTAGGAGGGTCGGGCGCGCATTGTACAGCCAAGCGCGCGACACTGGCTACTTTAGTCTATCGGGATATTGTGTCGATGGATCGCAGGATCTTTCTGGGCGATTTCCGCGCGTGGCGCCAGCCAGAGCGATAGGTAGGGCGATGTCTATCGATCAATACGGCGGTGCGTCTGTCGACCAGGTATTACGTTAAGTCTATCGACCAGGGATTGGGGTACGTCTATCGCCTGGGGGGCGGTATTTCTATCGACAAGGGCGGCCACGGCGGTTCGAGGATGCTCATGGGTGATGCCGAGAGAGTGTGCGAGTGGATTCGCGCCGATGCCTGGCGCATGAACGCGCTGCGCCAGGCGCGTTCGCTGGGCTTGCCCGACTGGTGGCTGGCCGCCGGGTTCGTGCGCAATCTGGTCTGGGATCGGCTGCACGGCCATGTGCCGTCGACACCGCTCAACGATATCGATCTGGTCTACTTCGCGCCCGCCAGCACCAGCGCGCTGATCGATCGCCAGCATGAAACGAGCCTCATCGACGCCACCGGTTTGCCCTGGTCGGTCAAGAATCAGGCCCGTATGCATCGCCGACACGGTCATCTTGCCTACACCTCTATAGAGGAAGCGCTGAGCGTGTGGGTCGAGTGTGAAACCGCGGTGGGGGTGACGTTGGATGACGATGACGGTCTTCACCTGATCGCGCCATTGGGTTTGGCGTCGCTGCTGGCCGGACGCGTTACCCACAATCCGCGCCATGGGGATCGCGAGGTATTTCGTCGTCGGGTCGTTGCCAAGGGGTGGGGTCGTCGCTGGCCGGGGCTCGAGATAGAAGGCCTGCTCGGCGAGAGCTAGCTCGGCAGCTTGCCCAGCAACCAGTCGAACAGCCGGCCCGGGCTGTTGGCGACCGGTTGCGTGATCAGAAAACGCGGCAACAGAACGGTATCGTTCGGCGGCTCCAGCCAGCCGGCACGGCGGGTCAGGACGCGCTCGAAGCCGGCGTTGACGGCCAGCCTGGTCAGCGCCTCGTCCGCAAACTCATGGTTGCAGGCCACCACGTTCAGCGGTTGGCGGCAGAGTACCGCCAACTGATGCTGACTGTCGCGCAGTCGATGGAGCGTCTGAAGACTGCCAGGCGTGGAGCGCACCGGCATCAGGTTGCCGAAACGAAAGAGTCCGCCCTGTTCGAGACGGCGGATGCTGAACGCATCGAGTGCCTGATCGGTAAATGCCGGTTCGCTACCCAGTGATTCGGCGATCATGCCCAGTGCGGCCCCTTCGTGCGACCGTTCGAGTTCCTCGATGTAGATCTTGATCGCCTGGCTGTAACGCTCGTCGCGGTGGCCGTTGGCCAGCGGCGGCATCGGCAGGCCCGCGTCGGCGAGCAGCCGGTGCGCGCTAGCGGCGGTATCTTTGCGCCACAGCGCTTCGCCGATGACTTCGTGCCAGCTGCTCCAGGCCTGCTGGGTGACCGGGCAGGGGAGAAACACGTTGGCGGGAAGCGCCAGCCGCTCCAGCGTCGGCGAAACCTGTTTGAGCGTGTCGCGCCAGCCGCCGTCGAATGTCAGCGCAATCCGGGGCAGTTGATCGTGGTGCAAGTGCAGCGCGCTTTCCAGACTGACAATCTGGGCGCTTTCAGTGAGACTTTCCAGCAGTTGCCGGAAGCTGTCCGGGCCCAGGCACCAGTCGGATCGATGTGGCAGGCGGGCCTCGGCTTCGTCAGCCATCACCCGGCGCAGGGCGAGAATGGCGCTGCGGCCCCATAATGGTTCACTCAGATTGAGGCGCCAGTGGCCCCTTAGGCGTTGTACGACGTCCTGTGTACGATCCAGCCTGGGCATGGGAAATTCCGTTACTGAAGTCGTTGATCGCCATCGCTTCCGGCGCCTTTCTACACTCTCTACAGTATCCGTTGCCGATCGCGTTTGGGCAAAGTTTCGGGGCGAAGCCGTACGAAACATCGTGGTGCATTTGACTCTATAGGTGCGCCAAACTGGTGCATAAGGCGATCAATAGATCTGGGCTGAAAGCTAATAGAAAGGCCGTGAGTCTCGTATGGAGCCTTCGATCTACAGGGAATCGTCTTTTTTATCATCTGCTTACGGCTTCGTTTCACCGCTTTGCTTCATTTTGGCACATTCTCTGCATGACAATGTAAAAACGGTGTGCGCGTGGGCAAGAGTGCCGACTTCATGCTACAAAATACGCACGCCACACATACGTACGCCAAACAACGGTGTTGGTCATTCGCCAACGAATCGAGCCATGGCTCACAGTGGAGGACAACATGTCTGAGAAAACCCTCGCCCTTATCGAAGAACACGACGTCAAGTGGGTGGATTTGCGCTTTACCGATACCAAGGGCAAGGAGCAGCACGTCACGATCCCTGCCACTGCCATCGATTCGGATTTCTTCGAAGACGGCCAGATGTTCGACGGCTCTTCCATCGAAGGCTGGAAAGGCATCAACGAGTCCGACATGATTCTGCGTCCGGAAGACGGTACCGCGTTTCTCGACCCGTTCACCGAAGACTCCACCCTGGTGCTGCGTTGCGACATCATCGAGCCGGCCACCATGCAGGGCTACGAGCGCGATCCGCGCTCCATCGCCAAGCGCGCCGAAGCCTATCTGAACAGCACCGGCCTGGGTGACACCGCATTCTTCGGCCCGGAGCCGGAATTCTTCATTTTCGACGAAGTGCACTGGAAGTCCGATATCGAGGGCTCCATGTACAAGATCTCGTCCGAAGAAGGTGCCTGGTCCACCGACCGTCAGGTCGAAGGCGGCAACCTGGCGCACCGTCCGCGCGTCAAGGGCGGCTACTTCCCGGTTCCGCCGGTCGACAGCTTCCACGATATCCGTAGCGCCATGTGCAACACGCTGCAGGCGATCGGTCAGGAAGTCGAAGTGCATCACCACGAAGTGGCCAACGCCGGTCAGAACGAGATCGGCGTCAAGTTCAACACGCTGGTGAAGAAGGCCGACGAAGTTCAGGAAATGAAGTACGTCATCCACAACGTGGCGCACGCTTACGGCAAGACGGCGACGTTCATGCCCAAGCCGCTGGTGGGTGACAACGGTTCCGGTATGCACGTTCACCAGTCTTTCTGGAAAGACGGCACCAACCAGTTCGCAGGTGACGAGTACGCGGGTCTGTCCGAGATGGCGCTTTATTACATCGGCGGCATCATCAAGCATGCGCGTGCCCTGAACGCCTTCACCAACGCCTCGACCAACTCCTACAAGCGTCTGGTGCCGGGTTTCGAAGCGCCGGTCATGCTCGCCTACAGCGCGCGTAACCGTTCCGCGTCCATTCGGATTCCGTATACCTCCAACCCGAAAGGCAAGCGTGTCGAGACGCGTTTCCCCGACCCGACGGCCAACCCGTATCTGGCCTTCTCGGCGATGCTGATGGCCGGGATCGACGGCATCAAGAACAAGATTCATCCTGGCGATGCCATGGACAAGAATCTGTATGACCTGCCGCCGGAAGAAGGCAAGAAGGTGCCGACCGTGGCGACCAGCCTCGATCAGGCGCTGGAAGCACTCGACTCCGATCGCGCCTTCCTGACCGAAGGCGGCGTGTTCACCGACGAGATGATCGACGCCTACATCGCGCTGAAGAGCGAAGACGTCGAGCGCCTGCGTCTGGCGACGCATCCGGTCGAGTTCGATCTCTATTACAGTGTCTAAACGGGCTTGAGCGTCTAGCCCCGCGGACCTGACGGAAGCCCCACTCTGGTGGGGCTTTTTTCGTGGCACGTCACGTTCGTGCGCTTTCAGCCGATGTTGTGCCTGGCCGATAGGAGATATCGGACGATAACGGAGGGGTGGCGATGTCGGTACGAATGTTGGGTTTGAGGACCTGGGTTGGCCTGGCGGCTGGCATTGTCTCGTCGGTGATTATCTCGCCGATGCCTGTCTTGCCGATGATTATCTCGTCGGCCCAGGCGGCGTCGGTGTACCGTCATGTCGACGCTGACGGTAACGTGGTCTACAGCGACGAGCCCCGGGCCGGGCATCGCGTCGATCTCAAGCCGATTACGGTGGTCGACCCTGACACGCCCGACATCCGCACGCGCTCAGACCAGCCGACGCCGGCATCCGCCTCGGCGGTCGACTATGAGCGTTTCACGATTTCCAGCCCGCATGACGAGCAGACGCTGCCTACCGGCCAGGCCGGCAACGTCCAGGTGCAGCTGGCGATCGAGCCGGCGCTGCAACGTGGTGATCGGGTCCAGCTCCGGGTCGATGGCGAAGTGCGCCAGTCACCCATGCACACCAATGTCTTCGCGCTGAGTCAGCTCGAGCGTGGCGAGCATCGGTTGCAGGCCGAGCTGGTCGACGCGCAAGGGCGGGTACGTCTGGCGACGCCGGCGGTAACGCTCTACGTGCAACGGGCCAGCGTAAATCTGCCGGCCAACCCGAACAATCCCAATCGCCAACAATGATGGCAGCCGTGAAATCGATCCCCATCGGCAGGCATGGATCTGGGTGATTGCACCATTTTGGTGAATGAGCGCCAGGGCGGTTCGGAGCGGATCGCTTCGGGTGGGGGACGCGCCTGCATCAAATGAGCCTTCCGCGTAGCAGCGCGAAATCGGGGAGTGGCGCGGTTCTTGCACTGTATAAGCACATACCGGATCACCACGATGGAACGACGCATGTATCAACGTTTGCTGGAGCATCTGACGACTGCCGTCGTACTCCTCGACAACAGCCTTCAGGTGCGCTGGCTCAACCCCTCCGCCGAGGCGCTGCTGGCCGCCAGCCGGCCGCGGGTGATGGGCCAGTGGCTGGAGTGCCTCAACGGCGAGGATGGCAGCGTTCGCCAGGTCCTGCTCAAGGCCATGCAGGAGTTTCACCCCTACACTCAGCGCGAAGCCACGCTGATACTGGCCGCGGGGGACGTGATCACGGTGGACTTCACCGCGACGCCGATCACCAGCCGCGAACTGCTGCTCGAGATCGAGCCCCGCGACCGGCTGTTGCGGATCTCGCGGGAGGAGGCGCTGATGGCGCGCCAGGAAACGGTCAAGGTGCTGATGCGTGGTCTCGCTCACGAGGTCAAGAATCCGCTGGGCGGTATCCGCGGTGCGGCGCAGCTGCTGGAGCGGGATCTGCCCGACCCGCAGCTCACCGAATTCACCCGGATCATCGTCGAAGAGGCTGACCGGCTGCGCGATCTGGTCGATCGCATGCTGGGCCCCAACACCCTGGTTCACCACGAGCCGCTCAACGTGCACAAGGTACTGGAGCGCGTGCGTGCGCTGCTCGAGGCGGAGCACCATCAGCTGAGCTTCGAGCGCGACTACGACCCCAGTGTGCCGGACCTGATCGGCGACGAGCCCCAGTTGATCCAGGCGGTGCTCAATATCGCGCGCAATGCCGTTCAGGCGATGGAGGAGTTCGACACGCTCGAGCCGCGTCTGCTGCTGCGCACCCGGGTTCGCCGCCAGTTCACGCTGGGCGCCGAGCGCCACCGACTGGTGTGTGAAGTGGCGATCATCGACAACGGCCCCGGCATTCCGGAGCACATCCGCGAGACGCTGTTTTTCCCGATGGTTTCCGGGCGCGCCGAGGGTAGCGGGCTGGGGCTGTCGATCGCGCAGTCGATCCTGCATCAGCATCAGGGCCTGATCGAGTGTGAATCCCATCCGGGAGTGACGGAGTTTCGCCTGTTGATTCCTTTCGAGGCGCCGTCGTGAGTCTGATTCCATTCGTCCTCGTCCGTGGACGAGCGATTGACGAAGTCGCCGAGAGCGCGATTCACCGTTCTGCTGGAGAACTGCCATGACTGAAGTCGCCCGTATCGCGATCGTCGACGATGATCGTGCGATCCGCTGGGTTCTGGAAAGAGCGCTGGCGCAGCCGGATCTCGAGGTGCAGTCGTTCGAACGGGCCGATGCCGCGCTCGAGTCGATCGAGCGACATCCGCCGGACGTGCTGCTGACCGACATTCGCATGCCGGGGCTCGACGGGCTCGATCTGATGGCCAAGGTCCGCGAGATGCATCCCGACCTGCCGGTGATCGTGATGACCGCGCATTCGGATCTGGACAGTGCCGTGGCCTCTTATCAGGGCGGGGCGTTCGAGTATCTGCCCAAGCCGTTCGATGTCGACGATGCGCTGGCGCTGGTCCGGCGTGGCGTGGCGCATGCCCGCGAACGGCGCTCGCCAGCGGCGATGCCGGAGGGGCTTTCCGCCGAGATCATCGGCGAAGCGCCGGCGATGCAGGAGGTCTTTCGGGCCATCGGCCGGCTGTCGCAGTCGCACATCACCGTGCTGATCAACGGCGAGTCGGGAACCGGCAAGGAGCGGGTCGCCCAGGCGCTGCACCAGCACAGCCCGCGCAGCGGCCATCCGTTCATCGCGCTCAACATGGCGGCGATTCCCAAGGATCTGATGGAGTCGGAACTGTTCGGCCATGAAAAGGGCGCCTTCACCGGTGCCGCCGCCCAGCGCCGCGGCCGCTTCGAACAGGCCGATGGCGGTACGCTGTTCCTGGATGAAATCGGCGATATGCCGGCCGATACCCAGACGCGGCTGCTGCGCGTGCTGGCGGACGGCGAGTTCTACCGGGTGGGTGGTCACATGCCGGTCAAGGTCGATGTGCGGATCATCGCCGCGACGCACCAGTACCTGGAAAAGCTGGTGACGGAGGGGCGCTTCCGCGAGGATCTGTTCCACCGGCTCAACGTGATTCGCGTGCATCTGCCACGGCTGTCGGAGCGCCGCGAGGATATTCCGCGTCTGGCCCAGCACTTTCTCGCCGAGGCCGCCAAGGAACTCTCGGCGGAACCCAAGGTTCTGACCAAGGACGCCGAGACGCATTTGACGCGCCTGCCCTGGCCCGGCAACGTGCGTCAGCTGGAAAACACCTGCCGCTGGCTGACGGTGATGGCCTCCGGCCGGGAAGTGCTGGTCGACGATCTGCCGCCGGAGCTGCGTGACATCGAAGGCAACGAAGCGCCGAGCGGGGACTGGCGCAACGCGTTCCGGGAATGGGCGGACCGAGCCCTGGCCTCGGGTCATACGCACCTGCTAGAGGAAGCGGTGCCGGATTTCGAGCGCATCCTGATCGAGACCGCCCTGAAGCACACCGGCGGGCGCAAGGGCGAGGCGGCCGAACTGCTGGGTTGGGGACGCAACACCTTGACGCGTAAAGTGAAGGTGCTTCTGCCGGCGCTGGCCGACGAATAACGCCTGCGCGACGCCGCTCAACTGGCAGGTCGGCGCGCCAGGGCGGCTAAAGGCGCGGCGTGCGTGCTAGAAGCCTCGTGCCTGGAAAGCAAGACAACGCCCGGTCGAACGCCGGGCGCTGTCGTCGTTGGCTATCTTGCGAAGCCGTGAATCAAAAGACACCAATGGGAAATTCTATGTCCGATCCGACCCAGTGGTGGCGTGGCAGCGTCATCTACCAGATCTATCCCCGAAGCTTCATGGATGCGCGGGGTGACGGCATCGGCGATCTCCCCGGCATCACCGCCAAGCTGGACTACGTGGCCGAGCTGGGCGTCGATGCGATCTGGATTTCGCCGTTCTTTCCGTCGCCGATGAAGGATTTCGGCTACGACGTGACCGACTATCGCGGCGTCGATCCGATGTTCGGCTCCTTCCACGACTTCCAGATGCTGCTCGAGCGCGCCCACGGACTGGGCCTGAAAGTGATCATCGACCTGGTGCTCAGTCACACTTCCGATCAGCACCACTGGTTCATCCAGAGCCGCAGCTCACGCGACAACCAGAAATCCGACTGGTACGTCTGGGCCGATCCCAAACCGGATGGCACGGCGCCCAACAACTGGCTGTCGTTCTTCAGTGGCAGCGCCTGGACCTTCGATAGCCGGCGGCGCCAGTACTATCTGCACAACTTCCTGTCGTGCCAGCCGGATCTCAACTTTCACAATCCGGCGGTGCGCAAGGAGCAGCTCGACAACGCGCGCTTCTGGCTCGATCTGGGCGTCGACGGCTTTCGTCTGGACACCTCGAATTTCTATTTCCACAGCCAGGCACTGCAGAACAATCCGGCGCTCGGCAGCGGCGAGTTCAAGACGCCCAGCGTTCCGGCCTCGAACCCGTATTCGATGCAGCGCCACCAGTTCGATATCAGTCAGCCGGAAAACATTGGATTCCTGAACGAGCTGCGCGCGCTGATGGACGAATATCCCGGCACCATGACCGTGGGGGAGATCTCCGACGACCGCCCGCTGGAGCGCATGGTCGAGTACACCATCGGCGATGATCGCCTGCACATGGCCTATACCTTCGACCTGTTCGATGCCGAGTTCAGTGCCCAGCGACTGCGCGATATCATCGAACACTTCCAGTATTACGCGGGCGATGCCTGGCCGTGCTGGGCGCTTTCCAACCATGACGTCCAGCGCGTCGTGTCGCGCTGGACCCAGCACGAGAATCTGGAACAGCACGGCCCGCTGGTGGCCAAGGTCGCGACGGTCATGCTCTGTTCGCTCTACGGCAGCATCTGCCTCTATCAGGGCGAGGAACTGGGATTGCCGGAAGCCGATGTGCCCTACGAGCGGCTGGTCGATCCCTACGGCCTGGCGCTATGGCCGGAGTACAAGGGGCGCGACGGCTGTCGCACGCCGATGCCGTGGACGAGCGGTGAGCTGGGCGGCTTCACCTCTGTCGAACCTTGGCTACCGGTGGACGGCCATCATCGTCAGCTCTCGGTCGAGAGGCAGCTCGCCAATGCCGACAGTACGCTGCGGGTAACGCGGGAGTTTCTGCGCTGGCGCAAATCGCAGTCGGCGATGGTCGACGGGACGCTGATCCTGAGCGACTTCGATGACGACCTGCTGGGCTGGCTGCGAGTGTCACACGACCAGGCGATTCTGGCGGTCTTCAACCTGACCAGCGAGTCGCGATCCACCAGCCTGCCGGCCGGTGCCGGCGAGATCGTCTTCCAGGCGGGCTTCACGCCGCATCTGAGTGACAGCCGGCTGACGCTGCCGCCGTTTCAAGCGGCGTTCGTGCATGTCGACCGCAGCAGTATCGATCCCCGAGCGCTGATCGAGCAGGAGCCCGATCCCGAACGCAAGGGCTTCCTCAGTCGGCTGCTGGGGTCGCTGATGCGCAACGAGGATGGCGAGTCTCAGTGACAGCGAGCCCCTGCTGACCGATCAGCTCTGATGATAGGGCTCGGCTGAAAAGCTTGTCTAAAGGGGATCGGCCGATCGAACTCGGGGAGATGCGGCACCTGCTCGTGGCGTACTCCCCGAGACCGGCTCCAGTGTCTCAGCCCTTGTTCCAGTGTCTCAGCCCTTGTTCCAGTAAGCGTTGGCGATCTCCAGGGTCAGCCGGATCTTGTCCCACTGCGCCTGCTCGGCGAGATCGTTACCCTCTTCGGTGGAGGCGAAGCCGCACTGCGGGCTCAGGCAGAGCTGGCGCTTGTCGACGAACCGAGAGGCTTCATCGAGGCGCGCCCTGACGGCCTGCGGATCCTCGAGTTCGCCCACCTTGGTGGTGATCAGCCCCAGCACGGCCTGCTGATGACCTTCGGGAATGAAGCGCAGCGGATCGAAGCTGCCGGCACGGTCGCTGTCGTACTCGAGGAACCACGCATCCACGTTGACCTTGCCGAACAGCGTTTCGGCGACCGGCTCGTAGCCACCTTCGCTGATCCAGGTCGAGCGGAAGTTGCCGCGACAGACGTGGAGCGAGACGTAAAGGTCGTCCGGCTTGTCGGCCAGGGCATGATTGAGCATCTCGGCGTAGATCGCCTGCAGCTGGTCGGGATCGTCACCGCGGTCCCGCGCCGCCTGCAGCTCTTTCTCGGAGCAGAGATAGGCCCACACAGTGTCATCCAGCTGAAGATAGCGACAGCCGGCGTCGTAGAACGCCCGCACGGCGTCGCGGTAGGCGTCGGCGGTATCGGCGAAAAACGCGTCGAGGCTCGGATAAACGCCGCTGTCGATCTTCTTTCGCCCGCCCCGGAAGTGCAGCACGCTGGGGCTGGGAATCGTCATCTTGGGCATGACGTCGGCGACGCTCGCCAGATAGCGAAAGTCGTCCAGCATCGGGTGCGCGGCGTTGAAGCCGACCCTGCCGTCGACCCGGATCTGCTTGGCGCTCGTCTGAATGCCCTGGAACTGGATGCCCTGATCGCCCTGATAGCCGGTGACGCCGTCGAGCTGTTCGAGGAAATCGAAGTGCCACCAGGCACGACGAAATTCGCCGTCGGTCACGACCTCGAGTCCTGCGGCTTGCTGCTGTTCGACCACGTGGCGAATTTCGCGATTCTCGACCGCCTTCAAGGCGGAGGCATCGATATCGCCCTGCTGAAACTGCGCACGCGCCGTCTTCAGCGCCGCGGGGCGAAGAAAACTGCCGACGATATCGGCTCGGAATGGGGGATGCGACTGCGACATGGGATTTCCTCGCGTGATGGACCATCGGCATGCTCGGCATGACGATGCTGAGGCCGCTAATGATGCGGGTTGGTCGCCGATTCGGCCAATGAAGGGCGCTCAACCCAGTCATGCATGTCATTCATTGTTCTGACGTGGGGCCGTTGGGCGTCAGCGTCGTTTTCTCAAACTTTAGTGGTAGGATTGTCGACCCGCGTCGAGGCCTTCATCGTGACTTCATCGGCTATCGGCGGGGCAGTTTCCAAGATGACGCCCTCGTATTCGAACGACTGAATTTTGAATGACAGGGTAAAAGAACAGGAGCATTCCGTGACAACCCCTTCCCAACACGATTTACGTAACGAATTTCGCCGTCTGCTGGCCAGCGACGACTGCTACTACACAGCGTCGGTATTCGATCCGATGTCGGCCCGGATCGCCGCCGATCTCGACTTCGAGGTAGGCATTCTGGGCGGCTCCGTGGCGTCGCTGCAGGTTCTCGCCGCACCCGATTTCGCCTTGATCACGCTGAGCGAGTTCGTCGAGCAGGCCACCCGCATCGGCCGTGTGGCCCGTCTGCCGGTGATCGCCGACGCCGATCATGGCTACGGCAACGCGCTCAACGTGATGCGCACCATCACCGAGCTCGAGCGTGCCGGTATCGCCGCGCTGACCATCGAAGACACTCTGCTGCCGGCACAGTACGGTCACAAGTCGACGGATCTGATCCCGGTTGAAGAGGGCGTCGGCAAGATGCGTGCGGCACTCGAAGCGCGCATCGATCCGGCGCTGTCGATCATCGCTCGCACCAATGCCGGCCAGCTCGACGACGATGCCGCCGTCGCCCGGATCCGGGCCTATCAGGCCGCCGGCGTCGATGCCATCTGTCTGGTCGGCGTGCGGGATTTCGAGCACCTGGAAAAGCTCGCCGCGCCGCTGACGGTGCCGCTGATGCTGGTCACCTACGACAACCCGCAGCTGCGCGACCGGACACGGCTGGCCAAGCTCGGCGTGCGAATCGTCGTCAACGGCCACGCCGCCTATTTCGCGGCGATCAAGGCCACCTACGACTGCCTCCGCGAACAGCGCGACATCGCCACCAACGATCTGGATGCGTCGCAGCTGTCGACGCGCTATTCGACGGTCGACGAGTATCGGATCTGGGCCCGCGAATACATGGACGTCAAAGAGTAATCCTTGCCTTCGGGAAGCTTGAAGCACGCGATGCGAACGCCGAAACTGATGACCACCAATAACCGGAGGTGACGATGACCGCCATGCAATGGGAACGCCTGCTCGATCCCGTCCGTCTGCACGATGCCCGGACCTCGCGTGGTGAAGCCGGTCGCAGTCCGTTCCACAAGGACTACGACCGCATCGTCTTCTCGGGTTCGTTCCGGCGTCTGGGGCGCAAGACCCAGGTCCATCCGCTCACCGACAACGATCATATCCACACCCGCTTGACCCACTCGATCGAGGTGGGCTGCGTCGGCCGCAGTCTGGGAATGATCGTCGGTGAACAGCTGCGCGACAGCCTGCCGGAATGGGTTACACCTGCCGATCTCGGCGTGATCGTGCAGGCGGCCTGCCTGGGGCACGACATCGGCAACCCGCCGTTCGGCCACGCCGGCGAGTATGCGATCCGCGACTGGTTCAAATGGTCCGAGGCGCAGGGCGGCGGGCTGCTAGCAGGTCTCGATGAGGCGCAGCGCCAGGATCTGTTGACCTACGAAGGCAACGCGCAAGGCTTTCGCGTTGTGACCCAGATCGAGTACAACCAGTTTCGCGGTGGCATGCGGCTCTCCGCGGCGACGCTGGGCACGCTGCTCAAGTATCCGTGGACCGTCGAACACGGCGGCCAGATGGGCAAGTTCGGCTGCTATCAGTCGGAGAAGCTGCTGCTGGCCGAGGTCGCCGAGCGTCTGGGGCTGAAGTCCGTGGGCGACTCGAAGTGGTGTCGTCATCCGCTGGCCTACCTGGTCGAGGCGGCGGATGACATCTGCTACGCGCTGCTCGATCTCGAGGACGGCCTGGAGATGGGCATTCTGCGCTACGAGGAAGTTGCCCAGGTGCTGCTGCAGATCGCCGGCGAACCGCCGGCCGGTTACGAGCAGATGGAGACCGACGGCGTGTCGCAGCGCCGGCGTATCGCGGCGCTGCGCGGTGCGGCGATGGAGCGAGCGGTCAACGAAGTCGGCGACGTGTTCGTGCAACACGAGAAGGCGCTGCTCAACGGCACGCTCAATGACGACCTGCTCGAACTGTGTCATCCGGATTTGACCTGGGGGGTCTCCTCGGCCAAGCAGCTGGCCCGCGAGCGGATCTTTCAGAACGAGCGCAAGGCCAAACTCGAGATCGGGGCCTACACCACGCTTGGCATTCTGCTCGAGGCCTTCATCGGGGCGGCCCACGAGCTGCACCATACCGGGCACTCCTCCTTCAAGCACCAGCGCGTGCTGGCGTTGATCGGCGAGAACACGCCCAAGCCGAACTGGCCGCTCTACGACAGCTATCGGCGCATGCTCGATTTCATCGGCGGGATGACCGATCACTACGCGGTCGAGCTGGCCCAGGAGATGGGCGGCCGCCTCAAGGGCGACTGAGAGCCGACAATCACGCCCGATGATACTCACGTCGGGCTCAGGTTCCGCATGGTCGCTCTCGATGCGCCGGCGGTCGTGGCGGCGTGAGAGTCTGAGCACGGCTGTTGAAAGATGATCCATAACGCCGTATTTTAATTGAACGCTCAATCAATAAAAAATTGCGCCATCGGTAGTGTCGTCGATACCGATTGGCGTCGACGCGATAGTGCGTCGAAACCGCTTGCCGAATCAAAGGCGTGTCGAGCGTGTGACGTCGATGATCATGACGTCGGCAGCACGGGATCGACCGGCATCAAATAGCGCTCGCTTTTGCGTAACAATGGACCATAGTTCAAGCGTTGGGCCGCTGCAGGTTTGGCCCGCAGCGGGCGCTCGAGGAATCGGCAAGCTTCAGGCTCTCTTCTGAAATTGCTTGGCACGGCATCACGAGGTGTCGGAGAAGAGAGAAAGATCGAGGCTTCCGTTGAAGGCACGACTGGATTCAACGGCCGAAGTCGATTTAACTCGATCAGAGGTCTCGCGACCTCGCGGCGGGAACACGGAAACGAGTGAAGAGCCATTATCGCTCAGCGACCCCTGGCGGCAGCTTTGTCGATCAGGGCGCTCTGCTCACTCGTCAACGAAAACTATCTACGATTGATGGGAGCCGCATGAGTACAAGCCCCGATAATAATTCCAGTACCCAAGATAGACTGAATCCGGTCGTCTTCTATGGGTCGGTCATTGGCATCGTCGCCTTTTCGCTATGGGCGATGATCGCTACCGAGCAGGCAAACGGCATCATCAACGCGCTGCTGGGCTGGATCGCCAACACCTTCGGTTGGTACTACTTTCTGACCGTCGTCATCTATCTCGCATTCGTGCTGTTCGTGGGTTTCTCACGCTTCGGCAAGATTCGCCTCGGGCCCGAGCATTCGAGGCCTGATTTCAATATCTTTTCCTGGTCGGCGATGCTGTTTTCCGCCGGTATCGGGATCGGGGTCATCTTCTTCGCCCTGGCCGAACCGCTGACCCAGTTCTACAATGCGCCCAACGCGCCCGAGGATCAGGTCGCGGCCGCGCGTTATGCGATGCAGCTGACCTTCCTGCACTGGGGCCTGTCGGGTTGGGGGATCTATACCTTGGTCGGGATGTCGCTGGCCTTCTTCAGCTATCGCCACAACCTGCCGCTGACCATCAGTAGTGCGCTTTACCCGATTTTCGGCAAGAAGATCTACGGGCCCATCGGCCACGTCGTCGACATCGCCGCCGTGCTGGGCACGGTGTTCGGGATCGCGGCCAGCCTGGGTATCGGCGTCATCCAGCTCAACTACGGTCTGAACTTCATGTTCGGGATCGCGGAGAGTGCCTGGACCCAGACCATTCTGGTGCTGATGATCGTTCTCTTCGCCACGATTTCCGCAGTGACGGGCGTCGAAAAGGGCATCCGTCGCCTTTCCGAGTTCAACATTCTGCTGGCGATCGCGCTGCTGCTGTTCGTGCTGTTTGCCGGCAAGACGGTGTTTCTGCTCAATGCGCTGGTCATGAACGTCGGGGATTATCTGTCTAGCTTCATCTCGATGTCGTTCAATACCTATGCCTTCGATCGCCCGACCGAGTGGCTGAACGGCTGGACCCTGTTCTTCTGGGCGTGGTGGATCGCCTGGGGCCCGTTCGTCGGTCTGTTCCTGGCGCGTATTTCCCGCGGTCGCACCATTCGTACTTTCGTTGCCGGCACGCTGACGCTGCCCATCGCCTTTATGATGATCTGGATGTCGATTCTGGGTAACAGCGCCCTCGACATGGCGATGAATGGTGCGACGGACTTCGGCCAGCAGGTCATGGATACGCCGCCGGCAGGGATCTACCTGTTCCTGCAGCAGTATCCGTTCCCGGTGTTCTCGACCATTGCCGTCAGCATTCTGGCGATCGTGTTCTTCGTCACCTCCGGTGACTCCGGCGCGCTGGTACTGTCGAACTTCACTTCCAAGCTCAAGGACGTCAACAGCGATGCGCCTATCTGGATGCGAATCCTGTGGTCGGCGGTCATCGGCATTCTGACTCTGTCGCTGCTGCTTGCTGGCGGCCTGTCGACGCTGCAGAGCGCCGTGGTGATCACCGGTCTGCCGTTCTCGGTCGTGCTATTCTTCATGATTGCCGGGCTCTACAAGGCGCTGAAGGTCGAGGCGTTCAAGGAAGACAGCCATCGCCTGAGTCTTGCCGGTTCGCTTTCGGGTCGCATGTCCTCAGGTAATCGCGACAGCAATCATGATTGGAAGACACGTCTCAAGCGTGCCATGTCGTTCCCCAATCGTCAGCAGGCTCAGCAGTTCCTGGAAGAGACGGGCCGACCCGCGATGGAAGCGGTGCGCGAGGAGCTGTTGAAGCAGGGTGTGCAGGTAGATATCAACGACGGCACACAGAACGACGACAACTATCTGTCGCTCTACGTCGACCTTGGCAGCGAGCAGAATTTCGCTTACCAGATATGGACGCACCCGTTCTCCACGCCGTCCTTCGCCATGCGCACGCCGCGTAGCAGCAGCCGCTACTATCGGTTGGAGGTATATCTGCTGGAGGGTAGCCAAGGCTACGACCTGATGGGCTATACCCGTGAACAGGTCATCGACGACATTCTCGACCAGTACGAGCGTCATCTACAGTTCCTGCATCTCAATCGTGAGGAACCGGGCAGCATCAATATGCCCGATAGTCCGGAACAGCCGCCAGGCTGATCTGACGCCAGACTCATTTTACTTGCTCTACCTTGCCCCGGCCTCTGGCCGGGGTTTTTCGTTTTGGCACGCCAAAAGCTCGCTCAGAGGCATCCCGGGGACGACGTGCTACGCTCAATTTTGTCGATAACAAAAAAGAGAGGGCACGGATGTGGGAGCTTTCACGTGGTGGGACACAGCTGTTCTGATCGTCTACGTCGTGGGGATTGCCTGGGTGGGTGCCCGTTTCGGCAAGGATCAGGAGAACACGCAGGACTACTTTCTGGGCGGTCGCAAGATCCCTGGCTGGGCCATCGGTCTTTCAGTCATGGCGACCCAGGCCAGTGCGATCACCTTCATCGGCGCGCCCGGCTGGGGGTTCGAGGGCGGCCTGGAACGCCTGGCGACCTTCATCAACGTGCCGCTAGCGATGGCAGTGCTGATCGTGGTGCTGGTGCCGATCTTTCACCGCGCCGGTATCTATAGTATCTACGAGCTGCTCGAACGCCGCTTCGGTGCACTGACGCGGTCGCTGGCGGCGCTGCTGTTTCTGGTTGCTCGCGGCCTCGCCACCGGGGTCGTGCTCTATGCGCCGGCACTGGTGCTGTCAGTGGTCACCGGCTGGGACGTCAACCTGACCATCGTGCTGATGGCGGTGATCGCGGTGAGTTATACCGTGCTCGGCGGCATCAGTGCGGTGATCTGGACCGATGTGATCCAGATGTTCGTGCTGTGGCTGGGCGCGATCCTGAGCATGGTGCTGATGGTTTCGAGCCTGCCCGGCGGCTGGGGCGACGTGTTCGCCTACGGCGCCGCCAACGGCATGTTCGATACCATCGATCTGTCGCTCGACCCGACCGTGACCTACTCGCTGTGGGCCGGGTTGATCGGCGGCATGGTGATGCATGTCGCCTACTTCGGTACCGATCAAAGCCAGATCCAGCGGGTGCTGACCAGCCCGTCGATCGCCGAGGGCCAGCGCTCGCTGCTGATCGGCGGCTATCTGCTGGTGCCACAGATGCTGCTTTTCCTGTTCATCGGCGTGATGCTGGCGGCCTACTATCAGCAGCACGGCCTGACCGCGCCGGAGAACCTCAACGAGCTGTTCCCGCGCTACGTGGTCAATGCGTTCCCGGTTGGCGTCACCGGGCTGGTGATCGCCGGGGTCTTCGCGGCCGCCATGTCGAGCCTGGATTCGGCGCTCAACTCGCTATCCGCGGTGACGGTGCGCGATTTCTACGCCCGCTACGTCAAGCCCGAGGCCGACGAAAAGCACTACCTGAAGGCGTCGCGCTGGGCGACCATCTTCTGGGGTCTCTACGCCACGGCGTTCGCGTTTTTCGCGGGCAATCTCGGGCCGGTCATCGAGGCGGTCAATCGTATCGGCTCCTGGTTCTACGGCGCACTGCTGGGCACGTTCCTGCTGGCGGTTCTCAGCCACCGTAGCAACGGCCGCGGGGCCGTCGCCGGTATTGTGCTCGGTATGGCGTCGGTGTGGGCCGTGTCGCAGACCGATGTCTCCTGGCTCTATCAGAACTTCGTGGGGCTGGTGGTTTCGGTGGTCGTCGGCTACGTGGTGAGTCTGACGGCGCCTGCGCCAACCCCGGAGCAGCTGTCGGACGTGGTGATCGACGAGACGGCGCCCGACATGCAGGCGATCCTCAAGGGGCGCAGTGGCAATGCCACCGAGATCGGCCGCGATGCCCGGCTGACGCGGCGTCGCTGTCTCGGCCTGATCCTCTGGTTCTTTGTTTCGCTCGCCGCGCTGGCGCTGCTGCAAGGATGGGCTAATGGCTGAGCGACAGGAGAGGTGTGGGCCGGGAGCCGAGGTTACATCCGAGGATGACGCGCTGGCATCGATATCTTGGCTGCCGCGGCGGCTGGATGCTGACGCCGCCGAACCCAAGCTGCGTCGGTTCGGCGCCGAGCGCTTCGAACCGGCGTGGCTGTCGCTGTGGGCCATGGCGATCGGGCGCGACCCGGAAAGACCGCTGGCCTGGCTGCTGGCTGCCGATCATCTGCCGCGGGCACTGCTGATAGCGGGGGCGCTGGATCCCCGACCGACGCAGGATGATGAGGCCCTCGTGCTCGACGGCGGGCGTCAGCCAACGCAGGCGCAGTTCGAGCGCTGGTGGCTGTGGGAACGGCTGGCACGGCCCAAACGCTGGTCGCTACGCGTACAGCCAGCGACGTTGCGGGCCGTCGCACTGCCGCTGTGGCTAGGGTATTCGCAAGGGCGGTCGGGGGCGGGTCAGGAGCGCAAGACACGGCTCATCGTACTCAGCGGGCTCTCTGGCGAGGCGCTGGGGGCGTTGAAACCGGCGGTGCTGGCGGGATTTCGCGAGCGGACGAAGGCGCAAACGGATGCCTTTCGTTCAGGGGTACCCGAGGGAACCCCTGAACCGGGTTAGATCGCCTTGCCGTCGGGTTTAAATCGGGTCACCGCTGCGCTCCATGGCGACCAGCTGTTCCCGACTGGGCAGGCCTTCCATGTCGCCGATCACCTGGACCTGGCGGGCGCCGATCAGATTGCCGCGGTGCAGCGCCGCCGGCCAGTCCAGGCCGTCCAGATAGGCGCTGACGATGCCCACCGCGAAGCCGTCGCCGGCGCCCACGGTATCGATGACCTGCTTGACGGGCGAGCCATTGACGGTGCCTTCGCGGTCGGCGGTGCGGAAGTAGCTGCCTTCCGGCCCGAGCTTGATCACCACGGCCCTGGCGCCGCGGTCGAGATAGTCACCGGCGATATCGTAGGCCGTTTCGCGGCCGGTCAGCAGGCGGCCTTCGCTCAGACCGGGCATCACAATATCGGCCTCTGCGGCCAGCGCATTGAGGGTCTCGACCATCACCGCTTCGCTCGGCCACAGGCCGGGGCGCAGGTTGGGATCGAACGAAATCGACAGACCGGCGCTACGAGCTCCGCGCAGCAGGTGAAACGACAGCTCGCGCGCCGAGTCGGAAATGGCCGGCGGGATGCCGGTGGCGTGCAGATGGCGAGCGGACTCTAGTTCGACATCACCGGCATCGGCGATGCTCAGCCGGCTGGCGGCGCTGCCCCGGCGGACGTACTCGACGTGGGGGTCGGCACCGTCGACGGCACGCTCCTTGAATACCAGCCCGGTGGCGTGGGTGTCGTCGCGCTGCACGTGGCGGCAGTCGAGGCCCTCGGCTTCCAGCGCTCGCTGCAGGAAGTTGCCGTTATGATCCGCGCCCACGCGGCTCAGCCAGCGAACGTCAAAACCCAGTCGGGACAACCCGATCGCCACGTTGGTATCGGCGCCGGCGGTGCGACGATGGAATCGCGCGACCTGATCCAGCGGGCCTTGATCGTCGGCGACGAACAGCGCCATCGCCTCGCCGAAGGTGAGAACATCGTAAGCGTAATGGGAGTCGGAACGGGGCATGGCGGGTCCTGGGGCGTGTGAAGTTGATGGGGTGATGACTGACATCGGGCGATCGTCGTCAGGAATCCGATGGCAACATCGGATGTCGGTGGGGCAGCTCAGCGGATCGGCGGCTTACTCTCCAGACGCTGGTAACGCGCGTTCAGCGTATCGACCAGATGCTGGCGCTGGGTGTCATCGATGACCTCCTCCTGGGCACCGCCCAACTCCGTGGCAAGATCGATGCCGTCGACCACGCGGACATCGCGACTATCGCCGAGATGCGCGGTTTCGTCATCGATGACCCAGCCCGGCAGCACCAGAATGCCGCTCACCGGCACGCTCAGGTTGGCATGCCGGCTCAGCCAGTGGCGTAGCCATACCGTCGAGAGACGTACCTTGCGCAGCACCGTCCGCTCGCTCCAGCCGCGAAAGCGCAGACGTTCGCTCTCCACCGATACGGTGTTGAGGGCGCGGCCTTCGAGATCGAGCGGGAATTCGCGCGCCACGGTCTGAATCACGAAAACGCCCTGCGGCGTCACCAGCACGTTGTCGATGCTATAGGAGTCGGCGGGAAAGTCATGGAAGACGAAATAGGGCTTGGCCAGCGGACGAATCAAATGATCCAGCGCCTGGCCCACCGCCAGCTCGCAGGCGAGACTGCGGGTCAGCCGGCGCACGCGCTGCACATCGCGCAGAATCAGGAAGCAGAACAGCATCGCCAGCAGGGTGCTGACGACGCCATACAGCGACCACTCCAGCCAGCTCTGCTCCTCGGCGAAGAGCATCCGGCCCATGCCGTAGACGATCGGCATCAGGGTCAGGGTCGGTGCCAGCGTGGCATCGAGAAAGAACACCATGCGCGCCTTTTCCAGGCGATCGCGGTGCGCCTGGGCGATCTCGCGGATCGGCTCGCCGTCATGCGGGGAGCGCAGCCCCACGGTCTGCACGTCACGCAGAGTGATCGCCACCATGGCAGCGGCACCCAGCGGGGCGAGAAAGATCAGCGGCAGCACATACTCCAACCAGGCCATGAGCGATTGTCCTTGCAGTGGCGTGGGCGGGAAGACGACCATTCTAGCCGAGGTGCGGCCTCGTCTGCGATGTCGATGCGTCGTGGATGCAGATTCGATTTCGCCCGGCGTGCTTTGCTGCATAAAGCGCCTGGTCCGCGCGCAGCAGCCATTGCTCGTGATTCATCATCAATGGATCTTTGGCGGCCAGACCGATACTGCAGGTGGGCATTCTGTAAAGAGGGAAGGGTGGCGCATGGTTCCGCAGCCGTTGCTGGAACTGATGGATCGCGACGGTCGCCTGATCCAGCGTGGTCGATGGCATCAGTAGACCAAACTCTTCGCCGCCGTAACGCCCGAGCAAGACGTCATCGCCAAATGACTGGCGAAGCAGTAAAGCCAGCTTGCGCAGGGTCTGGTCGCCGACACCGTGACCATGCTCATCGTTGATGCGTTTGAAATGGTCGAGATCGAGTAGCGCGATCGTTGCCGAGGAACCGCTCAGAAGATTGGAGGCTACCTGAGCTTCCCAGAATCGTCTGTTGAACAGCCCGGTGAGTCCATCGGAACGGCTCAACTCCATCAATGTCTTCTTCTGGCGATTGAGTCGGCGAGCCTGGAGATACGTGATGTAGCCCACCGCCAGCGGGTAGACGACGATCATCGGTAAGCTGCCAAGCAGGACCGAGGCCGACGGCACTATGTCGGGCACGCCGGGAACGATCAGCCACATGCCGATCAGCGCTCCCGCGGCCAGCAGGCCCAGGCCGCGTAGTGCCATGGATTTCCCGCCTACCGCGATGTTGTCGAGGCTGATCATCGTCAATACCACGACGGTCGGGAGGACGTTGAAATGCATGGCCGCCATCCAGAAGCCGCCCAGCAGACTATCGGCGCCGAGATTCTGGCGTTCGGCATGGTAGGGTGAAACGTGATATTTCGCCCGCCAGTAGGCGAGATGGGACCAGAACAGAATCTGAACTGCCCATAGCGCCCAGACCCAGGTCGGGGTCGGCAACTCATGGAGCGCGCTTCCGATACATAACCCGCCGACCAGGAGTCCCAGTGTTCGAGGTACGTAGATGCGTCTGGCCAGACGAATGCCTCTCAGACGTTTTTCGACCACGGGATCCAGCGGCGTATCGGGCATGTCGGCAATCATCCGGCGTCGAGGCGTCCTGTTGTGTCAACGTACTGTATCTTTATTATCTAACATCGATCGGCGGAAAATAGTATGTCCAGCGAGTCAATTCCGGACGCCGAGGCACTGGTCGATTTCGTCGTCCGTCATCCGCGCCTGTTCGTGCTGACCGGCGCAGGCGTGAGTACCGACTGCGGCATTCCCGATTATCGAGATGCCCGCGGTGACTGGAAGCGCCCGCCGCCGGTCAGCCATCAGGCCTTCATGGGGAGTCATGGCGTGCGCCAGCGCTACTGGGCGCGCAGCCTGATCGGCTTCCGGGCGCTGGCGGCCGCCCATCCGGGCCAGGCGCACAAGGCGCTGGCGATACTCGAGCGGCAGTCGCGAATCACTTCGCTGGTGACACAGAACGTCGACGGCCTGCATCAGCGAGCCGGCTCCCGGCGGGTCATCGACCTGCATGGCCAGGCCGATTTGGTGAAGTGCATGCGCTGTGGCGCGAGCCTGATGCGTCACGCGCTGCATGACGAGCTGGCGCGACGCAATCCCGAGTGGCTGTCGTTGAGCGCCGAGGTGGGGCCGGATGGAGACGCCGATCTCGACGGTTACGATTTTTCCACCTTCGAAGTGCCCGGCTGCGATCGCTGCCGAACCGGCATCCTCAAACCGGATGTGGTGTTCTTCGGCGACAACGTGCCCAGGCCTCGCGTCGATCAGGCCTTCACCGCCCTCGAGGAAGCGTCGGGGATGCTGGTGGTCGGGTCATCGCTGATGGTCTATTCGGGATTTCGCTTCGCCCGCCAGGCGTCGAAAGCGGGAAAGCCCATCGCCTGCGTCAATCTGGGCGCAACGCGAGCCGACGACCTGTTCGATCTCAAGCTCACCGCCTCGATCGGCCCGACGCTGACGTCGCTGGTCGAGGCGCTGGCATCCGGATGGGAGCCGGCGCAACCTGAACACGCGCCGAAAACGATAGAACCCGGCGTCGGCCGGGTTCTGACAGTGAGGTGACGTCGGTTGATCATTGACGTGTCGGCGGCGCCATGAATTCGGGCCCGACCGGATCCTTGACGTGCTGGCTCAGGATGGCGTCGATGTCGGCCATGTCCTCGTCGCTCAGCTTCCAGCCGGTAATGTCGCCCAGCGGCTCGACCTGCTCCGGCTTGCGCGCGCCCCATAGGGCGACGATGTTGGGGGAACGATCGAGAATCCAGCGCACGGCCAGTGCCAGCACACTCTTGTCGTGGCGTGTGCGTGCCAGCTCGGTGAGTGCCTCGACCGCAGCCAGATACTGCGCGAAGCGCGGTGGCAGAAATTTCGGATCCTTGTTGCGCAGGTCGTCGCCGTTGAACGCGTAGCCTTCCTGCATCTTGCCGGTGAGCAGACCGCGGCAAAGCGCACCGTAGGTCAGCAGCGTCAGGTCGTTGTTCTCGGCATAGGGCAGGATTTCGCCGTCGATATCGCGCTCGAACAGGTTATAGGGCGGCTGCAGGGTGTGCAGCGGTGCCGATTTGCGGAACGTCTCGCACTGCTCGGGCGAGAAGTTGCTCACTCCGATCGCCCGAATCTTGCCCGCGCGATGGAAACGCGCCATCGCTTCGGCGGTCTCCTCGATGTCGACCAGCGGATCCGGCCAGTGGATCTGATAGAGATCGATGTGATCGGTGTTCAGCCGACGCAGCGAGTCGTCGAGCTCCTTCTCCAGGCGCTTGGCCGTGGCGTTGCGTGCCACGGTGGCATCGTCGTACCACTCGAGGCCGGCCTTGGTCGCTAGAACCAGCCTGTCACGCTGATCCGACTGCGCGACGGCCTTGCCGACGACCTCTTCCGAGTGACCGAAACCGTAGGCCGGTGCGGTATCGATCAAGGTGACGCCGCGGTCGATGGCGGCATGGATGGTACGAATGGCGTTGGGGTCGTCGGTGCCGCCCCACTGGCGGCCGCCCATCGCCCAGGTGCCAAGACCAATGCGCGACGTGACGATATCGGTGCCGGGTAATGTCAGTGTTTCCATTCTTCCCTCCATGGTGATGAATCGAATCCGTGCAGAGTGAATCGATAGCCTGCTTTCCACAAGACGACTTTGGGTGGTTCACGTCTTCGCAGGGTGGCCCAGGGAGCCAGACTTCAGTTCGACAGACATTAGTGAGACTTGGCGGCGCCGGTGGGTGTCAGCGGAATATCCGGCTCGGCGGCGTCGTCATCGCTGAAGACCGATACGGGCTCGGGATTGAGATAGAGAATGCCGCCATCATCGCGAATCTGCGCGCTGAGACGGTAGAGGTCTTCACCATTGATCGCTTCCGGCGCGTACTGCAGCGTGACCGGAATGGGCAGTTGGCCGAGCTGCTCGTAGCGGCTGCTGGCCAGCACGTCGCCGGTGGAGACGTCCTTCAGTTGAACCTCGAGTACCGCGGACTCTGGTAGTGTCACCGGCTTCTCGGAGACCACGCGGGCGGCGAGTGTCTCGAATTGGGGGCCGCCGGCACAGCCCGTCAGCGCACCCAGTGCCAGTAGCGCAGTGATGAAGAGAGCCGGTCGCAGTGCATTGAGCGAAAACATCGAGATCCTTGCTGGAATGAAGGCGAAAGCAGAAGCGCGAGAGGTGTGACACGCGCCGGCGTCGGAAATTCCCGGGGTCGATGGCGATACTCAAGTCAGGCGACAGCCGTAATGGCGGTGGCCTCAGCCGCCGGCCAGCTTGACCTTGAAGCCGCGCGACTCCAGCTCGCGCTTGATCACCTCGCGATGATCGCCCTGGATCTCGATTACGCCATCCTTGACCGCGCCGCCGGTGCCGCAGCGCTTTTTCAACGTCTTGGCCAGCGCACCCAGCTCGTCGCCACCCAGCGGCACGCCCTGGATCGTGGTCACGCCCTTGCCTTTGCGGCCGCTGGTCTCGCGGCGGATACGCACGACACCGTCGAGCGCCGCGATCCGCTCGGCTTCCTCGCGATCGCGACATTGGCACTCGGCCACGGGCTGACGACACTCGGGGCAAGTCTCGCCATGCTCGGTGGAGTAGACCAGACCGCGTAGCTGATCCTGAATCGAGGGCATGGGAACTCCGGAAAACGTGAAAGCCGCATGATAACGCAGCGATCAGCCCGAAAACGAGCCATCCGAAACGGTCGCGGCCCGAGCGATTGGCGCGGGCCGCGATGGGCTCTACCGCATTCAGACGTCGTGTGAATCGTCTGTGCGGATCGAGAGCCGGCTTCAAGTCTGGAAAAGGCGACTAGTAATTTCCGACGGCAAGCGACGGTATCAGCCTATCGATCACGGCCGGCAGTTCGCGCATATCGTTGATGCCGATGGCGCCGGCAGGCGTGGGTTCATGATCGGCGAAGCGATTGATATGGACGACCCGCATGCCCGCTGCCAGCGCGGCACGCACACCGACCTGAGCATCGTCGATCACGATGCAATCGGCGGGGGCGAAGCCCATGTCGCGCCCGGCGTGTAGGAACAGGCCCGGGGCCGGTTTCCAGCTGCCCACGGTATAGGCGCTGTAGATATGGTCGCCGAAGAAGCCGCGCAGGCCGGTGCTATCGAGCGCTCGACGGATCTTGGCTTCGGGGCCGTTGGAGGCGACGCAGCGGGGCAGCGAGCCCAGAGCATCGAGAGCTTCGGGCACCCCGGCGATCGGTTCGAGCTCATCCAGCATGCGCTCGTGCATCTCCTGGCGCATCGCCGTCTCGATACGCTGACGAACGGGCTCGTCGAGTTGCCCATGCAGACGCTCCAGATGGGAGACGATGCTGGCAAATCGCGCGCCGCGAAAGTCGGTCATGTAGTCGTTGGCCTTGAAGGGCAGGCCGGCCTGATTCAGATATTTCGCCATGACTTCGGCGAGCAGAGGTTCACTGTCGACCAGAGTACCGTCGCAGTCGAATAGCAGGCAGAGGGGATCGGGCATGATGGGTCGCCTCGAGGGCGCTGTCGGTGGATAAGAACGCGGGCCGCCGATGAAGCGGTCTACCGCTGAGTAGCTCCAGTTCTGTCATTATCGGCACCGTAATCGAAAGGTAAAGGATTACGGAACACTGTTTTCAATCTATCTTGCAACTTTAGTCGCCTCGCTCGGTATTGACAAGCCAGAGTGAGAAGCTCCCCAGAAATTGCACACTTTTTGAGCGACTGGCCTGATTTCGCGTCAGGGCCGAAAGTCTGAGGCAGATTGAGAATCTGCTCGCGAAGGCGGTTAGTGGGCCGATGACTACCAGCATCCCACTGAAGACCGGCGTCATGACGAGAACCTGATCGAGATCGTCTGGCTCGCGCAAAGCCGGGTGTGCCAGTTACCGGGCGGGTTACTTGGGGTGGGAAAGATCTGGTGTGAGGGCGATACCAGTGCGAGACGGGCGACAAGTTGCCGCCCACCCGTTTGGCTACCTGCTACCTACTTCGTCTGGCATTCCACGTTGGCCTTGGCAGAATCGCCACAGTCATCCGTTTCTCCCCAGTGAGAGATCATGTAGATGCAACCCGCCAAACCCAGTACTACGATCACGATGGCTATTTTCATCACGTCCCCTTAGTGGCCATGGAAAAGACTCGATCAGCATAGCTCGAGTTCGCCGGAAGCCACTCGATAACTTGCCGCTCGGAGATACTATTCCTGAATCAGGAAGCCCGCGCTTCATGCTCGATCAATGGCGAAGTGCCGCTTTCGGGAATAGAAAGGGCGCCTCAATTCAGTTTGTCGCCCCAGGCTTCCTCGTTGACCGGACTGAGCGGGCGCTTGCCATCCAGCGCCAGCATCATGTTGTCCACGGCACGCTGCGCCATGGCGGTACGGGTCTCATGCGTTGCCGAACCGATATGCGGCAAGGCCACCACGTTGGGCATCCTGGGTAGCGGCGAATCGGACTGCAGCGGTTCCTGCTCGAACACATCGAGGCCGGCGCCGCGAATCTGGCCGCTCTCGAGCGCCTGAATCATGGCTTGCTCATCGACCACCTGCCCGCGGGAAATATTGATGAAAATGGCGCTCTCCTTCATCAACTCGAATTCGCGGGCGCCGATCAACTGGCGGGTTTCCGGGGTCAGCGGCACGATGGCGCAGACGAAGTCGGACTGTTGCAGCAGTTCGTCCAGCTCGCAGCGGCGGGCGCCCAGCTCCGCTTCCAGGTCCGGTTTGGGCGAGGCCTTGGCATAGAGGATCTTCATGCCGAAACCCAGCGCGCCGCGGCGGGCGATGGCCTGGCCGATACGCCCGAACCCGACCATGCCGAGCGTCTTGCCGTGCACGTCGCTGCCGAACTGTTCAGGGCCGATGCTCGACTTCCAGTCGCCACGTCTGACGTAGTCGGCCAGCTCCACCACCCGCCGGGCGCTCGCCATGATCAGCGAAAAACCGGTGTCGGCAGTGGTCTCGGTGAGTACGTCCGGCGTGTTGCAGAGCAGAATGCCGCGGGTCGTCAGCTCATCCACCGAGTAATTGTCCACGCCTACCGAGATGCTGGCGATCGCTTCAAGATTGGGGGCGGCATCGAGCAGTTCCGGCGTCATGGTGACGCCTGCGCCGATCAGGCCGTGGGCCTGGCTCAGGGCTTCGCGAAACGCCGGATCGTCGGGTGACTCGAGCTTGTCGAAGTAGTCGACATGAAATTGGCTGCGTAGCTGATCGAGCTGATGGTCGTTGAGGCGACGATACGCCAGGATGCGCTTGCTCATGAAAGACTCTCCGGCTGAAGATCGTAATACCGCCGACGATGGCGCATCGCCAGCAAGGTAGGGGACGCACGAGCTTACCGACAAACCCGGCCTCCTGAGGCAATGATTCGACGAAAGTCTAGCGAAATACCCGACCCACCCCCGAGGCGCGAGGCGGTTTCGAGTCCAGGCCGCAATCGCTCAGGTCACAAGAGTGCAGGCTGCAAGAGAGTGAAGGCCGCAAGAAAGCACGGGCTCAGGCGTGCGCACGCCCGGGCCGCTTGAGCCGCTGGCGGAATTTCGGCAGCTGTCGGGCAATGGGCGGCAGGCGCAGAATCATCAGCAGGGCGCCGACGGCGGCATAGAGGCTCCACTGCTCCAGATCGGCACGGACCACCCACAGGAAGTGCAGCAGACCCAGACCGAGCACCAGATAGACGATCTTGTGGAGCGTCTTCCATCTCTTGCCCAGCTTGCGCATCGACCATTTATTGGATGTCACGCCCATGATGATCAGCCCGGTGAGCGCCAGCATGCCGACGATAATGTAGGGGCGACGAACGATCTCGCTGCCCAGCCGGGACAGATCCAGCCCCAGAATGAAGACGGCATAGCAGAACAGGTGCAGCAACGCATAGGCCAGCGTCCACAGGCCGAGCTGACGGCGGATCAGGTTGAAACCCTTCCAGCGCGTCAGCTTGGTCAGCGGGGTCAGGCTGAGCGTCAACAGCAGCATCCATAAAATGCCCTGGCCGATATTGAGCAACAGGTATTTGCCAGGTTCCGGCCCGGCGGCGTTGATCGCGACCTGCGAGCTCCACCAGGCCAGCGGCACCAGCGCAGCGATGGACACCGCGATGCGCCAGAGCGTCAGCGTATAGCGCGGCATCGACATTAAAAGTTCTTCCTCAGATCCATGCCCTGATAGAGGCTCGCGACCTCGTCGGCGTAGCCGTTGAACATTCGCGTATCGATGATGTTGGGATTGAACAGGCTGTTGGGCAGCCGGCGCTCGGTGGCCTGGCTCCAGCGCGGGTGGTCGACCTCGGGATTGACGTTGGCATAGAAGCCGTATTCGTCCGGGGCGATCGCCTGCCACGAGTTGACCGGCTGCTCTTCGACCAGCGAGATGCGCACGATCGACTTGATGCTCTTGAAGCCGTATTTCCACGGCACGATCAGCCGGAACGGAGCGCCGTTCTGGTTGGGCAGCTCGCGGCCGTACATGCCGAGCCCGAGAATCGCCAGCGGGTGCATCGCCTCGTCCATGCGCAGGCCTTCGGTGTAGGGCCAGTCGATCAGCGCGAACGACGAGTCCTGCCCCGGCATCTGATCCGGTGCGACCAGCGTCTCGAACTTGACGTACTTGGCCTTCGAGGTTGGCTCGGCGCGCTTGATGACGTCTCCCAGCGGAATGCCCAGCCATGGAATCACCATCGACCAGGCCTCGACGCAGCGCAGCCGATAGATGCGCTCCTGCAGGCGCGACGGTTTGGCGATATCCTCGAGGTCGAATCGCCCGCCATTGTTGACCTCGCCGTCGATCACCACGCTCCACGGCTGGGTCTTGAGCGAGTCGGCATTGCGCGCCGGGTCGCTCTTGCCGGTGCCGAATTCGTAGAAGTTGTTGTAGTGGGTGGCGTCATCGAACGGCGTCAGCTTGTCCAGCTGACGATCGGCGGGAACCACGCTGTCCCACTCGGCCTCTTTGAGCTTGGCGTCGAACCAGCCCGGCGGATTGCCTGCCGGTACGTCCTGATAGTCCGACGCGGCGGCCTGGGCTCGCCCGGCCAGCGCCAGGCTAATACCCAGGCCCGCACCGACGCCGACCACGCCGCCCATGAAGCGACGGCGCGAGAAATAGACCGGCTCCGGGGTGACGTCCGATTCGCGCAGATCGCTGGGTTTGGCAATCTTGATCAACATGATGAGTCTCCAACCGCCTGTAGTGGCATGTCGTGGATACGCTGGCAGCGCGCGGCTGGATGCGTATTGCTCCGGCCGGTGCGTGCCGAGGCTTGCTATCTGAAGCCCGTATGACGCTCAGTCTAGGTGATCTATTCCCTCGCCCTGTCAAAAAATCCGGGTCGCGCTCAGATCACGCCCAGCCACCGCCACCAGACGAAGTCCAACGGCCAAAGCAGCACGATGGTGATCAGCGCCAGCGGCAACGTGATCCGCATGGCCTGGCGGATGCTCACGCCGGAGGTGATCAAGCCGATGATCAGCGGTGGCGACTGATAGGGAAACACCACGGTCGAGAAGCCGATGACCTGGGACATCACCACGGCCGACGGCGACCATCCGGTGACATCGGCCAGCTGTGGCGCCAGCGGCGTCATCACGGCGGGGACGCCGGGCAGCGTGACCAGCATGCCCAGCACCGTGGCGATCACCGAGAGCCAGGCGAAGTTGCCGGCGGGCGCATCCGGCGATAGCGGCAGCACGTCGAGCAGCCGGCCGGCGATCGCCTCGCCCAATCCGCTCTCATGCGCCAGCGCGCCCAGGCTGACGATGCCGGCCACGTAGATGAATGGCTCGAGATTCATCTGCTGCAATGGCCGGGCCGGCAGCAGGCCGCTGCCGGGGAACAGGCAAGCCAACGCCACCACCATGCCGATCCAGGCCGGCGAGATGCCGTGCCAGGCATCGGTCATCCACATCAGCACAGCGAAAGCCAGCAGTGCGCCCATCATGGCGCCACCGCGGCCAAGCTTCGAGGGCGGCTCCGTCGAGAACGGCGATGGCGCCGCAGCGCGGAACTGCCACAGGATCAATCCCATGATCAGCACCCACTTGAGCAGCCCCAGAATCGGAAAGTGCAACAGCAGATATTCGCCATAGCTGGGCGAGAAGCCGAGCACGGCTTCGCTGGCGCCCATCAACACGTTGTTGGGCACGTTGGCCGGCAGGATCGTGAAGGTGGGCAAGAAGCTCGACATGATGCCGCTGAGCAGCACGCCGGTACGTCCGGGATTGTCGGCGGCGTAGCCGAACCGATCGGCCAGCGTCAGCAGGATCGGCACCAGCAGCACGATCCGGCCCATCGCCGACGGCATGAAGAACGAGGCGATCAACCCCAGCAGGCCTACGCCGACGACCGCCTGTGGATAACCTGACGCGAGATGAGGCCCGACTCTGGCGGCAACGCGCTCGCCCAGGCCGGTGTAATTGATCGCGGCGCCGATCACCATGCCCGAGAACACCAGCCAGGTCGCCGCCGATTCGAAGCCGGCGAACGCCGTCGACGCCGGCGCGACCTTGGCCACGGTACACAGGGTGAAGAAGATCAGCGCGGTCAGCCACTGTGGCAACCAGCCCGTGGCCCACAGGCCGATGCAGAGCACCACGACGATACCGGCCTGCAGCACCGAGCCGTCGGCGCTACCCAGCAACAGCCAGCCGAGAGCGCCCAGCAAGGCCAGCAGTGAAACCCGATGGCGCCAGGGAAGAGCGGTAAGCGAAAATGACATCGCGACGAATCCAGAGACGAGCGAGACGGGAGTATACCAGCGAGTGATCCAGCCGCTGGTCCATCTCTTTCGGCGTCAGCGCTGCAAGCTCAGTAAGGTAATGGTAATCAGAATGATCGCCATGCCCGTCAGCTGCAGCGGAGCGAGCGTCTGCCCCAGCACGACGAAGCCGAACAGAGATGCCGTGACAGGCTCCACCATGGCGACCATCGAAGCCGCCGAGGGCGAAGTTCGTCTCAGCCCGGGCAAGTAGAGGTAAAAGGAGATACCCGCGCCGAACAGTCCCAATAACAGGAAACCATAGGCATCGTCGGTAAACGGCACTTTCTGCATCTGTCGGAAGTCGACAAACGCCAGCAACAGTAGCGTCAGTACCAGGAAGGCGATCGACAGCACCGCCTGAGCCGGCCCCTGGGCCCTGGCGTAGCGAAAGCCGAAGATGAACAGTGCATAGGACAGCCCCGAGAGCAGGCCGCAGGCGATGCCCCAGACCGAAACTTGGCCCGTGCCGCTGCGCAGGATATCGGTCAGCAGCACGATACCGACCATCACTGCGGCGATCGAGGCCCATTTCTTCCCTGTCGGTTTTTCCAGCCCACAGGCGAAGGACACCAGAAAAACGAACAGCGGTGCGGTGTACATCAAGGTGGCGGCAATCGCCACGTTGGCGTTCGAGATGCTCAGGAAGTAGAAGGTGAAGTTGCCGGCCACGCCAAGGCCCGCGACCACCGACCAGGCGACGAGTCGCCAGCCGAAACGCAGGTTGCGCAATGGATGGACGACGAACCAGGCCAGCATGCAGACCAGGCCGATCGCGCCGCGGTAGAACGATATCAGGTAAGGGTCCCAACCTTGCTGCATTAACAGACTCGCCAGGCCGCCGGATATCCCCCAGAACATCGCTGCCAACGTGATAAAGAGCGTTCCCTTCAGTGATCCTGACATAACGCAGCGGCCTCCCCGGCCAAGATCGGTATCTGTCGTTGTCGTTCCAGGCCATCCGGACCCGACCAACGACCGTGCGGTCAGCGTAGATGATGTATCGACGTATCGAATGCATGGCCTCGTTATCGTTTTCTTCTAGGCTAAAGACTCGGGCGAATAGTGCGATGGCGCGCATCGAAAGGGAGGGACGTGTGTGAAACCGATGACGAAGACTTCGATGGCGACGCTGTGCCTGAGCGGCGAGATGATGAACAAGCTCGAGGCGATCGCACGAGCCGGGTTCGAGGGCGTGGAGATATTCGTCGACGATCTGCAGGCGAGTGGCTTGTCGCCGCGAGCCGTGGGCGATCGCTGCCGCGAGCTAGGCCTGACCGTGGTGGCGCTACAACCGTTTCGTGACGCCGAGGCGCTGCCGTCAGGCCTGCACCGAAAAATGCTCGACGACGCCAACCGTCAGTTCGATACGCTGGCCGATCTCGGTGGGAGCTTTCTGCTTGCCTGCAGCACCACGCGGGAGGACGCCTCGAGCGAATCTGAGCGCGCCGCCGAGACCTTGAACGATCTGGCGATGCTGGCCGCCGAGCGGGAGATGCGCGTGGGCTATGAAGCGCTGGCGTGGGGGCGCCACGTCTTCGATTATCGCGATGCCTGGCAGATCGTTCAGCAGGCCGATCATCCCGCGCTCTCCCTCGTGCTGGACAGCTATCACATCCTCGCTCGTGAGCTCGAACTGGAAACCCTCGCCACCATCCCCGGTGACAGGATCGGTCTGGTACAGCTCGCCGATTCGCCCCTGCCGCGGGGGCAGGATCTGCAATCGCTGAGCCGGCATCGGCGGGCGTTTCCCGGCGACGGCGAATTACCCCTCGAACGCTTTCTGACGGCGCTCGATCAGACTGGATATCAGGGGCCGCTGTCGCTTGAGATCTTCAGCGATGCACTCGCCGTCATGCCAACGGGAATGGCCGCGCTTCAGGGCAAGCACGCGCTGGAGTCGTTGCGGACATCGAAAAAATAGAAAAATGGACAAACGGAAGAACACAGAAACTGGCGCGCTCTACATCAACCACAGATGGCTGAGCCAGATTCCCAATGCCAGTGTCAGCGCCGACAGTATCGTTGCCATTACCATCGCCGCCGTGCCCAGCTCGCCGAATCCGTAGCGCTGGCCGAGCAGCGGATACATGGAGAGCATCGGGGCGCAGGCAAAGATGATGGCGGCGGTGGCGAACACCGGATCGAGCCCGGGGATCAGCAGTACCATCAGCAGTATGCAGAGCGGGTGCAGGGAGAGCTTGGCGAGCGCGATCCGGGTCACACGCTTGACCATGCCACGCACGCGCAGACCGCACAGCGTGCCGCCGATGACGAACAGTGCCACCGGCGAGGATGAAGCGGCGAGCATTTCCAGCACCCGGGCAATCGGGGCCGGTGGATGCAGCTCCAGCGCGGCGAGCAGTGTGCCCACGGCGATGGCGATGATCAGCGGATGGCGCAGGATGCGTAGCGCCACCGGTTTCGCTGTCTTCCACACGCCGCCCTGGGCCTGGCGGCCGAGCTCGGCGAGTATCAGCGCCGTCGGAATCACCAGTAGATTCTCGATCAGCATGTTGAGCGCCAAGGCAATGCCTGCCGTGGGGCCGACCACCAGCACCGCCACCGGATAGCCGATGAAGCCGCTGTTGGAGGCCGACGTGCCGAGCGCATACATCGCCCGTCGCTCCAGCGGTGCATTGCCGCGCAGCGTTACCATGCTGAAGGTGATGGCAAAGGCGAGCCCTGAACCCAGTCCGTAGACCAGCAGGTAGGGCACGTTGAAGACCTCGCCCAGCGGGCGCTGGAGCAGTGCCTGGATCACCAGTGCAGGCAGGGCGATATTGATCACGTATCGCCCCATCCCCTGGATATGGGCCTTGTCGACGACACGTTTGAGCACGGCCAGATAGCCGATGCCCAGCAGGATGAAGATGGGAACGATGGCGCCGAAGATGGTATTCACGAAGCTCGGATCACTGCGAATTAGACTTATGCCTAATAGCATGAGCCCCGGACGGGCCTCCGGCAAGTGGATTCACTCGCACGGTGCCCGTCATCCGCGATCAGCCATCCGCCATCGGCGATTAGCGTAGTCCCTTGCTCAGCGCTGCCAGCCGATGACCTCGATCGCGCGCTGGCGATGCGCTTCCGTTACCTGACTGACCAGACTTCCACCGACGCACAGCACCAGATTCAGCAACAGCCCCCACAGACCGCTGTAGACGCCCAGCGGGCGCAAGCCAGCGAAGGTAAAGGCGGCGGCCAGTACGGTGCCGGCGAGCATGCCAATGAACACCGCCTGGGTATTGAGCCGGCTCCAGTAGAGGCCGAGAATCAACGCCGGCGCGGTCTGGATCAACACCTCGAACTTGAGCACGAAGATCTGATACAGCGTGCCCGGCGGATACCAGGCGATCAGCACCAGCACGATGACTGCGGCGACCCCGACCAGCTTGCCCACCAGGATCTTGCGTGATTCCTCGGCGTTCGGCGCGATGTAACGTCCGTAAAGATCGTTGGAGATGATCGAGGAAAACGTCAGCAGCACCGAATCGGCGGTCGACACGATCGCGGCGATCACGCCACCGAACAGCAGCACCATCGCCCAGTAGAAGAAGGCGTTCTGGTTGGCGAGCGCGTTGGCCATCATTCCCACCAGCTGTTCGGATTCTGCGGTGGTCAGATCGGGGAAAGCGGAGATGCCGATGATCCCGACCATGAATACCACCCCGGCAGTCAGAAACGGCATATAGGCCATGCGAATGAAAGAGCGCTTGAGCGTGCGCTCGCTGCGTGCCGCGAAAATTCTCTGGAAAGCGTGCGGATAGATCGCCGCGCCGATGCCCACCAGCACCAGCAGGCAGAACCAGGTGGTGAGGCTTCCTCCGGTCGGCGCGCCGAGTTTCTGCGGGGCCTCGGCGATCATCGTCTCGGCCGCCGTGGGCAGCCCGCCCAGATAGATCAGCGAGCCGATCAGCAGGGTGAGCACGCCGAACAGCAGGGCGATGCCCTGGATCGTGTCGGTGTAGGCCACCGAGCGCATGCCGCCCAGCCAGCTGTAGGCGACCATGATCACGATGAAGAACACCACGCCGACCTGATAGGGAATCGTGCCGCCGGTCAGACCGGAGACGCCCTGGCCGATGGCGACGAACTGTTCGAGCAGATAGTTGCCCAGCCCGTAAAGCATCAGGATCGCGGCCAGGATCGTGACCTTTTTCGAGCGGAAGCGCAGATCGATCCAGTCAACCGGCGTCAGCAGGTTGAATCGTCGGCCCAGCGCATAGAGCCTGGGCGCGAACAGCAGATAGACCATGATGATCATGATGAAGAACGGCACCGAGACCAGATACTGGTAGCCGAGCCGGTAGGCCGTCGGGGGATAGCCGACCACGGTATTGCCGCTGTACTGGGTGGCGAAAAAGGTGAAGAACAGCACCATGACGCCGAGGCCGCGTCCGCCCAGATAGTACTCATCGAGACTCTCGCGAACGCCACGATTGCGCAGGAAGGCATAGATGCCAACGGCCAGCATCAGACCGCCGTAAAGCGCCAGCACCAGAATGCCGGACCATCCACCGAAGGCCAGTTCCACTTCCATCGTCACAGCTCCTCGTCTTCGTCGGCACCGGTTTCCCACTGGGTCATCACTACCCAGGTAATGAAGATCGACAAGGCAAGCGAGGCCAGCAGGATGATCAGCGCCCAGTAGGGAACGCCGAAGACCAGCGGCGACCAGGAACCGGCGGGGAAATACCAGGGATTGATCAGGGCAAAAAGGACGACGAAGCCGATCCAGACCAGCGGTTTCCTGACCGGCTCACTGATTCTTTTCTTCATGGAGGTACCTCGGTAGCGTGCGCGATGGCAGGACGAATTCGGCGCAATAGACCGAAAAATGCCACAGGCGGCGAGCGAGGAGACTATAGCCATCCGTGGCGACGGATGGCCATTATCGTTTGGCAAAGCGGGGCTTCGTCTATGGCGAAGATGTGCGACATTGGTCGCAAATAATGTCGTTTGAAAAGATCGTGCTGCCCGAGCAACGAACGATCGGATCGATCGCCGTACCGCTATCGTCTTCTCAGCATCCAGGCGGCGCCCACGGCAGAAATCAGGCAGCCGGCGGCCAGATAGATCGCGACGGGAGTCCAGCTGCCGTCATAGAGATCGACCAGGGCGGCGGCAATGAACGGGGTAAAGCCGCCGCCGATCACGCTGGCGACCTGATAGCCGACCCCGGCACCGCTGTAACGGTAGGCGGTGCCGAACAGCTCGGCGAAAATCGGCTGCTGTACGCTGACCACCATGTCGTGGGCAAGGTTGGCGAGCGCCACGGCGAAGATCACGATCCACAGGATCGAACCGGCCTGCAGCGCCATGAAGAACGGGAAGGCTGCCAGCACGCCGACGATGGCGCCGGTGATGTAGACGCGCCGACGCCCCAGCGTATCCGCCAGGAACGCGAACAACGGGATGGTGACGCAGCTGATCGCGCCGACCAGCAGCCCGATATGCAGAAACAGATCCCGCGACAGATCGAGATAGCCGGTGGAGTAGCTCAGCGCGAAAGTGGTCACGATGTACATCGTGAACAGTTCGGCCAGGCGCATGGCGATGATGGTTCCGAAGGCGCCGGGATGGCGTTTGAGCGCCTCGATGATCGGTGGCCTGGCCGGCTTCTGGTCATTGCGTTCGACCGCTTCGACGAACTCCGGTGACTCCTCCAGGCTGGAACGGATCTTCAGCGCCACCAGCACCAGCACCACGCTGAACAGAAACGGCAGGCGCCAGCCCCAGGCCGTGAAGTCGGCATCGCTCAGCCAGTAGCTGAGTAGCGAAATGCTGCCGGTGGCCAGAATCAGGCCCACGCCGTAACCCACCTGCACGCCGCTGGAGTAGAACGCGCGTCGGCCTTTGGGTGCACTTTCCACGGCCATCAACGCTGCGCCGCCCCATTCGCCGCCGACGGCAAACCCCTGGATCGCCCGCAGCGTCACCAGCAGAATCGGCGCCCACACGCCGATCTGGGCATAGGTCGGCAGCAGGCCGATCAGCGCCGTCGCGCCGCCCATCAGAATGACCGTCAGGATCAGCATGCGCTTGCGACCCAGTCGATCGCCGTAATGACCGAAGACCAGCCCGCCCAGCGGGCGAAACAGAAAGCCGACGCCGAAGGTCGCCAGCGCCGCCAGCGTGCCGGCCGCCGGGCTGACATTGGGAAAGAACTGCGAATTGAAGACTAGCGCGGCGACGATGCCGTAGAGCAGGAAGTCGTACCAGTCGACCACGGCACCCACGAAGCTGCCGATGGCGGCGCGTCGGGCCTGGCTTGTCGAGTGGGCTGGGGTGGTGGTCGTTGCGTCTACGCTCATCCGGAACTCTCGGTCGTCGGTGTCTTTATATCGAGGCGTGTCGACAGGGTGTGGCATCGACACGTTGGCGGCGCCGTATCTTACGTCATTGAATGAAGAGACACAGGTTCAAACCTGAACCGTAATGCCCGCGTGCTCGTTAGCTTCCCTTCCGACGTCTTTGATGCCGACATCTCTTATTCCGACATCTCTGATTCCGCCAGCTTTCATTCCGACAGGATCTGAATCTCCCGATCCCAGCGGCGTAGGAACGCCTGCCGGCGCAGCGGATCGACGAAGGCGAGCAGCGTGGCATTGATCGGAATCGGGTAGAGATGATCGCCGACCTGATCGCGCAGCCGCTGGGCGGTGTAGGGGCCGATCACGTCGTCGCGGACGCTGAACAGCGGAGTCTGGCCGGCCAGGATATGCTGGCCGCGCCGGCTGAGCAGAAAGCGGACGAAACGCTTGGCCGCCGCCGGATGTGGCGCGTCGCGATGGATGAATGCCATGCGCATCAGCACCAGTGAGTAGTCGTTGGGGACCTGGACGATGATGTCGGGATGGGTCTGGGCCCAGAGCAGTGCATAGGAGCCCAGCAGGTTGTAGCCGAGCCAGTAGCGGCCGTCGCTGAGCCCTTCAAGCATGCGCTGGGTGGTGGTTTCGAGCTGCACGTCGGCGGCGCCCATGGCGGCGATCAGATCCCACATTCGCGGCGTGTAGCGGGCGTCCTGTTGAAGCAGGGTGTAGCCGACCCCGCTGTCGCGCGGCGAATAGCTGACCACGCGGCCGTCGAGCCACTGGCGATAGTGGGTCAGCAGATCGAGCAGGTCGCGGTGGGTCTCCGGCGGCGGCATGTGCGAGGCCAGTTCGAGGCGATAGGCCATCACCACGGGTTCGAATGTGAAGCCGAAGACTTCGTTGCGCCATTTCGCCCAGGCAGGCCATTGATCGACCTCCGGCGCCTCTAGCGGCTGGGCGATGCCTTCGTTGCTCAGCGCCAGTTGCCACGGCATCGCCGAGCTGATCACCACGTCCGGCGGCGAATCGTGATCCCGGGCGCGCTGGTCGACCTCCAGTGTCGAGCGGTCGCGATAGTCGAGATCGATCTGCGGATTCTCGACGGCGAAGGCGGCCAGCACCGGTTCGACGATCTGACGATCCAGCGCGGCTTCGATGAGCAGCTTTTCGTCCGCCTGGGCTATGTCAACGCCGCCGACAACGAGCCATAGCCACAGGCATGAACCCAGGCCAACGTGAAGGCGTCTGTTCATGTCACGCTCCCCTCGGGTGGCCGACAGCGCGGCAATGTCAGAGAAACCTTGAGTCCTCGAGGCTCGCGGTTGGTGACCGTCAACCGGCTGCCATGGCGTAACCCGATGGAATCGGCGATGGCCAGGCCGAGCCCGGAGCCGCGGGTATCCTGGCGTCTTCCGCGCTCGAAAGGCTGAGTCAGACGGGCGAGTGATTCGGTATCGACGCCGGGACCATCGTCCTCGATGGCCAGCGTCACCCGCTTGGCGGCGCCGTTGGGGTCATCATCTTCATCGTTGCCAAGTCTCAGCGTGATTTCGCTGCCGGGCGGCGTATAGCGACAGGCGTTGTCGATCAGGTTGTTGAGCAGTTCGTGCAGCGCCCAGCGTTCTCCTTCGACCCAGATCGGTGTGGGCAGGTCGATGGCCAGCCCGAGGTCATGCTCGCGGCTGTCCTGACGATCGGCCCAGTCGACGGCGACTTCCCGCAGCAGTTGATCCAGTGCCAGCGGTTCACGCTCGTGCCCGGGGCCCAGATGTTGCAGTCGGGTCAGGCTCAGCATCTGGCCGGCCAGGCGGCTGGTGCGCTCGGCGCTGTCGTGGACGGTATTCAACGCCTGATACCAGCTGTCCGGGTCACGGCTGGTCAGCGCCAGCTCACTGGTGCTCTGGAGTCCGGCGAGCGGCGTCCTGAGCTGATGCGAGGCGTCGGCGATGAAGCGCAGCAGGGCATCGCGCTGATCGCGCTGATCGGCGAATAGCCGGTTGAGGGTTTCGACCAGCTCCTGCATCTCGCGGGGCACGCCGAGGGTCAACGGGCTGATGTCATCGGCGCGCCGACTGCGCAGCGCCTGACGGAGACGACGCAGCGGCGCCAGCATGGTGCGCATGGCGATGGCCACCAGCGCCGCGGTGATCAGCACCATCGCGGCGAAGCGGGTGGCACTCTTGCGAAACAGCTCCTGCGCCAGCAGGTCGCGGCCGCGCCGGGTATGACCCACCCACAGCTGCACCGGCTCCTGGGTGTCCCAGCCGGCGGAATCCACCTCGCGGCCACTGAGACGGATCGGCCGGCCATCGTAGACGGCATCGAGATAGACCGGCTGATGACGGGCCTGCTCCTGCATGGCGGCGGTGATGGGCAGATCGGCGTTCTGTGTAATCGAGACCCCGTTATCCGCCTGCAGCCAGTAGAACACCCGCTCCTGCCAGCGGGTGGCGAGGATCTGCAGCGCCGACGCCGGCATTTCCAGGGTCGGCTTTCCTTCCGGCCACTGCAGCGACTCGGCGATGGTCAGGCTGGCGGCCTCCAGTTGGCCGTCCATTGCGCGATCCGCCGCCTTGCGGGCGCTGGTGTAGGCCTCGATCAGCAACAGCGTGCCGAGGCCGGCGATGATCACGATCAGCCAGAGCGTCAGACGTCGCTTGAGCGAGGTGCGCGGTGAAATCACTCGCGCCGCGCCTCGTCGAACGTCTCCCGAGAGGCTTCGAGCCGATAGCCCAGCCCGCGCAGCGTGCGGATCGACAGGCCGGACCCCGCTAGACGCTTGCGCAGCCGGCTGACGTAGACGTCCAGAGCATTGGCGCCCACCGCGTCGAAGCCGAATAGCCGGTTTTCCAGCGCCTCGCGCTGAACGATTCGTCCGGCATTGAGCATCAGCGCTTCCAGCAGGCTGAATTCCCGCCTTGGCAGGTCCAGCGAAGTGTCGTTCAACCAGGCGCTGGCCGAGCGGGTATCCAGCACCAGCGCACCGAAACGCACGCTGTTATCGAGCCGCTGCTGGCTGCGACGCAGCAGGGCGCGAACCCGCGCTTCCAGCTCGGTGATCGAGAACGGCTTGGCAAGATAGTCGTCGGCGCCGAGGTCCAGCCCGCGCACGCGATCCTCGAGGGCGTCCCGTGCCGTCAAGATCATCACCGGCGTGGGGTCGGCATGGGCACGTAACCATTCGAGCACGCCGAGACCGCTGCCATCCGGCAGGCCCAGGTCGAGCAGGACCAGATCGAAGCGACCCTGGCGCAGCGCCTGGATGGCATCGTCGACGCGAGCCAGGGCATCGACGGTGTAGCCGTGGCGGGTCATCGCCTGGGTCAGCGAGCGCGACAGCAGCGGGTCATCCTCGATAACGAGCAGGTGCATGGCGGTGTCTCGGCGTCATCGAGCTCTTGTCGTATGCGACTAATGTCCTGTGCGACTAATGTCTTATACGACAAAGGTTTAGATGACAGGTTGATGAAAGGTTAGCGCTCTAGCATCGCGCTGTCGGTAGGCAAAGCCGGCCCGAGTCCGGTGCCCGCCATGAGCTTTGCGAGCATAACAACCCAGGTAGGAGACGCACAGCATGCCAAACTCTCGAATCATTACTCGCTGGCTGGTCGCCGTCGTGACCGGCGGCGCGCTGCTGGCCGGCGCCGTCCAGGCCCAGGCCAAGCCCCCCGAATGTATCGCACCGGCCAAGCCGGGCGGCGGTTACGATCTGACCTGTCGTCTGGCGGCCAATGGCCTGCAGGAGGCCAAGCTAATCGACGAGCCGATGATGGTCAGCTACATGCCCGGCGGGATCGGTGCCGTGGCCTATAACCATTTGACCGGCGTGCGCGACGACGATCCCAACCTGATCGTGGCCGCCAGCACCGGCGCCGCACTCAATCTGGCGCTGGGCAAGTTCGGCCAGCAGCACAAGGTCGACGACGTACGCTGGCTGGGCGCGCTGGGTGTCGACTACGGCGCCGTGGTGGTGCGCAAGGATGCGCCGTGGAACAACCTCGACGAGCTGATGAAGGCGATGAAGAAGGATCCCTCCAGCGTGGTGATCGGCGCCGGCGGCACGATCGGTAGCCAGGACTGGATGAAGGCAGCGCTGATGGCCAAGGCCGACGATGTCGATCCGCGCAAGCTGCGTTACGTCTCCTTCGAGGGCGGCGGTGAGGCGCTGGCGGCACTGCTGGGCGAGCACATTCAGGTCTTCACCGGCGATCTGGCCGAGCTCAAGCCGCAGCTCGACAGCGGCGAGATCCGCATCCTGGCGGCGCTTTCCGAAGAGCGCATGGGCGGACCCTACGCCGATATCCCTACCGCCAAGGAGCAGGGTTACGACGTCGAATGGCCGATCTGGCGTGGTTACTACATGGGCCCCAATGTCAGCGATGAAGCCTATCAGCAGTGGGCCGACCGCCTGCGCGAGCTGAACGAGACCGAGAGCTTCAAGAAGCTGCGCGAAGGTCGCGGACTGTTCCCGATGTCCAAGTTCGGTGACGACTTCCACCAGTACGTCAAGCAACAGGTCGCTGACTTCGAGCAGCTCGCCAAGGAAGTGGGTCTGACCCAATGAAACTCGCCGCCGACCGAATCCTGAGTTTGCTGTTGCTCGGTCTGGCGGCGTTCGTCGCCGTCCAGGCCTGGCAGCTGCAGGTGCCTTTCAGCTACGACCCGCTGGGGCCCAAGGCCGTCCCGCTGATGTTGGCGGGGCTGCTGGCGATTCTGGCCGTCGTGCTGTTCGTTCGCCCCGGCGCCAGTGGTGAATGGCCGACCGGTGCGCTGCTGCTGCGCCTCGTGTTCACCATGGCGGTGCTGGGCTTCTACGCGGCGCTGTTCATCAATCTAGGCTTTTTGGTGACGACGGCGCTGGTCAGCATCGTCATCGCCTGGCTGTTCGGGGCGACGCCGGTGAAGGCGGTCGTCGGCGGTCTGCTGCTGGCGTTGGGCAGTTACCTGCTATTTACCTACGGACTGGGAATCTCGCTGCCGACCGGTAGCTGGATCGAGCCGCTGCTGGGGAGCGACTGAATGTTCGATTTTCTGATCCAGGGCTTCGGTGTCGCCCTGACGCCTCTCAATTTGGGGCTGGCATTCCTGGGCGCGCTGCTGGGGACGCTGTTCGGCGCGCTGCCGGGCATCGGGCCGATCAACGGCATCGCCATTCTGATGCCGCTGGCCTACACGCTGGGCCTGCCGGCCGAATCTGCGCTCATCCTGCTGGCCGGTATCTACACCGGTTCCGAGTACGGCGGGCGGATGTCGAGCATCCTGCTCAACGTGCCCGGTGATGCCGGCGCGGTGATGACGACGCTGGACGGCCACCCGCTGGCCAAGAAGGGCCTGGCCGGGCCGGCGCTGGGTCTGTCGGCGGTCAGCTCGTTCATCGGTGCCACAGTGGCGATCGTCGGTTTGACCCTGTTCGCGCCGCTGCTGGCGGTCGTCGCGGTCAAGTTCGGGCCTGCCGAATTCTTCGCGCTGATGATCTTCGCCTTCGCCTCGATGTCCGCGATGATGGGCAAGGATCCGCTCAAGACCCTGATCGGTGCGGTGCTCGGCGTGCTGATCTCCACCGTCGGCGTCGACTCCGGCACCGGCGTGCTGCGCTTCACCTTCGACATGCCCGAGCTCTACGACGGCATCGATTTCGTGGTGATGATCATCGGCCTGTTCGCGGTCAGCGAGATTCTACTGATGCTCGAGCACGCCTTCCGCCATGACCAGGACGGCGAAATGGCGCCGATCGGCCGAGTCATGGTCAAGATGAGCGAAGTGATGTACTGCAAGTGGGCGATCCTGCGTTCCAGCGTGATCGGCTTCGTCATCGGCGTGCTGCCGGGCACCGGCGCCTCGGTCGCCAGCGCCGTGGCCTACACCACCGAAAAGCGCATCAGTGACCGCGACAATACGTTCGGCACCGGGGACATGCGCGGGCTGGCCGCGCCGGAAGCCGCCAACAACGCCTCCGCCGCCGGCTCTTTCGTGCCGATGCTGACCCTGGGCATTCCCGGCTCCGGCACCACCGCGATCCTATTGGGCGCGCTGATGCTCTACAACATCAATCCCGGCCCGATGATGTTCCGCGAACAACCGGTGGTGGTGGGCGGCCTGATCGCTTCGCTCTATATCGGCAACGTTATGCTGCTGCTGTTGAACCTGCCGCTGGCCGGCGTGTTCGCCCGCGTGTTGCAGGTGCCGCGCTGGATTCTGGTACCCAGCGTGGCGATCCTCGCTTTCGTCGGCGTCTATCAGCTGCATTCCGATCTGATGGCGATCTACCTGATGCTGGTCATCGGCGTATTCGGGTATCTACTGCGCAAGTTCGGCTTCTCGCTGGCACCGGTGGTGCTCGGCTTCGTGCTCGGCGGGCTGATGGAAGAGAACCTTCGCCGGGCGCTGTCGATCAGCGGTGGCGATGTCGCCATCCTGTTCCAGTCCGGCCTTTCTATCGGGCTATGGATCGCCGCGGCGTTGGTGGTATTGGTGCCGATGTTCGCGGGTAAGCTCAAGGCGAAGTTTCTGCCGGCCAAGGCCACCTGATACCGACACCCAGGATAGTGCTGCAAGTATTCGACGGCCCCGCTCTGGCGGGGCCGTCGTCGTTGAATAGGAGGCATTGCCGTCGGATAGCGCCTTCAAAAGTCGATGTCACGAGATTCATGACCGCGCTGGCGCCGACTCCGGCTATAGTCCGAATAGCCCGATATGCGGCGATGCTGATCACTAGGAGCAACCGATGAGCGATGACAGGTCTGCGGTAATCGAAGCGCTGGCACCGTACGGGCGACTGCGTGTCGCCATCAACTACGGCAATATCGTACTCGCGCAGCGCGGCGAGGACGGCGAGCCTTCCGGCGTCTCGGTGGCGCTGGCACGAGCGCTGGCATCGGAGCTCGACGTGGCGATCGAGTTCGCCACCTTCGAGGGTGCGGGCGACGTGTTCGCGGCGATCGATGACGACGCCTGGCGAATCGGCTTTCTCGCCCGTGATCCGGTGCGCGCCGAGAAAATCCACTTCACAGCTCCTTACGTGATCATCGAAGGCACCTACTTGGTGTCGGAAGCCGCGCCGTTTCAGGCAGTCGAAGAGCTGGACCAGGATGGCATTCGGATCGCGGTGGGCAAAGGGGCGGCCTACGACCTCTACCTGACACGTGCGCTGAAGCACGCAAGTCTGGTTCGCGCGGCGACCTCCGCCGCGGCGATCGAGCTGTTCGTCGAGAGCCAACTGGATGCCGCCGCCGGTGTGCGTCAGCCACTCGCGGTCTATGCCGCGTCGAATCCCGGTTATCGTGTTCTGCCGGGTCGCTTCACCGCCATCGAGCAGTGCATGGCGGTGCCCAAGGCGCAGGCTTCGGACGCCGTCATCCGCTACGTCGAGGATTTTCTCGCTCGCATGAAGCAGCAGGGGGTAGTGAAGCACGCATTGGCGGAAAGCGGTCAGGACGAGACGCAGGCGGCGGATTGACTCGCAAACATTGCAGAGATCGAATATTTAGCCCACAACGTTAACGTTCCGATTTTTTTCTGCTATTTTTGCGCCGCGGGATGATCGTGAACCGGAATCCGGCGCCTCGAGCGCAGGTCATTCGGTTCGGCGCGAGTCTCGCCAAGGAGAGGTGGCAGAGTGGTCGAATGCACCGCACTCGAAATGCGGCATACCTTCGCGGGTATCGAGGGTTCAAATCCCTCCCTCTCCGCCACGAATGATGAATCAGCCGGCCCCATGGGGCCGGCTTTTTCGTTGATGGACGACCCGCAATGGAGGCGTTCAGCCGCTTGCTCTCGCCGGCAGCACTTCCAGGACCGCGGCGGCAATCACCAGAACGGCACCGACAATCTGGATTGGCGCCAGCGGTTCGTCAGCCAGCAGCGCCGCGGAGAAGACGCCAACCAGCACCTCGCTCATCATCAGGATACCGAGGCGCGCCGGCGACAGATACCTCGCTGCCCATACCAGAATCGCCAAAGATGCTGACCACCACAGGCCGGCGGCGGCCAGGATCCAGGCGATAACCTGCCACCCGTTCTCCGCTGGCGGGAGTCCGGGCCAGGCCGAGAGGAACGGCGCCAGTAGTGCCGCGGCGACCAGGGCGCCGACGGCGAACAGGAAACTGCCTTCCCCGGGGCCGAGCGTGTTATGGGAACGCATGCCGCTGGAGGCAATTGCCCACAGCAGGCCGGAAGCCAGCCCCAGCCAGTCGCCGATGCCATGGGGCAGCGGCGAACCGTTGGCGCCGAGCACCAGTCCCAGCCCGGCTACACCGACAATGATGACCGCGATACGCCGTCCGGTCAGCGGCCAGCGCCACCACAGCCGTTCGATCAGCGTGCTCCAGATCGGCGTCAGGTAGAACAGCAGAATGACCACGGCGACCTGGCCGTGAACCAGGCCGACGGAATAGAGCATGAAGGCTGCGCCGCCCAGGGTGACCGAGGCGATCCCCAGCCCGGATGAGCGGGCGAGACGGCGGCGCTGGGCAATGGCCCAGGGAGAGAGCAACACGCACGCCGTGGCGGCGATGATCAACGACCCCCAGACGCCCCCGAGCTGGAGCGCTTCGAGCCGGCGAATGGGGAACCAGTAGAAGCCCCAGAGGGCGCCGGCCAGCAGAATGCCCAATGCCGGCCACGCCGAAGAGACGTGGCCGACACGATCGGGATTCGGGGACCGGGGTGACGCCGCGCCTCCCTTGACACGCGGGCTCCTTGAACGTGAACGCAAGCCGTTGGCCTGATCAGCCAGCGGCTTTGTCCGATCCCGCTTTCTCCAGTGCCGCTACGGCGGGCAGGGTCTTGCCCTCGACATATTCGAGGAAGGCGCCGCCGCCGGTGGAGATGTAGGAAACCTGATCGGCGATGCCGTACTTGTCGATCGCGGCCAGGGTGTCGCCGCCGCCGGCGATGGAGAATCCCGGGCTTGCGGCAATCGCCTTCGACAGCACTTCGGTGCCCTTGCCGAACTGATCGATCTCGAACACGCCGACCGGGCCGTTCCACAGGATCGTGCCGGCATTTTCCAGCAGGCTGGCCAGATGCTTGGCGGTGTCCGGGCCGATATCCAGGATCATCTCGTCGTCGCCGACCTGATCCACCGGCTTGACGGTCGCCGTGGCGGATTCGGAAAACTCGGTGGCGACGACGACGTCGGTGGGTAGCGGAATCTTGACCTTGGCCATCAGCTCCTTGGCCTTGTCGACCAGATCCGCCTCATAGAGCGATTTGCCCACGCCGTAACCGGCCGCGGCGATGAAGGTGTTGGCAATGCCGCCACCGACGATCAACTGATCGCATTTCTCCGACAGCGAATAGAGCACGTCGAGCTTGGTCGACACCTTGGAGCCACCGACGATGGCGGCCATCGGGCGCTTGGGTGCGCTGAGCGCCTTTTCCAGGGCGTCGAGTTCGTTGGCCAGCAGCGGCCCGGCGCAGGACTGTGGCGCGAACCGGATCACGCCATGGGTGGAAGCCTGGGCGCGGTGGGCGGTACCGAAGGCGTCCATCACGTAGATATCGCAGAGCGCCGCATAGGCCTTGGCCAGCGCTTCGTCGTCCTTCTTCTCGCCCTTGTTGTAGCGCACGTTCTCGAGCAGCACGACCTCGCCTTCGGCGATCTCGACCTTGCCATCGAGATAGTCCTTCTCCAGCCGTACCGGTTTGCCCAGCAGGTCGGAGAGATGCTCGGCCACCGGGGCGAGGGTGAACTCGTCTGCCGGCTCGCCTTCGGTCGGCCGCCCCAGGTGGCTCATCAGCATGACGCTGGCGCCGGCATCGAGCGCGGCCTGGATGGTCGGCAGGCAGGCGCGGATACGGGCGTCGCTGGTGACCTTGCCGCCCTTGACGGGCACGTTGAGGTCCTCACGGATCAGGACGCGTTTTCCGGAGAGATCCAGTTCAGACATCTTGAGTACGGTCATGAAATCCTTTCCTTACGCTGAAGAGAAGTGACGGGTTCGGAGACGGAAGATGACAGTCCGAGCCAGTGGTGAGCGACGTCGAGCATCCGGTTGGCGAAGCCCCATTCGTTGTCGAACCAGCAAAGCAGCTTGAGCAGGCGGCCACCGGCCACGCGTGTCTGAGTGGCATCCACGATACCCGAGCGCGGATCGTGGTTGAAGTCGACCGAGGCCATCGGCTCGTAGGTTACGCCGAGCAGGCCCAGATAGCGTTCGCGGCTGGCGGCGGCCAGGCAGGCGTTGACCGCGGCGGCATCGGTTTCGCGCTCCAGCGAGATCGACAGATCCATGGCCGAGACGTTGATGGTCGGCACGCGGACGTGGAGACATTCGAAACGCCCGGCCAGATGCGGCATCAGCCGGCCGATACCGCGGGCCAGGCCGGAATCCACCGGAATGATCGAGTGCATGGCCGAACGGGTCAGGCGCAGGTCGCTATTGTGGTAGGCGTCGATCACCGGCTGATCGTTCATGGCCGAGTGGATGGTCGTGGTGACGCCATGGGAGACGCCGAAACTGGCTTCCAGCACGTTGAGAATCGGCACCAGACAGTTGGTGGTGCACGACGCCGCCGAGACAATGCGCATGTCGCTGGCGATCTCATCCTGATTGACGCCATAGACGATCGTGGCATCGACGTCGGCTTCCGCCGGCTGGGAAAACAGTAGCCGTGGCGCGCCGGCCTGAAGGTGGCGCTCGGCGCTGGCGCGATCCTTGAAACTGCCGGAACACTCCAGCAGCAGATCGATGCCGAGCTCGTCCCACGGTAGCGCTTCCGGTTCGGCAGCGCTGAGCACGCGGATGGCGCGGCCATTGACGATCAGGCAGCCATCTCGCGCTTCGACACGGCCGGGGAAGCGTCCGTGAGTCGTGTCGTAGCGAGTCAGATAGGCGATCGTCTCGAGATCGGAGAGTTCGTTGATGGCAACGATCTCCAGCGGCAGATCGGGGCGTTCGATCAGCGCACGCAGCACGCTCTGGCCGATGCGGCCGTAGCCGTTGATGGCGACGCGATAGGTCATGGGCGATCGGGTAACCCAACGTTGAGGACGGTGTCGAGGTCGACCATCTTAGCGCATCCGTTCCCGATGAGCCGAGGATGAGGCGGATGTCAGCCTAAAGCACTGGACGAAACGGGGGCTGCCTCGTAGCTTGAAACGATCTCTCTCATGCCAGAGGCTCTTCCGCGATGGCTGATGCCAATGCCTTTTCTGTTTCACTTTCTGTTCTTTCTGTACCTTCTGTTCGTTCTGTTTCACCCGCGGTCTCGTCGATAAACGTTCGGACGACATCGCCATGATGCGCCGTCTCGAGTCTCTGGCATTCCATCTCTCCGCCACCGAATGTCCGGTCGAAGGCGAGGGCAGCGGCGTCGTCATGGCGAGTGCGGAGCCGCTGAGTCTATGCGGCGGGGTGGAGCCGCGGCAGGGCGCGGTGATCGATCGCCAGCACCCGCTGTCTGGCGAATGTGTCGCCGGGCGGGCGCTGGTCATCCCCCATGGAGGCGGGACTGCCGGCAGCGTGATGCTGTTGGAGGCAATTCATGCCGGACAGGCGCCGGCGTTGATCGTGCTCGATCGGATCGATGAGGTCAGCGTTCTGGCGGCCATCGTCGCCGAAGAGGCACTGTCACTGACGGTACCGGTCATCGTGCTGGACCCCGCGCGCTTTGCCCTGGCGCAGTCGGCGCATCTCATCACCCTCCATCGTGGCCGGCAACTGGTGGTCAGCGGCCCGCGTCTGGCGGGCCTGGCCAGCGTGACGGCCGGTGGGGCGCTCGGGCATGAGCCAGCGCCAACGACGGCGGCGAATGACGGCTTTGCCCTGTCGCCGGCGGATCGGCGCTGTCTTGCCGGTGAGGCAGGCCCGGCAGCCCAGGTCGCCATGCGCATCGTGGTGCGACTGGCGCGACTGCAGGGCGCAGTCGAACTGCTCGATGTGACTCGCGTACACATCGATGGCTGCCTCTACACGGGGCCGGCTGGGCTGGTCTTTGCTGAGCGTCTGGTCGAGTGGGGCGGGCATGTCTGCGTGCCGACGGCTGTCGAGACGCGCCTCGACAAGACCGTTTCGACAGTGGAAACGACCGGCGACTCACTGGCTGCGTCGACGGAGGCGACGGAACGACTCATCGAGCTTTGCCGGAAGCTCGGTGCATCGCCCGTTGCCAGCGCAGAGACTGCGCTGGAGCGCACGCCATTGCCATGGCCGCTCGCACTATGTGTCGCGTTGACTGGGCGGGCGCCGGCACTATTCGTCCACTGATCCCGCCACGTTCTCGTCGCTCAGCGGCTGGCGCTCCATTGGGCGGCTATCGCGTTGAGCTGTTCCGCCAGCGTTTCCGGCATCTCCATCGGCAGCAGATGGCCGTAGCCGGGGAATACCTCGAGCTTGCCCTGGGGCAGGTGCGGCATCACCTCCTTGCGCTGCGTATCCGGCGGTAGCGATGGATCCTTGTCGCCGACCAGCACCCAGGCCGGGTAGGGGAGTTTGCCGACGGCCTCGCGCCAATCTTCGGCGTAGGTCGTCGTCGGCCAGGCGCGCCACGCCGCCGGGTTGGCGTTGATCGCGTCCTCCACCGCCTGCTGGTAAAGCGTGGGAGCGAGCGAGACTTCGCTGGCGCCGTCGATGAACTGACGAGCCTGGGCTTCGCTGAAATCGAAGTCGAGCTGGAATCGATGCTCCTCGTCGCCGATCGACTGCGGCCCCGGCGGCGAGGGCGCGATCAGGACCAGCGCGCGCAGCCACGCCGGCCGATCGGCGGCGACGGTCATGGCGATGCGACCGGAAAACGAGTGCCCGACCAGGATGACGTTGTCGAGTCCGGCGGCTTCGATGCACTGCTCGACATGCCGGGTCATCGAGGCGACGTCGAATCCCGCCACCTCGCTGGCGCGGCCGAATCCCGGCATGTCCAGCGTGACGACCCGGCATCGCTCGTCGAGAAGCGGCAGGACCGCTTCCCACTCATGATGGGAACTGCCGAAAAAGTGCATCAGCACCAGCGTCGGGTCTCCCTGACCGCTATCACTGGCTATCGTCATCGAGGCTCTCCTTGAGGATCTGACTGAGACGTCGAAACATTCGACGAACTGCTCACAGCGTAGCGGGATCTGGACTGCTGTCAGGCTTTGGCGCCATTCGAAACGACGACCGGTCGCGACGTTCAGTAGAAGAGATGCCAGACGAGGGGCAGCACGACGGCGGTGAAGGCGCCGGTCAGGCTCATGCCCAGGGAGGCGAAAGCGCCGGCGACGCTATTGATCTCGAAGGCGCGGACCGTGCCCAGGGCATGACCGTTAATGCCCAGCGCCAGGCCGATCAGTCTCGGATCGCGAATCTGCAGAATCCGGCTCAACCACTCCACGCCAAAAATGGCCGTCACGCCCGTGGTTAGTAAGGCGCCCATCAGCAGTGCTCTGGAGCCGCCGAGCTCTTCGGCCAGGCTCAACGCGATGGGAGACGTTACCGATTTCGGCGCCAGCGAGGCGAGCACGTTCTCCGGCGCTCCCATGACGGCGGCGATGATCACCGCGTAGCAGGCGGCCAGCGTCGCCGACAGCGGCAGCGTCATCAGGATCGGCTTCCACAGGGCGCGAATCTGCGGCAACTGCTGATAGAGCGGCACGGCCAGCGCGACGGTGGCAGGCCCCAGCAGCAGCATCAGCCAGCTAGCCCCCCGGTTGTAGTCGTCCACGCCGATCGGCAACAGGGCGATGATCACGGCAATCATGATCGCCGCGATCAGCATCGGCGGGCACCAGCTGGGCCTGCGCATCAGCTTGAACAGGCGAATGCCGATGAAATAGGCGCCAAGGGTGAGCGTGATGGCGGCGATGGGCGACTCGAACCACTGCTGCGGTAGCTGGGCAAGTCGCCCGAGCCAGTCACTCATGGTCGGCGCTCCTCAAGTCGCTCTCGGCGGTACTCTGGGGCAGGTAGCGACGCATCAGCAGTAGACTCGACAACACGCTGAGCAGCGTGCCGACGATCAACGCGGTGAGAATTGCGGTCCATTGATCGGCAAATTGATCGGCGACAAAGAATATCTCGACGACACCGGGCATGATCAGTAGCGCCAGCATGGCGATCAGCGGCTGACTGATTCGAACGACGTCCGCATTCATCCCGCCGCGGTAGCCGAACCATAGCGTCAGCAGCAGCATGCCGATCACGCCGCTGGGCATGGGAATATGAAACAGTCGCACGAGGGCCTGGCCCAGCATCAGAAAGACGAGCAGCCACAGGAAACCGCGCAGAACGGACATCGCAGAAATCTCGGATCGCTGAAAGACGAGCATCATACCAAATGCGTCGTGCGGTTCCGGACGACATCTGCCCATGACGGGCGCTCAACACTTTCCCATGACGATTTTCAGCCGATGCCCGGATACGAAACGTGACAATCTAGCAAAGCCCCGCCAGGGCGTCCGGCGACGGGAACAGGCAGTGCAGAAATGGTGCATGGGCGTGAACTGCGACGCATTGTCGCTTATTCTTGGCGCAGATATGGCCACTGATCGAGGATTGCTGCGAGAGCGGAGGCCTGAAGCCGAGCGACGCGGCATGAAACGGCAGCGGATTTTGTTCGATAAATTTGTGCGATGAATTTGTTCAATGGATTTGTTCGATGGATTTGTGCAACGGACAAGCGCGTGGTCGGATCGGGTGGGCTGGTGATGCCTGAGGCTGATGCCAGCCTCTCGTGACGATACGCGGTAAAGCGACGCCAGGGCAGCCATTACCGGTTTGCCCTCTTTGGTAGAACGGGTAACCATCGCTGGTGGGCGGGAAGCGGTCGAGGTCGAGCCCCGCATGCCCCATCTTGAGTACAGAGGAAAAGCAACATGACCGATATCGCCAAGCTGCTGGGCAAGGAAGCGGATAGCCTTCTCGGCTATACCTGCACGGGTTTCAAGAAAGAGGACCTGTACCTGCCGGGACCCGACTTCGTCGATCGTGTGTTCTCCGACAACGATCGCAGCCCGCACGTGATGCGTAACCTGCAGACCCTGTTCAATACCGGTCGTCTCGGTGGCACCGGCTATCTCAGCATTCTGCCGGTCGATCAGGGGATCGAACACTCGGCCGGGGCCTCGTTTGCGCCCAATCCGATGTATTTCGATCCCAAGAACATCGTCGAACTGGCGCTGCAGGGCGGTTGCAACTGCGTCTGTTCGACCCTGGGCGTGCTGTCGTCCGTGGCGCGGCGCTATGCCCACAAGATCCCGATGATGCTCAAGCTCAATCACAACGAGAGCCTGACGTTGCCGGCGATGTACGAACAGACGATGTTCGCGCAGATCGAGCAGGCCCATAACATGGGCTGCATCGCGGTCGGTGCCACCATCTATTTCGGCTCCGAAGATAGCCGCCGGCAGATCCAGGAAGTCAGCGAAGCCTTCGAGCGCGCGCACGAGCTGGGCATGGTCACCGTGCTGTGGTCGTATCTGCGCAATCCGGAGTTCAAGAAGGACGGCACCGACTATCACGTCTCCTCCGACCTCACCAGCCAGGCGGTGCACCTGGCGGCGACCATCAAGGCGGATATCGTCAAGCAGAAGCTGCCGGAGAACAACGGCGGCTACAAGGCGATCGGTTTCGGCCATACCCACGATAAGGTCTACAGCGAACTGACCAGCGATCATCCGATCGATCTGGCCCGCTATCAGGTGGCCAACTCGTTCATGGGGCGCGCCGGGCTGATCAACTCCGGTGGCGGCGCCAAGGGCCATTCCGATCTGGGCGAGGCGGTGCGTACCGCGGTCATCAACAAGCGCGCTGGCGGCATGGGGCTGATTTCGGGGCGCAAGGCGTTCCAGAAGCCGCTGAAGGAAGGTATCGAACTGCTCAACGCGGTTCAGGACGTCTATCTCTCCAAGGACGTGACGATCGCTTGATCGTGACCGTCCGACGTTAGACGTTGGTTGTCAGCGGTAAAAGCCCGGCCTAGTGCCGGGCTTTTTTTCGCCTCGATATCAGGTAGTTGCTAAAGCTCGCTGGGTGCGACTTTGGTCGGGCGACTTAAGTTGAATTGTCTGACAAAGTCGCTTTCTCTACCTTGCAAGACGTGTTCGATGATAACGCTATCATCTAGATCTTACGGACTGTCATTGAGATCTTGCGAACGGTCATTTGGATCTTGCGGACTGTCATTTAAATCTTGCGGAAGAGCGGAGCAGTGGTTCGTGCTCCGGCCGTGAGACAACGGTATGAGGGAGACGCATCATGAAAGCGATTCTGAGCAAGACCTGCCTGGCCGTGCTGGCTACCGCCGCCATCGGCGTATCGGCCTCCGCCCAGGCCGCCGACGACTGCCCGATTCCGGGCAACCTGCGGGTGGTGATCGGTTCGACGTCGACCGGCGGGGATACCTATCAGGCCTCCAGCATGGTGGTCGACAAGCTGGCCGACCAGCTCGATATCAACGCCAAGGTCGACGCCGTCGGCGTCATGCCCGGCTTCCAGGCGTTGGAGCGTAGTCGCCACGGCAACACGATCATGATCTTTCACGATGGCGCCTACCTGGGCAACCTCTACGGCGTGAACGGCTATCCGAACATCTTCGACAAGTTCGTCGTGGGGCCGACGGTGGCGATCAATCCGGGTAATGCCTACCTGGTACCCAAGAATTCACCCTATCAGTCGATGAGCGACATCATCGAAGCGGCGGGTGAGGGCAAGAAAGTGAAGGTCGCCATCCAGCCGGGCGGCGTTTCCGAGATCGGCCTGACGGCAATGAAGAACGCTGTGCGTGCGAAGTATCCGGGCAAGGAGAGCAACCTCGTTGCGGTCAACACCGGCTCTCAGGCCGACAAGAACCAGCTTCTGTTCGACGGTGCGGTGGATGTGATCAACGGCTCGGTCCAGGCCAACGAGCAGTACACCCAGCTGCCCGAGGACGACCAGAAGGCCATGCGCTTCGTCTGGATCACGGCGCGGGAAAAGACCATCGCCGAGACCAACGAAGAAGGCATGGGTGACACCACGCGGGAGCAGTTGCTGCAGTACGTGACGCCGAAGTCCAGCGTGCCGATGAGTGAAGACGAGGACTTCACCTTCGATAAGGAATTCTTCCTTCTCTACAACAAGGATATGGATCCCGCTGCCATCAAGTGCATCGATAATGCGCTCGCTGAGGTCTATAAGGACGACGAGTTCAAGGACCAGCTGAAGCGTTCGTTCTTCGTGCCTGATTACAAGCCTTCCGAAGAAGCCGCCGGCTACCTGAAAGAGAAGAACGACGAGTACAAGACCATCATCAGCAATCTGAAAGGCTGATCCTGCCGCGTGCCGGTCGACCAGGGTCGTCGACCGGCACGACTTCGTTTCCACCACTGAGACTGCCGGCGACGATCCGGCGCAGGAGCCGCTTTCCATGGAAAGCCAATGGCTGTCGATGCTCGATGTGACTATCGACTTCGACCAATCGCATCTCTTTTTCCCCCGTATCATCACCTGGATCCTGGTCATCCTGCTGGCGATGATCGTGGTCACCCGCTACCGCTTGCTGGTACCGGGGCTCAAACGCGCAGGCCGCGTACTGGTCGGGCGCGAGGGCGAGTTCGATCACAAGCGTTTCTTCGGCACGCTGGCCCTGACGACGGCCTACTTCTATCTGATGAGCGTGCTGAGCGACGTGTTTCCCAACACCGGCTACAGCTTTCTGATCATGTCGGTGGCGTTCGTGTTTCTGTTGTCGCTGCTGTATGTCGATCATCTGACGCGGCGCCTGTTCGTCATTCTCGTGCTGAACGCGCTGATTGCGCCGACGCTGGCGTGGTACGTGCTGGCGCAGCTGTTCCGCATCACCTTGCCCTGATTTCTTAGCCCTGTCCGTCGGAGACTCGTCTCATGGATATCCTGTCTCATCTCACGCCGATGTTCTTCGGGCTGATCGCCGCGGGAACGTTGATCGGCATCATTTTCGGCGCGATCCCCGGCATGACCGCCACCATGGCGGTGGCCGTGTGTCTGCCACTGACCTACGCCTTCGGGCTCCAGAACGGCATCGCGCTGCTGCTGGGGCTCTACGTCGGCGGTATCTCGGGCGGCATGGTGCCTGCGGTATTGATCAACATCCCCGGTACGCCATCGTCGATCACCACCACGTTCGACGGCTACCCGATGGCCAGGCGCGGCGAAGGCGAGCGCGCGCTCAAGATCGGTATCGTCGCCTCGGTCTTCGGCGGGCTGTTCAGCGCCGCGGTACTGTTCTTCTTCGCCCCGGTGCTGGCGGACTTCGCGATCAAGTTCTCCTATGTCGAGAAGTTCCTGATCATCCTGCTGGCGTTGACGGTCATTGCTTCACTCTGCTCCAACATGCTGATGGGGATCTTCAGCGGCGTGCTGGGCGTCTGGTTGAGCCTGATCGGCACCTACTCGATCACCGAGGGCGGCAATGGCGAGCCGCGGTTGATGTTCGATTTCATGCAGTACTACCTGATCGATGGGTTCTCGCTGCTGCCGGTACTGATCGGCATCTTCGGTCTGACCACCGTACTGCTGGATGCCGAGAAAGGGTTCAAGGACGAGACCGGTCAGGGGCCGATATCGCTCAAGGGCGGCGCCAAGTTCAAGTTCAGCGTGTTCAAGGGCCAACTGACCAATCTGGTGCGCTCCTCGAGCATCGGTACCTTCATCGGAATCCTGCCGGGGGTCGGCGGTAGCGCCGCTTCGGTGCTGGCCTACAGCCAGGAGAAGAACTTCTCGCGGGACTCTTCCCAGATGGGCAAGGGCGCGCCGCAGGGGATCGTCTCTTCGGAATCGTCCAACAACGCGTTGACCGGTGGCGCACTGGTGCCATTGCTCTCGCTGGGCATTCCGGGGGATTCCACGACCGCGATCCTGATCGGTGCCTTCACGCTGCAGGGTATTCAGGTCGGGCCGCTGTTCATCGGCAACAACATCGATACCTGGTATCTGATGATCATCGCGCTGCTGGCGGCCAACGTGATGATGTTCGGGATCATGTACTTCGCGATCCGCCATATCGCCAAGGTGATCGAGGTACCCAAGTACATTCTCTATCCGCTGATCATCATGATGTGTGTGGTGGGCGCTTACGCCATCAACTACGGGATCATGTTCGATGTCTGGACACTGCTGCTGTTCGGTATTTTCGGCTGGGTCGCTCACAAGATCGGGCTGGAGACGGTACCGCTGATCATCGGCTTCATTCTGGGCAAGTCGGCGGAGGTCTACTTCGTCAAGAGCATCGAATCCTACGGCAATCTCTCGATCTTCTTCACCAAGAGTCCGATCGCGATGTTCCTGTGGGTGTTGATCGCGGTCTCCGTGGCATTCGCGATCTATCTGCGGGTGCGCAATCGCCGGCAGCCGACCGTCGAAAGCTGACGCTCCTGTCACGAAAAAGCGCCCATGTCATCGAGGATGGCATGGGCGCTTTGCGTCGGGACGATAGAGACTCAATCGGCGCTCAGTTTGCGCACTTGGTTGAGATTTTCCATCGTCGTTAGGCACGCCTCGGCGGCTTCGCGACCCTTGGTCAGGAAGTGCTCGCGGAAGAAGGTCGTGTGCGCTTCGTGCTCGTGGAAGTGATGCGGCGTCAGCACCGCGGAGAGCACCGGCACTTCCTGCTCGACCTGCAGCGCCATCAGCGCATCGATCACGGCGGTGGAGACGAAATCGTGGCGGTAGATGCCGCCGTCGACGACGAATCCGGAGGCGACGATCGCGGCGTAACGACCGCTCTTGGCCAGCAGCTTGGCCTGCAGCGGAATCTCGAACACGCCGGGCACGGTGAAGGTATCGACCTGATCGACGGCAAAGCCGCGTTCGGCGACGGTTTCCAGAAAGGCAGTGTGGCAGTTACCGACGATATCTCCGTGCCAGTCGGCGCGGATGAAGGCGATGCGTTGCGACAGCGTCTGGGGAGAGAGCTGCGGCGGATAGGACTGATTCATGGTCGTTTCCTGAACGTTGGTTAACCAGAATCAGGGCTGCGGATCCGCTTGGGGTCGGAGCTGGCGGGTAACAGCGTCGATCAATGGTAAAACATCGATAGCGACGGATGAACCGGCCGGATCGTCATTAGGTTTTCAAATCCTAGCAAGGGGAACCGTTCTCTTTCATCCGGACTATCACCGTCGGCTTCGGAATCTCACCGAATCTGCTGACCTCGTCGCGGTGACGCTGGTAAGACGACTGCGCCTGCGAATCGCTGCGTTGCGCGGTGCTCGAGAATTCGGCTAACAACCCGTTATGCCTCGTCCTCTGCGCGCCGTGCGCCTTGCGCTTCAACGGCTCGTCTGTCTTTCCAACGCCTCCGATAATCGGCGAGCGCTCGCGGGCTTAGGCGCGGGAGAGAGTCTCTCCCTTGACACCATCACCGCCGGTGGGGACTTTCACCCCGCCCTGAGAACCGACTGCGGCGAACCGCAATCCGCCGATAGTCTACGCCGTTCCTGGCTCCTGAGAAAGCCGGAGTCGGTGGTGCCTGTGGTATCGTTGGGCAGCCAAGCCGAGCCGAATTCGACCTTTTCAAACCGACTCGATCTTTTTCAAATCATGGAAGCGTGCATGAACGAGCGCAACGAGAACGCCGATATTGCCCTGATGACGGAAATTGCCACTCTCTATTACACCGAGGGGGAAACGCAGGAGGTCATCGCCAATCGGCTGGGGATCTCTCGGGTCAAGGCGGGGCGATTGCTCAAGCGCGCCCAGGCGGAGGGGATCGTCGATGTCAGGGTACGTCAGCATCCCGCCGTCAGTGCGGAAATCGAGCAGGCGCTCAAGCGGCGTTTCGGGATCAAGCGCGCCTTGATCGCGCTCGATCACGCCGAGTCCGATGGCCAGCGCGCCAACGTGGCGAGCCTGGTGGCCGATCATCTTTCCCGCCAGCTGAGCGAGGGGGCGATCGTCGCCGTCGGCATGGGCCGCAACGTGGGTGCGGTGGCGGACAACGTGTTCGAACAGGGTCAGCGCCAGTGTTCGTTCGTCTGCGCCATCGGCGGCTCGGTGCGGGCGGGGGAGTACATGAACCCCGACCACATCTGTCGCCGGCTGGCGATCAAGTTCGGCGGCGACAGCGAGACGCTCTACGCGCCGGCGCTGGTGCAGAATCTCGAGCTGCGCGACGCGATGTACGAAAACCCGACCATCCGCCAGACGCTGGACCGTGCCCGGCGCGCCGATCTCGCCCTGATCGGCATCGGCGATCTCAGCGAAAACAGCAACATGGTGCGGATGGGCTGGTTCACGCCCCAGGAGACGGCCGAGGCACGCCTCTCCGGCACGGTCGGCGACATGATGGGCTACGACTTCATCGACATCTACGGCCGCCCGTCGATGACGCCGATGCAGGGCCGCGTCATCGGCCTGACGATCACCGACCTGGCGCGGATTCCCGACGTCATCGCCATCGCCGCCGAGAATACCAAGGCGGCCGGCATTCTCGGTGCGCTGCGCACGGGTGTCATCGATACGCTGGCGACCAGCGTCACCAACGCTCACACCATTCTGCGTCTGGACGAAGCGACACGAATCGACGACAAGCCCGATTGAACGTTTTATGACCCCCGCAACGAAAAACGCCCGGCCATTCGATTCGAACAGGCCGGGCGCTTCGTTTCGAGCTTTCAGACGCTGAAAATTAACCCAGCAGCTTCTCGGCACGCGTGACGACGTTGTCGACGGTGAAGCCGAAGTGCTTGAACAGGTCGCCGGCCTTGCCGGATTCGCCGTAGGTCGTCATGCCGATGACATCGCCGTCGAGACCGACGTACTTGTACCAGGTCGACGGAATGGCCGCTTCCACCGCCAGACGCGAGCGGACCGCTTTGGGCAGCACGGACTCGCGATAGCTATCATCCTGCTCGTCGAAAGCGCTGGTGCACGGCATGGAAACCACGCGAACCTTCTTGCCCTTGCCTTCGAGTTCCTTGGCGGCGTCCATTGCCAGGCCCACTTCGGAACCGGTGGCGATCAGGATGAGTTCCGGCTTGCCGCCTTCGGCATCCTTCAACACGTAGCCACCGCGACGGATGTTCTTCAACTGAGCCTCGTCACGCGACTGTGCCGGCAGATCCTGACGCGAGAAGATCAGCGCGGTCGGACCTTTTTCACGCTTCAGACCCTCGACCCAGGCTGCCGTGGTTTCGGTGGCATCGCAGGGGCGCCAGGTGGCCAGGCCCGGCAGATTGCGCAGGTCGGCCAGCTGTTCGATCGGCTGGTGCGTGGGACCGTCTTCGCCCAGGCCGATGGAGTCGTGAGTGAAGACGTGGAGGATCCGGGTGTGCGACAGCGACGACATGCGCACGGCGTTGTGCATGTACTCCATGAACACCAGGAAGGTGGCGTCATAGGGAATGAAGCCGCCATGGGTGGCGATACCGTTGGCGATCGCGCCCATGCCGAATTCGCGCACGCCATAGTGCAGATAGCCGCCGTTGAAGTCGTCCTTGGTGATCGCCTTGGCGCCTTTCCACAGCGTCAGGTTGGACGGCGCCAGGTCGGCACTGCCGCCGAACAGTTCGGGCAGATCCGGCCCCAGTTCGTTGAGCACGCCCAGCGACGCCTTGCGGGAAGCGGTGGTCTCGGACTTTTCCTGCGCTGCCTTGATCAGGGCATCGCCGTCGAAGCTGGCCGGCAGCTCGCCGTTGTAGCGGCGCTTGAGCTCCTTGGCGAGTTCCGGATGGGCCTTCTCGTAGGCGGCCAGTTTCTCGTCGTACTCGGCTTCGCGCTTCTTGCCCTCGTCGCGCGCGTCCCACGCCTGGTAGTACTCGTCCGGGATCTCGAACGCCGGATATTCCCAGCCAAGCTGTTTGCGCGCGGCGGCGACTTCGTCTTCACCCAGCGCGGCACCGTGGCTCTCTTCCTTGCCGGCCTTGTTGGGCGAGCCGAAGCCGATCACGGTCTTGCAGATGATCAGCGAGGGCTTGTCGGTAACGCTCTTGGCTTCTTCGATGGCGGCACTGATCTGCTCGGCATCGTGGCCGTCGACATCGCGGATCACGTGCCAGTGGTAGGCCTCGAAGCGCTTGCCGGTATCGTCGGTGAACCAGCCTTCGACTTCCCCGTCGATCGAGATGCCGTTGTCGTCGTAGAACACGACCAGGTTGCCGAGGCCGAGCGTACCGGCCAGCGAGCAGGCTTCGTGGCTGATGCCTTCCATCAGGCAGCCGTCGCCGGCGAATACCCAGACGCGGTGGTCGACGATCTCGTGACCGTCACGGTTGAACTGCGCGGCCAGCGTGCGCTCGGCGATGGCCATGCCGACACCGTTGGCGAGGCCCTGACCCAGCGGACCGGTGGTGGTCTCGATGCCGGGTGTGTAGCCGTGTTCCGGGTGACCGGGGGTCTTCGAACCCAGCTGACGGAAGTTCTCGAGCTCTTTCATCGGCAGGTCGTAACCGGTCAGATGGAGCAGCGAGTAGTGCAGCATCGAGCCGTGACCGTTGGAGAGAATGAAGCGGTCGCGATCTTCCCAGTCCGGATTGGCCGGGTTGTGCTTGAGATGATCGTTCCACAGCACTTCAGCGATATCCGCCATGCCCATCGGCATACCGGGATGGCCGGAGTTGGCCTTCTGTACGGCGTCCATGGAAAGCGCACGGATGGCGTTGGCTAGCTGGCGACGAGATGGCATTGGCTTTCGAATCCCCTAGATCTTGGATAAATAATGGCGCGAGACGCGATCTGGCTCTCAGTTTGACACGACTAGACTCTCAGTTTGACACGACTACCTAGTGTAGCGCGGCTGGTCGGCCTCATACCGCTGACCTGTTTTGCACGTCTGACCTGTTTTGCACGTCTGACCTGTTTTGCACGTCTAACAAGTGCCGCGCAGCTGAATGAATCAGTGCCGCGCAGCTGATTCAAGTGTAGCGCGACTGACTAGTTTGATGTGAGCAGCGCGGCTTCGTTCACGATGGTCTCGAAGGCCGCCGGATCGTGGGCAAATCGACCCAGAAACAAACCGTCGACCTGTCCTGCCAACCGGGTCAATAGACCGGGGCCCGCGCTGCCGCCATAGATCACCGTAGCAGATGAATGCCGGGACAGGTGTTCGCGCAAGCCCTGACAAACCGCTGCAATGTGGGCAAGTGATGCCGGCTGTGCCGCGCCGATCGCCCAGTGCGGTTCGTAGGCAATCACCAGTTGCTGCGAGCGTTGTGCCGGCGTCGCCAAGGACAGCGCCGAATCGATCTGTTCGCGACAGTCGGCAATGGCCTCGAACGGATCGCCATGATCGGCCTCGCCGATACACAGCACCGGAACCAAACCGTGTTCCAGTGCCACCTGGGTCTTGGCGGCGACGACGTGGGCATCTTCTCCGAACAGACGCCGCCGTTCGGCGTGGCCGATCTCGACATATCGACAGCCCATTTCGGCCAGCATGGCACCACTCACCTCTCCAGTATAAGCACCGTGCGGCGACTGATACAGGTTTTGGCCGCCGACGCCGATGGGCGTATCGGCAAAACACTCGAGCACCGGTGGCAGGGCAGGGAAGCTGGGCAGCACGAAAAGCGACACCCGGCCATCCTGGATGGCCGGGTGAGGGGCAACCTTGTCAGCGATCTGGCGACACCAACTGACTGTCTGGGCGTAGCCGAAATACATCTTGAAACTGATACCCAAGGTGATCGGGAGTTTGGCCATGACGTTCTCGGGATACTCGCTCTTGATTGACCACGAACCGGTGGTGACATCGCCCGGTTCGTGGCTATCCGGTTCGTGGCTATCCGGTTCGTGGCTATCCAGTTCGTGGCTGGACAGTTCGCGGTCAGACGGCTAGCGCCTGGCCGGTACGTTCAGCGCTGATCGATGACGGTCTGAACGGCGGCGACGATCAGCGAGAGCGATACCGCACCGGGATCCGAGGTACCCAGACTCTTTTCCGCCAGGGGTCGAGCTCGTCCCAGCTTGGGCTTCAGATCGGCCGTGGCCTTGGCGGCATTGTCAGCCGCCTCGACGGCCTTGGCCCAGGCGGCCGAAAGTGTTTCTCCCTCGGCAACGGCGCGTTCGAGCGTTTCACTGAACGGTGCCAGCGCATCGACCAGCGTCTTGTCGCCCAGTTTGGCCTTGCCGAACGCCATGACGTCGTCCTTGGCCTTGGTGATGCCCTGCGCATAAAGCGCCGGTGTCGGCTCGTCGTCATCGCCGAGCGTCACGCTCAGCGCGTTGAGCATGACGCCCCAGATGGCGCCGGACGTGCCGCCCGCGCGATCCGACCACGCCTCTGCCGCCAAGCGTAGCAGCGTGCCGGCGCCCGCGTTGCGACTGACGGCGTCCTCGGCTGCCAGTTCGGCCGCCACCACGCCGCGCTGCATGCCGATGCCGTGGTCGCCGTCGCCGGCGATGGCGTCCAGACGGCCGAGCTCTTCCACGTTCTGATCGATGATCTTGCGCGTCGCGCTCAAGGCGCTATACAGGCAGCGGGCCGCGGCGATCGATGACTCGCTCGCCGGAGGAATGGCGTCGGCGTCGGGAATATCGAGCTGGGATGCGTCGATCGGCGGCGCCGCTTCGAGACTGCCCTTGCGATAGGCCGGGGCGTCCGCGGGGGCTTTCCACAGTCGCTCCAGTTCGTCGTCGAGCCAGAACAGCGTCAACGATGCGCCTGCCATGTCGAGACTGGTCACCAGCTCGCCGACCTCCGGCTCGACAATTTCGAGCCCCGCATCGCCAAGGAGTTGGTGAACCCGGCGATAGACCACGAACAGCTCTTCGTACTTGATCGAACCCAGACCGTTGAGCAGCACCGACACTCTGGCGCCCTTGGCACTGTCGATCCCCTCGGGGATCTCGTCGAGGAGATGCGAGACGAGCAGTTCCGCCAGGGCGTCGGCGGTGGGTACGTCCTGCTCGCTGATGCCCGGCTCGCCGTGAATACCGAGGCCGACCGCCATCTTGCCCGGCGGCACATGAAACAGGGCATCCTTCGCCCCCGGCAAGGTACAGCCATCGAACGCCACGCCCATCGAGCGCGTGCGGAAATTGGCGGCGCGCGAGATGCGCACGACCTCTTCGAGCGAATAACCCGCCTCCGCGGCCGCCGCCGCGATCTTGAACACGGTCAAGTCGCCGGCGATGCCGCGCCGCTTGTGAATTTCATCCTGACTGGCGCTGGAAACGTCGTCGATGACGGCGACGATCTCGCAGGGAATACCCTCGCGAATCAGGCGTTCCCGCGCCTGACCGAAATGCAGCACGTCACCGGCGTAATTGCCGAAGCTGAGCAGCACGCCGGCACCGTTATTGGCGGCCTTGCAGACGTTGTAGACCTGCTGCGCCGAGGGTGAGGCGAACAGGTTGCCCATGACCGCGCCGTGAGCCAGGCCCTGGCCGACCAGACCGGCGAAGGCGGGGTAGTGCCCGGAACCGCCGCCGATGACGACGGCAACGGTTCCCGGTTCGCTGCGAGTGCTGCGGATGACGCCCCCGGGGATCTGACAGACGCGCTGCGCATGCGCGGCGACGAATCCTTCGGTGGCTTCATCGACGAAATTCACAGGGTCGTTGTAAAGACGTGTCATGGCCGACGCTCCCGGCAACTGGGTGAATGCCAGGCTGAGCGGCTCAGGATCGTCCTGGCGCCACCGCCTGATGAAAATATGATCTTGTTGTGCGCATTTGGTTTTGCGCGGCGATAGCGATCATCATAGCGACGGCAATCCCACGCGATATGCGACTTTGGTGGACAAGTGAACGGTGGGTTAGAGCGAGTTCATTCACGGCGTCGGCCTGAATAGTGCCGTTCGGCGCTTTCCAAGAGCACGATTTTCTCTTTTGGAGTACTACTATTTGCTCATATGGATGCGTGTTGTTCATATGATCGGCGTGCCGCTATGATGTCCCATCGGCAATCGACGCCGTTGACGGCATGGGAGGGTGAGTGATGGCACAGAAATGGCGAGTGGCGCTGGGATGTGATGAAGCGGCCTATGAAATGAAGCAGGCAATGATCGAGCACGTCAGATCCCTGGGGCACGAGGTCGAGGACTTTGGAACTCATGACGCGAAGCCGGTGCTCTATCCGGATATCGCGATCGCTGTCGCGGAAGCGATTGGTGAGGGGCGCTACGATCGCGGCATTCTGATGTGCGGCACGGGTATCGGTGTGGCGATATCGGCCAACAAGGTGCCGGGGATCCGCGCTGCACAGGCCCACGATACCTACTCGGCGGAGCGCGCGCGCAAGAGTAACGATGCCCAGATTGTCACCATGGGCGCTCGCGTCATCGGTATCGAGCTGGCCAAGACGATCGCCGAATCGTTTCTCAGCAACGAGTTCGATCCGGGCGGGAGATCACAACCCAAAGTGGATCGGATCGAGGCCTACGAACGGGATCATCGCTGAGGAGTATTTTCGCAGTTAGGGCGCCCGATGAGGCGCCTTTTTCTTGAAATTGTTCATATGATCGATATCGGTTCTTTTTTGTACCGATTTGAATTCCTTTTTATTTTGCCTAGATCAAATTTTGACCAATGACTTTAGTCTCATGTCTTTTGAGAATATAGAATAAATTACTGTTTTATATGCTTAAAAAATAAGTTTGGCTAAAGTCTTAGAGCGCGAGCTATTGATGTCATGGTCAAGATAAGGCTAAAAACATATGACCGAAGTTTGATCATGTGTTTTCCGGAGGCCCCATGAGCGAATCTACCGTTACATCCACGCAGCCGACTCCCGCTGGCGATATCCCCAGGACGATGAAGGCGGTGGTCGCCTATGCGCCCAACGATTATCGCTATGAGGAAGTGCCGGTTCCCGAGATCGATGACAAGGAAATTCTGATCAAGGTCGAGGGATGTGGCATCTGCGCCGGTGACATCAAGTCCTACGATGGCGCGCCTAGCTTCTGGGGTGACGAGACCCAGCCGGCCTATATCAAGGCGCCGATGATCCCGGGGCACGAGTTCATCGGGCGGGTGGTTAAGATCGGCGCCCAGGTTGAAGGCTATGCAGTTGGCGATCGCGTGATCTCCGAACAGATCGTGCCGTGCTGGAACTGTCGCTTCTGCGGTCGGGGTCAGTACTGGATGTGCGAAAAGCACGACCTGTACGGCTTCCAGAACAACGTCAACGGCGGTATGGCCGAGTACATGAAGTTCACGAAGGAGGCGATCAACTATCACGTCCCCGAGGAACTGCCGCTGGAGAAGGCGATCCTGATCGAGCCCTACGCCTGCTCGCTGCATGCGGTGCAGCGCGCCAGAATCGAGCTGGGCGATGTGGTGGTGCTTTCCGGCGCCGGTACGCTGGGGCTGGGCATGGTCGGTGCGGCCAAGAAATCGGGTGCCGAGAAATTGATCGTGCTGGACCTGTTCGACGATCGCCTGGAGTTGGCCAAGAAGTTCGGCGCCGATCTGACCCTCAACCCCAAGCGCGACGACGTGGTCTCGATCATCAAGGAGATGACCGAAGGTTATGGCTGCGACGTCTATATCGAGGCGACCGGGCATCCCAAGTCGGTGGAGCAGGGCCTGTCGATGATCCGCAAGCTGGGGCGCTTCGTCGAGTTCAGCGTGTTCAAGGATCCGGTCAGCGTCGACTGGAGCATCATCTCCGACCGCAAGGAACTCGACGTGCTCGGGTCGCACCTAGGTCCGTACTGCTACCCGTTGGTGATCGAGGGGATTCGCAACGGCGACTATCCCACCGACGGCGTGGTGACCCACAAGCTGCCGCTGGAGAAGTACGAGGAAGGTTTCGAGCTGATGAAGAGCGGTTCGAAGTCCTTGAAGATCGTGCTGATCCCTTGAGCCGACAGGTTTGCAAAAGAGGACGCTTTTCATGAGTGCAGCAGTTGCCAGTCGGCCAGCGGCGCCGAACAAGCTGAAGGGACGTCTGATCATCGGTGCCTGCGTGGTCGTAGTGCTGGCCGTAATGGCCTGGGATACCAAGGTGGTCGAGATCGGCTCGGAAGCGGCGCTCGAGGGTGGCTTCTCGGCGGACACCTACGGTGGCGAGCATTTCCCCGACATCCAGGCCAGCGTCGAGGAGCGTGCGGTCGAGGCCAGTGAGCTGGCGTCGGCTGTTCTCGATGACTCCACCGCGGCGGGGCAGAAATATGGTGTTGGCGAAGGTTTCGGGCCGGTGGTGCCGGTCACGTTCACCGGCACTTTCGGCGAAGCTCGTTCCGGCATCTATCCGGTCAGCGTGGACGGCGTGTCCGACGACATCACCATTCGCGTGCAGACCGGCCCGGCGATCAACGGCACCGACCTGCGCGATGCTACCGGCGAGATATCGTTCGGCGAGTTCACCAACCAGATCGAGTATCAGAATGCGGGCGCGTCGATCAACGATGCGATGAAGAAAGCGGTATTGGCGGATGTGGACACGCCCAACCTCGACGGCAAGAGCGTCAGCGTGACCGGGGTGTTCAAGCTGATCAATCCCAAGAACTGGCTGGTGACTCCCGTCAGTCTGGAGGTGGAATGATGCCTTCATCTCCCATCCAGCCCGCGCCTGTAAGCGAACCCGCCGACGACATCGTGCTGTCGGCGCGGGATGTCGCCAAGTCGTTCGGCAGCGTGCAGGCGCTCAAGACGGTCAACTTCGACGTCTACCGGGGTCAGGTGACCACGCTGTTCGGCGAAAACGGCGCCGGCAAGTCGACGTTGATGAAAATCCTCTCCGGCGTGATGCAGCCGACCTCCGGCGAGATTCTGCTGGAGGGCGAGCCGGTGCGCTTTTCCTCGACGACCGATGCGCAGCGCCTGGGAATCTCGATCATCCATCAGGAGCTGAGCCTGGCGCCCAATCTCAGCGTCCGTGACAACATCTTCATGGGGCGCGAGATCAAGGGGGCAATGGGCATCGACTATGCCGAGGAAGCCCGTCAGACCCGCGCCTTGATGGAAGAACTCGACGAGCCGATCGATCCGCTGACGCCGGTGGAGGATCTGCGCCTGGGCCAGCAGCAGATCGTCGAAATTGCCCGCGCGCTATCGGTGAATTCCCGCATCCTGATCATGGACGAGCCGACCTCGGCGCTGTCGGCGACCGAGGTAGAGGTCCTGTTTCGGGTGATTCGCGACCTCAAGAGCCGTGGGGTATCGATCGTCTATATCTCCCACCACCTGGAAGAGGCGCTGCTCATCACCGAGCACGCGGTGGTGCTGCGTGACGGCGTGATGACCGCCTATGCCAGACGGGCGGACATCGATCTGGAGTGGATCGTGCGCAACATGGTTGGCGAGAACTTCGATCTCGGCTCGCCGCCGACCGGTCATGCCCTGGGCGAGATAGCGCTGTCGCTCGACGACGTCAGCATCGCCGACACCGCCGTGCCGGATCGCTCGGTCGTCGATCATCTGTCGCTGGACGTCCGTGCCGGCGAGATCGTCTGCATTTACGGGTTGATGGGCGCCGGGCGAACCGAGCTGCTCGAGTGCGTCGCCGGTCGCGTGCCGCTGAGCGGCGGGCGAGTGGTGCTGGAAGGCGAGGACGTCTCGCACCTGAGCATCGCCGAGCGCATCGCCAAGGGGCTGGTGCTGGTGCCGGAAGATCGCCAGCGCGATGGCCTGGTGCAGACCATGTCGGTGGGCGAGAACCTGTCGCTGGCCAGCATCAAGGCGTTCACTCGCTGGCTGCTGACGTCGGGAAACCGCGAGCGCGGTGTGGTCGACGAGTCGATCGCCAACGTCCATATCAAGACCGACGGCCCCAGTGCCGAGATCGGCTCGCTCTCCGGCGGCAACCAGCAAAAGGTGGTCATCGGCAAGATGCTGGCGACGCATCCGCGCGTGGTGGTGCTCGATGAACCGAGTCGCGGCATCGACATCGGTGCCAAGGCCGAGGTGTTCAAGCTGCTGGCAGAAGGTGCGGCCAAAAAGGGGCTTGCGGTGGTCTTCTCTACTTCCGAAGTCGGCGAATGTCTGAGCATTGCCCACCGGATCGTGGTGATGAGTCGTGGGCGTATCGCCGCCGAATTCGGCGCCGACGCTTCCAAGGAACAGATCATGGCGGCCTCCGGCGAAGCGGTGGTCGCCTGACAAGAGGCGAGGCGGTGGTCGCCTGAACAGAGGCGAAGCGGTGGTCGCCTGACAAGAACACGTTAGCGCCTTTTCTCGAACGGAGTTTTGATATGTCCAAACACAGCCAAGCGGCAGAGCGCCAACGGGGTGGCTTCGATCTGGGGCGCCTGCTGCTCGAAGGGCGAGCCTTTTTCGCCCTGATCGCGATCATCATCATTTTCTCGTCACTGTCGCCGGTCTATTTCTCGACCAGCAACTTCCTGACCATGTCCTCCCACGTGGCGATCTTCGGGCTGCTGTCGATCGGCATGCTGCTGGTCATTCTCACCGGCGGTATCGATCTGTCGGTGGGCTCGACGCTGGGACTGTGCGGGGTGGTCGCGGGCTTTCTGATGCAAGGCGTGAGCTTCGACATGTTCGGCGTCACGCTCTATCCGCCGGTGTGGGTGGTGGTCATCCTGACCTGCGCGGTCGGCGCGTTCATCGGCGCCATCAACGGCGTGCTGATCGCCTACTTCAAGGTGCCGGCCTTCGTCGCGACGCTGGGGCTGCTTTATGTCGCTCGCGGTGTGGCGCTGCTGATGACCGACGGTTTGACCTACAACAACCTCGGCGGCAGCGCGGAGCTCGGCAATACCGGTTTCGACTGGCTGGGTTTCAATCGCCTGTTCGGCGTGCCGGTGGGGGTATTGATCCTGGCGGTAGTGGCAATCGTTGCGCTGCTGGCGCTATCCCGTACGCCTTTCGGGCGTTGGGTCTACTCCACCGGGGGTAACGCACGGGCGGCCGAACTCTCCGGTGTGCCGGTCAAGCGAGTACAGGTCTCGGTCTACGTGCTCTCCGGCATCTGCGCGGCCATCGCCGGCCTGGTGCTGTCGTCCCAGCTGACCTCCGCCGGTCCGACCGCCGGCACCACCTATGAACTGACGGCCATTGCCGGCGTGGTCATCGGCGGCGCGGCGCTGACCGGCGGCCGCGGCAACGTGCGCGGCACGCTGCTCGGCGCTTTCGTGATCGGTTTTCTCTCCGACGGTCTCGTCATCATCGGCGTCTCTTCCTACTGGCAGACCGTGTTCACCGGTGCGGTGATCGTGCTGGCGGTTCTGCTCAACAGCATTCAGTACAGCGGGCGCAAGAAGCGCGTCGACAAGGTTTCCGAGCCGGGATCGCCGAATCCCGGGGCGCCCGCCAATCCTTCTTCTCCGTCCTCGAACGCCGACGCCGCACGCGTGACGAGCGAGGCGGAAAGTACCGCCGGCAAGCCGGCAACACAGCATTGATCGATGCGATTCCAATCAATGTGAGCCAGAGCAACACCAGCTATACAAACACAACCGCAACAGAAGGGTGATTCATCATGTTCAAGACAGGAAAACGCCTGCTGATCGCCGCCCTCGCCGTGAGTGCGCCACTACTCGCCGGCACTGCCATGGCGCAGGACAAGGGGCTGATCTCGATCATCGTCAACGACACCTCCAACCCTTACTGGTTCACGGAGGGCAAGATCGCCCGTGAAACCGCGGAAGAGTTGGGTTACGAGGCCAATGTCAGCGCCCATAAAGGGGACACCAATACCGAAAGCCGCCAGATCGATACCGCGATCACCAATCAGGCCAAGGCGATCATTCTTGATCCGGCCAACGCCGATGGATCCGTCGGGGCGGTGCGCAAGGCCGTCAACGCCGGCATTCCGGTGTTCCTGGTCAATGCCGAAATCAACGAACAGGGGCTGGCCAAGGCGCAGCTGGTTTCCAACAATGCCCAGGGCGCGGCAATGGGCGCGCAGCAGTGGGTCCAGACGGTCGGCGATTCGGCCAACTACGTCGAGCTGAAAGGTGCACCGTCGGACAACAACGCCGCGACGCGTTCCAACGGCTATGAAACCGTATTGAGCCAGTATCCGGATCTCAAGAAGGTCGGTGAGGATGTCGCCAACTGGGATCGGACTCAGGGCAACAACAAGATGCAGAGTCTGCTGCAGGCGCACCCGGATATCCAGGGCGTGATGAGCGGCAACGACGAGATGGCACTGGGCGCGATCTCTGCCCTCAAGGAAGCCGGCAAGCTGGATGGTATCGTCGTCGGCGGCTTCGACGGCTCGCCCGATGCGGTCGATGCGATCAAGGCCGGCGAACTGGCATATACCGTGCTGCAGCCGGTGGCGATCTTCTCCGAAGACGCCGTGCGCATGGCTGACAAGTTCATCAACACCGGCGAAACCGGGATCGACGGCGAGAAGAAACTCTATGATTGCCTGCTGATCACGCCGGACAATGTCGACAAGTACACGTCGCCGTTCGTGCTGGAGCAGTGATGCTCTGCTGAACAGGTCAGGCTCTGTTGAGATGACATCGCCGCGGGCCTCTGGCTCGCGGCGATTCCGTTCGTGGGCTTCGCTACAAAATTCTGATCAAGCGGTAGCGGATGCCGGCGTCGTCCAGCTCGCGGCGATGCTCGGCGGCCAGGCCTTCATCGATCAACACCAGGTCGAATTCCGCAACATCGGCCAGTCGGTGCAGCGCGCTGCGGCCGAACTTGGCGCTATGCACCAGCAGGATTCGGCGTTCGGCGGCCGCCATCTGGGCGTGCTTGATCTGGGTCACGGCAGGATCCTGCACGTAGGCGGTGGTACCCAGGATCGCCGAGGCAGACAGGATCGCGACATTGGCGCGCAGGTTGGCGAGGGTCTGCTCGCAGAGCAGGCCGAAGGTCGCGTTGAAGCGCGGTTGATAGTCGCCGCCTAGCGTTATCAGCTTGATGCCGCTGGAGTATTTGAGCCGATCGATGCTTTCCAGCCCATTGGCAATCACGGTGAGCGGCTCGAGCACCGGCAGCAGCGAGGCCAGCTCGCTGGCGGTAGTGGAGTCGTCGAGCATCACCGCTTCGCCCGGCGCGATCTCCTCCAGCGCCGCGCGCGCCAGCGCCTGCTTTTCTCGAGTGGCGATGTGTGAGCGCAACGCGAAATTGCTCTCGAATACGCTGGAAGAGCGAGTGGTGACGCCGCCGTGCTGTTTGTTGACCATGCCCTGTTCGGAAAGCGCATCGAGGTCTCGGTGCACCGTCATGCGGCTGACGGCGAAGCGCGCGGCCAGCTCGTCGACCTGGGCCGAGCCGGCCTGAATGATGTAGTCCAGCATCGCCTGGCGACGTGCTGTTGCGCCCCTCGTCGTGGGTCGAGGCGGCACGGTTTCGAGCGAGGTCATGACGCTCCCGTCGTCAGCACGACCTTGATCGAATCACGCTGGGCGGCGATCTCGAAGCCGCGTTCGAAATCGGCCAGGGGCACGTGATGGGTGACGAGGCCGCGGGTCGTCACCAAGCCGCGGGCCAGCAGGTCGATCGCCACCGGGTAGGTGTGAGGCGACAGGTGGGAGCCACGGATATCCAGTTCCTTGCGATCACCGATCGTCGACCAGTCGACACTGGTGGGCTCCTTGAATACGCTGAATTCGACGAAACGGCCCAGCTTGCGCAGCGATTCCAGACCCTGGATCACCCCGCTCGACGAGCCGGTAGCATCGATATAGACCTCGCAGCCGTAGCCGCCGGTCAAGGCGCGTACCTCCTTGGCGATATCGTCGCGATGGGGGTTGAAGCCGTGATCGGCACCATAGTCGCGAGCCAGTGCCAGACGCTCGTCATGGGTGTCGACCAGGATCAGCTGTCTGGGGGTCTTGAGTCTGGCGAGCTGCACCATCGCCAGGCCGATCGGTCCGCCGCCGGCGATCACCACGATGTCGTCGAACTGGATGTCGGCGCGATTGATGGCATGAATGCCGCAGGCCAGCGGCTCGAGGAAGGCGGCGTCCTCGAGGCTTAGGCGCGGGTCCACCCGATGCAGCACCGCGTTGGCCGGCACGCGCAGGTATTCCGCCATGCCGCCGTCGGCGACGCCGCCCTGAAAGCCGAAGATGTTGTGCACCTCGCACATCCAGTAGTGGCCGCGCTGGCAATAAAAGCACTGTCGACAGGGAAGAATCTGTTCCGGCACCACGCGCATGCCCAACTCGACGTTAAAGTGTTCAGCGGCGCCTTCGCCAAGGGCGACTACCTCACCGGCGAACTCATGGCCGACGATCATCGGCGGCTTGACGAAGGGCGCGAAGCGATCGCCGTCACCCCAGTACATCGCGGCGCCGTCGCGACATTTGAGATCGCTCGAGCAGATGCCGCAGGCCTGAATCCTGAGCACCAGCTCGTTGGGGCCGGGCCGAGGCGTCGGCACGCGCTCGAGACGATAGTCACCGGGGCCACGGCAGACCACGGCCTGCATCTCCTTGGGTAGAGCGGATCGAGAAGCGGACATCGGACACTCCAGTCATGTTCGGAAGCACTGAGATTATCCATGCAGACATAACATCAAAAAGTGACGATTCGCCGTATGACTTTGGTCGCGGCAGGTATCTGCTTTTAGTGATGCGTTTTTAATTCATTGAAAGTGAAAGAATAGGTTGGTACTTGCGCGATCTTTAACACCAACGTCTAACGTCGTTTTATCTCAATAAAGTGTTAGAAATGATCGTACAAGGTGCTGGTCGCGTCAGGGGCAGCGCCGTCAACAGGAGACAGTCATGTCGCGCGGTTATCTGCTGGGGCTCGATGGCGGTTCCAGCTCCACCAAGGCGGTGATATTCGATCTCCAGGGCACCGTCGTGGGGATCGGACGGGAGGATTCTCGACTCGAACACCCAAAGGCGCACTGGGTCGAGCGCGACATGACGGCGGTCTGGTCCAGCGCCGTCCAGGCGATACGCGCCGCGCTGACGAACGCCGAGCTGCATGGCGGCGATATTGTGGCAGTAGGTGTCACCGGCCATGGCGACGGGCTCTATCCGCTCGATCGAGAAGGCCAGCCGCTGGGTCATGCCATGACTTCTCTGGATAGTCGCGCGGCCGGTATCGTCGAGCGCTGGTGCCGCGAGGGCGTGCGCGACGAGGCGCTGGCCCGTATCGGCCAGGTCCCTTTCGCCTTCTCGCCGGTGACGCTGCTGGCGTGGATGCAGCAATATCAGCCCGAACGGTTTGCGGCGCTCGGGCACGTGCTGACCTGCAAGGACTGGTTGCGATTCAAGCTGACCGGTGAGCTGGCCACCGACTTTACCGAAGCCAGCACCGGCTACACCGACGTCAACACTCAACGCTATAGCCGTGAAGCGCTGTCGATGCTGGGCATCGGCAGCGCCTTCGAGACGCTGCCGAACGTGCGCATGTCCGACGAGATTGCCGGGCACGTCTGCGAGGCGGCCGCCCGTGCTACCGGGCTGACGGCAGGCACGCCGGTGGCGACGGGGCTCCACGATGTCACCGCCAGCGCGGTGGGGCTGGGCAACATCGAGTCGGATACGCTGACCATCGCGGCCGGCACCTTCAGCATCAACGAGGTCTTCTCCGACGCGCCCAAGCCCGATCGGCGCTGGGCGACGCGCAACGGTCTGCGTGCGGGTCAGTGGCTCAACATGGCGATCTCGCCGGCCTCGTCGAGCAATCTCGAATGGTTCCATCGCCAATGGGGCCGGCCCGGCGATGGTGGTACCGGCGCCTTTCTCGCTGACATGGAGGCGGCGCTCGACGCCGCGTTCCAGAGTTCTTCGCGCCTGGTCTATCACCCGTTCCTTTACGGCTCGCCCTACGACGAACCCGCCAGCGCCGGGCTGTTCGGCCTCCAGGGCTGGCACGATCGGGGCCACGTGCTGCGCGCCATTCTGGAAGGCGTGGTATTCAACCACCGCGTTCATGTCGATGCGCTGGCGTCGACGTTCAATATCGACCGCGTGCGTATCACCGGTGGCGGTAGTCACTCGCCGCGGCTGGCCCAGCTGTTCGCCGATTCGCTGGGGCGGCCGCTGGAGACGTCGCGGATTCACGAGGCTGCCGCCTGGGGCGCCGCGATCTGCGCGGGCGTGGCCGCCGGAGTCTTTCCCTCGATCGAGTCAGCGACTCGGCTCTGCGAGGTCGACCATCGTTACCTGCCGGATCAAGAGCGCCAGGCCGAATGTCAGCAGGGCTTCGAGCGCTATCAGCGGCTGGTCGAGGGGATGCGGTCGCTGTGGACGATGCTCGACGCCGAGGCCACGTCTTCGAATTCGTCCGCTACCTCGAGCGAATCCATGCCGCAACCGGGAGCCACCCGATGACGCAACCCTTGAATCCACCACCGTTGGGTCGTCGGCAGACGCTGGAACGTCTGCGTGCCGATCCCTCGGTGTCGGTACTGATCATCGGTGCCGGCATCAACGGTGCCGGCCTGTTTCGCGATCTGGCGCTGCAGGGGGTCGATGTCCTGATCGTCGACAAGCAGGACTTCTGTGCCGGCGCCAGCGCCGCGCCGTCGCGGCTGATCCACGGTGGACTCAAGTATCTGGAGACCGGCGAGTTCCGGCTGGTGGCGCAGTCGACCCGCGAGCGTAATCTGCTGCTGCGCAATGCGCCCCACGTGGTGCGTCCGCTGCGCACCGCGATGCCGACGCACAGCTGGTTCGGCGGGATCTGGCCGTCGATTCAGCGTTTCTTTCGTCGTCCGGCGAAGATCGATGACCGTGGCATTGTGATCAGTGAGCTGGGGCTGACGCTTTATGACTTCTTCGGGCGTCATTTTCGCAGCATGCCGCGTCACTCGCTGACGCTGGGCCGCAGGGTGCATCAGTCGCTGCCGGATATCCGTCGCGACGTTCGCGCGCTGCACACCTATTACGACGCGGCGATCAGTCAGGCCGAGCGCCTCGGGTTCGAGCTGATCGACGACGGCTGCCGAACCCATCGCGGGGCGATGGCACTCAACCACGTCGATCTAATCGGCGCCGACAGGGGAACGGTAAATTTCGAGGATGAAGAGGGCAACGCTTTCACGGTGCGACCGCAGATCATCGTTAATGCCGGCGGCGCCTGGATCGACGAGATCAACCGTCAGTTGGGGCGCAGAACGCAGCATATCGGCGGCACCAAGGGCGGGCATCTGATCGTCGACGTGCCGCAGGTTCGCGATCAACTCGACGGCCGTATGATCTATTTCGGCACCCCGGATGGGCGCATCTGCCTGATCTATCCGTTCATGAATCACGTGCTGGTCGGCGCCACCGACATTCGCTGTACCGATCCCGATCAGGCCATCTGCGACGACGACGAGCGCGACTACATGCTCGAGGCGGTGCGCTATCTGTTCCCCGACGTGCCGATCGGCCCCGAACAGGTCCGCTATCGCTATAGCGGGGTGCGTCCGCTGCCACGTAGCGACGCCGCCGATCCGGGGCAGATCAGCCGCGATCACGCCATCGTCGAGGACCGCATCCACGACTGGCCGGTGCTGTCGCTGGTCGGCGGCAAATGGACCACCTTTCGAGGGTTCGCCGAGGAGGTCGCCGACGACGTGCTCGCCAGACTGGGCCGGCGTCGCGAGCTCGATACCCGCCAACTGGCGATCGGCGGGGGGAAGGATTACCCCCGGGATGCCGCGGCACGCGAGATGTGGCTGGCCCGCGTCACCGAACTCTGTGATGGAGATCGTGGCCGCGCGATCGTACTGCTGGCGCGCTACGGAACACGTGGCGACGCGGTGGCACGTCACTGTGAACGGATCGACGTCGATGGCCTCTCTCGTCAGCGCCCGCTGGATTCGCTGGTCGACTATCGTGAAGGAGAGATCGATTTCGTCTGCCGCTTCGAGCGCGTCGAACATCTGGCCGATGTGCTGTTTCGGCGCTTGCCGATCGCGCTCTCTGGCCAGCTGGACGGCGCAGTGATCGACGAGGTGGCTACGCTCTGCGGTGTCGCGCTGGGATGGTCGGACGCGCGCCGAGGCAGCGAAATCGAACGGGCTAGAGACGTCGCCATGCACGCACACGGCGTCTCGCTGACACCGGTAGAGTCGTCTTTTCAGGAGAGCGCGCCATGACGACCGTCTTTTCTTCCAGTGGGTTGCGAACCGGGCGGTTGTTCCGCCGCGACACGCAGTTGAGCTGCATGGTGGCGTTCGATCGGACGCTGCTGGCGGGGCCGGTCGCGCACGCGATCGATGCGCGGCTTACCTGCGAAGCCATCGTCGCGGCAAGGCCAGAGGCGGTACTGCTGTCGCCGGGCGTGCTCAAGTCCTGCGGGGATCTATTCGCCGACAGTCGGGCGCCCAGGGTGGTGCTGCGAATCGACTACCCCATGGTGGGCGACTTCATGCTCGCCGGGGAGGAGTATCACCGTATGATCGCAACGCCAGCCCAGGCCCAGGCGATGGGCGCGGACGCGGTGGTGATGTGCCTGATATCCGGCTACGACGATCCCAGGCGGGAGGCCGACAACCTCGAGGCGGTGGCGGAAGCCGCGCGTCAGTGTGAAGCGATCGGGTTGCCGCTGATCGTCGAAGCGGTGGTGTGGGGGAGTCGCGAGGAGGGTCGTCTCGACGCCGAACGGATCGCGCGAGTCGCGAGAATCGCCGCCGAGCTGGGCGCCGATCTGATCAAGGCGCAATATACCGATGATCCCGAGGACATGCGGACCCTGGTGCAGAGTTGTCCGGTTCCCGTGCTGGTGCTGGGCGGGGCGGCGATGAACGACGACGAGACGTTGGCGCGTTTTACCCGCGATGCCCTGGACAACGGTGCGCGCGGGGTGATCTTCGGGCGTAACGCCTGGCAGCGCGAGAACGCGACGGCGGGTATCGAGCGACTGATCGATACTGTGCACGGTATGACCCGTGTCTGATAGTGCTGGTCAATCGGGGGCTTAGGTGGCAAAGAATAGGCAGCTAGCGATTCTGTGTGTAGACTTTCGTACCCTGTCCCGGCGCGTTCGGAACAGCGATGTCGTGCGTCGTTTCAACCGTCCTTCCGACCGGCGGCGCTGTGTTTTTTTGTTTCGCGGGTCGCATTGGCGGGCCGCAACCAGTGAACGAAGGGATCTCCGTACGCCATGAGCGAATACTCTCTGTTTACCTCCGAATCCGTGTCCGAAGGTCATCCGGACAAGATTGCCGACCAGATCTCCGATGCTGTCCTCGACGCCATCATCGCGCGCGACAAGCAGGCTCGCGTGGCCTGCGAAACGCTGGTCAAGACCGGCGTCGCCATCGTCGCCGGTGAAATTTCCACCACCGCCTGGGTCGATCTGGAAGACCTGGTGCGCAAGGTGATCATGGATATCGGCTACACCTCTTCGGAAGTCGGTTTCGACGGTGAAACCTGCGGCGTGATCAACTTGATCGGCAAGCAGAGCGTCGATATCGCCCAGGGCGTCGATCGCAGCAAGCCCGAAGATCAGGGCGCCGGCGATCAGGGCCTGATGTTCGGCTACGCCACCAACGAGACCGACTCTTTGATGCCGGCGCCGATTCACTACTCGCATCGGCTGGTCGAACGTCAGGCCGAGCTGCGCAAGAACGGCACGCTCTCGTGGCTGCGCCCGGACGCCAAGAGCCAGATCACCTTCAGCTATGACGACGACGGCAAGCCCAACGGCGTCGACGCCGTGGTGCTGTCGACCCAGCACGATCCGGACATCTCCCAGGAAGATCTGCGCAAGGCGGTGGAGGATCTGATCATCCGTGATGTCCTCCCGGCGGAGTGGATTCACGACAAGACGCGTTTTCACATCAACCCCACCGGCAAGTTCGTGATCGGTGGCCCGGTGGGTGATTGCGGCCTGACCGGACGCAAGATCATCGTCGACACCTACGGTGGCATGGCACGCCACGGCGGCGGGGCGTTCTCGGGCAAGGACCCCTCCAAGGTCGATCGCAGCGCCGCCTATGCCGGACGCTACGTGGCCAAGAACATCGTCGCCGCCGGGCTCGCCGACAAGTGCGAGATTCAGGTCTCCTACGCCATCGGCGTCGCCGAGCCGACCTCGGTCTCAATCAACACCTTCGGCACCGCCAGGATCAGCGAAGCCAAGATCATCGAGCTGGTGCGCGATCACTTCGATCTGCGCCCTCATGCGATCACGCGGATGCTCGACCTGCTCCACCCGATGTATCAGCTGACCGCCGCCTACGGTCACTTCGGCCGCGAGCCGTTCGAATCGAGCTACACCTGGACCGACGTCAACGGCGAAACCCAGACCGAGACCTTCACCGCGTTCCCGTGGGAAAAGACGGACAGGGCGGAAGACTTGAAGGCTGCTGCCGGTCTGTAAAAGCCGCAGTGGCTGATACGCCCGGCCGGTTTGGAACCGGGCGTTGAAGTCCGACCTGTAGAGACGCAATAGCGGACCCGACCCGGGTCCGCTTTTTTTCGAGCTTGTCTTACCAGGGCTACCGTTTTCCGAATCTGCTGGCGACCGGGTAGATCACCGATCGTGGTGATCGACGGCCCGAGCCACTATCGTTAATGGCGTAGCAGCCGTTTATGACGTAGCAGCCGTTTATGACGTAGCAGCCGTTTATGACGTAGCAGCCGTTGATGGCGACGCCGCGAGTGCATCGACCATCCGCCAGGGCTGGCAACGACGGGAAAGGATTCCATGCTGGAAATCGCAGCAGTCTTCATCACGATCACCGCGCTGTTCGCGTGGTTCAACTATCGATTCATCAAGCTGCCGGCGACGATCGGCGTGATGTTCATCTCGCTGGTGGCGTCGGTGCTGTTGATCGTCCTGAGTCATGTCGGGTTCGATGCCATTACCGACTGGGCCGAAACCTGGCTGGGGCAGATAAACTTCAACGCCTTGCTGATGGACGGCATGCTGTCGTTTCTGCTGTTCGCCGGTGCCTTGCACGTCGATTTCCACAAGCTCAAGCGCTATCGCTACTCGATCGGTTTTCTCGCCACCATCGGTGTGGTGATCTCGACGCTGGCGGTCGGCAGCGCCGCCTGGTGGCTCTTTCGAACCTTTCATATCGATGTCCCCTATCTCTATTGCCTGGTCTTCGGTGCGCTGATTGCGCCGACCGATCCCATCGCGGTGCTCGGCATCATGCGCAGTGCGGGTGCGCCCGATGACATGGAGATCAAGATCGTCGGCGAGTCGCTGTTCAACGACGGTGTAGCCGTGGTGGTGTTCACCATGCTGCTGGGCGCGGCGACCGCCACCGAAGCGCTGACGGTCATGCACTCCGCGACGCTGTTCCTGGAAGAGGCGGGTGGCGGCATCCTGCTGGGGCTGGTGATGGGATATGTCGCCTACTGGATGATGAAGAGCATCGATCAGTATCAGATCGAAGTGCTGGTCAGTCTGGCGCTGGTCCTGGGCGGTTACACGCTGGCAACGCATCTTCACGTCTCGGGGCCGATCTCGATGGTCATCGCCGGGCTGTTCATCGGCAACCGCGGCCGCGAGCATGCCATGTCGGATACCACCCGTCGCTACGTCGACGGCTTCTGGGAGCTCATCGACGAGATTCTCAACGCCGTGCTGTTCGTACTGATCGGCCTCGAATTGCTGCTGATCCCGTTCGAATGGTCGTACTTGATCGTCGCGGGGCCGGTGATCGTCGTCATTCTGGTGACGCGCCTGCTCACCATCGGTCTGCCCATCGCCGTATTGAACCGGTGGGTACACTTTCGTCCCGGCACCACGCGTGTGCTGACCTGGGGCGGGCTACGGGGCGGCATCTCGGTGGCATTGGCGCTGGGCCTGCCCGAGAGCGATTATCGAAATACCATCGTGATGGTGACCTACATCATCGTGTTGTTCTCGATCCTGGTTCAGGGGCTGACCATCGGCGGCGTGGTTCGGCACGTGTTATCCCAGGATGCCAAAAATTCTTAGACTTTAGTGGTATGCGGCGGCTCAGGCATGGTATCGCCGCCGGGCGTTCCTTACTCTTGAGCCACTGTACGGTTTCTTTTTCGTCGATCAGCTGGGTCGATGACGTTTCAATGACGGGGTGAACCATGATGTTACGCACAGGAATGCTGGTCGCGGCGCTGGGCCTTTCCGGGGCACTGCTGGCGGGTTGCGGTGACGACGGCGACGATCAGGCGAAGAGCGAGACTCAGGAGCAGTCATCGTCTCAGCAGGAGTCCCAATCCTCCAGCGGCAGCTCCGATTCACAGCAGACCGCGTCTTCCGGGGCTGCCGACAGCCAGAGTAGTGACGAGAGCGCCAGTCAAGGTAATGGTGAAGGCGGCGGTGATCCGGTCAACCTGATCTTCGGTACCGGCGGCACCGGCGGCAGTTACTACCCGATCGGCGGGGCGCTGAAGAGCGTGTTCGAGAAGAGCGATCTGGTCGACGGCGTGCAGGTCGTTTCCACCGGCGCCTCGGTGCAGAACATCAACAATATCAACGATGGCTTGAATCAGGTGGCTATCGTGATGAGCGACGTCGCCTATGACGCCGTCAAGGGCCAGAACCAGTTCGATGGCCAGCCGGCCGATATCGAAGCCATCGCCGGCATGTACCCCAACGTGGTGCAGGTCGTCGCCACGGGCGATAGCGACATCCACAGCATTGCCGATCTGAAAGGCAAGCGCGTCGGCGTTGGCAAGGTGGGTTCCGGGGTCGAGCAGAGCGCCGCCAAGGTGCTGGAATCTGCCGGTCTGAGCTACGACGATCTCGCCCAGGTCAGCCACACCGGCTACGCCGACAGCGTGACCGAGATGAGCAATGGCAATCTCGACGCCGCGTTCTTCACCTCCGGCGTGCCCAACTCCAGCATTACCGGACTGATGCAGAGCACCGACGTGACCTTCGTGCCGGTCGAGGGCGACGTTGCCTCCAAACTGCTGGAAAAGTATCCGTATTACGAAAATTACGAAATCCCGGCCGGTGCTCCCGAGCGCTATGACCTGGGGGACGCGGTGGATACGGTGGCGATCCGCAACATCATGATCGTGCCGTCGTCCATGCGTGACGATGTGGCCGAGGATCTGGCCAAGCGGTTCCACGACTATCTGGAGTCCGGCAACGTCTCCGTCGGCGCGCTCAAGCAGTTCGATCCCGCCACCCTGGACAAGGACCTGGTCGTGCCGGTGCATCCGGGCGCCGAAGCGTATTATGAGACGCTTTCTTCATCCGAGGGCGCCGCAACCGGTGGCGATGTTGCCAATCCCGGTGATGACAGCGATCTGTCGGAAGACACCGCTTCGATGCCGGCCAACGAGAAGGCGGCGACGACCGACGCCGATGGCGCAGAGGCTGAGCCAGCCAAGCAGACCAGCGCCGAGACGCCGGAAGACAATGCCCAGCCCACCGAAAACAGCGAGACCAGTGGCGGTGATAACGCTCAGGACAAGGATCCGCAGTCCTGAGTGGGAGGGTCTTGGCTGGCCAATCGGAATCACGGCCTCGATGAATGGTCATGACTCCCGGCCATGACACGTAGAATCTGGCTAAGTGCCGTAGCGGTGGTGATCCTAGTGGTCGCCACCGCTGCGGTTCCGCTCCCCTGGTTGGTCATTCGTGACGGGCCACAGTGGCGATTCGCCTTCCCGGGGTGGCAGGGAACGACCTTCACGCTGCGCTGGATGCATTCGGTCGAGAAAGAAGATTGGGAAGAGTGGTTTGCGGTGACCGGAGATGATGCCATCGAGATCACCGGAACGCGCTTCAAGACGTTCGGAGCCGGCGTCCCCTCGCACGCGGGCACCGAAACCCATCTCGAGAATGGCTGGGTGGTGATGACCGGCATCGATCGGGTGGTCGATCCGTTGGCGGTGCAGGCGGCGGTAGAAGAACACTACCGCTTGATCTATGCGGGCCACACCGTCCCCCTGGCGCGTGGGGATCCTCCCAGAATACTGACCTTTTCCATCCTCAGGGTGCCGCTGTGGCAAGTCTTGCCGGCACTGGTGCGACCCTGGTTGTCATAGATCCCCGCTTGGCGAGGAAGACATATGCCCGAACAGAAGAACACGATCTCCGCCGACGGCTCAGAAGATCCGGCGGTCAAGGAGGCGCTGGAGAAATTCGATCGCGAAAGCCTGGTAAGAGACAGGTTGCCGCGTTCGGTAATCCAGTTCGTTACCGCGGTGTCGGTACTGCTGGCGCTGTTCCATCTCTACACCTCGTTTTCGGGGCCGCTGGTGGACGTTGCTCAACGCAGCATCCACCTCTATACCCTGCTGGGCCTGGCGTTCATTCTCTATCCGTTGACTCGCAAGGGAGCCAGGGATCGCGTGCCATGGGGCGACGCACTGATCGCCCTGATCGCGTTCGGTATCGGCGTCTACATGCTGGTGGTGTCGGATCGGGTCATTGCCTCGGCAGGGCGTATCAACAACGTCGACATGGTGGTCGGCTTCACCGCCATTCTGCTGGTGCTGGATGCCACTCGGCGCGTCACCGGCTGGGGGCTGACGATCCTCGCGTCGCTGTTTCTGATCTACGGCTTCTACGCCAAACTCTCGTTCTATCCGCAGGTCAACGAGGCGATTCTGCTGGCCACCTGCAAGCAGATCGTCTCGCACCTAGTGTTCATTACCGAAGGGCTGCTGGGCACGGCGATCGGGGTCTCGGCGAGCTATATCGTTCTGTTCATCCTGTTCGGTGCCTTCCTCGGCAAGTCCGGGCTGGGACAGCTGTTCAACGATCTGGCGCTGGCGATCGCCGGTCACACGCGTGGCGGTCCAGCCAAGGTGGCGGTGATCGCCAGCGGGTTTCTGGGATCGATCAACGGTTCGGCGATCGCCAATGTGGTGACCACCGGCGCCTTCACCATCCCCTTGATGAAGCGGACCGGCTACAAGGCGAACTTCGCCGGGGCGGTGGAAGCTGCGGCCAGCGTCGGCGGCCAGATTCTGCCGCCGATCATGGGCGCTGCCGCGTTCATCATGGCCGAGGTGCTGGCAGTTCCCTACACCCAGGTGATTCTGGCGGGGATCATTCCGGCACTGCTCTACTATCTCGGCGTGCTGTTCCAGGTACATCTGCGCGCCATGCGCAACGGCCTCGAAGGCATTCCCCGTTCGCAGCTGACGCCCCTCAAGGAGGTCATGCTCAAGCGTGGCCACTTGCTGATTCCGATGGCCGTGTTGCTGTGGCTATTGTTCGAAGGGCGGGCGCCGTTCTTTGCCGCATTCTGGTCGATCGCCGCGACCGTGCTGATCTGCGGTACACGCCGTGTCGCGATCGGACTCAGCGTGATTCTGGCACTGTTGATCTTCGAACCGCTGCTGCGGGCGCTGATCGGCGGCCACGCGCTGCCCAACTTCCCGGCCAGTCGCTGGATGCTGTTCGTGATCATCGCGATTCCGGTGGCGATCAACGCGCTGCGTGCGAGGCTCGGCATGGTCGCTGAGAAGATGGATATCGGCGATTGCCGCGATGCGATGCACGACGGGATACGCAATGCGATTCCGGTAGCCGTCGCCTGTGGCGCGGTGGGAATCATCGTCGGGATCGCCACGCTGACCGGGGTGGCGCTGGAGGCTGCCGATGCGGTGGTGACGCTGGGTCAGCAGATTCCGATTCCGATGATTCAGCTGCTGGTCACCCTGTTCCTGACCATGATCGCGTCGATCGTGCTGGGTATGGGGCTGCCGAGTATTCCGACCTACATCATCACCAGCACCATGGCCGCGCCGATTCTGCTGAATCTGCCGATGTTCCGTGAACTGGCTGGCAGCAACGAGACCGCGATCTTCGTGGCGCACATGTTCGTGTTCTACTTCGGGCTGTTCGCCAACCTGACGCCGCCGGTGGCGCTGGCGGCATACGCCGGTGCCGGGATCAGTGGCGGCTCGCCCAACGCCACCGGTTTCCAGGCGATGAAGCTGGCGATCGCCGGCTTCGTGGTGCCCTACATGTTCGTGTTCGCGCACAGCATGCTGATGATCGACGCGACGCTGTGGAACACCCTGTGGGTGATCGTTACCGGCGTGGTCGGCGTGTTGCTGCTGGCGGTGGCGGTCGAGGGCTATCTGCGACGTCCGCTCAATGTCTTCTGGCGCATTCTGGCGGCGGTCGGTGCCCTGGCGCTGATCTTCCCGGGTCTTGCCAGTGACGTTATCGGCGCGGTGATTACCGTGGTGCTGTTCCTGTTGGCCAAGGCGAAGCCGGAAATAAAATCCGCTCAGGCGACCTAGACCCGCGCCGCCGGGCGTCGTCACGACGCCCGTTGTGTTGATCCGCCATGACGCCCGCTTTCCGAACAGGAGAGCGGGCGTTTCTGTTGGTATTTCGCGATCGGAGCTCCCCCACGGATGGGAGACGATTGGCTAAGCGTGGGTACGAGCATCCGCGGGCAAGATTTGCTATAAGCAATGTCATGCACCCGTTCATTAATAGAGGTGCTGGTCACAGACCGATGAGGAAGGCATATGTCGATCAACGTCACTCGGCGCCAGTTTTTCAAACTGGGCGGGGCGGGGTTGGCGAGTTCGAGTCTGGCGATGATGGGCTTCGCGCCCGAACCCGCCGAGGCCTCGATTCGCCAGTTCAAGCTGACCCACGCCAAAGAGACTCGTAACACCTGCACCTACTGCTCCGTGGGGTGCGGGATCCTGATTTACAGCAAAGGCGATGGGTCCAAGAACGTCGAACAGAACGTCTTCCATATCGAGGGCGATCCGGATCATCCGGTGTCTCGAGGCTCGCTGTGTCCGAAAGGTGCCGGCCTGCTCGATTTCGTCCACAGCAAGGGCCGTCTCGAGTATCCGCAGGTTCGTGAAGCGGGTTCCAGCGAGTGGACGCGTATCACCTGGGACGACGCGCTGAACCGTATCGCTCGCCATATGAAGGACGATCGGGACGCCAATTTCGTCCAGCGCACCGCGCAGGGCGAGACGGTCAACCACTGGACGACGACCGGCTTCCTGGCGGCGTCGGGTTCTTCCAACGAATCCGGCTATATCACCCACAAGGTGGTGCGCAATCTCGGCATGGTGGCGTTCGACAACCAGGCACGCGTCTGACACGGACCGACGGTGGCAGGTCTTGCCCCTTCATTCGGTCGCGGTGCCATGACCAATCACTGGGTCGACATCCGCAATGCCAATCTGATTCTGTCGATGGGCGGCAACTCCGCCGAAGCGCACCCCGTGGGCTTCCGCTGGGTGACAGAGGCCATCGAACACAATAAAGCCGAGTTGATCACGATCGACCCGCGCTTCACCCGTACCGGTGCCGTGGCGCAGGACAAGGCGTTCATCCGCACGGGGACCGATATCGCCTTCTTGGGCGGTTTGATCAGCTATCTGATCGAGACCGATCAGATCCAGCGCGAGTACGTGCTGAACTACACCGATGCGGCGCTGATCGTGCGCGAGGACTACGGCTTCGAGGATGGCCTGTTCTCGGGTTACGACGAGCAGACCCGTAGCTATGAGAAAGAGTCGTGGATGTACGAGATGGGCGAGGATGGCTTCGTTCGCCGCGACGAGTCGCTGCAGGATCCGCGCTGCGTCTATCAGCTGCTGCGCGAGCACTTCGCGCGATATACCCCTGACATGGTCTCAAGCATCACCGGTATTCCACTGGATGCCATCCAGCGCATCTGGAAGAAGATCGCGGCGATGGCGGTGCCCGACAAGACCATGACCATTCTCTATGCGCTGGGCTGGACGCAGCACTCCATCGGCTCGCAGATCATTCGTACGGCGGCAATGGTTCAGCTGCTGCTGGGCAATATGGGCATGCCGGGCGGTGGCGTGAACGCGTTGCGAGGGCATTCCAATATCCAGGGGCTGACCGATCTGGGTCTGCTGTCGCAGCTGCTGCCGGGCTACATGACCTTGGCCAATGCCAAGGAGCAGGATTACGACGCCTATATCGACAAGCGCACCAAGCAGCCGACCGTGGAAGGCCAGGTCTCCTATTGGAAGAACTACGAGAAATTCCACGTCAGCCTGATGAAGTCCTGGTACGGCGACGCCGCCAATGAAGGCAACAACTGGTGTTTCGACTGGCTGCCCAAGCTCGAAAGGCCGCTCTACGACATCCTCGATACGTTCGAACGCATGTCCAAGGGCGAGCTCAATGGCTACTTCTGTCAGGGCTTCAACCCGCTGGCCTCGTTCCCCAATCGGTCCAAGGTCACCAAGGCGCTCTCGTCGCTGAAGTATCTGGTGGTGATGGACCCGCTCAACACCGAGACCAGCGAATTCTGGAAAAACTACGGCGAGTACAACGATGTCGACTCCAGCCAGATCGACACCGAAGTCTTCCGGCTGCCGACCTGCTGCTTCGCCGAGGACGAGGGCTCGATCGTCAACAGCGCCCGCTGGCTGCAGTGGCACTGGGCCGCGGCACCGCCGCCGGGGGATTCGCGTCCGGATACCCGGATCATGGGCGAGCTGTTCCTCAAGCTGAAGCAGCTCTATCAGGACGAGGGCGGCGTTTTTGCCGATCCAATTCTCAACCTGACCTGGGATTACCGGATTCCGGCCGATCCCAAGGCGGACGAGCTGGCACGCGAATTCAACGGGCGTGCGCTCGAGGATCTCACCGACGAGCAGGGTAACGTGACGCGTCGCGCCGGCGAGCAGCTGGCCGGCTTTGCCGAGCTGACCAGCGACGGCAAGACGGCGTCGGGCTGCTGGATATTTTCCGGCTGCTGGACCGAAGCCGGCAACCAGATGGCGAACCGCGACAACTCCGATCCCTACGGCACCGGCAACACGCTGGGCTGGGCCTGGGCCTGGCCGATGAACCGGCGGATTCTTTACAACCGCGCCAGCGCGGACGTGGAAGGCCGGCCCTGGGGGCCCGACAAGGCGTTCGTCTGGTGGGATAGCGAGCAGGGCGCCTGGGTCGGCGCCGACGTGCCCGACTTCCCGACCAACTCGGCCCCTTCGCAGGGACAGATGCCGTTCATCATGCAGCCGGAAGGCGTCGGTCACCTGTTTGCCGGTCAGAGCATGGTCGACGGCCCGTTCCCCGAGCACTACGAGCCGTTCGAGTCTCCGGTGCCCCAGAATCTATTGCACCCCGGCAAGAAAAAGGCGCGCAACAACCCGGCGGCACGCATCTTCGACGCGGATCGCGAGGACCTGGGCACGCCGGAGGAGTTCCCGCATGCGGCGACGACCTATCGCCTCACCGAGCACTTCCACTTCTGGACCAAGCATGCCGAGCTCAACGCCATCGTGCAGCCGCAACAGTTCGTCGAGATCGGCGAAGCGCTGGCCAACGAGATCGGCATCGCCGCCGGCGACTGGGTGAAGGTGTCGTCCAAGCGCGGCTTCATCAAGGCCGTGGCGGTAGTGACCAAGCGCCTGCGACCGATGATGATCGGCGACCAGCAGGTTCATCACGTGGGGATTCCGCTGCACTGGGGATTCACTGGGGTGGCCAAGAAGGGCTACCTGGTCAATGCGTTGACGCCGTTCGTCGGCGATGCCAACACCCAGACGCCGGAATACAAGTCGTTCACCGTCCGCGTCGAGAAGGCTTGAGGAGCGAAAAATGGATAATTCTCAGAACATCATCGCCCGCTCCGCCACGACCACGGCGCCCCCCCAGGTCCGGGGTCACGTCGAGGAAGTGGCCAAGCTGATCGATGTCTCCAAGTGCATCGGCTGCAAGGCATGTCAGGTGGCGTGCATGGAGTGGAACGATCTGCGCGACGACGTCGGCGAGTGCCACGGTACCTACGACAACCCCACCGATCTGACCGCCAATTCGTGGACGGTCATGCGTTTCAGTGAGTACGAATCGCAGGAGGGCAACCTCGAGTGGCTGATCCGCAAGGATGGCTGCATGCACTGCGCCGAGCCGGGTTGTCTGACGGCCTGCCCGGCGCCCGGCGCGATCGTGCAGTACGCCAACGGCATCGTCGATTTCGACTCCAACCACTGCATCGGCTGTGGCTACTGCATTACCGGGTGCCCGTTCGATATTCCGCGAATCTCGCCGAAGGATCAGAAGTCCTACAAGTGCACGCTGTGTTCCGATCGGGTCAATGCCGGTATGGAGCCGGCCTGCGTCAAGACTTGCCCGACCAACTGCATCGAGTTCGGCACCAAGACGGACATGCTGGCTCGGGCGGAAAAGCGGGTAGGCGATCTCAAGGAACTCGGCTTCCGGGACGCGGGGGTCTACGATCCGGCCGGGGTCGGCGGCACGCACGTCATGTATGTGCTGCACCACGCCAACGATCCCAATCGTTACGCCGGTCTGCCCAAGGACCCGCGGATCTCGCCGTTGGTCGGGGCATGGAAGGGCGCGACCAAGCCCTTCATGTCGGCGATCATCGGTATCACCGCATTCGCCGGGGTCATCCACTACATGACCAAGGGGCCCAAGGAGGAGCCCGAAGAGGATCCGAGGGGGTACGACGATACGCCGCCGGAATCGCTCGGTTACGATGCGACTTGGCAGCCGCCCCGGCACGCCCCTGATGGAGACAACAGCGCGGGCGGTCGTCCGCCGGGAGAGAATCGATGAAGATGCCACGCGATCGTCTGATTCGTTATTCGCCGCTGGATCGCGCCAATCACTGGACCATGGCCATGGTCTTCGTGCTGTTGGCGCTTTCCGGGCTGGCATTCTTCCATCCCGCCTTCTTCTTCCTCAGTCATACGCTGGGCGGGCCGGTCTGGGCGCGGATCCTGCATCCGTTTCTCGGGGTGGCGTTGGTGCTGCTTTTCTACGCCATGGCGGTGCGCCACGTGCGGCGCAACCTGCTTGGCGAGAACGACGTCCAGTGGATGCGCCAGATCGATGACGTTCTCGACAACCGCGATGAGAAGTTGCCGCCCATCGGCAAGTACAACCCGGGCCAGAAGCTGGTCTATTGGGCGCTGGTGGTATCGATCGCGCTGCTGCTGATCAGCGGCGTGATCATGTGGCGGCCGTGGTTTGCCGGCTTCTTCCCGATCCCCTTGATCCGCTTCGCCAGTCTGCTCCATGCCGTGTCGGCGTTCGTGGCCATCGTCACCATCGTGGTTCACGTCTACGCCGCCATTTGGGTCAAGGGCTCTATCCGTGCGATGACACGGGGCTGGGTAACCCGCGCCTGGGCGCGTCATCATCACGGCCTGTGGGCCCGCGAACAAGAGGAGGCGCAGCGCCGTGAGCGACAGCCCTGATAACGACGGTCCTGATGACCACAGCCCGGAGAGCGAGAGCTCTGATCATCACAGCCAGGCGCGTGCGACGGGTCAACACGCCTTCGGTCAGACACCGCCTTCGCCGGGTGCGCCGCCGGTGGTTGGACTGCCGCCACGCAAGCTGTTTGCCGAGCGCGCCCAGCGCCTGAACAAGCTGGGCGAGCGCGTGCCGGCGATGGCGGCTTATCTGCAGTTCATGGCGATGATCGTCGAAGCCCAGCATCGTGTCCTGCAACAGCCGCGGCCCTCCTTGATCGGCGGGGCGGAACTGGCGATGACCCATGGCATTCCGCCGCTGTCGGTCGACGGTTTGTGGCGGGACATGTCTTGGCCGGCCGATCTCGAGGCGCTGCTGGACGCGCTCGATACACGTGTCGAAGCCCCTCAGCGCGTCTGGTTCGACGCCCTGCGCGAGCTGCCGGACGCGGATCGTGCGGGCTTGGCTCGCGCCGTGCTCGAAGGCCAGCCGTTGGCGCTCGAGCAGCGCGCGATGGCACCGCTGATGGGCGCGGCGCTGCAGGTGGCGTGGACGCGTCAGGCGCGGCTGCTGCCCGCCACGCCGCCCAGACCGGCGGGTCTGGGGGATAATCTTTGTCCGTGTTGTGGCGCTCCCGCCGTTGGCAGTCTGATCCAGATCGGCATGGCGCGTTCCCGGGTGCGCTACCTGCAGTGCGGCCTGTGCGCCAGCGAGTGGTACGCCGAACGGGCCAAGTGCGTTCAGTGCGGCGATAGCCGAACGCTCGACTATGTCAGCCTCGAGGACGAGCAGGGCGAGCGGGTGCTGCCGGTCCAGGCGGAAACCTGTGATCACTGTCACAGCTATCTGAAACGGGTCAACCGCGAGTGGGAGGCGGATGCCGATCCGCTGGCCGACGATCTTGCCAGCCTGACGCTGGACATGATGATCGCCGATCGTGATCTGGCGCGGCGGGCTTTCAATCCGCTGCTGGTGCTGGGCGAGCCGGCCTGAGCTTCGAGCTTCGAGCTTCGAGCTTCGAGCTTCGAGCTTCGAGCTTCGAGAAAGGGATTGCGAACTTCGCGAGTCGACGGGGATTGTCTTCGCGGCTCGCGGCTTGTATTGGCGCCAGCTCGACGATTAAATCGAGGTCACAGTCAGCGACCTCGAGCCCGTCATGCCCGACACGATCGACTCATCGATGGATCTTCGCCGCCAGTTGCCGGGGGTGACGATACTGCTCGAGCATGCTGAACTGCGGCCATGGCGGCAGCAACATGGCGACCGGCTGCTGATACGTGCCATTCGCGACACGCTCGCGCAATATCGCCAGCGCTTGAGCGCGGGCTCGGCCACTGGAGACAGTGTTTCAGACGCTGTCGATGGTGCCAAACGGCCAGAGGAGAGCGGCCTGGTCGCAGCGATCATCGTTCGACTCGAGCTTTTGGCCCGGCCCAATACCCGCCCGGTCTTCAATCTCACCGGCACGGTTATACACACCAACCTGGGGCGTTCGCCGCTTTCCGAGTCAGCCATCGAGGCGGTGGTCCAGGCCGCGCGCCATCCCATCGCGCTGGAATACGATCTGGAAAAGGGCCGACGCGGCGATCGCGACCGCCTGGTGGAAGATCTGCTGATCGAACTGACCGGGGCCGAAGCGGCCACGGTGGTCAATAACAACGCCGCCGCGGTGCTGTTGGCACTCACCGCGCTCGCCGCCGGGCGCGAGGCGGTGATCTCTCGCGGGGAAATGATCGAAATCGGCGGTGCTTTTCGGATCCCCGACGTCATGTCCGCCGCCGGTTGCCGGCTGGTGGAGGTCGGCGCCACCAATCGCACCCATGCTCGGGATTTTCGCCAGGCGCTCGGTGACGACAGCGGGCTGATCGTTAAGGCGCACACCTCGAACTACGTGATTACCGGTTTTACCCGCAGCGTGCCTGAGCACGAACTCGCCACGATCGCCCACGACCACGGCATCCCGTTCATGATCGATCTGGGTAGCGGCGCGCTGACCGACTTTCGCGCGCTGGGCCTGCCGCACGAGTCACAGCCGGCGGAGGCGATCGCGGCCGGTGCCGATCTGGTCACGTTCAGCGGCGACAAGCTGCTCGGCGGGCCGCAGGCGGGCATCGTGGTCGGCAAGCGCGAACTGATCGATCGCTTGAAGACGCATCCGCTCAAGCGAGCCTTGCGCTGCGACAAGCTGACGCTGGCGGCACTGGAAGCGACGCTCCGATGCTATCGAGACAGTGACGCGCCGTCACGATCCCTCCCCACCCTGCTTATGCTGTCCCGCGGTATCGACGCGATTGCCGAGCAGGCGGAGCGCCTGCTGCCGGCGATGCAGGCGGCGTTCGACGGCATCGCCGACGTCGCCTGCCGGGATTGTCGTAGCCAACTGGGCAGTGGCTCGCTGCCGGTGGATCGGCTCGATAGCCGCGCCTTGGTGCTGCGAGGTCGAGGGAGTCGTGAGCTGTCCCGCCTCGAGCGTGTACTTCGTGCGCTGCCGCGCCCGGTGATCGGGCGGGTGCACGACGGGGCAGTGTGGCTGGATCTGCGCTGTCTGCATGATGAAGCGGACGAGCGTCGATTCGTGGCACAGCTCGACGATATCCCGGCCCTGTGGGATGGCATGCCATGATCGTCGGCACCGCGGGTCACGTCGATCATGGCAAGACGGCGTTGATGCAGGGCCTGACCGGGATCGCCACCGACCGCTTGAAGGAAGAGCAGGCACGCGGACTGACCATCGAAGCGGGCTACGCCTATCCCGACCCGCCACCGCAATACGGTGACGTGACGCTGGGGTTCATCGATGTGCCCGGCCACGAACGCTTCATCGCCAATATGCTGTCCGGCGCTGCCGGCATCCAAGCCATGCTGCTGGTGGTCGCTGCCGATGACGGCATCATGCCGCAGACCGTCGAGCATGCGCGGATTCTGGAGCTGCTGGGGGTGACACGGGCGTGGGTAGCGCTGACCAAGATCGATCGCGTCGAGCCTGCACGCGTGGCACAGATAACGCAGGAACTGCGGGCGTGGTTGGCCGCAACGCCTTTTTCCGGGGCACCGATCTTTCCGCTCTCCAACACGACGGGAGAGGGGATAGACGCCCTCCGGCATGTGCTGTGGACGACAGCGAGCGACCTTTCCCAGGGCGGCGCTTCTTCATCCGCTGCGATGGCGTCTGCCGGTTCGGGCCGTTTCCGGCTGGCTGTCGACCGGGTCTTCGTCAAGCAAGGAGCCGGCGTGGTGGTGACGGGGACGGTACGTAGTGGCCAGCTTTCGAGCGGCGACAGGGTGAAATTGCTACCGGCCGGTCTGACGGCTCGTGTGCGTGGCCTGCGCTGTCAGAATCGCGACGTGGAAACCGCAAAGCGTGGCGATCGCTGTGCCATCAATCTCAGCGGGGCCGATATCGAACGTGGTCGGCTGGAGCGTGGTGACTGGGTCGTCGCCGAGCGCTCCCGGGTGGAGGATCGCGTCCGCCTGGACGTCACGCTTAAGGCGTTGCCCGAGACTCCAGAACTCACCCACTGGATGCCGGTTCATCTGCATCATGTCAGCGCGCATGTCACCGGGCGGCTGTCGCTGCTGGAGGGCGAGGTGTTGGCTGCGAATGGCACGATGCTGGCGCAACTGGTGCTGGATTCGCCGCTTCAGACGGTCCATGGCGATATTGTGGTCGTTCGAGATCAGGGCGCTCGCCACACACTGGCCGGCGCCCGGGTACTGGATGTCGCGCCGCCGCGTCGAGGCGCCCGCAAGGCTGCGCGTCTTCGCTGGCTGAGTGCGCTGCGATCGATCCTGCCCGGCGCCTCGGAAGTGCCGTCGATCGACGAGCTGTGGGCGAATATCGACGATGGCGAGGGTATCGATCTCGATGCGCTGGCGGCCAACCTCGATCTGCCTACGGAGACACTGCAGGCCTCCGCGCAGCGTAGCGGATGGCAGGTGATCGCGAATCGCGCCACTCGCTTCGCTTTCCCGGCGTCGGCATTGATGTCCCTTTACGACCAGGTCCTGAACTGCCTGACGGCCGTCCACGATCAGGAGCCCGCCATGCGAGGGGCGGAGATCGACCGGCTGCGTCGAATGAGTGCGCCGCGCCTGCCGCCCGATCTATTTCGACCGTTGCTGGAACGATGGGTCGCCCAGGGAACGATCGTGCAACACGGCCCGTTCGTGGCGCTGACGACGCACCGCGCCACGATGGCGGAAGCGGATCTGGCGCGGTGGGAGCTCGTGCGCCCCCAGCTGGCGGCCTCCCCGTTCGAGCCGCCGCGGGTGCGCGATATTGCGCAACGGCTCGCGTGGGATGAGCGCGAAACGCGAAGGCTGCTGCATAACGCGGCGTTGCTGGGGGAGGTCTATCAGTTGCGCCAGGATCATTTCTTTCTGGCATGTCACGTGGCCGAACTGGCCGACCGGGTCCGCGAGCTCGATGCCTGTTCGCCGGTCGGTGCCACTGCCTCGGATTTCCGTGATGGTATCGGCTGTGGGCGGAAATTGGCCGTCGCGATACTCGAGTTTTTCGATCGTGTGGGCTTCACTCGGCGAATCGGAGATGGTCACAAGGTGATCCGAGGCGATATGCTATTCGACTGATGAAGTTCGACTTTCACGAATCGAAGCCCTGGAAGAGAATCGTTCCCCGGTGGGGCGACAGGACTTCAACTCCTGGAGGGGCTGCCAGCGGTCCCTGGTGGGTTCGACTCCCACTCTCTTCCGCCATATCCGGGCAGAAGTTGGCGCTGAGTGGCGTTAACCGCGTATCAGATTTGCCAGTAATCGAGGCGCTTGGGTAAGCATGACGTCGGGCAACCGGCGGGATCCGAACGCATTGCAAAAGTTTACATCTTTTATTGAATCGTCAGTCATTTATAAGCTTATGATTAAGAACACTTAAGTTTTGCGATTAGCAAAATCGATCGGGGAAGTACGAAAACTATCTTGGATGGCAACTGTTTACAGTCCATTCTTGAATTGCCCACTTAGCCAAGTGGCTCTTATCGCAAAGGAATGCGGGAGTGGGCGTCCATCACTGTACGCACTTCCTTACGCCTTCTCCCCTGTCTTTGCCAGCTCGCCCTTCGAGTCGTCTTGGTCGAATCCTGTCGTTTACTCGTTGTTAACGTAGTTAACGTTGGTGACGAGCGTCGTTCGTATTCTCTCCGCGCATTCTCTCCGCCCATCTTGATCGGGTGTACCCTCGCCGTGACCATCCTCGTGAGCACTTAGTTGGTCGTCGCGACTGTCTGGCGAGGCCATGCGGGCGTGATAACTGGTAGCATCAATGACGCTTAGTGCTGACACCGTCACAGGACATCCATCGAGTGGGGCTGACATGCAAGGGTCGTTGATAGGGATTGTGGTCGGTGTCGCCGTATGGGCGGCAACGGCCGAATGGGGCTGGGGAATCGGCATCGGGATTGCATCCGGTATCGCCTGGGACCTCTGGCGCCAGCGCCCGGGCCGCGGAGACTGATCGTTGCGCTTCGACGAAAGCCGACGACACACCCCGCGGCTACGGGGTGTGAGTTGCCTGCTCGAGGGCCGAAGTGACATCGACGCTAGGTCTTGGTTCTGACGCCTTCAAGCAGTGACGCCATATCGTCGGCATGCTCTTCTTCCTGGGCGAGAATATCTTCCATCACCCGACGCGATGTCGGGTCCTTGTCGCCCAGGTAGTTGATGATCTCGCGATAACTGTCGATGGCGATGCGCTCGGCGATCAGATCTTCCTTGATCATCTCCTCCAGCGTTTCTCCTTCAGCGTACTCGGAGTGCGAGCGGCTCAGCAGCCCCTCGGGCGAGAAGTTGGGAGCACCGCCCAGCTGGGTAATCCGCTCGGCCAGTTGGTCGGCGTGCTGCTGCTCTTCCTGGGCATGCTCCAGGAACTCGTCCTTGGCGATGCTCGAACTGAGCCCGTCTGCCATGTAGTAGTGACGCTTGTAGCGCAGCACGCAGACGATTTCGGTGGCCAGGGCTTCGTTGAGGATCTTGATGACCGTTTCGCGATCGGCGGTATAACCTTCGGTGACCGCGCCATTCTCGATGTGCTGACGCGCACGTTCGCGGATTGTCTGAATATCGGTCAAGAATGTCTGTTCGCTCATGCTTCTCCTCCGTGATGACAATAAGTACAGCGATGACAATAAGTGCGGCGCCAAGATGACCGCGCAACATCGACATGATGTCGCGGCGCTTCACTGTCGTGATCTCAACGTAGTCGATAGCCGCGAGTTGGCCCAGAGATATCGATGGCGGGGCCGTGTAATACAATAGCGTCGGGGTCTTGGGCTAAGATTCGAGCACATTCCAGGCAGGACAGGTCTCATGACCGACCACGATCATTCTCGACATCATGATCACTCGCATGAACACGATCACTCTCACCATGACCACGGTCACTCGCACGACTATGCGCCTACCGTGACCGCGGACAGTGCCAAACGCGTCAAGCTGGCGATGATCCTGACCGCGGGCTTCATGCTGGCCGAGGTGATCGGCGGCTGGATCTCCGGCTCCCTGGCGCTGCTGGCCGACGCCGGGCACATGTTCAGCGACAGCTTCTCGCTGGGTCTGGCGCTGTTCGCTTTCTATATCGGCGACAGGGCGCCCGACAAGTTGCGTACCTTCGGCTATCAGCGCTTCCAGGTGCTCGCGGCTTTCGTCAACGGTCTGACGCTGGTGGCGATTTCGGTATGGATCCTGATTGCGGCGATCGAGCGCTTCACGCAACCGACGGAGGTATTGGCCGGGCCGATGCTGATCATCGCCGTGCTCGGCCTGCTCATCAATCTCGTGGTCTTCAAGATTCTGCACGGCGGCGATCAGGAAAATCTCAACCTGCGCGGTGCCGTCCTTCATGTCATCGGCGACCTGCTGGGTTCCGTGGCGGCGATCGTCGCCTCCGTCGTGATCATGCTCACCGGCTGGATGCCGATCGATCCGCTGCTGTCGATGCTCGCGGCGGCGCTGATTCTGCGCGCGGCGTGGAAGATCCTGCGGCGCTCGTCTCATACGCTGCTGGAGGGCACGCCGGAGGGGGTCGATATTGCGCAGATCCGTGACGCTCTGCTCGGTGTCGAAGGCGTCAAAGGCCTGCATGACATTCACGTCTGGGGGCTGACCCCGCAGGATCCCCTGCTCAGCGCCCATCTGGTCATCGAGGCACCGGAACTGCACGATAGCGTGATCGAACGCGCCTACGACGTGCTGCAGACGCGATTCGGCATTCAGCATGCGACACTGCAAGTCGAAACGCGGGACTGCCTGACCGGCGGGGAGTGCAATCACGCCATGGTCGTGCATCCCTGAATTGGCCGTGTACCTGTGAATGATCGTGCACCCGTGAGTGGCCATATATCTGTGAATGGCCATATACCTGTGAATGGCCACACACCCGTAAATGAGCGATCGCGAGAGGGCGCCCGCGGCCCCAGGATGACCGGGACTCATGATCGACCGGGAAAGTTTCATTGGCTGTCGCCGGCCGGTGCAGGCAAAATCGACGTTATTCAGTCTTCAATTCACCACTGGTGGTCGTTGCCGGCAGGGTCCGATCGGGGACGGCGCACTCGGCCGGCGTAGCGCCACGCCGGCTAGTATCGAAACCGGCTAGTATCGAAAAGAGTATCGCTCATGAGCACGCAGCCATCGCTGGGCATCAGCTTCGAATTCTTCCCTCCCAACACCGATGTGGGGCGAGAGAAACTCGGTGGCGTGCGTGACGCGCTGGCCGCACGCAGCCCGCGCTTTTTTTCCGTCACCTACGGCGCTGGGGGTTCCACCCAGGCGCGCACTTTCGACACCGTCAATAAGGTTCGGCGCAGCGGCGTGAACACGGCACCGCATCTCTCCTGTATCGGCAGCGAGAAGAGTGCGCTGCGAGAGCTGCTGCAGACCTACCGTGAAGAGGGGATCGATAGCCTGGTAGCGCTGCGCGGTGATCTGCCGTCGGGTATGGGCGGTGCCGGCGAGCTGCGCTACGCCAACGAGCTCGTTGAGTTCATCCGAGCCGAAACCGGCGACCATTTCGAGATCGCCGTGGCAGCCTACCCGGAAGCCCACCCTCAGGCGCCGAGTTTCGAGCGGGATCTGGAAAACTTCGCCCGCAAGGCGAGGGCGGGGGCCGACCTGGCGATCACGCAGTACTTCTTTACCGCCGACGCCTACTTTCATTTCGTGGATCGTGTGCGCGGGATGGGGATCGAGACGCCGATCGTGCCGGGCATCATGCCGATCACCAATTACACTAAGCTGGCCCGGTTTTCCGATGCTTGCGGCGCCGATATTCCGCGCTGGATTCGCAAACAGCTCGAGGCCTACGGCGACGATAGCGAGAGCATCCAGGATTTCGGCACCGAGGTGGTCTCTAATCTCTGCCAGCGGCTGCTGGATGGCGGCGCGCCGGGGCTGCATTTCTACACGCTCAATCAGTCGGCTCCTACCCTCAGGGTGCTGGACAATCTGTCCTGACCCGGTCCCCGCTCGCGGGGCTCGACAGGCAAGGAAAACGGGTCAGCGCTCCAGGCGCTGGCCCGTTCGCGTTCATGGCGGCTATTGGCTAGGTTGAAAGGAGTCAGCGCCGGAATCGGCGTTGAGTAGGATCTTGCCGACAGTCTATTTTGCAGCGAGATTCACCACGGACAGGAGAACGAGATGCGACACAAGACACTATTGGCGCTCGGCGCCAGTCTGGCAATGAGCATGAGCGCTGCAACCCAGGCGCAGACCCGCGTGGAGATGCATTCGGTTTCCAAGGACGGTGTCGGTGATAGCGTTGGCACCGTAATGGCCGAAGATACCGATCACGGCTTGTTGCTGACCCCGGATCTCTCCGATCTGAACGCCGGAATTCACGGATTCCACCTTCATCAGAACGCCAGCTGCGAGACGAGCAAGAGTGACGGTGAGGTGACGCCGGCCGGCGCGGCTGGAGGCCATTTCGATCCAGAAGAAACCGACACTCACCAAGGGCCTTACAGTGATGAAGGCCACCTCGGCGATCTTCCCGCGCTGATGGTCGACGAGGACGGCAATGCCACCACGCCAGTATTGGCTCCCCGGCTGAAGGAGTCTGACTTGAGCGGTCATGCCTTCATGATCCATGAAGGGGGCGATAACTACTCCGACCAGCCCAAGCTTGGCGGCGGCGGCAGCCGCGTAGCCTGTGGGGTTATCGAAGGCAGCTGATACGTTTACCCGCAAGATTCGAGTGTTCCAGGACGGCTCTGTCATCGGCAGGGCCGTTTTTAGCTCGAGCCAAGCCGGCACTCGGATTCATTATTCGTAAGCTATTGTTTTAAGAACGGCTATCGCGCCATAATCTGTTTATTTATCCAGTTATGGGGCGCTCGGGCCGATGGCCAATTTTCGAACTCACTTCGGCGTGGCGAGCGTCGGGGGAGCAGCGGTTGCCCAGGCCGGTTGGCAGGCAGGGCAGTGGAACGGTTGGCAAGCGTTGGCGGTGGCCCTACTCGTGGCATTCGGCGGGATTCTGCCGGACATCGATGCGGACCAGTCCCAGGCCATTCGCCTGATCTTCAATATTCTGGCGGTCGTCGCCGTCATCGTGGCGGTGCTGATTCTCCAGCATCGAGTAACCCCGGCCTATCTTTTCGCCGCCTGCGGGGGCGCCTACTTCGGCATGCGCTATCTGGCCGGCGCCTTGTTTTCTCGCTTTACCGTCCATCGCGGGCTCTGGCACTCGTTGCTGGCGGCGATCGTCAGCGGTCTCTCGACGGCGGCGATCAGCTTTTCTGTCCTGGGGCAGTCGGAGCGGTTGGCCTGGATCCACGGGCTGGCGTTGACGCTGGGATTCGTCATCCATCTGACGCTGGACGAATGCTACAGCGTCGATCTCACCGGGGCGCGGTTCAAACGCTCTTTCGGCACGGCGCTCAAGCTCTTCAGCTGGCGAGCGCCGGGCAGCGCGTTGATGCTGGCGCTGGTGTCGGCGCACCTGCTCAGTTGGTTGCCCTCGTTTACGGCACTGCGTCAGGTGGTCGCTCAGGGCCTGGCGCTCTGGCACTGAGTGGCGGGCGCGATCCGTAACGGGACTCTACACTAAAGCACTTTCCGCCTTTGAAACGTTCTCTCCAGTGACCCGGAGGTCTTGATGCATCTGGTATTCGACGTCAATGAAACGCTGCTCGACACGAGTTCACTCGATCCCCTGTTCCGCCGCTGGTTCGGTCAGGACGGGCATCGCCCGGAGTGGTTTCTGACGCTCCAGGAGGCGTGGATGACGACCAACCTGATCGGTCGTTTCGAGCCCTTCGCCGAGCTGGCAAAGAGCGCCTTGCGCCAGCTCGGGGCCAAACATGACGTCTCGATCTCGACCGCCGACGAGCAGGCGTTGATCGAGGGTATTCTCACGATGCCCGCCCACGGCGATGCCGCGACGGCGCTGGCGACACTACGTGATCAGGGGCACACGCTGACCGCTCTGACCAACAGCGCGCTGAAGGCCGCCCACCAGCAGCTGGCGCATGCCGGATTGGCCGACTACTTCGATGCCATTCTCAGCGTGGAGAGCGTCGAACGATACAAACCGTCGCCGGAGCCCTATCAGCACGCGGCAGCCCACTGGGCGGTGGATTCCCGCGAGATGGTGATGATTGCCGCCCACAGCTGGGATCTCGTCGGTGCCCATGCCGCCGGCCTGCGCACCGGTTTCATCGCGCGGCCAGGCAAGGCGATGGACCCGAAGATCGAGGGCGTGCCGGATTGGCAGGACGACCATCTTGTTCAACTGGTCGAGCGAGTCGTCTCTGCCTGACGCGGGCTGAATGCCACGATGAATACCACGATCAGTGCGGCTTCTTGGGATCGAGAATGCGTACCGGCGTGATCTCCTCGCTGGCCGGTCGTTGGCGTTCCCGAGGCTGATTGACCCGGGTGGGCACTTCGGGAATCGTATCGTCCTCGATCGGCAGCTGTTCGAAGAAGTCGCAGCTCACGCAATCGCGATAGCGGATGCCGTTCTGTTCCCACGAGCGGATGCGGTCCATGGCGGAACAGCGCGGGCAGATCGCGCCGGCGATGAAACGCTTGGGTGTCTGGGGCATGAGTTACCTCGAAATTGATGAGCGGATGCCGGTGGGCATCCGCTCGAGGCATCGGGTGTCTAAGCGACGCGGCGCGGTTCGATGCCGGAATGGCGCAACAAGGGGTCGATGCTCGGCTCGCGGCCGCGGAAGGCCTGGAACAGCTCTGCCGCTTCCTGCGATCCGCCCTGTTCGAGAACCGTCTCGCGGAAACGACGACCCGTCTCGGCATCGAAAATCCCGGCTTCCTCGAAGGCGCTGTAGGCATCCGCGGAGAGCACTTCGGCCCATTTGTAGCTGTAGTAGCCGGCGGCATAGCCCCCGGCGAAGATGTGGGCAAATCCGTTCTGGAAACGATTGAAATCGACCGTGGGAACGACCGAGGCCTTGGCGCGAACGTCGTCGAGCAGCGCCTGTATATCGGCGGAACTGGGCTCGCGATATTCGTGATGCAGCCGGAAATCGAACAGCGAGAACTCCAGCTGTCGCATCATCTGCATCGCCGACTGGAAATTTCGCGCGGCCTGCAGTTTGTCCAGTAGTTCGTCGGGCAGCTTCTCGCCCGTGTCGACATGGCCGGCGATCAGGTCGAGACCCTCGCGTTCCCAGCAGAAATTTTCCATGAACTGACTCGGCAATTCGACGGCGTCCCAAGCGACGCCGCTGATACCGGAGACGTCCGCGACCGTCTGTTGGGTCAGCATGTGGTGCAGACCGTGGCCGAATTCGTGGAACAGTGTCAGCACTTCATCGTGAGTCAGCAGGGCCGGTTTGCCGGCGACCGGTGGGGTGAAGTTGCACGTCAGATAGGCGACGGGCAGTTGCAGTTCGCCGTCTTCGCGCTGGAGACGCGTTCGGCAGACATCCATCCAGGCCCCGCCTCGCTTGCCCTCCCGGGCGTACAGATCGAGGTAGAAGCCGGCAATCGGGCGGTCGCCGTCGAGCACGTCGAAGTAGCGGACATCGGGGTGGTAGCTTGGCGCTTCCGGGTTTTCCGCCATGCGGATCCCGTAAAGCTTGGCCGTGACGCTGAACAGTCCTTCGACGGCTCGCGGCGCCGGAAAATAGGGGCGCAGCTGTTCCTGTGAAATATCGTAGCGTGCCTGACGCAGCTTCTCGCTGGCAAAGGCGGTGTCCCATGGCTTCAGGGCGTCGAGACCGAGCGTCTCCTTGGCATAGGCTTCGAGTTCGTTGAACTCCTGCTGCGCCTGAGGATGGGCGCGTTCGGCGAGATCGTCGAGGAAGCCCAGCACTTGCTCGGGGCTTTCGGCCATCTTGGTGTCCAGCGAATAGTCGGCGTAGGTATCGAAGCCGAGCAGCTTCGCCAGCTCCTGGCGCAGTGCCAGCGTCTCCTCGATCACGGGTGCGTTGTCGTTTTCGCCTGCTTTGGGGCCCTGATCGGAGGCGCGCGTCACGTAGGCGGTGTAGACCTCGCGACGCAGCTCGCGATCCTCGGCAAAAGTCATGACCGGCAGAAAGCTGGGAACGTCCAGAGTGATGCGATAGCCGGAAACACCCTTGGCTTCGGCGTTGGCCTTCAGCATCTCCAGCGCGCTTTCCGGCAGGCCGGTCAGGCGTTCGGCATCATCGAAGTCGCGGTGCCAGGACTGCGTGGCATCGAGTAGCTGATTGGAGAAGGTGTTGCCCAGTTCCGACAGACGCGCCTGGATCTGCCCATAACGTTTCTTTTCGGCGGCCGGCAGATCGACGCCCGCCAGACGGAAGTTGCGTAGGGTATTATCGATGGCCTTGCGCTGCGCGGCATCGAGTGCGCTGAATTCGTCGCTCTCGTGGAGTCGCTCGAAAGCCTGGAATAGCGCAGTGTTCTGACCGACCCAGGTGCTGTACTCGGAGAGCATGGCGAGACAATGCTGATAGGCGTCGCGCAGCGCATCGCTGTTCATCGTCGAATTGAGGTGGGAGACCGGCGACCAGGCTTGGGAAAGGCGGTCGTCGAGTGCTTCCAGCGGCGCGGCCAGCGACTGCCAGCTCACATCCTGCTGCTGGGCAAGCGTCTCGATGGCCTGCCGGTTGTCGCCAATGATTTTTTCGATGGCCGGAACGACGTGTTCGGCACGAATCGCTTCGAATGGCGGCAGGGTATGATGCTCGAGCAGCGGATTATTCGACATGGTCACCTCGGACGAAGAAATCGGTGTCTTGCTATATGGGGGGAGCCGAAGCCGGTTTCAATCCGGATCGCCATCCCGGTTTCAACGATTCAGCGGGGGAGGCTTCGCTCGATTGGCCCCTCGCCGGCGGCCTGATAGGCTCTCCGCGCTTTCGCGCCAGCCGCGCACCTGGCAACTCGCTTGTCGCCGGCGGCCGCAACCCGTTCGATAAAGGTCCTCACTAATGAGTGAAACTCTGGAGCGCTGGCAGTCCCGCCGAGCTTTTATTCTGGCGGTTACCGGTGCAGCCGTCGGTCTGGGCAATATCTGGCGTTTTCCGTACATGACCGGCGAGAACGGCGGGTCGGCGTTTCTGCTTCTCTATATCGTGTTCGTGCTGCTGCTGGGGCTGCCGATGATGATGGCGGAGATCATGATCGGGCGCGCCGGCCGCCGCAGCCCGATGCAGGCGCTGGCGTTCCTGGCGGAAGAAGCCGATGTCAGCCGCCACTGGAAATGGCTGGGGCTCTTCGGGGCGATCACCGTGTTCTTCATCCTGTCGTTCTATTCGGTCGTCTCCGGCTGGTCGATCGAGTATCTGGTGAGTGCGGTTAACGGCAGCTTCGTGGGTCGCTCGCCGCAGGAGATCGGCGCGAGTTTCGATGCTTTCCTGGCCGACCCGCTGCGTATGACCTTCAATCACACCCTGTTCATGCTGTTGACGATGTCGGTGGTGGCAGCCGGTGTCGCCAACGGCATCGAGAAGCTCAACAACGTGATGATGCCGCTGTTGTACGGCGTCCTGATCGTTCTCGGCGGTTACGCCATCACGACGCCCGGTTTCGGCCCGGCCTTGCACTGGCTGTTCACCCCCAACGTTGCCGCGATCACCTGGAGCGTGGTGCTCAATGCCATGGGGCATGCCTTCTTCACATTGGCGGTGGGTGCCTGTGCGCTGATGGCTTACGGTGCCTATATGCCCGACGAGCAGAGCCTGCCGAAGGCGGTATTCGCCGTGGCGCTGCTCGATATCGCCGTGGCGCTGTTGTCCGGTATCGCCATCTTTTCGGTCGTGTTCACTCATGGTCTCGATCCCAGCGAGGGGCCGGGGCTGATGTTTGTCACCTTGCCGATCGCCTTCAGCGAACTGCCGGGCGGCCAGATATGGCTGGGGGCATTCTTCCTGCTGCTGCTCGTCGCGACATGGACCTCGTCGATCAACCTGGCCGAGCCGATGGTGTCGATGCTGGTGGGGGCCGGGTGGCGACGGAGCCGGGCTGCTATTCTGATTGGATCACTGGTATGGCTGGTAGGGTTGCTGTCGGTATTGTCGTTCTCGACGCTGTCGGAGGTGCATTGGGTCGGGGAGATGAACTTCTTCACGCTGGTGTCGACCATTCCGCCGGACATCTTTCTGCCGATCGGAGGCTTGCTGATCGCCATCTTCGCGGCGTGGCGGATGTCCCGGGAAGCTGCTGTGGCGGCCATGGGTATCAGCCCCGGCGGATTTCGTCTCTGGCGGGGGCTGGTGCGTTACGTCTCGATTCCGCTGACCGTGGTCGTGTTGATAACGAGCCTGATGTAGGCAACGCGCTTTGGGGCAGCTTCCAGAATCCTGGAGAGCTCCCGGCACACTGAATAACCCGGCGACAGGAGTAGCCATGATGGCCGTTCGAACTTTTCAGGGCGTCACGCCCAGTCTCGGTGAGCGGGTGTTCATCGATGACACCAGTGTGGTGCTGGGAGACGTTGCGCTTGGCGATGATTGCTCGGTATGGCCGATGGCGGTCATTCGCGGCGATGTTCATCGTATTCGTATCGGCGCGCGGACCAGCGTGCAGGATGGCTGTGTGCTGCACTGCACTCACGCCAGCGACTTTAACCCCGGCGGCCATCCGCTGGTGATCGGGGACGAAGTCACGATTGGCCATCAGGCCACGCTGCATGGCTGCAGGATCGGCAACCGAGTGCTGATCGGAATGGGCGCCGTGGTGCTGGACGGTGTCGTAGTCGAGGAAGAAGTGATCATTGCCGCTGGCGCCATGGTACCGCCGGGCAAGGTGCTGGAAAGCGGTTATGTCTATGCGGGTAATCCCGCCAAGCCGCTGCGTGAACTCAAGGCCGCCGAGCGCGAATTCTTCAGCTATACCGCGGGTAACTACGTCAAGCTGAAGGATCAACACCTGTCCGGCGAGTGATGGGGATGTATCGTGACAGGCTCCTCCCATCGATTTCACTTTTTTCGACTCAGGGGCTTGCCAACTCGGCGGCGGGTCCGTAAAGTACGCATCCGCTGCCGCCGAGAGAGGTTTTCGGAGACAGCGAGAAGAATTCCAAGCGTTTGATTTGATTGAAGAAATCGGTTGACGCAAGGCGGTGAGGTAGGCAGAATTGCTTCCCAGTTCTTCAAGGATCGGCACCGACAAGCAGCAACGGCGCCAG
>NZ_PZJN01000006.1 GCF_003206695.1 Salinicola halophyticus | reverse complement strand
GCACAGAGAAGCGCATGAGGATGCGGGCCGCGTCGCCAAACGCTAGCGGCCCCGCGTCAACGCCGGGATGGAATCCGCGTGACCTAGAACAGGCTCTGATCCAGCGCCATCAGTCCTGCCGGGCCGGCGGCAATCTGGCGTTCCAGCGCTTCGCTCTGAGGTAGCTGCCGCTCGAGAAAATGCTGCCCCACCACCAGTTTGGCGCGGTAGAACGCCTCGCCCGATGTACCGTCTACTGTCAATCCGTGGAAAGCGGCTCGGGCGGCCTTCCACCACATCCAAGTGTAGGCGGTGTAACCCAGCAGTTGCAGGTAGTCGTGGGCCGCGGCGCCCGCGGCAGCCGGATCCGTTCGCGCCATCTCCATCAACTGCGCGGAGACGCGCTCCAGGCGTGCCAGCTCTTCCATGGCCGCGCGGCGAAAAGGGATCACTGTCGGATCACCCGAGTCGGTGTCGAGATCGGCCCGCATCTGCTCGGCGAAGCGACGCAGATAAGCCCCCTGGTTGCGCATCAGCTTGCGTCCGACCAGATCCATCGCCTGAATCCCGTTGGTGCCCTCGTAGATCATCGCGATTCGGGCATCGCGCACGAACTGTTCGGCGCCCCACTCGACGCAGTAGCCGCTGCCGCCATAGATCTGCTGCGCCTCCACGGTGGTCGCGAAGCCGCGATCGGTGAGAAATGCCTTGGCCACCGGCGTCAGTAGTGCCACCAGATCCTCGGCCACCTCTCGCACCTCAGCGTCAGGGTGGTACTTGGCCCGATCGAGCTCGCGCGCGACGAAAGCGGCAAATAGCCGACCACCTTCGTTCCAGGCGCGGGCGTTGAGCGCCATGCGCCTGACGTCGGGATGAACCAGAATCGGATCGGCCGCCTGATCGGGTTCGGCGACGCCGCCGGGGGCACGACTCTGGCGACGCTCGCGCGCGAACGCCATCGCGCTCTGGTAGGCGACGTCGCCCAGCCCCAACCCCTGAATGCCGATCGAGAGTCGCTCGTAATTCATCATGGTGAACATGGTCGCCAGACCCTGATGCGGCTCGCCGATCAGGATGCCCTGGGCATTGTCGAAGTGCATGACGCAGGTCGCGCTGCCCTTGATCCCCATCTTGTGCTCGAGCCCGCCGCAGACCACGCCATTGACGTCGCCCAGCGAACCGTCCTCGCGCACCTCACACTTGGGCACCAGAAACAGCGAGATGCCCTTGGCGCCTGCCGGCGCGTCGGGCAGTTTGGCCAGCACCAGATGGACGATATTCTCGGTCAGATCGTGCTCGCCGCCGGTGATCCAGATCTTGCTGCCGGTGATGGAATATCGCCCGTCGCTACCGGGCACTGCCCGCGTCTTGATCAACCCCAGATCGGTCCCGCAATGCGGTTCGGTCAGACACATGGTGCCCAGCCAGCCACCGGCGTAGAGCCGAGGCAGGTACCGCGCCTTGGTCGCCTCGTCGGCATAGGCATCTAGCAGCAGTCCCGCGCCGTTGTTGAGCGCCAGATAGAGAGCAAAGCCGGCGTTGCTGGCGTAGAGCATTTCATCGAAAGCCTGGGTCAGCAGTTTCGGCAAGCCCTGGCCACCATGGTCCGGGTTGCCTCCCAATCCACACCAGCCGCCCTGGGCCAGTTCCTGAAAAGCGCCCTGGAACCCTGCAGGCGTCCTCACTTCGCCTCCCTCGAAGTGGCATCCTTCGGCATCGCCACGCTGGTTGAGCGGAAACAGTTCCGCTTCGACGAGGCGTCCGGCCTCCTCAAGCACGGCATCGGCGAGCTCGGCGCTGAGCTCGGCGGTCGCCGGCATGGCCTGCCACTCCCGCTCGGCGTCGAGCACCTCTTCGCGAATGAAGCGCATGTCGACGAGCGGTGCACGATAGTCGGCCATTCGAACTCTCCCGGTGGTTTTCAAACATTCGTTTCAAATCAGCCAAGACTATAGGCAAAAGGACTGTCGTCTTCACCCTGACCTTGGTCTAGCGCTCGCTCAGCGATAAAGCCGACCCGGGAGATGCCGTTCAGCGGATAAATGGCAGTAAAACCGGAGATTCTGGCCTAGACGGTTGGAAGGCCCGACTTGATTCAGGATAATTGGGAAACTTGCGTGTTCCCGCGGATACGTCAGACTGAGTACTCCCTCGACAGGGTGGTCGCTCGCTGACACCACGCCCGAACGACGCAAGGGAGCGCAAGGGAATCGTCGTCATTCGCCATGCGAGTGCGGCTTTTAATAAAGACACACCAAATGGAGACGGCTAGTGGCTCAAGACGCTAATAACCAGCCGGATGCGCCAAAGGAAGGCGTGCCGGCACCAGAGGGTCCCGCCAATCTCATCGATACCGATTATGTGATTGGCCAGGACAATATCCAGACCAACAAATTCGGCATGAATGTCGATCTACATGGCAAGGTCTTCTCGGTCTCGTCATTGTTGATCCTGTTTTTCGTGATCATCACGCTGGCGCTACCGGATCAGATGGGCCCGTTGTTCAACGGCGCGAAGAGCTTCCTGACCGACAATCTGAGCTGGCTGTTCCTGTTTGCCGCCAATATCTTCGTGATAGTCGCCGTGGTGCTGATCTTTACGCCACTCGGGAAGGTCCGACTCGGCGGCCTGCATGCCAAACCGGACTTCAGCTATGCCGGCTGGTTTGCCATGCTGTTCGCCGCCGGCATGGGCATCGGGCTGATGTTCTACGGCGTCTCCGAACCGATCACGCACTTCGGCACGTCCGTCACGGGAGACTCCTGGGCACCATTGGGCGGCGCCCAAGGCGACCAGGCGGCTTCCCAGTCGCTGGCCATGGCGGCCACGATTTTCCACTGGGGCCTGCATCCGTGGGGTATCTACGCCGTCGTCGCCCTGGCACTGGCGCTGTTCTCGTTCAACAAGGGCCTGCCACTGACCATGCGTTCGATCTTCTACCCGATTCTGGGTGAGCGCATCTGGGGTTGGCCGGGCCACGTCATCGATATCCTGGCGGTGCTGGCGACTCTGTTCGGTTTGGCCACCTCGCTGGGTTTCGGTGCCTCGCAGGCCGCAGCCGGGCTCAACTATCTGTTCGACATTCCCAATACCGACGTCACCATGGTGGTGCTGATCATCGGTATCACGCTGGTTGCGCTGGGCTCGGTAGTGCTGGGCGTCGACAAGGGCGTTCAGCGTCTGTCGCAGCTCAACATGGGGCTGGCGTTCCTGCTGCTGCTGTTCGTGATCATCGTCGGTCCGACCATGCTGATCGCCACCGGCTTCGTCGAAAACCTGGGTTCCTACCTCAAGAATCTGCCCGCGCTGTCCAATCCGTTCGGTCGGGAAGATGCGGACTTCGTGCATGGCTGGACCGCGTTCTACTGGGCCTGGTGGATCTCCTGGTCACCGTTCGTCGGCATGTTCATTGCGCGTGTAAGCCGTGGCCGTACCGTTCGCGAGTTCCTGATTGCCGTGCTGCTGGTCCCGACCATCGTATCGGTATTGTGGATGACCGCTTTCGGCGACACCGCGATCAATCAGCTCGTCAGTGATGGCTTCGAAGGAGTGAAGGAAGCGGCTCTGCCGTTGCAGCTGTTCACCATGCTCGGCCAGCTGCCGCTGACCTCGATCACGTCGTTCGTCGGCATCATCCTGGTGATGGTCTTCTTCATCACCTCCTCCGACTCCGGTTCGCTGGTGATCGACTCGATCACGGCCGGCGGCAAGGTCGATGCGCCGACGCCGCAGCGCGTGTTCTGGGCCTTGATCGAAGGCGCCATCGCCATCGCCCTGCTGCTGGGTGGCGGTCTGGCGGCACTGCAGGCGGCGGTTATTACCACCGGTCTGCCGTTCACGATCGTACTGCTGGCAGCCTGCTATGCGATCATCCAGGGGCTGCGTTCCGAGCCTCGCGGTTGACGCCATAGGCCATCGTCACAAAAGGATGGCAGACAAGAAGCGGGCGGCTCATGGAGCCGCCCGCTTTGCGTTGGAATACCCGATAACGCTTATCGCCAAGATATCGAGCTTATCGCCACAGCGCGCTGACCGGCGTTTGCCAATCGTAGTGATAGAGAATCTGCGCCTGCAGCAGCTCAGCGGTCGCCAGTGAATCGACCAGCGCGTGGTGGCCCGTATAGGCGGGAAGATGATAGCGCTGCCGACTCTCGTGAAGGCGAATCGATGCCATCGGCCGCCCCGCCCAACGCCGCAACCGGGCCCACCAGGGTTGCCGATGTATCCGCGCCTCCAGCGACATGGTGTCGATCATCGGCATCAAAAGCCCTTCGCCCAGACGCTCGCGAATGGCGGCGTCCAGGAAGGTGCGCTCCAGCTGGCGGTAGTGGACCACCACCAGCCGCCCCGCGAGTATCGGTAGCAACTCATCGATGATCGCCGCGAAGTCCGGCGCGTCGGCGACTTCCGCGTGAGTGATGTGATGGAAGGCGACCGACTCATCGCTGAGCTGGCGCCGGGGCGACAGCACCCAGTAACGGCCATCGGCGGGCCGAATCCGTCCCAGCGTAAATGGCATGACGCCGACGCTGACGATGTCATGGCGACTGCCATCGAGGCCGGTGGTCTCGAAGTCCATCGCCACCAACGGCGCTTCGCCGATCGGCGTGTCGGGATCCAGCGTACCCTGCGCATAGAAACTGGCCAGGCGCGGCTCGCGTACCCGCTGGGCCCGCGAAGCCAGATAGTCCGGCCAGTTCGGCTCCGCCTTCTTATTGGCTCCCCAGCGCCAGCTCATCGACCGCCTCTGCGCGGCGCACCGCCCTGTGGCGATCCCGACCTGTCAGGCTCGGTTTTCGACGAGCTCTGCCGGGTGGGCATGATGTAGCGAAACGAGAGGAATTTCTGCGCGTTGCTGATGGCTTCGAAGGCGTCCTTGAGGTTGTGGCGCTCCCGACTGCCGATGTTTTCCGGATCGACGCTGTTGTCGGGCTCGACGCCCTGCTCGATCGCCTCCGCCTGATGGCGGATTCTCACCATCGACATGAACTCGAACGCGTAGCGCAGACGATCGGTGACCCCGTCCGCGAGCAGTTTCGTCTCGGCGATATCGTCGAGGCGGGTGAAGGTATTCTGCGCCTTCGAACCACACGCCAACGCATGAACGCGAACCAGATCCGTCAGCGGCGCGGTGCCACGACGCTTGAGGTTGATCGATTTGCGATGCTCGCCGTCCTGATCCATGACGAACTGACGGAAAAACCCCAGCGGGGGCGTGCGATTTCTGGCGTTGCGCGCCAGTGCCGCCAGAAAGACGGGGCGCTGTGGCGCCAGTTCGGCGATCAGATCCTGCAGCGATTCGACCATCGGCGCTTCGCCATGGACCGGTGCCAGATCGAAGAAGATGGAGCTGTGCAACAGGCGTTCGCCGTTGGGCTCCTCCATCCACTCGGTGAAATATCGCTTCCAGACGTGTAGCGGCTGCCGCCAGCGCGAGTTGGTCGCCATGACATCGCCCTTGCAGTAAGGGTAACCACAGGCGTCGAGGCCGTCGCAGACGAATTTGGCCAGCGCCTCGAAGTACTCGCCGTGCCGATCCGGATCGTAGTCGTCGTCGAGTACCAGCGCATTGTCCTGGTCGGCGTTGATGGTCGGCTCTTCTCGCGCCATCGAGCCCAGCACCATGAAGCAGTACGGTACCGGCGCCGGGCCCAGCTCGCTCTCCGCCAGTTCGAGAAGACGCTGCGTGAAGGCGCGACCGATCGTCGCCAGCGCCCGGCACACCATCTCGGAATTGGCACCATCGGCGACCATGCGCACGAACCCGGTGCGCACTTCGGGCGCCAGCTTGGCGAGCTGCTCCGCGCTGTTCTGAACGAAGACGTTATTGACCAGAAATAGGCTGCTGTGGGTTTCGTGACGGACGATATCGGAGAGATGCAGCACGCCGATCGGCTGACGTCGGTACAGCACCGGCAGATGGTGGACCTGGTTGCGCAGCATGCTCAGCATCGCCTCGTAGACCGACTCGTCGGACTGGGTGACGATGAGCTTGCGCGACATGACATCGCCCACCGGGGTCTGGGGCGACTTGCCCTCCGCGAGCACGCGGGTGCAGAAGTCGCGATCGGTCAGAATACCGTTGAGTTTCCAGTGGCGGCCGTCCGGGCCGGTGAAGGTATAGGCGGACTGCGTCTCGGTGACATCGATCACCAGCACGCAAGTGGCATTGGCGTCGCGCATCTGCTGCGCTGCCTGCTGCAGGGTGGTCGTGGCTTCCACCATCTGCGGCTGCCGGTTGATCAGCTTGCGCACCCTCGTGGTCATCAGCCCGCTGTCGTCGCGCTGCTGCTCGACCGTCACCTTGAGGCGCTGCCCGCCGGTCTCAACGAACTCGGCGAAGTCGTCGTCTTCCTCGCACACCGCCTCGAAGACATCGCCGGGGATGAAGTAGATCAGCGTATCCTCGATCGCACCGACCGGGTAGCGCACGCGACGATTGCTGCGCAGCAGGTCCGAATAGCCAAAGATGTCGCCTTCGCTCAGACGGTTGAACAGCCGACCACTGCGCTGGTACATCTCCACCGCACCGCTGCGGATGTACCAGAGCGAATCGATCGGCTGGTCCTTGACCAGAAGCTCGCTGCCGGCCTGAAAATAGCGAATTTCGACCTCGCCGGCGATGCGATCGAGCAACGCATCGGGGAGATTGTCGAACGGCGCGAACTGCGCCATGTGACCTCGGATATCCAGCTGTTCAACGTTCATGCCCTTCTCCCCCGTCGCGAGTTCTCATTGTCGAAGGGCCAAGAGATGGCGTCAACGACGACTCGTTCGCTATCCGGTTGATCTCGCGATGGAAACCGTCGGGAACCCGATACGGGCAAATGCGTCCGGTGCGCAAGGATCGGCCAGCGGCGGGCGCAACTGCGGGGAAGACGGATCGGCAGGAGCCGGTACGACAGTCAGGCGCTGTCGGCCCGGGAGAGTGGCGTGGGATGCTTGCCTTCGACCCAGCCGAGGCTGCCACTGTCGGTTGGCTGGAACCACTCGAGACGCGATGCCAGCTCGACTACGCTACCCACGACGATCAAGGTCGGCGGGCGGGGCTGATGCGCGCCCAGGCTATCGGGCAGGCGGGACAGCGTACCCAGATGCACGCGCTGATTGGCTGTCGTGCCCTGCTCGATCAGCGCCAGCGGCGTAGCGCCATCCAGCCCGTACGCCATCAGCCGCTCGCGAATCAGATCCAACGCGCCTAGGCCCATATAGAAGACCAGCGTCTGATCGCCACGCGCTAGCGCCGTCCAGTCGAGATCGCAGCTGCCATTCTTGAGATGGCCGGTGACGAAGCGCACCGACTGAGCATGATCGCGATGGGTCAGCGGAATTCCCGCATAGGCGGCGCAGCCGGAGGCCGCGGTGATTCCCGGCACCACGTCGAAATCGATGTCGGCGGCGACCAGCGCCTCGAGCTCCTCACCGCCCCGGCCGAAGATGAACGGATCTCCGCCCTTGAGACGGACCACCCGGTTACCCGCCTTGGCCCAGTCGACCAGCGCCTGATTGATACCCTCCTGGGGCACACTGTGCCTTGAACGCGCCTTGCCGACGTAGAAACGCCGCGCCGAGGGATCGATCAGCGCCAGGATTTCCTGGCTGACCAGCCGATCGTGTATCACCACATCCGCGCGCTGCAGCTGCCTGAGCGCCTTCAGCGTCAGCAGCTCCGGGTCACCGGGGCCGGCACCGACCAGCGAGACATGGCCCCGTCGCCAATGGCCATCGGTAGGGACGGAGGCAGAGGCGGGCTGCGCGGCATCCTCCACGGTCACCCGCGGCGGCAGACGGACGCTACATAGCGTCGGATGCGCCGGTACGTAAACCGCGACGCCGGCTTCTACCGCCACGCTGGCGACTTCCCGGTCACGCTCCCAATCCCCGCTGGCGACCAGCCATAGCTGCCCCGCCCCAGCCACCGGTTCATCGTCACGCACCCTCCACTCTTGCGCCCGACACAGAGACGCCAGGGCTGGCATCAGCGAAACCGCATGCACGGTCACGACCGGCATCAGCCCGGTGATACGCTGCGCCAGCGCCAGCGCCTCGCTGCCGCCACCGATCAGGTGAACGTCGAGACGGGACGGATCGTATTGCAGGGTGAGGAAATCGGTCACGAGTCGGGCCGTCGGTTGGGGATGGGCGATGGAACCGTCGCGTCTGGTATGCCGCCAGCCATCGGTTCAGGACGCAAGCAGCAAAGTTTAATGCCCCGTAGCGGATAGGCGAAGTAACGCTTGTTTGTAGGGTTATAACCAAACGACCCTTCATAACCTTTTGCTATGAAGGGTCGAGGGTCGTCACACCGTCACTCGGCGTTGAAGCGCGTGAGTCCGCCCATGTACGGCGCCAGGGCTGCCGGCACGTCCACGCTGCCGTCGGCATTCTGGTAGTTTTCCAGCACCGCCAGCAGACAGCGCCCTACCGCCAGACCGGAGCCGTTCAGCGTGTGTACCAGCTGCGGCTTTTTCTGTTCAGGGCTGCGGAAACGCGCCTGCATCCGCCGCGCCTGGTAATCCTCGCAGTTGGAGACCGAGGAGATCTCGCGGTAGGTCTGCTGGCTCGGCAGCCACACTTCCAGGTCGTAGGTCTTGGTTGCACTGGCGCCCATGTCGCCGGTGCACAGGGTCACCACCCGATACGGTAGTTCCAACGCCTGCAGGATCGCCTCGGCGTGCCCCCGCATGGATTCCAGCGCCTCGTAGCTGGTGGCTGGGTCGACCACCTGGACCATCTCGACCTTGTCGAACTGATGCTGACGGATCATGCCGCGGGTGTCGCGACCGTAGGCGCCGGCCTCGCTGCGAAAACACGGGGTATGGGCGGTCAACTTCAGCGGCAGCGCGGCGTGATCGAGAATCTCGTCGCGCACGAAGTTGGTCAGCGGCACCTCGGCGGTGGGGATCAGGTAATAGTCGCTGTCGGCAAGCTTGAACAGATCCTCACCGAACTTGGGTAGCTGTCCGGTACCCGTCAACGTCTCGGCGTTGACCATATACGGCACGTAGCACTCTTCGTAACCGTGCTCCTGCGTCTGCTTGTCGAGCATGAACTGCGCCAGCGCCCGGTGCAGGCGGGCGATCGGTCCACGCATCACGGCGAAACGCGAACCGGTCAGCTTGGTCGCCATCTCGAAATCGAGATAGCCGAATCGGGCACCCAGATCGACATGGTCACGGACGTCGAAATCGAATTCCCGCGGCGCACCCCAGCGATGCAGCTCGACGTTGTCGCTCTCGTCCGCCCCTTGTGGCACGTCTGCATGTGGCAGATTGGGCAGTCCGGCGACCAGATCATCCCAGGCCTGCTGCACTTCGCCCAGCTCACGCTTGGCCGTATCGAGGTCGTCGCCGAGCTGGCCGACTTCGGCCAGCAGCGGCTGAATGTCCTCGCCGGCGGCCTTGGCCTTGCCGATCGACTTGGAGCGCACGTTACGCTCGTTCTGCAGCTGCTCGGTCCGCGTCTGCAGCTCACGACGGCGGGACTCGAGCGACTCGAGCTGCGCGGTATCGAGAGTGAAGCCCCGCAGGGCCAGGCGTTCGGCGACGAACTGCGGATCGCTACGCAACAGCTTCGGATCGAGCATGAGTGGGTTCCGTTGTTTGAAATGGAAAGTTCGAAATGGAAAGTTCGAAATGAACAGTCTGAAATGAAAACCGTGACGACCGCCGCATGACCGGCGACGGCAGCTCACCGTTCTGGCGATCACTCTTTACGAGGAGAATATTGTAGGGAAAACCCCACCCCGGCACCATGCGCCACCCGGGATTCGTGTCACACCACGATCTGGCGCGCTAAACTGTTCGCCCTCGAGCGCTGTAAGCGCTGTGAACCGACAACCTGCCAGGTGGATATCTACCCGGCGACGGCCGCCTGACCGGCCCGACCTGATGGCTTTGCTGCATGACGATAATGACACGCCTTGACCCGGCCGATGCCGAGCTGACTCTGCCCGAGCGCTACCGCCGATTCCTCGACGAGCTGGCTGCGGCCGGCTTTCACGGCGATATCGGCGATGACGCCGCCAACCGCACCGTACTGGCCACCGACAATTCGATCTACCAGCGTCAGCCGGCGGCGGTTCTCTATCCGCGCGACGCCCAGGATCTCGAGCTGATCGCTCGGCTGATCGGCCGGGAGACGTATCGCGATATCGTGCTCGCCCCGCGTGGCGGCGGCACCGGCACCAACGGTCAATCGCTGACCGACGGGCTGGTGGTGGATGTTTCCCGGCACATGAACCGGATCCTCGAGATCGACGTCGAAAACCGCCGCGTGCGGGTACAGGCAGGCGTGGTCAAGGATCAGCTCAACGCGGCTCTCAAACCGCACGGCCTGTTCTTCGCTCCGGAACTCTCGACCTCCAATCGCGCCACACTCGGCGGCATGATTTCCACCGATGCCAGCGGTCAGGGCAGCTGCGAGTACGGCAAGACCCGCGACCATGTGCTCGGGCTCGATATCGTGCTGCCGGGCGGCGAGCGTTTCGAGAGCTGGCCGCTGGACGACGAGGCGTTGACGACCGCCTGCCAACGCGATGATCGGGTCGGCGAGATCCATCGCGCGGTCAGCGACATCGCCGAGACCGAGCGCGAACGCATCGCCTCGGTTTTCCCGCCGCTCAACCGCTGCCTGACGGGCTACGATCTGGCCCATCTGATCGATGACCAGGGCCGCTTCGATCTCAACAGCGTGCTATGTGGTTCCGAAGGCTCGCTGGCGCTGCTCAACGAGGCAACGCTCAACGTGCTGCCGTTGCCGCGCCATTCGACCCTGGTCAACGTGCGCTACGCCGGTTTCATGGAGGCGCTGCGCGATGCCAAGACGCTGATGTCGGTAGGCGCCCCCACCTCGATCGAGACGATCGACGATCGCGTGCTGCAGCTGGCGATGGAGGATTTCGTCTGGGACAGCGTGGCGGAGTTCTTCCCTGCCGTCGTTAATGATAATGGTGATCGAGGCGCGCCCATTCGCGGCATCAATCTGGTCGAGTTCAACGACGACGATCCGGCACGATTGGCCGAGCGCGTACGGGCCTTCACCGATCATCTGGGCGCGGATGCCGGCGTCGAACGGCTCGGCTATACCCTGGCAGAGGGCCGACCGCAGATCGGCCGGGTCTACGCCATGCGCAAACGTGCCGTGGGCCTGCTCGGCAATGCCAGGGTCGACGCCAAGGGCGAAAAACGTCCGATCCCGTTCGTCGAAGACACCGCGGTGCCGCCGGAACGCCTGGCCGATTACATCGCCGAGTTCCGCCAACTGCTGGACGCCCGCGACCTCGAATACGGCATGTTCGGTCACGTCGATGCCGGCGTGCTTCACGTACGCCCGGCGATCGACATGAAAGACCCGACCCAGGCCCGCCTGATCCGCGAGATATCCGACAAAGTCGCGGCGCTGACCCAGCGCTACGGCGGCCTGCTGTGGGGCGAACACGGCAAGGGCGTGCGCTCGGAATACTCGCCGCGTTTCTTCGGCGAGCTCTATCCGGCATTGCAACGCGTCAAGGCGGCCTTCGATCCGCACAACCAGTTCAATCCCGGCAAGATCGCGACGCCTCTTTCCATCCCGCCGCTTTTTAGCCCTCCCGAGGCCGAGGGTCTTTCCATCCCGCCCGAAGCCGCGGGCAGCGCAAATGAGACCGCCACGCAATCCGCAGCGTCGAGAGACAGGTCAGCACACATCGGTATCGTCGACGGTCACGATCCCGGGTTGCTGGCGATCGACGGGGTGACGACGCGGGGCGAGCTGGATCGCCAGATCGATGAGCGCGTGTGGCAGGAGAACGCCAGCGCGGTCTACTGCAACGGCAACGGCGCCTGCTACAACTACGACCCCGATGACGCCATGTGTCCGTCGTGGAAAGCGACCCGCGAGCGCGTGCACTCCCCCAAGGGGCGAGCCAGTCTGATGCGCGAGTGGCTTCGCCGCCAGGGCAATGCCGGCGTCGACGTCCTCGAGGTCGCTCAGGCGCAGCGCCGCGCCGGCTTCGGCGTCTGGCTCGCCGCCCAGCCCGGCAAGCTCCAGCGAGCGATTGCCCGGCGCCGGGGCGAGGACGATTTCTCGCATCAGGTCTACGACGCCATGGCCGGGTGTCTGGCGTGCAAGTCCTGCGCCGGCCAGTGTCCGATCAAGGTCGACGTGCCCGACTTCCGCTCGCGCTTTCTCGAGAGCTATCACAGTCGTTACGCCCGGCCGCTACGGGACTACCTGATCGGCGGGCTGGAGTTCGTGATTCCACATCTGCAGCCTGCCGCCCCGCTCTACAACGCCCTGCTCGACAACCGCCTGGTCGATCGCTTCCTGGCGAAAGGTCTCGGCATCGTCGATAGCCCGAAGCTCTCCCGCGCCAGCCTCGGGAAAATGCTCGATGCCTGGGGGATCGCCGAGGCCACGCCGCTGACGCTGGGCAGGCTGACCGACGCGCAGAAGCGTCGTAGCGTGGTGCTGGTCCAGGACGCCTTCACCAGCCACTTCGAGTCGCGGCTGGTGATGGACGTGATCGAACTGCTGTCACGGCTCGATATCCGGGTGTTCGTCGCCCCGTTCCAGCCCAACGGCAAACCGCTGCAGGTGCAGGGATTCCTCGGCCGCTTCGCGCGAACGGCCGAAAAGCAGGCCGCCGGACTCAGGGCGCTCGCCCGTTTCGGCGTGCCGCTGGTGGGCATCGATCCGGCGATGACGCTCACCTATCGGCAGGAGTACATCAAGACACTGGGGCCGCAAGCGGTACCGAAAGTCCTGCTGCTGCAGGAGTGGCTGCTGTCGCTGGGGCCGTCGATCCTGCCGCCGGATTTCAGCGCCGACGCTCTCGAATCCGTCGATCCCGGGTATCGTCTGATGAGCCACTGCACCGAGAAAACCAACGCTCCGGGCAGTCCCAAGGCGTGGCAGCAACTGTTCGCGCGTTTCGGGCTCACACTGGACCTCGTTGCCACCGGCTGCTGCGGCATGTCAGGCACTTACGGTCATGAAGCCCGCCATCGCGAGACGTCGGAAACGATCTACGATCTCTCATGGCGCGCGCCGGTGGAGGACGATACCCATTCGGGCCGACTGCTGGCCACCGGCTACTCTTGCCGGAGCCAAGTCAAGCGACTCTCCGATCAGACATTGCCGCACCCGCTGCAGGCGCTGCTGAAGCAAGTCAGGATCGTCGGCGCAGTGTCTTGACGTTGAGACGAGGCGGTAAGCCATTGGCGGACGTCGGCAACCGTCGATCTCGTGCCATACTTTGCCGACCCAGGGCCTGTCGCTTCACGTTCTGGCCTGTCGCTTCATTGAGAAAGAGCACGCTTCATGTCGAGCAACTGGATTCTGGTCAATTTCATCGCCATCTGGACAGTAGCTGCCGTCACCCCGGGGCCTAACTTCTTTCTGACGCTTCAGACGGGGATCGTACATGGGCGCCGTGCAGCGATGATCGCCGTCGCCGGGCTCGCCACGGGTACATTCGCCTGGGGGCTGTTCGGCTATTTCGGCATTGCCCTGCTGTTTGCGCTGGCGCCGTGGCTATATCTCACGCTCAAACTGGTCGGCGGTGCCTATCTGTTGTTTCTCGGCGTACGACTGATTCTGCACAGCTTCCGCGGCGCGGGCGATGAGGCAATCCACACGCAGCCCGGGCTATCCGGTGGTCAGGTCTATCGCCGAGGCGTGCTCACCGGCGCCTCGAACCCGAAGACGGCGCTGTTCGTGAGCAGCCTGTTCGCCTCGACGCTGCCGGCCCATGCACCGGCATGGATGGGCATCGTCTGTATCGCCGCGATGCTGGCGGTCTCCGTGTGCTGGTACAGCTTGATCGCACTCGCCTCTACCACGCCGCGGCCGCGCGCCCTGTATCGGCGCACGCGGCACTGGATCGAACGCTGCGCTGGTGTCGTGTTCATCGGCTACGGCGGCCGACTGATCACGCTGCGCTGAAGTTGCGACACGTGAACGCGGTACATCTGAAGCGGGTCCCCGAAACAACATGATTCAACGGCCGTCGATCACCCGAGCAACCGCACTCTTCTTCATCTATGCTCGGCGGCAATCCTTTCATCCGGAGCTCGTCTCGCCATGTCCGAAGCCCAACACGTCGTCTGCCCCCACTGCCACGCCGTCAATCGCGTCGCCAACGCGCGCCTGACGGACAGTCCCAACTGCGGGCAGTGCCATAACCCGCTATTCACCGGCGAACCGTTGGCGCTGGATTCCGCCAACTTCGACCGCCACCTGTCGCGCAGCGATCTTCCGCTGCTGGTCGATTTCTGGGCCGACTGGTGTGGGCCGTGCAAAGCGATGGCACCGGGATTCGCCAAGGCTGCCGGCGAGCTCGAGCCGCAGATCCGCCTGGCCAAGCTGGATACCGAAGCCGCCACCGATGTTGCGTCACGCTATGGCATCCGCAGCATCCCCACGCTGATTCTGTTTCGCGGCGGTCGCGAGATCGCCCGCCAGGCCGGCGCCATGGGTCAGGCGGATATCATCAGTTGGGTCCGGCGACAAACTGCCACACCCTGAAAATCTCGTTTCTCGGGCCGTTCGGCATTGCATCGGTCGCATGCCCCGGCTAGTCTGCGCGCCCTTTGCCCCGGCCCGGAGAGACTGCCATGGAAAATGCCGCCCTAGCGCTGACCGGCATCGGCCTGCTGGCGCTGATCTGTCAGTGGGTCGCCTGGCAACTGCGTGTCCCGGCTATTTTACCGCTGCTGATAGCCGGCATCGTCGTGGGTCCGGTGACCGGCGTGCTCGAACCCGACGCGGTGCTCGGCGAGCTGCTGTTTCCGCTGGTGTCGCTGGCGGTGGCGGTGATCCTGTTCGAGGGGGCGTTGACGCTCGACTTTCGTGAGCTGCGCGGCCATGGCCGGACCGTCAGTCGGCTGGTGACCTGGGGCGCGCTGATCACCGCGCTGATCGCGATCGCCGCCGCTCATCTCATATTGGGATTGTCGTGGGAAATGGCCAGCGTGCTGGGCGCCCTGCTGGTGGTTACCGGGCCGACCGTGGTACTGCCGATGCTGCAGACGCTTCGCGCTCGCGAACACGTCAGCCAGATTCTGCGCTGGGAAGGCATTCTGATCGATCCGATCGGCGCCATCGGTGCCGTACTGGTCTATGAATTCGTCTCGCTGGGACTCTCCAACGGCGCCGCCGCCCATACCCTGATCAGTTTTGCCCAGACGGCGGTGATCGGTTTCGGGCTAGGTACCGCAGGCGGCTACCTGTGGGGCAGCGTGCTGCGTCATTACTGGCTGCCGCAGCGTCTTCACAGCTTCGGCACCCTGATGATCATGCTGACGCTGTTCACCCTCTCCAATCAGCTGTTCCATGAATCCGGTCTGCTGACAGTGACCGTCATGGGCGTCTGGATGGCCAACATGCGTGGCGTGCCGACGCAGCCGATCCTGGAATTCAAGGAGACGCTGTCGATCCTGCTGATCTCGGGACTGTTCATTCTGCTGGCGGCACGCCTGAGTCTCGAGCAGCTGGGACTGCTGTCGTGGGAAGCCTGGGTGTTTCTGGCCATTCTGGTATGGGTGGCGCGTCCGCTGGCGGTGTGGTTGTGCACCTGGGGTAGCTCGCTCAACTGGCGGGAAAAGGCGTTACTGGCGTGGCTTTCCCCGCGCGGTATCGTCGCGGCGGCGGTGGCGTCGCTGTTCGCGATTCGACTCGAAGCTTTGGAAGTGCCCGGGGCCGAGCTGCTGGTACCGATCACGTTTCTGGTGATCATCAGTACCGTCGTCGTCCAGAGCCTGTTTTCCCGGCCGCTGGCCCGGCTCCTGAAGGTCAATGCGCCGAGGGCGTCGGGCTTTCTGGTCATCGGCGCCAACCCGGTCGCCAGAGCACTGGGCAGCGCTCTGCAGGAAGCCGGCTTCGCGGTGCGCCTGTGCGACCACAACTGGGATGCGATTCAGGAAGCGCGAATGGCCAATCTGCCCATCTACTACGGCAATCCGTTGTCGGAGCACGCCTCCCAGCATCTAGGCCTGGCCGGTCTCGGCCACCTGCTGCCGCTATCGCCCTATCGAGAGCTCAACAACCTCGCCGCGCTGCACTTCGAGCATATCCTGGGTCATGGCAAGGTGTTTCGCCTGGCCGTCGAATCATCGCGCAGCGCGCGGCGCCACCATCAGCAGGCACTGGCCCACCTGCCACTGCTGTTCGACGGCAATACCACCTTCACCCGGCTATCCAGCCTGATCTCTCAGGGCGCCGTCGTTCGTCACGCCAAGATCAGCGATAGCTTCAACATCGACGACTATCGGCGCATCCATCGCGATCGGCTGTTGACGCTGTTCACGCTCTCGACCAGCGGTCGCATCCGTATCGCCACCGCCGACAAGCCGCTGACGCCCAAAGCCGGCGACACCCTGATCAGCCTGATCTTTCCCGACTCGCCGGAGTTCTGACCCGCCTTTTCCCGACTGGACTTCCCGGCTGGCATCGCATCTCCACGAAGCCATGCCATCAATGCGTCGAGAGGGACCGCCTAGCCAACGACAGACGCCGCTCCCGAGCCTATGTTCGAGAAGCGGCGTCGACAGGATCGATGATCGTTCCGGGGCCGTGGGTCAAGCGCGAATCGACGCTAGAAGAACATTCGGCGTAGCGCGCTGCCGGGCTCTTCCTCGCGCATGAACGCCTCGCCCACCAGGAAGGCGTTGACGTCGTATTCGCGCATGCGGGCGACATCGTCGCGGGTGTTGATACCGGATTCGGTCACGACCGTCACCCCTTGGGGGATGCGCTTGAGCAGCTCGAAGGTCGTGTCGAGCGAGGTTTCGAAGGTGCGCAGATCGCGATTGTTAATGCCGACCAGCGGCAGATCCAGCATCAGCGCCCGCTCGAGCTCGAAGATATCGTGTACTTCGACCAGCACATCCATGCCCAGCGCCGTCGCCTGCTGATGGAGATCCTTGAGCTGGGCGTCGTCGAGCGCCGCCACGATCAACAGGATGCAGTCGGCACCGATCCCTCTCGCTTCGGCGATCTGATAGCCATCGATGATGAAATCCTTGCGGATGACCGGCAGATCACACGCTTCCCGCACGGCGATCAGATAGTCTTCGTGGCCCTGAAAATAGTCGGCATCGGTCAATACCGACAGACAGCTGGCGCCCGCTGCCGCGTAGTCGATCGCGATTTCCGCCGGGCGAAAATCCTCGCGGATAACGCCTCTGGACGGCGAGGCCTTCTTGATCTCGGCGATCACGGCGGGATCTCCGCCGTCGATGCAGGCGTTAAGCGCCGAGACGAATCCCCGCGGTGCGCTCTGCGTTTTCGCCCGCTCGAGCCATTCCTGCTCACTGACCGCCTGGCGACGCTCGGCGATCTCCTCACGCTTACGCGTCAGAATCTTGGCCAGAATGGTCGGCAGTTCATTATCGGCGGCGTCGGTCATCTTGGATTCCTGTTGAGCTGGTTCGGCTACAACGCTCGTTCGGCGAAGGCACTTAGGCTAAAAGACATTTAGGCTAAAAGGCACTCATGCTAAAAGGCACTGGGGCTATAAAGACGCGCTGACATCAGTCGGCAAAGACGCGAGTGAAATCGGAGAGCTCCTTGAGTTTCTCCAGCGGCAGCTTGGAGGCCTGCGCGTCCTGCGCCATCAGCACGCCTTCCTTGAGCGAGTCGGCGATGCCGGCGGCAAATAGCGCCGCGCCGGCGTTGAGTGCCACGATATCCCCCGCCGTACCCTTGCCGACCAGCGCCTCCTTGACCAGTTTGAGACTGTCTTCGGCGGTCACCACCTTGAGCGCTTCGAGCGATTGCCGTTCGATCCCCAGGGATTCGGGCGTGATGGTGTACTCGCGGATCTCGCCATCACGCAGCTCGGCGACCCGCGTCGGTGCCGCTACCGAGATTTCATCCAGTCCATCCTCGGCATGGACGACCAGGACGTGTTCGCTGCCCAGCTTGCGCAGCGACTCCGCCACCAGCGGCACCAGATGCGGCGCGTAGACGCCCAACAACTGATTGGGGGCACCGGCCGGATTGGTCAACGGCCCGAGAATGTTGAATACCGTGCGCACGCCCATCTCGCGTCGCGGACCGATGGCATGACGCATCGCCTGATGATGCCGTGGCGCGAACATGAAACCCACGCCGACCTGCTCGATACAACGCGCAATGGTCGCCGCATCCAGATCGAGATAGATGCCCGCCACGTCGAACAGATCCGCACTGCCAGCGGAAGACGATACGCCCCGGTTACCGTGCTTGGCGACGTGGCCGCCAGCCGCCGCGACGACGAAGCTCGAGGCCGTGGAGACGTTGAACAGGTTGGCGCCGTCGCCGCCAGTACCGACGATATCGACGATGTTGTCGCAGTCGATCGAGACCGGCTGCATCAGTTCACGCATCACCTGTGCCGCCGCCGTGATCTCGTCGGCGGTTTCCCCCTTCATCGCCAGTCCGATCAGGAAGCCGCCGATCTGCGCTTCTGTCGCTTCCCCGGTCATGATGGCGTGCATCACGGCATGGGTATCTTCGTAACTGAGGTTATGACCGCGCATGACCGCGCCGATCGCGTCCCGCATTTGCATGTTGTGTCCTCGCCCTTCCCGGCCGACCGTTTCGGATCAGGCGCGCCGTTTCAAGAAATTGGCCAGCAGTTCGTGCCCCTGGCGAGACAGAATCGATTCGGGGTGAAACTGCACCCCTTCGATATCCAGCGTCTTGTGCTTCAACCCCATGATCAGCCCCGGGGTCGGATCGTCGTCGTCCACCCATGCCGTGACTTCGAGGCAGTCAGGCAGGCTTTCGGCATCGACTACCAGTGAATGGTAGCGCGTCACTTCCAGCGGATCTTCGAGCCCCTCGAAGACCCCCTGCTCCCGGTGGCGAATTCGTGAGGTCTTGCCATGCATCACCTGCGGCGCCCGAATCACGTCGCCACCATATACCTGACCGATCGCCTGATGACCCAGGCATACGCCCAATATCGGAATCTTGCCGGCAAAGTGGCGAATCGCCGCCATCGAGATACCCGCCTCGTTGGGCGTACACGGCCCGGGCGAGACCACCAGATGAGTCGGTTCGTAGCGCTCGAGGTCAGCGAGGTCCACTTCATCGTTGCGCACGGTAATCACTTTCGCCCCCAACTCCCCCAGATACTGGACGATGTTGAAGGTAAAGCTGTCGTAGTTATCGATCATGAGGACAGACATGGAAACAAACTCCTGGTATGTCGAATCAATCGGCTTGAGTTCCCGATTTCCTGCTCGGAATCATCACCCGAGCCGATCGTTTCAGCGATGCCACCTCATGGAACGAAACGAGCACACAAAAAAATGCCGCCCCATGGGGCGGCATTGTTATCGAACGTCAATCCACAGACGCCGGCGAGCCACCCTTGCGTTAAAGGCGCCACCACCACTGGTTCGGTCTGTGCGATTGGTTCGTTTTCATGTCCGGTATAGTGCCGTGTGCCGACTCGCCCTGTCAATCGGTGGCGTGGCCTTGTCGACACCTCGTTCGTCCGCGTTCCCGGTCTCTCTCACGCAGCACCTTCACTCGTGTCACGCCTCGTCACTCGACTTCTGCTTCTTCCGCCGACAGGTCCTCGACGATGCCCCCTTCGAGTCTCGTCATCAGCTCGCCGATATCAGGAAAGATCGGCTCGATCGCGATCTGCCCGGCCTTCAAGGGACCCAGTCGCACGCTCAGGAATTGCCAGAAAACGAGGCCATAGCTGCCGACGTATTGACCGACTCGAGATTGCCGGGGAACGCCTTCGCCACGCGCGAGTCGCCGCGCCAGGTGAGGAAGGATCTGATCCTGGAGCTGCTCGAAGGCCTCCATGTCGCTTGGCGCCTCCGTCGTCAGCCCCGGCAGAGCGGGTACCAACGCCTCCCAGCATCGCGGAGACGAAAATTTAGGTCTGATGACCACATCGAAAACGAACTCTTGCATAGGGCTCCCCGCCGATATCCCTGACCACATCGCGGCTTATCATTGTGACTGCTCGACACGAATCGCTGTCGCGTTCGCGGCGTGAAACATTGTGGGAGACGTTCGGCGAGGCAAACGGGCGAAGAAGCCCGCATAATTCGCCTAATTCGAATGGCCAGAACCTAGGTCAGAACTTAAATCAGAACTCAAGCCAGAACTTAGGCCGTAAACACGAAAAAGCCGCTCGACGCGTTGGCGGCGAGCGGCTTTTTCGAAAGCGATTCTGGTGGAGCCTAGCGGGATCGAACCGCTGACCTCAACACTGCCAGTGTTGCGCTCTCCCAGCTGAGCTAAGGCCCCTGATAACGACTGTCCCTCAGGACGCGACGCACTATAAAAGGCCTCGAACTCGAGGTCAACCCCCGAGTGAATTCCCCGCCGCGACCTGCGCCCGGCACGCCGAATATCGCCGCCCGACACGATTTTGTCGGCCGCAAATTCCCGGCTCGAATAGGGAGCATATGATCGGGTAATCTGGCACACTCGATCAACAAGGGATAAGCAAAATCGGACATCGCAGAATACCGATCCAGCGTTCCTCACTATCATCGAGGCCTCAGCTAGACGGATCCTGGCGTTAACACCTTGGACCTCAGCGCGTGGCTGGCCCATGCAGAAAAAGCAGATTTCAATGTTGCCATTGGTGGGCGCCCGATATGGTCGTCCACGGCGAGTTTGCGCGGATAACGCCAGAATTCAGGAGTCATCTTGATCAAGGTACTGGTAGCCGACGACCATCATCTGGTGCGTACAAGTATTGCTCGCGTACTGGCCTGCGAGCCTGACATCGAGATCGTTGCCGAAGCCGACAGCGGAGAAAGTGCGCTGCAAGGCTGTCGGGAGCATCTGCCGGATATCGCGATGATCGATATTCGAATGCCGGGCATCGGCGGTCTGGAAACGATTCTGAAACTGCTCAAGACGCAACCCGCGATCCGGATCGTCGTCCTCACCGGCCAGGTCGAAGAAGGCACGGCCCAGCGGCTGATCGATTCCGGCGTCAGCGGGTTCATCAGCAAGGGCACCGAACTGGACCTGATGATCGACGCTGTGCGCCGAGTTGCCGCCGGCGAGCGCTTCATCAGTCCCGACATTGCGCAGCGATTGGTGCTCGCTCGCAGCGCAGGAGTTCAGAGCCCCTTCGATCAGCTCTCGCACCGCGAGTTGCAGATCGCGACCATGATCATCCACTGCCAGAAAGTGAATCGGATCTCGGAGCAGCTCTGTCTCAGCCCCAAGACGGTCAACACCTACCGCTACCGTATCTTCGACAAGCTACAGGTGCAGTCGGACGTGGAACTGACCCATCTCGGCCTGCGCTACGGCATGCTGGAAGGCTTCGAACCAATATCGTGACTGCCCGGAAATCATGGATTTTGCGCCTTTCGACAGCGGTAAACCTCGGCGTGTACCGCCAGGATTTTGATATACTTCGGCGATGAATGAATCCTCGATCGATACCCTGCCACGCTTTGATGCCAAGCACTTCCTGAAGTCGGTTTCGGAGTCGCCGGGCGTGTACCGCATGCTCGACGAGCATGCCAACGTGCTTTACGTCGGCAAGGCCAAACGACTGAAGCCGCGGCTGGCCAGTTATTTTCGTGGCGCCCTGAATGCCAAGACCCAGGCGCTGGTCGCACGAATCGAAGACATCCAGGTCACGATCACCCGCAGCGAGACCGAAGCACTGCTTCTCGAACAGACCTTGATCAAGGAGCTGCGCCCGCCCTACAACATCTTGTTGCGCGACGACAAGTCGTATCCCTACGTCTTCGTCAGCGACCGGCACCCCTACCCCGCGCTGGAGTTCAAACGGGTTCGGCAGAAGCGGCGTGACGGGCGCTATCTCGGGCCCTATCCGAGCTCAACCGCGGTTCGCGAGAGTCTGTCGCTGATGCAGAAGATCTTTCGTATCCGCAACTGCGAAGATAGCGTCTTTGCTCATCGCCACCGCCCTTGTCTGCAGTACCAGATCAAGCGCTGCAGCGCGCCCTGCGTCGACTACATCAGCGAAGCCGACTACCGTCAGGATGTCGAGCACGCCATGATGTGCCTCGAAGGACGCAGCGAGCAGGTCACGCAGCAGCTGACCGCCAGCATGGAGCGCGCCAGCGACTCGCTGAATTTCGAGGAGGCCGCACGCCTGCGGGACCAGGTTCAGCAGCTGCGCCGGCTGCAGGAGAAGCAGTACGTCGACAACGCCGATGGTGATGCCGACATCTTCGCGCTGGCCGAGCAGCCGGGCGGACTGTGCATCAGCGTCCTGGCCATTCGCCAGGGGCGCATGCTCGGCGCCAGGCACCATCAGCCCGACAATGGCCTGGATCTCGCCGCGGACGAACTGCTCAGCGAATTCGTCAGTCAGTACTACCTGGGGCAATCCAAGGAGATTCCGCTCGAGATCATCGCCTCGCATCCGTTGACGGATAGCGAACTGCTGCAGGCTGCGTTAAGCGAGCACGCCGGCCGCCGAATCCGCGTTGCTGCCCAGGTACGCGGCCACCGCGCGCAGTGGCGGAAACTGGCCATCACCAACGCCGAGCAGCACTTGGCGACCCAGCTCGCCAATCGCAGTCAACTGGGTCGGCGTTTCGAATCGCTCCGCGAGGCACTGGACGTGCCGGCGACTCCTGCTCGCCTCGAGTGTTTCGACATCAGCCACAGCCATGGCGAGGCGACTGTTGCCTCCTGCGTGGTCTTCGATCACAACGGCCCCGCCAAATCCGACTATCGGCGCTTCAACATCGAAGGCGTCGCCGCCGGTGACGACTACGCGGCAATGCGGCAGGCATTGACCCGACGCTTCAAGCGTCTGCAGAAAGGCGAAGGCAAACTGCCGGACATCCTGATCGTCGACGGCGGCAAGGGCCAGTTGAACATGGCCCGGGAAGTGCTTGTCGAACTGGAGGTCACCGGGGTCGCACTGATCGGCGTCGCCAAGGGCACCACTCGCAAGGCCGGCCTGGAAACCTTGTTCATCGAGACGGTGGACCGCACACTCGATCTCGATACCAGCTCTCCGGCGCTGCACCTGCTTCAGCATATTCGCGACGAAGCGCACCGTTTCGCGATCACCGGTCACCGTCAACGCCGCGACAAGCAGCGCCGTACCTCGACGCTGCAGGATATTCCCGGTGTCGGGCCGAAACGTCGCCGCGAGCTGTTACGCTTTTTCGGAGGGCTGCAGGGCGTACGCAAGGCAACTAGGGACGATCTTTCACGCGTTCCCGGGATCAATGAACAGATGGCAGCTACGATTCACCAGGCGCTTCATGGATGACCACACTCATCAGGCGTAAAATGCCCGACTTTCACCTCCCAGTAAGGATGCTAGAGGCACGATGAACATTCCCAACATGCTCACCCTGGCTAGAATCGTGTTCATCCCGCTGATGGTGGTGCTGTTCTATATCCCCTACAGCTGGAGCATGCTCGTGACGGCGGCGCTGTTCGGCCTTGCCGCGATCACCGACTGGCTGGACGGCTATCTGGCCAGGCGCTGGGATCAAAGCACACCGTTCGGCGCCTTCCTCGATCCCGTCGCAGACAAGGTCATGGTGGCGGTCGCGCTGGCGCTGCTGATCGAGCGCTACCAGGTCTGGTGGCTGACGCTGCCGGCCCTGGTCATCATCGGTCGGGAGATCGTGATCTCGGCCCTTCGCGAATGGATGGCGGAAATCGGTCAGCGCAAGCGCGTCGCGGTATCCTGGATCGGCAAGTCGAAAACGACGCTGCAGATGATCTCCCTGCTGCTGCTACTGGGCTTTCCCCCGTCCACCCTCATCGCCCATCTCGGCATCGTGCTGCTCTACGCGGCGGCATGTCTGACGCTGTGGTCAATGGCTCAGTATCTCAAGGCCGCATGGCCGGAACTGACTCGCTCGCTCTGACCGAAAAACGACATAAGCGTTTGACACTTACGCACTTATCCTTATAATGCGACGGCGTGTTCAGCGGGAATAGCTCAGTGGTAGAGCATCGCCTTGCCAAGGCGAGGGTCGGGAGTTCGAATCTCCTTTCCCGCTCCAAACATGTTGTGATGGAAACGGTCGGCGAGGGTCGGAAGCTGGAACGCCAGCCCGGTCAAATCTCCTTTCCCGCTCCAAACGCATATTTCGATCCGAGATATCTAAGTCATCTGTACTGAAAAGATCAGTTCAAACGACAGATTCTCGTAACTCGAAATCAGGCTGGATGGCAGAGTGGTTATGCAGCGGACTGCAACTCCGTGTACGCCGGTTCGATTCCGACTCCAGCCTCCACTTCTCAAGTAGATCGAATCCGAGCGATTCGGTTACTTTCCTGGTTACCGGCACTTCGTTTTTCAGAAAGCGACCGGACAAGATTGACCGGATGTCGTCGGCCCGGATGGCGAAATTGGTAGACGCAAGGGACTTAAAATCCCTCGGTGGCAACACCGTGCCGGTTCGAGCCCGGCTCCGGGCACCATCTTCAGGCTAGACCTTCCCTCGCTGCAAATGATCGACGGTTCCGGTGTTCATCATCATTATACTATCACTATCGGCTCCTGGTAGATCACGGCCCGTGTGATAGATGATTCGCCCCCTGCGATAGATACGCCCTCCCCAGAAGCGTGATTCCCATTCTGAAAATGCCCGCTTCATGCCAAGCTTGAAGGCGGAGCACCGTTCTCGAGAGCCATCAATCGAATGTAGAGTGTGGAAAACTGGCGCTGAGATTCGCAGGGAAAAAGCGACTCGATGACACCTGGCGTTGCCACCCCGAGCATCGAGTCGAAGTCGTCGCAGGGAAGCGACAAAAAGCGTCGGACGACTCGATTCGATGTCATCGAAGGTTGGCCCGATCATCGGCGGCGAACGTGCGAGCCCGGCCTTTGATGAAAGCTTTATCGGCCGACGCCTGGAGGACTTGAATGCGCCCGAGGCCATGCGGCACCCTGCGAAGGGACTTCCAAGGTGTCATACTTTTGCGCTGCCATTTCGACGCGTCTGTCATGACCATCCCAGTTCGGCGATCCGATTATCACGGGGCATTAAACCGAGGTGTCGTGTCAGCCTTATCTGGAAAAAAACGTTTCCTTTAATCGAACAAACGCCTTCCCGAGATAGCCACTCTTTTCAAATCTGTCATTATTGTCAACCCAGCCTTCAAATATCTGCTTCTCTTTGATCCAGTTGTGAGTATAAGCGGGTTGCCTGTGATCAAAATAGTGCGCTTTTCCGGATAACTGATCAGACAGCGAAAAACCAAAGCACTGACTTCTTTCGACATGATTCGTAACATCTTTCACAAACTTCAAGAAGGAAAGGCCTAGACTAGGCTCAGCTTTAAGCTCTTTTTGAAGCGGGAAATGATGACCGCTAGGAAGACAGCATAACCTGACACCTTTTTCATAAAGCGCCTTCAAATGTTCCCATCGTCGAAAATGATATAAAAAATCATACTGATTGAGAACAACGAAACGGGCGTCGCTGGAACGATCAGCCAGCTCTTCCGTATCTCCCGCCCCTCTTACATGGACATCAAACTTGCGGCCATAGTCAGAAGAGTAATGCTCCCGAACGGAGAAATAATTGAATCTGACAACCAATGAATAAGAATCGATCACTTTCCCTTTACCACTACCCAACTCGCATGGTGAATTACCGACCACAGCCACAGTTTCTTCTTTAATCTGTTGGGCAAGCTGACTTGAATTATGCAGTATTTCAAGATGCATATTGTGATAAAAGATGACATCAGCACTTTCAGACAAATTGTTTTCAAACAAAAATTAAGCAAGAGGGAGCAACCTGTTGAACTCATGCTTAAGCCAAGCATGCTCGTTAACTTCTACAGCAACGATATCCGTTTTATTTAAATACAAACTCAACACCACAGACTCTCTCGTCAACTCCTTGCTTTTGATGCTCTGCCTTAACTGAAATATATAATTCAATAACTGTTCATCAGGACCTTCATACCGCCACTTCAATCTGACCATCTCTTTTGCTGCTTTACCCACGATGCTCAACTGCCTTTTCCTGACGGTTGAGAAGGCTTCATAAGTGGCGTCCACCAATACCCTGCATCTGACCAGCAAAAAAAACCAGATCAGCACTTCATCATCGCTGGGCTCACCACACGACTTTGACAAAAAGACTTCTTGAGCGGCGGAAACATCTTTATCGAAAAGCACATAATTTACGGCCCAAAAGACTCGCACCACCAAGCTATTGTCGTTATCAGATAGCTTGATCGCATCTTCATTCTTCAACTCCGTGGCGCAGTTAATAAAATTGAAGGCGGAACCTGCCGAGGGATTGTCTAGAAAGCCATTCACCTCCTCCTGCAGTTTGGGAAAAGCAGATTCGACACCCCCCTCTTCTCTTTCAACCATAAACCCTCTCTCAAAACGACCTGAACAGCTAGACGTCACGCTTTGATGCCTAGAATTTTTATTTCCTTGATTAACGCTTTCATCGACACTATTCAACGACACTATTTCATCGACACGTTAACCGATTTACTCATCGCCAGGTAGGCGTCCCCAGCGATTCAGTGCCCTGCTGATGCCCAAGATCCGGAAGTTGCCCAAGCGCTTAAGGAGTGACGAATCACCACGCCCGTGACGGAATTGACTGGGATAACGCTTGCCAGCATTTCCGTGAGTGGCCTCTGCCATTCTGGCAAGCTCCGTACCGCGGCGTTCCAGCATCCTCCCCCCATTCTTCGAGTGCAGGCCTGCACAAACATGTACGGGATTTTGTCTCGCCGCCATGACGGTAAAGGCGATGCCAACACGCGCCGAATATGAGAAGCTTGCGTCTATCCCTTTGCGCTTGGCGATACAGGCCAAGGTCATTGCATGCTGACGCGTCACGAGGTGTCAGGATGTGATCGTTTCTTGCGCAATGCCAAACGAATCACTGCAACTATTACCTGATATGGCCGCTATCGAAAATGCCCCCACTGCCGTGAAGGCTACTGCCACACGGCATCCGCTCGACCGCACCTTCTCCGTCGCGCCGATGATGGAATGGACGACCAGAGACTACCGGGCGCTGGCTCGCTGTCTGACGCGGCGTGCTCTGCTGTACACCGAAATGGTCACCACCGGTGCGATTCTGCACGGTTCGCCGCGGGAGCGCTTCCTGGGCTACAACGCCGATGAACATCCGCTGGCGCTACAGCTGGGCGGTAGCGACCCGGGGGAACTGGCCGATTGCGCGGTCATCGCCGAAGAATGGGGCTACGACGAGGTCAATCTCAACGTGGGTTGCCCCAGCGATCGGGTGCAGAACAACATGATTGGCGCCTGTCTGATGGCCTACCCCGGCAAGGTGGCCGAGGCGGTGGCCGCGATGCGTCGCGCCGTCTCGATCCCGGTCACGGTGAAGTGCCGTATCGGTATCGACGACCAGGACGAGGATGCCGATCTCGAGCGCTTCATCGAGCAGGTGGCGGCGGCCGGTTGCGGCACCTTCATCGTGCATGCGCGCAAGGCGTGGTTACAGGGATTGTCTCCCAAGCAGAATCGCGACGTGCCCCCGCTCAACTACGAACGCGTCTATCGCCTCAAGGCCAATCATCCGGCGCTGCATATCGGCATTAACGGCGGCGTGAAGACGCTGGAAGCTTGCCAGACGCATCTGGCGGCGGGCGTCGATAGCGTAATGGTCGGCCGCGAAGCCTATCAGAACCCCTGGCTGCTGGCCGGAGTCGACAGCATGCTCTACGGCGAGAACGCGCCGGCTTTCAGTCGCCATGATGTCGCTCGCGCCTTTCGTCCCTATGTGATCGAGCGGCTCGACGAGGGCGCCAAGCTCAACCACGTGACCCGGCATCTGCTGGGGCTGTTTCAGGGTTGCAAAGGAGGCCGCCGGTTCCGCCGTCATCTGTCGGAACATGCTCATCGAGACGGCGCCGGCATCAGGATCTACGATGACGCCGTCGGTCTGGTGGACGAGCAGAAACTGATGGAAGCCTCATCTGAAGCGATCTAGAAGCCTGTGGTCTCGTAGCGGGACTGAAAGCTTTCCACTGCGTTCTCGACGTCGTCGATCTCCTCATAGCGAGCGACGTGAAACAGCGCCTCGCCCTCATTGACCAGCGGCAGATTGCTCATGCCGATGACGATGCCGTCGGCACTCGCGACCACCGGGGCCTCGGCATTGCCGAACGGATCGGCGACCACCCCCAGCGTCTGCTGCTTGGCAACCCGCGCCCCCAGCCTGACCCGTGGCCGCAGGATGCCATCGATCGGCGCCCGCGCCCAGCTCGAGCCGTTGGCGATCTCCGCCGCTGGCGGCGTCCGTCGGCGGCTGTCCGCCGGCAGCATGCCGATCAGACGCATGACACGCCGGATCCCTCTGACCCCGGGCGCAATTGCCCACTCGTCAAAACGCAGCGCCTCGCCGGCCTCGTAGGTCAGCACCGGCACGCCGCGGTTCTGGGCATACTCACGCAGGCTCCCTTCGCGCAGCTCGGCATTCAGAATCACCGGCACGCCGAATGCCTCGGCCATGGCCTGGGTCTCTAGATTCTGGCGCAGCTGGGAGCGAATCTGCGGCAGGTTGGTACGATGAATCGCCCCGGTGTGGAGATCGATGATGTGCGTGGCCCGATCGACCATCTCTTCACGCAACAGCGCGGCGATCCGCGAGCCCAGCGACCCGCCCTCGCTGCCCGGAAAGCAGCGGTTGAGATCACGCCGGTCAGGCAGGTAGCGGGACTGCTGCACGAAGCCGAAGACATTGACGACCGGCACGGCGATGAGCGTTCCCCGAAGCCGCGAAAGATTGGGCAACCTCAGCAGTCGACGGACGATCTCGACGCCATTGAGTTCGTCGCCATGAATGGCGCCACAGACCAGCAGTACCGGGCCCGGCTGACGCCCGTGCACCACCTCGACCGGAATATGCATTGGCGCGTGCGTATAGAGTTTGGCGACCGGCACATCGACCTGGCGACGAGTGCCCGGCTCGATTCGCTCGCCAACGAGGGTAAAAGCTTCCTGCGCCATGAGTAGCCTTGATAATGAATGGATCGGTAAAGAAGATCCTGAGATCGTAAAGCCATCAGGCCATCATGGCGAGCCGTCTTGCTCCACGGCTTCCAGTTCGAAGATCAGGGTCACGTGATCGCCGACCATGCCGTTGTCGACGCCGTAATCCATGCCCCAGTCGCTGCGGTCGAGCGCTCCGCGGACCGATAGACCCAGGGTGGGACGTCCATGCCCGAAAGGGTAGACCTCATCCTGATTCAGCGTGACGTCAAGGGTTACCGGCTCGGTGCGTCCCAACATGGTGAGTTCCCCGTTCAGCGTCCCGGTGGTCGGTGAAGAGGGCTCGAAATCGGTGGCCACGAAATGCAGTCGGGGGTAATCGTCGGCATTCAGAAAATCGTCGTCCCGGAGGTGGCGGTCACGAGCATCGAGATTGGTGAAAACGCTGTTGGCCTGCATCGTGACCTGGGCTGAACTCAGCTCCTGCGTCTCGCGGTCGTAGACGAAACTGCCCTCGCCTTCCAGAAACTGGCCCAGCAGGTTCTCGTATCCCAGATGATTCACCATGAACGCGATGGTGAAGTGCTCGGGATCGATCTCGAAACGCCGCGGCTCAGCCTGCGCGGTCGAGATCGACGAACACAGCACGAACGTCATGGAAGCGGTGAGCAGAGGCAATCGCATCAGGCCCATGGTGAACTCCTTGTCTCGAGTGCGAATGACGGAAAAAGCGTCACGTTCGACGGGAATCAAAGCCCGCTGGCGTCAACGACTCGGCGCTGCCACAGCCAGACGATATCCCGGCCGAAGGAGAGGGCCAGCAGCAGTGCCGCCAGCGACGTGAAGCCGGTTACCCAGGTCGGCTCGACGAAAGGCAGCAAGCAGGCCATCAACGTTGCCACCTGCCACACGCAGACCGTCTTGCGGAAGACGCTATCGGGTAACGCGCGGTGAAGCCAGGGCGCGTACATCCCCGCCATCACGAAAGCGTAGCGCGCCAGCCCGATGATCAGAATCCAGGCGCCGGCCTTGTCCAGCGCGATCAGTGCGGTACACAGCACGACGATGAAAAACGCGTCCAGCTCCATGTCGAAGCGCGCACCGAAGGCGCTCGCCGAACCGGTACGGCGCGCTACCCAGCCGTCGATACCGTCGAGGGATAGCGCCAGCAGCGCCAGCGCGGCAATGCCCTCGGCATGACGCTGGATGAAGTCCGGATAGACGACCACGCCCGCGATAATGGCGATCAGAACGGCCCGGATCAGCGTGATCCGATTGGCCCAGCCCAGTCCGTGACGAGACGCCGGCCAGGCCCACAGCACGGCCGTGGCGATCGCCACATAGATCCCGCCTGCCGTGAATCGCAACCCCGAGGGGGCGGAAAATGCCCACTGTACCCACTCGGTCAGCAAGGCAACCAGAGCCAGGCCCGCCGCCAGCTCGATCCATCCTCGAACGGATTGAAGCCGCCGTCGAGGCGCCACCGCTATACGCGCCGACGAATGTCGCATCGCTGGATCCCTCCACTTCGCAAGAACATTGCCTGATTCCCGTTCGGCATACCGTCCACGTACTTTCCGAATAGTCGCCGTTGACATGGATACGCGACTCGTACAACTCTGGATGCACTTCGACCTGCTGACGCTATAGGGTCGTTACCGCCGGTCTCGGCCGGTTGCAGGCAGGCCGCCAGGCTGAAACGCCAGCCAGTGCTCGCCCGCCGGGGAGGCGATCACGATCGGCCGCCGCAGCCGTGAATTTCGACCGACATCGTTTATCTGTACACTTCTTGTACAATGCCAAATCGTCACACTCTGCCATACTCGTCTCAGGGTAGCGACGAACCAGCGCCACGACGAATTCATCAGTCATGTCCGACTTCAAGGAGCGTAACTCTCGATGACCACGCCTTACGCCCATGCTTTCTGGTCTCTTGGCGACGGCAGCGGTGAAATTCGCCAGGCCGAACTTAGTGCCAGCGGTGATCTGATGGTGAGAACCTGTTACTCCGCCATCAGTCGCGGCAGCGAAACCCTGGTCTTCAATGGCCAGGTGCCGGTCAGCGAATATCAGCGAATGCGAGCGCCGTTTCAGAGCGGCGAATTCCCGGGGCCGGTCAAATACGGCTACTCCAATGTCGGCGTCGTCGAACAGGGCGCGCATGACTGGCACGGCCGCTACGTCTATTGCCTCCATCCCCATCAGACCCACTACCGCGTGACCGTCGACGATGTCGTGCCGCTGCCCGCCGACGTACCGCCGCAGCGGGCGATCCTCGGCGCCAACATGGAGACGGCACTCAATGCGCTATGGGACGCCGCCCCCGGTATCGGCGACCGCATCAGCGTCATCGGTGCCGGCGTGGTCGGCTCACTGGTGGCGTGGCTGTGTGCCCGGCTACCCGGCGCTCGCGTTCAACTGATCGATATCGACGAACGCAAACGTTTCCTCGGCGACGCCCTGGACGTCGATTTCCATACTCCCGAAACGGCAGCGGCCGAGCAGGATCTGGTCATCCACGCCAGCGCTTCCGATGCCGGCCTGCAGACCGCCCTCTCGCTGGCCGGATTCGAAGCGACCGTCCTCGAGATGAGCTGGTACGGCAGCCGCGAGGTCAACCTGCCGCTCGGCGAAGCCTTCCACGCTCGTCGCCTGACGCTGCGCTCGAGTCAGGTCGGCAGCGTTTCTCCCGGGCATCGACCCCGCTGGGATCACAAGCGTCGGCTCTCTCTGGCGCTATCGCTGCTCAATCACGACTGTCTCGACGTGCTGATCAGCGGTGAAAGCCATTTCAGAGACCTGCCCGAGACGCTGAAGCGCCTGAGTCAGCGCGAAGACGATACGCTGTGCCAGCGCATCCGCTACGGCTGATACCACGTAAAGCTATTGAACTCGTCGCCGTAGTGCCTCAGCGGTTCAGTGGCTGGATCGAACGAATCATGCAACAAGGACGCACTCGTCAAGGAGCGACAACAATGTTCAGTTTGACCGTCCGCGATCACATGATGATCGCCCACAGTTTCAACAGCGAGACCTTCGGCCCGGCGCAGAAGCTGCACGGTGCCACCTACGTCGTCGACGTCACCTTCAAGCGCCCCGAGCTCGACCACGACGATCTGGTGGTGGATATCGGTCTGGCGAGCGAAGTTCTGAAACGCATTCTCGGCGAGTTCACCTTGAACAATCTCGACGAGATCGACGAGTTCAAGGGTCGCAACACCACGACCGAATTCATGGCAAAGGTCGTGTTCGACCGTCTGTCCCATGCCATCCGTGATGGCGAACTGGGCGATGGCGCTCGCCATCTCACCGCGCTGGACGTCACGCTGCACGAGTCGCACGTCGCCTGGGCAAGCTACGAAGGGGGCCTATGAGCGATTTCACCCTGATCGTCGCCGGCGACCCCGGCCAGTTGACCGGCGGCTACGTCTACGACGCGCGAATCGTCGATGCGCTACGCACCGACGGTTGGCAGATCGACGTGGTCGGACTCGAGGGCCGCTTCCCGGAGCCTGACGCCGTCGCCTCTCATGCTCTGGATAGCGCCCTGACCACGCTACCGGACGGCAGTCGAGCCATTATCGACGGCCTCGCGTTGGGCGGGCTGCCGGCGATCATCGAGCGTCATGCGTCACGACTATCGATCACCGCGCTGGTGCATCATCCGCTCGCCGATGAGACCGGCCTGGGGGCGCCCGAACAGCAGCGCTTCCGGATCAGTGAGACCCGGGCCCTGGCGGCCGTCGAGAGTATCATCGTCACCAGTGTCTATACCGCCCGGAGGCTGGCCGATTTCGCCGTGCCGGCCGAGAAGATCGCAGTCATCGAGCCCGGCGTCGAAACCGGAGAGTTGGCGAGCGGCGACGGCAGCGGGACCCCGCGCCTGCTGTGTATCGCCACGGTCACGCCACGCAAGGGCCAGGATCTGCTGGTCGAAGCCCTGGCCGGCCTGACCTCGCTACCCTGGCAGTGCGATCTGATCGGTGCCCTCGATCGCGCCGAGGCTTACGTCGACAAGGTGCGAGAGGCGATCGCGCGCCACCGGTTGGACGAACGCGTCCACCTGCTGGGCTCCCAGTCCAGCGAGAGTCTGAACGCCCATTATCGGCAGGCCGACCTGTTCGTACTGCCCTCGCACTACGAGGGCTACGGCATGGTGATCACCGAAGCGCTCGCCCACGGTCTTCCTGTGGTGACCACGACAGGGGGCGCTCTAGCTCATACTCTGCCGGACACCGCCGGAATCAAGGTGCCGCCGGGTGACGTCGACGCGCTCCGCGAGGCGATCAGGAGCATGCTGGAAGAGCCTGAAACCTACCGACGCTATCAGGCGGGCGCTCGAGAGATTCGCGCCACGCTCGGCAACTGGCAAACCGCCGCCGAGGCTTTCGGCGAGGCCCTGAAACGTGCCACGACAGCGGAGGCGACGCGCTGATGTCGATGCCTTCATCACCTGCCACCGACGCCCTGTCCGGCGACGCCCTGTTCAGCGATGCCCTTTTCAGCGATCAATGGCTGACGCTGCGGGAGCCTGCCGATCATCTGGCGCGGGATGCCCAGCTCACCCATGCCGCGGATCGCTGGCTGACACGACGAGCCACGCCGGCCCGGCCGCTGGAAACGCAGCGCACACTGGTGGACCTGGGATGCGGCAGCGGTTCGAACCTGCGCTATCTGGCACCGCGACTTCACGGCACCCAGCACTGGCGCCTGATCGATCACGACGCCGAACTGTTGGCCCATGCTCGACTGCGCTGCGAGCACCTGTCCAGTGCCGATGCCCAACCGATCCATCTGGAGTCCCGGCATTCGAGCCTGACCGAAGCCTGGGAACACGGCCTGCAAGGCGCCGATCTGGTCACGGCGTCGGCACTGTTCGACCTGCTGACGCCCGCCGATGTCGAAGCGTTGGCGGACGCCTGCCAGAACCACGGCTGCGCCGTGCTATTCGCGCTCAGCGTGGATGGCCATATCCGCTTCCACGATGCCAGCGGGGCGCCGTTATTCAACGGCGACGACCGTTTCATGCTGGCGGCGCTGGAGACGCATCAGCATCGCGACAAGGGCAGCGGCCCGGCCATGGGGGCGCAGGCATCTCGCCATCTTCGCGAAGCCTTCCATCGTCGCGGTTACCATATTCGCGAAGCCACTTCGCCCTGGCGTCTCGGCCCCGAATCACTGACGCTCGCCGAGTCCCTGCTCGCCGGCTGGCGCAGCGCGCTCCACGAGCAGCTACCGCAGCTGAGCAGCCGCGTCGATCGTTGGCATGGCGAACGTCTCGAAGGGCTGATGCGTGACAAGCTGACATTGACCGTCGGCCATAAAGACCTGTTTGCCACACCGATGGCGAGCGCTTCGGGAGCGCCAGCGTGAACCGCTGGCTATCGCCCGGGCTACGTCTGGCGGCAACGCTTACGCTGCTCGGCCTGCTGGCCTGGCAGCTGGACACCCGGGAACTGCTGGAGCGGCTCGGCGCGCTGTCGCCCGGCTGGGTGACACTGGCCATCCTCATCGGCGTTCCCCAGGTCGTACTGTCGGCCTGGCGCTGGCGCATGACGGCGCATCAGGTAGGAATCTCCCTGCCCTGGCCTACCGCCATTCGCGAATACTATCTGGCGACCTTCCTCAATCAGGTGTTGCCCGGCGGCGTCGTGGGCGATGCCGCGCGGGCCTGGCGCCACGGCAACGCCGGGCAGACGTCGAATGCGGCGTCAACGTCACAGTCCGGCCCGGCGATACGCGCCGTGATCATCGAACGCGCTTCCGGTCAGGTCGCCCTGCTGGGCGTCGCCATTCTGGCGATAGCGCTTTCACCCGCGCTGCGCGGTGGCATTCGTCAGCTATGGCACGCACACGCTGGCGCCGGTTGGGTGGGCATCATCGGGCTATCGTTGACTGCCGTTTTAGTGCTTTTGGCCGCTTTCTGGCTGACGCGAAGCCGAGCGGGGGCAGCGTTGAAACGGTTCTGGCAGGATCTTCATCGTGCCCTGCTGACGGTCAAAGTGTGGCCGGCACAACTCGCAAGCTCGCTGCTGGTCGTCGCGACCTATATCGCGGTATTCCTGTGCGCCGCCCGCGCGCTCGGACTCGAACGTCCCGTTGGCGAGCTGTTGCCGCTGATCCCCCCGCTACTGATGGCAATGGCGATTCCGCTGACCATCGCCGGCTGGGGTTTGCGTGAAGGTGCCGCCGCCGTGATCTGGCCGCTGGCCGGCCTGCCGGCGCAGGAGGGCGTGATGCTATCGGTGACCTACGGCCTGCTGATCCTCGCCGCGAGCCTGCCCGGCCTGGCCGTGCTGTTGATGGATCATCGGTCGGCCCGCCAGAATGCTGGCCGACGAGCGGCTGATCGGCGAACGGTCCGGGACATGCGGACTTTTGCCCCCGATAGCATCGCCCCCGATAACATCGTTCCTGATCGCCTCGCCTCGGGAGGAGAGCCAAGATGAGATCACTCTCCAGTCGCTACGCGATCGCGCAGGTCCAGGTCGAACAGCATGTCGTCGCCCAGTCGAAAATGACGGCAGGCCGGTCGCAGCGCTTCATCCAGCGTGTCGATCTCCGGCAGCGTCAACGCCGGACGGCCGGAGCCGATCAGCATCGGCGCAACAACGCTGTGCAGACGGTCGAGACAGCCCGCTTCGAGAAACCGCGAGATCGTCAGCCCGCCGCCCTCGACCAGAATCCGTCGATGGCCATGCTCGGCCAGCAGCGCCACGATCTGCGACGGATCGATACCGGACGGTCCCGGCGACAGCGGTTTCACGCTGACGTGGTCAGCGCCGCCGTGGCCGGCCACGCCTTCGTTGACGAGATGCCAGGTCGGCGCGACCGGCTGTCGGAACACGCCGCACTCTGCCGGCACCCGGCCGCGCGGGTCGAGCACCACGCGCAAGGGATTGTCCCCCTCGACGTGGCGAACCGTCAGCTGCGGATCATCGGCGTCCACCGTTCCTGCGCCCACGACGACGGCATCCACCAGCGCCCGCAGTTGGTGAAGGTGCACCAGGCTCTGCGCGCCGGTGACGTAGTGGGACGCGCCACTCGCCGTGGCGATTCGGCCGTCCAGGCTCTGACCGAGCTGGGCAATGACACAGGGGCCACGAGACGTGTCCGTCATGCACCACGGCAACCAGATCGACAGCAGTCGAGCGGCCTGATCGTCGAGCTGATGATTACAGGACCAGCCGCCGTGAGCGTCGATTTCGAGGCGCAGATCGCCCTCGACGATGACACCGTCGAAGCGCACTTCGGCCCTGCCATCCCGGGTCAGCGCTGCCACGCGACGAATCCAGCGCCAGGCCTTGACGCTCTGCTCGGAAGCGATCGGCAGGGAAGGTTCGCGAAGAGTCATGGTCACTCCTTGGCCAGACGGCATGACAAAGTAGCAAAACAGAGTAGTAGAACCGAGTCGTAAAACCGAGTCGTAAAACCGAGTAGCAAAGATCGTCGTGGCAAAGATCGTCGAACGGGAAACGCTAGCCCGACGATCGCGGAAACCCGCCAGCCACGCGGACTGCAGGATGACAGGTGAAACGGATCACGGATGACACGAATCATGGACGACAAAGCGAGGAGACGAGCATGCGACAGGTAGAACGCGCGATTTTCGATCTGCGACGCGGCCTTCCGGTTCTGGTACGAGCCGACCAGGGCGACGTGATGGTTCACCCGCTCGAGGGCTGCGACGATGATGCCCTGGCAGCGCTGCACGTCTTCAGCGGTAATCGCCCCGCCCTGGCGTTGACGCGCCACCGCCTTTCCCGGCTGGGCATCGAGTTCGAGCCGAGGGTTGGACTGATGCCGATCGATCCCGCCGACAGCGCCGACGACGTCATCGCCCGAGCCAGTGCCGTCGGGCATCGATTGGCGCCGGATCGTCGACCGGACGCTGCCAGTGAGGGCAGCGTGGCAGCGCTGGACCTGATGCGAATCGGGCTGCTGATCCCGGCAGCGATCGTCGCCGACATCAGCGATGCCCAGCGCGACCATGTCGAGACACTGGTTGCCGAAGGCACGGTGCTGGCCGTCGCTGCCGAACAGGTCTCGGACTACGCCGACGCTCGTTCGCACTTCCTCAAGCGCACCAGCGACGCGGAAATTCCGTTGTCCCACGCGGAGCGCGCGAAGTTCGTGATGTTTCGCGAAGCGGACGGCATGCGGGAACATATCGCTATCGTCATCGGCGAGCCCGCGGAATGGAGCGATGCCGTCCCCGTGCGGTTGCACTCTGCCTGTCTCACCGGCGATCTGTTCGGCAGCCTGCGCTGCGACTGCGGCGAACAGCTGCGCGAGAGCGTGCGTACCATCGATGAACGCGGCGGCGGCGTGCTGCTCTATCTTGCCCAGGAAGGACGCGGCATCGGCCTGGCCAACAAGCTACGCGCCTATACCCTGCAGGATGGCGGACTGGATACGGTGGACGCCGATCACGTCCTCGGTTTCGGCAACGACGAACGCACCTACGGCGTCGCGCTGGAGATGCTCGAACAGCTCGAGATCACTCGCATCGAGCTGTTGACCAACAATCCGGAGAAGATCGCCGCCATGGACCAGGGCGGTGTCGAAGTCGTCAATCGTCGCGGCGTCTACGGCAAACTGACCAAGCAGAACCGGCGCTATCTGGATGCCAAGGCCAAGCGCGCCGGCCACTGGCTGGAAGAGGTGCTCAACGATGGCGACGAGGGACCGGTGACGCCGCTCAGACGACCCGCGGCGCACTGAGTACCCAGCACTAACTGAGCCGCCGCGAGCGTCACCGGCAGAACCGTACGCGCTATCGTAGCGTCGCCAGATCGAAGCGGCCCGTCTCCTCGATGATCCGCGCTAGGCGATCGGCGAAATGGGAGACCAACCGGCGTCCGGTCTCGGCGTCGGCCAGGGTTGCATTGCCGGTGACGCCGCTCGGGTGCAGATCCTGCGCCATCCAGGCGTAGCCGGCGTCCCCTTCCGGGCCCAGCGTCGAACCGGCCTGCTCCTGCAATTGGCCCGCGGACACCGCATCGGCCAGATGCTCAGCACGAACCTTGTGGGGCGCCAGATACAGCATCATCGCGGTTTCCAGCGCGCCGCCGTGCAAGCCGTGGCGCAACTCCTCGGCGGGCAGCGCCTGCGCTGGCGGCGCGAAGCGAAAGTAGTTGGCCTTGACCACCAGCATGGCGTGGGCCGCGCGCAGTTGGAGCGCCGCCAGATCGATCACCGCCTTGTTGCCGCCGTGACTGTTGAACAGCACCAGGCGTCGAATGCCGGCACGATGAACGGCCTCGCCCAGCGACTCGATCACGCGAATCGCCGTTTCCGGCATCAGGCTCAGCGTGCCCGCGAAAGCGGTATGCTCGAGACTCGAACCCAGTGCCAGCGGTGGCAGCACGATCACCGTCTGCCCGGCTTCGAGCTGCTCGGTTGCCGCTTCGAGCAGCCCCAAGCCGATATCCAGATCGGTGGAGAGCGGCAGATGGCCGCCGTGCTGTTCGATCGCCGCCAGCGGCAACACCGCCACCGTCGCGTCGTCGACCAGCCCCGCGAGCTCCGTCGTGGTCAAATCCTGCCAGTGATGAACACTCATGCTTCACTCCCTGTCGAATCGGCCGAACTGAATGCCGGAATACCGCGCAGCAAGCGCTCGGCGATCGCACTTTCCCGCACCACCTGCCGCCCCACGGCGTCGCGCAGCTGGCGCTCGTCTTTGCCTCCTCGCGCCAGCGCCAGCGTCAGCCGCGAGCGCGCCCGGGTGATACCCGTGTAGATCAGCTCCCGGGTGACGATGGGGTTGGCCCGCCCCGGCAGCGCGAACAGCACATGCTCGAATTCCGAACCCTGCGACTTGTGCACGGTCATGGCGAATGCGGTTACCGCGGCATCGAGTCGGGACGGCAGCACCTGTCGCACGCCGTCGCCCTGAGGGAAGCAGACTCGCAATCGCCCCGCCTCGTCGGTCAGCGTCAGCCCCAGATCGCCGTTGTAGAGCCCCAGTTGCGGATCGTTATGGGTCACCATCACCGGACGGCCGGCGAACCAGCCATCGGTGCGCGAAATAAAGCCCTGCTGCCACAATGCCCGCGCGATCCGCTCGTTCAATCCCTCGACGCCCCAAGGTCCCCGCCGCAGTGCGCAGAGGACCTGAAAGCGACTCTGCAACGCCAGGATCGACGGTAGAGAACCTTTGTCCCGCAACGCCTCGAACAGCTCCCGATAACCCGAGACCACGGCCCGTTCGAACGCCGATGCATCGATATCCAGCGTCGAGACGTCGGCAAAACCTGCTGCCAGCGCCTGGGTAAATGCCCGCCCGTCGCCGGCATTGGCAGCGCGGGCGAGCTCGCCGATGCCGCTGTCAGCGTGGAAACGGAAACTCTTACGCAGCATGGCGACATGGTCGGCCAGCAGATTGGCGTCGCCGGCTGCCGGAAGCGATTCACCGGTCATCGTCTGCAGATAGTCGCGGGTCGCTTCCGAGTACCCAAGCGTTCCGGCAGCCGAGCTAGTGGCAATCGAGCTAGTGGCAGCCGAGGCGGCCGCGTCGAAAACATTGGCCCCGGCACACAGATCGCCGAGTACCGAACCCGCCTCCACCGACGCCAGTTGATCCTTGTCGCCGAGCAGGATCAAGCGTGCGTCCGCCGGCAGCGCATCGAGCAGCGCCGCCATCATCTCCAGATCGACCATCGATGCCTCGTCGACCACCAGCAGATCCAAGCTCAGCGGCTCCTCGGCGTTGTGACGAAAATGACGGGTATCCGGTCGCGCGCCCAATAGCCGATGGAGCGTCAACGCCTGCTGCGGTATCGCCTCACGCACGGCCTCGTCGATGTCCAACCGGCCCACGGCGCCGGCAATCGATTCTGACAAGCGAGCTGCGGCCTTGCCGGTGGGCGCCGCCAGCCGGATACGCAGCGCCGCGCCACCGCCGGCCAGCGACTGCTGCTGCAGCAGCGCCAGCAGCCGCGTCACCGTCGTGGTCTTGCCGGTTCCCGGGCCGCCGGAGATGATCGTCAATCGCTGACGAAGTGCCAACGCACAGGCCACGCGCTGCCAGTCGGGTTCGTCACCCTCACGCTGGTTGCCGGCGAACAATGCCTGCAGACGATCCGCCAGGTCGGCGGCAACCGGCAACGGCTCGCCCAGCCGTAGGCGAAGATGCGCCGCGACCCCGCTTTCGGCCTGCCAGTAGCGGCGCAGGTAGAGCCGATCGCCTTCGAGCACCAGCGGCGTGGCGAGGCCTGCGGCGGCATCGCCGGCAGCCACGGTGGAGGACCCGCGCAGCGCCTCGATCCAGTGCGCCAGCGTCACGCCCTCGAGTAGCGATTCCGGTAGCGTCACCGGCACGTCCGTCTCGAAGCCGCCATCCAGGGGCGGCAACGACAGTGCGGACCTGGGTGCGGCGAGAGCCCGCGGTAGCGACAGGCACACATGACCCCGCCCGACCTGATGGCTGACCAGAGCCGCCGCCAGCCACACCAGCGGATCGCTGGGCGTTCCGACATCGTCATCGCGCGCGGCCAGGAAGGTCGCGAAATGGCGATCGAGCTGTCGCAGCCAGCCGAGTTCGACCCACAGCGCCAGAGTCGCGAACAGCGTCTCGCGATCGAGCAATGACGGTGATGGCTGCGCCGTATCGAGCGCCAGCGAGAACTGATCGTTGTGTCCGGTTCGACTCATGAATCGGCCTCCGCTGGCTGCCGTCGGGTTTGCTGGATCAGCGCCCGCGCCGGCTCGGCATCGCCGTCGAGCCACGCATCCAGCGCCTCGATCAACGCCCGGGACGGGCGACGATAAAACACCCCGTTCGCCGACGAACCCACGACGCCCTCCGACGCCATAGAAACTGGCGCATCTTCGGGCTCCGTAGAAAGCGGCGGCTCGGACGCCTTGGAAAGCCCGCGCAGAAAAACATAGCAGGCGCCGCCGACGTGGCGGTCGTAGTCGTAGTCTTCCAGCCGGGACTTGAGCAGCCGATGCAGCGCCAGCACGTAGAGCACGTACTGCAGATCATAGCGGTGATCCACCATCGCCGCGGCCAACCGCGCGCCCTGATAATCATCCGGATCATCGCCCAGATGGTTGGACTTCCAGTCGAGCACGTACCAGCGCCCGTGCGCCTGAAAGACCAGATCGATATAGCCCTTGAGCATGCCGTTGAGTTTGCGCGGTGCGAGCCGAGGACGCGGACCCGGCAGCGGCTCGAGCCGAGTGACGAGCCGATCCAGCGGTTCGCTCCAGGCCGCTGTCGCCGGGAGCCAGAATTCCAGCTCGGTGCGCCATGCCTCGAGCCGATCGAGCTGCACCGGCTGCCCGTCGAGGTGGATCAACGGCTGTCGCAGTCGCTCCAGCAGCCACTCAAGCAGCAGTGGCGCCCACGCCACGTCGAAACCACTCGTCACCAGCCGGCGCTCGACATCCCGGCGCAGCGTATCCGCGTAGGCGGGATCCGCCAGGCGGTCGAAATCGAGCATCTCGAGCAGCCCGTGAAGAAAGGTCCCAGGGCGCGGGCCACGGGGGAAATCGAACAGCGAACGAATCCTGGGCCGAGGCACGGGGTCGCGCTCGCGGCTGACCTCGACGTCCAGCGTCGCTGGCAGATCCTCGCTGGCCGCGGCGTCGTCCTCGCCGATACCTTCGCCCTCATCCTCGCCGATACCCTCGCCCTCGCCTCGCTGGCTTCGCCCCGTATCCTGACGGGCGTCGGCGATCAGCGCGGTATAGGAGGCGATCCACCAGTCGTCATCGATCCGGCCCTGAAAGCGCCGCGCCGGCTTGGTCTGCGGCACGACGCTAGCCAGACGCAGCCGATGATCCGGCGGTGCCGGCGGAGGCTCGATCGCCAGCCAGCCCGCCCGCTCGCCCTGTCGCAGCCGTTCCAGCAGCGCCGCGCCGTCGTCGTCCTTCTCGCTGCCCAGCAGTCGCCCCAGGGCCGTTTCGTGCAGGCATCCGCTCTTCCCCCGGCCACGCCCCACGTGCGCCACACCCATCCGGCAGGCGTAGGCCGCGCGGGTCAAGGCGACGTAGAGCAGGCGCACATCCTCGTCCAGGCGGGCCAGGTCGGCCTCGCGCGTCTGCGCGTCATCAGGCGAAGCCACCATCACGCTGCCTTCGCCCTCGGCCGGCCGCAGCGCCAGCAGCTTGGTATTTCTATCGGGTTCCGCCGGGCGGTGCGAACAGATGAACGGCAGCAGCACGATGGGATATTCGAGGCCCTTGGACTTGTGCACCGTGATCACCCGCACAAGGTCTTCGTCGCTCTCCAGGCGCTGGCTGAGCGCCTGACTATCCAGCGTCTCGACGCCTTCCTGCAGCGCGCGGTGCCACCAACGCAGCAGCGCCTGCTCGCCATCGAGACGTTGCTGGGCATTCTGTGCCAGTTCGCCGAGATGCAGCAGATCGGTCAGCGCGCGTTCGCCGTCGGCGCGTTGGGCGAGTCGCTCGGCGATCCGGAAATCCCGCATCACCGCGCGCAGCATGGGGAGCACGCCACGCCGCTGCCACTGGCGATGATAATCGCTAAAGCGTTCGACCTCTCGCTCCCAGGCCAGCTCGTCGGCCAGCAGCGGCTCCAGCGCCTGCGGCGACTCGTTCAGCAGTTTGGTCGCCAGCGCCGCCTTGAGCCGCGAGTCCTGACGCGGCTGTGCCACGGCTTCGAACAGCTGCAGCAGCTCGAACGCCTGGGGCGTATCGAACACGCTCGAACGCTCGCTCAGATAGACGCTGCGAATGCCGCCGTCGGCGAGCGCGGCGCGCACCTTGAGCGCCTCGCCGCCGTGACGGACCAGAATGGCGATATCGGCGGGTTTCACCGCGCGCTCGCCGGTCTCACCGACGAAGCGCCACTCGCCCTCCAGCAGCCGCTGCACCTCGGCACGGGTCGCGGCGGCCATCACGTTCTGATAGTCGTTTCTGGCGTAGCGCTCGGTATCCGGCCACCACACCCCGAGCGCCTCGACCGGCTGGCCTTCGCGGTCGACCAGGCGCGTCGCCTTGGGGTTCGACTCGACGGCGACGAAAGGAATTTCGTCGCTGCCGAACGGCTGCGGATGACGCAGGAACAGCGCGTTGGTGGCGTCGACCATGGCGTGCGTAGAGCGGAAGTTGCGCATCAGCGTGAAACGACTGGGCGTCGCCCGGCGCGCATCGAGATAGGTATGGATATCCGCGCCGCGGAAGGCGTAAATCGCCTGCTTGGGATCGCCGATCATCAACAGCGCGGTCGCGGCCGGATCGCTCTCCGGCGCGCGGTAGATGTGCGAGAAAATTCGATACTGGACCGGATCGGTGTCCTGGAACTCGTCGATCAGCGCCACCGGCAGCTCATGGCGGATGCGCGCCGCCAGCCGCAGCGCCGGACTGTCGGTCACCGCCGCCGATTGCGGGCGAGCCAGCGCGGCGTCGAGATCGTTGAGCAGATCCGAGAACTCCCACAGCCCCCGGCGACGCTTGTCGGCGGCAAAGCTCACCGCGACCTGGTCACGGGCGTGAACGAGAACCTGCCTGGCAATCGTGGCGAAAGGTTGACCGATGGCAGCGAGGCGATCGAGCAGCGCGAAGAAAGGGTGCGTTGGCGCGGTCTGCCCTTTGCTGGCGGCGGCCTTGACCAGCGCCCCGTCGAGCTTCTCCTGGCTCAGCCAGAATCGCCCGCTGCTATCGGTGATGCCGTCTCCCGCGCCGAAATCCCCCTGGGCCAGCCAGGTCTCGAACGCCGCCAGCCGATCTTCCAGCTCGTGGCTCTTGTAGCTGGACTTGTTGAGCGTCTGGTTGCGAAACGCTTCCGCCATGAGCTCCGCGATGGCCTCGCGATCCCAGGCGGCCGTCAATCCGTTCTCGAGCGTCGCCCGCTCGTCCAGGCCGCTTTCCAACTCGGCGAACAGCGGGCCCAGCGCGCGCGGTGCTTCGACCTCTTCTCCCGCGACCCAGAGCGGCTGCGGCTGGCCATCCTTCAGCAACGGCCGCAGCGCCCCCGCAAGCGCCTCCGGCCCGCTCCACTGGGCGCGAATCTGGCGCTGCCAGCGTTCGTCGAGCGGATAGAATTCGCGCCGCCAGTAGTCCTCGACGGCCTGATTCAGCAGTGTCTGACCATCCTGCAGCAGTTCGGCGGAAAACCGCGCGCCGGCATCGAAGGCGTGACGAGTCAGCATCCGCTGACAAAAACCATGAATGGTGAAGATCGCCGCCTCGTCCATCAGCCTCGCGGCCTGGTCCAGTCGTCTGGCGCCACTGCGGCAGGCTGCCTCGCCCGCCGTGACCAGTGGTTCGAGCAGGTCCGCCAATACCGCATCCTGTCGCGTCTCGGGACTCGCCAGCAGCCAGTCGCGGGCCTGCTTGAGACGCGCCCGAATACGCCCGCGCAGCTCGGCGGTGGCGGCCTCGGTGAAGGTGACGACCAGAATTTCCGGCGGTGTCAGCGGGCGTGGAAAATCGACCGTTTCACGCCCGGGCAACGGCCCCAGTACCAGCCTCACGTAGAGCGCGGCCAGCGTAAACGTCTTGCCGGTGCCGGCACTGGCTTCGATCAGATGATGGCCGGTCAGCGGCAGGCCAGTCAGTTCGAGCGGTACGGTCTCATCAGGCATTCGCGGGTCACTCATTGACTCGACCATGCCCTCGGTCGCTGGCTCATTCGAGTCGTTCATGCTTTTGCCTCCGCAGATCGCTTCGGCGTCGCGTGCGCGTGAACCTGCTGGGAGGCCCGCAGCAGCGCCTCCAGAATCGGCTGATAGTGCGCCACGCTCTCGCGGACGCCGCCCGCCGCTTCGAAGGCGTCGAAATCCGGCCATAGCTGACCCAGACTGCCTTCGCGCTGAATCAGCGACGACATCCCGAAGCCGCCCTCCTCGTACTCCTCCGCCAGCCGATCTCGCCAGCCGGCGTCGAGCGATTCACCCGCCGCCAGCCCCGCAAGCGCCTGGCGATCCCCCAGGCCCCATAGCATCCTGGCCAGCGCACCGCTGGCGGGCAACGGTGCGCACCAGGCTCGCCACCAGGTCCGCAGCCACGCTTCCAGCGACTCGCGAGCCTCGAGCGGGGTCAATGCCGGGAACTCGAGCCAGCGGTCCTCGAAGATCGCCGTCCAGCGGCACGGGGACTCGCCGCGAGCGTTGGCCAGCAACCAGCGGCCGTAACCGGAGAACAGTCGATGCGGTTTGCCCAGTTTTTTCCACGGGCCGTTTCCCGCATTCTGGCCCTGACTGTCGAAGTGGCCGAAATGGCTCACTTCCAGGGTTACCAGGCTCAGGCTGCCATCCTGCTCCCGGTGTAGCCCATCGACGCGGGATTCCAGCGCCAGCGCCGGACAGTCGTCAGTGTCGTCGATCGAGAAACGCAGCATCGGCGGCGAGATCGGTTCTCTGTCGGCGATTCGCCGATGCCAGCTCTCCAGCTGGATCTGCAGTCGCTTGAGCGGGGGCTCGATCAGCGCCAGACCGAAGCCCGCGGCGGGCAGACGCCCGGCCAGCCGTAGCCGATCGGCGACCTGCAGCAGCGGCTCGCCACGGCGGCCGGCATCGAGCAGCTCGCGCTTGAGCGTGTGGTCCTCGAGAGCGTCCAGAATGAACGGTTCGCTATCCTCGTCAGGCACCTCCGGATCCTGAAAGCGCACGCCCAACCGGCCGAGGTAGACGCTCCAGGGCCGCCGCAGCAGCCGCTGCAGATCGGCCAGCCCCAGCGCCTCCGCCGGCAGCGCGACGGAGTCGGACCCCGCGGACGAAGCAGCCTGTTCTGCGCCCTCTTTGGCCTGCTCTTCGCACGTGGCAGCCTGTTCTTCGTCCTTCGTAGAGAGGTGCAGCGCCTCCCAACTGGTATCGAAGGTGAAACGTGAATCCTCGGCCTGGAAATAACGCCGCGAGAACGGCTGCAACGGGTGCGTCTCGATCAGTCGCTTCACCAGCGCCGCTTCGTCGCTCGGCGTCGTTGCGCCAGCCTCACCTGACGTGGAGGCCGGCCGCCAGCCCTGCTCCAGCGTATCGAGCAGTTCGCCGATCAGCACCGAGGGCGGTCGCGGCGTGTTGTCGCGTTGATCGAACCCGACCCAGGAGAGCGTCAGCCGTTCACGGGCGGAGAGCAGCGCCTCGAGCAGCAGATAGCGGTCGTCGTCGCGGCGCGAGCGGTCTCCCGGCCGCGGCCGCTGCGCCATCAGATCGAAATCCTGAGGCTGGCGTGTTCGCGGGTAGGCACCGTCGTTCATCCCCAGCAGATAGACCTGCCGGAAGGGAATGGCACGCATCGGCATCAGCGTGGCGAAGTTGACCTTGCCCGCTAGGAATCGCTGGGCCAGCCCGCCATCGTCGAGTTCGGCGCGGAGCGCATCGCGCACCACGGCGAGGCCGATCGGCTGGGTGAAGGATGCCAGCTCACAGCTCTGCTGCCAGCGACTGAGCGATTGATCCACCCGCGCCAGCACGTCGTGCTCATCCAGCGCCGTGGGCGCAAACAGTGCATCCATCAGCTCGCGCAGTCGCGTCAGCCACGCTTCCGGCGTGCCGTCATGGCTCAACGCTTCGCACTGGGCAGCCATCACCTGCATCAGCTCGGCCAGGCGCCCGGCCAGATCCGCTTCCAGCCCGCCGACCTCGTCGTAGGGCACGATACCGTCGAACTGCCACGCGCTGTCGGCAGACGTTTCGTTCGGGTCTTGCGGCCCGGCGGCATCGGACCGGTGGATGGACCCGGTGGATTGCCCCGGCGGCATCGGGCCGGAAGATGGCAAAGCTCCGGTGGATGGCAGCGCCCCGGTGGCATACCCCAGCAGCATGCGCTCGAGCCCGAAGGCCCAGCTGTTCTCATGCAGCCCGGGGAAACCGAGCGACTCGCGGTGCGCGCCGGACAGCCCCCAGCGCACGCCGCTTTCCGCCAGCCACTGCCGCAGGCGCGACAATTCCGACTCCTCGATGGCAAAGCGCGACCGGAATGCCGGCACGTCGAGCGCATCGAGCAGCTCGCTGACCCCCAGCCGCCGTTCGGGGAGCTCCAGCAACGACAGTATCAGCACCATCATCGGATGCGCCTCGCTGGCGACCTGATCGGCGATGGTGAACGGAATATGGCGGGGGTCGTTCGGCGGCACCTGGCCAAAGACGGCTTCGATATACGGCGCGTAAACGTCGATTTCCGGCACCATGACCAGAATGTCCCGCGGCCGAAGCGGCGCGCCCTGGCCACTGGCTTCCTCGAACGCCGCCAGCAGCCGATCGTGCAGCACTTCCACTTCACGCAGCGGCGAGTGCACGCTGTAGAGCGACAGCGAGGCATCGTCTTCGGCGATCTCTCGCTTGCCGCCGGTTTCGCGGGTTCGCTCGCCGGGATGCTTGAGATCCAGGATGTCCTGCTGCAACTGATTGAGCAGCGGCGCCTGCTCGGCGGGGGATTCGTCGTCCGGCGCGGGATCGCGGAACAGGTCGGTTTCGACATCGAAGCCGCCATCCTGGCTCTCGAACTCGTAGAGACCGACGATGAAATCCCGCCCCTGGGCGCCCCACGCCGCCAGCAGCGGGTTGGCCTGAAGATGCAGCGCCTCCTCGTCCAGTGCCTCGAGCCATGGGGCCTCCGGGTGACGGGATTGCTGCCGTGCCACGGCGTCGGCCGAGAGCCGCCCGGCGCGTTTGATCGCCTCACGGTCGGAGATGATGTCGCCCCAGTAGTGGCGACAGGGATTGGTGATCATCAGGAACACGTCGATGACCCCGGAGAGCGCGTGCAGTGCTTCGAGCGTCTGTGCCGGCAGCGTCGAAATACCGAACACGAAAACTCTTGGCGGTAATGCCTTGGGGCAGCTTTCTAACGCCCTGGCAGCACACAGGAAACGCCCGTGCAGATTGGCGCGATGGAAGGCCCGTTCGTCGGGGTCGGCATCGTTGATCAAAGCGCGCCAGAGCGCCGGCTGCCAGCGCTGATCGGCAGGCAGATCTTTCGGCGAGTCCTCTCCCGCCTCCCAGGCCGCCAGCCAGTCGGGGCGGTAGTTGAGGTACTGATCGAACAGGTCGGCCAGTCGCACCGCCAGTTGCCAACGTTTGCGCTCGGCCTGCTCGGCGGCCTGGCGCTGCATCAACCCATGCGTCGGCGACGCCCGTCCAGGGCTTGCATCCTCACGTTCAGTATCCAGATAGTGGGCCAGCGGCGCGAAGGTGACCGGATCCCGCACGATCTCGCCCTCCAGCAGACGCAGAATGCGCCACGCCAGCGGGCGTTTGTCGAACGGCGAATGCAGCGGAATCGATTGACGCTCGTTTTCCGGCCCGGCCTGCTCGAGCACCGCACGGTAGGCCCGCCAGACGAAGCTCGATGGCAGCGGGAAATCCACCGACGCCGCGATGCCGTCCGCTTCCGCCAGTGACAGCCGCAGCCATTGCGCCATGCCGTTGGACTGCACCAGGAAGGTTTCCGGCGTCAGCGGCGGCATGCGGTGACGCTTGATCAGCGCCAGGGCCAGATCGTGCAGGTCTTCGAGGTGATTGGCGTGCAGGACGCTGAACATCCGCTCTCCCGAGTTGTGGAGTCGATGAGATATCGGTAACGATCGTGCCATCCTACCGTGGCGCAGGGCGACGATCATCCAGAGCCTGTGGCAAGATATGACGATCTCATGACGGCGCTATCATCGACGCCTCGTCGCTGCCGAGACAAAACTGCGAATAAGTAAAACCCCGAATAAGTAAAACCCCGAACAAGCCAAAGCCGAATAAAAAAGGATTCACGTTGACGACGCCCGTCTTCCTCGCCGTACTCGCCGGCGCCCTCATGCATGCTAGCTGGAACGCGCTGGTCAAGGTGGGCCTCGATCGGCTGCTGAGCATCTCGTTGATCCAGGCCGCCTGCGCGCTCATTGCTCTCGCTGGCGTGACCTTCGTGCCGCTGCCGCAACCGGCCGCCTGGCCATGGCTTGCCGGTTCGGCCGTCCTGCATATCGGCTACAACGTGTTCCTGGCACGCGCCTACCGGGTTGGCGATCTCGGCCAAATCTACCCGATCGCCCGCGGCTGCGCGCCGTTGCTGGTCACCGCGATCAGTGTCTTCGCGCTCAGCGAGCACCCTTCCTGGCTCGGTTATCTCGGCATCGTGGTGCTGGTGCTGGGCATCTTGTGCATGGCGTTCCGCGGGGGGAAAGGGCCGCGCCTGGAACGCGCGTCGCTGATCAATGCGCTGACGACCTCGGCTTTCATCGCGGGCTACACCCTGGCCGATGGCAGCGGCGCTCGCACCAACGGCGATGCCATCGGCTATGTGATCTGGCTGTTCCTGCTCGACGGTTTCGGCATGCTGCTGGTCCTGATCGCCATGCGTGGGGTTCGCGTTCTTCCCGAACTGACGCGCCATTGGCGAGTCGGCCTGATCGGCGGCGCGCTCTCCATCGGCGCTTACGGCATCACGATCTGGGCCATGACTCAGGCCCCGATCGCGCTGGTCGCCGCGCTGCGCGAAACCAGCGTTCTTTTCGCCATCGCCATCGGCGTGGTCTGGCTGAAGGAACCGCTACGCCGTGAACGCCTGCTGGCTGCCGGTCTGATTCTGGGTGGCGTCATTCTGACGCATTGGGGATGACTGCCATACCACGGCAAGACTGCTAGGCTTAACGATACTGAGCCACTGCCCTGCCAACGCCGTTCAACCGTCTTGCGGCGCGCATCGACGCTCACTAAGACGAAAGCCATCCAGGCGACAGCGATCGGCAAGGAGCCCATTTTGTCTCTTATCGCTCCACCCCACGCCACCAATGCCGACGGCCAGCCGCGCAAGGTCGGTGTCGAACTCGAATTTGCCGGTGTCGGCCCGATTCAGGCCGCGCGCCTGGTCGAAATGACCTTCGGCGGTCACGTCGAGCAGCACAGCGCCCATCGGCTAACGGTAACCGGCACCCCATGGGGCCATTTTCATGTCGAGCTGGACAGCAAGTATGTCCACCCCGATGAGCAGATACTCGACCGCATTCGTGCCAGCGATGGTCAACCCCCGGGGATCGGCGAACACCTTCGTGCCAGCGTGCACAGTCGCACCCGCGAATGGCTAGGCGACATGGTGGCAGGTCTGGTGCCGACCGAAATCGTCTGCCCGCCGATCCCCTGGGACGAGCTGGAACGGCTGGATGAGCTGTTCGTTGCCCTACGCAGCCATGGCGCCCAGGGTACCGATGCCAGTCTGCTCTACGGTTTCGGGCTTCATCTCAATCCGGAGATCCCCTCGCCGAGGGTCGAGAGCGTGCTGGCCCATCTTCGCGCGTATCTGATTCTGGCAGACTGGCTACGCGACGAGATCGTGGTCGACGTGACGCGGGACATGCTGCCGCATACCCAGCCCTTTCACAGCGACTACACGCGGAAGGTACTGGCACCGGACTACCATCCCTCCTTGAAGACGTTGATCGACGACTACCTGCTCGCCAATCCGACGCGCAACCGTGAGCTGGATCTGCTGCCACTGTTCTCGTGGCTGATGCCGGATCACCCCAACGAACTGCTGCGCGAGACGCTGGTCAAGCCGCGCCCGACCTATCATTACCGGCTGCCCAACGCGGCGCTATCCGACCCGGAATGGGGCGTGGTCGTGGAGTGGAACCGCTGGGCGGAAGTCGAGCGGCTCGCCGCCGATCCCGATCGACTGGCCGAGCGCGGCGCCGCCTACCGCGAACATCTCGCCCAGCCGACGCTCAGCCGCTGGCTCGACTCCCTTCGACACTGGATGCGTCATTGATGAATTCAGCGAAACGTCCGGAAACGGAAGCCAGATCGCGCCAGACTCGCCCGGTGATCGGCATCACCACCTCGGACCACAAGAGCCTTCTGGCCTGGTGGTGCGACTGGCTCTCGGTCTGGCGCGCGGGGGGGAAACCACTACGTATCTCGCCGTCACGGCCTCTGACGCAGCCAGTGGATGGCCTGGTCATCGGCGGCGGTGACGACATCGGCGCCCAGCGCTACGGTGGCGAAGTGCAGCTTGACGTTCGTATCGATCCGGCTCGCGATGAACTCGAACTCGATCTGCTCGGCCACTACCTGCCGTCGAGTCTGCCGATCCTGGGCATCTGCCGCGGCGCCCAGATCATCAACATTCACTGCGGCGGCAGCCTGATCGAAGATATTCAGACGACCTACAGCCACATCAAGAATCGGCGCATGGTTCTGCCTCGCAAGCGAATCGAGATCGAGCCGTTCAGCCAGTTGGCCGACATTCTCAACCGCCGCTACTGCAACGTGAACAGCCTCCATCATCAGGCCGTCGACCGGCCGGGGGACGGCCTGAAAGTGGTCGCTCACGATCGCGACGATCTCGTTCAAGCCATCGAGAGTGAACGCCACCCGTTCCTGATCGGTGTGCAGTGGCATCCGGAATTCCTGCTCTTCAGTCGCTCCCAGCAGCGCCTGATTCGAGCGCTGGTGGAGGCGGCTCGACAGCAGCGCCAGGTGCCGGTTGAAACCGGCGAGCGACAGCGGCCGGTGGATGAAGACTGACCGCACCGCCGCATTCCTTGCCGTATCCCTGGCCGCACCAGGTTGCTATCACCGAGCCATTAGGACGGCATCACTGCCAGCCGTCTTCCCGCCGGCGAGCGCAACAGAAACAGGCCGATGACGATGCCCATCACCGATAGCGCCGCGACGTAGATCGCCGGCGACATGGGATACCAGCGCATCAGCGTAGTGACGATGATTGGCGTGAAACCACCGAAGAGTGCGTAGGCGACGTTGTAGGAGAACGAGAGCCCGCTGAAACGCACTGCCGCGGGGAAGGCCTTGACCGCAATCGCCGGTATCGCCCCGGTGATACCCACCGAGAAACCGGCCAGCGCGTAGAGCGGCATCAACTGCTCCGGGCGCTGGCCGACCACGCTCATCATCAGCCAATAGCTCGACCCCAGCAGCGCACTCCACCCCACCAGCGTCGCCCCGCTACCGAAACGATCGGCGCACCAGCCGGCGACCACGCAGCCGACTATTAGACACAGAATCGCCACCACGTTGGCGAGCGAGGCGTCGAGCCCGGCGTACTGCGCCGCCAGCAGCGGCGGCGTCATCAGCATGACGACGACGATGGCTGCGGTCAGAATCCAGCTCACCGCCATGGCCAGCAGTACCCCGCCCAAGTGATCGCGGAGAACTTTCTTGACCGGCAGTTCGGCCGCCAGGGCGCGGCGTTCGCGCATTTCGGCGAAGACCGGCGTCTCACTCAGCCAGCGGCGCAGGTAGACCGCGATGAGTCCGAACGCGCCACCGAGCAGAAACGGTATGCGCCAGGCGCCGCTCGCCAGTTCTGGCGCAGAGAAGTGCGATTTCATCACCGCCGCCACCAGCGAGCCGATCAGAATTCCCGCTGCCAGCCCGGCCGATAGCGTACCGCAGGCCAAGCCGACATGACGGCGCTGGACATGCTCGGTGACGAACACCCAGGCGCCGGGTACCTCGCCGCCCACGGCAGCGCCCTGCAGCATGCGCAGCAGCACGAGCAACAGCGGTGCCAGATAGCCGATCGACTCGTAGGTGGGCAGACAGCCGATCGCCAACGTGGGCAGCGCCATCAGCAGGATCGACAGCGTGAACATGCGCTTGCGCCCCAGCAGGTCGCCGAAGTGCGCCATCACGATGCCACCCAGCGGCCGCACCAGGTAGCCGGCGGCGAAGATGCCGAACGTCTGGATCTGGCGCAGCCACTCCGGCATGTCCGACGGGAAGAACAGCTGCCCGATGACCGTGGCGAAGTAGACGAAGATGATGAAGTCGTAGAATTCCAGCGCGCCGCCGAGGGCGGACAGCGACAGCGTCTTGACGTCGCCACGGGAGAGCGGACGCGACGACTCGGACGAGGTGGGGTCGTGAGACATAGTGATCTTCCAAAAAGGACGGCACCCAAAGGTGCCGTCGCGATCATTCCATAGCGGAACTGCCGAGATCGGAACTCGCCCGCCAGCGCGGTTCGTAACTCGAGACGCGGCTCATTGTTGCATCAAGGCCAGACGCTGTCCGTTCGGCGCGCGCAGCAGGAAGATCCCGATGACGACGCCGAGCGCCGACAACGCGGCGATATAGTACGCCGGGGCCGCGGGATGGCTCGCCATCAGCGTCGAGACCACCACCGGCGTGAACCCGCCGAAGATCGCATAGGCCACGTTGTAGGAGAACGACAGGCCCGAAAAACGCACCGCTGCGGGAAACGACTTGACCGCGATGGTCGGCACGACGCCGACGATACCCACGCCGAAGCCGGCCAGGCAGTAGAGCAGCATCAGCTGGTCGGGATGGGTCGGCACGGTGTGCATCATGACCCAGTAGGTGATTCCCAGCAGCAGGCTCCACAGAATGATCGTGATACCGCTGCCGATGCGATCGCAGCACCACCCCGACACCACGCAGCCGATGATCACGCAGACGATCGCCCAGACGTTGGCCAGCGAGGCATCGATACCGTAGACCGACTGCAGCAGGCTCGGCGTCATCAGCACGACCACTACCACCGCACCGGTGAGAATCCAGGTCACCGCCATCGACAGCACCACGCTGTCCAGATGCCGACTCAGCACACGTTTGACCGGCAGCCCGTCGGAAAGCGCTTTCTTGGCGCGCATCTCGGCGAACACCGGGGTCTCTTCCAGGTAACGACGCAGATAGACCGCCAGGAATCCGAATACACCGCCGATCAGGAACGGCACGCGCCAGCCGTAGGCGCTCATCTCTTCGGGGGTGTAGTAGGACTTCAGAAACGCCGAGATGATCGAGCCGATCAGGATGCCGGCGACCAGGCCCGAGGCCAGCGTGCCGCAGGCGAGACCCACGTCCTTGCGCGAGACGTGCTCGGTGACGAAGACCCAGGCGCCCGGGACTTCGCCGCCCACCGCCGCGCCCTGCAGGATGCGCATCAACACCAGCAGCAGCGGTGCCAGATAGCCGATGGTTTCGTAGGTGGGCAGGCAGCCGATCAGCAGCGTCGGCACCGACATCAGGAAGATCGACAGCGTGAACATGCGCTTGCGACCCAGCAGATCACCGAAGTGCGCCATGATGATGCCGCCCAGCGGGCGGGCCAGATAACCGGCGGCGAATATGCCGTAGGTCTGGATCATCCGCAGCCACTCCGGCATGTCCGGTGGAAAGAACAGATGCCCGATGACCGTGGCGAAATAGACGAAAATGATGAAATCGTAGAATTCCAGCGCGCCGCCCAGGGCGGAGAGCGACAGGATCTTGATGTCACCGCGTGACAGCGGACGCGACGGAGCCGCATCGTATTGGGGTGCGTTAGCCATGGCCGTGTTCTTTTTTCTGAGGCGTTGAAACGTACGTGTCCAGTAGCCAACGTGCTTCACGGAAGCTCGACAGAGGGTGTCATCCGCCGCACGAAGGGGTCATGACATTATCAGACTTTATAAGTTCCGTCAGTGTGGCCGACGGGTCCTTGGTTGGCTTCCGCGCAAGATCCAGATACCGATACAAAGAGGCTTGCGCTAGAGTCTCTTTCGTCCGCTCCAATCACAGGCCCAGGTCATGAAACCCTTGCTCATCCTGTTGCTCCTCGTCTCCGCGCTGGGCGTATTGACCGTCCATGCATGTCCCAAAGGCCAGCATCCTCACGGCGGAACTGGATCGCACCACAAGGGCGGCTGGTGCTCCTAGCCCCGCGACAGAACGCCTAATACCCAGACATAAAAAAACCGGCCTCCGAGGGCCGGTTTTTCATCATCGACGGATGTTCAGCTTTCCAGCTTGGCATCCAGCGAAATCTTGGCGTTCAGCAGCTTGGAGATCGGGCAGCCTTCCTTGGCCTTCTGCGCGGCGCTGTCGAAGGTCGACTGATCGGCGCCGGGGATCTTGGCTACCGTCTTGAGCTGGACTTCGGTAATGGTGAAGCCGCTGTCGTCCTGCTCCATGATCACCGTCGCGTCGGTCTTGATGCTCTCCGGCTCGATGCCCTCTTCACCCAGCATCATGGACAGCGCCATCGAAAAGCAGCTGGCGTGCGCGGACGCTATCAGCTCTTCCGGGTTGGTGCCCGGCTCGCCCTCGAAACGGGTATTGAAACCGTAGGGGTTTTGCTTGAGCGCGCCGCTCTCGGTGGATACGACACCCTTGCCTTTCTTGAGACTACCTTTCCATTCGGCGGATCCGGATTTCTTGATCGTCATCATCAACTCCTTCTGGTTCGATGTAACCGTTCGAGGCTACTGCCATCACAGCGGATGGAGTGGCAGTCAGTGTAGACCACCTGCGCCAGACGTCATCCCAATCGCTCTCCAACAAGCCGATTCGAAATGGAAATCCTGTTTTAGGCCTTGAGTGCTGCCAACGCGGAGTCGTAGTCAGGCTCGTTCTTGATCTCGCTGACCAGTTCGGCATGCAAGATCTTGTCCTGCTCGTCGATCACGATGACCGCCCGCGCGCAGAGCCCGGCCATGACGCCGCTCTGCAAGGCGACGCCGTAGCGTTGACGAAACTCGGGATGACGAAAGCACGACAGCGTGATCACGCGGTCCAGACCCTCGGCGCCGCAGAAACGGCTCTGGGCGAAAGGGAGATCCGCCGACACGATCAGCACCGCGGTATTGTCGAGGCCGCTGGCATACTCGTTGAACTTGCGCGTGGACATCGCGCAGGTCTTGGTGTCGACGCTGGGAATGATATTGAGCACCTTGCGCTGATCGGCAAAGTCGGAAAGCGAGCGCTCCCCGAGTTCGGCGTCGGTCAGGGTAAAGGCGGGCGCCGTATCGCCAACGACGGGAAATTCACCACCCACTTCGACGGGCACCCCGCCTCGCGTCACGCTTTGCATGATTGTCTACTCCCGCTGGAATGATTCAGAGATCAAAGGAACTAGAGAGGTGGCGTGCCTCGCGGCGCGCCATTCCAGACCAGCATAGCCTATCCCTCGGCCTTGCCGGACGATCGCGTCAGCAGTTCCCGCGATGCCGCCAGGGCCTTCGAATCCGAGGCGCGTAATAACGTCATGTTGCGCTCGGGGATGGCCTCGGGGTCGGCGTGACTTGCGAGTGCTCGTTCGAGCTCGGCTTCGCGCAGGATATGCAGCATCGGGTAAGGCGAACGGTTGGTGGCATTGGCCGCATCGGTCGCCTCGACGCCATCGAAGACATAGTCCGGATGAAAACTCGCCAGCTGATAGATCCCGCGATAGCCCAGATCGTCGAACAGCCGCTCGGCCAGCTCGAGCCAATCCAGATAATCATCGAAATCGTCCATGCCGGCGGGCGCAATCAGCAGCGTGGTGGCAATCGAAGGCTCCGCGTCCAGTCGGCGACATTCGTCCACCAGTTCGTGCAGCAACCCTTCCAGTTCTGCGGACTCGGCCAGCGCATAACGAATGGCATCCCGGCGCATCTCGCGCCCGGCAAAAGGACAGATATCGTGGGCCACGACGAAGGATTCGAGCCAGGCTCGGGTGAGGCTGATCGAAGAGGATTCGATGACGGAACTCCTGAATTCGGTGGGTCACCCGGGTGGCGTCTTCACACAAATCGCAAATCGATTCACGTAAAGCGAACGTACGCGCCACACAAGTCGAGTAATGTTACGCAGTTACCGCGAAAGTGATTTGCGAAACCCGCGAGCGGCGGCCAGCATAACAGTAACACCTTCATGGAACGGGAGTTTCCGATGCCAGATACGCCGCCGCATATCGTCCTGCCCGAAAGCCTCGGGGCACCGTCACTTGCCCTCCCGGCCATGGGTCAGGGCACCTGGTACATGGGAGAGGATCTCGTTCCCCGTCAGCAGGAGATCGACGCCCTGCGTTATGGCCTGGATCTCGGCATGAGCCTGATCGATACCGCCGAGATGTATGGCGACGGCGGTGCCGAGCGGGTCGTAGGCGAGGCGATACGCGGTCGCCGTGACGACGCCTTCGTCGTCTCCAAGGTTTATCCCTGGAATGCTGGCCGGGATAGCGCCATCGCCGCCTGCGAGCGCAGCCTCGAACGCCTGGGGATCGATTGCCTGGATCTCTACCTGCTGCACTGGCCGGGCAATATACCCCTCGAAGAGACGTTCGAGGCCTTCGAGCGGTTACGTGATCAGGGCAAGATCCGACGCTTCGGCGTCTCCAATTTCGATGCCGACAATCTCAGGGCCCTGGACGCCATTCCTGCCGCCACCGAATGCGCAACCGACCAGGTGCTCTACCATCTCGGCTCCCGCGGTGTCGAAGTCGACATCATCCCGTGGATGCAGGACCACCACATTCCCGTGATGGCGTACTGCCCGCTGGCCCAGGGCGGCCGGCTGCGATCCAAACTGCTTTCGTCGAGCGTGGTCAACGAGATCGCCGACAAACACGGTGCCAGCGCCGCGCAGATCCTGCTGGCCTGGGTGATTCGCCCCACCTGCGTGAGTCAGGACGGCATGCGTGGGGTCATTGCGATTCCCAAGGCGTCGAATCTCGCCCACGTCGAGGCCAATGCGAAGGCGCTCGAAATCGAACTCGACAGCGAGGACCTCACCCAGCTCGATGACGCCTTTCCGGCACCCAAGGAGCCGGTATCGCTGGATATCGTCTGAACTATCGGCGAGGCCGTCGTCTAAAACCGTATCAGCGCACTTTCTCATTCAGCACTTTCTCACTCAGCACTCTCCCACTCAGCACTTTCCCCACTCAGCCCCATCAGGAGCGACGCATGCAAGCGATGTCAGCGACCCCGGCCTCTCACTACCGCCGTTGGCTACCGGCCTTGAGCCTCGCCCTGGGCACCACGCTGGCTGGCGCACCGGTGAGTGCCGAGGCCCAGGAAGCCGACGCTGCCGAGCCAGATCGCAAGACAACGCCGCGCTACGGCGCCGAACTGGAAGGCTTCGACTATCCATACCCGGTGGAACGCTTTCGCTTTACCTCCCAGCGTCAAAAGATGCAGATGGCATATCTGGACGTCCCTGCCGACGAGCCCAATGGCCATACCATCGTGCTGCTCCACGGCAAGAATTTCTGCGCCGCAACCTGGGAAGACTCCATCAAGCGTCTCAACGAGGCCGGCTACCGCGTGATCGCGCCGGATCAGATCGGTTTCTGCAAGTCGAGCAAGCCCGAGGCGTATCAGTTCAGCTTTCATCAGCTGGCGACCAACACGCATGCCCTGCTCGAAAGCCTCGATCTCGACGACGTCACGATCATGGGCCATTCCATGGGCGGCATGCTGGCGAGCCGCTACGCGCTGATGTATCCCGAACAGACCGAGCAACTGGTCTTGGTCAACCCGATCGGGCTCGAAGACTGGAAGGCCATGGGCGTGCCCTATCAGCCGATCGACGAGGCCTACGCCAGCGAGCAGAAGAAAGACGCCGAGGGGATTCGCCGCTATCAGCAGTCGACCTACTACGTCGGCGAGTGGGAGCCGCGCTACGATCGTTGGGTCGACATGCTGGCCGGCATGTACGCCGGGGATGGTGGCGATCTCGTTGCCTGGGATCAGGCGCTGACCTCCGACATGGTCTTCACCCAGCCGGTCATTCACGAGTTTGGCGAAATCAGGGTCCCGACGCTGCTGCTGATCGGCGAAAAGGACAACACGGCGATCGGCAAGGGGTTCGCCTCCGATGAGGTCAAGAAAACCCTGGGCCACTACGATGTGCTGGGCGAGCGCGCCGCTGAACGTATTCCCGACGCCGAGCTGGTCGAATTTCCCGAGCTCGGTCACTCGCCGCATATTCAGCAGCCCGAGCGATTTCACGAGGCGCTGCTCGACGGCCTGAAGCGCCTCGACGACTCCTGAGCTCGGCGGGCGATCCTCTAAACCGAACGCTACAGCGATAGCTGCCCGGTAGTCGCGACCGAGCCGCGTCGGGACGCCAGCCGATCCGCCAGCCGGGTCGGCTCCGGCAGCTTGGTCTTGCCCAGGCAGCGCACGACCCAATTGACCGCGCTATCGAGGGACATCCGATGCCCCGGTGACACGAACAGCGGTTTGACGCCTTCTCTCGAGCGCAGAACGACGCCGATGGTGACGCGGCCGCGTTCGTCGACGGCAACGTCGCTCGGGTCCTGTTCACGTCGGCGATCGGTTAGCGGCGTCCATTCGCCTTTGACCGACGGTACCTCGCCGAACTGCCCGCACAGCCGGCTCTTGCCCACGCCGATGGTCGGCAGATCGAGCCACAGCCCCAGATGGGAGGCGATTCCCAGTCGACGCGGATGCGCGATGCCTTGCCCGTCGACCATGATCAGATCCGGGCGCTGCGACAGCTGCTCGAACGCGCCCAGCGCCGCCGGAATTTCGCGAAACGAGAGCAGGCCCGGCACGTACGGCATCCGCGTCGGCTCGCGGTGCACCACCTGCTCGACCAGCGTGAGCGATGGCCATTCGAGCAGCACCAGGGCCGCCCGCGTCGTCTCGCCGCCATCCTCGAAGCCGATATCCATGCCTGCGATCAGGTCGACCTCACCCAGCGTATCCTCGCGTATGATTGCTGGCGCCAGCTGCTTCTGCAGCGCGATCGCCGCCTCGGGCGTCAGATTCCATTCGTGTAGCGCCATCCTGGGCTCTCCCGGTTGTCTCCATGAGTCCGAAAGACTAGTCCCAGGTCGCGCGTCTCTCCAACGGCCGAGGCAATATTGAGGCGCGGTCGTGGCGGTGCGCGGCCATAAGGAAGCGCGCATTGGGTCTTTTCCCCCACGCCCGCCACGTTACACTTGGCGACGCTTTTGCCTCTTCACTCTCTCTTCGTTGCAACAGGGCGCCGCGCCGTGAAATTGATCCATACCGCCGACTGGCATCTGGGCCAGTCTTTCCATGGTCAGGAACGCCATGTCGAACATCGCGCCTTTCTTGACTGGCTGCTGGCGACACTCGTCGAGCGCCGCCCCGATGCCTTGCTGATCGCCGGCGATATCTTCGATGTGGTCAACCCTTCGCTGCGCGCCCAGGAACTGCTCTACGACTTCATCGTCGCCGCCCACGCCGCCCTGCCGGACCTGGAGATCGTGATGATCGCCGGCAACCACGACAGCGGTTCGCGTATCGAGCTGCCGGCACCGTTGATGAAGAGCCTCAAGACCCATGCTCTGGGCCGCGTGCACTGGCTCGACGACGGTCGTCTCGACAGCGACCATCTGCTGATCCCGCTGCATGACGCCGATGGCACGCTCAAGGCCTGGTGTCTGGCGCTGCCCTTCCTGCGCCCCGCCGAGGTGACCGGCGGCGAGATCGATGACTATCGCCAGGGCATCGCTCGCGTCCACGCAGAGCTGATCGCCGCGGCCGAGGCGTGCCGCCAGCCGGGTCAGGCGCTGGTGGCGATGAGTCACGCGCATCTGCAGGGTGCCGCGGTCTCCGAGGCGAGCGAGCGCCCCATCGTCATCGGTGGCGAGGAGTCGGTCCCGGCGACGCTGTTTCCCGATTCGATCGCCTATGTCGCGCTCGGCCACCTGCATCGGCCCCAGCAGGTCGGCGAGCCACGCATTCGCTACAGCGGCTCGCCGCTGCCGCTCGATTTCAGCGAGAGCCACTATCCGCACCAGGTGGTCGAACTCACCCTCGACGGCGAAACGCTGGGCGAGATCGAGACGCTGCCGATCCCGCGTCACGTGGCACTGATACGCGTGGGCCCGGGCAGTATCGAAGAGATCGAGCAGACGCTTGGCGAACTGGAGACGGATGCCGATCTTCCTCGTGAACGCTGGCCGTGGCTGGAGATCCGGGTCGATCTCGACGCCCCTCGCCCCGATCTGCGCGCCCGCATCGAGGCCGCGATGGCGGACAAGCCGCTACGTCTGTTGCGCATTCACAGCCGCTACCCCAACGCCAGCGGGCGCGACGATGCGGACGCCAACGTCGACCTCGACAGCCTGACCCCGCAGGAGATTTTCACCCGCACCTGGCAGACGCGCTACGGCGATGCGCCGCCGGATGACGTCATGGCGGATTTTGCCAGTCTGCTGCAGCAGGTCCAGGACGCGGAAAGCCGCCATGAGGGGAGCGAGACATGAAAATCCTCGCCATCCGTCTGGAAAACCTCGCCTCGCTGGCCGGCCATCACGAGGTCGACTTCACCGCCTCACCGCTGGCCGACCAGGGTCTGTTCGCCATCACCGGCCCCACCGGCGCCGGCAAGAGCACCCTGCTGGACGCCCTGTGCCTGGCGCTCTACGGCAGCACACCGCGCCTGCGCCAGGCACCGAAACGGGACTCTCAGATCGCCGACGTCAATGACGACACCTTGACCACCGCAGACGCGCGCACCTTGCTGCGTCGAGGCTGCGCCAGTGGCTTCGCCGAAGTCGATTTCGTCGGCCGCGACGGGCGCCGCTATCGGGCACGCTGGGCGGTGCGCCGCGCCCGCAACAAGATCGATGGCAGCCTGCAGAAGATCGAACAGTCATTGACCGACCTGGATGCCAACCAGCTGCTCACCGCACAGACGCGGGAGTTCGAGAAGCTGCTGCCCGAGCGGCTGGGACTCAAGTTTGACCAGTTCACCCGAGCCGTGCTGCTGGCCCAGAGCGAGTTCGCCGCCTTCCTCAAGGCCGACGACAACGAGCGCAGTGAACTGCTGGAGCGTCTGACCGACACACAGCACTACTCGGAAATCTCCAGAGCTGCCTACCACCGCGCTCGAGATGCCAAAGCCATTCTCGATGCCATCGAGGTCAGGCTCGCCGACGCGTTGCCGGTAGACGCCGAGACGCGCGCGGCCTATGAACGACAGGCTCAGGCCGAGGAGCAGGCGCTGGCCGACCTCCAGACCGAGCTATCGCGCCATCAGACACAGGGCATCGAACTCGAGCGCGAGTCCCAACTGGCGCAGGCCTGGCAGCAGGCCGATGACAGCTGGCGCCAGGCCGATCGCGAATGGCAACAAAATCGGGGGGAACGCGAGCAGCTCGCCCAGCTCGATGAGCTGGCACCCTGGCGGGAGCGGGCAAAGCGCCGTCAGACGCTCGAAAGTACACTTGCCGGGCATCGCCAGACGCTGGCCAGGGAGCGTCGCCAGTCCGAGGATTGCGATCGGGAGCGCGAGGCACTCGAGCCGCAGCTCGCTAGCGCCCGGCAAGCCCACGAACAAGCCCGACTCGACGATCGGGAAGCCCAGCCGCAACTGGACGAGGCCCGCCAGCTGGCCGCCGATCTCGAGCACCAGCGCCAACAGCTCATCCAGCAGCAGCGCGAGCACCGCCAGCTCGCCGAGGCAACGCAGGCCGACGCGCAGCGCCGAACGCAGTTGCAGGAAGCACGCCAGCCACTCGAGACACGCCTTGGCGAGCAGCAGGCGACCCTCGAAGGGCTGCTGAAAGGCGCTGGCGAGGCGGGCGAGCGTCCAAGCGCCCATGAACTGCGCTCGACCCTGAATCGCCGGCGCGATCTGGCGCAAGGTGAGTTGCAGGCACTGCAGGATCTGCAGCAGGACTGGCGTGAAGGAGAACGGCTACGCCAGGAGCAGACCGAGACGCGCCGACAGCTCGACAGCGAGCGCCGCCGGCTCCAGGAGCTGGAAACTCAGGGCAAGCAGGCCGCACAGCGGCTCAAGGCGGCGGAATCCGAAGAGACGCTGATCCGCCAGCAGATCGAAGGCGCCCGGGCTGCGCGAAGCGACAGCGTCGAACAGCTGCGCCAGCACCTGAGTGACGACGAACCTTGTCCGGTCTGTGGGGCGACGGCTCACCCCTACCGACACGCGCCACCGGCACACCCCGGCGCTGCCATGATCGAGGCGATCGAGGGTCAGGAACGACAACAGCTCGACAACCAGCGCGAACAGGTGGAAAACGCCCACCACGTCTATCACCAGTGCAGCGCCGATTACCGCACCTGCCGCCAGGGCCTGCTCGAACGCGAGCGCCAGCTCGAGACGCTGTCCCAGCAGCTCGATCAGGCCGAGAGCGCCATCGACGCTCACGCCGCGGCCCCGACCCTGCGTCAGAGCGAGGCGGCCGGCGGCTGGTTCGAGGCGCGGCGCGAACGGCTGAACCAGCAATGGCGTCAGGCCAGCGACCAGCTCTCCGCGCTCGACGAGGCGGAACGTCTGCTGCAGCCGCTGGAGGCCGAATGGCAGCACCTGTCACTCGAACTGGGCAAGCTGGAGGAGCGCCATTCCCTGAACCGCGAGCGTCTGCACACGCTCGAGGCGTCACTGCCCTCGTTGCAACAGCAGGTGGACGACACCGGATCACGACTTGCAGCCCGGCTCGGCAGTCACGACTCCGTTCCGGCCTGGCAGGCGGCACTGGAGCAGCGACGCCAGCAGGCGGAAGCGACGCTCGAGGAACATCGAACGCGCTGGCAGACGCTGGCCCAGACCCGGACCCAGTTGACGCAGCGACTGACGGATCTCGAGCAGCGCCAGCGAGAGGCGCAGACGGAATTCGACGAGCTCGACGGCGACTGGCAAGCCTGGCGCCGCGAGCGTCCGGCGCTGGACGACGACACGATCGACACCCTGCTGGCGGTCAGCGAGGCGGATCACCGCCGCCGCCGGGAGCGCAGCGCGCAATCCGAGCGCGACCTCGCCGCCGTCACCGTCAAGCGCGAGGAACGTCAGCAGGCGCTACGCGAGCAGCGCCGCGCGCTCCTTCCGACCCGAGACGAAAACCAGTTGCTCGATGACGCGGCTACCCGCGAACTGGCGGCACGATTGACCCATCAGCGCGAGACCGCTGAAGCCCTGACCCGCCAGCGAGACGAGCGTCAGGAAACCCGCGACGCCGCCCAGCATCAGCTTCGTGAAGACGACCGTCGTCGTCAGGCGCAGCGCGATGGCGCCCAGGAGCGCGAATCGGCCCAGCACGAAGTCAATCGCTGGGAACGCCTGAACGGCCTGATCGGCAGTGCCGATGGCAAACGTTTCCGGCGCATCGCCCAGGCCTACAACCTCGACCATCTACTGACCCACGCCAATCAGCATCTGCGCGCGCTGACGCCACGCTACCGATTGATACGTGGCGGCAGCGAGCTCGGCATTCTGGTGATCGATGGCGACATGGCCGACGAGCGCCGCTCGGTCCACTCGCTCTCCGGCGGCGAAACCTTTCTGGTGTCGCTGGCGTTGGCGCTGGGGCTGGCGTCGATGGCGTCTCACCAGCTGGCGATCGAATCGCTGTTCATCGATGAAGGATTCGGCAGTCTCGACCCCGAATCGCTGGCGTTGGCGATGGACGCGCTCGACGGCCTGCAGGCCCAGGGGCGCCGCGTGGGGGTAATCTCTCACGTCCAGGAGATGCACGAGCGGATTCCGCTACAGATTCGGGTCGAACCCAGCGGCAACGGGGCCAGCCGGCTGGTGATTCAGCGCCGTTGACGGCCGGCTATCGCCCGCAAGCTGCGCGCGCGAAGTCGACGCCATGAGTCACACCTCGATCGCCGCCCGGGCCATGACCTGAGCGGCGGCACCTCTGGCGGCGGTGAACGTGCTGTCTTCGATGATCTTGATCGGAACGGATTGCGACTGCCTGAGCAGATCGTTTTGATGGGCCTCGAAGTAGGCCAGGGCCGGCTCGATCAGAGGCCCTTTCAGCCACATCAACGACCCGCCCAGAATCAGCATCGACGGGTTGAGCGTGTGATGCAGATTGAGCATCAGCAGCCCCAGCGCTTCTCCGGCGCGCTGAATCAAGGCTTGCACGTCCGCCTCACCGGCCCGGGCCTGTACCGAGGCGCTGAGGCTGTCATCGATATCGAGTCCCAGCGACTCGCGCAGCGCCCAACCGCTGACCAGGGTTTCGGCACAGCCGCGGTTGCCGCAATGGCAAAGCGCCCCGCCCGGCTGAATCACGGTATGGCCGATCTCACCGACCAGGCCTTGATAGCCGCGTGGCACTACGGGGAAATGTTCACCGCTGACCACGCCGCAGCCGATACCGATATCGGCGCTGATGTAGGCGAGCGACTCGGGCGGCATGCCCTCGAAAAAATAGAACTCGCCGAACGCCGCCGCGTTGGCCTCGTTGTCCAGTAGCCAGACCCCGTCCGGTAGATCCGGCTCTTCCCGCAGCAGCGCCAGAAAATCGACGTCGATCCAGCCCAGATTGGGCGCCAGGCTGAGGATCGGCGCGGTGGGAGAGACGGGGCCGGGCACCGCGACGCCCAACCCCAGACAGCGCCGCCCCGCGATGGCGGGCGCTTCGCGTAGCTGATTCAGCAGTTTCGCCAGACGCGTCGCGGTGGAAACAGGATCGGCGGGCGGCGCTTCCTGATGGCTGCTTGCCAGAATCTCCCCGACGAGATTGCAGGCAACTAGCCGCAGCCCCTTGACCCCGACTTCGGCACCCAGCATGTAGTGGCGCTCTCCATCCAGATAGAGCGCGCGCCCCGGCCGGCCACCGCCGCGCGCGTGCAACTCTCCCTCGCGTAGCCAGCCTCGTTCGACCAGCGTTTGCACCACACTGCCTACCGTCGCCTTGGTCAGGCCTGTCTCGAGCGCGATATCGGCCCGAGACAAGCCCGGGCTGCGCCGCACGGTGCTCAGAATCGTGCTGCGATTGAGGCTCTTCAGATAGTTGAGATCACCGGCAGTTTGCGGGGTGAAGGAGTTGGGCATGGGAAAGAGGACAGCGTCGGGTGGCGGTGGATACAGCGACTATACCAAAGCCCGCTGAGATCGACCGAGAAGCACCACCATCATGAGCCTTAAGTCTTAGATCCATTAGTCTCAAAGACAATGGTCTTAACACCAATGGTCAATGGCAGCCGGCACCACATGCGCGCATGATCGCCCTCAACTTAGTTAATAGGTTTTACTAACCTTCAGGAGCCTTCATGCCGTCAGCCATCTATCCCGGTCTCGAAAGCAAGCGCGTGGTCATCACCGGCGGCGGTTCCGGCATCGGCGAGGGCCTGGTACGTGCCTTCGCCGAGCAGGGCGCCGAGATCCACTTCATCGATATTATCGATGACGCCCAGGCGCTGGCCGAGGAGCTCGGGAGCAATGTCCATTTCCATCAATGCGACCTGACCGATGCCGGGGCGCTGATCGCGACGCTCACCGCCATCGGCGATGTCGACATCCTGGTCAACAACGCGGCAAACGACGACCGCCACCGCCTCGAGGATATTACCCCCGAGTATTGGGAAAATCGGATGGCGGTCAATCTGCGCCATCTGGTGCTGGCTGCTCGCGAAGTGGCGCCTGCCATGCGCCGTCGAGGTGAGGGCGTCATCATCAATCTGGGCTCGATCAGCTGGCATCTCGGGCAGCCCGGCCTGGTGCTCTACGAGACTGCCAAGGCCGGCATCGAGGGGCTGACGCGAGCGTTGGCGAGCGAGCTTGGCAGCGACGGCATCCGCGTCAACTGCGTGATTCCCGGCAATGTCAAGACGCCACGCCAGTCGCGCTGGTACAGCCCCGAGGATGAAGAGCAGATCGTCGCCGAACAGAAGCTCAAGGTCCGTATCCATCCTCATCACGTGGCCTCCATGGTGCTCTTCCTCTCCTCGGACGCCGCGGCCGCCTGTACCGCTCACAACTATTGGGTCGATGCCGGCTGGCTCTGATCGCAAGCTGCCTCGGAACCCTCATCGAGAGACCATTGGAGTTCAACAATGCCAACATCAAGCACTTCACAAAATCCTGTCGTGGTTCTACTTATCTGCTGCGTGGCCGCCATTGGCGGCTTCCTGTTCGGTTTCGATAGCGGTGTCATCAACGGCACCGTCGACGGCCTTCAGCAGGCTTTCCAGTCGGAAAGTGTCGGCACCGGTTTCAACGTCGCCTCGATGCTGCTGGGCTGCGCCGTCGGCGCCTTCTTCGCCGGCCGACTGGCGGATAAATTCGGCCGCCGTACGCTGCTGCTGGTCGCTGCCGTGTTCTTCATCATCAGCGCCTGGGGCTCAGGCATCGCCGGGGGATCGTTCGAGTTCGTGATCTATCGGATACTGGGCGGTCTGGCAGTGGGTGCGGCCAGCGTCATGTCGCCGGCCTACATCAGTGAAATCGCCCCCTCGCACCTGCGCGGCCGATTGGCGACCATTCAGCAAGTCGCGATCATCGGCGGACTGTTCTTCTCGTTTCTCAACAACTACGCCCTGGCCAATATCGCCGGCGGCTCCACCGCCGAGCTGTGGTTCGGTTTTGAAGCCTGGCGCTGCATGTTCTGGATGGAACTGATTCCGGCCGGCATCTTCCTGATCGCGCTGATGTTCATCCCGGAAAGCCCGCGCTTTCTGGTCAGTGCCGGACATGACGACAAGGCCAAACGCGTTCTTCGCCTCGTCTACGACGAAGCCGGAACCGAAAAGCGCCTGGCAGACATTCACGCCTCGCTTTCCAACCGTCATAAACCGCGCCTGTCGGACCTGATCAACCCCGCTACCGGCAAGCTGCTGAAACTGGTCTGGATCGGCATCGGCCTGGCGGTGTTCCAGCAGCTGGTCGGGATCAACGTGGTGTTCTACTACGGTGCGGTACTGTGGCAGGCGGTCGGTTTCTCCGAAAGCGATGCCCTGATGATCAACGTCATCAGCGGCGCGGTCAGCATCGCGGCCTGCCTGGTCACGATCGGCCTGATCGATCGTATCGGTCGCAAGCCGCTGCTGTGGGCCGGCTCGGTGGGCATGACGGTCACCCTGGCAATTCTGGTCTACGCATTCTCTACCGCAGAGATCGTCAACGGCAGCCTGGCACTCTCCTCGGGCAACGGCATCCTCGCCCTGCTGGCGGCCAATGCCTACGTCTTCTTCTTCAACGTCTCCTGGGGCCCGGTAATGTGGGTCATGCTCGGGGAGATGTACCCCAACCAGGTGCGCGGGTCGGGACTGGCTGTTGCCGGGCTGTTCCAGTGGGTCGCCAACTTCGCCATCACCATGACCTTTCCGATCATGCTGGCGTCGATCGGCCTCACCGGCGCGTATGGCTTCTACGCGATCTGCGCCCTGCTCTCGGTCATCTTCGTCGCTCGCTTCGTGCGCGAGACCAACGGCAAGGAACTCGAAGATATGGCGTACGAGTGAGCGGCCAATACGCCGTGATCTAAGCGTCACGTAGCTTGCAACGAGCAAGGCCCGCGCCGGATGGCGCGGGCCTTCTTTTTGGGACGCTGTCTCCTAGCCCGTTCTCGAGGTTCTCTCTATACCCTTCCTGAGCCGTCTTCCCATACCTTCTCTAGGGAACAGCACTTCGAACGGCGACAGTCACGCTGGGAACCCTGGACTCTATCTCCTCATCCCGCCATCTTCGCGGCGATTTCGGCCACGTGTTTGCCCTGGAACCGAGCGATCGTCAGTTCATTCTCGCTCGGGGTACGACTGCCGTCGGCGTTGGCCAGCGTCGTCGCGCCGTAGGGCGTGCCGCCGGTGATCTCGTTCATGTTGGAAAGTTCAGGGCAACTGTAGGGCACGCCGACGATCACCATGCCGTGATGCATCAGCGTGGTGTGAATCGAGGTCAACGTGGTTTCCTGGCCGCCGTGCTGGGTCGCCGTCGAGGCAAACGCGCTGCCGATCTTGCCGATCAGCTTACCCTGCGCCCAGGGGCCGCCAGTCATGTCCCAGAAGTTGCGCATCTGGGAAGTCATGTTTCCGAAACGGGTCGGGGTGCCGACAATGATGGCGTCGTATTGTGCCAGGGCATCGGGCCCTTCGATCAGCGCCGCCTCCTGATCGACCTTGTAGCCGGATTTCACCGCCACCTCTTCCGGCACCAATTCAGGCACGCGACGGATGTCGACCTGTGTACCGCTGACACCTTCGGCGCCCTGCGCGACAGCCTTGGCCATGGTCTCGATGTGGCCGTAGCTCGAGTAGTACAACACCAGCACTTTGCTCATAGGAGTTCTCCTGAAGAGATCGGGTTTTTACGACGAACCGCCTCTCAGGCTAGCCCGCGCGATGAGGCGATGCCATCACCGGGCCACTGCATTTTTTGCGCCGGAACCCGCGAAGATATCGAACGCTTTCCGAGCATGGGATCACTACTCCACCCGCCACGCCCGTCGGTTCAGCCGATTGTTGGCAGACAGGATTAGCCGCTATTCTGTCGGCACACCCACCCAAAAGTGGTCCACGTTGGTGGATCGGAGCCAGTGATGACGACTTCCCGCGACCTGCTGACGAGCCTGATCGGCTTCGATACCGTCTCCCGCCATTCGAACCTCGAGCTGATCGACTTCGTCGAGCGCTACCTCGCGTCTCACCAAGTCGCGTCACAGCGCATCAGCAACGCCGATGGCAGCAAAGCGAATCTATTGGCCCGCATCGGGCCGGCGGTCGAAGGCGGTGTGGTGCTTTCCGGTCATACCGACGTGGTCCCGGTGGACGGCCAGCCCTGGAGCAGCGATCCGTTCACCCTCACGGACAAGGGCGACGGTCGTCTGTATGGTCGCGGCAGCTGCGACATGAAGGGGTTCCTCGCCTGTGCCCTGGCGCAAGTACCCGCCTGGCAGGCGCTGGATCTGAAGCGGCCAATCTATCTGGCGTTCTCGTTCGACGAGGAGATCGGCTGCCTCGGCGCGCCTTCGATGATCGAACGGCTGATGGCGGACGAGCCGCTGCCCGGCGCGGTCATCATCGGCGAGCCAACCTCGATGCAGCCGGTGGTAGCGCAGAAAGGGATCACCACGATGCGCACCACGGTGACCGGCAAGGAGTCGCATTCGAGCCAGATCAACCAGGGCGTATCGGCGATCCACGTCGCCGCGAGACTGGTGACTCAGATCGAAGCGATCATGCAGGAACTGGTCGACGAAGGTGCCCTGGAATCCGTCTTCAACGTCCAGCATTCGAGCCTGCACGTGGGTCTGATCGAAGGCGGCACCGCGATCAATATCATGGCGCGCCACTGCCAGTTCGACTGGGAGATCCGTCATCTGCCCAGCGACGGCTTCGACGTCGTCTTCGCGCGTTTCGAGCGCTACGCCAGAGCACTCGAGGCCGAACTCCAGCAGCGCGCGCCGGAGATTCGCATCGTCACCGAGCAAATGGTCGACACCGTGCCGGCGCTGGCCGATCGGGACAACGCCGCAGCCGTCGAACTGTGTCGTGAATGCCTCGGTGACCCGAACCTAGAGACCGGCGGCGTCGCCTACGCGACCGAAGGCGGCCAGTTCCAGCGCGTCGGCCTGCCGACCCTCGTCTGCGGCCCTGGCAGTATCGAACAGGCCCATCAGCCGAACGAGTACATTGAGATCAGCCAGCTCGAGGCCGGCGACCGATTCATGCAGCGACTGGGCGAACGGCTGTCGAGATAAGTGCTGCCGCCTCTCGTTTTCATCGACCAACGGAGACCCTGATTCATGCTCACGCCCGCCCTCGCCGTTCGCCGCACCGCACTGGTTGCCGTCTACGGGACCTTGAAGCGCGGCTTGCGCAATCATCACTGGCTCGATGGCGCCGAGTTCGTCGGTAGCGATGTCATCACCACCGCGACGCTCTACGATATCGGCCCTTATCCAGGCGCCAAGGCCGAACCGTCACGGGGCATCGAGATCGAAGTCTTCCGCGTCGACGCGGTCTGCCTGAAGGGACTGGACCGGCTGGAAGACTATCGAGTACGCCGCCCGAAATCCGGCGACTACGATCGCGCCGTTCACGACACCGCGTTCGGCCCCGCCTGGCTCTACTTGTACAATCGCGACGTCGCGGGCTGCCCGGTAATCCGCCAGGGCGGCTGGCCTATGGTGGCGTAGATCCCGGGTTTTTCCCGCCACCAGCAGTCACGCATCGAAGAACACTTTCAGCACGTGGTCCATGTGAACTTCCATCGCTTGTCTTGCCGCGTCGGGATCGCGATTTTCGATCGCGTCGAGAATACGTTGATGATCGTTCTGTGACTGACGCGGCATGTCGGTCTCCATGAACAGCTCCTGCAGACGACGAAACATCTTGCCGTACTGGTGACCGAGCAGATGCTTGATGGTCATGGCATAAGCGGCATTGCCCGAAGCCTCGGCAATCCGAATATGCAGCAACCGGTCGCCCGCCTGGTTGCGACCGCCGTGGCGGTTGTCCTCGACGTTGCGCGCGTAGGCGGCACGCATCGCCGCGAGATCGTCCTCGCTGGCGTTGATCGCCGCCAGCGCCGCGGTTTCGGGTTCCAGATAGCGTCTCGCCTGCAGCAGTGAGAACGGCGGGATTTCCTGATCCAGATCCAGCTCGATCTCGCTGGCGAACTCCGGGTCCAGCGCCCACCCCTCCAGGCGCCGTGCCGCACTCATCACTGACGACTCGACCTCGCCCGAACGCTCCAGCACCAGCACGCCATGGCCGACGCGAACCTCGACCTGCCCCACTACCTCCAGCGCGATCAGCGCCTCGCGCACCGATGCCCGGCTGACGCCAAGCTGCTGGGCCAGATCCCGTTCCGGCGGTAGCAGGCTGCCGGGCGGGAACTCACCCTGTTGAATCAATACCAATAGCTGATCGGCAATCTGTCGATAGAGCCGCTGCGCGCGAATAGTCTGGATCGGCATCCATCGATCTCCCGGTTTCATGAGCAGGACGAGTTAGACATTGGTCGCAAATTCGAACGTTTTCACCGGCCTGGCCGGGGCTATTAGACGTTTGGCGATTTGCGAGCCGTTTCCACAAAGGATAATACTTGGATCAAAGGTCAGGCCTTTAGACATTAGAACCAAACCTGTGCTGAGAAGCAAAAAGCCCAGAAGCAGAAAAGTGCAGATCAAAACCGCTTTCAGGAGCCATCGGTCATGCGACTCGCCAACAAAACCGCTTTGATCACCGCCGCCGGTCAGGGCATCGGCCGTGCCACCGTCGAGCGATTCTTGGCCGAGGGGGCTCGAGTCATTGCCACCGATATCGATGCGGCCAAGCTCGAGGGGCTGGAAGACGCTCAGTGCCACGCCCTCGATGTCACCGATGCCGAGGCCGTGCGCACGCTGATCGAGTCGCTGCCGCCGCTGGACATCCTGTTCAACTGCGCTGGCACGGTGCCGAGCGGTTCGATCCTTGAGTGCGACGATGACCAATGGGCCTTCGCCCAACGGCTCAACGTCGACTCGATGTTCTACACCATTCGCGCGGCGCTGCCGGCGATGCTGGACAACGGCGGCGGCAGCATCATCAACATGGCGTCGCTCGCTTCCAGCGCCAAGGGCGTGGTCAATCGCTTCGCCTACGGCACCACCAAGGCGGCCGTGGTCGGGCTGACAAAATCCGTCGCCGCCGATTACATGACCCGGGGTATTCGCTGTAACGCGATTTGCCCGGGCACGGTCGACTCCCCCTCCCTGCGCGAGCGCGTCGCCGAGCAGGCGCGCCAGCAGGGCCGCACCACGGATGAAGTCTTTGCCGAATTCATCGCCCGTCAGCCCATGGGTCGGCTGGGCAAGGTCGAGGAGATTGCCGCGTTGGCGACACATCTGGCCAGCGACGAAGCCTCGTTCATTACCGGCACGGTGCAGATGATCGATGGGGGCTGGTCCAATTGATCTCTTGAGTTCTCGTAGTTCCTAGCTCGTAGCTCGTAGCTCGTAGCTCGTAGCTCGTAGCTCGTAGCTCGTAGCTCCCAACTAGAGTCTATTCGCTAATGCATACAGAAAAGGAAAACGCATGAAACTGCTACGCCACGGCCCCAAGGGTCAGGAAAAGCCCGGTATCGTCGATGCCAATGGCACCGTCCGCGATCTGTCCGGCAAGATCGACGATATCGCTGGCGACGTGCTCTCCGATGCGGGCCTGGCCCAGTTGACCACGATCGACATCGACAGTCTTCCTGAAGTGGCAGCAGGGGCGCGCCTCGGCCCCTGCGTCGGCCGCGTCGGCAAGTTCATCTGCATCGGGCTCAATTATTCCGATCACGCCGCGGAAACCGGCGCCGAAGTGCCCGCCGAGCCGGTGATCTTCAACAAGTGGACCAGCGCCATCTGCGGCCCCAACGACGACGTCGAGATCCCCCGCGGCTCCCAGAAGACCGACTGGGAAGTGGAACTCGGCGTGGTCATCGGCAAGGGCGGCCGCTACATCGAAGAAGCCGACGCCATGAGCCACGTCGCCGGCTTTTGCGTCGTCAACGATGTTTCCGAGCGCGAGTATCAGCTCGAACGTTCCGGCACCTGGGACAAGGGCAAGGGCTGCGACACTTTCGGCCCGCTCGGCCCGTGGTTTGTCACCCGCGATGAGATCGACGATCCGCAGAATCTGGACATGTGGCTCGAGGTCGACGGCAAGCGCTATCAGAACGGCTCGACCCAGACCATGGTGTTCCAGGTCCCGCACCTGGTCGCCTATCTCAGCCGCTTCATGAGCCTGCAGCCCGGCGACGTGATCTCCACCGGCACCCCGCCGGGCGTCGGTATGGGCCAGAACCCGAAAGTCTTCCTCAAGCCGGGTCAGACCATGCGTCTGGGAATCGAAGGGCTCGGCGAACAGCAGCAGCGCTGCGTCGAGAGCTGACACGCAGGACGCCACCCGCTGCCGACCGTGTCGGAAGGGGGTGGTACAACATAATTGGCCTGACCATTGGGCCTATAGTCAATTTTCGATATCGCCATACTGGAGCGCTTTCATGCAAGTCGTCGTCTGTTCGAAACCGAACGAGATGGCCGTCATCGACCGGCCGGTGCCCGATTGCGCGCCCGGTGAGGCGCTGGTGGCGATCCGCCGCATCGGTATCTGCGGTACCGACATTCACGCCTTCGGCGGTAATCAGCCCTACTTCGTCTACCCGCGCGTGCTGGGTCATGAGCTAAGCGGCGAGGTGGCGGCCACTGCCGAGGATGTCGATCCCGGCCTTGTCGGCCAGTCGGTCTACGTCATTCCCTATCTGCACTGCGGCGAATGCCGGGCGTGCCGTCAGGGTCGTACCAACTGCTGTCAGAAGTTGGAGGTGATCGGCGTCCATCGCGACGGCGGCATGGCGGAGTGGCTCAACGTGCCGGCTTCGCATCTCATGCCGGTGCCGGGTCTGTCGGCGGAAGCTTTGGCGCTGGTCGAATGTCAGGCCATCGGCGCGCATGCCGTCCGTCGCGGTCAGGTCGAGAAGAATGAGCTGGTCGTGGTGGTGGGTGCCGGGCCGATCGGTATCGGCGTGCTGCAGGTGGCCAAGAGCCGCGGCGCGCGGGTGGCGATGATCGATACCAATCGTGATCGGCTGGCGCTGTGTCGTGACGAACTCGGCGCCGATGCCGTCTGGCATGCCGTCGAAGACGATGTGGTGGCCGAGATCGAGGCGATCAACGACGGCGCCCTGGCCGATGTGGTATTCGATGCCACCGGCAATCCCAGTGCGATGAACCGCGGCTTCGATTTCGCCGGCCACGGCGGCCGCTACGTGCTGGTCAGCGTGGTCAAGGCCGACATCACCTTCAGCGATCCGGATTTCCACAAGAAGGAGCTGACGCTGCTGGGCAGCCGCAACGCCACGCGGGAAGATTTCGAGACCGTCACCCGGCTGATGGCCAGTGGCGACATTCTCACCGAGCCGCTGATCACCCACCGGGGTCGGCTCGAGGATCTGCCAGCGTTGATGCCGCAGTGGTGCGCGCCCGGCAGCGACGTGGTCAAGGCGATGGTGACGCTCGAAAGCACGAAACACGCCGACGCGCTGGAGGGCCAGTCATGAGCGCCACCATCGGCACCGATAGCCCGGCTCGCATCACCCTGCGCATCCACCCGCACGACAACGTGGCGGTGGCGCTGACCGACCTGCCCGCCGGTCGCCAGGTGGTCGTCGACGATCGCGAGATCGCGTTGGCCGACAACGTTCGCCACAAGCACAAGTTCACGCTCGAGGCGCTGTCGCCGGGGGAGATCGTCACCATGTACGGCGTCACCGTCGGCAAGGCGACACGCGCCATTCCCGTCGGCGGCGTCATCAGCGTCGACAATGTCGCCCATGCTACCGAAAGCGACGACGTCCAGCCCGGCAGCAAGCCCTGGACACCGCCGGACGTGACCCGCTTCCAGGGCACCACGTTCGACGGCTTCCATCGACCCGACGGCAGCGTCGGCACCGCCAACCTCTGGCTGGTGATTCCGCTGGTGTTCTGCGAAAACCGCAATATCGAGGTGCTGCGCCAGTGCGTCGCCGATGCGCTGGGCGATGACCCTTATCGTGACTACAAGCGCATGGCGCGGCAGATGCTGGACGGTCTCGGAGATACTGAGCAGCGCGACGCGAGCGATCCGCTCGCCGCCGCCGCGCCAACACGCTTCCCCAACGTCGACGGCGTGCGCTTTCTGACCCACACCCTGGGCTGCGGCGGCACCGACGACGATGCCGAGGCACTGTGCCAGCTGCTCGCCGGCTACATCTGTCACTCCAACGTGGCCGGTGCGACGGTGCTGAGCCTTGGCTGCCAGAAGGCGCAGATTCAGATGCTCAAGGCGGCGGTGGCCGCGCGCGACCCGCAGCAGCTGCGAACGGTGGACTATTTCGACCAGCAGTCTTCACCGAGCGAGGAGGCGCTGATTCGCAATGCGCTGCAGTCGATCTTCGACGGTCTGGCGGCCGCCGACCGAATCCCGCGTCAACCGGCACCGCTGGCCAAGCTCACCCTCGGCGTCGAGTGCGGAGGCTCCGACGGTTTCTCCGGCATCTCCGCCAATCCGCTGGTGGGCGGCGTGGTCGATCGCCTGGTCGCGCTGGGCGGTAGCGGCATTCTCGCTGAGTTCCCGGAGCTCTGCGGAGTCGAGCACGAGCTGGTCGCCCGCTGTACCGACGCAGATGTCGCCGGACGCTTCCGCGATCTGATGCAGGCTTACCAGCGCCACGCCGCCGCCGTGGGGGCCGATTTCTCCATGAATCCCTCGCCCGGCAACATTCGCGATGGCCTGATCACCGACGCGATGAAATCCGCCGGCGCGGCCAAGAAAGGCGGCGATGGCCCGGTGGTCGACGTGCTCGACTACACCGAGCCGCATCGTCGCCCCGGCCTGAGCCTGCTCTGCACCCCGGGCAACGATGTGGAATCGACCACCGCCCTGGCCGGCTCCGGCGCCAATCTGATCGTCTTCACCACCGGGCTCGGCACGCCCACCGGCAACCCGGTGACGCCGGTGCTCAAGATCGCCAGCAACAGCGAACTGGCCACGCGCATGCGCGACATCATCGATTTCGATGCCGGTCCCATCGTGCGCGGCGAGCGCAGCATCGACGAGCTGGCCGAGGAACTGCTGGCGCTGTGCATCGAGGTCGCCTCAGGACGTCACCGGTCACACGCCCAGCGCCTCTCCCAGCACGACTTCATTCCGTGGAAGCGCGGGGTGTCGTTATGAGTCTCTCGAAGCCCACGAACGACTTCCGCGATGCCGGGATCGTCCAGTTCGGCACCGGACGTTTTCTGCTCGCCCATGTCGATGCGCTGGTGTCCGAATCGCTGGCAAATGGCGACAGCGACGAGCGCATTCTGGTGGTCCAGAGTTCGACTCGCGAAGAGGGCAAGCGCAAGGCGCGGCTGCTGGCCGAGCAGCGCCGCTATCCCGTTCGGATTCGCGGCCGGCGCGACGGCCAGACGGTCGATCGCGAGCAGACCGTCGACAGCATCGCCGGCTGCCTGATTGCCGCCGAACAGTGGGACGCGCTCAAGCGCCACGTGGTCGAGCACGCCCGCATCATCGTTTCCAATACCGCCGACAACGGCTACGAGACTGGCGACGACTCGAGTCTCGCGCCAGTGCCGACGAGCTTTCCCGGCAAAGTGACGCAACTGCTGCGCGCACGCTTCGAGGCCGGCAACGACGGCCTGACGATCCTGCCCTGCGAGCTGATCGAGCAGAACGCCCTGAAGCTTAAATCGCTGGTGACGACCATGGCCCGCCGCGACGGTGAGGCGATGGCCGATAACGCGGCGTTTCTCGACTGGCTGGACAACCGATGCGTGTGGGCCGACACGCTGGTCGACCGCATCGTCTCGGCCCCGCTCGAGCCGCTCGGCGCGATCGCCGAACCCTATGCGCTATGGGCCATCCAGCGCCAGCCGGGCATGGCAATCCCCTGCGTCCACCCGGATGTCGAGATAGTCGATGACCTGGGCCCGCAGGCGATGTGCAAACTGCAGATTCTCAATCTCGCCCACACCTATCTGGTCGATCGATGGCAGCGCGCCGGCCAGCCGGTCGAGTTCGTGCGTGAGGCAATGGAGAACGCCGCGCTGATCGACCCACTGCATGCCGTGCTCGAAGACGAAGTCCTGCCAACACTCTCTGCCGAGATATCGATGGCCCGACTGCAGGACTATCTGGGCGTGACGCTGGAGCGCTTCGCCAACCCTTTTCTCGATCATCGCCTCAGCGATATTGCCCAGAATCACACCGCCAAGCGACAGCGACGCCTGCAACCGGTGGTGGATAAAGCACGCCTTCAAGGGCGCGCCACACCCAGGCTCGACGAGGCGTTGAGCTGATGGCGACAACACGAAGCATCCAAGACGACAACATCCGGAGCACGCCAATGATCACCCAACGATTCTTCCGCTTGACCGCCTCGCTTACCCTGGCGGGTCTGAGCACCCTTGCGCTGACGGGCATGGCCCAGGCAGCCACCGAGATTCGCGTTGCCTATGGCAATCAGCCCGGCGAGCCGGTCGACGTCGCGGTCAAGGCGTGGGCGAAAAGCGTCGAGAAAGCCAGCGACGGTGAGCTGACTCTGAAGGCCTTCCCCGCCAGCCAGCTCGGTGGCGAGACCGAGGTGATGGAGCAGGCCCGGTTCGGCTCGCCGTTGATCACCATCACCGCCTACTCCAACTTCATGAGCTCGGTGCCGGATCTCGCCGTACTCGATGCGCCCTACCTGGCCGACGATTTCGACAGCAAGCTCAAGGTGTTCGACTCCGACTGGTTCGCCGACCAGGAGAAAAAAGTCGAGGAATCCGGCTACCACATCGTGATTCCCAACAGCGTCTACGGCGTCCGTCATCTGCTCTCGCGGGAAGCGGTCTCGACGCCGGAAGATCTAGCCGGGGTCAAGATTCGGGTGCAGAACTCGCCGATGTACGTCGCCGCCATCAAGGCGATGGGCGCGGTGCCGACCCCAATGTCACTGGGCGATGTCTATCCGGCGCTGGCCCAAGGGCTGGTGGACGGCGTCGAGAATCCGCTGCCGGTTCTTTATGGCGGCAAGTTCTACGAAGTCGTCAAGAACCTCAACCTGACCGCGCACATGCATACCGTCGCGCCGTTCGTCACCGGTCAAGCGTTCTGGCAGCAACTGAGTCCGGAAGATCAGCAGATCCTCACCGAGACCGGCCAGGAGATGGCCAAGAACCTGCGTGGCCTGGTCGAGAAAGAGACCGACAAGTCGCTGCAGCAGTTGAAGGATGCCGGCGTTCAGGTTCACGAGGTCGACACCGCCCCGTTCCGCGAACGCGCCCAGAAGGAGATCCCGGCGGAGTTCCCGCAGTGGAGCGAGGGGCTTTATCAAGAGGTCAGCGACATCATCAACGGCTGATCGAGCCTCCAACCTCGCATGACAGCGCCCCCGCTCCACGCCGAGCGGGGGCGCCATGGAGTTGACCATGCAAACGCTTTTCAGGGCGATCGACCGCGTGATGCGGCTCGATGAGGTCGTCGCCAGCCTGGCGCTGTTCGGGCTGTTCGTGGTGGCCATCGCCAATGTCTTCATGCGCTACCTGTTCTCGTCGCCGCTGGCCTGGAGCGAGGAGATCCTGCAGCTGCTAATGGTGTGGGCGACGTTCCTCGGCGCAAGCGCGCTGGTTCGGCGTAACGAACACGTGCTGATCGGCCTGCTCAACGAGCGATTGCCGGCACCCGTCGCGCGCTGGAACACCCGCATTTTCAACGTCGGCATCGTCATGCTGTGCGCCGCCGCGATGCTGTTCTGGGGGCTGGAACTACTACCGTTCTCGCGTTTCCGCAGCACGCCGATGCTGCAGATTCCCTACTACTGGATTCACGTCGCCATCCCGATCAGTGCCGCCATGATGCTCTACCACGGGCTGGTACGCCTGATCACCAATGATCGGCTGGTTACCAGTGACCAAAACATGGCGTCCCCGGCAGCGATTCCCGAGACCGCCGCCACCAAGGAGTGATAACAATGGCCGTTGGAATCGCGCTCGTCGCGCTCTTCGTTCTGTTCTGCCTGGGTACGCCGGTGGCCTTCGCCCTGTTCGCGTCGAGCCTGGCCTATTTTCTGATCGGCGCCGACCAGCCGATGGTGACGCTGATCCAGCGCCTTGCCGGCGGGCTCGAGTCGATTTCGCTGCTGGCGATTCCGTTCTTCATCATGGCCGGGGTGTTCATGAACCACTCCGGCATCACCGAGCGCCTGCTGACGCTGGCCGAGCTGATGACTCGTCGCATGCATGGCGGCCTGGCCCAGGCCAACGTGTTGCTGAGCACCTTCATGGGCGGTCTTTCCGGCTCCAACATCGCCGACGCGGCCATGAACGCCAAGCTACTGGTACCGAGCATGACGGCCGCCGGCTATCCCAAGGCGTTTTCGAGTGCAATCACGGCCTCGTCGTCGCTGATCACCTCGACCATTCCGCCGGGGATCGCGCTGATCGTCTACGGCTACGTCAACAATGTCTCCATCGGCCGGCTGTTTCTCGCCGGTGTGGTGCCCGGCGTGCTGATGGCGGTCGCGATGATGGTGCTGGTCTCGATCCAGTGCCGCCGTCTTGGCTATCAGAAGCCGCGTCGCGAACGCGTATCGCGCCACGAATGGATCAGCGTCACCCGTGCCGGGATCATCGCCCTGCTGCTGCCCGTGGTGGTGATCGGCGGCATCCGCGTCGGTGTCTTCACGCCGACCGAAGCGGGCGCGATGGCAGTGCTTTACGCTCTGATCGTCGGGCTATTCGTGTATCGGCAGATGGGGCTGGGCAGTATCGCCGTGGCAACCCAGGAATCGCTGATGGCCTCGGTCAACGTGCTGTTCATCATCGCGGTCGCCTCGGGCTTCGCGCGCGTGTTGACCTGGGAGCAGATTCCCCAGCAGATCGCGCTGATGCTGTCGTCGAGCGTCGGCAGCGCCGTGGCGTTTCTGCTGATCGCCAACGCGCTGCTGCTGATCCTGGGCATGTTTCTGGAGGGCAACGCGATCCTGATCGTGCTGTCGCCGCTGCTGGCACCCGTGGCGGCCCAGTTCGGCATCGATCCGGTGCACTTCGGCATCGTGTTTATCCTCAACGCTTCGATCGGCACGATCACACCGCCACTGGGAACGGTGATGTTCACGACCTGCAGTATCACCGGTGTTTCGATAGGCGCCTTCATTCGCGCGATCGTGCCCTACTGGCTGCTGCTGGTCGCCCTGCTGCTGGTCGTGACGTTCGTACCCGCGGTGTCGCTGACGCTGCCCAACTGGGTGTTCTGACCCCGACGCGGTGCCTCGAATGAAGTCGTTCGCGTACGACCATGGGCGTATGTCGACCTTTGCCGTTCGCAAAGCGCGTGAGGGGATGGGTAAGATGGAGTTGAGACAGCCAATGTTGACCATACGGCTCAACCGACTTCGACTGCCGAGAACCGATTTTCGTGAAGGACGCGCCAACATCCCGTTCCCCTCAACGCCCCAGCGTTGCTGAAGCGCTGGCCAAGGAGATCTTCGCCGGGCTCTACCAGCCCGGCGATTTCGTGCCCAAGGAGATCGATCTGTGCGAACAGTTCGCGCTCAACCGTTCGGCGGTGCGCAGCGATCTACGTCGGCTGGTGGATGCCGGCATCATCGAGCGTATCTCCGGCTACGGCTCGCGGGTCCGTGCCTACTCCAAATGGAATATTCTCGATCCGCAGGTGACCGAGTGGATGGTTCAGTTCGCCACGCCTAACCCCGGTATCCAGCGCGAGATCCTGACCTTCCGGCTCGACGTCGAACCCTATGTGGCGATGACGGCGGCCAAGCGCGCCACGGCGCGGGACCTGGTGGCGATAGAAGAAGCTTTCGAAGGCATGGGCCACGATTTCCACAATCCGGCGTCGGCCAACCGGGGGCGACTGCAAAGCGACCATGACGTCGCGTTCCATGTCGCCATCTTCAAGGCGACGCACAATATCGTCTGGACCCAGCTGTCGCATATTCTGCGTCCCTCGATTCATCTGCTGGTGCAGACATCCAATGTCAGCGCCAGCGATCCCGAGCAGAGCCTGGAACGCCATCGCCACTTGATGGAGTGCATTCGCACCCGGCGGCCTCGAGACGCCTTCTTCGCGTCGGTAGCCGTGCTGGAAGGCACCGCCGACGCACTGGGGATGGAGATGCCGGAAACCTTGCTGGGCGAGGTGCCGGCGGCGCTCGCCCGCTGAACCCATCGCCCAAATCCTGTACGCCGTGGAACTCGCACGCCTCACCCGCGATGTCCGCCCTGATCTCACGAGAGGAAAACACCATGGATTTCGGTATTCGCGGCCGCTGGGCCATCGTCTGTGCCGCCAGCCAAGGGCTGGGTAAGGGCTGCGCGATTGCGCTGGCGAAAGAAGGCGTCAATCTGGTCATCAACTCCCGTCGCGAGGAAACGCTCGAGGCGGTCGCCGAGGAGCTGCGTGCACTCGATCCCGCAATCGAAGTGCGGTCGGTTGCCGGTGATATCGGTACGCCGGCCGTGCAGCAAGCCCTGCTCGCCGCCTGCCCCCAGGTCGACATTCTGATCAACAACAACGGCGGGCCGCCGCCCGGGGATTTCCGCGAGTGGACCCGGCAGGACTGGCTCGCGGCGGTGGAAGCCAACATGCTTACCCCCATCGCGCTGATTCAGGCCTGCGTCGATGGCATGGCCGAGCGCGGTTTCGGACGTGTCGTCAACATCACCTCTTCGGCGGTGAAAGCGCCGATCGATGTGCTGGGGCTCTCCAACGGCGCCCGCAGCGGGTTGACCGGGTTCGTCGCCGGCACCGCGCGCCAATCGAGTCTGGCCAGCCGCAATGTGACCCTCAACAATCTGCTGCCCGGCGCCTTCGATACCCAGCGGCTGAGAGGCGGCATCGACAAGGCCGCCAGCAACAGCGGTCGCTCCCACGAGGAGATGGCCCAAGCCCGCATGGAGGCCATTCCCGCCGGGCGCTTCGGCACGCCCGAAGAATTCGGCCAGGTCTGCGCCTTTCTCTGCAGCCAGCAGGCCGCCTACATGATCGGTCAGAACGTGCTGCTCGACGGCGGCGCTTATCCGGGGACCTTCTAGGGCGCCCGAAGCCGCGCCATCGTCCAAATCGCCCATCCACTGCGCGCTGAAGTCCAGATCCTCGGGGCCAGCCTCTGCGCACCGCGCTGCGGTACCCAAAACGCCGGACTCGAAAGCCCGGCGTTGTCGATTTTTCGAATGCCAGCTGCAGGCAGCTCGTGGCTCGTGGCTNNCATGCCGCGATCGAGCTGCTCGACCATCGAGCGCTGGATCTCCTGCCACGGCGTCTGATGATCGCGATAGGGATAGCCGCCTTCGGCCTCGAGCTTCGCGCGCCGCGCCGCCAGTTCGTCGTCGCCGATCAGCAGATTGGCTTCGCCCCGCTTGAGGTCGATCCGAATCCGGTCACCACTCTCCAGCAATGCCAGACCACCGCCGGTTGCCGCTTCCGGCGAGGCGTTGAGAATCGACGGCGAGCCAGAAGTTCCCGACTGACGGCCGTCGCCCAGACATGGCAGCGATTCGATACCCTGCTTGATCAGCGCTTCCGGCGGCTGCATGTTGACCACCTCGGCGCCACCGGGATGGCCCACCGGACCGGCGCCGCGCATCACCAGAATGGTGTTCGCGTCGATCCCGAGCGCCGGATCGTCGATGCGCGCGTGGTAGTCCTCGGAGCCATCGAACACCGCGACCTTGCCCTCGAAGGCGTCGAGATCGCCGGGGTTGGAGAGATAACGACGACGGAAATCGTCCGAGATCACGCTGGTCTTCATCAGCGCCGAGTCGAACAGATTGCCCTTGAGATTGAGGAAGCCCGCCGATTCCACCAGCGGCTGGTCGTAGCGCAGGATGACGTCCTCGTCCTGCGTCTCCTGGCCGAAACAGTTGGTGTGTAGCGTTTGGCCGTTGACGGTCAGCGCATCGCCGTGAAGCCGCCCCGCCGTCAGCAACTCATGCACCACGGCCGGAACACCGCCCGCCCGGAAGAACTCCTCGCCCAGATAAGCGCCCGCCGGCATCACATTGGCCAGCAGCGGGATATCGTGGCCGAGTCGCTGCCAGTCGTCGTTGGTCAGTTCGATTCCGGCATGGCGGGCAATCGCGTTGATATGGACGGGCGCATTGCTCGAGCCGCCCAGCGCCGAGCAGACCACGATGGCGTTCTCGAACGCCTCACGCGTCATGATGTCGCTCGGACGCAGATCCTCCCATACCATCTCGACGATGCGCGCGCCGGTGGCGTAGGCGACCATCGGCCGCTCCTTGTAGGGCGCGGGAATCATCGCCGAACCCGGCAGGCTCATGCCCAGTGCTTCGGCCATCGAGTTCATGGTCGAGGCCGTTCCCATGGTGTTGCAGTGCCCCACCGAGGGTGCCGAGTCCGCGATCCGAGCCAGGAATTCGGGATAGTCGATCTCGCCGGTGGCCATCCGCTTGCGCAATTCCCAGACGATGGTGCCGGAGCCGACGCGGTCCTTGCCTCGCCAGCCGTTGAGCATCGGCCCACCGGACAGCACGATCGCCGGAATATCGGCAGTGGCGGCGGCCATCAGACAGGCCGGCGTGGTCTTGTCGCAGCCGGTGGTCAGCAGTACGCCATCGAGCGGATAGCCGTGGAGCACTTCGACCAGGCCCAGATAGGCGAGGTTGCGATCCAGCGCGGCGGTGGGCCGGCGCACGTTCTCGTGAATCGGATGCAGCGGAAATTCGAACGGCACGCCACCGGCTGCCCGGATGCCGGCCTTGACCCGCTCCACCAGTTGAATGTGATGGCGGTTGCAGGGTGTCAGATCGGAGCCCGACTGGGCGATACCGATGATCGGCTTGCCCGAAGAAAGCTCTTCCAGGGTAATGCCGTAGTTCATGTAACGCTCGAGACACAGCGCCGTGGTACCGGCGTGCTCGGGGTTGTCGAACCACCAGCGCGACCGCAGCTGGTCGGGGGTTCGGCGGGGACGTTGGGGCATGTTCGAAACTCTCTCAAGCAAATTGATGGTCGTGGAAGCTGCAAAGTCGCCCTCTGGCCCGCTGTAACGTGAATGCAACGGTGGAAGCTGCCAGCCAGGGGCGCCGATGGGCCGGGGTTACAGCGCTTTCGCCGCTGAATAGCCGAAGTCCGCTTCGCTACCCAGGGTGTTGCGCAAGGGTCTGCCCAGCGCCGGCAGGTCGATCTCGTAGCGATCACCCGGCTCGACCACGATCTTGTCGGCGAAGCTCAGCGTGGCGGTACCGAAGAAATGCACATGCACGTCGCCCGGCCGGCGAAAGTTGCGGTACTTGAAGTGGTGATGCTCGAGGTTGGCCAGACTGTGGGCCATGTTGCCCTCGCCGGTCAGGAACGGTTTTTCCCATAGTGTGCGCCCGTCGCGCACGATCCGGCTGGTGCCTTCCAGATTTTCCGGCAGTTCGCCGATGAACAGTTCCGGGCCGAAGCTGCAGGCGCGTAGCTTGGAGTGCGCCAGCCACAGGTAGTTGAAACGCTCGGTGACATGATCGGAGAACTCGTTGCCGACGGCGTAACCGACTCGCCACGGTTGGCCGTTTCTGCCGATCACGTAGAGGCCGGCGAGTTCCGGTTCTTCGCCGGCATCCTGAGCAAAAGCCGGGGACGGAATCTCGGTTTCCGGTGCCACCACGCAGTCGCCGTCTCCCTTGTAGAACCACTCCGGCTGTGGCCCGACCTCTCCCGCCTTTGGCTTGCCGGCCTCGACACCCATGCGGAACATGCGCATGGAATCGGTGAGTTCACTCTCATCGACCTTGTCGGCCGAATGCATCGCCGAACGTGTATCGGCACTGCCGAGATGGGTCAGCCCCGTCCCCGTCACCAGACAGTGCGCCGGATCCGGGTGCGTCAGTGGCGGCAGCAGACGCCGCTCATCAATGAGCTTGGCGTAGTCGAGCCGGGTTTCGGTCAGCGCGGCTTCGACCACCGACGTCAGCGGCAGGTCTTCGTCGATGGCGCGCTTGGCCAGGCCGTAGACGCCTTCATCAGCATTGACGACCTGAACCTCCCGTTCGCTCAGGACCATCGCCACGGTCAGCCGATCATCGTTCAGACACTGTATCAGGCGCATTACCTACCTCCTCGAGTTGACTACGATTCTCGCCACCGTCGCTGACAGCCCTCGGCGGCATTCCTGTTCAGTGGCCACGGTCACCGAACGCGTCCGATGGATGCGGCGCAACAACCACCCATGACGACACTAGCGCCTATGTTGAACATATGGCAGATAAGTACAACATAGACTTTCGGAGCAAATACGCCCGGCGCGAACCGGCGTAATCTAGACATCACAGCGATCTGCGGCGCCCGCCCCTTATCGGAAACCCGACCGAATACCGTTGAAAAATCAGGCCAAATACCCATTTATCGGCAAGCATTCCAGGGATCTCTTCAGGTAAATCGTTCCGATAAGCCTTCAAGCGTAATACCAATGTCTAGCCAATACGCTTATTGCATTCAATAGTCATAAAACATAGCTTCATTGAGCGAAAAGCCTGCCAATAACCACATAAAATATCGCTCCTCAGGAGACACGCCATGAAGACGTCGATCACCCGTACTCATCTCGCAGGATTGCTGGGTTTGTCGTTGCTGCTTCCCCTGCCGGCAATGGCGGATTATCCCGAAAAGCCGATCACCTTGATCGTGCCGTGGGCGGCCGGCGGCGGAACCGATGCCACCGCCCGAACCATCGCCGCGGCACTGGAAGAGGAACTCGGTCAGACGGTCAACGTGGTCAACCGTACCGGTGGCAGCGGTGTGGTGGGACACACCGCCATGGCGATGGCCAAGCCCGACGGCTATACGCTTGGCCTGATCACCGGCGAGATCAACATGATGCATTGGCAGGGGCTGACGCAGTTGACCTACCAGGATTACACCCCCATCGCCCAGATCAACTACGACTATGCCGGCATTCAAGTGGCTGCCGACGGTCCTTTCGACTCGGTTCAGTCGTTGGTCGACAAGGTCAAGAGCGAGCCCGCGCGAACCTATACCGCCTCCGGCACCGGCCAGGGCGGCGTGTGGCATCTTGCCTTCGCCGGCTTCCTGCTCGATCAGGGCCTGGAAGCCGATCGCGTCTCCTGGATCCCCAGCCAGGGCGCGGCACCGGCCATGACCGAAATGGCGGCCGGCAGTATCGATATCGTGCCCAGTTCGGTTCCCGAGGGCCGCTCGATGGTCGATGCCGGCAAGGCGCGGAGCCTGGCGATCATGGCGCCGGAGCGCCTCGACAGCTTCCCCAACGTTCCCACGCTGAAAGAGGCTATCGGCAGCGACTACACCATTGGTGAGTGGCGCGGTATCGCAGGGCCCAAAGGGATGGACCCGGCCGTTGTCGACACGCTCGAGAAAGCCGTCGAAGCGGCCTATAACAGCGACACCTACCAGAACTTCATGGCCAAGCAGGGTTTCGGCACCGAATGGCGCGACGCGGACGACTTCGGCAAGCTCATGGCCGAACAGGACGAGCGCTTCGGCAAGATCGTCGAACAGGTAGGCCTGGCCAAGTGACCCGACGACCCGACCGGGAGACGACTTCATGAGAGATTTCCTGCTCGGGCTGGCGTTCGTGATCGGCGGCGGCGTGGTCATCGCCGTCGCCCAGACCTACCCGACCATGCCTGCGCTGCAGTTCGGCCCGTCACTATTCCCCTCGCTGATCGGCGGGGGAATGGTGATCGGTGGGCTGGTATTGACCCTGACCCGGGTAGGTGCGCTCAAAAGCGCGTTCGCCGGTCCCCGATCCCAGGCCTCGAAATACGATTACCGCGGCCTGCTGATTTCCCTGCTGCCCTGCGCGCTGATCGTCTTCTATATCCTGACCAGCGAGTGGCTGGGCGCGGCGCCCTGCATGGCCCTGAGCATGCTGGTTCTGATGCTGCTTCGAGGCGCCAAACTATGGCTGTCGTTGCTCGTCTCGATCGTCATCGCGGCGGCGATCTATCTGCTGTTTTCACGCTACCTGCTGATCCCGTTGCCGGAAGGCATTCTGCTCTCCCAACTCCTACCTTAGCCTGGTGACCGCCCATGGACGATTTTCTACAAGGCCTGGCAATGGTGTTCAACGCCCAGACGATGCTGGTCATTGTCGCGGCGTCCGTGTTCGGCCTGTTCGTCGGCGCCATTCCCGGTCTGACCGCCACCATGGCGGTCGCCCTGCTGGTACCGATCACGTTCTACATGGATGCGACCCCGGCCATTGCCGCCATCGTGGCCACTTCGGCGATGGCCATCTTTGCCGGTGACATCCCCGGCACCTATCTCAACATACCCGGCACGCCGGCCTCGGCGGCCTATGTCGGGGAATCCTATCGCCTCGCCCAGAAAGGCCGCGCTCGCGAGACACTTGGCACCAATCTGGTGTGCTCGGTCATCGGCGGGCTGTTCGGCACGCTGGTCCTGGTCTTCGTCTCGCCTTCGCTAGCCGAAATGGCGCTCAATTTCAGTTCGTTCGAATACTTCTGGCTCGCGCTGCTGGGCCTGAGCAGTTCGATCTTCATTGCCATCGGCTCTCGGGTCAAAGCGTTCCTGTCGTTGACGGTGGGGCTGCTGCTATCGACCGTGGGGCTAGACATGATGAGCGGCGCGCCGCGCTTCACCTTTGGCGTGCCCGACCTGATGGCCGGGGTCAATTTCATTCCGGTAATGATCGGCATGTTCGCGCTCAACGAGATCATGATGTTCTACGGCTCGCGGGCCGAAGCGCGCAGCGTCCCGGTGATGGCCAAGGACAGCGTCTTCGCCAGCGCGCCGGGGCACATCAGAACCTACTGGCGCAATATTCTGCGCGGCAGCTCGCTGGGTACGCTGATCGGCGCGCTCCCCGGCGCCGGGGCGGACATCGCCGCCTGGATCGCCTACGCGGCAGGCAAGAGTCGCTCCAAGGAAAAAGAGAAGTACGGCACGGGCCATATCGAAGGGATCGTCGACGCCAGCTCGGCCAACAACTCCGGCATCAGCGGCGCCTGGGTCCCGGCGCTGGTGTTCGGCATCCCCGGCGATACCATCACTGCCATCGTGATCGGGGTGCTCTACATGAAGGGCATGAATCCCGGCCCGACCATCTTCATGAACGGCGGCGGCCAGGTCTACGCCCTGTTCACGGTGTTCTTCGTCGCCAACCTGATCATGCTGCCGATCGGCTACCTCGCCATCCGCGCCTCGAAGGTCTTCATCCTGACCCCGCGCAAGCTGTTGATGCCGGTGATCCTGAGCTTCTGCATCGTCGGCGCTTTTGCCATCAACAATTCGGTCACCGATATCTGGATCATGCTGATCATCGGGATGGTGGCCTTCGTGCTGGCGCGCAACGACTTTCCCATGGCGCCCGCCATTCTCGGGCTGGTACTCGGCGGTACGTTGGAGAACAGCTTCATGAGTTCGATGCTGAAATCCAACGGCGATCTGCTGGCCTTCTTCGAGCGCCCGATCAGTGCGGCGCTGGGTGCGTTGGTCATTCTGATCTGGGTGCTGCCGTCTCTGATCAAGCTGTTTCGCCGACGGCGCGGCACGCCGCAAGCCCGTCCCGAAAAATAATGCTAGCCGAGGTCTTCATGACACGTTATGACGCCGCCAATCTGCGCTCCACACTGACCACGCTGTTCACGGAAAACGGGGCGAGTCCCGAGGTCGCGGACACCACCGCGCGCATTCTGGTCGAGGGAGACCTGCTCGGGCATCACACCCACGGGGTGAAACTGGCCAGCGGCTATCTCAAGGATCTCAAGGCGGGGCATGCCAGTGGCGACCACACGCGGATCGAGATTCACCAGAACAGCCCGGTTGCGGCACTGTTCGACGGCCACTACCTGCTGGGCCCCTATCTGGTCCAGCGCGCCCTGGACCAGTGCCGGGAAGCCGCCAGCGCGTTCGGCATCGGCATGGTCAGTCTCAAGCGCTCGCATCACATCGCGTGTCTGGCCGCGTATCTGCAGCCGCTGGTCGAGGCCAATCTGATTCCGTTGATCCTGACCTCGGACCCGGCGGTCGCTTCGGTGGCGCCCTACGGCGGCCTGGATCGCGTGTACACGCCCAATCCGTTGGCGATCGGCATCCCCGGACGCGAGCAGCCGCTGCTGATCGATGTCAGCATGTCGACCATCACCAACGGCACCGTCGGCAAGACCCGCGCCGCTGGCGACCGGCTCGAGCATCCGGCTATCCTGACCGGCCACGGCGCGGTCAGCGACGATCCCGAGGATTACTTCGCTTCTCCCGAAGGGAGTATCCTGCCCTTGGGTGAGCTGGCGTTCGGCCACAAGGGCTTCGCACTGGGGTTGATGGTCGAGGCATTGACCTCGGCGCTCTCGGGCTTCGGTCGCAAGGATTCACCCGACGGCTGGGGCGCGTCGGTGATGGTCATGGTGATCGATCCGGCACGCTTCGGCGGCGTGGAGTCCTTTCTCGACGAGACCGATCACGTGGCCAGACGTTGCCTCGACAGCCGCCCGCGCGACCCCGAAAAGCCGGTTCGCCTGCCTGGCCAGGCAGGCCTGGCCCGACGCCGAGACTATCTCGACAACGGTATTCCGTTGCCGACGGATGTTGTCGATGCCATGCGCGAAGCCGTGGCAGACTCGTCCCTGGCGGGAACGACACCGTTCGGCTGACCGCTCAGCGTCCATCCCTTCCCTTTTCCCAAGGAGTTCGTTTTTTCATGGCTTCAACCACTCACGATCATTGCCTTCCCGACGATGCCGAACGAGCGCTGCTGGTCGGGAGAGCCTGGCTCGCCGATGGCGCAGAGTCCACCATCGGCCGCGCCGGCCCCGCCGTGGTGGCAGTGCGCGGCGACGAGCTGATCGATCTCTCCGACCACGTCTCGACCATGGCCGATCTGCTGGAACGCGACGATGCCGCCTATCTGGTTCGCGAGGCACCGGGCAAGACAATCGGCACGCTTGACGAGGTGCTGGCCAATGGTCACGGCGATACGCCACGAGCGCCCTACCTGCTGGCACCGTGCGACGTGCAGGCGATCAAGGCGTGCGGCGTCACCTTCGCGGTCAGCCTGCTGGAGCGGGTGATCGAGGAGCAGGCTGGCGGTGATCTCAAGCGCGCCGGCGAACTGCGTCAGGAGATCCAGTCGCTGATCGGTGGCGATCTGTCGCGGATCAAGCCCGGCTCGGACGAGGCGATGGCGCTCAAGGCAGAACTGCAGGCGCGCGGTGGCTGGTCGCAGTACATGGAAGTCGGCATCGGCCCCGACGCCGAAGTCTTTTCCAAGGCGCAGCCGCTGTCGGCCGTCGGCCACGGCGCCCGCGTCGGGTTGCACCCGGCTTCCGAATGGAACAACCCGGAGCCGGAAATCGTGCTGGCGGTGGATGCCGAAGGGCATGTCCGCGGGGCCACGCTCGGCAACGACGTCAATCTGCGCGATGTCGAGGGTCGCAGCGCCCTGCTGCTGGGCAAGGCCAAGGACAACAACGCGTCGTGCTCGATCGGCCCGTTCATCCGCCTTTTCGATGATCACTTCGGGATCGATGACGTGCGCAGTGCCCAGGTCTCGCTACGCATCGAAGGCAGCGACGACGACTTCGTGCTGGAAGGAAAGAGCGACATGCGCGAGATCAGCCGCGACCCGCTGGATCTGGTGGCGCAGACCTACGGCGCCCATCACCAGTATCCGGATGGTTTCATGCTGTTTCTCGGCACCATGTTCTCGCCGATCCAGGATCGCGACGGCGAAGGTCAGGGCTTTACCCATCATCTCGGCGACCGCGTGACCATCGCCACGCCCAAGCTGGGAGCGCTGACCAACGTCGTCGATCGCAGCGACCGCCTGCCCCCCTGGACTTTCGGCATCCGCGCGCTGCTGGCCCATCTCAGTCAGCGCTGAGGCAAGACTTCCGGGAAACCTGCAGCAAGATCACCGTCGCCGCTCCTCGATGACAGCGGTGACGGTGATCGCCATTCATGAGCGGTCTCGCATCAGCAACGTGTCGATGAACTCTTCGACCACGTCGGAAATTTCCTCTTCCTTTCGGGTCAACACGCCGTAGTAGCCCAACGGCTCACCGATCACCAGCGGCAGCGCCGTGAACTTCCCCGCCGAGACGGCCGTCTTGAGCACCGATGTCGGCAGCAACGCGATAGCATCCGATGAGCTGACCAGCTGCAGCGTCGTCTGTGTCGAGGTGGTTTCCACCACGTTGCGCGGTGTCGATATTCCCTCCTCTGCCAGCGCGATCTCGAACAGCCCCCGCATCGGGCTGTTCATCGGATGCAGAACCCATGGCCAGCGCACGACTTCGCTCAGCCCCGGCGAACGTTCACAGAGTGGGTGACCGGCTCTCACCACGATCGAGACCGGTTCCGCCTGCAGCGGCAGAAAATCGAATAGCTGGTGCTGAGCGTTTTCCGTCACGCGACCGATCACCACATCCAGGCGCTTGTATTCCAGGTCCGCCAGCAGCCGATCGCTGGAGTTCTCGAACAGACTCACCGCCAGTTGCGGCCGCCGTGACTTGATCGTGTTGATCGCCTTGGGCAACAGCAGCGGCGCTGCCCCCGGTACCGCGCCGATGACCAACTTGCCGTATCCCCCTTCCCGCATTGATACCAGCTCGTCGATCAGGCGGTCGGTATCATTGAGAATGCTGCGGGCATAGCGCACCAACAGGCGGCCTGAATCGGTGATCTCCATGCTGCGGGGCAGCCGATAGAAAAGCGTCATGCCGAAGAACGTCTCGATATCCTTGAGCATCTTGCTGGCCGCGGGCTGGCTCATATTCATGTGGCGCGACGTGGCGTGGAGATTTCGACTTTCATCCAGCGTTACCAGCAGCACCAGATGCTTGATACGCATCCAACCCTTGACGTGTATACGACTATCGTCGGACATCGTGATCACCCGCATAAGGCTTTAGTCTAAAATAATAACCCCCGGTTATCGGGGTAACATAAAAAAAGATTAGCCACCGGACTATACCGCCAATTACGCTAGCGATATATCAGAAAACAGACGTCGATCGCTGGCGATAAAACGGCGCACTCATCCCGAATCACGAGAAAATCAGCAAACAATACGGGACGTATTATCGTTAACTACGTCGCCAACAGATCGTCCTGTTTTTTCTACAATTCGGTAATGATTTTCAAGGAATATTCTCAGCATGCCCAAGATCCAGCGGGTCGAGGTTCAAGATATTCGCTTCCCGACCTCCCGCGAGCTGGACGGCTCGGACGCGATGAACGCCGCCCCGGACTATTCGGCCACCTACGTCATCCTGCATACCGACGCCGGCGATGACGTCACCGGCCATGGCCTGACCTTCACCATCGGTCGCGGCAACGAGATCTGTGTGGCGGCCGTCGAGTCGCTGGCTTCTCGCTTGGAAGGGCGCTCGCTATCGGATATCACCGCCAATATGGGCGCCTACTGGCGCGAACTGACCAGCGGCGATAGCCAACTGCGCTGGCTGGGGCCGGAAAAAGGCGTCATTCACCTGGCCAGTGCCGCGATGATCAATGCCGTCTGGGATCTATGGGCCAAGTGCGAAGGCAAGCCGGTCTGGAAGCTGCTGGCCGACATGAGCCCCGAGGAACTGGTGCGCTGTCTCGACTTCCGTTTCGTCACCGATGCGTTGACGCCGGAGGAAGCGATCGGCCTGCTCAAGGGTCGTGAAGCGGGCAAGGCCGAGCGCGAAGCCGCCATGCGCGAGCACGGCTATCCCGCCTATACCACATCCGCCGGCTGGCTGGGCTACTCCGAAGAGAAGATGCGCGTGCTCTGCCGCGAGGCCATCGCCGAGGGCTGGGAGCACTTCAAGCAGAAAGTCGGTGGCGATATCGAGGAGGACCGCCGACGAGCGCGCATTCTGCGCGAGGAGATCGGCGAGGAGCGCTTGCTGATGATGGACGCCAACCAGATGTGGGATGTCGACGAGGCGATCGTCAACATGCGCCGATTGGCCGAGTTTCGCCCCCACTGGATCGAGGAGCCGACCAGCCCCGACGACATCCTGGGGCACGCCGAGATTCGTCATCGCCTGGCCCCGATTGGCGTGGCCACTGGCGAGCACTGCCATAACCGGGTGATGTTCAAGCAGCTGTTTCAGGCCGATGCGATCGACTTCTGCCAGCTCGATGCCGCCCGTCTGGGCGGGCTCAACGAAGTGATCGTAGTGCTACTGCTGGCCGCCAAGTATGACATTCCGGTTTGCCCGCACGGCGGCGGCGTCGGCCTGTGCGAATACACCCAGCATATCTCGATGTTCGACTACATCGCGGTGTCCGGCTCGCTGGAAGGCCGGCTGCTCGAGTACGTCGACCATCTGCATGAGCACTTCGTCGATCCGGTACAGATGCGCCGCGGACACTATCTCGTTCCGCAGGCCCCGGGCTACGGCGTCACCATGAAGCCGGAATCGCTGAGCGCACACCAGTTTCCCGGCGGTAGTGCCTGGCAATAGCGGTTCAGGCACTGCTGGCACGGGCACCTGAAGATCGACCCTTGGTGCCGCTCACGCCGCCACCCCGAGCATTGGGGCGCCGCCGACAAACGGCAGCGCCCTTTCGCAGGCCATACAGGCTTTTCACGCCATTCACGCTCTGGAGTTGAAGATGACAACAATCACACCTTCCCATCGCAGTACGCGCCCCCGCGCTCGTTCCTCGCTGACAACGCTGATGGCAGCCGCGGTGCTGAGCTTGACCAGCCTGTCGGCGGTGGCTGCCACCGAGATGCCTCCGTTCCCGGACGTCACCGGTGATGTCGTCAAAGGCGATGGCAACGACTACAACATCAAGTTCAACATCGGTTTGACGCAGTCCAGTGCCCAGTATCGTGGTCTGGAGTATTTCAAGAAGATCGTCGAGCAGCGCAGCGACAACCATATCAAGGTCCAGACATTCCACAGTGCCCAGCTTGGCGACGATCTCCAGTCGGTCAGCGCACTGCAGGCCGGTACGCTGGACATGACGGCGCCTTCCACTTCACCCATGGTCAGCATGTTCCCGCAGTTCGCGGTGTTCGATCTGCCGTTCCTGTTCCCGACGCCCGAGATCGCCGACAAGGTGCTCGATGGCGATATCGGCCAGCAGATGCTCAAGGACGCTTCGACCAAAGGGCTGGTGGCTATCGGCTGGTCAGAAAACGGTTATCGCCAGCTGACCAACAGCGAACATGCCGTGACCTCACCCGCCGATCTCGATGGCCTGAAAGTCCGCACCATGCAGAATCCGATCCATCTGGATATCTGGCGTACGCTCGGGGCCAACCCGACACCGATGTCGTTCGCCGAGCTGTTCACCGCGCTGGAGCAGGGCGTAGTCGACGGCCAGGAAAACCCGTGGATCACCATCGAGTCTTCCAAGTTCAACGAAGTGCAGCCGTACGCCACCGAGACGAACCACGTCTACACGCCATTCATTACGCTGGTCTCCGAGCGCACCTGGAAGCGGCTACCGGAGAGTTATCAGCAGCTGCTGCGTGATGCCGCCAAGCAGATGGGCGACTACGAGCGCCACGTCAGCCGCGTCATGAACGATCAGATCAAGCAGGAACTGAAGGATGACGGCATGAAGATCACCGAGCTGACGCCGGAACAGGTCGCTGTCTTCCAGAAGGATCTGGCCCCGGTCTACGACGACTGGCGTGAAAAGATCGGCGGCGACTTGATCGACCGCATCCGCGCCGAGTCGAAGGTCGACTCGAAGTAAGTGTCGCTTCGCCGCCGGCGCATGGGCGCTGGCGGCGAACCTTGTGTGATGACGGAGGTCATGATGAGTGCCGACTCCCCTGCTACCCGGGGTCTCCTGGGCTGGCTGCGTCAAACGCTGGAAATCGCTGCCGGGCTTCTCGTGCTGGGCGTCGTCTTTTGCGTCACGGCCAACGTCTTTGGCCGTTTCGTTCTCAACTATTCCTATACCTGGGCCGAAGAGCTGTCCCGGGTACTGTTCATCTGGCTGGTGCTGCTGGGCGCCGGTGTCGGCAGTCTCGGCAACGAACACGTGGCAGTCACCTTCTTCCGCGACAAGGCCCCTGCCGGGCTGCGCAAGGCGGCCGTGCTGCTGAGCATCGCCATCATCTACATCGTCTGCATCTGCATCCTGCTCGGGTTCAATGAAGTCATCTCGGGCTACACCAGCGCCACCCCGATGCTGGGCATTCCGCAGACTTTCCTCTATAGCGCCATGCCGGTAATGGCGATTCTGACCATGATCGCCAACACCATTGCCCTGGTTGGCCTGTTTCGGAGCAAGACGCCATGATCCTGTGGAGCATTCTGATAGGGCTGGCGGTCTGTATCGTCATTGGCATGCCGATCTCGTTCGGTCTGGCGGCCATCAGCCTGTTTATCTTCTTCGAATCCGGCTACTCGCTGTCGCCGATCGTCTCTCAGGCGGTCAACGGTCTGGATTCCTTCCCGCTGCTGGCGATCCCGCTGTTCATTCTGGTCGGCGAGGTGATGAGTGCCGGAGGTATCGCCACACGGCTGGTACGTCTCGCCAGCGCCCTGGTCGGATTCGTCGCCGGCGGTCTGGGCCAGGTCGCGGTGTTGACCTCGATGTTCTTCGGCGGCATCAGCGGCTCCGCCGTGGCCGATGCCTCGGCCGTGGGCAGCATGATGATCGAACCGATGAAGCAGCACCGTTATAGCGCGCCGCTGGCAACCGCCATCGTGGTCGCCGCCTCGGTGGTCGGCATCATCATCCCGCCGTCGATCCCGATGATTCTGTTCGGCGTGGTGACCAATACCTCGATCTCGCAGCTGTTCATGGCGGGTATCGTGCCTGGCATCCTGATCACGCTGGGCCTGGCGATCACCACCTATGTACAGTCGCGCAAGAACGGCCGCGGCCAGCCGTTTTCCGTGCCGGAACTGTTTGCCGCACTGAAGGAATCGCTGCTGGCCCTGCTGCTGCCGGTGATCATCGTCGGCGGCATTCTGTCGGGCGTGTTCACACCGACCGAAAGCGCGGCGATCGCGCTGGTCTACGCCTTCGCGGTGTCGTTCTTCATCTACCGTAGCCTGACGCTGAAACGCTTCTTCGAACTCTGCATCGCTACCGGCAAACTCACCGGCGTCGTGATGCTGCTGCTGGCTTTTGCGAGCGTGCTGGCCTGGCTGCTGACGGCCAACATGATTCCGCAACAGCTAGTGGTGAGCCTGTCGACCATCACTGAGAACCGGCTGCTGCTGTTGCTGATACTGACCGCATTTCTGCTGGTCGTGGGTTTCTTCATGGACCTGACCCCGGCGATGGTAATTCTGGCCCCGCTGATGACCCCGGTCGTGGTCAAACTGGGCATCGATCCGGTCTATTTCGGTGTGCTGATGTCGTTCGTGCTGGGGATCGGGCTGATCACGCCCCCCGTCGGGACGGTACTTTATGTCGGCTGCGGCGTGGGCAAGGTCGGTATGGAGAGCCTGGTCAAGAGCCTGCTGCCTTTCTATTTCACGCTGATCGCGCTGCTGGCGCTGTTCCTGCTCTTCCCGCAGATCGTGCTGTGGTATCGCTGAGACGAGGTGTTTCGATGATGCTGAAGGGTTTCGACAATCTCCCCTGCGCCGGCGCCCGTTGTGATGACACCTCTTGTGGCGAGATCTCTCGCGATGGTGCGCGTGACGAGTACGCCTGCCGCGATCACGTCTCGAGAGGTGGCTCATGACCACGCACAACGCGGTGCTCGACGATCTGGCAGCTTTGCTGGGCAAGGGCGGGCTGCTGACCCATGGCGACGACATGGAGCGCTACCGTATCGACTGGCCGGGTTACCGCGGCGCCGAGCCGCTTGCAGTAGCCCGCCCCACAACGACCCGCCAGGTGGCCGACGTGGTGGGATATTGTCATCGCCATGACATTCCGCTGGTCCCCCAGGGCGGTCACAGCGGTCTGGTGGGCGGGGCGCTACCCGACGCGGACTATCCGGAACTGGTCGTCAGTCTCGAGCGAATGGCGTCGGTGCGCCAGGTCGATCCCATCAACTTCTCCATGAGCGTCGACGGCGGCTGCGTGCTGCAGTCGATCAAGGACGCCGCCGAAGCGGCCGACTGCGATTTCCCGCTGTCGCTTGGTGCCCAGGGAAGCTGTCAGATCGGCGGCAATGTCTCGACCAACGCCGGCGGCCTCAACGTATTGCGCTACGGCATGATGCGACAGCTGGTGCTGGGGCTCGAGGTGGTGCTGCCGGACGGGCGCATCTACAACGGCATGAAGGCACTGCACAAGAACAATGCCGGCTACGATCTGAAGCAGTTGTTCATCGGCGCGGAAGGGACGCTTGGCATAGTCACGGGCGCCGTGCTCAAGCTCTTTCCCCGCCCCCAGGTCAGCCGTACCGCCCTGCTCGCCTGCCCGGACATCGATGCCGTGCTCGGTCTCTACGCCCTGGCACGACGCAGTTGCTGTGATCTGCTGACCGCCTTCGAACTGGTGCCGCGAACCTGTCTTGAGCTCGCCATGGAAGCGTCACCCGACCTGCGCGATCCGCTCGAGGCGCCCTCCCCGGTCTACGTACTGATGGAGGCGGCCGCCAGCGGACCGGTCGATCTCGAGGCGATGATCGAGAATCTGTTCGAGCGCGGATTCGAGGCTGGCGTGCTGACCGATGGCGTGCTTGCCAGCAGCGATACTCAGGCTCGCAACCTGTGGCACATTCGCGAAGCGATGCTCGAAGGCCAGCGCAATCGCGGCGAACATCTGCGCACGGATGTCTCGCTACCCATCTCGTCGCTGACCGCTTTCCATCAACGCGCCTCCGACGAGATCCAGGCGCTGTGCCCGCAGGCAACGATCATCGCCTACGGCCATATCGGCGATGGCAACCTGCATTTCAATATCCTGCCACCGCCCGGGCTCGAGGCCGAAGCGCGTGCGGCACTGCTGCACGAACTGGAAGAACGCCTATTCGAAATCGTCGACGACTTCGATGGCAGCATCAGTGCCGAGCATGGCATCGGGCGCTTCAAGCAGACCGCCTTCCTGGAGACGTTGCCGGAGCCCGAATACGAGATCATGCGAGGTCTCAAGCGTCTGCTCGATCCACGATACTTGATGTCACCCGGCCGAATTCTGCCCCGCCCGATCGAATGAGCGGCCAGACTTCGAACGCGGCACCACCTCGCTCAGGAACCACCCATGACTGATTCGCACGCCTCCCTCTCGGAACAGACGTCTCGCACTGTGGGGGTCCTCGGGACCGGCATCATGGGTGCACCCATGGCCAGTCGCCTGGCCGCGGCCGGGCATCGCGTCCGAGCCTGGAACCGCACGCCAGACAAGCTGATTCCTCTGCAACAAGCCGGTGTCGAAGCGGTCAGCTCGGCCATGGCCGCTGCACGCGGCGCCGATGTCGTCATCGTCATGCTGAGCGCCGGGCCGGTATGCGACGAGATTCTACTGGGCGACGACGGCGTCATCGCCGCGATGTCGCCGGATAGCATTCTGGTCGTGATGAGCTCGATTCCGGTGGATACCGCCCGCCATCAGGCGACCATCGCCGCCCGACATGGAATCGGCTATCTGGATGCGCCGGTTTCCGGGGGCGAACGCGGCGCCATCGACGGCACCCTGGCGATCATGGCCGGCGGCGATGCCGCGGTGTTCGACAGCTGCCAGACGCTGTTGCAGAACTTCGGCCGCCCCACTCACGTGGGCCCTGCCGGAAGCGGCCAGCTTGCCAAACTCGCCAATCAGATGATCGTGGCCAATACGATTGCCACTGTGGCGGAAGCACTACTCCTGGCGGAACGCGGCGGTGCCGATCCCGCCCAGGTGAGAATGGCCCTGATGGGCGGCTTCGCCGATTCGACGATTCTCAAGATGCACGGTCAGCGCATGCTCGAGGGAGACTTCGCCCCCGGCGGCGCCGCCAAATGGCAGTACAAGGATACCCAGACCGCCATCGCGGAAATGAATCGACTGGGACTGGATCTACCGGTCAGTCGTCAGGCCGATGCATTGTTCGGCGACATGCTGAGCCATGGCGACGGCGAGCTGGATCACAGCGGATTGATTCGGGAACTTCGCCGGCGCAACGGCATGCCGGTGGATTGACCGAGTTCAGCGCTGGCCGAGCCAACGCAGGTATCTTGGTGTCCGTAATTCACCGGCATGTCGGAAATTGGCCAGTCGCTCCTGAACCAGCGATTCCGAAGCCTGAAGGTGTCGATGCAGCGCCGAGCTGGCGAGCGTGGAACGACGCGCCCGCATGGCCTCGAAGACTTCCCGGTGCGCCGCGAAGAAGGGATCGCCCGGCGGCAGCTCGATCTCCCCATCCAGCAAGTGCTTGCTGATCAGCAGGATCGGCCGCGTGCGCTGGAGCATGATCAGAATTTCGGCATTGCCGCCACTCTCCAGCGCTTCGTGATGGAGATCGTTTTCCAGCGCATCGAGCTGGCTTGCCTGCACGGCGGGATAGCGGGCCTGAGCCTGATCGAGTCGATCGAGATACCGGACGATCTCCTTGTCGGCTATGCGCTCACAGGCATGTGCGATCATGAACGGCTCCAACTGTCGCCGAGCCTCGTAGAGCTGATGGAGCCGATCATCGTCCAGCGGCACCACGTTCCAGCTGCTGTACTTGATCTTCTCGACCACGCCCAGAGACTGCAGCTGCAGCAGGATTCGATACGTCGTGGCACGACTGACATCCAGCGACTTGGCCAGTTGCAGTTCGTTGAGCTCGAAGCGGCCTTTCATCGAACACAGTACGACATCGTGCTCGACCTTCTCGGCCAACGCGCGCCAGGACTCGGTGCGTTTGACGGAAGCCTGTCCGCCGGCAGCTCGGAAGTCTGCAGCGGTCAACGAACGTCGCACGATCGCGCGAGGTTCACGTCCCACCAGGAACCCCCGCCCTTCGAAACGACTGATCGCGCCCTCATCGTGCAGACGCCCCAGCGTCTGGCGAACCGGCGAACGACTCATGCCGAAAATATCGGCGATATTGCCCTCGAGCAGAACCAGACCCGGCTCCAGATGCCCGCTGGCCATGCTGCGCAACAGCGCGTCGTACAATTGATCCTTGAGCGTCTTCGCCATCAACCTCATTCCCGCCGAATGTAGGGGACAAATCGGGACGTGCCACGATTCAGCGATAACGAGTATTGCATACAAAGATCGTCACTGGCTGCCAGACATAGGGACTATCCGTGACATACAGGGGCTGTCCGTCATCACTGTCCGTCATCACTGTCCGACAGTGACTATCCCACAGGCAGACCTCGGACCTGCTCCAGGTAGCGCCGGGGCTTTTCCGAGTCGACCCAGAGAACGCGGACAGATCGAACCGCCAGACAAAAGAAAACGCCGCCCACAAAGGTGGACGGCGTTTGAACGTCAGCGAGGCGGGCCCCGCTGGCCGGTCTGGCTCGCGAATCAGGCCTGCGAACGACGGACCGGTGCATCGCCGTCGGTACGACGACGCGGTGCGCGCTCGGGTGAGCCCTGATCTTCCGCGATCTCCAGCGAGCGGCCGCCAACGCGGGCTCGGGCCATCTTGGTCAGAATCGAGGCCGGCAGTCCGCTCGGCAGTTCGACCACGGAGAAGGCGTTACGGATATCGATACGCCCGATACGGCCGCCTTCGATTCCCCCTTCGTTGGCCAGAGCGCCGACCAGCTGGCCCGGCTTGACGCCATCCTTGTGGCCAACCGACACGCGATAGCGAGTCATGCCTTCGCGAGGCGCGCTGTCACGCTGACGCGGGCCGCCACGCTCACGATTGCCGCCTTCGCGACCGCCATCCCGGCCATTCTCGCGACGGGCCGGGGCGTTGGTGATGCGACCGATCGGAGCTTCTCCACCACGCGCCAATGTCGCCAGCGCTGCGGCCAGATCGATCGGATCGTGACCTTCCTCGACCAGCTTCTCGATCAGCCCACGCTGATGGGCCGACCCGGCATCGAGCATTTCACGCAGGCGCGCACTGAAACGATCGTCGCGATGGGCACGAATCGCCGCATCGTCGGGCAGCGGCATTTCGGTCATCGACTGACCGGTCGCCTGCTCGACCCAACGCACTTTGCGCGATTCACGGCCACCGGCGAAGGTAATGGCGATACCGTCGCGGCCCGCACGGCCGGTACGACCGATACGGTGGATGTAGGCCTCGGAATCCTGCGGCAGGTCGTAGTTGATGACGTGCGTGATTCGCGGCACATCGAGACCACGAGCCGCCACGTCAGTGGCGACCAGTACGTCGACCTTGCTACGCTTGAGACGCGTCACGGTGCGTTCACGCAGGCTCTGATCGAGATCGCCCGACAGGCCGGCAGCGTTGACGCCACGAGCGGTAAGCTGCTCGACCAGCGTGGTGCAGGCGGCACGGGTACGCACGAAAACGATGGCCGCGTCGACCGCTTCGACTTCCAGGATACGCGCCAGCGCTTCCAGTTTGCTGGGGCCTTCGACACGCACCACACGCTGCTTGATGTTCTCGCCGGTACTGATCTTGGAATCGATCGTGACCTTGACCGGATCCACCAGATAACGATTGACGATGCGCTCGATTTCGCTCGGCAGCGTGGCCGAGAAGAACACGCGCTGGGCATTCTTCGGGGTGTCCGCGACGACGCGCTTGACGTCATCGATGAAGCCCATGCGCAGCATCTCGTCGGCTTCGTCGAGAACCAGCGCCGACAGACCGTCGAGCTTGAGACTTTTACGATCCAAGTGATCGATGACACGACCCGGCGTACCCACGACAACCTGGGCGCCACGCTTCAGCGCCGAAAGCTGCTCGCGATAGTCCTGGCCGCCGCACAACGTCGCGACTTCCAGGCCTTTCAGATTCTGGCCGTACTTGGTGAACGACACGGCGACTTGCTGCGCCAGTTCACGGGTCGGTGCCAGCACCAATACTTGCGGTTCACGCCGGCCGAGATCGAGTCGGCTCAGCAGGGGCAGCGCGAACGCTGCAGTCTTGCCGGTACCGGTCTGCGCCTGGCCCAGCATGTCACGTCCTTCCAGGAGCGCAGGAATCGTCTGCGTCTGGATCGGTGACGGGATTTCATAGCCCAGGGTTTCGAGGGCAGTCAGTACTTCCGGCAACAGAGCCAGATCGCCAAAGCTAGGCGAAGCAGTAACAGTCGAGGTCATTTCACACCTTGGAGTGGCCGGTAGGCACCGGCGAAAATGTCATGGCATCGGTGGCGTGATCACCACTGAATGCCGGTCGCACCAGGCATTGCGCTTATCGTCTCGCGAGTCACGAAGCGATAGCGTATGTGGCGACCTTGATGCGCCCGGTTGAACTCATTATCAACCGATCTAGGCGCTCCATCATTGCATCCGGACGCGAAAAACGGCTATGCCGTGCGTCATGTACGAGATACGTCCGGTGCTGGGCATCGATTCACAGGTCGATGGCGTCGATTACAGACATATCGGCAGGATGGTGGGGTCAACACATGCGAGGAAGTGCCACTATACCATTGGTGTAGGCGTTTCACCACCGGAACGTAAAAATCCGACAGATGAAGCGATCGATCGAAGGCCGTAGACTGGCTTCAACGCTGTTTGTTCCAGTGCCTTATTCCAGTAACTTATTCCAGCACCTTGAATTCTAGCACATTGAATTCCAGCACCTTGAGCCCTCTTGCCATGCCGACACCCAAACCCACGCTGTGGATCGATGCCGACGCCTGCCCCCGGGTAGCCCGCGACATCATCATTCGTGCCGCCGAGCGCACTCATACCCAAACCTGGATGGTGGCCAACCACGCGCTACGACTACCGCCGTCGGCCTGGGTCAAGTCTCGCACGGTGGCGCAGGGTTTCGATGCGGCGGATAACGCGATCGTCGAAGCCGCGACTGCCGGCGATCTGGTGATCACCAGCGACCTGCCATTGGCGCAGGAGGTGATCGAACGCGGCGCCGAAGTCATGACCACTCGGGGAGAGCGCCTGACCCTCGACAATATCAAGTCACGCGTGCAGATGCGCGATTTCATGGAGACGTTGCGCGCCAGCGGCGAGCACACCCAAGGCCCCAACGCCTACACCGACGGGGATCGCCGCGAATTCGCCAATGCCCTGGATCGATGGCTGCAGCGTCACGCCCGTTCCTGAGAACGGGCTTCGAGACGCCCACCTTTTATCGATGGGTTCCGCGGATCCCCTGCCCCGGCAACCGTTCACGATCATGGGGCTCGTCCAGTGCCAATGCCGGGCCCACCGGAACGATACGAGTCGGGTTGATCGTCGGGTGGCTATAGTAGTAGTGGCGTTTGATGTGATCGAAATCCACCGTCTCCCGAATGCCCGGCCACTGATACAGCTCGCGTAGATAATTCGACAGATTGGGATAGTCGGCGATGCGCTGGCGATTGCATTTGAAATGCCCGTGATAGACCGGGTCGAAACGCACCAACGTCGTGAACAGACGTATATCGGCTTCCGTGAGCCATTGCCCTGCCAGATAACGCTGCGTCTCGAGGCGCGCCTCCAGACGATCGAGGCAAGCGAACAGCGCGGCAAAGTGTTTCTCGTAGACCGACTGCTCGGTCGCGAACCCGGTCTTGTAGACGCCGTTGTTGACGTTGTCGTAGACGTCCGTATTGATCTCGTCGATGACCTCACGCAAATTGACGGGGTAGAAGTCCCAGCGATTGCCGGTCAGCTCGTCGAAGGCCGAATTCAGCATGCGCACGATGTCGGCGGACTCGTTGGTGACGATACACCGTCGTTGCCGATCCCATAGTGCCGGGACCGTCACCCGCCCGGAGTAGTGAGGATCGGTCAGCGTATAGAGCTGGTGATGGAAATCGACATGATTGATGTCATCGCCACTCGATCCTTCATCGATACGGTAGGACCAACCCTGGTCGAGCATCAACGGGCTGGTATGAGAGACACCGATCAGCGCTTCCAATCCTTTCAATTTGCGCATGATCAGCGCGCGGTGCGCCCAGGGGCAGGCCAACGATACATAGAGATGATAGCGCCCGGCCTCTGCTGCGAGCCCGGCCTGGCCTTCCGGACCCGGCTCGCCCGAAGGCGTGACCCAGTCCCGCAGCCTGGCGGATTCCCGAACGAACTCTCCACCGTGACTCTTGGTGTCGTACCACTGATCCCGCCATTCACCCTCGACAAGCAGTCCCATGATGCCTCCTGTCCACTCGATGTCTTTAGATTGACAGGATAGGCCCCCGCGACCCAAGGTCGAGCGCAATAACTCGACTCATTCGTTCGGCGGCATCGATGAATGCAGGTTCGGGGAAACGGCATCGCGTGGACAGTTCGCTGTCACGCTGGCCTTCAGTGTCCGAGCCAGGGCCAGCGTCGCGGGACCCGCGCCATCGACGTCGCGATGGAATATCTGCAGTGCCACTCGTCGCACCCCGCCCGCGCGCAGCGGCAATGCTTTGACGCGTCCCTCGTCCAGCGCCGAACGAATGCGCGTTTCCGGCACCCAGGCGAAACCCAGGCCCCGTTCCAGCATATCGATCGATGTCGATAGATGACCCAGGGTCCAGCGCTGTTCCGCCTTCAACCAGCCAGCGTCGAGTCGCTGATGGATGGCTGAATCGCGCACGACCAGTTGACGATGGCGTTCCAGATCGCGCAGATCGAGTTCACGCTGCAATTGATGTAGTGGATGCTGCGGGTGAGCCACCGCGATAAAAGGCACCTCGACGATCGGCTCGCCCAGGAACCCCTGCGCGACGACCCCCGATATGATCAGGTCGGCCCGACTCTCGTACAACATTTCGACAGCGCCGTTGAGCACGGTTTCGTACAGCTGGACGCGCACATGAGGAAACGCGGCCGAAAACTGCGTCAACGCATCGGCCAGAGCATCCCCCGGAAAGACCTGATCCACGGCCAGCGTGACTTCCGCTTCCAACCCGCCGGCCAGGCGCTCCGCCACGTCCTCCAACGACGCCGCATTCTCGATGAGTTGACGCGCTCGACGCAGCAAGAGGCTTCCCGCCTCGGTGAGCACGACCTGACGACCTTTCGGTTCGAAAAGTACGACCCCCAACTGCTCCTCGATCTTGTGGATGGCGTGGTTGAGCGTCGAAGGACTTCGGTGAACGACTTCGGCCGCCTTGGCAAATCCACCGCTATCCGCTACCGCAGCCAGCATTTGCCACTGCAGCAATGTCACTTTCGGCACGATTTTCTCCCTCTAGCCCTAAATTCCGGCAAGCGAAATGACCCGCGATCGCTGACGTGTCTCGTTATCGACCTGCTGCTAACAGAGCAGAAATCATGACCGCCATTATGACTTACTCAACGTCACGTTGGACGCTAAATTGGCGCTATCAAGCCACCAACCTCGAATAAAAAAACTTTTACAAAGGTTTTACGGAAATAATAATTAGCCAGGAAACAAGGTTTTTCAAAGCACCATCTTGGTGCAACAGTATGCACAGACGCATTACATCCACTTACGCCTCGCCTCTTTGGCTACGACTTTCGCCTGAAGCCATTTTTTTGCACAATGCCCGAACCATGCACTCTCCAATACTGTATATAAATACAGACTAGGCAATTAACACTAGCTTGGGGTATGGTTCTTCGGCCTTTATTTAAACTTGTCATCCTATTTTATCCGGGCTCATCTCTTCATGTTGCGAATTTTCCATTCGCTGCCCCGCACGCATAAAGTGTTATTGCTACCGGTTGCCACCATGGTCACCGTGCTGGGTACGCAAAAGATCATTGGTGTTTTCGGCGATACCGAAGACGCCCAGACACAGATTCCCGTCGCGACGACGACTACGATTTCTCAGTCGATCGTCAATTCAGCCGCCTCGAGCGAAGCGGCTATCGCTTCCCTTACGCTGAGCGATTTATCGAAGGGCATTCCGCTGGCTCAGCTCAAGCCGCTGGAGGTGATGCATCTCGATTTCATCTCCGAAGCCCGTGCCGATGATGACTCCCAGGCACAGGCCTTTTCTCCCATTGCCAAGCCCCCCACTCAGCCGAGTGAGGTGAAGCTGGCCATGCAGCTCCCGTCGGAAGATGCCACGTCAGCCGAAAGTGAAGACGATGACGGCATTGGTGGCACTTCTTACGAAGACTGGACGTTCGATAACGCTCAGGACCCCTCCGGCGACACGGAGCTGGGTGACGAAATCGCGTCTCGGGAAACCTACGTGCCGGAATGGCAGAGCTATACCATTCAAAGCGGCGACTCCTTCGCACTCACCGCCGAAAGAACACTGGGTCTGGCATATAGTGATGTGATGCAGATTCTCAACACCGTGCCGGACAAGAAAGTCCTGACGCGATGGCGGGTCGGGCACAGCTTCGATTACAAACTCGACGAGAACGGTCAGCTGCTGGCTCTTCGCGTGATGAAGAATCCTCGCGAGGGTTATCTGCTCAAGCGAGGCGATGAGACGGCAGAGTTCGCTTACTCGCCAGTGGAGAAAGCGGGAGAAGCCGCTCAGCGCATGTTCACCGGCACCGTCAGCGGCTCGTTTGCCTCGTCGGCACAGTCGACCGGCCTGTCCAGCTCGGAAGTTTCCGAGCTCACCAACATCCTTTCCAAGAAGCTGAATTTCCGCCGCGATGCGCGCGCGGGCGATCAGTTCAGGGTACTGGTGGAGTCGGACATGATCGACGGTCATTCCATGGACTCCAAAGTTCTGGCCGCCGAATACGAAGGGGAACGGATGGATCTGACGGTGCTTCGCAACAGCGCCGATGACCATTTCTATACGCCGGATGGCAATAGCCTCGATCCGGCGTTCGATCGTTATCCTTTTCAGGGCCATTACCGCATCAGCTCGCCGTTCAATCTGCGACGCCTACATCCCGTCACGGGTCGCATCAGCCCTCACAAGGGCACCGATTTTGCCATGCGCTCCGGCACGCCCATTGACGCCCCGGCCGATGGGGTCGTCGAACGCGTGGTCAATCACCCACTCGCCGGGCGTTATATCGTGATTCGCCACAACAATGGCTACGAAACTCGCTTTCTGCACCTGAGCAAGGCACTCGTCAAGCCCGGCGAACACGTCAAGATGGGCGAAGAGATCGCGCTGTCGGGCAGTACCGGCCGCGTTACCGGCCCTCACCTGCACTACGAAGTCATGGTCAACAACCATCAGGTCGATCCCATGCGCGTGAAGCTGCCGGAATCCCAGCGACTGCGAGGCGATGCCCTGGCCGCATTCAAGCGCGAATCGGAAAACCTGCTGGCAAAACTGGACCAGGACAGCGCCAACGAGCCAGCCATTGCTCAGGTCGATGTCTCGGGCAAGCCGGCGGGCGACGACAACATCTAGTCGTAACCCGCTGCAGCGCCTGAGTCACCGCTGAAAATTCACTCCCTGGAAGTCGGATGCCGATCCGACACCAGGGAGGTAATGTTTTGACGCGTCAATAGATCGACGCTCCCCCCTCTCTACCTCTCTACCTCTCTACCTCTCTACCTCTTTCATCAGTCATCCAAGAGCGTTCAACGGAAGCCATAGGCCTTTCGTGGTGCGTCAGCGCGCGTCTCTGGAATCCGTTGGTGGAGTGTCCGGCGCGCCCATTCTCGAGTCGACACTGATTCTTCGGCGTCGCCTGACCTGCATCCTGACAAGCTCTCGAGAGAAAACCCTCCGCGAGTTGCTTCCGGTATAGCAACCGATCGATTCAACTTGTCCCGTCCTTCTTTACCCAACAGCTCGCTCCCCCGACACGCCGAGCATTACATTTAGTTGTTTAATAAATAAGATGATCACAACTTGACGACACCCCTCGCATAAATATTATCGCGGAGCTAATTTTCCTTTGGCCGTTAATCATAAAGGATGATTAGAACAACAACATGACAACGCCAAGTCACTGTTTTACATCAGAACATATATATAAATTAAATTTATGCCGCAATGTTTCTCGACTTAACACTTTGCAATGACGTGGCATTTCTCCTAGACCTAATTCATTAGAAAAAGCGAAGTAAATCACCATCTAAGACCTACAAGTAGAGCGTCTTAACAATTTACAGACGCTCGGTCCGGGGAGAATCACATGGCCATTTCCGCAAAGATCAGTGCCCTTAACGAAGACGTTGCCGCAGCACCTGCCAATGCCGTTGACGCCGACGGCATGATAGCTCTCGAGCAGCCCAGGAAGGTACTGCTCAGCCTTTCCCCGGACGACGTGCAGGAACTACGCCGCGACGGCAATGACCTCCTCGTGAGGACGACGGATGGCCAAGTCATTCGCATCGAGAATTTCTACGGCGGCGATGAGACGACCACCAGCCAGCTATATCTGACCGGAGACGATCAGGAGTTGATCTGGGCCGATCTCAGCCCTGCCGGCGGTGATGGCGTCATCGCCGCCGACTACTTTCCTCAAGGCGAGTTTGGAGTCTTCGAGCCGGTGAGCGTTGCCGGTGGAGAAAGCGAAGGGGCTTCCATCACGCCACTGGGCTGGGCGGCCATTGGTGGTGGTGCACTGGCAGCCGGTGCGATCGCGGCCGGCGGTGGAGGTGGCGGCGGTAGCGACGATGATGACGGCGGAACTGCGCCGCCAGATGACGGAGAGAACGGCGAAGGCGACACCACGGCACCGGATGCCCCCACGCTCGATCCCTCGAATGGCGAAACCATCAGCGGTGAAGCCGAGCCCGGCAGCACCATCATCATCACCGACGGCGATGGCAATCCGATCGGCGAAACGACCACCGACGATGATGGCAACTGGGCGCTCACGCCCGATGAGCCGCTGCCCGACGGTACCGACATCGAAGTCGTCGCGCAGGACCCCGCCGGCAATACCAGCGAGCCGACCACTGGCACCATCGACGCCGTCGCGCCGGATGCGCCCACCCTCGATCCCTCGAATGGCGAAACCATCAGTGGTGAAGCCGAGCCCGGCAGCACGGTCATCATCACCGATGGTGACGGGAACCCGATCGGCGAGACGACCACCGACGACGACGGCAACTGGACGCTCACGCCCGATGAGCCGCTGCCCGACGGTACCGACATCGAAGTCGTCGCGCAGGACCCCGCCGGCAATACCAGCGAGCCGACCACGGGCACCATCGACGCCGCCGCGCCGGATGCGCCGACGATCACTACCGCCATGGACGACGTCGATCCGCAGACCGGGGAGCTCGCCAGCGGCGATAGTACCAACGACACCACGCCGCGTCTGACCGGGCAGGCCGAGGCCGGTAGCACCGTGACGATCTTCGCCAATGGCGAGCAAACCGGCACCACCACGGCCGATGATCAGGGCAACTGGGCATTTACCCCCGACGATCTCGACGACGGTGATTACACATTCAGTGCCACCGCCACGGACTCCGTCGGCAATGTCTCGGATGGCAGTGACGGCTATGCGCTGACGATCGACACCTCGGCACCGAATTCACCGACTGTCGATCCCAGCGATGGCAGCGTGCTGATCGGTACCGCGGAAGCTGGCAGTGTGGTGACGCTGACCGATGATGACGGTAACGCCGTCGGCCAGACGACGACAGACGAGAACGGTAACTGGTCGTTCCAACCTGACGATCCATTGGCCGACGGCACCGAAATCGAAGCGACGGCAACCGATGCCGCGGGTAATGTCAGCGCTCCGGCTACCGTGATCACGGACGCCAACCCCAGCGATACGACACCTCCGGCCACGCCAAGCATTACCTCGGCCAGTGATGACACCACGCCGCAGACCGGCGATCTCGACAGCGGCGACAGCACCAACGACGCGACGCCGACCCTATCGGGGCAAGCCGAATCACGCAGCATCGTGACTGTGTATTCGGGTGAGACCCAGCTCGGCACGACCATCGCCAACGCCGACGGAGAATGGTCATTCACGCCCGAGTCACTCGATGACGGGGACTACACTTTCAACGTCACCGCGACTGACTCCGCTGGCAACGTGTCGGATAGCAGTGATCCCTTCACCCTGACCGTCGATACCCAGCCGCCCGTCGCGCCAATTGTCGACCCCACCAATGGCGAGATATTGACGGGCAGTGCCGAAGCCGGAAGCACCGTTACTCTCACCGATGACGATGGCGACACCATCGCCACGGTAACGTCGGACGTCAACGGCAACTGGTCCTATGCACCCGATGCGCCGCTGGAGGATGGCAGCACCTTAACCGCAGTCGCGACGGATGCAGCCGGCAATGCCAGCGATCCAGGTAGCGCTACCGTCGATGCCGACCTTGTCGATACGCAACCTCCCTCCGTACCCGTGATCATCACCTCGATCGATACGACGGAGCCGGTAACGGGAAACGTCGACGATGGTGACACGACCAACGATCCCAGCCCGACGCTGATGGGCACTGCAGAAGCAACCAACACGGTCCAGGTCTGGGCCGACGACGGCAGTGGCATGCAGATGCTCGGCACGACCCAAGCCGACAATTTCGGCAATTGGAGTTTCCGTATTTTCAGTCGCCTGGCCGAGGGCAACACGAGCTTCATGGCGAAATCGATCGATCCGACCGGTCAAGAATCGGATAGTAGCCAGCCCTTTGCCGTCGTCATCGATACAACGCCGCCGGCTACCCCGAAGATCGATAGCGCGACCGATGACGTCGATCCGGGCGGCATGCTCGACGACGGCGACAATACCAACGACGCCACACCAACCCTGACAGGCACCGCCGAAGCCAACGCCGTGGTGGCGATCCTCGCGGGCGGCACTCAAATCGGCACGGTCGTCGCAGACGACAACGGCGACTGGACGTTCACGCCGGATGCCCTGCCCGATGGCAATGTGGACTTCACTGCCACCGCCACCGATGCCGCCGGCAACGTCTCTCCGGCCAGCCCGAGTTTCATGCTGAGCGTGGATACCGCCGCCCCGGCGACACCGACGATCGAACCTACCGACGGCAACACCATTACCGGCTCGGCCGAGCCCGGCAGTACGATCACGTTGACCGATGGTGAGGGCAACGTCATTGCCGAAGATGTGGCGACCGATCCCGACGATGGCAGTTGGAGCGTTACGCCCGAGACGCCGCTCGACGACGGCGGCACAGTCAACGCCGTGGCGACGGATCAGGCGGGCAACGCCAGTGATCCAGCCACCGAAATCGTGGATGCCACGGCACCCAACGCCGATGACAACAGTATCCAGATCAATGACGGCGGTGACGGCTTCCTCAATGTTGAAGAAGCGGACAACGTCACCCTCACCGGCACGGTCGAGGACGGCGCGTCTATCGCGTCGCTGACCATCACCAGTGCCAACGGCGGTGATCCGGTCGTCATCGATGGTGACGAAATCACCCTCGGCGACGATGGTTCGTTCACCTACAACGCCGATCTGTCCGGCCTGGCCGATGGCGAACTGACCGCGACCCTGGCGCTCAGCGATGCCGCCGGTAACGACGGCACGGTCACCGATACCACGACACTCGACCAGACCGCACCGGTTGTCACCCTCGACGCGCTCGACGAGCCGATCAACGACACCACCCCGGCCCTTACCGGCACCGTCGATGATCCCGGCGCCACGGTCAGCGTGTCCGTCAACGGCGGCGAGCCGATCACGGCCACCGTCGATGAAGACGGCAACTGGAGTGTGCCGGCAGACAGCGTCACCTTGAACGAAGGTGACAACACTATCGAAGTGACGGCCACCGATGCGGCTGGCAACCCATCGACGCCGGCCACCGACACGGTCAGCGTGGATATCACAGCGCCGACCGTCACTGTCGCCGACCTGATCACCAACGACACTACGCCGGCCCTGAGCGGTACGGTCGACGATGCCGAGGCCACGGTTACCGTGACGGTCGACGGCGACGATTACACCGCCACTAACAATGGCGATGGCACCTGGGCCCTGGCCGACGACATCGTTGCCGAACTCGATCCAGGCGCGGCCTCGATCAGCGTGACCGCGACCGATCTGGCCGGCAACGAGGCGACAGCGACCGGCACGGTCACGGTGGATATCACCGCGCCGGGTAACGGCGATGATGGCCTCAATAGCGTGGCGTTCGCCGATGATGTCTATAACGCCGCCGAAGCCGATACGGCCACCCTCGCCGGCCAGGTCGAGGACGGCGCGTCTATCGCGTCGCTGACCATCACCAGTGCCAATGGCGGTGATCCGGTCGTCATCGACGGTGACGAGATTACCCTCGGCGACGATGGTTCGTTCACCTACAACGCCGATCTGTCCAGCCTGGCTGATGGCGAGCTAACCGCGACCCTGACGCTCAGTGATGCCGCCGGTAACGACGGCACGGTCACCGACACCGCAACACTCGATCAGACCGCGCCGATAGTGGCCATCGATGCGCTCGACGAGCCGATCAACGACACCACCCCGGCCTTGACCGGCACCGTCGATGATCCCGGCGCCACGGTCAGCGTGAGCGTCAACGGCGGCGAGCCGATCACGGCCACCGTCGATGAAGACGGCAACTGGATTGTGCCGGCCGACAGCGTCACCTTGAACGAAGGTGATAACACTATCGAAGTGACGGCCACCGATGCGGCCGGTAACCCGTCGACGCCGGCCACCGACACGGTCAGCGTGGATATCACCGCACCCAACACCGATGACAACAGTATCCAGATCAATGACGGCGGTGATGGCTTCCTGAACATCGACGAGGCCGGCAATGTCACCTTGACCGGGCGCATCGAGAGCGGCGCTTCCGTCACCGGCTTGACGATCAGCGATGGAACCGGTGACAGCGTCGAAATCACCACTTACGAGGTCGATGCCGACGGCAACTTGACTGCCAGCGGCGTGAATCTGTCGGGTCTCGCCGACGGCGAACTGACTGCCACCCTCTCCGTGACCGATGGCTCCGGCAATACCGGCACGGTCACCGATACCACCACGCTCGATACCGCTGCACCTGATGCCCCGACCGCGACGCTGGCCAACGACTCGGGAACTGAGGGTGACGGCATCACCAACGATGCCACGATCAACGTGAGTGGCCTCGAAGACGGCGCCACCTGGGAATATTCGACCGACGGCGGCGATAGCTGGACAACCGGCATGGGCAACAGCTTCGAACTGCCGGAAGGCGACTATGACGCTGACGCCGTGCAGGTTCGTCAGATCGATGCCGCGGGCAACACCGGCGGCAGCGGCAACCTCGGCGCGGTGACGATCGACCTGACCGCCCCGGAAGCCCCCGTGATTGAAGGCGCCGAAGACGACGTTCCTCCCGCCGGGCCAATCGGCGGAGGCGATATGACCAACGACGTGACGCCGACACTGATCGGCAGCGCCGAATCCAATGCCATCGTGACCGTCTACGCCGACGGTCGAAACCTGGGCACTACCACGGCCGATGGCAACGGCGACTGGCAGTTCGCCACCAATGAGGCGGATCAACTGTTTGGCGGTGAAACCGTCTTCACTGCCACCGCGACTGATATCGCAGGCAACGTTTCTGCCACCAGCCCGACGTTTACGCTGACGTTCGACACGACGGCCCCTGCGGCGCCGATGATCGAACCGACCAATGGAGACGAGATCACCGGTACCGCCGAGCCCGGCAGCACGGTCACGTTGACCGACGCAGATGGCACCCCGATCGGCAGCGTCGATGCCGATCCCGAAGACGGTAGCTGGTCGTTCATGCCAGACGAGCCGCTACCCGACGGGACCGAAGTCAACGCCACCGCAACCGATGCCAGCGGTAACGTCAGCCCTGAAGCCACGGCAACGGTCGACGCAACCGCGCCCAATGCCGATGGCAACGACATTCGTATCGACGACGGCGGCGACGGCTTCCTGAACGTCGACGAGGCCGGCAATGTCACCTTGACCGGGCGCATCGAGAGCGGTGCTTCCGTCACCGGGTTGACGATCAGCGATGGTGCAGACGGCAGCCTCGAAATCACCACTTACGAGGTCGATGCCGACGGCAACTTGACTGCCAGCGGCGTGGATCTGTCGGATCTCGTCGACGGCGAACTGACAGCCACTCTCTCCGTGATCGATGCCGCCGGCAACACCGGCACGGTCACCGATACCACGACGCTCGACACGGCTGCGCCTGATGCCCCGACCGCGACGTTGGCCAACGACTCGGGAACTGAGGATGACGGCATCACCAACGATGCCACGGTCAACGTCGGCGGCCTCGAGGACGGCGCAACCTGGGAATATTCCACCGATGGCGGCGATAGCTGGACAACCGGCATGGGTGACAGCTTCGAACTGCCGGAAGACGTCTATGACGCTGACGACGTGCAGGTTCGTCAGACCGATGCCGCGGGCAACACCAGCGGCACCGGCAATCTCGGCGCGGTAACGGTCGATCTGACCGCCCCGGAAGCCCCCGTGATTGAAGGCGCCGAAGACGACGTTCCTCCCGCCGGACCGATCGGTGGAGGCGATATGACCAACGACGTGACGCCGACACTGATCGGCAGCGCCGAATCCAATGCCATCGTGACCGTCTACGCCGACGGTCGAAACCTGGGCACTACCACGGCCGATGGCAACGGCGACTGGCAGTTCGCCACCAATGAGGCGGATCAGCTGTTTGGCGGTGAAACCGTCTTCACTGCCACCGCGACTGATATCGCAGGCAACGTTTCTGCCACTAGCCCGACGTTTACGCTGACGTTCGACACGACGGCCCCTGCGGCCCCGATGATCGAACCGACCAATGGAGACGAGATCACCGGTACCGCCGAGCCCGGCAGCACGATCACGTTGACCGACGCAGATGGCACCCCGATCGGCAGCGTCGATGCCGATCCCGAAGACGGTAGCTGGTCGTTCACGCCGGACGAGCCGCTACCCGACGGGACCGAAGTCAACGCCACCGCAACCGATGCCAGCGGTAACGTCAGCCCTGAAGCCACGGCCACGGTCGACGCAACCGCGCCCAATGCCGATGGCAACGACATTCGTATCGACGACGGCGGCGACGGCTTCCTGAACGTCGACGAGACCGACAATGTCACCTTGACCGGGCGCATCGAGAGCGGCGCCTCTGTCACCGGGTTGACGATCAGCGATGGAACCGGTGAAAGCGTCGAAATCACCACTTACGATGTCGATGCCGACGGCAACTTGACTGCCAGCGGCGTGGATCTGTCGGATCTCGCCGACGGCGAACTGACAGCCACTCTCTCCGTGATCGATGCCGCCGGCAACACCGGAACGGTCACCGATACCACCACGCTCGATACCGCTGCGCCTGACGCCCCGACCGCAACGCTGGCCAACGACTCGGGAACTGAGGATGACGGCATCACCAACGATGCCACGGTCAACGTCGGCGGCCTCGAGGACGGCGCAACCTGGGAATATTCCACCGATGGCGGCGATAGCTGGACAACCGGCATGGGTGACAGCTTCGAGCTGCCGGAAGACGTCTACGGCGCTGACGACGTGCAGGTGCGTCAGACCGACGCCGCGGGCAACACCGGCGGCAGCGGCGACCTCGGTGCGGTGACGGTCGACCTGACCGATCCTGTCGCGCCAACAATCTTCAGCGCCACAGATGATGTCGACCCGACCGGTACGCTCGACGACGGCGACACCACCAACGATGCCACACCGACGCTGACCGGTAGCGCCGAAGCTAACACCACGGTGGCAATCCTCGCCAATGGCACGCAAATCGGCACCGCCGATGCCGACGATGACGGCAACTGGTCATTCGCTATCGACGACGCCGACGCTCTACCCGATGGCAATGTGGACTTTACCGCCACCGCCACCGATACCGCGGGCAACGTCTCGCCTGCCAGCTCCACCTTCACGCTGACGGTGGATACCACCGACCCCGCTGCTCCGATACCCACACTGGCCAACGACACTGGCGATAATGCGGCAGACGGCATCACCAGCGACGCCACGGTCAATGTCGCCGGTCTAGAGCCGGGATCGACCTGGGAGTACTCCACCGACGGCGGCACTATTTGGAACACGGGAGCCGGTAGCCGCTTCGAGCTAGACGCGGCGACTTACGCCGATGGCGACATCCTGGTGCGCCAGACCGATGCGGCCGGCAATACCAGTGATATCGGTAGCCTGGGGCCGATTACGGTCGACCAGACCGACCCGGCAGCACCGACCATCGTCAGCGCCGGTGACGATGTTACGCCGATCACCGGCGAGCTCGCGGATGGCGATGCAACCAACGATCCGACCCCAACACTGATCGGCACCGCCGAAGCCAACACCACGGTGACCCTCTTCCAGAACGGTACGGAACTCATCAGCGTTACCGCCGATGCCGACGGCAATTGGGCGTTCACCCCCGCCACGCTCGATGAAGGCGATTACACTTTCACTGCCCGGACGGCTGACGTAGCTGGCAATGTTTCACCGGTCAGCAACGAATTCACCCTGACCGTGGATACTCAGGCGCCCGACGCACCAACGCTGGACGCCACCGACGGCTCGCCGATCACGGGTACTGCCGAGGCCGGTGCCACGATCATATTGACTGTCGATAATAACGTGATCGGGACAGCGACTGCCGGCGCCCAAGGCAACTGGTCGTTCTCTCCGGATGCGCCGTTGGCAGACGCTACCGTGGTCAGCGCCACGGCAACCGATGCCGCCGGCAATACCGGGCCGGCCGCCAGCATTTCCGTTGACGCAGATCTCAATGACGTCACCCCGCCCGCACCACCGACCATCGAATTCGCGGTCGACGATGTCGCTCCGCAAACCGACGATCTCGCCGACGGCGACAGTACCAACGACACGCTGCCCGTTCTCCAAGGCACGTCGGAAGCCGGCAGCACGGTCGCTATTTCACTCAATGGCGCCGAGCTTGTTTCGGTCACTGCCGATGATCAGGGCAACTGGTCTTACGCCCTGGTCGATGCGCTGCCGGAAGGCGACGCCGTCTTCACGGCTACCGCCACCGATGGCAACGGCAATACATCCGGAGCGAGCGATTCGTTCACGCTGACGGTCGATACCGACATACCGGACGCACCCACCATCGACAGCGCCACCGACGATGTCGAGCCGACCGGGGCGCTCATCGACGGTGACAGCACCAACGACGCCACGCCGACACTGACCGGCAGCGCCGAGGCCAATGCCACGGTCATGGTTTCGGCCAACGGCACTCAGATCGGCACCGCCCTTGCTGATGGCGACGGCAACTGGTCGTTCACGCCGGATGACATGGACGCCCTCACCGACGGTGAAACGATTTTTACCGCCACGGCACAGGACGAAGCCGGCAACGCCTCAGGCACCAGCGACGCGTTCTCGTTGAGCATCGATACCGGGATCCCTGACGCCCCGACGGCAGCGCTTGCCAGCGACACCGGCATCAACGGTGACGGCATCACTAGTGATACCACCGTCAACGTCACTGACATCGAAGACGGCGCCGTCTGGGAATATTCAACCGACGGTGGCGACAGCTGGACGCCCGGCACGGGTACCAGCTTCGAACTGACGGAAGGCGACTACGCCGCTGGCGACGTGCAGGTGCGCCAGACCGATGCTGCCGGCAACACCAGCGAGGTGGGTAGCCTCGGCGCGGTCACCATCGATGTCACCGAGCCGGTGGCGCCAGTTATCGACAGCGCCGCCGATGATGTCGACCCGACCGGCCCGCTAGACGATGGCGACAGCACCAACGACGCCACGCCGACGCTGACCGGCACCGCCGAAGCCAACGCCACGGTGGCGATCCTTGCCGATGGCACCCAGATCGGTACGGCCGATGCCGACGATGATGGCAGCTGGTCATTCACCATCGACGACGCGAACGCACTCCCCGATGGCGACGTGAACTTCACGACCACCGCCACCGATGCCGCCGGCAACGTTTCCCTCGCCAGCCCCAGCTTCACGCTGAGCGTGGATACCCTCGATCCGATGGCGCCGACGATCGACCCGACCAACGGCGACATCATCACCGGCACCGCCGAACCCGGCAGTACGGTCACGTTGACCGACGATGCGGGCAACGCGATCGGTGACCCGGCCCTCGTCGATGGCGACGGTGACTGGAGCGTGACTCTCGACGACCCACTCGCCGATGGCGATACCCTCATTGCCACAGCTACGGACGTGGCGGGCAATACCAGTGATCCCGCCACGGCAACGGTAGATGCTGTAGCGCCCGACGCCGGTGACAACGACATCGAGATCAATGATGGCGGCGACGGCTTCCTCAATGCCGACGAGGCCGGCAACGTCACCTTGAACGGGACTATTGAGAGCGGCGCCTCGGTGAGCTCACTGATCATCAGCGATGCCGGGGGCAATACCGTCACCGTCGATACGGCGGATATCACCGTCGATGCCGACGGTAACCTGACGACCAACGGCGTGGATCTATCCGCTCTCACCGACGGCGACCTGACCGCGACGCTGTCGGTCACCGATGCCGCCGGCAATACCGGCACGGTTACCGACACGAGCACGCTGGACAGCGTAGCCCCGGAGGCTCCGGTGCCCACGCTGGCAGTGGATACCGCCACCGACGGTGACGGCATCACCCGTGACCCGATGGTCAATGTCGATGGCCTCGAAGATGGCGCGACCTGGGAATATTCGACCGACGGTGGTGACAGCTGGACGACCAGTACGGGTAACAGCTTCGAGCTACCCGAGGGCGACTATGCCGCTGGCGACGTGCAATTGCGCCAGACCGATGCTGCCGGCAACACCAGCGAGGTGGGTAGCCTCGGCGCGGTCACCATCGATGTCACCGAGCCGGTGGCACCGGCGATCGTCAGCGCCACCGATGACGTCGACCCGATCGGCACGCTCGGCGATGGCGACAGCACCAACGACGCCACCCCGACGCTGACCGGCACCGCCGAAGCCAACGCCACAGTGGCGATCCTCGCCGACGGCACCCAGATCGGCACGGCCGAGGCTGATGACAACGGCGACTGGACGTTCACGCCGGACGCCCTGCCCGAAGGCGATGTCGTCTTCACCGCCACGGCGACCGATGCCGCCGGCAACGTCTCCCCCGCCAGCCCCAGCTTCACGCTGAGCGTGGATACCGTCGATCCGATGGCGCCGACTATCGATCCGACCAACGGTGACATCATCACCGGCACCGCCGAACCCGGCAGCACGGTCACGTTGACCGACGATGCGGGCAATGCGATCGGTGACCCGGCCCTCGTCGATGGCGACGGCAACTGGAGCGTGACCCTCGACGACCCGCTCGCCGATGGTGATACCCTCAATGCCACGGCCACGGATGCCGCAGGCAACACCAGCGACCCGGCATCAGCGACCGTCGACGGCGTTCCGCCGGCTAACGATGACGGCCTGAACAGCATCGAGTTCAACGACGGCGGCGACGGCTTCCTCAATGCCGACGAGGCCGGCAACGTCACCTTGAACGGGACTATCGAGAACGACGCGGTCGTCACCGGCCTGACGATCAGCGATGGAGCTGGAGGCAGTGTCGAGGTCACGGACTTCGACATCGATGCCGACGGTGACCTGACGACCAACGGCGTGGATCTTTCCGGCCTCGCCGACGGACCGCTGACCGCGACGCTGTCGATCACCGATGCCGCCGGCAATACCGGCACGGTTACCGACACAAGCACGCTAGACAGCGTAGCCCCAGAGGCTCCGGTGCCCACGCTGGCAGTGGATACCGCCACCGACGGTGACGGCATCACCCGTGACCCGATGGTCAATGTCGATGGCCTCGAAGATGGCGCGACCTGGGAATATTCGACCGACGGTGGTGACAGCTGGACGACCGGAACGGGTAACGGCTTCGAACTGCCGGAAGGCGACTATGCCACCGGTGACGTGCAGGTGCGTCAGACCGATGCCGCAGGTAACACCAGCGAAGTGGGTAACCTCGGCGCGGTCACCATCGATGTCACCGAGCCGCTAGCACCAACGATCGTCAGCGCTACCGATGACGTCGACCCGACCGGCACGCTCGGCGATGGCGACAGCACCAACGACGCCACCCCGACGCTGACCGGCACCGCCGAAGCCAACGCCACGGTGGCGATCCTCGCCGACGGCACCCAGATCGGCACGGCCGAGGCCGACGATGATGGCAACTGGACGTTCACACCGAACGCCCTGCCCGAAGGCGATATCGTCTTTACCGCCACGGCGACCGATGCCGCCGGTAACGTCTCCCCCGCCAGCCCCAGCTTCACGCTGAGCGTGGATACCCTCGATCCGATGGCGCCGACTATCGATCCGACCAACGGTGACATCATCACCGGCACCGCCGAACCCGGCAGCACGGTCACGTTGACCGACGATGCGGGCAACGCGATCGGTGACCCGGCTCTCGTCGATGGCGATGGTGACTGGAGCGTGACTCTCGACGACCCACTCGCCGATGGCGATACCCTCACTGCCACAGCTACGGATGCCGCAGGCAACACCAGCGACCCGGCATCAGCGACCGTCGACGGCGTTGCGCCGGCTAACGACGACGGCCTGAACAGCATCGAGTTCAACGACGGCGGCGACGGGGCACTGGCGCTGGATGAAGCCGACAGCGTCACCCTGAGCGGCAGCATCGAAAGCAATGCGACCGTGAGCTCGCTGATCATCAGTGACGCCAGCGGCAATACCGTTACTGTTGATCCAGCGGATATCACCGTCGATGCCGATGGCAACGTGAGCGTCGCCGCCCAGGACCTGAGCACGCTGGACGACGGTGTTCTGACCGCCACCCTCGGGCTGACCGATGCTGCCGGCAACGACGGTGAAATCACCGACACCACCACGCTCGATACCCTGGCCCCAACGATCGACGACGCTGCCGCAAACGCGAGCGAGGCGAATCTCGGCACTGCGATCTCCGGCACCATGGCGATCGATGACAGCGGTACGGGGGTCGATGCGATCAACATCACCGGTCCGGAGGACGTCACTGCCAATGGTGTGGCCGTGGACTGGAGCGGCAGCTTCAGTAACGACACCTACACCCTGACCGGCACGGCGAATGGCACGACCGTGGCAACGCTGAGCGTCAGCACCACCGGCGCCTACACATTCACGCAATCGCAAGCGCTGGATCACCCGCTGGCCGGCGCCGACATTCTGGCGCTGGGCTTCGATGTCACCGCCAGCGACCGGTTGGGTAACGAGACCATCGGCGAGCTGACCGTCAATCTGACCGATGATCTTCCTGTCGCGGCTCAGCCGGCGCTATTCGAGATCGATACCGACTCGGCGACGGCTTCAGGCAGCTTCGTCGACAGCTACGGTGCCGATGGGGGCTACGTCTCCGAACTCACCCTCGATGGCTATACGTTCAACTACGACCCTGAGACGGACAGCGTCTCCGCGTCCGGTAGCTCCGAGCTGGTCGTGCCGTTCCAGCCGGGAGACTACGACAACGCCTCGGGCGAACTGACGATCCAGACCGTCAAGGGCGAGACACTGACCGTCGACATGCAGGATGGCAGCTACGACTACGACGCGTCCGGCGCGAACCTGCTAGATCCGGAGCCGGCGGCTGATCCGGTGGTGGCACTGGGCGACGATGACAGTCTTCTGGGATTGATCGGCACGGAAACGCTCGGCCTGGTCGACTTCAGCGATGAGCAGGCATTTGCGGCTACCGATGCCAACAACGACATTCGCTCGGTAACGGTGTCTCTGACAGCGATCAATATCAGCCTCGGCGCCGGTTTCCGCGCCTCACAGGCGCTGGCTAATGACCTTGGCTTGACCTACACCGTCGATAACCTCGGCGTTTTGGATTTCAACGCTTCGATCACTGTGAGCGCGGCCGACGGTGGCACCATCGATAATCAGGCGCTGAACGAGTTTCTGGGCTCGGTCTACTTCAGCAGTTCCGTGCTGAACCTGGGACTCGCCTCGACGATATCCATCTCCGCCACCGATGCCGAGAACAACACGACGAGCACTTCCAGCAGCGACCTTCTCAGCCTTGGGTTACTGCAGAGCAACGTCCCCGACTATCTGGTTCAGGGGAATAGCTCGGCCAATACTTTGGCCGGCACTGCCGACAATGATCGTTTGTACGGCTACGGGGGTAACGACACGCTCAACGGCGGCGAGGGCAACGACCTGCTTCGTGGTGGCGCCGGGGCCGATACGCTCAGTGGTGGCAGCGGCAACGACATCCTGATCGGTGGCGCCGGCAACGACACGCTGACCGGCGGGACCGGCAATGACGTATTCCGCTGGGAAGAAGGCAATCAGGGCAGCGTTGGCACCCCCGCCAACGACACCATCACCGACTTCAACAGCGCTCGGGTTTCCGGGGGTGGCGACATCCTCGATCTCGGCAACCTGTTGCAGGGCGAAGGCAAGATCGGCAAGAACGCCGGCAACCTGACCAACTACCTGCACTTCGCATTGGTCGGCACCGGTACGCTGGTCTACATCAGCACAGCGGGCGCGTTCCAGGGGGTGACCGATGCCTCGGCCAAGGAGGCTTCGGCCGACCAGATCATCACACTCCAGGGCGTCGATCTGATCGGGAATGGCGCGAGCGATCTGGCTATCATCGAGACGCTACTGACCAACGGCAACCTGCTCGTCGATGACGCCTCGGCCGATACCGATCTCTCCGGCAGCGTCTCCACCGGCGTCGACGCCGTCATCTCGGACAACGATGGCGATACTGCCGGTACCAGTGTCGATTTCGACAGTACCGGCCAGCAGGCACCGACGCCGGATCCCGACAACGTCGCCCCTGTGGTTCAGGCCAACGCTTCCTCGCTGCTGGGTATCGCCGGCGCGGATCTGCTGGGTCTGATCGATATCGGTGGCAATCAGGATCTGTTCGCTGCAGATGCCAACGGCAACCTGCAATCGGTGACGGTCGCCTACCAGCCTCTGCTTAGCGTGAACCTTACAGCGCTTCAATTCACTGCCTCGCAACAAATGGCCGACGAACTGGGGCTGAGCCTGGCCTTCGATAACGATCCCGGCCTGCTCGGGCTGGTGGCGCCCTCTGCGAGTGTCACCATTACGGCCGCTGACGGCGGCACCATCGACAATCTGGCGATCAACGAACTGCTGGGGACGGTGGCGTTCGCCGATGCGGACGGATTACTCGGGCTCGGTGCCGACCTCCAGCTCTCACTGCTCAGTTCAACGAGCATTACCGCCACCGATAGCGACGGCCGGACCGCCTCGGACTCGCTCGGCGAGCTGACCAACCTCGATGCGTTAAGCACCTTGCTGGGCAACAACGACAATATCATTGAGGGCACCAGCGGCAACGAGACGCTCGATGGCGACACTGGCAGCCAGCGCCTCTACGGTTATGAAGGCAACGATACGCTGAACGGTGGCGACGGCAGCGATCTGCTACGTGGCGGTGCAGGCGACGACACCTTGAACGGCGGTGCCGGCAATGATCTGCTGATCGACGGCAACGGCGCCGACACGTTCGACGGCGGCGCGGGCAACGACCTGCTGGTGACCAGCGGCACCGACTTCGACTCGATCGACGGCGGTGATGGCTTCGATACCCTGCTGCTCGATGGCGGGATCGATCTCGACATGGTCAACGGCGATATCGGGGCCGTCACTAATGTCGAAAGGATCGACCTGGGCCGCGGTGATGACGCCAGCACGGTGACGTTGAGCGCGGAAGACGTCGATGCCATGACCGACGACGACAACGTGCTGCAGATCACCGGCGACCAACAGGACACACTCAATATTCAAGGGGCGACATCCGACGGTACTGTTACGCTGGGAGGCACTGCCTACGACCAATACACCTTTGGGGATACCGCCATTCAAGTCGAGCAGGACACCGTTCAGGTAGAGACCTGATCGGCACGGCCATGAGCCCGATGCATCGGACTCATGGCCGTTTCCATTTCCCTCACTCACCAGGGCGGGCGCCTCAGGTCGCCTCCGAGGATACGCAGACACAAGGAAACACGGTCATCGACGACTCACTCCAACACGCAGAAAGGTGGTCTCTACGCATGCTGGCAATCGTCGTCTGTCTGGCGCCTGCCATCGCCCACGGTCAGGAGCGCCATTGGTGGAACGCCGTGGATCACGGGGCTGGCCCCAAGGTCAGAACGGATCTGCCCGCGATTCGATGGACCGCGTCGCCAGCGGCCGACTCAAACAGGAGATTCAGCGAGACCGGCGTTCAGCCATCGGCTGCTGATCGGGTAACGACGGCTGGTCGGTCAACCGTTCGAAACGCACCGCTCCCGCTCGAGAAAGCCATCCGCCGCGGGTTGGCGATCAACCCGGCGGTGCGCGCCGCCATCGCGGACGCCAATGCCGCCGGCACCGAAGTCGATATCGCCGAGTGGGGCTATTTCCCCACCGTCGATCTCTCCGCCGGCCCGGAAGAATTTCCGTTCAGCGAGTTCGGTTACGACGCCTCGGCCCGCCAAATGCTCTACGACTGGGGCCGTGTCGACAGCCAGGTCGCCAGCGCGGACGCGGCCGAAAGAGAAGCACTCCGCGCGGTAGGCGTTGCCGAGGAGGAAGCCGCACTCGACATCGTCGAGGTCTATCTGGACGTGCTCGCCGCAAAGCAGCGCCTCGAGGTGACAGAGAATTACGTCGACGACCTCGAGACTCTGCGGGATCTGACCGTGGATCGCGGCAGCAACGGCTATACCGACAGCAGCGAACAGGGCCGCGTGGCCCTGGATCTGGCCCAGTCCCGCGATGAGCTGGCCACAGAACGCGGCGCGCTCAATGACGCTCGTCAGCAGTTTCGCGTCCTGGTGGGTGTCTCACCCGGCGAACTGGAAGCGCCGATGCCCAACGAGCTCACCGCGCGTCTGGAGAAAACCGCAGCGCTGGACGACTGGATCGTCGCGGCGCCGGCCTATCGTCAGGCGTTAGCCAGCGCCGCTCAGGCCCAGGCGGAACTGGACGAGACCCAGGCGGCACTCAAGCCGCAGCTCAATCTCGAAGGTTCGCTGGAGCGTCGCCAGATCGGCGGCGAGCTGCAGAACGATTCGGTCATCGGGCTTCGCCTGCGCATGGATACGCTGCAGGGCCTGGCCAACTTCCAGCGCCCCGATGCTGCCCGCCAGCGACTCGAGGCCGCCCGCTATCGCATCGACGACCAGCAGCGCGAAATTCGCCGCAGCGTGCTGACCCTGATCGAAAACGCCGAGGTCTATCGGCAACGTCAGCAGGCGCTGACGGATCAGGTCAAGCAAGCGCGATCCGTCGGCGATCTCTACGACGATCAGTTCTCGGTTGGACTGCGTGACGTCAACGATCTGTTGACGATCCGCCAGGAAGCGTTCTCGGCCCGTCGTCAGTTAATCGACCTCGAAAGCCAGCAAAAGCGCATCCAGTATCGCGCAGCCTCACAACTTGGACTGATCAACCCGCTGATCACCGGTCGCCTGGGAGATGACGCTCCATGAGCCTATCCTCCTCCGAACGCAACGAGAACCGTCATCCGGATTCGGCCGAGAGCTACGCCAACAGCCACGCCGACAGCCACGCCGACAGCCACGCCGACAGCCACGCCGACAGCCACGCCGACAGCCACGCCGACAGCCAATCTGATCACTGCGCCGACAGCTACGCCAATCACCATGCTAACTATACCGATCCGCTCCGTGAGGGCATGGCCCTGCTTTGCCGCCGTCTCGATCGACCCGCCTCGGTTGCCGAACTGGGTGACGGTCTGCCGTTGTCACAGGGGCGATTGCCCCTGAGCGAAGTCGCCCGTTCCTTGCGCCGAGCCGGGGTCAGCGCTCGCGTGGCCGTCCGACCGCTGGCCAGCCTCTCCTCGCGGCTGCTGCCGGCGCTGTTGATTCTCGAGGACGGCGACACGGTCCTGCTGGAATCGCTGGATGCCGACGAGGCCACCGTCGTGCTGCCGGAGACCGGCGGCGGCCAGGAAGTGATGACCCGCGAGGCGTTGGAAGCGATCTACAGCGGTACCGCGATCTTCGCTCGTCCGATAGCCCGGAGTGACGATCGTGCCGGCAACTTTGCCAAAGCTGAGCCAAAACATTGGCTGAAGGCGCCACTCAAGGCGTGCTGGCCCGCCTATGCCGAAGTCGGCGTTGCCGCCCTGGCCGCCAACCTACTGGCGATCTCCACCGCGTTGTTCGCGATGCAGGTCTACGACCGCGTCGTCCCCAACGCCGCCTTCGATACGCTGTGGGTGCTGGCCAGCGGCGTTGCGCTGGCGGTACTGCTGGAATTCGTGCTCAAGGGCCTGCGTGCGCATCTGCTAGAGGTGATCGGCAAGCGACTGGATCTCGAACTCTCGTCCAAGCTGTTCGAACAGGCGATTCGCCTGCGTCTGGCGGCAAAGCCGCCTTCGACCGGTGCCTTTACCAGTCAGGTGCGCGAGTTCGAGGCGGTGCGTGAATTTTTCACTTCCGCGACGGCCGGCGCCATCAGCGACCTGCCCTTCGTTGCCATTTTCGTGCTGATCATCGCCTGGATCGGCGGGCCGGTGGCCTGGGTACCGGTGGCCGCTATCGCCGGGATGATCATTCCCGGCCTGTTGCTGCAACGCTATCTGGCCAAACTGGCCCGGGAGAACCTGCGCGAAGGTGCGGTCAAGAACGGGGTGCTGCTGGAATCGCTGGATCAGCTCGAGACCGTCAAGGCGACCCGCGCCGAGGGCCGCAACCTGGCACTGTGGGAATCGCTCTCGGCCCAGCTGTCGACGGCGTCGATCCGACTGCGCTCGGTCACCAGCATGCTGACGCACTCCGCCTCGCTGCTGCAGCAGCTGGGATACGTGGGCATCGTGATCGTCGGTGTCTACCGTATCAGCGCCGGCGACATGACGGTGGGTGCGCTGATCGCCTGCTCCATCCTCGGCTCACGAGCGATCGCGCCGATGGGACAGACCTGCGCCCTGCTCGCCCGCTGGCAGCACGTCAAGGCGGCTGTCGAGGGCCTGGACGAACTGATGCAGGCGCCCAACGAAAGCGGGGCCGGGCAGAAAGTCCGTAAACCCCGGCTCCACGGCGACTATCGCCTGGAGGAAGTCGAGGTCCGCCATCAGGAAGAGGGGCCGGCCGCGCTTAAGATCGACGAGCTGACGATCGAGGCGGGTTCGCGCGTCGCACTGCTGGGCGGTAACGGTGCCGGCAAATCGACACTGCTGCGGCTGCTCTCCGGCTTCATCGAACCCTCCGGCGGTCAGGTCATGCTGGATGACGTCAATATCGCTCAAATCGAATCCGCCGACCGGCGCCAGGCGATCGGCTATCTTCCGCAGGATATAGCGCTGTTCTACGGCACCCTGCGGGAGAACCTGACTCTGGACGGCGCGGCCTACGACGACGAGGAGATATTCCAGGCCCTGGACGGCGTCGGCCTGGGGCGTTTCGTGCGCTCGCATCCTCAAGGGCTGGAACTGCCGATCGCCTCCAGCGGCAGCGTTTCCGGCGGCCAGCGTCAGGCCATCGGCCTGGCGCGGCTGGTGCTGCAGGATCCCCGCATCGTGCTGCTGGACGAACCCACCGCCGCCTTCGACCAGACCAACGAGAAGCGCGCGGTGGAATTCCTCAAGCGGTGGATGAAAGGTCGCACGCTGATCGTCTCGACCCACAAGAAGCCGCTGCTCGAACTGACCGATCGCGCCATCGTCCTGCGCGAGGGCAAGCTGGCGATGCAGGGCAGTCTCGATCAGGTCGTCAAGGGCAACCGGGTCGCCGCCACCGGCAACCAGGGCGCCAGCTCCAACCTTGGTTCCCAACCCAGGGAGGCACGCTAGATGGCCACCACACTCAGCGATCAGGAACTGCAGCGCCAACTGGGCGATCCACGCGCCAATCTGCGTCATCCCCTTGCCCGCCCGGTGGTATGGGCCGTGTTGATCTGCCTGCTCAGCTTCATCGGCTGGGCCGCCTGGGCCCATATCGCCGTGGTGACCCATGGCGAGGGCCGGGTGATTCCGGTCAGCCGGATCCAGTCGATCCAGAGCCTCGAGGGCGGCATCATCGAAGACCTCAAGGTTCGTGAAGGCGATATCGTCGACAAGGACCAGTTGCTGGTCCAGCTCAGCGGCACCCGCTTTCGCAGCGCCTATCAGGAAACGCAGAATCAGGTCCAGGCACTGAGGGCGGCCATCGCCAGGCTGCAGGCCGAAGTGCTGGAGCAGGACAGCATCACGTTCCCGGAGAGCGTCGATTCGCAGAGCTCGCTGGCCCAGTCCGAGCGCGAGCTGTTTCACGCGCGGCGTGAAAAGCTGCGTGAGGCCACTGAATCGTTGGACCATGAAATCCAGATGGCGCAGCGCCGCCTGAACCTGATCCAGCCGCTGGTCAAGCGCAAGGCGGTGAGCGAGATGGAGGCGCTGCAGCTGCAGCAGGACATGGCGTCGCTACGGGGTAAACGCGCCGAAATCCAGAACAGCTACGTGCAGGATGCCTATACCGAGCTGACCGACAAGAAAGGCGAACTCTCCTCGCTGGAGCAGGTGCTGGTACAGCGTCAGGACCAGTATCAGCGCACCGAGCTGCATTCGCCGGTGCATGGCCGGGTCAACGCCATCAACTACACCACCCGGGGCGGCGTGGTACCGCCGGGCGAGACGATCATGGAGGTGATCCCGTTGGAGGATCAGTTGCTGATCGAGGCCAAGATCAAGCCGAGTGATGTCGCCTTCCTGGCGCCGGGCATGTTCACCAGCGTCAAGATCACGGCCTACGATTACACGATCTACGGGGATCTCGAGGGCACCGTCGATCAGATCAGTGCCGATACCATCGAAGAGGAGACGCCGCGCGGCACGGAGTCCTACTACAAGGTCTATATCCGGACCGACAGCGGCTCGTTGACCCACAACGGCGAGAATCTGCCGATCATCCCCGGCATGATCGCCCAGGTCGACATCCAAACCGGTGAGCGCAGCGTGCTGGACTATCTGCTCAAGCCGCTGCTCAAGGCCAACCTGTATTGATAGTTCCCAATCCGAGTGGGCACGACGCTCAGCGGCGCTCGGCCAACCAGTTTCGAGCTTCTTTCCGCAGCGCCTCGTCGGAAGGCCGGCCAGCCCGCGATTGGCCATCGACGGCGCGCTGGGCGTAGGTCAAGGCGTCGTCATCCTTGCCCTGATCCTCCAGAAACTGGGCGTAGTAGAAGTTGGTATCGATACCGGCAGGCCGAATCGATACCGCGCGCTCGAGCAGTTGCCGGGCCTTGTCGTCATCGCCGAAGGCGATCGGCCAGCCCGGCGCGTGCTGATAGAGCGCGCCCAGCGTCACGTAGGCCGAACCGTCTTCGCCCTGCGGGTCGATGGCGATCGCCTTCTCCAGTGCCGTGCGTGCCTGCTTGGCCAGATCCAGTGCGCCGAGGCCGCCCTTGGCCTTGGCGTACGAGGCCAGAATCACGCCCCGGGCCGTCAATATATGGGAATTCTCCGGTTCGCTCCTGGCCAGCATGTCGACTTCGCCGGCAAGATCCTCGAAAGCGCGTAACTGGGCATCGCCCTGCATCTGGTATTCGACATTGCCCCACCGCTGCATGAGGGAAAAGAGGGAAGAGTCCGGCGCTTGCGCCATCGCGGTAGCCGCACCGAGAACGCCGCTGGACGCCACGGCCAGTATCATGAGCATTAACATCAGTCGAAAACGGCTGCACGGGGACCACTGGCATTGCTGTCGCATCGACATCTCTCCTGGGGGATCGTGCTAATAATCAATCGTGCTAGCAATCTAACGAGCGTTTGAATCCATCACTATAGGGTTTTAGTCGCAAGAGACGCGGTTTTAATCGCATGAGATGGCCGCCAGACACCGGATTACGATACGCTCCGCCTTCGATGAGCGTAACAGGATCTTCTTATGCAAGGCCGCAACATGACGCGCTGGCGCGATCCCAAAACGGATCCGCGTCAGGAGAAGAAGAGCAACCTGATCACGCCGCAGGGATGGAATCGGTTACAGGGCATTCACGACCATCTGTCACGGGTCAAACGCCCGCAGCTGTCGGAGAAGGTCGGCGAAGCCGCAGCACTGGGGGATCGCAGCGAAAATGCAGACTACACCTACAACAAGAAAGAGCTGAACCGCGTCATTGCCCGGATCCGCTATCTGCGGAAGCGGCTGGACGAGCTCCAGGTCGTCGATCGCCTGCCGGCGGATACCGGCAAGATCTATTTCAGTGCCAGCGTCACGCTGGAAGACGATAATGGAGAAGAGCTGCAGGTGCGCCTGGTCGGCCACGACGAAACCAATACCGACAAGCACTGGATCAGCATCGATGCGCCGTTGGCGCAGGCGCTCCTGGGCAAGGCGCTGGATGACGATGTCGTCGTCGCGGCCCCGGGCGGCGAGACCCATTACATCGTGACCGATATCGCCTATGTCGATTCCGAAAGCTGAAGCCGCAGACCCAGCCGAGCTAGGCCGGGAGTACGGTTCAGACCGCCCGCCGAACCGGCGTGGAAAGACCGTTATCCGTCGCTGACATGAACGAGCCCTCGAGGACAGCCCATGCCGAATGCCATCGATCCGCCCTCATCGTCGATACTGTTCGCTCGGCAACCGATCTTCGACACCGCCCTGGAAATCGTCGCCTACGAGCTACTCTATCGCCCGACGGATGGCGGCCCGAGGCCGATGCCATTCGATGGCAACCGGGCCACCAGCACGGTTCTGATGAATGCGTTCAGTCAAGGCGAGCTGGAGACGGTCAGCGAGGGAAAGCCGCTATTCATCAACTTCACCGCCGACATGCTGAGTATCGATCTGCCGTTCGATACTTCGCGCCTGGTAGTGGAAATTCTCGAAGATACGCCGGTCGACGACACCATCCGTGACTGCCTGCAGCAGTTGCGCCAGCGAGGCTTCACTCTGGCGTTGGACGACTATGCCGAAGTGGACGTCGAGCATCCCTACCTGCCCCTCGTGGATATCGTCAAACTCGAATACCCGTATTACTGCGACGAAACGTTCAAGTACATCGTCGAGCAGCTACGCCTTCACTATCCCGAGCTCAAGATTCTGGCGGAAAAACTGGAGACGGAAGACGACCTGAACTGCTGTCAGCGCGCCGGCTGCGACCTGTTCCAGGGCTACTATCTGGCGCGCCCGCAGGTCATGCACGGCGGCGCCGACTTCTAAGCGCCAACTTCCGAGCGCCAACTTCCGAGCGCCAACTTCCGAGCGCCAACTTCCGAAGAACTTGGCCGGGCGTGCACGGCGAATCAACGCCGCGGTTTGATCGCACGATAGACGCGAAAGCGTCGGTTGTCGGCGAGGGTTTCGAAGCTGCCGAACGTCTCCTGCAGCCAATCCGGATACGGAAGAAACGCATTGGCAACCAGGGTCAGGCTGCCACCATCGACGAGATGCGCCGGCGCCTCGCGAATCAGTCGTTGGGTCGGCCCGTAATCGATCGAGCGCTCCTGATGAAACGGCGGGTTGCTGACGATGCCCTCGAAGCTGCCCTCCATCTGGCGATAGACATCGCTCTGAATAACCGTGCCGGTCAGCTGATTGGCGACTAACGTGCGCCGCGTGGCCTCGACCGCGAAGGCGTTGAGATCGACCGCCGTGACCTGGCAGCCCTGCTTCGCCAGCCACGCCGACAGCACGCCATCCCCACAGCCGACATCCAGCGCCCGCAGCGGCTTACCGCGCGCCGGCAACGGCAACGGCGACTGCGCCAATGCCTTCAGCAATAGCCGCGTGCCGTCGTCGAGCTTGCCATGGCCGAAGACGCCAGGATGGCTCGCCAGCGTCAGCTCTTCTGCCGTGAACGTCTGCCAGACCGCGTCCGGGTCACGGTCGGATGCGACCGTTCGGCTCGCGAACAGCGTGCAGCGACGCGCCGTATCCAGCTTGCGGCACGTCTGCTCAAAGCCTTCGAGTATCTTCGGGACACGCTTGATGCCGCCCTGGTTTTCGCCGACGATCTGAATCGGCGTGCCCGCCGGTAGCGCCGTATTCAGCGCGCTCAGCCACCATTCCCCCAACGCGAGGCTCTTGGGCCAGAACAGCACCGCCCCCGGCACCTCGGCGGGCGGTGCGTTCAGCGCCCCGTAGGCCGGGCGCCCGCCATTGCGCCAGGCCTCGCAGACATCCAGATCCGCACTCCACACGCTGCCCTCGCCGGACTCGAGCCAGCCATCGCGGGGTGGCGCGACCCATAGCCAGCCGCGATAGTCCGCATCCTGGCGGGCGAGCAGTTGACACGCCGGTGGCTGCGTCGACATCAGAACGTCTCCTCTGGGCCCGCGCTGTCGGCGTGCCGAATGATGTAGTGAAGGTAGCGCCCCAGGCGCCAGTGCGGATCAGTCTGGCAGTAACGCTTTTCGAGCTCGATGATCGTCGCGAGCTGCGCGTCGCTCGGCGCACGTTCCCGCAGGTAGTCGTGAAAGATCCGGATGCCGGCGACGCTTTCGATCACCAGCCCCTCTTCCCGACACCAGTGCTCGATATCGGCATGCGTCAATGGCGAGATCGGCGTCAAACGCTGCCGCTGGCCCGTTCCCGAAAGCCGGTCTTCCAGCGCCTTGTCCAGATTACCCTTGACCACATTGGAAAAACGCAGCGCATCCCGGTTGAACACCATCAGCGACAGACGACCACCTGGCGCCAGCAGGGACTTCAACGTGGCAACCGCCTGACGCGGCTGGGCCAGCCATTCGAGCACCGCGTGACAGACAATCAGCGGCCACGGCCCCGGCGCCAGCTCGGGCAATGCCTGGATCGGCGCCTGCAGTGTTCGAATGGGAAGCTCGCCGAATTCGGCTCGCGCTCGGGCCAGCATCTCCGCGGAGGGCTCCGCCAGCGTGACATCATGGCCGCGCTCGGCCAGCCACACGCTCATCTGGCCGAGGCCGCCGCCGACATCCAGCGCGGCCGCACCGTCCTGCGGCAGAGACTGCGAGAGGACCTGATCGAGCACCGCCAGGCGGATCTGACCGCGCGCCGTCGCGTAAAGGCTGTTGGCGAACTTGTCGGCCAGGCCGTCGAAGATCCGGTCCTGTCCCACGGGGATATCGTTGCCGTGCCGCGGGCTCGCGGCAGGCAGCGCGGAAGCATCATCAGAACTACGCATGAGAACTATGCATGAGAACACGGCATGAGATAGCGACGGCTCGAATCGGAAAGGCGGCATTGTATCAACGCCAACGCGGGCCGTCCCGACGCAATGACCCCCGCGGGTTTATCTCGACGAATCCGGCGCTTATACTGTGCGCCGCTTACCTCGCCCGATTCAGGGCGATCCCGGTCAGCCCCCATAGCTCAGCTGGATAGAGCGTCCCCCTCCTAAGGGGAAGGTCTCAGGTTCGAATCCTGATGGGGGCACCATTTCGGCGCCAGCGATCTCCCACGTCCGCCGCTATTCCACGTCTGTCACTATTCAATTCAATGCCCACTCCTATTCAACTCAATGCCAGACACTTCGCAAAATCCCGATCTCCCCGATGTTCTACTCGAAGCCGCGCGTTTCATTACCCCGCTCTAAATTTGGCGCAACGCGGATAGAAGTTTGGACCACTAGTGCAACTCCTATCAGGCTCATGCCAGCCAGAAGGCGCGTAGGCATGCCCGACTGCAGCATTAGACCAATCGATGGACGATGAGGGGATTCCTTAAAAAGCCTGAATCGTGCTAACTGTTCCTATACGGCGACAGGAAGAGTAGCCGTTGCCGTAGCTTGGGCTTGGATCGGCGAGGCTCGAGCCGGCACCGCCGGCACGCTGTCAACTCCCCGCCCCGCCTGCGCGCTAAATGGGTTGGTTTTGATGCAGCGTTGCAGAGGGCTCTATCTCGCGCCAGTGATGAGGCGGCAGGAGTTTTCACGGCCCATAGAAATTATGCGAAATGTTGCATTTTGCAGCATACCCGACATAACGCGGGAGAACTTGGATAGAGAAGTGAAACGGGATGTGGCAAATTGATGCGAAACGTATTCCTGAGAAGTCTTAGGAGGTCCAACGGATTCCGACCTGAAGCGGATGGTCCGAGAACGGCGGCGTGTGCATTCAATTCAATAATCGAGCGCACTGTCTTATACCTGTTAGACCACTAAGTCACACCCAGCAGAAATCACATACAAAGAGTAATAATGGTTTGGATATTGAATTTCTTGAAAATGATTTCGACAAAGTGAGCTATCTGGCTAATTTGCTTACAGCTCGGGCGACTGGTCTCGCCGCAGATAGTCGTGAGTTCGAACTGCTAAGAAGAGAATTGCTGAGCAACGAACATGTCGCTCCGATGCTGCCAAAATGGCTGCGTCAGCATCGGAACTTGGACTCTTTTTGGGGATTTATAAAACCCATGTTCGGCACTTATGCAGAGAGACGAACATATCTCTCTGAGCAGTTTACCCCGGCACTAGATGCACTAGAGTTCGGTGAGAATTTTCGGACAGCGCAACCGAGACAGCCAATTCAAACTTCTAATCCCGCTTCTCCAGTTGCAGCTTCGATTGCGGCCAGGAATAAACGTAAGGTCTTTATAGTCCATGGTCGTGATAATGAAGCGAAGCACGAAGTGAGCCGCTTTATAGAAAAGTTGGGACTGGAGGCAATCATCCTCCATGAGCAGGCAAGTTCGGGAATGACAATAATTGAAAAAATCGAGCATTATTCTAACGACGCGGATTTCGCAATAGTTCTTTACACAGCTTGTGATCATGGCAGAGGGGTGCATGAAACCAAAATCCCACCAAAAAATAGAGCACGCCAAAATGTTGTGTTTGAGCACGGCTATCTTATGGCAAAGCTGGGCAGAGAAAATGTTTGCTCGCTTGTAAAGGGGGAAATTGAGACACCTAATGATATAAGCGGCGTTGTCTATGTCTCACTAGACTCATTTGGTGCTTGGAAGAATGAGGTTTCAAAAGAGCTTAAGGCTTGCGGCTATGCCATATCTAGCATTCCATAAGAAGTTGCCAACGCCTAGCAGACGTCGGCAATCCGACGGCTTTTTTGTTGCATCTGCGCGTCCACTACATCGTCGCGCGTGTTGCGGGCGTTATATCAGCACTAGTCCAAAGATCGCTCCTAGCCGAATGCGGCCCAGAGAAAACGTTCGAAAATGAGCTTGGGTTAGTTGAATCTGGATACATTGCGCAGGATGAATTAAATTTATGTATATTAAAGATTCGGAATGGATGCCGGATGATGTATTTGTCAAAAAACCTATCCGACCGGGGTGTGCGCATTCTAATGCCTGCTGTGAATTTTAAGGAGTATTGAGTGGAGGAATTACAAAAAGCCTTGTTTAAAACGCTCAATGATCTTATAGCTGCCAACCCAGAAAAAGCAGAGAATATTGATATTGAGCAGCTAATAGCCAACGTGACACCGGAAGCGGTAGGATTAATTAAAGGCAACCTTCGAAAATCGACAAAGAAGATGCTAGAGGAACATAGGACTCTAACCAGAGAGTTCGAAGCGCGCAATGTTAAACGTTGGTCTAAAGCATTTGATTTGCTTGAAACCCACATTGTAATTTGTACTGAGGCAGGAGAAGAGTTTAATTCATCGTATCGACCGATGGCTGTAGAGGATAATAATTTAGTATTCGATATTGTCGTCCGGCACCATGCAAGGGCTTGCCATATAGCTCAAGAGATTCTGCATCTTCTCAAGTCTGGTTTTGCTGATGCAGCTCATGCAAGATGGCGGGCGCTACATGAAGTCAATGCAACAGCAATATTTATAGCAAAGCACGGGCAGGAGTGTGCTGAAAGATTTTATCTTCATGATATTGTTGATTCCTACGACGGGATGCTTGAACACAAAAAATATGAAGGCAGACTCCAGGAAAAAGCCGCCTCACAAGAGGAAATAGACAGTTGCAAATTGGAATACAATAAGGTTATTGCGCATTATGGAAAGAAGTTTGGGGATCACTACGGATGGGCTTCGAATATATTTCCACATCATCGTCGTGTAGGGTTCACTGCGATAGAAAAGGATGTCGGCTTGGATCACATGCGACCTTACTATAAACGGGCTAGCCAGAACGTACATGCGGGCTCAAAGGGAATGAGAAGTCGTCTTGGCCTAAGTGAAGCCGAAGATGATATTCTGCTTGTTGGACAGAGTAATTCAGGGATGACAGATCCTGCGCATGCAGCCGCTATTAGTTTATGTCAAATAACATGTGCTTTATTAGCTATGGAGCCCACGATAGATCATATTGTTCTCATGAAAATCATGGATGACTATCAAGAGGATGTCGGGGATGCATTTCTGGACATTCAAAGAAACGAATTTTAAAAAATTAAAGCTTAAAGGCCGGCGCTGCGTATTTTTCTTTATTTACTATTGTTCAGACAATAACGTAAAGCACGCTTCATTTCTGCAGCAACTAAGCCGAGCGCTACATCAGTGAAATCTAAAAGACCGGTCTTGGCCGAATGCCGCCACTTAGAGGTCACTCGCCATGGTTCGGACTTTGACGAATTTCATCAAGCCGCGATCCACTTTTCAACGGGAATCCAGCTGGCACGCTCGTAAAATGCATAGGCCCGACTGCCGATCTCGGTTTCCAGCCAAATATCGTCGAATTTGGCGAATAGAGGCCGCTCGCCTTTCTCAAGAAGCAAGCGGCCCCACACCTCGCCCTTGATAGACGACGCGGATGAGAAGTCCAAATACGCATGCGGTCTCGTCGCGTCCGATCGAAAAGCCGACGGGTACCAGGCTAATTTCCGCAACACCCAGACAAGGGCCCTGGGCCAGCATGGCGGCCTGATGCCGTGACTACACGGTCGTGCGATGTGCAACCACACGGATAGCTTATGAGGCCAAGAAGTATATCGTAAGGTATAACTGAATTATCGGAATTATAGAAAACCACGTAAAAACAGACGGTTAAGAAGTGTTTTCGAATCCTGATTGGCCATCGTTAGCTACCGCAGACACAAAAACGGCGAGTCACTATTATCACGTGACTCGCCGTCATAACCCGCCTCTTGGCGCCTGCCTATCCAGCGCCAACAGCCCTATCGAGTTGAGCGCTGCTTCTTGAGATGAAGGTAGAGCGGATCAAAATCGCCTTCTTCCTGCAGTCGGTCCCAGTCCAGAATCGCCACTCTTCCTCTCGTGGCATCGATCAGCCCATCCGAACGCAGCGCCTGGAACACTCGGTTCATATGGACCGAGGTGATGCCGATCGCATCTGCCAACTGCGCCTGAGTGATCGGCAGGTGGAATGCTCGGTCCTCGACCACCCCCACAGCCTGAAGACGCATCAGCAGCTCGCAGAAAAAATGAGCTACACGGGCATAGGCATCGCGCTGTCCGATATTGAGGATCCAGTCCCGGTAGATCGAGGCATCAACCAATGTTTCACGCCAGAAGGCGGCCGTCAGGCGTGGGTGACGCTCACAAACCTGGCGTAGAACGTCATGCTGGATGTAGCCGACCTTGCTGGCGCTGACCGAGGCAATACTGATATCCAGCACCTGCAGATGCAGGCTCTGCAGATCCGGCATGTCACCGGGTACGTGCAATGCCAGGATCTGTCGTTTGCCTTCGGAGGTCAGCTTGTAAACGCAGGTAAAACCTTCGAGCAACAGGCAGCACTGAGTCGGCTGATCACCGATCCTCACGATATCCTGCTCGGGCTTTAGCGTTTCGATCTGGACCGGCAATGCCTGAAGCGCCTGTTTTTCTTCGGGGGAGAGACTGAAGATGCTCTCCAACTTCTGAACCATCAGACTATTGGCGTAGGAGACGTCTGCTACCATGCTACTGCTCCTTGCTTGAGGCAGAAATGAAGCCTTGGACGCAGTGGTACTGCTCGATTGACTCAAACCGTGGCTTTCTTTCATATCGTTCTTCACACAACTTCATCACGCGGGGATTATGCTCCAATTCCCGCCATGTCGCGAGGGACGATGGCGCAGCGGGAGGCGCGAGGCGCGAGGCGCAACACGCTTAAGCGGTTCAAGCCGGTCCATACGGGAAACGCGAGTGCGTGCGCGGATGAGCACGACTGACAATGCTTGGCGCATCGCATAACAGATAGGGGTGTACGACAGGTCAGGTGGTAAAACAGGTCAGGGTGTACAACAGGTGGGGAGTTGACGACTCACATCGCCATACCAGCAAAATCGGTTGGCACAGCGGAAAAGAGACCTATCGCTTGCAGGTCTCAGATACGCTGCTATTCCATGCCAATAGCACCATGGCATCCTGCCATGCGTCCTTGTGACAACCGCTTCCTTGCAGTTTCCTCTCCAGTACCTTCCCGGTACAGGCGCCCACTGTGGACCTGATATCGGCGAATTAAGTTGATACAGATCAACTACCTAAAAATATAATCGAACGGCGGCCTACAGGCTGCGGATTGCGGGCTTTCAATCCCGGAGCGCTCTTTCCTGCATGCGGTATCAGGCGTCCAGCTCACGAATCCAGCGCTTGACTCGAAGGCGCCGCCACCGGGAAGCATATCGCCGGGTATCAAGGCGCGTCGGAATCAAGGCCTCGCCAGAGGGGCTCATGGTCAATTCAAAGGTTCTGGAAGCGCCAACGGGTGAATCTTCACTGCCGTAGATCGCGATGACGCGCAGCTCCACCGCCTGCAACGTGCGACCGTCGGTCGTTTGAAAGTCATCCGTCGGAATGTCATGCCAGCGAAGCACCCGCTCCACGACATTCTGAAAGGTTCCAATATGGTTGTAGCTGCCCGAGGCCATCGGCCCCTGCCGCGTCGTCTCGACCAGTTGATCGGCACTGCCCTTGTCGCCGGCAGACCGTTCGAAATCGATCAGATCCTGGAAGAGCGTGCCGCGATCCGTATGCAGGATCACCACGATATGTTCGATGAAGATCGGCTCGGGGCTCATGTTGCTGATGACGCAGCGCGCCTGCAGCGAACGGCCGAACCCCCGATTGATGATGATCTTCGGTTGTCGCTGCCGCTTGAAGTTGAGATACAGCAGCTGCGCGTAGAACAGCCAAACCAACAACGTACACAGACTGGTCAGCGCGGAAATGGCGGAGCTGTGTTGAGAGATCCAGTTCATCATTGCTCTGCTCGCCGCCTTAAACTGCGCTTGGCCCCCTACCGTACCTGCCCGCCGGCATGCTTTGCCACCCACAATTGAATAGCGAGAAGCGTTGTTCGTTTCACTTGGCGAGCCACGGGCTCGACCAACGATCGGACATTCGACCGGTCACGGAAACGCTGAATAGCACAGGGTGATAAGAGGAGAGCGAAGCTGGTCTGCTGCACGCTGGCGCGTACTGGTATCACGATCTCGTGTCGTCAGGAAACTGAGCGACATCGAGCGCGTTCTGCGACCAAGCACTGAAACGCGGAAGAACCAAGGAGAGAAATAACGAAGCTAAAATACTGATTTTGCGGATGGTGCCGGCGGTCGGACTCGAACCGACACACTGTTTCCAGCGGCGGATTTTGAATCCGCTGCGTCTACCAATTCCGCCACGCCGGCAGCGGAAACGCATTATACGGACGCCCCGCCCGGCGTCAATCATCCCACTGACTTAATCGTTCGGGTGCTTTATGATGGCGCCCTTTCGAATACAACCTACCCATCCCGACTCGAGCCGATACGCGACCTACGCCATGCAGCGCGCCGATTTTCATTTTGATCTGCCCGACGAGCTGATCGCTCGTTACCCTTCCGAACAGCGTACCGACTGTCGCCTGCTCTGCGTCGACGGCGAGTCCGGCACGCTGGAGCACGCCCGCTTTCCCGATCTGCTGGCGAAACTCGAACCCGGTGACGTGGTGGTATTCAACGACACCCGGGTGATTCCGGCGCGGCTGTTCGGCCAGAAAGCCAGCGGCGGCAAGGTCGAAATGCTGCTGGAGCGTCCGCTGGATGCGCATCGCGGGCTGGCGCACCTGCGTTCGAGCAAGTCGCCCAAGCCGGGCACGGAGCTGATTTTCGAAGGCGACATCCATGCCGTGGTCGAAGGCCGTCAGGATGCGCTGTTCGAATTGCGCTTCCTGGGCGAGACACCGCTGATCGCGCTGCTCGAACAGCATGGCCACATGCCGTTGCCGCCTTATATCACCCGCGAGGACGAACTGGCCGACCGTGAACGCTATCAGACCGTCTATGCCCGCCGGGAAGGCGCCGTTGCCGCCCCCACGGCCGGGCTGCATTTCGACGAGGCGATGATGGAGGCGTTGCGTGCCAAGGGTATCGAGACGGCTTTCGTCACGCTCCACGTCGGCGCCGGCACGTTTCAGCCGGTGCGAGTCGACGACATCCGCGAACACCACATGCACAGCGAGTGGCTGGAAGTCGACGAATCGGTCTGCGAACAGGTCAATCGCGCTCATGCCGCCGGTAACAAGGTAGTCGCCGTCGGCACCACCAGCGTTCGCTGTCTGGAAACCGCCAGCCAGAACGACAGCGGCGAGCTGACGCCCTACCGTGGTGAGACCGACATCTTCATCTATCCCGGTTATCGCTGGCGCTGCGTGGATGCGCTGGTGACCAACTTCCATCTGCCGGAATCGACCCTGCTGATGCTGGTCTCCTCGTTCGCCGGCTACGACGCCGTCATGCGCGCCTATCAGGAAGCCGTCACCGAGGAATACCGCTTCTTCAGCTATGGCGATGCGATGTATCTGACCCGTAGACCCAGCTAATCCCCGAACGCCTTGCGCGCGGCTCCGGACGCGGTGGACAGACATACGCCTTGCGCGCGGCTCCGGGCGCGTTGACAGAAAAACGCTTTGCGCGTGGCTTCGGGCGCGTTGGTTGGACAGACAAAAGCCTTGCGCGCGGCTTCGGGCGCGTTGGTTGATAGACAAACGCCTTGCGCGCGGCTTCGGGCGCGTTGAATAAAGAAGAGAGACACCATGCGAGACGAATGCTTCATGAAATTCGAGCGGCTGGGCCAGCAAGGGCGTGCCCGTCGCGGCCGGCTGACCTTTCCGCGCGGCACGGTGGAAACGCCGGCCTTCATGCCGGTAGGTACCTACGGCACGGTCAAGGGCATGACGCCCAAGGATGTCGAGGCGATCGGCGCCGAGATCATTCTCGGCAACACCTTTCACCTGTGGCTGCGCCCCGGCACCGAGGTGATCGAGGCCCACGGCGATCTGCATGACTTCTCCCAATGGCACAAGCCGATCCTGACCGACTCTGGCGGTTTCCAGGTGTTCTCGCTGGGCGCCATGCGCAAGATCACCGAGCAGGGCGTGCATTTCCGCTCGCCGGTGGACGGTGCCAAGGTGTTCATGGGGCCGGAAGAGTCGATGGCGGTGCAGCACTCGCTGGGCTCGGACGTGGTGATGATCTTCGACGAATGCACGCCCTACCCGGCCAGCGAGGCCGAGGCGCAGAAGTCGATGGAGCTGTCGCTGCGCTGGGCAGCCCGCTCCCGCGCCGCGCACGGCGATTCACCGTCTGCGCTGTTCGGCATCGTGCAGGGCGGCATGTACCCCGAGCTGCGCAAGCGCTCGCTCGAAGGCCTGCTCGACATCGGCTTCGATGGCCTGGCGATCGGCGGGCTGTCGGTGGGCGAACCCAAGGAGGAGATGATCCGCGTGCTGGATTATCTGCCGAGCTGGATGCCGGAAGACAAGCCGCGCTATCTGATGGGCGTCGGCAAGCCGGAGGATCTGGTCGAGGGCGTACGCCGCGGCATCGACATGTTCGACTGCGTGATGCCGACCCGTAACGCCCGCAACGGCCATCTGTTCACCGCCGACGGCACGGTCAAGATTCGTAACGCCGTGCATCGTCACGATACCAACCCGCTGGAAGCCGACTGCGACTGCTACACCTGTCAGCACTTTTCTCGCGGCTATCTACATCACCTGGACCGGTGCGGCGAAATGCTCGGTTCGATGCTCAACACGGTGCACAATCTGCGCTACTACCAGCGCCTGATGGCGGGTTTGCGCGGCGCTATCGAAGCGGGTACATTGGCCGACTTCGTAGCACAATTCTATCGGCGACGCGGACTGTCCGTGCCGCCCGAGGCCGATTGAGACGATTCGAACGGTCCTCGGTAGTCGCCCGGTACGCCGTATCGTCAGCTTCACCCAGGCAACCTTTTCATTACACAGCCGTTTCATTACACAACCTTCGGAGATACATCAATGCTGGACTTTTTCATCCCTGCGGCTCACGCCCAGGATGCGGGCGGCCCTGGCGGTGGTGGTATTGCCCAGATCATCATGCTGGTCGGTTTCGTGTTGATCTTCTACTTCCTGCTGTGGCGTCCGCAATCCAAGCGCGCCAAGGAGCACAAGAAGCTGGTCACCAACCTGTCCAAGGGTGATGAAATCGTGATCGGTGGCGGGCTGCTCGGCCGCATTACCGACGTGACCGATGACTTCATCAGCATGGAGATTGCCGAGGGTACCATCGTCAGCGTTCAGAAGAGCGCCGTGGCCTCCGTCCTCCCCAAAGGCACGTTGAAGTCGCTGTAACTCTCCTGGCTGCCGGTGATTCCCATCGGCAGCCGTCTCTTTCCGCGACACTCTTCGCACGACGGTCATCGCCCGATCGTCATTGATTGAAAGGACAGGGCTTCCATGCTCAATCGTTACCCCCTGTGGAAGTATCTGCTGATACTGATCGTCTGTATTGTCGGCGTCATCTACGCGTTACCCAATCTTTACCCCCAGGACCCCGCCGTCCAGATCAGCACCACCAACGGTTCTCTCGGCAGTCAGCAGCTCGACCGAGTCACCCAGGCATTGACCGACGACGACATCCAGGTCAAGTCGGCAGCAATGACCGGCAACAACACCGCCCTGATTCGGCTCGACGATGCCGAACAGCAGCTTCCCGCCCGCGATGTGGTCGACAAGGCGCTCGACGACAAGTACACCGTGGCACTCAACCTGGCCGATTCCACCCCGTCCTGGTTGACCAGTCTTTCCGCGGCGCCGATGAAACTCGGTCTCGATCTCCGCGGCGGCGTGCACTTCCTGCTCGAAGTCGACATGGACGCCGCGGTCGAACAGCGTCTCAAGGCCACGGCCAGCGCCATTCGCGCCGACCTGCGCGACGAGCGCATCCGTTATCGCGGCACCGACGTCGACGACAACGCCCTGCATCTCGAATTCGCCAACAGCGAAGACCGTGACGCCGCCCGCGATCAGATCAGCCAGACCTTCAGCGAGTTCCAGCTGGAAGACCGTGACGAAGGTCGCCGTGCCTATCTCGACATGACCCTGACCGAACAGTCGATCAAGGACATTCAGGATTACGCGGTCCAGCAGAACCTGACCACCATCCGCAATCGCGTCAACGAGCTCGGCGTGTCCGAACCGCTGGTCCAGCGTCAGGGGCCCAGCCGTATCGTGGTCGAGCTGCCCGGCGTGCAGGACACCGCCGAGGCCAAGCGTATCGTCGGCGCCACCGCCAACCTTGAGTTCCGTCTCGAGGCTCGCCCGGACACGCCGGACGCCGAGACCGAAACGTTCCCGTTTCGCAACGGCTCACAGCGCACGGCAACCCTGTCGCGCGACGTGATCATCACCGGGGACCGGGTCTCCAGCGCCAGCCAGGGCTTCGATCAGAACGGCCGACCGCAGGTCAACATCAACCTCGATGGTACCGGCGGTTCGCTGATGAACCAGGCAACCCGTACCAATATCGGTCGCAACATGGCGGTGCTGTACATCGATCACAGCACGGACACGCGCACCGTGACCAAGGATGGCAAGCAGGTCGAGGAGCGCATTCCCACCACCAGCCGCAGCATAATCAGCCTGGCGACGGTGCAGAGCGCGCTGAGTAACCGTTTCCGCATCACCGGCCTGGATTCCCCGACCGAGGCCAGCGAACTGGCGCTGCTGTTGCGCTCCGGCTCGCTCGCGGCGCCGATCTACTTCGTCCAGGAACGCACCATCGGGCCTAGCCTGGGCGCCCAGAACATCGAGCGCGGCATCTTCTCGGTGCTGGTCGGTGGTCTGCTGGTCGTGGCCTTCATGCTGATTCGCTACAAGGCATTCGGGGTCATCGCCAATGTGGCGCTGGCGGTCAACCTGGTATTGCTGATCGCCGCCATGTCGCTGCTGGGCGCCACGCTGACGCTGCCCGGCATCGCCGGGATCGTGCTGACGCTGGGGATGGCGGTGGATGCCAACGTATTGATCTACGAACGCATACGTGAGGAGCTCAGGCAGAAGACGTTGCCGCAGCAGGCGATCCATGCGGGCTATGGCCGCGCCTTCACCTCGATCGTCGATGCCAACCTCACCACGCTGCTGGTGGCTGTCGTGCTGTTCTCGATCGGCACCGGCCCGATCAAGGGCTTCGCCGTGACGCTGTCGCTCGGCATTCTGACGTCGATGTTCACCGGCATCATGGTGTCGCGTGCCCTCGTCAACCTCTCCATCGGCGGCAAGCCGTTGAAGAAACTCTGGATCTAGGAGATGCGAGCAATGCGCCAATTCGACTTCATGGGCAAGCGCCGCATCGCCTTTATCGTCTCGATCGCACTCACGATCGTGTCGGTGGCGGCCCTCGCCCTGCTCAACCTCAATCTCGGGCTCGACTTCACCGGCGGCACCGTCGTCGAGCTTCACTATGCCGCGGCGCCGTCGCTGGACGATATCCGCTCGCTGCTGGCCAATAGCGGTTTCGAGAACTTCTCGGTACAGACCTTTGGCGCCACGGATGAAATCCTGGTGCGCCTGCAGCAGACCTTCAGCAACGACGTGGGCAACCAGGTCGTTTCGGCCCTGAGTAGCGGCAACGCCTCGATCGAGCTGGTTCGCGCCGAATTCGTCGGCGCCCAGGTCGGCGATCAGCTGCGTGACCAGAGCGGTCTGGGCATGCTGGTGGCCCTTGCCGGCGTGGCGATCTACGTCGCCTTCCGCTTCCAGTACAAGTTCGCGCTGTGCGCGATCATCTCGCTGGGACACGACGTGCTGATCGTGCTGGGCCTGTTCGCGCTGTTCCAGTGGGAATTCGACCTGACGGTACTGGCGGGGATCATGGCGGTCATCGGCTACTCGCTGAACGACACCATCATCGTCTACGACCGGATTCGCGAGAATATCCGGCTGTCACGCAGCGAAGATCTGGCGCAGATCTTCAACGAAGCGATCAACCAGACGTTGTCGCGAACGTTGGCGACGTCCGGTACCACCTTGCTGGTGCTGTTCGCGCTGTTCTTCCTCGGCGGCGACATGATCCACAACTTCGCGATCTCGCTGATCCTGGGGATCGTGGCCGGCACGTTCTCTTCGGTCTACGTCGCCGCGGCGCTGCTGATCGTATTCAAGCTGGAGCGTCAGGATCTGATCCCGGTGAAGAAAGGCGAGGTCGTCGACGACACGCCGTAGCCTTCACGTCGCGTCAGTGACTTCGGGGCTCCTCGCACGGCGAGGGGCCTTTTTTGTGGCCGTCGCTCATCGCCCGGCTGGGGTATGATGGCTGGCTGCCGATGGGCATGCCGTTCGATTTCGTCCGGACTAACCGGTTTCATTCGTCGCTTTCACGAGTATTACATGGCCCCAATCTTTGCCGACAGCAGCGTCGCCCGCTGGCTTCTGGTGCTGGTGATGGTCGCCGGTGTCTACTTCTTCATCGATTTCCTGATCCCCGTGCTGGCCGCCCTGATCATCTGCCTCGCCAGCTGGCCGCTCTATCGCCGACTACTGGCGAGCTGCGGGCAGCGCAAGACGCTCGCCGCCAGCATCGCGCTGGGGCTGATCATTCTATGCCTGGTGATTCCCATGGTGCTGGCCTCTACTTACGCCTTCCAGGAACTGAAAGGCTGGGTCGGCTGGCTGATGGTCGCCAACCAGCGCGGCATCCCGCCGCCGGCCTGGGTCGAACATCTGCCGGGCGTTGGGAATTGGCTGGCCGTACAGTGGCAGGATTATCTGGCCGAGCCTCACGCCCCCGAGTATCTGATTCAGCTGGTGGGCGGCGAGCATATCGGCAATATCTCGCGTTGGGTGCTGGCCTTGGGAAGCAACGCGCTGCATCTGGCACTGACGCTGCTGTTCATGCTGATCACGCTGTTCTTTCTCTACAAGGACGGCGCCGGCATGGCCCGTCAGCTGGATATCGTCGGCGAGCGGGTGCTGCCGGCGCGCTGGCAGCGTTTTTCGCGCGTGGTGCCGGCGACGGTCAGTTCGACGGTGATGGGCATGGGCCTGATCGCGCTCGGCGAGGGGCTGGTGCTCGGCACCGCCTACTGGATCGCCGGCATTCAATCGCCAGTGGTGCTCGGCGTGATTACCGCCTTCATGGCCCTGGTGCCCGGTGGCGCGCCGCTGACGTTCACGCTGGTGTCGCTCTATCTGCTGGCGACCGGGCATATGATCAACGGCGTCGGACTCTTCATCTGGGGCGCGTTCGAGCTCTTCGTCGTCGACAAGACGCTGCGCCCGCGGCTGGTTGGCGGCCCGATCAAGCTGCCCTTCCTGCCGACTTTCTTCGGCCTGATCGGCGGCGTGAAGACGATGGGAATCGTGGGGCTGTTCGTCGGCCCGGTGTTGATGGCGCTGCTGGTCGCCAGCTGGCGAGAGTGGCTGCATGACGACGATGCGCCGGATGCGCCGTCGGAGGCCGAGCGCTGGGGCTATGGCAGACGCAAGCCGATCGCACAGTCCAGCGGCGGCGATCAAGCCTCATCTTCGGACGAAGTATCGCGGGACGTCAGCGCCATGGCGAGCACGAACATGGACACCAACGTCGATATCAGCCGTTGAGCCATTGCGGCTAACGTTCGATCAGCGCGCCTAGCGTTCGAGCCGAAGGTGATGGCGCTTGAGCTTGCGGACCACGCTGGGCTGGCTGATGCCGAGACGCGCGGCCAGGGCATAGGTCGTGCGATGCGTCGCTATCAGCGCCTCCAGAATGCGGCGCTCGTGAGCGGCCATGGCCGCCTTGAGCCCCTGCTCCGGGGCGAGCACAGCGTTCATCGCCGGGTATCCCTCCACCTCGCTCTCGACACCCGCCGAGTCGTGGGGCGTGATAGCGGCGTCCGTCAGATTCGACGTCGACGCCCCCACGACGTTGCCTTCCGCCGATAGCCAGGCTCGTTCCAGCCAGTTTTCCAGCTCCCGGATATTGCCCGGCCAGTCATTGCTCATCAGCTCCGCCCAGGCACCGGGATGCAGCACCTTGTCCTGACCGTAGCGACGATTGAGCTGCTCGAGGTGGCGCTCGGCCAATCCGCGGATATCCTCTCGCCGGTCTCGCAGTGGCGGCAAGGTCACCGGAATCACGTTGAGCCGGTAGTAGAGATCGAGACGGAAGGTGCCCTCCTCGACCCGTTTGATCAGATCCTGGTTGGTCGCCACCACCAGGCGAAAATCGACCTGACGCGACTGGGTATCGCCCAGGCGCATCAACGAACCGTCCTGAATCACCTTGAGCAGCTTCGACTGCATCGACAGCGGCAGCTCGCCGATCTCGTCTAGAAACAGCGTACCGCCGTGAGCCTGCTCGAGGAGACCGGCCTTGCCCTGGCGCGACGCGCCGCTGAAGGCACCCGGCTGGTAACCGAACATCTCCGACTCGAACAGCGACTCCGGAATCGCCGCGCAATTGACGTCGACGAAGTCACCTTCGCGCCGTCGGCTCCAGCGATGCAGCTGCCGCGCGAAGGCCGTCTTGCCGACGCCCGATTCACCCAGCATCAAGACGGTGGCGTCGGTTGGCGCGCTGCGCTTCAGCAGGTGGACCATCTCGCGCATGATCCGGCTCTTTACCACCAGCTCGCCAACGGCGGTTTCCTCGTCTCCGGCGGGCTCGTGATGGCGCTTGAGATGCTCGGCAAATCGGCGCTGGAGAAGCGCGTATTCGTCCTGCAGCAGTTGGAGGTCGGTGAGATCCCGCGATCGACTGATCACGCGAATCAGCTCGCCGTGGGCGTAGACCGGAAACGCTTCGGCGATCACCTGGCGGCCGGTACCCGTACGCTGCATGATCTGCGCGGGCTGTCCGGTACGAATGACCTCGAGCGATACCGAGGGTGACAGCACCCCGCTGGCCTGCAGCGCCTGGACGGTCGTGGCGCGAAGTTCATCCCGACGCAAGCCGTAGACCGCGGCACTGCCCGGACTCACATCCAGAATATGGCCGTCGCTGTCGACGATGAACAGATGGTCCTGAGCCGTCTGGACCAGCGTCTCCAGCGTCAGCTGAGCCGCAGCGTCTTCCGTTTTCGTCGAATCCGTCATCCCTGCACCTTTTATCGGACGCACCTGTCGTCCGCTGGACCTTTCAGCGGCCGCACCTTTCATCATCGAAACTGGCATCAACCAAGGCCATGGAGAATCGGCATGATGAATCCGCTATCGATGCATTGTCGAATCATTAATCCATAAAAGTATCATTCAGACCCGCGCAATGATTCATTAATGAATCAACCGGCTCGCAGCATCGCGACATATCAGTCACTTACCGATTGGCATGATTCCTGCTGGTGTTTACTCGGTAATCACCACCGACAACCACAACACCCAGGATTCCCATGACCGACCGACCGCCATACAACCAGCCGCTCGGCGGCAACGAGATGCCTCGCTTCGGCGGGCCAGCCACGATGATGCGTCTGCCGACGCAGAAGAGCGCCGCAGGGCTGGACGCCTGCTTCGTCGGCATTCCAATGGATATCGGCACCTCCAATCGCCCGGGCACACGCTTCGGACCCCGCCAGATCCGCGATGAATCCCGGATGCTTCGCCCCTTCAACATGGCGACCCGTGCCGCGCCGTTCGAAAGTCTGCAGGTCGCCGACATCGGCGATGTGCCAATCAATACCTTCGATCTCAAGAAGAGCGTCGACATCATCGAGCGTTACTACGACGAGCTGCTGACCCACGACGTTATCCCGCTGACCCTGGGCGGCGACCATACTCTGTCGCTGCCGATCCTGCGCGCCATGACCAAGAAGCATGGCCCAGTGGGGCTGATCCACGTCGACGCCCACGCCGATATCAACGAGCACATGTTCGGTGAAGCCATCGCTCATGGCACGCCGTTCCGGCGCGCGGTCGAGGAAGGCCTGCTCGACTGCCATCGCGTCGCCCAGATCGGCCTGCGCGGCACGGGTTACTCCCCCGAGGAGTTCGACTGGGGCCGCCAGCAGGGATTTCGGGTGGAGCCGGCAGAAGCGTGCTGGCACAAGAGTCTGACACCGCTGATGGCGGAGATCCGCGAGAAGGTTCAGGGCGGCCCGGTCTACGTGACCTTCGATATCGACAGCCTCGACCCCGCTTATGCGCCGGGTACCGGAACCGTGGAGATCGGTGGCCTGACCATCCCCCAGGCGCTGGAGATCATCCGCGGCGCCCATGGCCTCGATATCGTCGGCTGCGACCTGGTCGAGGTCTCGCCACCCTACGACGCGCACGGCCAGACCGCCGTGGTCGCCGCCAACCTGCTGTTCGAGATGTTGTGCATTCTACCCGGCGTCAAACGGCGCTGAACGACACCGAGCAGTCATCCCCGACAAGATCGTCTTTCGACAATAACAACCGCCGCTGACTCAGCGGCAGGACAGGACAACATGATGCTGGATCTCTTCGTCGTCGCACTCTATGCGGTCGGTATGCTCGGCCTGGGCTGGTGGGGCATGAAACGTGCCCGTAACCGGGAAGACTACCTCGTTGCCGGCCGTCGTCTGGGGCCCGGCATGTATATCGGCACCCTGTCGGCAGTGGTGCTCGGTGGCGCGTCGACTGTGGGCACGGTCAGGCTCGGTTATACCTACGGGCTTTCCGGTCTGTGGCTCTGCGCCTCGCTCGGCCTGGGGCTGATCGTTTTGAGCGTGGTGTTAGCCAAACCGCTGATGAAACTCAAGCTCTACACCGTGACCCAGGTGCTCGAGCGCCGTTACAGCCCCGCCGCCAAGCTGATCAGCTCGATCATCATGTTCGCCTATGACTTGATGCTGGCGGTGACCTCGACGATCGGCATCGGTACCGTCCTGAGCGTGATCTTCGGCATGCCGGCCTGGCAGGCCGTCGTCATCGGCGGCGTGGTCGTGGTCATCTATTCGACGATCGGCGGCATGTGGTCGTTGACGCTGACCGACATCGTGCAGTTTCTGATCATGACCGTCGGCATGGTGGCGCTGCTGCTGCCGTTGACGATCGATTCGGTGGGGGGCTGGAGTGCGCTGCTGGAGAAGGCGCCGGCAACCAGCTTTTCGCTGACGGCGATCGGCTGGGACACGATCATCACCTACTTCGTCATCTACTTCCTGGGCATCCTGATCGGCCAGGATATCTGGCAGCGGGTCTTTACCGCGCGATCCAGCCGCGTGGCCCGCAGCGCCGGCACCTTCGCGGGCATCTACTGCATTCTCTACGGGATGATCGGTGCCGTGGTCGGTATCGCCGCCAGCGTCCTACTGCCCAATCTCGATGACGCCAACAACGCCTTCGCCGCCATCGCGCAACTGGCGCTACCGGACGGCATCCGCGGGCTGATCATCGCCGCCGCCATGGCCGCGATGATGTCGACTTCCAGCGCGGGTATGCTCGCCTCCTCGACACTGCTGACTCAGGACATCCTGCCAGCACTCCGCGGTGGCCGCGAGATCGAGGGTGTCAGGATCAATCGACTCTGCACCGGTCTGGTCGGCGTGGTCAGCGTCATCATCGCGATCAACGTCAGCGATGTCATCGGCGCGCTGACGGTCGCCTACAACCTGCTGGTCGGCGGCATGCTGATTCCCATGCTGGGGGCGCTGTTCTGGAAGCGATCGACCACCACCGGCGCCATTGCCAGTATGCTGGCCGGCTGCGCGGGCGTGATCGTCTTCATGCTGAAAGATGGTCTGCTGGCCAATACGCCGATCTATGCCGGCCTCGCCGCCGCGCTGCTGGCGTTCGTGGTCGGGAGCCTGCTCACTCGCCCTCAGCCGACGGCCTCTTCGACACCCTGATCGGGACTGGGTGCACACTCCAACGCAAAGCGCCCTGCCGGGATACCCCGACAGGGCGCTTCGTTTCGTGGCGCGTTCGAGAGCCAGTCGCTCGGCGGCTCGTCTAGACGCTGGCCTTGAGCTGCTGCGCCAGCGCCTTGTAGAGACGCGGGCCGGCGGCCATCAGACTGCCACCGTCTTCGACGCTGGGCGAGCCGTCGATAGCACCGGTCAGCGCACCCGCCTCTTTCAGCAGCAAGGAGCCGACCAGACGGTCCTGCTCTTCCAGCCCCATCACGAACACGGCGTCGGCACGGCCCGAGGCAAACTCGATCATGTCGAGCAGCGCACAGCCGGTACCGCTCAGCGTATCGATCTGCGGCCCCAAACGTTCGACCACGGTCAGATACTGCGGCAACCAGCGCGAGCGGCTGTCGAGCGCCGGCCAGGCCAGCGAGAGCCGAGCGCCCTCGACGTTGACCGTCTTGGAGACGCGCATGCGCTTGCCGTTACCCTGCGCGCCGCGACCACGGCTGATCAGGAATTCGTCATCGCTGAATGGCGACACGACCACCGCATGCTCCGGGCGCCCCTTGACCAGGCACACCATCGAGATCGCGAACTGGCGGTTCGCCACACCGAGATTGGACTCGCCGTGGATCGGCTCGATGTGCCACACGGTATCCTTGTCGGTGCCCTTGCCTTCGCGATAAGGCGTGTAGCGACCGGAAATCCCGTGTTGCGGATAACCGCGGGAGAGCTGATGAACGATCAGCGTTTCAGCGTTACGTGCCGTATCCTCGAGCAGATTGGCGGTTGCCTGCTCGTCGTGGTTGACCTCGAGACGGTCACGGATACGAACGAATTGCTCAGCGGCACTGCGAGCGGCGCGCAGCGCATATTGAACCATCGGATGCATGGATCTGGCCTTGGGGTGTCGGAGGCTGTTAAAGAACGCCGCGCAGTCTAGCAGAAGTCGGCCTTTCCAGTCATGCTAGACTACGCGTTTTCCCGCTTGCCCCAGCATTCGATCCGTACCCGATGCCTCTTTCACAGTGTCCCATGCCTCTTTCTATGCTCGACCGTATCCGTATCGTTCTCATCGGCACCAGCCATCCCGGCAATATCGGCGCCGCCACTCGCGCCATGCGCAACATGGGCCTCGAGGATCTCGCCCTGGTGACTCCCCGCTGCAACCCCAAGGATCTGGAGGCCTACTCGCGAGCTTCCGGGGCGACCACGCTGGTGGATAGCGCGCGACAATTCGACGCGCTCGAGGACGCCGTGGCCGACTGCACCCTGGTGGTGGGAGCGAGCGCTCGCTCCCGCCATCTGCCCTGGCCGATGGTCGGGCCCCGCGATCTGGCGGAGAGCCTGCCGAAAGCGCTGGAACCGACCGAGGCCCGCGTCGCGTTGGTGTTCGGTCGTGAGGACACCGGCCTGACCAACGCCGAGCTGCAGCGCTGCCATCAGCACGTGCACATCCCGACCAACCCTGACTTCAGCTCGCTGAACCTGGCCGCCGCCGTGCAGGTGCTCGCCTACGAGTGCCGCCAGGCGTTTCTGGCTCTGGAAGACGCTTCGTCGAGCGCCACGTCCGCGCCGGAGCGCGAAGTCGATCAGCCTTTCGGCGTGACCTGGGACAACCCGCCGGCGACCCACGCCGATCTCGAACGCTTTTTCGTCCATCTCGAGCAAACGCTGACGGCGATCGAATTCCACGACCCCGACAATCCCCGCCAATTGATGGCACGTCTGCGCCGGCTATTCATGCGCGCCCATCTCGACAGCATGGAAATGAACATTTTGCGCGGCATTCTGGGAACGATCGACAAGCGGCTGCACGACAAGTCCTGATTCGACATGGCTGGATGGCGATTCCAGAAGGCAGCGCGGCGGCGGCGGAATGGTTGACCGAATTACTGGGTTTTTCCATAATGTCGACACCGATGCAGCGACAGCCGATACTCGCCAATGCGTTTGACCACCAAAGGGCGCTACGCCGTCACCGCCATGCTCGATCTGGCGCTCAACGCCGATCAGGGCCCGGTATGCCTGGCGGATATCTCCAGGCGGCAGGATATTTCGCTGTCCTATCTCGAGCAGCTGTTCGCGCGGCTACGCCGGGCCAAGCTCGTCAGCAGCGTACGCGGACCGGGCGGCGGCTATCTGCTGGGCATGGCGCCCGCCGAGATTTCCGTGGCCGGCGTGATCGACGCGGTCAACGAGTCGATCGATGCGACGCGCTGCCACGGACAGGCGGATTGTCATCAGGGCAGCAAGTGCATCACGCATCATCTGTGGTGCGATCTCTCCGACGAGATCCAGCGCTTCCTGAGCGATATCAGCCTGCTGGAGCTGGTGCATCGCGAACAGGCCCGCTCGACCACGCGACGCGAACCCGACGTGCGCTCACTCGCCGACGACGCTGCCACGATCACGGTGTCGTCGCACTAGGCAAACGCCTGCGAGCGAATACGCTTTAGCGTCTTTTGTTCTCTAGGCTTCAGCGTATTTTGTTCTAATGTATCGGGTCCGATTTCCTTTCGATCGACTGCCAGAGATCTTGCGTGCCATGAGTGCTCCGATTTATCTCGACTACGCCGCCACCACCCCGACCGACCCGCGCGTGGCCGAACAGATGATGCGCCACCTGACGATGGACGGGGTCTATGCCAATCCGGCCTCGCGCAGCCACATGCCGGGATGGTTGGCCGAGCAGGCGGTGGAGAACGCTCGCCGTCAGGTCGCCGACCTGATCGGTGCCGACCCGCGCGAGATCGTCTGGACTTCCGGCGCGACCGAGGCGGACAACCTGGCGCTGACCGGTTTCATGCGCGCCAACCGCGCTCGGGGCCGTCACCTGGTGACGTCGATCATCGAGCACAAGGCGGTCGTGGACACCGCGATCGCGCTGGAGAGAGAAGGATTCGAGGTCACCTGGCTGACGCCGGGCCACGACGGGCGTATCGAACCGGGCCAGCTGCGCGAGGCGATGCGCCAGGACACCGCCCTGGTCTCGCTGATGGCGGTGAATAACGAGCTCGGCAGCGTCAACGATCTCACCGCCCTCGCTGCCGTCGCGCACGAGTTCGGCGCCCGCTTTCATGTCGATGCCGCGCAGGCCTGCGGACGGCTCGCGCTCGATGTGCAAGCCATGGGCATCGATATGATGTCGCTCTCGGCGCACAAGGCCTACGGCCCCAAGGGTATCGGCGCGCTTTACGTGCGTCGCGATCCGGACCTGCGCATCGAGGCGCTGATCCACGGCGGCGGCCACGAGCGCGGCATGCGCTCCGGCACGCTGCCGACGCATCAGATCGTGGGCATGGGCGAAGCCTTCATGCTGGCCCGCGACGAGCGCGAAGCCGACGGCGCCCACGTCCGCGCGTTGCGCCAACGTTTTCTCGACGGCCTGGCGGACTGCGGCGGCATTCATAACCACTCGCCGCTGGACCAGGCCGTACCCAACATCGTCAACCTGGCTTTCGACGGCGTCGACGGCGAATCGCTACTGATGGCGCTGCGGGGGCTGGCCGTCTCCACGGGATCGGCCTGTAATTCGGCCAGCGTGGCACCGTCCTACGTTCTCGAGGGCATCGGCGTTCCGCATCGGCAGGCACTGGCCTCGATTCGCTTCAGTTTTGGTCGCTTCACCACCCTCGAAGAGATCGACGCGGCCGTCGCCGACATACGCCGCGCCCTGAGTGGGTTGCGTCAACCCGCCAAAGCCGCCATGAATCATCGTTAGAGGAACGGCAGTTGCCGTTCGTCTTCGGCAGGAGAAATACCATGCAGAACATTACCATCAGTGAATCCGCCGCCACCCAGATTCGCCACGTGCTCGAAGAGCGCGGCGGTGGCCTGGGCCTTCGCGTGGCGATCAAGCCGAGCGGCTGCTCCGGTTACAGCTACGTGCTCGATATCGCCGACGACCTGCGCGCCGAAGATGTCGAGTTCGAAGAGCGCGGGGTCAAGGTACTGGTCGACCGGGAAGCGCTGAACGTTCTCGACGGCACCGAGGTCGACTACGTCAGCGAAGGGCTCAATCGCTTCTTCCGCTTCAACAATCCCAACGTCACCGACGAGTGCGGCTGCGGCGAAAGCTTCAACGTTTGAGCTCCGCCCCGATCGTCCCGGCCCGGTCTGCCCGGTGCTCTTTGATCGCCGCTCGCTGACCGACGCTTGCTGATCGACGCATCCCGACCAACGAGGCCGGGATGCGTCGGCCAAGGGCTTGCGCTACAATGGCGCGATTTTTCGGACGGGGCGTTGTGGCCGGGAATGAATGGTTCGGCATGAACCTTCGCCTCGCCTCATCTACCTATTTTTTTCCGCTCGCGACAATCGCGATCGATTCATTATCAATGCACTACTACCAGGAGACCTAAATTCATGGCCACCGAGCGCACGCTTTCCATCATCAAGCCCGATGCCGTTGCCAAGAACGTGATCGGCGACATCTACAGCCGCTTCGAAAAAGCCGGTCTGCAGATCGTCGGCGCCAAGATGCTGCACCTTTCCAAGGAGCAGGCGGAAGGTTTCTATGCCGAGCACGCCGAGCGCGGTTTCTTCGCCGATCTGGTCGGCTTCATGACCTCCGGTCCGGTGATGGTCCAGGTGCTCGAAGGTGAAGGCGCGATCGCTAAGAACCGCGAGCTGATGGGTGCCACCAATCCCAAGGAAGCCGCGCCGGGCACCATCCGCGCCGACTTCGCGTCCTCCATCGACGCCAACGCCGCGCACGGTTCCGACGCACCGGAATCCGCCGCTCGCGAAATCAGCTATTTCTTCAAGGATGACGAACTCTGCTCGCGCAGCTGATTCGTCGACCGACCGGCCTTCAGGGCCGGTCGGCCTTCTCCGTCCCAGCACACCCCGCCACTCTCGAGCCGATTCCGTTGCCATGACCGCTGCCACCGCTACTCCGCGCACCAATCTATTGGGGCTCTCCCGCGAGCAGATGGAGACGTTCTTCGTCTCTCTGGGCGAGAAGAAATTTCGCGCTGCCCAGGTCATGAAGTGGATTCATCAGGAAGGTTGCGACGACTTCGAGTCGATGACCAACCTTTCCAAGTCACTGCGTGGCCGCCTGGCAGAACATGCCGAGATCCGTGGCCCGAACGTGGTTTACGAAGGCACCTCCAGCGACGGCACCCGCAAATGGGTGCTGGAAGTCGAGGACGGGAGCTACGTCGAAACCGTGCTGATTCCGGCCGACAACGGCGCGCGGCGTACGCTGTGCGTGTCGTCCCAGGTCGGCTGCTCGCTGGACTGCAGCTTCTGCTCCACCGGCAAGCAGGGTTTTCAGCGCAACCTGACCAGCGCCGAGATCATCGGCCAGGTGTGGGTGGCCCAGCAGCGTGCCGGCGGCCGCATGAGCGCCCCCGACGGACGCAAGGCGATCACCAACGTGGTGATGATGGGCATGGGCGAACCTCTGCTCAACTATGACAATGTGGTGCCGTCGATGAAGCTGATGCTCGACGACAACGCCTACGGCATGTCCAAGCGCCGCGTGACGCTATCGACTTCCGGCGTCGTGCCGATGATCGACAAGCTGGGCGACGACATCGATGTGAGCCTGGCGATTTCGCTACACGCCGCCAATGACGAGCTACGCAACGAGCTGGTGCCGCTCAACCGCAAGTACAACATCCGCACGCTGCTGGATGCGTGCCATCGCTACCTCGCCAAGTGCGAGACGACGCGTCATGTCACCATCGAGTACACCCTGATCAAGGACGTCAACGACCAGCAGATACACGCCGAGGAACTGGTGGCGCTGCTCGCGGAGTTGCCGTGCAAGATCAACCTGATCCCGTTCAACCCGTTCCCGCACTCGGGTTACGAAAAGCCTTCGCGCAATCAAGTGATGCGCTTTCAAAGCTGGCTTTACGAGCTGGGCCACACGGCCATGGTGCGCACCACCCGCGGTGACGATATCGATGCCGCCTGCGGCCAGCTGGTAGGTAAGGTCAAGGATCGCACCAAGCGTCACGAGCGCTACATCCAGTCGATCCAGCTGGATGCCGACTGAACGCTTGGGCATGAAGTCGCTATGCGGCCGTCAATGTCTGCCGCAGCCATCGATGTCGCCATCACCTCGAGCGGGCCTCGCCTTGACTTCGACTCGGTGCGGCGCTTTGATGGGAGCCCCAAAACCGCTTTGTTTTCAGTTGCTCGGGATTCGACCTTTGGCTCGTCGCTGTCTCGAAACGTGGGAGAGCCGCGCATGACCCGCTCATCTCGTTGGTGTTCGATACGATCGCTGTGTATCGCGACGGGAGTCGTATGTCTGGCGGGGGCGCTGTGTCTATCGAGTGGCTGCGCCACGGCGGTTTCATCCAACGGACCGAAACAGGATAGCCCTGAGGACGCGGCGGCAGCCTACACCCGCCTGGGCAAGGCGTATCTCGCCGAGGGCAATCTGCCCCGCGCGCAGCAGGCCCTGAATCATGCCGTCGATCTCGACGCCGGCGACAGTGGCGCCCTGGAAGGTCTGGCCCTGCTCTATCAACGTCAGCAAGAGCTGGACCTGGCCGACGACTTTTTCCAGAAAGCCCTGAAAGCCGACCCCGAGGCAACGCGCATTCGCAACAATTATGCGGCCCTTCTGTACCAGCGTGAACAGTACGCCCAGGCGTGCGAGCAACTGGCCGTTGCCAGTCAGGATATCAACTACACCCAAAGAGCCCAGCTGTTCGCGAATCTGGGCCAATGCGAAACCGCCAACGGCGATGCGACTGCCGCTCAGCAGTACTACGAGCGCGCCCTCGATATCGATACGCGCAACGCGCGCAGCCTGTTGGCGCTGGCTCGCATCGATCACACGCAGGGTAACGACGAACGCGCCTGGGAACGCCTGCAGCGTTATTTCACCGTGGCCGGCACCGACGACGATAGCCTGCGACTGGCGAGTGACATCGCCAGTGCGCAAGGAGATTCGACTCGTGCGGCCTTTTACCGTCAGCAGCTCGGCGGCTCCTGAGGCGATCAGAACCCCTTACTCGAGCCCGTGCTCGGAAAAGATCAAAAGGATTTTCGCCCATGAGCGAAATGAACGAACCATCAGTCAAGCAGCAAGACGCACCAGCCCCGTCTCACGAAACGGCGGGCCACATGCTTCGAAGCGAGCGCGAACGCCAGGGGCTGAGCCTCGAGGATGCCGCGCTGCAGCTCAATCTGCGCCCGATCGTCGTCTCCGGGCTCGAGGAAGACCGCTTCGACCAGGTACCGATCGCTGCCTACCGCCGGGGCTACGTGCGATCTTACGCGCGCCTGCTGGGAATCGACGAGACCCGTGTTGTCAATGCTTACGACGCCACCCATGGTCGCGGCGACATGGAGCGTAAACTCGGCGTGGTTCACACCACCCGGGCGCCTTCCCGAGTCGGCCCGTGGATCTTTCGCCTGTTTACCCTATTGGTCATCATTGGTCTGATATCGTTGACGTTGCTGTGGTGGCAAAGCCGGGAAGGCAACGACATCTTCGGGGGGGGCAGCGACGACAGCCCCATCGCCGTCGATCGCCTGAACGACGAAGGCAACAATGACGCCGCGAACGCTACCGACGCCGGCAGCTCGAATGGCAACAGCACCGGCACCGATAGCTCGGCGATGACACCCAATACCGACACCCAGTTGCCGCCACTGCCGACGCAGCAGAATACGCCGACGACCGGCGCCGATGACGCAACGGCCGCGCGCGGCAACGACAACGCCACGGGCGTCTCCGCCTCGGCGGAAACGACAACACCGAGCGACGACGCACGCCAGGCTGCACAGGCCAGTTCCGCGGCGGTAGGCGACGAAACTTCGGCGGCGAATGATGACACGGCGGCCGCGGACGCCAGCGACAACGAGCTCTCCCTGACTTTCAGCCAGGAGTCATGGACCGAGATCTATGATGCCAACGACGACCGAATTTTCAGCGGGCTCCAGTCCGCCGACAGTCAGGCAACCGCGGAAGGCGAACCGCCCTTTCGTCTGACCATCGGCAACGCCAGTGGCGTGACGCTCGAATATCGCGGCAAGTCGGTCGATCTGAGCCAATACACGGGCGGCAACAATGTCGCTCGCTTCACCCTGGGAGACTGAGAAGCGCCATGCAGATGCCATCTCCGATCACCCGTCGTCTTTCTCGACAGATCCATGTCGGTAACGTGCCTGTCGGCGGCGGTGCCCCCATCGCCGTACAGAGCATGACCAACACCGATACCAACGACGTCGCCGCCACCGTAGGCCAGATCCAGCGCCTGCAGCAGGCCGGCGCCGATATCGTGCGGGTATCGGTGCCCGACATGGATGCCGCCGAAGCCTTCGGCAAGATCAAGCAGCAAGTCAGCGTGCCGCTGGTTGCCGACATCCATTTCGACTACAAGATCGCCCTGCGCGTAGCCGAACTCGGTGTCGACTGCCTGCGCATCAACCCCGGCAATATCGGCCGCGAGGATCGCGTCCGCGCGGTCGTCGATGCGGCCCGCCATCACGGCATCCCGATCCGCATCGGCGTCAACGCCGGCTCGCTGGAGAAGGATCTGCAGAAAAAATATGGCGAGCCGACCCCGGAAGCGCTGGTTGAATCGGCGATGCGCCATATCGACCACCTCGACCGGCTCGATTTCCACGACTTCAAGGTCAGCGTCAAGGCCAGCGACGTCTTCATGGCCGTGGCCGCCTACCGGCTGCTGGCCAAGCAGATCGAACAGCCGCTGCACCTCGGCATCACCGAAGCCGGTGGCCTGCGCTCGGGCACGGTGAAATCATCGATCGGCCTCGGCATGCTGCTGATGGACGGCATCGGTGACACGATCCGCGTCTCGCTCGCCGCGGATCCGGTCGAGGAGATCAAGGTCGGCTTCGACATGCTGAAGAGCCTCAAGCTGCGCGCCAAGGGCATCAACTTCATTGCCTGCCCGAGTTGCTCGCGTCAGAACTTCGACGTCATCGCCACCATGAATGCTCTCGAGACGCGTCTCGAGGACGTGATGACACCGCTCAACGTCTCGGTGATCGGTTGCGTGGTCAACGGCCCCGGCGAAGCCAAGGAGACCGACATCGGCCTCACCGGCGGCAGCCCGGCCAACCTGGTCTACATCGACGGCAAGCCGGCCAGCAAGCTGCGCAACGACCATCTGGTCGACGATCTCGAAGCGCTGATCCGCCAGAAGGCCAAAGAGAAAGAGAGCCAGGAAGACGCCGTCATTGCCCGCGGGGCGTGAACACGCGAGGTGCCAGCGCGTGTCCGCGAGGCTTGATGCGTCGCCATTCTCGATCCGGGAATCACCGACGAACGCCCAGGCAGGCCGCCTGTGGCGTTTTGCTATAAGCAGGAGTGTCAGTTGAGCAACAAACTACAAGCCATTCGTGGCATGAACGATCTGCTGCCGGACCAGTCACCCGCGTGGCAATACCTCGAACGGCAGCTGCGCTCACTGGTGGATCGCTACGATTATCGCGAGATCCGCACGCCGATCGTCGAACCGACGGTGCTGTTTGCCCGCTCCATCGGCGAGGCAACCGATGTGGTCGAGAAGGAGATGTATACCTTCGACGATCGCAATGGCGAAAGCCTGACACTGCGTCCGGAAAATACGGCCGCCGTCGTGCGCGCCGCGATGGAACATGGTCTGCTCCACAACCAGACCCAGCGGCTCTGGTACATGGGCCCGATGTTCCGTTACGAGCGCCCTCAGAAAGGCCGCTATCGCCAGTTTCATCAGATCGGCATCGAAGCTTACGGCATGACCGGCCCCGATATCGATGCCGAGATCATTCTGCTCTCCGCCCGCCTGTGGCGTCAGCTCGGCATGGCCGACCACGTGACGCTCGAGCTCAATTCGCTGGGTTCGCCGGAGGCGCGCGCTGCCTATCGTGAATCCCTGGTGGCCTACTTCGAGTCTCACCGCGAGGTGCTCGACGAGGATTCACAGCGCCGCTTGATCACCAATCCGCTGCGCATCCTCGACTCCAAGAATCCGGCCATGGGCGAGATGCTCGCCGGTGCGCCGCAGCTGCTGGATCATCTCGACGACGAATCCCGCGAGCACTTCGAACGGCTCAAGTCGACGCTAGACGCCGCCGGTATCGAATACCGCATCAATCCGCGACTGGTGCGCGGCCTCGACTACTACTCGCGCACGGTGTTCGAGTGGACCACCACGGCCCTCGGCAGTCAGGGTACGGTCTGTGGTGGCGGTCGCTACGACGGTCTGGTCGAACAGCTCGGCGGCAAACCCACGCCCGGCGTGGGCTTCGCCATTGGTCTCGAACGCCTCATGCTGCTGCTCGAAACGCTCGAGCTGGTCCCCGAAGAGGCCAAGGGCGGTGCCGATGCCTACCTGCTGGCGATGGGCGAATCCGCCGAGCGTGAAGCCCTGCTGCTGGGCGAGCGTCTGCGCGATGCTCTGCCCGAGCTGCGTCTTCAGGTACACTGCGGCGGCGGTAGCTTCAAGAGCCAGATCCGGCGCGCCGATCGCAGCGGTGCCCGGTTCGCGCTGATTCTGGGTGAAGACGAAATCGCCAACGCGCGACTGACATTGAAGCCGCTGCGCGACGACAGCGAACAGCAGACACTCGCTCAGGACGAGGCCATCGCCTGGCTCGGCCGACAGTTCGCCTGAGTGGGACGAGAGCGACTGGTTCAAAACCCAGACTCGGCGGCGAACGAATGCCGTGAAGGCGCGGGTGCCGTGTTGCTGGCCATAGCCGTTTTGGAACGAATTAAGGAGACCGCCCGTGGCGGAGCTTAGGACCGAAGAAGAGCAGCTGGACGCGATCAAGGAATGGTGGAAATCCAACGGTAGCGCCCTGCTGGTCGGCATTGTCATCGCCGCCGCCGGCGTCTTTGGCTGGCAGGCGTGGCAGCGCCATCAGGAAGGCCAGTCTGCCGAAGCCTCCAACAGCTATCAGCAGCTGATCGCCATCGCCAGCAGCGATACGCTCGACGACAATGCCCGCAAGCAGGCTTTCGACCTTGCCGACGGCTTGCAGAGCGATCACGGCGATACGCTGTATGCCGATCTGGCCGGCCTGCTGGAAGCCAAGATCGCCGTCAATGCCGACGACACCGATCGCGCCCGCGAGGCGCTCAACGATGTCGTCGACGACAGCGACCGCCCCTATATGCAGGGCCTGGCTCGAATCGACCTGGCGCGCCTGCAGATCGCCGGCGACGACCCGAGTCAGGCGCTCGAGACCCTCGAAGATGCCGTGCCCGGCCCGCTCGAAGCGCAGCGCCAGAACGTGCTCGGCGACGCCTATCTGGCGCTCGAGCGTCCCGATGACGCGCGCAAGGCCTATCAGCAGGCACAAAGTCTGGCGCAGGATGCCGACCAGACCATCTATGGCCTGCAGCTCAAGCTAGACGATCTCGGTGCGGAGGACGCTACCCAATGAAATTGACCCACCTACTTCTGCCTCTGGGGTTGACCGCCACGCTGCTGGCCGGCTGTGCCGGTAGCGTCGAGCCGCAGTATCCGCCCAAGCCGCTTCAGGACTTCACACCCAAGGTCAGCCTCGACGAGCGCTGGGATCAGGGCATCGGCGAGGGCCTGGGCCGCGCCCGCTACCCGCTCACGCCGATCGTCGACAACGGCACGATCTATGCGGTCGACGAGACCGGGGATCTTCGTGCCATCGGTACCGACGACGGCGAGACCGAGTGGGACGTCGAGCTTGGCACGCCGATCTCCAGCGGAATCGGCGCCGACAGCACCCATCTCTATATCGGTACGCGCAATGGTGAAGTCCTGGCCGTGAGCCGCGATGACGGCAGCGTCGACTGGAAGTCGCGTGTTTCCAGCGAAGTGCTGGCCGCACCGCAGGTCAACAGCGAGCTCGTCGTGGTGCAGAGTGTCGACGGTGCGGTGACGGCCCTCGACCGTCTCGACGGCAGCGAGAAGTGGGTCTATTCGAGCTCGCAGCCGGCGTTGACGCTGCGCGGCACCGGCGCGCCCCGCGTCATCGAACCGGTGTCGTTCGCCGGGTTTGCCAACGGTCGCCTGGTGACGCTGGACAATCGCAGCGGCCAGCCGCTATGGGACATGCGCGTCGCCGTACCCAAGGGACGTACCGAAGTCGATCAGCTCGTCGATCTCGACGGCCAGCCGGTGCTGACCCAGGACGGCCGCCTGTTCGTGACCAGCTACAACGGTCGCCTGCTGGCGTTGGAAGCCACATCGGGCAAGGTACTGTGGGAGCATGAAGAGTCCAGCTACCTGACGCCGCTGGTGGTGGGGAATTACCTGTTCACGGTTAATGCCGCCAGCCACGTTATCGCCATCGAGGCCGATACCGGCCGCGTGATGTGGGATTCCGACACGCTCGAGGGTCGCTCGCTGACCGCGCCCGCGTTCGTCGACGGCAACATCGCCGTGGGCGACTACGAAGGCTACATCCACCTCATCGACGCCTCGACCGGAGAGATGAGCGGCCGCGAAGAACTTGGCGGCGACGGCCTGACACTGCCATTGCTGACCGGTGATCGGCGCATCTACGCGCTGAGCAACGACGGCACGCTGGCAGCCTACGACCTCGAGACGCTTTCCGATCGCAACTGATCGTACCCGAAAGCCCTCTATCGGCCCCGCCTATGCGGGGCCGATTGCGTTGTAGCGAACCGGATCCCCTGATTCGGATTTCACGCTCGTCACATGCTATAATGCCCGGTTATTAGCATCGATCGCACCGGGTTCTCCGACCCCTCCCGCTGATCGTCCATCTTGTCACCGCCCTTTTGCGAATCGCCATGAACCCCGTTATCGCCCTGGTTGGCCGACCCAACGTCGGCAAGTCGACGCTTTTCAACCGCCTGACACGTACGCGCGACGCGCTGGTGGCCGATTACCCCGGCCTGACCCGCGACCGCAAATACGGTAGCGGGCAACTCGGCGACAAGACTTACACCGTGATCGATACCGGCGGCATCAGTGGCGACGAACACGGCATCGACGCGGCGATGGCGGAGCAATCGCTCACCGCCATCGACGACGCCGATATCGTGCTGTTCATGGTCGACGGGCGTGCCGGCCTGATGCCCGCCGACCAGGCGATCGCCAACCATCTGCGCGTCAACCAGAAGAAGACCTGGCTGGTGGTGAACAAGACCGACGGTCTGGAAGAACACGCCGCGATGGCCGAGTTCTGGGCGCTGGGCCTGGGCGATCCCCACCCGATTGCGGCCTCTCACGGGCGTAACGTCACCACCCTGATCGACGAGGTGCTGGCGCCCTTCCCCGAGCGCGACCCCAACGCGGGCCCGGCCGGCTACCACCCCGGCATCCATATCGGCGTCATCGGCCGGCCCAACGTCGGCAAGTCGACGCTGGTCAACCGCATGCTGGGCGAAGATCGCGTGGTGGTGTTCGACGAAGCGGGGACCACTCGCGACTCGATCGAAATTCCGTTCGAGCGCCGCGGCAAGCCCTACGTGCTGGTGGACACCGCCGGTGTCCGGCGACGCAAGAACGTCAGCCTGATCGCCGAGAAGTTCTCGATCGTCAAGACGCTGGAGGCGATCAAGGAGTGCCACGTCGCGATCATGGTCCTGGACGCGCGCACCGGCCTGGTGGAACAGGACATGCATCTGCTCGACTATGTCCTCAGCAGCGGCCGCGCGCTAGTGCTGGCGGTCAACAAGTGGGATGGCCTGGAGAGCGAGGCGCGGGACAAGATGCGCTCCGATATCAAGCGCCGCCTGGGATTCGCCGACTACGCCGAGCTCCATTTCATCTCGGCGCTGCATGGCACCGGCGTTGGCGATCTCTACAAGTCGGTCGACAAGGCCTTCGACAGCGCCAACAGCCACTGGTCGACCAATCGTCTGACCACCATCCTGCAGGACGCCGTCAGCGAGCATCAGCCACCGATGATCAATGGCCGCCGCATCAAGCTGCGCATGGCGCACCAGGGCGGCAGCAATCCGCCGATCATCGTCGTCCACGGCAACCAGACGTCATCGCTGCAGGAAGCCTACAAGCGCTATCTGACCAACACCTTCCGCAAGGTACTGAAGGTGCGGGGCACGCCGATTCGGTTCGAATTCCGTTCCGGCGACAACCCCTACGATACCGACGCTGGCGCTAGCGACCGTGAGAAGGCCAAGAAACGTGAACTGGGCCGCAGTCGCGAAGCGCGCAAGAACCGGCGCTGAGACGACCCTCGTCGCTCACGTTTCACCTCTCACCGCGGCGGAACGGCGATCCGGGTCTGATCGCGTCCGCCCTGCTTGGCCTCGTACATCGCCCTGTCGGCCGCCTCCAGCAGCGTTTCGGCATCCGACCATTCATGGGTGCTCGCCACCCCGGCGCTGAACGTGGCATGGAAGGTCTCCGTCGCGGCCACGCATTCCAATTGCGAAAAGCTGACGCGAATGCGCTCGATGGCCTCACGGGCGTTTTCCAGCGAGCACGACGGTAGCACCGCGACGAACTCCTCCCCGCCATAACGCCCGACGTGATCGACGCGCCGCAGACGCTGGCGTAGCAGATTGGCCAGCAGCCGAATGACGTAGTCACCGGTGCCATGACCGTAGGTATCGTTGATCGACTTGAAACGATCGATATCGATCATCACCACGCACGCCGCGGTATCGGTACGCTGGCCGCGGGCCATCTCGAGCTCGATCAGCTCCTTGATCGCCGGGTGCTTGATCAGGCCGGTGAGGCCGTCGCGAGCCAGCGCCAGGCTCAGTTGCCGGGAACGCTGCGCCCGCGCGGTCACCGCGGCGACCAGCGCCACGTCGGCAATCGGCTTGACCAGGAAGTCATCCCCCGCCAGGGCGAGCGCCTGGGCCTGACGATGGGCATCCGACTCCGCCGACAGGTAGACCAGCGGAATCTTCAGCCAGTCGTCGTCGAAACGAATGATCCGCGCCAGCTCCGGGCCGGAGCAACCCGGCATGTTGATATCGATCAGCACCAGATCGGGCACGAAATCGCGCAGACCCCGCAGCACGTCCTGGGGGTCGCTGATCACTCGCGATTCGATGCCGGCCATCTTCAGCGTCAGCCGAAAATGCTCGGCCAGTTCGATATCGTCGTCGACGATCAATACCCGGTAGGGATCCTGCTGCGGCAGGTTGACCAGATGGCGCAGGCGATGCTCCAGCGAAGGTACATCCACCGGATGGGTGAAGAATCCCTGGGCACCGTGACGGACGGCATTCAGCCGCGCTTCGAAGCCGCTCTCGGCGCTCAGCATTATCAATGCCGCCTCAGGCACGGCCTCCATGGCGGGCTTCCAGATCTCCTCCGCCACCTTGGCGGTATCGACGATGGCGATATCCGGATGCCACGAGGACCAGGTTCGATGAGGATCGAGAGCCCCCGACAGCTGCCGACATTCATAGCCGAAACCGCTCAACGACTGGATGAGAGTCTCGGTATCGCCGTCCGCCAGCACCGCCACGCGTATCGCCCGGTCGCCGCTGGCTAGATAATAGCTACCCTGTGGCTCGTCGACTTCCGAAAGCGGCGGGCTTTCCAGCGCGCGATAGCAATCCTGCAGCCGGTCATGCAGCGCCGTCAGCATCGGTGGCGTTGGCGGATTGGTGTTCTCGAGAGCCGTCTGCAGCCAGATTTCCATCTCGCGCGCATCGCGACTCAACGCCGTATAGCCGAAACTGCCCGCCGAACCGGCGATGCGATGCAGCCCCTGGCGCAGCACGTCGAGCGCGGCGAAATCGACGCCGCTTTGCCGCGCACTCATCTCCCGCGACTGCGCCATCAACGTCTGCAAGTCATCGATCAAACGCCGGCTGTACTGCTCGCGCAGCGCGGCCAGACGCGCCTGAACATCGATATCAGACATGATGCTGCTCCCAGATGCGACGCAGCTGTTCGGCCAGCGTCATGGGATCGAAGGGTTTGATCACCACGTCCAGGGCACCGATGGCACGATAGTGCTCGATCTCGCTGGGCTGGACCTTGGCCGTCATGAACACCACCGGAATCGCCTGCGTCGAGGGCTGTTCACGGAGTTTGCCCAGCGTCGTGGGACCGTCGATGCCTGGCATCATCACGTCCAGCAGAATCAGATCCGGCTGCCAGGCGTCGGCTCGCGATAGCGCTGACTGTCCGTCGTCGCAACTGGTGACCTCGAAGCCGCCCACGATTTCGAGTGCCACCTTGGCCACTTCCTGAATCGAGATATCGTCCTCGACGTGCAAAATACGTTGAAGGGGTTTCATATCAACCTCATTCCTTCTGGTCTTCCTCTTTATCGTTCTGGGAATCGCTCTGGGAAACGCCCTCGGGATCGTCATTCGAAAGCGTCCTGGTGGCATTGAGCTGACGGTCGAAGGCGTCCATCAATGCCTCTGCGGAGAGCCCCGGTCTGGCAATCGCCGTTTTGACGCGGCCTAGCAGCGTCGGCGCCAGGGCCTCCTCCGACAGGATGATGACGGCCGGCTGTCTGGCGAGCTGGCTCAGTATCGGAATGATCTCCCAGCCGGGCCCCTGGGGCGCGGTCAGATCCAGCGAGATCAAGCCATAGTCGTGACTGTCGAGCAGGTAGCGAGCCTCCTGCAGTGAACGCGCCACATCTAGCGTCATGCTGGGGGCGATCTGTCCGGCAACGCGCTGGGAGAGTCCGGCATCGCTTTCGACATGGAGAATCCGCTCGTGTTGCGGACGCAGACTCAATGAGCTGTGCAGCGCGCCGGCGAGGCGCTTCTCGTTGAAGGGCTTGGCCAGCCAGTCTACGGCAGCCATCCGACCGCCGATCTCGAGCTGGCCCTCTTCCGCCTTCGCCGATACCACCAGCACGGGTAGATCGCGCGTCTGCGGCTGTTCCCGCAGCTGGCGCAGCAGGGTCAGGCCGTTGCCGTCGGGCAGCATCAGATCGAGTGTGAGAGCGTCGAAACTGCGCCGTTCCAGCCATTTCAACGCCTCGCTCATGGTGTGGGCGATTTCGGCCTGATAGCCCCAATGCCTTACCAGCGTTGCCAACAGCATTGCCGTATCGTGGTCGTCTTCGACGATCAGCAGTCGAGAACCGGCGGCGACCGTCTCGTCCGTGCTTGCCAGCGCCTTCTCATCGGGATGCCGTCGCGATCCGTCGACGCCTTCCCCGACGCCCTCCAGGACACCTACTGGGGTCGAGGCCGGCTCCACGCATGGCAGCTCGAAGAAGAAGCAGGCGCCATGGCCCTCTTCCGAGAAGAAGTTGATCGACCCGCGCATGCGCTCGACGAGCTCGCGAGTGATGGCAAGCCCCAGCCCGGTGCCGCCCTGCTTGCGGGTGGTGGAGGCGTCGGCCTGGGAGAATTTCTGAAAGATACGCTCGTGGAATTCGACCGGAATCCCCGGCCCGTGATCGATGACACTGACGCGCACCCGATCGGCGATCGGCTCGACCAGAATGTCGACCTGCGTCTCCGGCGGCGAAAATTTGGCGGCGTTGGAGAGCAGGTTGCTCAAGACCTGCTGAAGGCGCATCGCATCGACGTTGACCATCGCTCGATCGAGGCGCCTGGTAATCACGTAGTGGGTATGAAACTGATCCGCATAGCCCTGGTTGGCCTCGACTGCCTGATCGATCAGGGGCATCAGCGCCTGGTCCTGCATCTGGAACGACATCTTGCCCGCCACCAGCTTTTCCATGTCGAGAAGGTCGTTGATCAACAGGATCAGACGCTGGGAGTTATTATGCGCGGTCGTCAGCATGCTCCGCATAGCATCCGGCGGCGTGCCCAAGACACCGCCTTGAATTAACCCCAGCGCACCGGAGATCGAGGTCAACGGCGTGCGCAGCTCATGACTGACCGTCGAAATGAACTCTCCTTTCAAGCGCTCGTCGCGTTTGCGTGCAGTCACGTCATGCAAAAAACCATGCCATATCGTTCCGCCATCGTCCTCACGCTCGGGAATCGACTGTCCGGCGAGCCAGATAAATTCTCCATTGTCCTGTCTCACCCGGTACTCGCAATTCCAGGGAGTCAAATTACGCTCGGACTCGCTGACGGAAATCGCCAGACGCTCTGCATCATCTTCATGTACTCGCTCGAAGACATGAGAAGCATCCTCGGCGGCCTCCTCGGGCGTGATCCCATAGAACGTCTTGATCGCTTCACTGGCATAGGGGAACGACGACCGCCCTGCCGAATCTTGACGGTATTGGTAAATCAAACCTGGCGTCTGTGAGGCAATCTTGCGCAACCGCTTGCTCAATTCTTCTCGCGCCTCGACATCCTTCCAGCGCATTAGTGTGGCGCCAATCCAGCGTGCCAGTAGGCGCACGAACTCCTCGTCAACCTCATTGAATTGTCGCGGATACACTTGGTCACTACTAAACGCCAGCGCGCCATAGCGCTTGCCATGCACCCAGATGGGCGCACCAATGTAGCTCTTGAGCTCATAGCGCAACCGACACCGATGCTCCGAGAAACCATCGGCATCGGCGTCGGAAAAAGCGACGACATCGGCGCTGGCCATGGTCAGCTCGCAGAATGTATCACTGGTTTTCAGATGCTGCCCCGGCTCGAATCGCTGATCGATGGAGTAGGCAGCTTGAATCAGATAATCCTCGCCTTCGATGCGATTGGCGACGGCGAACGGCATACCCAAGTGTTCAGCGCCCTCCTGCAGCGCCTTTTCCACCAGACGCTGAAAAGAAGTCTCTTGAAAGGCAGCGATGTCGTTGAGCGTCTGCAACGTATCTTTCTGCGCCTCGAGACGCTGATTGAGAGACTCGAGCGTCGACTTCTGCCCCTCGAGTCGCTTTTGATGACGAAGCATGGTGTCCCGGGTCACACGACGCGTGCCCCATAGCAACAACAGCAGGCAGGCTTCGGCAATAAGCCAGGCCACTCCCCAACGCAGCCAAGTGTTGACGATCAGCGCATCGCGATGCTCAAGTTGAGTCGTAATGTCTTTCCAGACCGCGACCGCCGCAACCGCTCGCGAGCTTTCGTCGCCGGATTGACTCAACGGGACCAGCGTCAATAGATAGCCGTGTCCACCCTCCCCCTCGACCACGGTCCAATTCGCCTGGTCGTGAACGACCGGAAGCTGATGTCGCGACACCCAGCCATCGATTAATTCGTCCGATCGGTTGGCGACTTGCCACCCGGGCGAGGTGCCATCGCCTTGAGGAGCAAGAATCGCGACACCACTTTCCAACTGCGCGGAAAGCTTATCGACGTTGGGCACGACGGCGAATTCCACCTCCAGCAGTCCGACGAGCACATCGTTTTTCTCATCCTCGGGGGCGAAGATGGGGGCAACGCCAGCCGTGGTGGCGCGCGAGCCGTCGAACTCGATGCCGTAAACCGCCTCCCGTGTTTCCAGGCTCTGTCGCAGCAGGTAGTCACTGCCCCCGGATGCTTGGGACGCGCCATTCGACTGCAGGCTCAAGAAGGGATCCGCGTCGGTGTCACCGGGCAGGAAGAGATTAAGCTCCAGAGCGTTGCCCGCCTCCAGCGCCTCCCAATAGGGGACGAGGTTCTCGCGCAGCCGGGCTCGGATCGCTCGAAGTCGACCCGGTGGGAGCGGCGTCACAGCCTGCGCCATGATCCCTCTGACCACCGGATTGGCGACAAGAGTGGTGGCCAGCACCTGAACGCGACGTTCGAGTCCCGCTCGAGAGGCATTGATGGTGATCCCCTGCTCCTGAGACTGAAAATCAAGGTCTCGGGAAAAAGCTTCGCGGTCGTTGTACAACGCCTGCAGTAGCATCCAGCCGAAAAAAAGCGTCAGCAAGGCACTGCCCAGCAGAATCAGCCATATCGGTAAGCGAGAGACTTTCACCCGTTTTTCCCCTCATGAAGCCTTGATGAGCTGAGCTTGGCTCATGCTTTTTCATGAGAGTACCGTAATCTTTTATTCCGTGGCGCGTCGAATAGACTGCGATCCGACCCACTGACAGGCAAATTGCCAGGCGGCGCGGCCACTGCGCACGCCCCGCAGGGTGGCGTAGCGCACGGCTTCGGCGCGAGCCGCCTCGTTCCAGGCAGACTCCCCGCCCAGGTGCGCGACCCAGTGTTCACAGGTCTCGAGATAGGCCTGTTGGCCGAACGGGTGAAAGGCGAGCCACAGGCCAAACCGGTCCGACAGCGAAATTTTCTCTTCCACCGCGTCGCCGTGATGCAGCTCGCCCTCGACCAGATGCGTCTGCTGATTGTCGGCCATGGATTCCGGCAACAGATGGCGTCGGTTCGATGTCGCGTAGAGCAGCACGTTGTCCGGCGGGCCGGTGAGGGTGCCATCGAGCACGCTTTTCAATGCCTTGTAGGCATCGTCGCTGCCCTCGAACGAGAGGTCGTCGCAATAGACGACGAAACGCTCCGAGCGATCGCGTAACCGCTGGACCAGGATCGGCAATGCCACCAGATCGTGGCGGTCGACCTGAATCAGGCGCAACCCTTCCCCCGCCAGGGTATTGAGCAAGGCGCGGACCATCGACGACTTGCCGCTGCCTCGAGCGCCCCAGAGCAAGGCATGGTTGGCAGGGTAACCCTGGAGAAAGGCACGGGTATTCTCCAGCAGGGCGTGCTTCTGCCGTTCGACGCCGATCAGATCATCCAGCGTCACGCCGTCGCGTGGCGATACGGCGACCAGCTGCCCGCCGAGAGGGTGAGATTGCCACAGCGCCGCGATATCACGGCTCCAGTCCACGGCTGCCGGCTGCTCCGGCAGCCAGCTTTCGACACGATCCAGCAGGCGGCTCACCCGTAGCGCAAGATCCCCATACATCTTCGATTCTCCCTACCATTTGAAAATTGGAACGTCTCGGCTGAAGATGGAAACGTCCCGGATAACAACGCAAAAATGCGCCAAACAGAGCAGACTGGCAGCGCCACGCTACCGACGAGATACCGACGATGACGATCGACGTGACAGACGATTGCAGAATGCCGGAAACAGCGTATCTTGTGCCGGTTGATTCCACGGGTCCAGTCATGGGCGGTGACGGCCAACCTTGTCTGCCCGGCCCCGAGGCGAGCCCTGCTTGATGGAATCGCCGTTTTCACCGCATTTTCCAACCACTCCCCCACCTGATTACTGCCTGGAAAAACGATGCTCTCTCGTTGCCGTCCGTTTTTGGCTCTGACGCTGGTGGCTTTGCTCGGCGGCTGCCTGGCACTGCCTCAGGTCGGCTTGATGCTGGGCCGAATCGCGCTGTCGTCGATGGGCGTGGAAAACGTGCGGATCGGTAACTATCACTTTTCCCCCGGGCTGGAAGATATCGACGAGCTCTCGCTGCTGAGTTCCGGGCTGGCGCTGGCCGGGCTACCGGTGAATATCGACCTGCCGCTGGCGATGATGCTGCCGGCAAGCGCGCCCTCGATCGCACTTCAGGGCTTCGATTGGCAGCTGCAGGTGCCCGGCGCAGAGCCTGTCACCGGCGAGGTCGACGAGCCCGTTCAACTGCAAGGCGGTGAGCCAACCACCGTGATGCTGCCGGTTGCGCTCGAACCGACCGGGCTCGACGAGATGAGTTCGAAAGCCGAACGCGTCTCGTCGCTGCTGGCGCTGGCGCGTCGACTCAGCGCTACGGGGGAACTGCCGCCGGGCAGCCGGCTGTCGTTGACGCCGACGCTGCCGGCCGCCCTCGGTGGCATCGTCACCGCCCCGACATTGACGCTGGATGTCGGCGAGCCGCCAACGATATCGCCAGGTGACCCGCCGGAGAGCGCACCCGGAAACGCAAGCGAGGACGCGAGAGAGAACGCGCCGGGTTGACCACCCCGCCAGGCCGGGTATCTTGAGCGGATCGATAATCCGTCCCGACAAACCGTCATGACGACAGAGCTTCAGGCAGCTCCGGAGATACTCATGGAAGATTCGAAGACTTTCGCATCGCGCCTCACATCGCCCCTAGCATCGACCCTCGCATCGAAAAGACCGTCCTCGCGGCTGATCGGCGCGCTCGGCGTCGCCGCACTGCTGAGTGCGTGCAGCACCTCGCCGATGGGCCGCAACCAGCTGGCGTTCTACTCCGATGACGAGCTTTCCCAGATGGGCAAGCAGAGCTTTTCCCAGTACGAACAGGAACTGCCCACGGTCGGCGGCGCGCAGGCGACCTACGTCCAGTGCGTGGCCAAGGCGATCACTGCGGCCGTCCCCGACAGCGCCGGAATTTCCAATTGGGAAGTCAAGGTGTTCAAGGACGATACCGCCAACGCCTTCGCCTTGCCGGGAGGTTATATCGGCGTCAACACCGGGCTGCTCGACGTCGCCACCAATCAGGATCAGCTGGCTGCGGTCATCGGCCACGAAGTCGGGCACGTGCTGGCGCACCACGCCAATGAGCGCGTCTCCACTCAGGCCGCGACACAGAGCGGGTTGTCGGTACTGCAGTCGGTGGCCGGCCTCCAGGGCGCCGGCGGCGAGCAGGTCATGGGGCTGTTGGGCGCGGGCGCCCAGTACGGCGTGATCCTGCCGTTCTCGCGCAAACAGGAGTCGGAGGCCGATCTGGTCGGTCTCGACCTGATGGCCGACGCCGGCTTCGACCCCAGCTCGAGTATTCAGCTATGGCAGAACATGTCGGCCGAAAGCCAGGGCGAACAGCCTGCCTGGATGTCGACCCACCCCAGCAACGCCCAGCGCATGGAAGCCCTGCATGACCGGCTCAGCGAAGCCGAACCGCGCTATGAGCAAGCAAAGGCCGATGGCAAGCGGCCCAACTGCAAGGCTTGATTGGGATCAGGGCAACATATTCGAAGGTGTTCGAGTTACCACTGACGTGGCGTCAACCGCCCTGTTGCTCGTGAATGCGAGGGGGATCCCCTCGCGCTCCCCTTTCTTGACGTCGCATGACGGCGAAACCCTGACCGCTGGAGCGCTGCTCCCGGGTCGGCGCGTAAGCACATCCCTGTGCCGACGCGCCTCTGGCGACATCCCTGTCGCCAGACCCGTCTCAGCGCTCCAACTGTCAGCACCGTCATGAAGACGTCAGGGGATGGCAAGTTCGACTTACAGGCTTTGCCGGCCTCTCCGCCTACGAGCGCTTACAGCTCCCGCCTCAGCAGCTCCCGCAGCGGTGCGGTATCCGGACGCACCTGACGCCACAGCCAGAACGACTCCGCCGCCTGCTCGATCAGCATGCCGAGCCCGTCGACGGTGCGCGCGCCGTGCTCGGCCGCCCAACGTAGAAATACCGTCGGCTCGGCGGCATACATCATGTCGTAAGCCAGGCCTTCCGCGGCGAACGTCTCGTCGGGTAACGGCGGCAGATCGCCGGCCAGACTGGCACTGGTCGCGTTGATGACCAGATCGAACGGCCCCTCGACGACATCGAATCCGCAGCCGGCCACCTCACCCTTGGCGGCGAACAGCAGCGCCAGTTCCTCCGCCTTGGCCACCGTACGGTTGGCGATAGTCAGCGAAGCGATACCGGCCTCCAGCAGCGGTTCGATCACCCCACGGGAGGCGCCACCGGCGCCGAGCAACAGCACACGCGCCCCCTCGAGCGGAGCGGCGTGGGCCTGCAGGTCGCGGACCAGCCCGACACCGTCGGTGGTATCGCCGTAGATCTGGCCATCGCGCCCCACCATCAGCGTATTCACGGCACCGGCCAACTGCGCTCGCGGTGACAGCACCTGCGCCAGTGCATAAGCGTCCTGCTTAAACGGCACCGTGACATTGGCGCCGCGGCCGCCGGCATCGACGAACGCCTGCCAGGCCCCCGCGAAGTCGATCTCAGGCGCTTCGATGGCGTCGTAGCGCAGCGATTGCGCGGTCTGCTCGGCGAACGCCCGGTGGATACGCGGTGATTTCGAATGGCCAATGGGGTTGCCGAAAACGGCGTAACGGTCGGTCATGACGGTTGGGGTTCCTCGGTTGCGGATAGCCAGTCGCGGGGTTCGAGGAACGCCTGCAGACGCGCCTCCTCGGTGCCGGCCTGCGGGGTCCACTGATACTTCCAGCGCGCCAGCGGTGGCATCGACATCAGAATCGATTCGGTACGTCCGCCACTCTGCAGGCCGAACAAAGTGCCGCGGTCCCACACCAGATTGAATTCGACGTAACGCCCGCGGCGGTAGGACTGGAATTCCCGCTCGTGCTCGCCGAAAGGCACCTCGCGACGACGCCGGGCGATCGGCTCGAACGCCTCGAGAAAGCTCTCGCCGACCGAGCGCTGGAAAGCAAAGCACTCCTCGAACGGCCATTCGTTGAGATCGTCGAAGAACAGCCCGCCGATGCCGCGCGTCTCGTTGCGATGCTTGAGAAAGAAGTACTCGTCGCACCAGGCCTTGAAGCGCGGATAGACGTCATCGCCGAAGGGATCGCAGGCCGCCTTGGCGACACGATGCCAATGCTGAACGTCTTCGAGATAAGGGTAGTAAGGCGTCAGGTCGTAGCCCCCGCCGAACCACCACACGGGTTCCTCTCCGGCCTTGTCGGCGATGAAGAAACGGATGTTGCCGTGAACGGTGGGCACGTGCGGATTACGCGGATGCAGTACCCAGGAGACGCCGACGGCATGGAAACTGCGCCCCGCCAGCTCGGGGCGTGCCGCACTTGCCGAGGGCGGCAGTTTCTCGCCGTAGACATGCGAGAAATTGACCCCGCCTTTCTCGAACAGCGCGCCCTCTTCGATCACCCGCGAACGACCGCCGCCGCCCTCGGGGCGATCCCAGGTTTCCTCGTGAAAGCGCCCGCCGCCGTCGAGGGCAGTCAGCGCGTCGCTGAGCCGGTCCTGGAACGTGAGCAGGTATTCCTTGACGCGTTCGAGATGAGGATGTGCCACGGTCGTCGTTCCTTCGGGTCCGGAAAATATGAGTTCAGAGTGTAAATCGGGCAGTCTCGCTGCCAGCCGCTCGGGCCCTCAGGCGCGCAGGGTACGGTTGCTCATCAGATCGCGAATGGTACTCGGCCGATCGCGTCCGCCCAACGGTCCGTCGACGATGCCGTCCAGCGCCGTGCCGAACGTCTCGCGCACCTGCTCGGCGCTCATCGCCGCCGGCTCACCGGCACGATTGGCGGACGTCGACACCAGCGGTCCGCCCCAGGCGGCACACAGCGTCTGCACCAGCGGGTGATCGCTGACGCGTACCGCCAGGGTGGAATGCTTGCCACGGAGCAGCGGCGAGGCACGGCCGTTATCGGGCACCAACCAGGTGTTGGGGCCGGGCCAGGTCGCGATCAGCCGGGCCATCGCCGCGTCGTCGATGCCCTCGAGCCAGGTCGAGAGCTGGCGGATGTCACCGGCGATCAGGATCAGTCCTTTTTCACTGGCGCGACCCTTGAGCGCGATCAACGCGGCCAATGCCCGCTCGTTGTCCGGATCGCAGCCAAGCCCCCAGACGCCTTCGGTGGGATAGGCGATGATCCCGCCGCGCTGGAGCGCCGCGACCGCTGCCGCATACTCTTGCCTCATCCTTCCCTCGTTTTGATCTCTATTCACGAAAAGCTATGCGTCACGAAAAGCTGCGCGTTACGAGCATCTGCACGACATGAATATCTGCGCGACAGCCGGTACCGGAACCTGAAGTGAAACAAGGGCACCGAGCGTGGCGCAAATTCTAGCATGTCGGCATGGGCTCGGGCCGCACCTCGACGTCGCACCCGCCCTCACCCGCCTGCCGATCCACAGCTGGCGAATGCTCGGATCGCCAGCCATATTGACTCGTCGTAGGCTCATCGCCAGACAACGACCGACCCTCGCAGACACTCACCGACTTCGACAGACAGTGACCGGCCCTCGACAGACAACCGACAAGGAAACCGACGATGCCCCGATCTTCACTCTCTCTATCCCTGGTCTCGCTGGCGCTGGCCGGCGGGCTGACCGCCTGCGCCCAGCAACCCGCACAACCGCCGAGCCAGTCGACGTCGCTTTCCGACGAACTGGTGATGGCGACGGTGTGGATGCAGTCTTCGGGAGAGTACGCCGCACTCAGCCATCAGGCCTTCAATCTCGCCCGGATGAACCTGGATCGCGCGCTCTCCGCCCCGGGTAACGATCAGCAGCGTCCACCGGCGATCATCGTTGACGTCGACGAGACCGTTCTCGACAACGCGGCCTACGAGGCGTGGTTGATTGCCAACGACGAGAACTACGCCAGCGACAGCTGGCATCAGTGGGTGGAGAAGGCCAGCGCGGTGCCGATGCCCGGTGCCAAGGCATTTCTGGACTACGCCGCCTCCCGCGGGGTCGAGGTCTTCTACGTCACCAACCGCCGCGAGAACGAGTCCGACGCGACGCTTCGCAACCTGCGTCAGGTCGGCTTCCCCGATGCCGACAGCGAGCATTTCCTGCCGCGCACCGATGCCAGCGACAAGACGCCACGCCGCCAACGGGTGGCACAGTCGCACTGGGTCGTGCTGCTGATGGGGGACAACCTGGGAGACTTTTCCGCCGGCTTCGATCGCGAGACCGCCGCAGCGCGACGAGCTGCCGTCAATGCGCAGGCCGACGCCTTCGGCAGCCGCTACATCGTGCTGCCCAACCCGGCCTATGGCGCCTGGGAAGAAGCGATCTATGGCGGCGACTGGAGCCTGAGCGACGAGGAGAAGTCGCGCGCGCGGCGCAACCATCTGGAAGTGTGGGGCGGGCCAGCGACCCAATAGCCCAGGAACCTGATAGCCCAACAGGCGGCATTCGCGCCTGACGGCAAGAATTCCGTGTCGAAGATGGCCGAGATAAGGGTCGCTCTTAGCGCCCTCGCCTGACCCAGCCGCCGGTGGTCTGCGCAACCCAGCCGTCGAGTTCGAGCTCGAGCAGGCCCAGCTGGAGCTCGGCCACCGACTGTCCGGTGAGCTCGACCAACAGGTCTACCGGCGTCGGCGCGTCGGTGAGCGCTGCCAACAGCGGCGAGTCGGGTGCGACGGGCGCAACGTTCGGCGCCGAGCGGCTTGCCGTGGACGGCTGCGAGCGATCCCCCGCGATTCGCTGATTCTCCTCGCGGCCCGTCGTCGGGGCGGAAACAGGCAGCTGCCACGGCGCCAGGTCGGCGAGCATGTCGTCGATATCGCGCACCAGCGCCGCTCCGCCCTGACGAATCAGGCGCAGGCAGCCCGTCGACTGCGGGTTGTGAATCGATCCGGGTATGGCGAAGACTTCCCGGTCCTGCTCCAGCGCCAGCCTGGCGCTGACCAGCGAACCGCTCTTTTCCGCCGCTTCCACCACCAGCACGCCCTGGGCAAGACCGGTAATCAGGCGGTTGCGACGGGGAAAGAAGCGCGGATGCGCCCGCGTGTCCGGCGGATGTTCGGAGAGCAGCAGTCCCTGCCCTGCCAGCAGTTCCCGGTAGAGGAAAGCGTGGCGCGGCGGATAGATCACGTCCACCCCGCAGCCGAGCACGCCGATGGTCGCGCCGCCCGCCTGCAATGCCGCTCGCTGCGCGGCGCCGTCGATTCCCAGCGCCATGCCGCTAACGATGCAGTAGCCTCTTTCGACCAGATCTCGGGCGAAGCGCATCGCGTTGTCCTGACCTTCCCGGGTGGGTCGCCGGGTACCCACGATCGCCATGGCCGGGCGAGCCAGCACATCGAGATCGCCCTTGGCCCAGACAACGCTCGGCGGGTCCGGCAGCTGATCGAGCAGATCCGGCCACGCCGGATGACCGGGATGCAGCAGATGATGGCGGGGATCTTCGGCTTCCCAGGCGATCGCGGCGTCGACCGAAGCCGTAAGCGGGCTGCGCGCCGGATGTTCCAGCCACAGCCGCAACGGCTGGGCCAGAGTCGCGGGCAGCGCCGCCAGCCAGCCCTGGGGCCAGTGCAGATCGTCCTCCTCGCGCCAGCGGCGCATCAGCGGCGCCAATCTGGCCGGACCCAGTCCGGGTAGCGCATCCAGCGCCAGCCAGTCGCGAATCCCCAGCGTCATGACCGACACCCGTCGCTGCCGGAGTCGAGCCGGTTCATGGCTGCGCCGATCAAAAAGCCCCTCCGCTCGCCACCGTTTCACGCAGATCCCGCGGCACCACCAGCCGATCGCCCACCGCCAGCGCCTGAGAAGCGCGCATCACCAGGGCGTAACTGAGGTGATCGAAAACACGAAACACCATCACCGCCCCCGCTTCGGTATCCGGCAGCGTCACCCAGGCGTCACGCACGTCGTCACGGACCTTTTCGCCCTGGCGCATGACCTGCAGCACGTGGCCCGTCTCGAGGCCATCCGCGCGGCCGCGGTCGATCGCTACGACATCGTTGCGACCAATGAACCGGACGCCGTCCGGCACCGACAGAATCGTTGCCACCACCGGCGTCTCCGGCGCGCGCGGCAGGAATTCGGTGGCAATACCGCCTTCGTCGAGGGCCAGCAGATAGTCGCCGTTACGGATCTCCTGCACCGCATCCAGCACCTGGAGCTCGCCGACGTCGCCGACGTTGCGAATTACCTTTACGTGGCCGAGCCGCTGAAGCTCCAGGCCAACGGATGTCATTTCCAATGTTTCTTGACCGGGCGTCGTCTGGTCCGTTGCCTGCTGGGCGGCTTGCCGAGACTGGCCGGTCGGCAACGGCATGCGGTAATCCGTCCCCGGCCGATACACACCCAGCGTGGCCCCCGCCGCTGGCAGATCACCATGGGCATATAGCTTATCGCCGGCACCACTCAGCAGCCGCTGAGCCTGACCGGCGACGACCGTCGGCGCGTCGTCGAGAACATCGGGATCGATGATCTGGTAGGCGTCGAGAAAGACCTTGATTCGATCCAGCGGCAATCCGGGCACCGCGTCACGCGTCGGCGCCCGGCGCACACCGGGGGAAAGCCGAACCGGTTGCCCGCGCCCTCGCTCGAGGGAAAGACGCGGCGCGCCTGCGCTCGCCTCCAGATGGATCACGTCTCCGGGATAGAGCTTCCGCGGCGAAACCAACTGGGGATTACGCTGCCATAGCTGCTGCCACTGCCACGGCGCGTCGAGAAAGCGCGCGGCGATGCCCCACAGCGTATCGCCTTCACGAACCGTGTAGCTGGCCGGGGCGTCTGCCCTGAGCGTCAGCGAATCAGCCTGGGCCCCCGATGAATCAGCCTGGACTGACGCTGCCCAGAACGATGTCGGCAGCGCCCCCATACCCAGAGCCGCGACCAGCAGCCAACGCCCCGCCGCCGAGCGGCAACGACGCGCCCACCAACCCTGCACACTGATCATTGCTTTAGTCTTCCCCCGAGGTGAACGCCGACGTCTTCCCGTATAGATCGGCTCCCGACAGGCGGACTTGAGGATGAGAGCCAGGCGGACTTGAGGATGCGAGCCCGGCGGACTTGAGGACGAGAGCCCGGCGGACTCGAGCACGAGAAGGCCGCAAGACCCGCCAGGCGGTTCCCCCGTCGACGCTGGCGCTCTACAATAGGCACTACACGTCACTCATGCCGATAGGCACGCAAACGACTATGGCCATCAGAACCATTCTTCAATATCCCGATCCGCGTCTTCGCACCAAGGCGGCGCCGGTCGCTGAGGTCGACGACAGCATCCGTGCGCTGGTCGACGACATGATCGAAACCATGTACGACGCCTCCGGCATCGGCCTGGCCGCGACACAGATCGACGTTCATCAGCGCGTGATCGTCATGGATGTCAGCGACGACCGTAACGGCCCGCTGGTGCTGATCAACCCGATCTACGAGCCGCTGGACGACGAGCGCGAGCCGTTGCAGGAAGGCTGCCTGTCGATCCCCGATTACTACGCCGAGGTGCCGCGCGCGCTGCGCGTGCGTCTCAAGGCCACCGATCGCGACGGCAATGCCTACGAGCTGGACGCCGACGGCCTGCTGGCGCACTGCATCCAGCACGAGTGCGATCATCTCGAAGGCGTGCTGTTCGTCGACTATCTGTCGCCGCTCAAGCGTGACCGGATTCTCAAGAAGATGCAGAAACGGCTGAAGCAGGACGCCTGATCGCCGGCTTCCTTGCCCGTCAGGCATCGCCACTCAGGCTTTCAAAGGCCGGCTGTCTCAGTGACGCCGGCCTTTCGTCCTTTCATCCGTGGGCGTCACTGCCGTCGTCGGCATCATCCACCCCCAGGAAAAGCATCGAATGAGTCACCGTTGTGAAGGGCAGCCGCTGCGGATCGTCTTCGCCGGCACGCCCGACTTTGCCGCCGAGAGCCTGGCGACCCTGCTCGCCTCCCGCCACCAGGTCGTCGGCGTCTATACCCAGCCGGACCGCCCTGCCGGCCGCGGCCGCAAGCTCACGCCCAGCCCGGTCAAGCGGCTGGCGCTCGAGCACGGCCTGCCGGTGGAAACGCCGCTCAGCCTCAAGAACGAAGACGCCCAGCGTCGGCTGGCCGAGTTCGATGCCGACGTGATGATCGTCGTCGCCTACGGTCTGCTGCTGCCGCAGGCAGTGCTCGATATTCCCCGGCTCGGCTGCCTCAACGTGCACGCTTCACTGTTGCCGCGCTGGCGTGGTGCCGCGCCGATCCAGCGCGCCATCGAGGCGGGCGACGTCGAGAGCGGGATCACCCTGATGCAGATGGATGCCGGCCTCGATACCGGCGCCATGCTGCTGATCAAGCGCACGCCGATCGATCACACCACCACCGGCGGCGAGCTGCATGACCGACTCGCCGAGCTGGGCGGCCAGACCCTGATCGAAGGCGTCGACGCGCTGGCCGCGCAGGATCTGACCGCGACACCGCAGCCGGAGGCCGGCGTCACCTACGCCAGCAAGCTCTCCAAGCCGGAAGCCGAGCTCGACTTCAGCCAATCGGCGATCGCGCTGTCACGTCGGATTCGCGCCTTCAATCCGTGGCCGGTGGCGTGGACGCGCCTCGAAGGTGAAACCCTGCGGCTGTGGTTCGCGACACCGGAAGCCGAAGCCAGTGGGAAGGACAACGTGCCAGGCACGCTGCTCGATTCCGCCGCGGATGCTATCCGAATCGCCTGTGGCGACGATGGCCGCGAGGTTCTGCGCGTGGCCCAGCTGCAGATGCCCGGCGGCAAGCCGCTGGCGGCCCGCGATCTGCTCAATGCCAACCATCCCCGGCTCGCACCCGGGCAGTGCTTGGGGCCAGGTTTCGATCAACGTTCCGGTCAATCACTCGACCCGTCATCCAAGGAAGCCGCCCAATGAACCCTGGCGATACTCGCGCGTTTGCCGCGCAACTGCTGGTGCCGGTGCTGAACGGCAAGGGCTCGCTGTCGAGCCTGGACGCCGACCTGGCTTCCAGCGTGATCAAGGAGCGCGATCGAGGCTTCGTCAAGGCGCTGTGCTTCGGCGTTTGTCGCACGCATCCGCGTCTCGAAGCCCTCGCCAACCAGCTGCTGCGCGAGCCCCTGAAAGCGCGTGATACCGACATCCAGGCGTTACTGCTGATCGGCCTATATCAGATTCTGCACATGCGAGTGCCACCCCACGCCGCCGTCAGCGAAACCGCCGGTGCCGCTCGCGCCTTCGGCAAGGGATGGGCGACGAAGGTCATTAATGGCTGTCTGCGCCGCTTCCAGCGTGAATCGGTGGCGCTGCAGGGCAAGGTCGACCGCGATGCGCCGGTGGCGCTGTGGCATCCCGCCTGGATGCTGTTGGAGTTTCGCGACGCCTGGCCGGACAACTGGCGGGCGATCTGCGAAGCCAATAATGAACCAGGTCCGATGACGCTGCGCGTCAATCGCCGCCGCGTCACCCGCGAGGATTATCTCCAGCGTCTAACGACCGCCGGCCTGGCGGCATCGCCCTGCGCCGTCGCCGAAGACGGTATCCAGCTGGAAAGCCCCTGTGACGTGACCCAGCTTCCCGGTTTCGCCGAGGGCGACATCAGCGTTCAGGACGAATCCGCCCAGCTGTGTGCCGACCTGCTGGCACCGGTACTGACGGACAGCAACGACAAGCGCGTGCTCGATGCCTGCAGCGCCCCTGGCGGCAAGACGGCCCACCTGCTCGAACGCTTCGATGCTCGACTCACCGCGCTGGACGTCGACGCCACTCGCCTCAAACGCGTGGCGACGACGCTGCAGCGCCTGCATCTGGACGCCACGCTGCACGCCGCCGATGCCAGCGCGGCGAGCGCCGACGACAGCTGGTGGGATGGCGAGCCATTCGATGTGATTCTACTCGACGCCCCCTGCTCGGGCACCGGCGTCATTCGCCGCCATCCCGACATCAAGCTCGCGCGCCGCCACAGCGATATCGCCGAACTGGCCGCGCTGCAGGGGCGGCTGCTTGCGTCACTGTGGGCCAAGCTCGCACCGGGTGGCACGCTGCTCTACGCCACCTGCTCGGTGCTGCCGGTAGAAAACGCGACCCAGATCGAACGGTTCCTGGCCCGCACGCCGGATGCCGTCGCCGATACACCGTCCGACCTGAGCTGGGGTCGCCCCGCCGGCCAGGGCCAGCAGCTGTTGCCGGCTGCCACCGGCCACGATGGCTTCTTCTACGCTCGCTTGCGCAAGCAAGCCTGATCCAGAGACAGGATCCACGTCGGGGTGGCTCGCCGCCCCGACCTGCTATCACGCCTCTCCCACGTCTCTCCCGCACCTCTCCCGCGCTTCTCACTTGCGACATGCCCATCCGCCTTCGATACTGGAACTGAATTCGCCATTCAGGAAGCGCCGGCCGTGCCTGACAACGAGGTTTTCGAAACGGACGTTCTCGCTACGGAAGTTCCTAATACCGAGGCTCCCGAGATCGAGTCTCCCGATACCCGGCACCACACCGAGACGCAGCCCGCGGGGCTGGCACTCGGCGGCGTCTCTGCGCATAGCGCCCTGATCATCGTCGACGTGCAGCCGGACTTCATGCCCGGCGGCGCGCTTGCCTGCGCCCAGGGCGACGAGATTCTGCTGGGGCTCGAGTGGCTGCTGGCCCAGCACGCCTTCGATCATGTCGTGGCGACCCAGGACTGGCACCCGGCCGGGCACGTGTCGTTTGCCTCCAAGCACCCGCCGCATCAGCCGTTCGAGGCGCTCGAATTTTACGGCCACTCCCAGACGCTATGGCCCGACCACTGCATTCAGCGCACCGAAGGGGCGGCGCTGCATCCGGCCATCGATTGGTCCTACTGCGACGCGATCATTCGCAAGGGCACCGATCCCGCCATCGACTCCTACAGCGCCTTTCGCAACAACGTCGGCCCCGACGGCCATCGTCCCGCCACCGGGCTGGCGGGCTGGCTGCGCGACCGACGCGTCACCGATGTTTATGTCTGCGGCCTGGCCCGCGATGTCTGCGTGCTGTGGACCGCGGAAGATGCCGTGGCGGCCGGCTTCAAGACCCACTTTCTCTGGTCGTTGACGCGCCCGGTCACTTCCGAGACCGACGACATCACGCGTCAGCGACTTTCGGAGCTGGGTGTCGTCATCGTCGACACCTGAGTTCAGCGCCTCGCAGGACGACGCAGGCGCTCTGTCACCCACGCGTTTTCACCGACCACGTTCACGCACCCCTTTCACCAACTACGTTCACCGACCACGTTCACCCACGCAAGGAGCATCAACATGAGCGACCACGTCTACAAGCAGATCGAACTGACCGGCTCTTCCCCCACCAGCATCGAGGACGCCGTACAGAACGCTCTGCAGAAGGCCAGCAAGACCGTTCACGGCATGCGCTGGTTCGAGGTCACCGAAACCCGCGGCCACCTCGAGGACAACAAGCTTGCCCACTGGCAGGTCACCATCAAGGTCGGCGTCACGATGGATTGAGAAGCGCTACCCGGCGGGGTGATTTCGCCCCGCCGGAGCGTTGTCGACCACGGTCCTGTCATTCAGCCTGTCGGCTCGTTATGCTACGCGCTGATTTCGGCGCCGGACGGCATGATCTCGCCGCTCCTGCGCCGGTAAACTGACAGGCGGCCCGCCGTGCTTCCGTGAAGGTTTGGCATGAAAATTATCATACTAGGTGCCGGTCAGGTCGGCGGCACGCTGGCCGAGCATCTGGCCCACGAAGAGAACGACATCACCGTCGTCGATATCAACGAAGAGCGGCTGCGCGAACTGCAGAACCGGCTCGATATCCGCACGGTGATCGGCACGGCGTCCTACCCCAATATTCTGCGTCAGGCCGGTGGCGAGGATGCGGACATGCTGATCGCTGTGACCAGCTCCGACGAGATCAACATGATCGCCTGTCAGGTCGCGCACACGCTGTTCCGCACGCCGACCAAGATCGGTCGCGTGCGCTCGACGGCCTACCTGACCCGCAAGAGCCTGTTCTCCAACGACGCCATCCCCGTGGACGTCCTGATCAGCCCCGAACAGGTGGTGACCGACCATATTCGTCGCCTGATCGAGTATCCCGGCGCGCTGCAGGTTCTCGATTTCGCCGGTGGCCTGGTCCAGCTGGTGGCGGTCAAGGCCTATTACGGCGGTCCGCTGGTGGGTCAGGAACTGGGCTTTCTGCGCCGACACATGCCGAACATCGACACCCGCGTGGCGGCGATCTACCGCCGCGACCGGCCGATCATTCCCACCGGCGATACCGTGATCGAGGCCGATGACGAGGTGTTCTTCATCGCCGCGCGTCGCGATATCCGCACCGTGATGGGGGAGCTCCGCAAGGTCGACCGCGACTTCCGCCGCGTACTGATCGCCGGCGGCGGCAACATCGGCGAGCGCCTGGCCGAGACCCTGGAACACAAGCATCAGGTCAAGATCATCGAGCACGATCTGACCCGCTGCGGCGCGCTGTCCGAACGCCTCGACCGCACCGTGGTGCTGCACGGCAGCGCCACCAGCAAGCGGTTGATGCTCGAAGAGAACATCGAGGACTGCGACATCTACTGCGCGCTGACCAACGACGACGAGGTCAACATCATGTCGTCGATGCTGGCCAAGCGTCTCGGCGCCAAGAAGGTGCTGACGCTGATCAACAACGCCGCCTACGTGGATCTGGTGCAGGGCGGCGAGATCGATATCGCGATCTCGCCCCAGCAGACCACCATCGGCAGCCTGCTGACCCATGTGCGGCGTGGCGATATCGTCAACGTGCACTCGCTGCGGCGCGGCGCCGCCGAAGCGATCGAGGCCATCGCCCACGGCGACAAACGCTCCTCTCGCGTGGTCGGGCGCACGATCGGTGAAGTCGATCTACCCAGCGGCACCAGCATCGGTGCCATCGTGCGCGGCAAGGAAGTGCTGATCGCCCACGACGACGTCATGATCGCGACCGGCGACCACCTGATCCTGTTCGTCATCGACAAGCGTCGAATCCGCGACGTCGAACGGCTGTTCCAGGTCGGCCTGACCTTCTTCTGATGTCCGACGTCGCCACCCTAACCGTCGTGCGCTCGACCCTCCATCCTTCTCGCCCGGCAGGGAGCGCCGCCTCTTGAGTTTTCTGGTGATTCTGCGAATCGTCGGGCTGCTGTTGATGGTGTTCAGCCTGACCATGGTCCCGCCCATGGTCATCGCCCGGATCTTCCACGACGGCAACTGGTACGCCTTCGGCACCGGCATGGCGATCTCGATCGTGACCGGCGCCCTGCTCTACTGGCCCAATCGCCACGCCAAACGCGAGCTGCGTACCCGTGACGGGTTCATCATCACCGTGCTGTTCTGGAGCGTGCTCGGGCTGTTCGGGACCATCCCGTTCATGGTCTCCGAAGCGCCGTCGATGTCGTTCACCGACGCGGTATTCGAATCGTTCTCGGGCCTCACCACGACCGGTGCCACGGTGCTCAGCGGCATCGATCATCTACCGGCGTCGATCCGCTTCTACCGCCAGCAGCTGCAATGGCTCGGCGGCATGGGGATCGTGGTACTCGCGGTGGCGATTCTGCCGACGCTCGGCATCGGCGGCATGCAGCTCTACCGCACCGAGATTCCCGGTCCGTTGAAGGACTCCAAGCTGACCCCGCGAATCACCGAGACGGCCAAGGCGCTGTGGTACATCTACCTGATCCTGACCGTGGTCTGCGCGCTGGCCTACTGGGGCGCGGGGATGAACTGGTTCGACGCCATCGGCCACAGCTTCGCCACTGTCGCCGTCGGCGGCTTCTCCACCTACGATGCCAGTATTTCGCATTTCGACAGCGCCACCATCGAGATGATCTGCGTGTTCTTCATGATCATCTCCTCAGTCAGCTTCGGCCTGCACTTCGCGGTGTGGCGCGAGCGGCGCCTGCTGCAGTACATCCGCGATCCGGAATTCCGCTTCTTCGTGACCTTTCTGGGGCTGCTGGTCGCGATCACCATCATCACCCTGTTCGCCACCGGCACCTATCACGACGCCACCGGTATTCGCCACGGCCTGTTCGAGGCGGTCTCGGTGGCGACCACGTCCGGCTTCAGCGTGGCCGACTTCACGCTGTGGCCCGGCGTGCTGCCGATCATGCTGTTCATGGCGGCGTTCGTCGGCGCCTGTTCCGGCTCGGCGGGCGGCGGCATCAAGGTGATCCGGATCCTGCTGATCCTCAAGCAGGGCATTCGCGAGATTCATCGCCTGATTCACCCGAATGCCATCTTCGCGGTCAAGGTCGGCAAGATGCGTATTTCGGAAGGCGTGGCCGAAGCCGTCTGGGGTTTCTTCTCGGTCTACATGATGCTGTTCGTGGTGATGCTGCTGGCGCTACTCGCCACCGGTCTGGACCAGGTGACGGCGTGGTCGGCGATCGGCTCGGCGCTCAATAACCTCGGCCCGGGGCTGGGCAAGGTCTCCACCGACTACGGCGACATTCCCAGCATCGCCAAATGGATCCTGGTGCTGGCGATGATGCTGGGCCGGCTGGAGATCTTCACCATTCTGGTGCTGTTCACGCCGGCCTTCTGGCGCCGCTGACGCCGAAACGATCGACCGTCGAGCTGGTCTTCTTCCGGGTACGGGGTAGATGGCGATGATAGAATGCCCCGCTTCGCCATTATCATTGCCATTACCACAGCCATCACGATTGCCGTCAGCCTCGCCACCCGGCAACCTCAAGAGAGCGTCATGTCCGCCAGTTCCGAATCCCCTACCGCCTCTTCGCCCCGGTTTCGCATCGGTCTCATTCCCCAGATTCTGATCGGCATCGCCGCAGGGCTGATTCTGGCGTCACTGGCGCCCTCGATCGCCTCAACGTTTGCCATCCTCGGCGATCTGTTCATCGGCGCGCTCAAGGCAGTGGCGCCGATTCTGGTTTTCGTGCTGGTCATGGCCGCGATCGCCGGCCATCAACGCGGCCAGCCGACCCAGATTCGCGGCGTGCTGATGCTCTATCTGATCGGCACTCTGGTCGCCGCGCTGGTCGCGGTGACCGCCAGCTTTGCCTTCCCGACGACGCTGATCCTCGACGCTCCCAGTGCCGACGGCACGCCGCCGACGGGCGTCGTCGAGATTCTTCGCAACCTGGCCATGAGTGCGGTGGACAACCCGGTCCATGCGCTGACCGAGGCCAACTTCATCGGCATCCTGGCGTGGGCGGTCGGGCTCGGGCTGCTGCTCCGCCGCGCCAACGACACCACGCGTCGGGCACTGGGCGATCTCTCCGACGCCGTCTCCGGACTGGTGCGCTGGATCATTCGTTTCGCGCCGCTGGGCATCTTCGGTCTGGTCGCCGACACCTTCGCCTCGACCGGCATGAGCGCGCTGGTCGATTACGCCCAGCTGCTGGCGGTTCTGCTCGGCTGCATGGCCTTCGTGGCGCTGGTGACCAACCCGCTGATCGTGTTCCTCTACATCCGCCGCAACCCCTACCCGCTGGTTTTCGCCTGCCTTCGCGGCAGTGCCATTACCGCGTTCTTCACCCGCAGCAGCGCGGCCAACATTCCGGTCAACCTGGCGCTGTGCGAGCGGCTGGACCTGCACACCGACACCTATTCCGTCTCGATTCCGCTGGGCGCCACGATCAACATGTCCGGCGCCGCGGTGACGATCACGGTGATGACGCTGGCCGCCGTCAATACCCTGGGGATCGACGTCGATTTCGCCACGGCGGTACTGCTGTGCGTGGTCTCCGCGCTGGCCGCGTGCGGGGTTTCCGGTGTCGCTGGTGGCTCGCTGCTGCTGATCCCGATGGCGGCCAGCCTGTTCGGCATCTCGGCCGATGTCGCCATGCAGGTGGTGGCGATCGGCTTCGTCATCAGCGTGCTGCAGGACGCCACCGAAACGGCGCTCAACTCTTCCACCGATGTACTGTTCACTGCCGCCGCCTGCCGTTCGCCCCACGCCGAAGCACATCTTGCCGGCCGCGATTGATCGGCGAGCGGCCCACTACGCATCGCCGGTTTTCGCAGTCAATCGTTTGGAATTGGCGGCACGACGTGCAATATGGGGCGAGGATCTCTCAGCTTACAATCATTCAGCTTACGATCTTTCCGCCTTATCTCTTTCAGCCTGGAACGCCCTTGATGTCTGACACCGCTGCCGGACCTCGCGAGACCGTCGATCTCGCCGATCATCATCTGACGCTGCTGGGTACCGCCCACGTTTCTCAGGCCAGCGCCGACGAGGTTCGCGAACTGATTCGTTCCGGCGAATTCGATGCCGTCGCGATCGAACTCTGCACCTCGCGCCACCAGAGCCTGGTCCAGCCCAACGCTATGGCCAAGCTCGATCTGTTTCAGGTGCTCAAGCAGGGCAAGGCCGGGATGGTCGCCGCCAGCCTGGCGCTGGGCGCCTTCCAGCAACGGGTCGCCGAGCAGTCGGGAATCGAGCCCGGGGCGGAGATGCGTGCCGCGGTCAAGGAAACTCAACGCGCCGGGCTGCCGCTCTATCTGATCGATCGCGAGATCGGCGTGACGCTCAAGCGTATCTATCAGAACGTGCCCTGGTACAAGCGCTTCAGCCTGATCTCCGGTCTGCTCGGTAGCGTGCTGTCGCGCCAGAAGGTCTCGAGCGAGGAGATCGAAAAGCTCAAGCAGGGCGACGTGCTCGAGTCCACTTTCGCCGAATTCGCCGAACAGTCCCAGACGCTCTATGAGCCGCTGATCACCGAGCGCGACCGCTATATGGCGCTCAAGCTGGTCGAGGAACTGCCGGACGGCAGCGCCAAGCGCGTGCTGGTGGTGATCGGCGCCGGTCACCTCAAGGGCATGACGGATCATCTGCAGACCTTGAACCAGCAGACGCCCGAACTCGATGCCGTGATCCAGGAGCGTGCCAACCTGGAGGCGACCGCCCCTCGCTCGCGCTGGTGGAAGGTGATCCCGTGGGTGATCGTCGCGCTGGTCCTGACCGGCTTCGCCATCGGGTTCAGTCGCGATACGTCACTCGGCTGGTCGCTGGTGGCCGAATGGGTGCTGATCAATGGCAGCTTCTCCGCGCTCGGCGCGCTGATCGCCCTGGCGCATCCGCTGACGATCATCGCCGCCTTCGTTGGCGCCCCGCTGACCTCGCTCAATCCGACCATCGGCGTCGGCTTCGTGACCGCCGGTGTCGAGCTCTATCTTCGCCGCCCCACCGTCGGCGACTTCTCGCGACTGCGCAGCGATGTCAGCCATTGGCAGGGCTGGTGGCGCAATCGCGTCGCCCGCACGCTGCTGGTATTTCTGCTATCGAGCGTGGGCTCCGCCATCGCGACCTGGGTCGCCGGCCTGCGCATCGCCGGCCAGCTGTTCGGCTGATCGCGCCGAGCTTGCGTCGACAGCGGACGCTTTAAACGCCTATCGCCGTCACCATATAGCGCTCGAGACCGGCAACCATGCCGGTTTCGAGCCGACCGAAACTTCTCCACGATTCTTCGACTTCCTCGCTTGAAAAAGAATTCGGCGGCCCTATTTCACCGCGGGTAAAGGCGAGCGCCAGGAAGACGCCCGCGTGCAGTATCTGCATCAGGGCATCGCCCAGCGCGCTTTCAAGCTGTCGTTCCGGCTCGACGAGAACATCGAGGTTCAGGGCGCCCGGCTCGAAAACGGCCTGCTGATCGTCGATCTGCTGCGCGTGATTCCTGAGGAACAGCGGCCACGCCAGATTCCGATCAACGGTAGTCAGCACCGCCTGACCGAGGCTCAGCCGACCACGGGGACGGCCACTACCTGACGCCTGAGCCGCGTGAGGGCAGGCCGCCGAGCCGATGGCGGCCGATCAGACGAAGACACCCCCGACGGAGAGATCCGTCGGGGGTGTCGTCTTGTCCGGCTTGTCTTACCTGGTTCGTCTTGCCCGGCTCGTCTTGTCAGAACCAGGGCCCGAACGCTGTCAGCGTGACGGCGTCGTTGCCGGCGATTCGTCGAGCACGCCCTGCGCTCTTGCCATTGCATAGGCCGCCTTGGGGCCATGCCATAGCGTAGGGACCAGGATCAGTGCCACCGGCACCGCGGGGATCACCAGAAACTGCTGCAGTACGCTGACCTGACCTTCGCCCATAGCCAGCAGGATCGCCGCCATCAGCGCGAAAACGATACCCCAGAATGCCCGCAGCGCGGTGCTCGGCTCATCGTTACCGGCACACACCACGGAGACGGCATAGCTCATCGAGTCACCGGTGGTGGCCACGAACACGGTGGTCAGCACGAGCACGGCCAGCGCCATCCAGGTGCCGCCGGGCAGCGCCTGGGCGACGGTCAAGGTGGCGATATCGAACTGGAAATTCTTCAGCGGCTCGGCGAGATCGATCGCGCCGCTCAGCTGGTAGAAAATGCCCGAACCGCCCAGCAGCGTGAACCAGACCGTGGTGACGATGGGCGCCAGCACGGCCGTGGCAATGATCATTTCACGCACCGTACGCCCGCGAGAGATCCGGGTGACGAAGATCGCCATCGGCGGCGCGAAACCAATGAACCAGGCAAAGAAGAAGACCGTCCACCACTTCATCCAGCTCGGAGACGCCGTGACCGTGGTCATGGTCGACATTTCGAAGAAGTGCCCAAGATAGGTACCGAAGCCCTGGAACCAGCTGTCGACCAGGAACTGCGTCGGCCCGAAGAGCAGAATGATGGCGCCGATCACCAATGCCAGAATCACGTTCATACGGCTCAGAAACTGGATGCCGCGATCGATGCCGGTAACGGCCGAGGTTACGTAGATCGCGCCCAGCACTGCCAGAATGATCAGCTCGACCTCGTAACCGCCCGGCAGGCCGAACAGATCGTGGAGCCCGAAGCTCACTTGCGTGGCCAGAAAGCCCAGCGGCCCTACCGTACCCGCGGTGACGGCGATCGCGCAGAGGGCATCGACCACGCCGCCGAGAAACCCCCTCACCAGCCGGTCGCCGAAGACCGGCGCCAGCAGCGTCCTCGGCTGCAAAGGCATGCCACGTTGATAGTGCTGATGCGACAGAATCGCCACCGGCAGCGTGCCGAGAATCGCCCAGCCGGTGAAGCCCCAATGGAAAAAGGCCTGGGCCAGCGCGTTGGGAATGGCTTCCGCGGTGCCGGGCTGGGAGTCGAACGCCGGCGGCGTGACCACGAAGTGATAGATGGGCTCGCCGGCGGCGAAGAACACCCCGCCACCCGCCAGCAGCGTACACAGAATGATCGATACCCAGCGGAACGTGCTCATGTCGGGCTGCGATTGCGAACCGATTCGCGCGCGCCCGGCCGGCGAGACGGCGACGCCGATGGCAATGAAAAACGTCAGCAGCATCAGCAGCTGGAACAGGCTGCCAAAGGTCTTGGCGGACCAGGTAAAGCCGATATCGATCACCCGGGCGACCGTATCCGGCGCAATTGCCGATGCGGCCAGAAAGATCAGGATGAAACCGATGGTCAGTACAAGTACGACGGGATCGCCAAAACGGCCACCCTGCGTCGATGGCACGTTGGTGTCGGAGGTCATATCAGAGGGAGGGTTCTTTAGGCATGAAGCGCGACACACTACCGACCTTAGTCGTAGATCTCAAATCCAATCACCAGCTTCTCTGCACCAATAATCTCGCCTCCAACGCAAAACGCCCCCGATGATCCACTATCGGGGGCGTTGCACTCAGGGTTTGGCGCTGGGCTCAGTCAGCGATTGCGGTCGTCCGAGTATCACTTAGCAGGCCCTGTTCTCGCGCCATCGCGTAGGCGGACTTTGGCCCGTGCCAGAGAGTCGGCAGCAACACCAGCGACACCGGAATCGCCGAAATCACGATGAATTGCTGGAGCACGCTAATCTGACCGGCGCCCATTTTCAGCAGTATCGCTGCCATCAATGCCATCGCCACGCCCCAGAAAGCGCGTAGCGCAGGCTTGGGCTCATCATGACCCGCGCACACCACGGAAATGGCATAGCTCATCGAATCTCCCGTGGTCGCCACGAAGATCGTGGTCAGCAGCAGAATCGCCAGCGCCATGAAGACACCGCCCGGCAACGCCTGCGCCACCGTCAGCGTGGCGACATCGAAACGAAAGTTCTGCAACGGCTCGGTGAGATCGATGAGGCCATGAAGTTGGTAGAAGATGCCCGAACCGCCCAGTAGCGTGAACCACGCCGTGGTCGCCAGCGGCGCAAGAATCGCCACGGCGACGATCATTTCACGAATGCTGCGGCCTTTCGAGATCCGCGCCACGAAGATGGCCATCAACGGCGCGTAGCCGATGAACCAGGCGAAGAAGAACACCGTCCACCATTTCATCCACCAGGCCGGCGCGGTCTGTGCGGTCATCGAAGCCATCTCGAAGAACGACCCCAAATAAGTGCCGAAGCCCTGGAACCAGGCATCGGCGAGAAATTGCGTCGGACCGAACACCAAAATCACTGCCGCGATGGCCATCGCCAGAATTACGTTGAAACGGCTGAGAATCTGAATGCCTCGGTCGATCCCCGTCACCGCTGAGGTCACGTAGATAGCGCCCAGAATCGCCATGATGATCAACTGGGTGCCGTAGCCGTCCATCAGGCCGAAAAGCTCATGAAAGCCGAAGCTGACCTGGGTAGCGAGAAAGCCGATCGGGCCGACCGTACCCGCCACCAGCGCGATCACACAGACCGCATCGACCACGCTGCCTAGCACGCCACGGACTCGACGTTCGCCAATCATCGGCGCCAGCAGCGTGCGCGGCTGAAGCGGCAGCCCGCGATGATAATGCTGATGGGCCAGCACGATGGCCGGCAGCGTGCCGAGTACGGCCCAGGCGAGAAAGCCCCAATGCATGAATGATTGTGCCAGGGCAGCCGGGACAGCAGCCGCGGTATTGGGTTCGGTATCGAAGGCCGGGGGCGTGACCACGAAATGGTAGACCGGCTCGCCAGCGGCGAAGAACACGCCGCCACCTGCCAGCAGGGTACACAGGATGATCGAGATCCATTTGAACGTGCTCATCTCTGGGCGATCCGTGCCGCCGATGCGCGCGCGGCCGGCTGGCGAGATCGCGATACCGAGCGCGATGAAGAACGTCAGTAGCAGTAGCAACTGGAAAAAACTGCCGAACGTTGCGGCTGTCCAGGTGAAGCCGGCGCCAATGGCATCAGTCACAGCGTCGGGAGAGATCGCTGAAAACAGCACAAATGCGACGATGAAACCGATGGTCAGTACTAGAACCACGGGATCGCCAAATCGGCCACGCCGAGCGGCCGGCATGTTGTTGTCGGAGGTCATATCAGGTCGGTTCTTTAGGCATGAAGGGCTAGACCCTACCGACCTTGGTCGTAGATCGCAAACGCACCGCCCCTGTTTCTTCGTCAACAACCAACGGCCTACAACAAAAAGCCAATGGTGAAATGCTTCGAATTGGTTCTAATCTCAGAGTGAACTTCGCCGTCGGGGGTACGATCCATGAAAAGCACGTCGTTCATCACGGAAAGTCTGCTGCTTCGCTGTCGCAGAGAACAAGCCAATCAGTTCAAGCGTTCGCGGCAAAGCTTCGACCCGACCTCTCTCGATGATCGCAAGGAGCTGTCGCTACTGGTCGAGGAAGCGATCCGGGAAGGCGAGAACTACACCTCCATCGTCCACGGCCATCGCGATATCGGCCTGACCGAACGGGATCTGCAGGATCTCATCGGCCCCGAAAATGCCATTCGCGAACGCATCGACCGCTTTCAACAGATTTGACCCTCCTGCATCAGCCCTCGCAGTGACGCCGATATCGTTCGGATTCGGCGTCCAGGGTCACGCGCTCGTTGACCTTGCTATAGTAAAAAGGTGAGGCGTGCTGGCTACGTTCGCCAGTCTGATAAAGCCCGCACACGCCATAGCCCTTCTGCACCTCCTTCATTGACTGCAACTCGATCTCGCGGTCGGAGCCCAGTTGCCGTGAAATCAGCGTCTTGATGTCGTCATCGACTTGGCTGTCCGAGATGGCCTGACCGCCGAAGATGATGGCGGCTACCAACAATATGGCGACGACGGGAATGTAGAGGTTGTGCATGCAGAGTCGTTATCTGGCTGATAGGTGAGACGCGATGATAACGGATCACGTCTCGATGCGCACAAGCCAGGCTGGTCTGGCCTCACCCGGCAGGAAAGATTGCCCAAAACATCAATTATGTAATAACATAACAAAATTACCCGAACAGGAGATTCCCATGAAAGACGGCATTCATCCCGACTATCGCCAGATCATCTTCCACGACACCAGCGTCAACGAGTACTTCAAGATTGGTTCGACCATGACCTCGGACGAAACGATCGAGTGGGAAGACGGCAACACCTACCCGCTCGTTCATCTCGACATCTCCTCTGCTTCGCACCCGTTCTACACCGGGAAGCAGCGCGAGGTCGGCACCGAAGGCCGCGCCGCGCAGTTCAAGCGCCGCTTCGGCAGCATCGCGGCGCGTCGCCAGAGCTAAGCGGTATCTTCAGCCACCCCCAGCCGATCTAGCAGCTGGGGGTGGTTTTGGTCTAGCGAGTGCCACTCGCTTTTACCCGTCCTGCCGCCGCTCCAGGTGCTTCTGCATCCATAGAGCACTGAGGAACTGGCCGTTCTTGATCGCATAGTCCTCGAAGGTCCCGACGCGACGAAATCCGAATTTCTCATGCAGCGCTATGGAGCTTTCATTCGGTAAGGCAATACCTGCGACGGCGAGATTCAGCTCCTGTTCACTCAGACGGCTGAATAACGCTGAATAAAGTCGTGTACCGATACCGCGTCTTGCCCTGTCAGGAGCCAGGTAAATGGTGGTTTCTACCGTTCGGCAAAACGCCGCGGTCTTACGATAGGGTTGCGAACCCGCGAAGCCTTCGACCTGGCCCCCTTCCACCGCAACGAGCAGCTGATACCGCGAGTTCCTGGCGAATTGAGAAAACCACTCCCGCCTATCTACCAGTGTCAGGGGCGACGTTTCGAATCGGGCATTGGTGTGCAGGATATAGTGATTGAAGATATCCGTGATGGCGGAGAGGTGGTGACTGTCGGCGTCGACGATCTGCATGGCGGCCATGCCTTGAACGGTCCCGTGGCCTGCCTGAAGCTCGGAGGCGGGAGAGTCAATGAATAATATGAACACACAAAAACACCAAGGCCCGCGTTAGCGGGCCTTGGTGCTGGAGCTCTATCGCCCTAAGGCGAAGAATCTACCAAAGTCTTAGAGCGGCTTGATGTTAGCAGCCTGAAGACCTTTTTTGCCCTGAGTGACGTCGAAAGAAACTTCCTGACCGTCCTGCAGAGACTTGAAGCCGTCGGCTTGGATCTCGGAGAAGTGTGCGAACAGGTCGTCGCCACCGTCTGCCGGAGAAATGAAGCCAAAGCCTTTAGTGTCGTTGAACCACTTAACTGTGCCAGTTGCCATGTTACGAATTCCTTTAATGCGCTTAACGCTTAATTACGATTGCCGGGTGCTACCCGATATAGTGGGTAAAACAAGGGGATATAACCAGGCTACCGAATGATTCGAGTGCAACTGACAATATGCGACTTGCTAACCAACTAGGCCGTCAGTTTGCGCTCTCATCGTCACCCCGTCAACCCCTGTGTTCATCGGAAAGCGAGAAACTTTCCATCTCGGCCTACAGACCGAAATTTTCCCCACAGAGAGATCATAGCCTCTCTTCCCTCACTTCGCAGCCTGCACTCTCAAATGTTCGGCTGCAAGGTGCGATTGACACGAGTGCAAGCCTCTCCCGCGCTAGCGCTGACCCGGCGCCATCCCACGCCACCTCTCTTATTCAGACGCGATCAGTCTCTCCAGAAATCGCCTCGACCAACCCAAGAACCGCACTGGAGTAACTCTTGCGCCCGGTTCGGATGACGTAAACGATCGGCGGCGGCTCAGGAAAACGCGGCCTTCATGATCTCCATCTCGGGCGTGATGTGGCGGCTATTCAAGAGTGTCACGCCCAACCCGGAGAGCACTGCCGACACGACACCAGCGATGCTCCCGCAGGTCATGACGGTAGTGAAACCCGGGGGGTGCGACTGCCCGACCTCCATCGCCCACTGACGGTAGAAACAGTCATCATCGAACGCAACGAGCGGTAACGGTCGACCCGTATCGAGCGAAAGATCCGGCGATTTCATCCAATGCAGCGGTTCTCGGGCAGCCACCACATCCGAAGCTCGCTGACGATGCTCGAACAGCTGTAGAAAGCCGAGACCGAGGCAGGAGGACCGAACGGCCGATTTTTTGCAGAGTGTTCGCGCCGCACCTCACGGGCTGAAAATTTGCCCCATGCCGAATTGTCCGTTTCAAAAGAACACTTTTTCGAATCGCTCCAAGACCAACACGCTATAGGAAGTAAGCCTTACCGATACGGAAGCATCCGCTGCAGGATCGTTCAAGATTCGACGCCTTCGGGGCTCTAGCCTATCCAATCAACCGGAACTGATCATCGATGAGGCAGAGAGATGGAGATCGTTTTGTACGCATTCACCGTGATGTACACACCCGGCCCCGTGAACCTGCTGAGCCTGAACGAGGGGCTGACCGCTTCGCTCAGGAAGACGTGGGGGTTCTTCGCCGGCGTGGCACTGGCGATCTTCTGCTGGTTCGCCGTGATCGGTTTCGCGGGCCAGATCCTGATCGTCCGGGACCTGATCCCCTACATCGCGCTGGCCGGTAGCGCCTACATCCTCTACTTGGCGTTCAAGGTATTCACATCGACCCTGACGGCGGCGGGGGATCGGGACGGGATCCGTTCTGGCCGGTTGAGCTTCGGCAATGGATTTTTAATGCAGTTGCTCAACCCGAAGAACTCACTCGTCGTCATCCCGATCACTACGGTCATGTTCCCGGGTCGGGAAATCACAGGCGCGGCGTTGATCGGCTGTTCGGCGCTCATCGCGCTGGGCGGCGGTGGCGCTCCCGCGCTCTACTTCTGGGCAGGCAAGATAGTTGGCAAGCAAATCCACCAACCGAGATACTTTCGTCTCTGCAACCGGCTCATGGCGATTCTGCTCGTCGTGGTCGCGGTGATGATGTTCTTCGATTACGTTGTCATACCGTTTCTGTGACAGGAACCGCCATGGCCAATAACAATGCCGACTGGTGCATCGTGGCTTCGCCTTCTCGCATCGAGCGTCTGGAGGCGCGCTTTCAGGGTCATGCCTACGATACCCACCGCCACGACACCTTTGCCATCGGCATCACGCTGGATGGGGTGCAGAGCTTCCACTACCGGCGCGACTATCGGCACAGCCTGCCCGGCACCGTCATGGTGCTCCACCCGGACGAGGCCCACGATGGCCACGCCGGCGACGAGCGCGGGTTTCGCTACCGCATGCTCTACATCGCCCCGGCGCTCATCCAGACCGCGTTGGGCGGCAGGACCTTGCCACATATTACCGGCGGACTGTCGACGGACCCGCGATTGAGAGACGCTGTCCGCTTTCTCCTGACGTCGGTCGAGGCGCCTCTGGATGCGCTCGAGGAGGAGAACGGCATTGCCGATCTGGCCGCCGTGCTGGAAACCAACAGTGATACCCGGTTTGCCCGCTCGCGAACGACACCCGACTACCGCGCGGCGAGCCTGGTTCGGAACTATTTAGATGCCCATACTCACGAGGGCGTGACGCTGGACGATCTCGAATTGATATCCGGCCAAGAGCGCTGGACGCTCACCCGCGACTTCCGGGCGCTGTTCGGCACCAGCCCCTATCGCTATCTCACGCTACGCCGATTGGATCTCGCCAGACAATGCATCACCGCTGGCATCGGCCTGAGCGAAGCCGCGCTCTCGGCGGGATTCGCCGACCAGAGCCATATGACCCGCGCCTTCGGTCGCGCCTTTGGCATGCCCCCCTCGCGGTGGCGATCACTGCTGCGTCAGAGTTAATGTACTTGCTAACTACTTCCAATCTCCCGATCGGGTCACGCCAAAACGGTACTAGGCAGGACTCAAAAAACGGGATAATTGATTGTTTTTTATTGAAAATCTATGCGGCAATACAGCATGGTATGCCATTATGTATGCCACTGAATGCGATCGGAGGTTCATACCTACCCTGTACGATGGTTGGCCTCAAGACAGCTTATGACCAAAAGCAGACTGTAATTTCTTTAAAACCCTCCGCCTTTCGAAGCAGTACGATATAGAACGTCCGGCGCAAAGCAGTAGAAAAACTCGAGACTTGCCGGACACACATAAGATTAACGTTGGTCGATAAACATTTTAGCAGCCGCCTCGACGCTCTTGCGGATCTCCTCTGATCCAGCTGTTGCCTTAAAATCATCTGGCAGCAAAGAGAGCGATTTTTCCACCTTCAGAAGCCAATACTGCAAGGCGGTCCGCTCGCCATTTGCTAAATCTCCAAGCCGTGCGGCTACGAACGGCCGAACGTTTTCAAGCACTTTCACAGCGTAGAATCGGTGGCTCCCGTCGCCGAGCATGGCATCGATCCGCTCAAAACCAAGAAGAACTGCATCAATGTTGAAAATAGCTTGGCCCGAACTTTGCTTCATAGCGCGTAACAAAGCTATGCGGAAAGCCTGGGTATCAATCTGATAAGTTTGGAAGCCGGGAAGCTCTTCGGCCTTTCTATAGGCGGTGGCTATAAATTCGTCGGCAGCATCGAGTCGGTTTTTTTCCGCCATCGCGATCGCATACTGAAGCCAAAAGAGCGGCTCACCACTCACCCGCTCGTCGTATCGTAAACGTTCATAGATGCTAGCGATGACGGTGCCCGGATCTCCCTTGCCTCGGAAAGTTCTCCTCAAGCTCGAATACGCCATCATAGTCGACATAAGAATCCTATAGGGCCGCTCGCTTCGCCGCTGGGCAGCGGCCAGCGTCACCTCTACAACAGCATTAGCGATCTCCTCTGACGTAATGAACGCTTTGATCACAAACGAAGAGAAAATAGATGATCGAGCCCTGAAACCATCAGCTGACGTCTCGAAAATTTCATGCGACAGATCCTCCAATGGTTTAAGCACCATAAATGGATCTACGCCGACTACGCTTCTCACAAAGGAGGCACCTACAGAGCCTTGATGGGTGGCGATCAACATAGTCATAGTGAGAATTCGCCGAGTAGAACTATTTTCAAACAGGGGGGCCAGAGCCTCTTTCACACGATCGCGAACTGCGGCATTCTCGAAAATATCAAGCAAAAGATCGCGTAGGTCGCCACGGTGATCTACATCGGGAGCACGAAGTCCTGCACTCTCGCACAACCGGCCAAACGAGGTCATTTCGGATCTCGTAAGTGCGTTCAAGCTCACTCGATCAAACGGTTGGGGCAAAAGCTTTACGAACTCGTGGAAGCGGACCTCAAACGTACCCGTCCGCACCTCCACAACGAGCTTAGCCTGTGGAAGAGCATCTCGAAGGCCACTCAAACTATCCTGGGCGGCCGAATATTGCTCGACAAACACGACCAATCGCTCGACCTCGGTCAGTGCCACAATCTCACGTTGAAGGTCCGGATGGCCGAGCTGAAGCTTTAGGCAAGTCCACCCTCTTGACGAAAGCTCGAACGCAAGTAGATGAAGAAAAATCGATTTTCCATTACCAAGCCGACCATCTACAACGAGCGACGCCTTATTCTCAATCGCAGCCGCCGCCGTGCGCACCATTTCTGCCCTAGCAATCGCGTACTCTTCACTGGGCTGTGATCGAGCAAGACGATTAGGATCGAAATCGCCATAGACTAGAAGATCAAAGACCTCGGTAGCGGTCGGTCGAGCGACTGCCTTCTTATCTCGTACCGGTGACAGCGAGCGGAAAGAGCGCAGATTATCCAGTGAGGGAGTGACTGAGCGTGGAGCGCGCGCCAGAGCTTCGGCGAAGCCGTCGGTGCCTATAAACATAGTGCGCCCATACTGCGCGGTGCGTCGCAGGAACGTTTCGTCGACAGTAGGCCCTTGAATGAAGACAGTTCGCTCCGCAAGCTTAGGATTGGCCATCAGCAGGCCTGCAATATGATAATCGGCGAGGCTGTATCCAACGATGTACAGGGTGCTTGCGAAGGCTAGATCGCGCTGAAATTGGTCGTACCAGCGCGAGCGCACGACATACTGGTTCACGTAAGATCCTTCGCCGAGAACCAGGCTTTTCATCACATTATCAGGTGTAATCAGTCGGATGCTGCCGTGGAGGTGCACCACAGCGCCGTGAGGCAGCTTGTTCGGTACTGGCTCCGAAACATCGTAAGCATTCGGTGGCATTTGCCTTGTCAACCGATGCAACTCGACCGCATCGTCGTAGTTGGTCGAGTAGATGCGTCGCCAAGGCTCATTCAACACAGCTATTTGTCCAGCAGTTAGTTCGGTCAGCCGAAAAACTCTATAAAGCTCTTCACGAAGCTTTCCAGAATCATGCTCGGCGAACTCCTCGCTGAGAATTTGCAGGTCGTAGTCCGTATCCGCTGGAAGGTTAAGTTGCTCGATAAAGTGGCGCCGTAACCCCTTGCCGTTGGGCGGGCTACCATTCGCGATGTTGCTCGCGCCGAGGCTGAATCCAGAGCCTAAGAAGAGAATAGAGGTCTCGGGATTAAACTCGCCAATTACGTCAATATCATGCGCCATGTATATTGCCTCGATTGTTATCCGTCAAAACCGGCTGCTTTGGATCGGAACTGGCCAGACCGCTTGAGCCGTTTTAAGACACTTTCTGCATCAACATTACACACTTTGTTTCATTTCTCTATAATCCGCCCCCAACCTTTCGTCGATTAGGCTGCAAAACGCATCATTCCGCATCACTTTTCCGACGCTGAATCCGACCCGCCACCCCAGCGATGGCGCGGCCCGACGCCTCCTGCAACGCTGCATCAAAACCGACCCATTTAGCGCGCAGGCGGGGCGGGGAGTCGACAGCGCGCGGCGGGGTTCGGCAGAACAAAAACCAGAGGATGGCCACAGGGGCCGATGACGCCTTTTCGCCGGCCCGATAAGGGCCAAGGCTTGGGTAGGTGGAGGCAGTGCATGAAGAGGCGCTATGAGAGGGAAGGCGGGATGGCTGAGAGCGCCCATTGCTTCATCGCCCTCCCAGGCTGGTGGGCTCTCAGCCCATCGGAATGATCAAGATGGACGTGCGTCCTTCTCGTCTTTCTTTTCTCGGTTGACTGCCGGCGTCGTTGTTACGACCTGGCGCGCATCCTTGGAAGAAGGCGATAGGCGGTTATCGATATGGCTCAACACCATGAGCTGCACGACAAGGAAGCACACACAGAAAATCACGCCTTTAATCATTCGATTCATATCCAGTCATTGATAGTCGATCAGCGAAACTACCACATCGCTGACCCGCCCCACTATTGCCTATTCGTAACCCAGCAGCATGACAGCTCTGCATTGGGTTTCGCCCTTACGCGCGTCCTGAACGGCGCTACCCGCCCTATGCCAGAGCGGTCTTGCTGACCAGCACGACGCCGAAGACGATCAGCATCAACAGCACCACTTTGCGGAAGGTGTCGGCATCCATCCGCTGGCGCACGACACCGCCGATCTTGGTGCCGACGTAGACGGGTATCAGCCCCAACAACGAGATCCAGACCGATTCAACCGTCATGAGCCCCAGCTTGGCCAGGCCCACAGCCATGATCAGGCTCGAGAGGCTGAAGGAAATATTGATCGCCTGGATAAACCGCTTGGGATCGAGCCGGAGCGCCAGCAGGAACGGCAGCACCGGCATGACTTGAGATCCAGTCATGCCATTCACCAGCCCGGTGAGAAAGCCGGACGCCGGCGCGAGCTTGCGGCCCAGGCTCTGCGATAACGGCTGGCCAGGGCGAAACAGCGTGAAAGCGCCGTAGCCGATCAGCACCACGCCCAGTATCGCGCCGGCGACGAGGCTATCGATCAGATCCAGCACGGCGAGGCCGATCAGCAGGCCGGGAATGGTGGCAAGAAACATCGGCCAGAAGCGCCGAACCGTTTCGCCGAAGTGCCCCGCCTGTCTCATGACGATGGCGTTGCTGACCAGCGAGGGAATGATCACCAGCGGCATCGCGAACTTCAGTCCCAGCCCAAGCGCGAGGATGGGCAGCGCGGATGTGGAGAATCCCAGGCCGGTCGCCCCCTTGACGAAGGCGGCCACGAGGTAGGCACAGGCGATGATCAGAATCGTCTCGAAAGTCACGGGGCATCCATGCTGAAGGTGGGCTCGCGGGAACTCCAGAGTGTGCGGCGCTCACCCCACGCTGACAAGATGACGAATGCCTACCCGAGGCGCTGCATTACCGCATCGAGGGCCTCGGGCGTATAGGCTTGCTATCCTCGCCAGCGAAGCCAGCCCAGAGGAAGCCCCCGTGGAATTGAAAGAGATCGTACGAGACCAGATGAATGAAGCCGCCGATGTGCTTTCCCGCTTCAGCCAGGATGAAGCCCAGTTGGAAGCGGTCGCGCAGGCAGCGGAGCTATTGGCGGCACGCTTCAAAGCCGACGGGAAGGTTCTCGCTTGCGGCAATGGCGGTTCACACTGCGACGCCATGCATTTCGCCGAAGAACTCACCGGGCGCTTTCGGGAGAACCGCCGGGGCTTGCCGGCCATCGCCATTTCCGATCCCAGCCACCTCTCCTGTGTCGCCAATGACTTCGGCTACGAGTATGTGTTCTCGCGCTATGTCGAAGCCGTCGGCCGGAAAGGAGACGTGCTGTTCGGCATTTCGACCTCGGGTAACTCCGAAACCATCATCAAGGCCGTCGAGACAGCCAGAGCCCAGAACATGAACGTCATACTGCTGACCGGCAAGGATGGCGGCAAATTGGCGGGGCTCGCCGACGTGGAAATTCGGGTTCCTCACTTCGGCTACGCCGACCGCATCCAGGAGATCCATATCAAGGTGATCCACTCGATCATTTTGATGGTGGAACAGCTAGTGGACTGAACCCACAAGGGACGCTGCATAAGCACCGATCTATTTGGCGCGCTTGCAGCGGTAGCCGTTGGCGTGACCGACACGCTTTGACCTAATGTGGTCGTTGGTCCGGCCATCCGCCGCACTTTTTCTGCATCCGGCTTGGCAGCTCTCGACCGAGGCCATTGAAATGATCTTCAAAAAATAATGAAGACTTCATCCCCATAAATGACGCACTAAGCCGGTAGAGATCACACTAATCATAACGGTAGGGAGCAGCGAGAAACGAATAGCGGCTAACATGGTGATTGCTAACGCCAGCAACTCTCCCATGTTTCCCGCTACGAACCTTGGCGCTATCACCGTGATTAACACGCAGCCGGGGGCGGCTTCCATGACCCGTGTAGCTCTCGCGTTCAATGCTAGCTTATGGATCGCGAGAAATCCGATCAGTCGAGTGGAGTAAGTGGCTAGCCCCATAAGGGCTATCGTCAGGGCTACGTCGAATGAAATCATCAACGGTCACCCCCCAACAGATATGCCACTAATAGCCCACCAAGAGCGCCAGTCGGCACGAACCATCCCTGCGGCAGCCATAGCCATGATCCACATGCAATCAGCAGACTGACAAGCCAAGGCAACGCGAACTTCAATCCTTTCCACATGCCTCGCAGCAGTACAAGAAACACGGCTGGAAAAGCCATATCGAATCCCCACGCCCTAATGTCAGTCAAGGCTGGGCCGATCAGCGCCCCTAGAGACGTGAATGCAACCCAGTTGAACCAGAGCAAAAGAGCAACACCCAGGTAATAGTGGAAACTGAAGGGCTGGAATCGCGATGATCCTCTGGCATCGGCAACCCCCATAGCCCAGCTCTCATCACACATGAAGAAAAGAGCAGGCAGAGTCTTACGGAAAGGCAAATGCTTCAGTAGCGGAGCCAGTGTCGCGCCCATGACGATGTGGCGACTGTTGATCAAGAACGTCATTGCGACAATCACCGCAATGTTAGGCGGGGAGGACCATAGCTCGATTGCCGCGAATTCAGATCCGCCAGCGTAGTTGAGCGCCGTCATCAGCGATACCTCGACCGTGCTCATTCCTTTTTTGCTCGCCTGTGCGCCTAGCACTAGCGCTAGTGGCACTAGACCGATGATGACCGGGAAAGCGTCCCTAATTCCCCGCTTCAGCTCTGCCCAGCGATATAACTTCATTTCGGATGTGGAATACATAAGACGTGCTCGCTAATCATGAGTTCATGGTTAGCCTATCGACCACTGCCCGAAATTTGGCTTTTTTATGCGCTATCCAGAAGGTACATTTTGGTACAAAATTTCAAATAGGGAGCAATAAATTGAATTCAAAACCATACCCCCTCGACAAGACGGACCGACGAATATTGAACGCATTACAGCGAGATGGCCGTGTGCAAAACTTGGAGCTTGCCAAACGCACCGGACTCTCGCCTTCAACGTGCTTACGTAGAGTGCGTTTACTTGAGGAAGCCGGTGTCGTTCGAGGGTACGCCGCCCTGCTGGATGGAGCCAAGGTCGGTATCGGCGTGAGCGTATTTACACGAGTTTGGCTAACGGGCCAGGACGAGGAGACAGTCCATCAATTCACGGAGCTGGTGAAGCAGATGCCCCAGGTCCTTGAGTGCCACCTCATGGCCGGGGACTGCGACTTTCTGTTGAGGGTCGCCGTCGAGGATCTGTCCGCCTACCGACGGTTCCAGATGCAACACCTGACCAATCTGAAAATTGTTCAGAGTGTCAAAACCGAGATCCCTATGGAAGAGATCAAATGTACTTCCAAGATAGAGCTCTAGGATTCCATAGTACGGGCTGTAACGTTCAATATGACGGCGACAAAACGAACATGCTTGAAGATCAAGGGATGTAATCGCTAATAACCGAAAACGGATTTTCGACTAAAGCTTGCCAGGCGCCTTCGAATTGATCTACCGGACAGCATGTGCCTGTGAAACCCACTCATCCGACGTGATCGCATAGCGCTCGTGGTCTCTCCATTCGCCGTCAATTTTCAGGTACCGCGGCGAATATCCTTCCAACCGAAAGCCCAGTGACTTGACCAGGCAAATCGAGCTCACGTTGTCTGGCTGAATATTGGCTTCCAGTCGATGAAGCTCGTGTTTGTCGAAGGCGTGGGAAATCACGGTATCCAATGCTTCCTTCATTAACCCTTTGCCTTGGTTCGGACTGAACGCGTAATAACCCAAGTACGCAGACTGGAGCGCGCCACGAACAATTTCGTTCAGGTTGATACAGCCAATCAGCGCGCCGTCAGTTGCCTGGGCCAAATAACTGTAGTGCGTCTCCGCCGAATAGCGGCGCAGATGATCGGCGTATTTCTCCGGAGTATCTGGTGGTGAAACCCACCTGTCGAAGAGGGACTCGCTGCGCTGCACGGCAGCCAGAAACGCCTGCTCATTCTCAGTGCCGGGCTGAAAGATTTTCACATTCGTCATCGTAAAGACTCGCGTTTGTCGCATTGCTTCTCGCGAACTTCACTCAAGTGCTAAGAGAGCAAAGAGCATGAGCATCATACTATTGACCGGCAAGGATGGCGGCAAATTGGCGGGGCTCGCCGACGTGGAAATTCGGGTTCCTCATTTCGGCTACGCCGACCGCATCCAGGAGATCCATATCAAGGTGATCCACTCGATCATTTTGATGGTCGAAAAACTGGTGGCGTGAGCTTTGAAGATCGTAATGCAGAATGGGTATTGATGAGCCGAACAGCAGGCAAGATTGGTGATGATGCGCGGTTCGGTAAGGCGGGATGATTCGAGATCAATCGAAATGGCGCCCGAGGCAGGACTCGAACCTGCAACCCACGGCTTCGAAGGCCGTTGCTCTATCCAGTTGAGCCACTCGGGCGCACGGCGCAGACGATAACATTACCGGGGCCCCCGATGCGAGTGCAGCGGAGGCCCGGAATAGCGCTTAGTGCGCCATCATCTCTTCGGCGACCTCTTCACCGCTCAGATCGGCAGGATAGTAGGTAGGCCAGTTGACGACTTCGTCGAGCAGCGCGTCGCGATCGTCACCCATATAGATGTGGTAGTGGTCCGCATCGGTGGGCGAGATGGCGTGGTCGCTGAACTGGAAGTACTGCGGGGCGTCGTCGTCCCCGCTTTCCCGCTCGAAGATATAGCGCACGCCACGGTTGCCGGCTTCGTAGGTCAGAATCTCATAGCCGTCGTAGGTGTACTCGCCGGTATGCGCTTCGCCGTCATCAAAAAAGGTGACCTTGTCGCCGTCGATGACGATACGGTTCACGTCGGTCCGATAGCCCTTCTCGTAGTAGGCTTTGTATTCGGCCGCCGTCTTGTCGCCGTGCTCGGCCTTGTGGGCGAAGACGTCATCGAGTGTGCCGTCCTGGAGATAGGGATAGACGGACTGCCAGTCCCCTTCCCAGTCGGAAAGCTTTCGATCTTCGACCTGGTCGTCGTCGAAGTAACCCGCATGGATATCGTCGCCGTGATCGTGGCTGTGTTCATGGTCATGGCTGTGGTCGTGATCGTCATGTTCGTGGCTATGGCCATGACCATCGTGATCCTCGGCGAGGACGGTCTGGAAACTCCCCATGGTCAGCAAACCGACTGCCACGACACCCGCGCTCCGCACTGATAATAATTTCATGATTCGTATCTCTTTTTCTGAATGACGTGAAGACTGCATCGCCACCCACACAATACGTTATATCATAACATTTTATCAATCACTGCGAACGTTCGGGACGCAGTGCAGCCGATGGCGCGGCCTGCCTGCCGCGACTCATCTGTCACCTCTCTATCGCTTCTTAGCCACCTCTCTACCACCTCTCTGCCAGTTCTCTGCCAGTTCTCTAACACTGCGGGGCGGCAATCAGGTCAGGCCAGAGCTCATCCGGCGAACAAAACGAAAAAGCCGCTCAGGCGTCGGTCGTTTCGAGGGCACGCCGATCGAGCAGGCGCTGCATGGCGGCGCTGGGCTTTTCGATCTTGCGGTAGAAGCGGCTCTCGGCGTAGCTCTGGTTGAAGGCGTCGAAATAGTCGTCGAGCACGTCGGCGGCGTCGACATCACCAGTCTTGCGCAGCAGTTCGGCGGCGACCTCGGCGGTACAGAGATGCGCAGCAGATGCCGGCTTGCGCAACCTATAGCGGGTCAGCCGGTCGGTATGCAACGGCAGCACCGGCAGGCCATCCAGATACGGGCTCTTGCGGAAGATACGCCGCGCCTGGCGCCAGGTGCCGTCGATCAGGATGAACACCGGAATGAAGCCATCCTGCTTGGCGCTGATCACCGCACGCTCGTCGACCACGCGGTGTTGATAGTCCGGCTGGTCATCGGGGAAGACGACGAACGGTACGTAGCGCCGATCCGCCAGCAGCTCGAGCAGGCGTGCCTCCGGCTCGGTGCGATACCAGGTGAAGGTCTGGGTCTGCGGTAGCACGTCGGCGATCAGCCGTCCGGTGTTGGTAGGCTTGTGATGTTCGTAGGAGTGCGTCAGCAGCCATACCTGGGCCTCGCTCGTCGCCATGACGCGATAAGGGCACAGGCAGTTGAGCACCGGCAGACGGCAGCCGTCGCAACGTTCGACGAAGCTGCCTCGCGCCTTGAACTCGCGGCGCGGCGGGGTCGCTTCGCCGACGACCGCTTCGCGGCTGGCCTCGGCACTCGGAAACTCGGTCTCGCTCGGCGGCCGGGATTCGGTCGTCCGTTCGGCATCATCACGCATGGTTCGGCTGTCTCGCGCACAAAAAAGCGGGGCGCGCATTCTAGCACTTCGCCCCGCTTCTCCAGCGTCGGAATTAAGACAACATTCGTATCGATCTCAGCGGCTGACGCTCTCGCTCGTGTCTGCCGTTGCGCCCTTGGCGCGAACACCCCGCTGTTTCCAGTAACCCGCCAGCAGCGAACCGGAAACATTGTGCCAGACGGAGAACAGCGCCCCCGGCAGCGCGGCACCGGCGGTGAAGAACTGGTTGGCAAGCGAGACCGCGAGGCCGGAATTCTGCAGGCCGACCTCGAAGGCGATGGTACGAGCGGTGCGAATGTCGAAGCCCAGCGCGCGGCTCAGCCAGTAACCGGCGGTGAGCCCGATGCCGTTGTGGGCGATGACGGCGATCGCGACGATCGGCCCCAGCGTGGCCAGATTGCCGGCATTGAGCGCGACGACGATGGCGATGATCAGCACGATGGCGGCCATGGCGAGCGTGGCCAGCGCCGATTCGATCTTGCGGATACGCGCGCCCAGCAGGTGATGCACGATCACGCCCAGCGCGATCGGCGCGATGACCAGCTTGGCGATGCTCACCAGCATGCCGAGAACCGGCACGTCGATGGTCTGGCCAACCAGCAGCCAGGTGATGAACGGCGTGGCGACGACCGAAATCACGGTGGAAACCATGGTCATCGACACCGAAAGCGCCACGTGGCCGCCGGCCAGCCAGGTCATCACGTTGGAAGAGGTGCCGCCTGCGGTGGCGCCGACCAGGATCATGCCGGTGGTCAGCTCCGGGCTGAGCTGCAGCACGCGAGACACCAGCAGCGCGGCAACGGGCATGATCAGAAACTGCAGCACGACGCCGACGGCGATCGGCTTGGGCGACTTGATCACCCGCGCGAAGTCTTCGCGGGTCAGCGTCAGGCCCATGGCAAACATGATCACCACCAGCAGGGTCGTGATATCCGCCTTCAGCCCGACGAAGAGCTGCGGCTCGAAAGCGGCGATGACGGCCAGCAAGACGGCCCAGACCGGGAACAACCGGTTGATGCGTTCAAACATGATGAAGTGTCCTAGCGATGAGTGGCGTGCCGGCTTGGCACACCTGGGCCGCTCGAGCGGCTCTGTTGGGGCCGATGCCGAGGCGATATCGCGCCGACGCCGACCGGGCGCGCCATTTTGCCGCACCGGACGCCGCGACTAAATAGGCAAAAGGCCGCTAATGGTGCGAAACGCGCTGCCAGACGAAACGCGTCGCCAATTTAAGCGCCCAGTCAGTCACAACGCTCGGTCGGCCACAACGCTCAGCCAGCAAAGTCACCCTGCGCTTTCCAGCGCGCCACCAGCGCCGGTACGCCGCGACTGGCCGGTTCGGCGATGGGGCTCACCCCCGGCGGCGCCAGGTCCCGCGCGTTGGGGTCAACCAGCCAGCACGGCGCCTCGAATGGGGCCTGATCCAGCAGCATCGCGGCGGGCATGACCGCCAGCGAGGTGCCGACGACCAGCAACGCGTCGGCCTCGGCAACGATATCGCAAGCGTCGGCATAGCGCGGCACGGCCTCGCCGAACCAGACCACGTCCGGGCGCAGCTGGCTGCCCTTGTCGCACAGATCGCCGAGCGCGATGGTGCCGGTCGTCGACGTTTCGTCCACCGGATAACGCAGGTTGGCGTCGGCGGATGAGCGCGCCAGCCGAATCTCGCCGTGCAGGTGCAGCACATGGCGGGAACCGGCGCGCTCGTGCAGATCGTCGATATTCTGGGTGACCACGCTGACCCGAAATCCTGCCGCCTCGAGTTCGGCCAGTGCCCGATGCGCGGCGTTCGGCTGCGCCCGGCGGGTCTGCTCGCGGCGTTCGTCGTAGAAGCGCAGCACGGTTTGCGGATCTCGCGCCCAGGCTTGCGGCGTGGCGACATCCTCGACGTGGTGGTTCTCCCACAGGCCATCGCCATCGCGAAAGGTCTTGAGACCGCTTTCGGCACTGATGCCGGCACCGGTCAGCACGACCAGATGCGGGGAATCGATATCACTCATGGGCAAAGACTCATTCCGAGGGTTCATTCGCTGTCCCGAGGCTAGCCTTACTCAGCGCGGATGCCCAGCCCTCGTGTCCAGCCTCCCTGTCCAGCCCGGCCCTTGAGATCGCCCGCGTCAGCCCCGACAATAGGGCTCTACCCGACTTCCCTGGTCAATCCATGATCGCGACGCTTGCCACAACCGCGCCTGTTGCGCCGCTGGCGGTGATCTATCGCGACGCACGCCTGATCGCCGTGGCCAAGCCGCCCGGCATGCTGGTGCATCGTACGGCGCTGGCCCGCGGCGAAACCCGTTTCGTGATGCAGACGCTGCGCGATCAGATCGGCCAGCATGTCTATCCGGTGCACCGGCTGGATCGCCCCACCGGCGGCGTCCTGCTGTTCGCGCTGGACAGCGATGCCGCCGCTGCGCTGAGCCTGGCGTTCACCGAGCAGCAGATGACCAAGCGCTATCTGGCGGTGGTTCGCGGCTGGGGGCCGGAGACGGTCAGCGTCGATGCGCCGTTACGTGAAGAAGACGGCACTCGGCCCAAGGCAGAGATGCCGGCGCAAGCCGCACTGACCCATTTTCGGCGGCTGGCGACGGTGGAGATTCCGGTTGCGGTCGATCGCTATCCGCACTCGCGCTATTCGCTGATGGAAGCGCGACCGGAGACGGGCCGGCGCCATCAGATTCGACGTCACCTGGCCCACTGCGGGCACCCGATCATCAATGATGCCAAACACGGCAAGGGCCTTCACAACCGCTACTTTCGCGATCATCTGGACTGCCCGCATCTGCTGCTCGCAGCGGTTTTCTTGCAATTTCGACACCCGTTCGAGGGCCGCACGCTGACATTGGAGGCAGCCCCCGACAATCATTTTTCCGCCCTGCTCACGCGGTTCGGCTGGCAGGCACATCTGACGCAGAACGGTGCCCGGTGGGAAGATGGCGCCAGCGCTGCTGAGGCTGCCGAACCGATCGACATCCCTTTATGATCGAGAGCCCATGACCGAATTGACCGAGACTCAAGACAACGACGATTACGACTTCCGCTTCGGTGGCATTCGCCGCCTCTACGGCACCCGCGCGGCCAACGCATTTCGTCGCGCGCATGTGGTGGTGATCGGCGTGGGCGGCGTGGGCAGCTGGAGCGCCGAGGCGCTGGCGCGCTCCGGCATCGGCAAGCTGACCCTGATCGATCTGGACGATGTCTGCGTCTCCAACGTCAACCGTCAGCTCCATGCGCTGGACGGCCAGATCGGCAAGCCCAAGGTCGAGGTGCTGGCCGAACGCTGCCGCGCGATCTGGCCGGGCATCGAGATTCATGCCGACGCCGCTTTCATCACTCCGACCAATCTGGCCGAGCGGATTCCGGCCGACGCCGGCCACGTGATCGACGCCATCGACCATGTCGGCGCCAAGGCCGCGCTGATCCACTACTGCAACCGGCGCAAGTTGTCGATCACGGTGACCGGCGGCGCCGGCGGTCAGAGCGATCCGACCCGCGTGCGCGTGGCCGATCTCACTCGCACCGAACACGACCCGCTGCTGGCCAAGGTGCGCTCGAAACTGCGCCGCGATTTCGGCTTCTCGCGCAATCCCAAGCGTCGCTTCGGCGTCGAGTGCGTCTATTCGGACGAGCAGCTGGTCTACCCCGGTGAAGACGGCGAAGTCTGCCTGCAGAAACCGGCCCCGGGTCAGGCCACACGGCTCGACTGCGCCGCCGGCTTCGGGGCGGTCAGCGTGGTCACCGGGACATTCGGTTTTGTCGCCGCCGGCCGCGTACTGACCCGGCTAGCCGACCGGGCCAAACGCGCCGCCGAGGAGATGGAAACATCGGCAAACAAAGCGGCATCAGCCGCCACCCAGGAGATTTCTTGATGAGTGACCATCAAAAGCCGGTGCCGGGCATCTATCGCCACTACAAGGGCCAGCTCTACGAAGTGCTGGACGTGGCTCAGCACAGCGAGACCGAAGAGTGGCTGGTGATCTATCGCGCGCTCTACGGCGACTACGGCCTGTGGGTGCGCCCGCTCGCCATGTTCTGCGAACAGGTCAGCGTCAGCGACGAGCCGGTGGCGCGATTTGCGCTGGAGAAGGCATTTCGCTGAACGCGGTTCAATCGATGACAGTTTGCTGCAGGGCAGATTTTACGGCTGATCGATTCCCCGTATTCCCGTACAATGCGCTGCTTTCCAAACGACGGCCCGGCAATCCACACGGTAGTAGCCACAACCTACACGGTGATATCTCCATCAGGGCCGGCGAATCATTTCCCCGGGAGGAAGCATGAGCGTACGCGTCGGCGTGATCATGGGCTCGAAGTCGGACTGGTCGACTCTCTGCCATACCGTCGAGACCCTGGAAAAGCTGGGTATCGAGCATGAAACCAAGGTGGTCTCCGCTCACCGCACGCCGGATCTGCTGTTCGAGTATGCCGAGACCGCTGCCGACCGTGGGCTGGAAGTGATCATCGCCGGTGCCGGCGGTGCCGCCCATCTTCCGGGCATGTGCGCCGCCAAGACGCGGCTGCCGGTGCTCGGCGTGCCGGTGAAATCGAGCACGCTTTCCGGCGTCGATTCGCTGCTTTCCATCGTTCAGATGCCGGCCGGCATCCCCACCGCGACGCTGGCGATCGGCCGCGCCGGGGCGATCAACGCCGCCCTGCTCGCCGCCGCCATGCTGGCGAATCACGATGAGCGAATCCGTGAAGCGCTGGAAGCCTACCGCGCCGAGCAGACGCGCAAGGTGCTCGACAACCCCGATCCTCGACCCGAAGACCAGGAGTGACCATGCGAATCGGCATCGTCGGTGGCGGCCAGCTCGGCCGCATGCTCGCCCAGGCCGGCGCACCGCTGGACCTGCGATTTACCTTTCTCGATCCCGGCAGCGAGCCGTGTGCCGCCGCCCACGGCCAGCATCTGCAGGCCGACTGGCAGGATCCGGAGGCGCTGAACACGCTGACCGCGACCTGCGACGCGATCACCTTCGAATTCGAGAACGTGCCGGCCGAAGCGGTCGAACGCCTGGCCGAACAGCGCCCGGCTTATCCGCCGGCCCAGGCGCTCGCCACGGCGCGGGATCGCTGGCTCGAGAAGTCGCTGTTCCGATCGCTGGATATCGACGTGCCGCCGATCGCCCGGATCGATAGCCAGGCCGATATCGACACCGCGGTGAGCGAGATCGGCCTGCCGGTGGTGATCAAGACGCGCACCATGGGCTACGACGGCAAGGGCCAGAAAGTGCTGCGCGAGCCCGAGGACGTCGCCGGCACGTTCGACGAACTGGGCGGCGTGCCGCTGATTCTCGAAGGCTTCATCGACTTCGACCACGAGATCTCGGTGATTGCCGTGCGCAGCCGCGACGGCGAGATCCGCCACTGGCCGGTGGTGCGCAACGAGCATCGTCAGGGCATCCTGCACTGCTCGGTGCCGCAGGTGTCTCACCCGCTGCAGGCGCAGGCGGAAGACTATGCCAGCCGGGTCATGAACGAGCTCGACTACGTCGGGGTGATGGCGTTCGAATTCTTCGTCACTGCCGCCGGCCTGCTCGCCAACGAGATCGCCCCGCGGGTGCACAACTCCGGCCACTGGAGCATCGAGGGCGCGGTGACCAGCCAGTTCGAGAATCACGTGCGAGCGATTGCCGGCCTGCCGCTGGGCGAGACCGACCGTCTGGCACCGTGCGCGATGCTCAACGTGATCGGCGCCTTCCCGGAACGCGATGCCGTGCTGGCGCTGCCCGGCACCCGCTGGCACGACTATGGCAAGGCGCCCCGCCCCGGCCGCAAGATCGGTCATATCACCGTGCTGGCCGCCGATGACGAAACGCTGAAGGCGCGCATCGATGCGGTCGCGCTGCTGCTCAAGAACGATCTGGGCTAAGTCAGAGATTTCGAGACGGTCGAGACTTCCAGTCTTCAAGACATAGCCACAGACAAGCGAAAGCCCCGATATCGGTGAACCGACATCGGGGCTTTTCATTGACGGCAAGAGCGGTTGCGCAGTCGCCGACCGCTAGAGGGAATCTAGCGGATTACTCTTTTTCTGTCGTAAACATGTGCTTCTGCAGATAGTTCTGGATGCCGACCTTGTCGATCAGGCCCAGCTCCGCTTCGAGCTTGTCGATGTGCTCTTCTTCGTCGTCGAGGATCTTGATGAACAGATCGCGGCTGACGTAATCACGGACGGATTCACAGTAGGGAATCGCTTCCTGCAGATCGGCGCGAGCCTTGTGCTCGATCTTGAGATCGCTCTGCAGCATCTCCTGGCAGTTCTCGCCGATGTTGAGCTTGCCCAGATCCTGCAGGTTGGGAATGCCTTCCAGGAACAGGATGCGCTCGATCAGGCGGTCGGCGTGCTGCATCTCTTCGATCGACTCTTCGTACTCCCACTTCGCCAGCACGCTGAAGCCCCAGTCCTTGTACATCTTGCTGTGCAGAAAGTACTGGTTGATCGCGACCAGCTCGTTGCCGAGCACGGTGTTGAGATAGGAAATGACCTTGGCGTCGCCTTTCATTGTCGTGTTCTCCTCAATGCATCGAATAACCAGTATCTGGCGATGGGGAGGCACGCTTGGCCACGCACTCCCGCGTGAATCACGCTACCACAATTGGCAGTGTCGATCCGGTAGCGGCAGTATCCCTCAAGAGGAGAATAAATTACAACTATTACAGTAGGTTACGACAAGATCGCATCTGCAAGCGATTGGCAGATGGGAACACGGTTGATAACGAATCGCGCTAGCGAGAAGGCGTCGGTCGGCAGGCACAGAGGATGAATCGCTGCAGAATCAAAGGGAAACGTCTCCGCCAGAAAGGAGAGTCGAACTCAAACGGCGTAGGCCAGATCGAGATCCATCGCCATTTCCTGACTGATCGCCTCGCGCATGACGCTCTTGCCGGTGCAGGCGCACTTGCCGCACTGGCCGGCACAGCCGGTTGTCTCGCGAACTTCGCGCCAGCTGCGGGCGCCGTCGGAGACGGCATTTTCGATATCGCGGTCGGTGACCCCTACACAGAGACAGACGTACACGGGAGAGCCTCACTGGTAACGAGATAGCAAATGTAAATGATTCGCATAGGCAATTTCAACCCGGAATCAGAATCATCTCGCCTAAAGTATTCGCCAGTGGCTTAACGGAACCTGAACACACGTCGGAGACCTTTGACGCCCGGACACCAAAACGCCGCGCCCTTTCGGGTCGCGGCGTCCTGTGGTCCATCCTGCTAACGATGTCTGTCGGAATCTGTTTTACGATCTAGCGAGCTAAAGCCAAACGAGGCGACAACGCTTGAGGAAAGGACCGGGCTCGCGCACGAGTTTACATGGGGTTAAATGAGCATTCCGAAAGTGTTTTCAACAATGTTTGGCCGACGCGCAGCAGATCGTAGACAGGTTTTTAGCCGGTACGGCGCAACAACCAGATACCCAGCAGATAACAGGCAGCGGTCGGCACCACCACCGCCAGCGCGGGCGAGAAACCGAACAGCACGGATGCCGGTGCCAGCAGATCCTGCAGATACTTGAAGGTCAGCCCGACGATCACGCCGTAGAAAATACGGGTCCCGGCCGCCACCGTACGCAGCGGGCCGAACACGAACGAGGCGGCCAGCAGCACCAGCCCGGCGAGCGTGACCGGCAGCAGGCTCTTCTGCCAGAAATAGAGCAGCGGCTGGGTCGCTTCCTGCCCTTGAGCCTCCAGATAGTCGGCGTAGCGCCACAGGCTGGTCATCGGCTGGCTATCCAGCGGCCGCAGCAGTCGATTGAGCTGCGCCGGGGTCAGTGCGGTGTCCCAACTCTCGGTCGCCAGCGTTTCGGCACGTGTGCCACCATCCTCGAAATGGGTGACCTCCACATCTTCCAGCGTCCAGCTGTCGCCATCCCACACCGCGCGCGCCGCCTGGGTGGCGTCGATCAGATTCTGGCCATCGAAGTGATACCAGGTGACGTTGATCAGCGTGTCGTCGGCGCGAATCGTGCCAAAGCGATAGAAGTCGTCGCCCTCGCGCTGCCAGCCGCCGCGATGCGATAGCACGGCCTCCGAGCCTTCGGACTGCTCCAGCCGCCACGCCTCCGCCTGCTGCTCGGTGGCCGGGCCGACGAACTCCCCGATCGCCATGGTGATCAGGATCACCAGCACCAACGGTTTGAGCACGCCCAGCAGAATCCGGCCCAGCGAGCGCCCGGCGGCGCGCATCACCGTCAGCTCGTTGCTGGAGGCCATCGACCCCAGCCCCACTAGCGCGCCGATCAGAACCGCCACCGGCGCGTATTCGTAGAATCTCCACGGCAGCCGCATGATCAGGTAGATCAGCACGTCCAGTGCGGTGTAATCGCCGGAGACATCGCCCAGATCGTTGATGTAGGAGATCACCAGATCCAGCCCCAGCACCATGACCTGGACGACGAGCATTGCCCCCAGCACGCTGCGGGCGATGTAACGGTCGAGACGATCGATCAGCATCAGCGGCCTCCCCGCTTCTGGTCGCGGCGCAGCAGCAACAGACCGAGCACCAGATAGACCGCGTGAATGGGCCACATGCCGATGGTCGCCGGCAGGCTACCCCGCCCGATCGCATCCTGCGCCGCCAGCAGCAGACTGAGATAACTGACATGCAGAAAGATCGCCGGCAACAGCTTGGCGAAGCGGCCCTGGCGCGGGTTGACCCGCGACAGCGGCAGCGCCAGCAGCGTCAGAATGGGGATCATCAATGGCATCGAAAGTCGCCACTGCAGTTGCGCCATGGCCTCGTCGTCACCGTCGGCGATCAGCGCGGGCGTGGTCATCAGCTCGCTATCCTGGTCGGTTTCGGTCGTCTCGTCGGTGGCCAGACGCACGCCGTAGCTGCCGAATTCCAGTTTCTCGGCCACCGGTCTGCCGGGATCGATGCTGTAACGCTCGCCGTTTCCGAGTACCAGATAGCGGCTGCCGGTCTCGGGATCGGTGGTTTGATAGCCGCTCTCAGCGCGGGTCACGACCTGCTTCGGCGAGCCATCACCGCCGCCCTGGTGCTCGCTGATGAACACGCCCTCCATGCGGGAGCCGTCATCGCTGAGCGACCGCGTGTAGGCGGTACGGTCGTTGCCAAAATCCTGAAAACGTCCGGGCGAGAGCAGCGAAAAGTCGAGCCGGCTCTTCTGCTCGTCGATCAGGCGTTCGTTGTGAGCCGCCCCGGTCGGCGTCAGCCACAGGCTGCAAAGCCCGACCAGCACGGCGATGAAAGCGGCCGGCAGCAGAGTGACCTTCAGCAGCCGGTTGGGGCTGATACCGCAGGCGACCAGCACCGTAATCTCGCTGTTGAGATAGAGCTGACCGTAGGCCAGCAGGATCGCCAGAAAGAACGACAGCGGCAGCACCAGCTCGAGAAAGCTGGGCATGTGGAACAGCATCAGCGTGCCCAGCGCACTGAGCGGCAGTTCGCCCTGGGCCGCATCGGTGAAGTAGCGGATAAAACGGCTGCCCATGATCACCAGCAGCAGCACGCCGGCCACCGCCGACATCGTCAGCAGGATCTCGCGGGTCAAATAGCGGAATACGATCAATCTCAACTCCTGGCAACATCCACAGCTGATTGGCTTCCTGCCGCGGTCTGCTTCGACGGCCGCCCCGGGCAACCGAAACCGCTTCGTCGTTGCGTCCAAGGATTCCCGCTGTCGAAGCGGCTTGTGCAACGCGCTTCAGCTTTGCGTAAACTGGCCGAATCGATGGCCTTTCATCGGCGGCAGCGAGCTCGGGCCTTCGAGCGCAATCTCAATATCGACTCAGGCGCCCATCGTCATTGCCGCGCGAATCTATTTCGGCGCCATTATCCTGAATCACCACTCGCTTGTCTCGTTACCGACAGGCTTGTCCGCTCAATCGTTCATTGGAGACGACATGGAATTTTCCGTACTGACCGTCAATCCGGCCAAGGTCGAAACAGCCTGCCTAGTCGTGCCGCTGTTTCAGGATGGCGACCTGCTGTCCGCCGCCGCCAAGCTGGATGACGCCAGCGAACGCTTGATCGCGCAACTCGTCGAACGCGGCGACTTCACCCCGGAGCTGGCCAATGTTCAGCTGATTCCGTTCGCGCCGGGTCTTGCCGCCGAGCGGCTGTTGCTGGTCGGTCTCGGCAACCGCGAGACGTTCAACGAAGGCGCTCTGCGTAAATCGCTCGACGCCGCCTTTACCGCGCTGGCCAAGCTGCCGGTCGACAGCGCTGCCGTGGCCTTCGACGATGCCGAGGTCGAGGATCGCGATACCGCCTGGAAAGCGCAGATGACGCTAGAGTCGGCAACCCGCGCGGTTTATCGCTTTACCCAGTGCAAGTCGACCTCACCGGCGGCGCCCCTGCTCGACAGGATTGAACTGCTGGTGGGCGATGCCAATCAGGCGGACAACGCCAAGGCCGGCGCCCGCATCGGCGCCGCCTTGGGTGACGGCGTCAATCTCGCCCGCACGCTGGGCAACCTGCCCGGCAATATCTGCACGCCGACCTATCTCGCCAATCAGGCCGAGACGCTGGCCGGGGAATCCGCCGGCTCGCTGGAAGTCGAGATTCTCGACGAGGCCGAACTGGAATCGCTGGGCGCGCACTCGCTGCTGGCCGTGGGTCGTGGCAGCGCCGAGCCGTCCAAGCTGATCGTCATGAAGTATCAGGGCGCCGACGATGCCGAAGAATCCCCTCACGTTCTGGTCGGCAAGGGCATCACCTTCGACACCGGCGGGATCTCGCTCAAGGCGGGCGCCGGCATGGACGAGATGAAATTCGACATGTGCGGCGCCGCCAGCGTGTTCGGCACCATGAAGAGTCTCATCGCCCTGAAACCGAAGCTCAACGTGGTGGCGATCGTCGCCAGCGCCGAGAACATGCCGGATGGCCGCGCGATCAAGCCCGGCGACATCGTCACCACGCTCAAGGGGCTGACGGTCGAGATTCTCAATACCGATGCCGAAGGTCGTCTGGTGCTGTGTGACGCGCTGACCTACGCCGAGCGTTTCGACCCGGCCAGCGTCGTCGATATCGCCACCCTGACCGGCGCCTGCATGATCGCGCTGGGCGATCACGCCAGCGGGCTGTTCTCCAACGATGACGATCTGGCGCTGGATCTGCTCGAAGCCGGCGAAGCGTCCTGGGACCGCGCCTGGCACATGCCGCTGTGGGACGACTATCAGCAGCAGCTGGATTCCAACTTCGCTGACCTCGCCAATATCGGCGGACGCCCGGCGGGTGCCATCACCGCCGCGTGCTTTCTGTCACGCTTCGCCGACAAGTACCCGTGGGCGCATCTCGATATCGCCGGCACCGGCTGGGACAGCGGCAAGCAGAAAGGCGCCAGCGGCCGCCCGGTGGGTCTGCTGACGCGTTATCTGCTCGACCGCGAAAGCGAGCTGATAGTGACGCAGGAGTGATGCAGGAGGCATGATCCGCTCTGGACCTGAATAAGCGCAGGCGCGGAGTCGGGCTCCCTGGATAAGCAGGCGCAGAATCGGACGCCCTGGATATCCAGGCGCGGAGTCGGGCGCCATGAACAGCTACTGCGCTGCCCTCTTCGCAGCCAACGCTTTGCATGCTAATTTAAATGATCCGCTGCCCGTCGCTGCGACGGGCGGCTCCCAACCGAAGTCACCGACCGCCTGGCGCTCCACGAGTCGTCAGGCATCATGGACTGTCAGGAGAAGTCGCAGTGTCCACTTCAGGTTTCGAAGCCCGCCTTTCCTCCAATCCGCTCGATGCCACTCTGCGCAACGAGATTCTTGCCAACCCGGGCTTCGGCCGCTACTTCACCGATCACATGGTACACGTGCGCTGGACCAAGACCGGTGGCTGGCAGCGCGGCGAGATTCGCCCCTACGGGCCGCTGCTGATCGACCCGGCATCGCCGGTGCTGCACTACGGTCAGGAGATCTTCGAAGGCATCAAGGCTTACCGCCATGCCGACGGCTCGGTCTGGACCTTCCGTCCCGAGAAGAACGCAGCCCGCTTCCGCGCTTCCGCGCGTCGTCTGGCCCTGCCGGAACTCGATGACGAGACCTTCCTGGGCTCGCTCAAGACCCTGGTCGCGCAAGACGCCGACTGGGTGCCGACGCCGCAGAACGAAGCCGAAGAGTGCAGCCTCTACCTGCGCCCGTTCATGATCGGCAACGGCAAGTCGCTGGGCGTCAAGCCGGCGGCCGAGGTCGACTACTATCTGATCGCCTCGCCGGCAGCGGCCTACTTCAAGGGCGGCGGCAAGCCGGTCTCGATCTGGCTCTCCCAGCACTACAACCGCGCTGCGCCCGGTGGCACTGGGTTCGCCAAGTGTGGCGGCAACTATGCCGCGTCGCTGCTGGCCCAGGCCGAGGCCGAAAGCCATGGCTGCGATCAGGTCGCGTTTCTCGACGCGGCGGAAAACAAGTGGATCGAAGAGCTGGGCGGCATGAACCTGTTCTTCGTCTACCGTGACGGTCGTCTGGTCACCCCGGCGCTGACCGGGACCATTCTGGAAGGTGTCACCCGTGATTCCATTCTGGAGCTGGCCCGTGACGCTGGCCTCACGCCGGAAGAGCGGCCGATCAGCATCGACGAATGGCGAGATGGCGTGGCCAGCGGCGAAATCGTCGAAGTCTTCGCCTGTGGCACCGCGGCTGTCATCACTCAGATCGGCCAGTTGGTGACCGAGAACGATCGCATCGTGACGCCGCCGATCGAAGGCGAAGCGGTCAGCGCCAAGCTGCGCAAGCGTCTGCTGGATATCCAGTACGGCCGCAGTGAAGACACTCGCGGCTGGCTGATGCGACTGGCCTGATTCCGACCTACACTGAATGCCCGAGCGCCGGCTCGAGCGACAATGACCGCCTCCTGGGCGGTCATTGTGCTTGTAGCCTTCGCTTCACCAAGGAGAGACGCATGTTCAGCCACGTCATGATCGGAACCAACGATATCGCCCGCGCCAAGCGCTTCTACGACGCCGTTCTGGGCACGCTGGATATCGCTGAAGGCCAGCTTGGCGAACGCAAGGGGATCCAGCGAGTCTTCTACCGTCAGGACGGCAATGCCTTTGGCGTCACCGAACCGATCGACGGCCAGCCCGCCACGGTGGGCAACGGCAGCACCTTCGCCTTTCGCTGCTCCTCGGCCGAGCAGGCCGAGCGTTTTCACGATACCGCCGTCGCCCAAGGTGGCACCTCCGTCGAGGACGCGCCGGGCGTTCGCCACACTGCCATGGGCGACATGTTTCTCGCCTACGTGCGCGACCTCGACGGCCACAAGCTTTGCGCCGTTTACCGCATGGAGCGCGCCGACTGAGTCGGGCCTTGCTCCCGGCCGACGATCAAACCCCATCTCCAGAGGAGAGCCAGATGAAACCCGTGATGATCATTACCGGTGCCGGACGCGGTATCGGCGCAGCAACGGCCATCATGGCCGCCCAGAAAGGCTACGCCGTGGCGGTCAACTATCGCAGTGACAAGGCCTCTGCCGACAAGGTGGTGGCCGAGATCGAATCCGACGGCGGCCGCGCGATCGCGATCCAGGCCGACGTCGTCGACGAAGCGGCGATCGTCGCCATGTTCGAGACCGTCGACCGCGAGCTGGGAAGCGTCGATGTGCTGGTCAACAACGCCGGCATCGTCGACCAGATCAGCCGCGTCGACGAGATGAGCTTCGAGCGCGTCGACCGCATGATGAAGATCAACGTCGTCGGCCCGTTCATCTGTGCGCGTGAGGCGATCAAGCGCATGTCGACCAAGCACGGCGGCAAGGGCGGCGCCATCGTCAATATCGGCTCGGCGGCCTCTCACCTCGGCGGCTCGGGTGAATACGTCGACTACGCCGCCTCCAAGGGCGCCATCGATACCATGACCGAGGGGCTGTCGAAGGAAGTCGCCGGCGAGGGCATTCGCGTCAACACCATTCGCCCCGGCGTTATCCGCACCACCATTCACGCCAGCGGCGGCAACCCGGACAAGCCCGACGTGGCCGGCTCGGTGATTCCCATGGGTCGCATCGGCGAACCCGAAGAGATCGCCAACGGCATTCTGTGGCTGGCCGAGGCCGGGTTCACGACGGGCGCACTGGTCGACATCGACGGCGGCGTTTAAGAAAGGTCGGGCCTGCGCGAGCGATTGGCGTTGTTGCACGGCGCGCGCGGGCCTCGCCTAACCCCCTGTTATGTCTCGTTCCTTACGCGCCGTGCGCCTAGCCACTCATCTCGCTCGGCGCCGACTCAATGACGAGATGCTGAATCCAGCCTCGCGATGCGCATTGAAGAACCCTCAACTGCGCTCGCTTAGCTGGATTCGCCTTGCCTGAGGCTAGCTCGCACAATCGCTCGGGCCTCGAGGCTTAGGCCATCAAAAGCCGGATCAGGTAACATTGCTAACTCGCACCCCTGGCTCGTAGCTCGTAGCTCGTAGCTCGTAGCTCGTCATCAACGGAATGTCATGACCAAAGTCGATTTCTACATCCTGCCCGATACCACGCTGGAAGCCCGGCTCAATTTCGCCTGCCGTCTGGCGGAGACGATCTATCGCAAGGGCTATCAGCTGCATATCCATACCCAGGATGAATCGATGGCGCGAGAGCTGGACGAGCTGCTGTGGACGTTCCGGGAAGACAGCTACGTCCCCCACCGGGTGGCGGGGGACGCCATGGACCCGGCGCCGCCGGTGACGATCGGCTGGGAAGCCGTGCCCGAGCCCGGCGTGCAGGCGATGCTCAACCTGAACGACGAGATCCCCGAGTGGTTCTCCCGGCTGGAACGGGTGGCCGAGATCATCAACCAGCATCAGGACGTGCTGCGCACCAAGCGCGCCTGCTGGAAGACCTATAAGGATCGGGGATATCGCGTCGAGGCGCATAAGCTCTAGGAAAACACTGCATAAATGTCTGCGCGAACTCGGCGTCCCCGGCAAATCGCTTCGTTGTGCGGTGCCGGGGCGCCGGTCCGATCGGAATCCTCACCTATACCCCATAGGCTCCGGTTCCTGTGCTCCGTACGCCTTGCGCTTTACTCCGCTCGTCGATTGATTCAGCGTTTCCTACCAAAAGTGGCTGCGCTCGCCAACTTTTCGCAACGGTGCCGCCAAATAGAGTCCGGCGGCCTCCCGCCATGACGCCGCATGCCGCCAAAGGGTATAATCCCCGCCATTTTTCGCTACGCGGCATTTCGCCGTGCCGCGTGTCGTCGTCACCGATTCGAGCCCGATAGCCGCCATGGACAAGACCTACCAACCCGATCAGATCGAAACCCGCTGGTACGAACGCTGGGAAGCCGACAACCGTTTCGCCCCGAGCGGCGAAGGCGAGCCGTTCTCGATCATGATTCCGCCGCCCAACGTGACCGGCAGCCTGCACATGGGCCACGCCTTCCAGGACACGATCATGGACACGCTGGTGCGCTGGAAGCGCATGCGCGGCAACAACACGCTATGGCAGGTCGGGACGGATCACGCCGGCATCGCCACCCAGATGCTGGTCGAGCGCAAGCTGGCAGCGGAGACCGGCCAGACCCGTCACGATCTGGGTCGCGAGGCGTTCACCGACAAGATCTGGGAGTGGAAGGAAGAGTCCGGCGGACACATTACTCGCCAGCTGCGGCGCATGGGTGCGAGCGTCGACTGGAGCCGCGAGCGCTTCACCATGGATGACGGCTTCTACAAGGCGGTGCAGGAAGTCTTCGTGCGCCTGCATGACGAGGGCCTGATCTACCGCGGCAAGCGCCTGGTCAACTGGGACCCGACGCTGCATACCGCGATTTCCGATCTCGAAGTCGAGAACCGCGAACAGCAGGGCCAGTTCTGGCACTTCCGGTATCCGCTGGCCGATGGCGCCAAAACCGCCGACGGCAAGGAGTACCTGATCGTTGCCACCACGCGCCCGGAAACGCTGCTCGGCGATACCGGCGTGGCGGTCAATCCGGAAGATCCGCGCTACGCCTCGCTGATCGGCAAGTTCATCGAGCTGCCGCTGGTCGGCCGTCGGATTCCGATCATCGCCGACGACCATGCCGATATGGAAAAAGGCTCGGGCTGCGTCAAGATCACCCCGGCCCACGACTTCAACGACTATGAAGTCGGCAAGCGTCACGATCACGCCCTGATCAACGTGTTCTCGCAGGATGCCGCCGTCCTCGAGCGTGCCGAGGTGTTCGACCTGCAGGGCCGCCCGCTGCCCGATGTCGACGCCACCCTGCCGGCAGCCTACACCGGGCTGGATCGCTACGTTGCGCGTGAGCGAATCGTCGCCGACATGGACGCCGCCGGTCTGCTCGAGCAGATCGAGACGGTCACCAACACCCTGCCCTACGGCGACCGCTCCGGCGACGTGATCGAGCCGCTGCTGACCGATCAATGGTTCGTTGCCGTCGAGAAGTTGGCCAAGCCGGCGATCGAGGCCGTCGAAAACGGCGACATCGAGTTCGTACCCAAGAACTACGAGAACATGTACTTCGCCTGGATGCGCGATCTGCAGGACTGGTGCATCTCGCGCCAGCTGTGGTGGGGGCATCGCATTCCGGCCTGGTACGACGCCGAGGGTAAGGTCTACGTCGCCCGCACCGAACAGGAAGCCCGCGACAAACACGAGATCGCGGCCGACGTGACGCTGACCCAGGACGACGACGTGCTCGACACCTGGTTCAGCTCGGGCCTGTGGACCTTCGGCACCCTGGGCTGGCCGGAAAAGACGCCTGAGCTCGAGACCTTCCACTCGACCAGCGTGCTGGTCACCGGGTTCGACATCATCTTCTTCTGGGTCGCACGGATGATCATGCTCACCGGCCACTTCACCGGCGAGGTGCCGTTCAAGACCGTCTACGTCCACGGCCTGGTGCGCGACGCCCAGGGTCAGAAGATGTCCAAGTCCAAGGGCAACGTGCTCGATCCCATCGACCTGATCGACGGCATCGACCTGGAAACGCTGGTCGCCAAACGGACCGGCAACATGATGCAGCCGCAGAAGGCCCGCGCGATCGAGAAAGCGACCCGTAGCGAGTTCCCGGACGGCATCGAGTCCCACGGTACCGATGCGCTGCGCTACACCTTCCTGTCGCTGGCCACCACCGGACGCGACGTCAAGTTCGACATGGGCCGACTCGACGGCTATCGCAACTTCTGCAACAAGCTGTGGAACGCCTCGCGCTACGTGCTGATGAACGCCGAAGACCAGGATGTTGGCCTCGCCGGCGAGAGCGTCGAGCTGTCATTGGCCGATCGCTGGATCATCTCTCGCCTGCAGCAGACCGAAGCCCAGGTCACCAAGGCGCTGGAAGAGTACCGTTTCGATCACGCCTCTCAGGCGCTCTACGACTTCGTCTGGAACGAGTACTGCGACTGGTATCTGGAGCTTTCCAAGCCGGTGCTGTGGGACGAGAACGCCTCCGTCGAGGCCAAGCGCGGCACTCGTCGCACGCTGGTCCGCGTGCTCGAGGTGATTCTCCGCCTGGCTCATCCGATGATGCCGTTCATCAGTGAAGAAATCTGGCAGCGCGTCGCCCCGCTGGCCGGCACCCGGTCGAAGGATGACGACAGCCTGATGACGCAGCCGTGGCCGGAGGCGGACGCCTCACGCATCGACGAGCAGTCAATTCGTGATATCGAGTGGCTCAAGGGCGTGATCGTCGCAGTCCGTAACATCCGCGCCGAAATGAATATCGCCCCCGGCAAGCCGCTGGACGCCCTGCTGACCAAGGGCGCCACCGGCGACCGCGAGCGTCTCGAGGCCAACCGCCTGTTCCTCTCCAAACTGGCCAAGCTCGAGAGCGTGACCTGGCTCGACGATCCCGAGCAGGCACCGCTCTCGGCGACGCAACTGGTCGGCGATATGGAAGTGCTGGTGCCGATGGCCGACCTGATCGACAAGGACGCCGAGCTTGCGCGCCTCGCCAAGGAGATCGACAAGCAGGACAAGCTGATCGTCGGTATCGAGAAGAAGCTCGGCAACGAAAGCTTCACCGCCAAGGCGCCGGAAGCGGTGGTCGAGAAGGAGCGCGGCAAGCTCAAGGAATATCTCGCGGCGCGTCAGGTGCTGGTCGAACAGCGCAACAAGATCGCCGCTCTATAAAGCAACTCGCTCAACACGACGGCTGACACTGTCGCTGCCACCGCGCCTCGAGCCCTCGACGATTCGTCGGGGGCTTTTTCGTTTCGAGCCAGGTTGGAAGACAGTCAAGCCGGACGGACTCATCGGAACGGCAGGCGGCAAGGCAGGCGATGAGTTTTAGAACACTGTTCCTTATGTGTATCTTAAATTATAATCCTCGCAGACGAATCCTCTTGCGGGAGACATGACTCATGAACATGCAGTGGAAACGCGTGCTGGGGCTCAATCTGACCGGGCTGGTCCTGCTCCTGAGTTGGGCGCTACCCCATGGGTTGCCCTGGACCGATCTGGACGATCGGATCTTCTGGACCTTCAACCACTGGATCACGCCGGAAAACGGTCTATGGGACGATCTGCTGGCGCTGCTCAATACGCGTTTCTTCGACGCCGCCTCGTTCGGCGTCATGGGCGTGTTGTTCACCATCGCCATGCGCCGAGACCCGCGGCCTGATCGATGGCGGCGCTGGCTCGGTATCGGTGTGACCATGCTGCTGACAGCCGGGGTGATCGCTGTGGTGACCAACAAGGCGATTACCTACGGCCATCCCAGTCCGACGCGATTCTTCGCACACGCGGCCCATCTGACCGACATCGTCTCGATTCCAACTAAGGACTCGGCATCGAACAGTTTTCCCGGCGATCACGGTTTGATGCTGATGATCTTTGCCGGCTTCATGCTGCGCTTCGCCGATCGGCGTACCGCCGGCTGGAGCGTTGCCTTCGTACTGCTGTTGAGCGCTCCCCGCATCATGGTTGGCGCGCACTGGTTCAGCGACGTCTACATGGGTGCGCTCAGCATTGCCCTGCTCGCCCTGCCGTGGATTCTGTGTACGCCGGTGGCGGGCGGCATGACGGCCCTCGTTCAGCGTTGGCTGGCGCGTCTGCCACGGGCGCATTGAACACGAACACACGAAGCCGCCGATTCCGCTTCGCTGACGAGGATGACGCTCACGCCCAAACCATAGCACTGTCCAGTGACATCGCTTCTGGACTTCCTGATAATCTGGCGCGGTTTCAACGTTTGGAGAAAACATGGATAACCGAGTCGAACTGCGCCTCAGCCTGGATGACGGCAGCGTCAACATTCCGTACAGCGCGGAAGACAGTGAGAACGGAGAAGCGTACCCGTATCAACGACTCGTGCATGATCCAAAGCAGATCGACGCGATACCGGAAGTCCGCGAGTTCCCCCGCATTCGTGACGCGCTCGCTCGAATCAATCAGCCCGGCAACACTTTCGAAACTGCCAGGATGATGACCTGGCGCGATGACGAAGGCGGTCATTCAAGCGTGTGCGCGTTGGGATTCTTCTTCCAGGACAGAAGCCTCTTCGCCGACCAGAGCCACTGCTACCGACTCGCCGGCAACCTGCTCAGCGCGATGCTGGGCGATGAATTCATGAGCCAGCAGGCTTTCGCGCCCATGCTCGAGATCCAACGCGCTCACCTGACCATCGAGCAATGCTCGGGCTGGATCATGGATCTCTATCTCGCAGGCACCAGCGAGGATGACCAGGCTTCGGCAGACGACGAGCTCCAGCGCAGAGTTTCGTGGCTTGCTGATTTCCTGAACAAGCAAACCTAACCCGGCTTGTATCGCTCGGGCTTAGATTGAAGTACCAAGTGGGCGTGCGGCTACTGCACCGCCTACGACGCGTCAGGTTCGCCCTACCGAGGCAGATGAAACGCTGCCAGCTCGACTCCCCCTGCGTTTGAACACCAGACTCCCCCTCGCGATGAATTTGAAACCGAACCGCACTGCGCCGTTCGGCCAAGATGCATGCGGCCTTGGGCATCCCGAGGATTGCATGGTCGTATTGGGTGCCATGATTGCTCCGTCCGAGGCACACGTGGCAGTGACCACACCGTTTACGCGCTCGGACCCGATCAACAGTGGAATAATTCTCACGGTCATTCGTCTTACCTGCAGCCGACAGTGACAGGGTTTCTTCCTATGTCGCCAACGAGCCAGCCACCAACGCTGGCTGGCGACGGCGACCATGCTGGTCATGGCCCTGGGCATCGGCATGACCGGCGGTTGGAAAGTGCACGACATGATGACCCCGCCCTCGATTTCGGCGCAGCCGATGGCCGACGCCGTTCAGGCCTATCGCCTGTTCACCGACAGCGTCTCGTTCGACGGGAACATGACTATCGATAGAAACACGGCCATCGACGGCAACACTGCTATCGATGGGAACGGTATTGTCAACGCCAGCGATACCGCCGTCTCCGAACCGGACGCCAACAGTCGCGAGGGAATCGTCGAATTGTTTCAGGCCCATTTCAGCGACGGGATCATGCCGCCCGACCTTAGCGCCGCCGGCCTGGAGATGACGGGTGCGCGGCTGCTGGCCACCGATCAAGAGCCTGCCGCGATGGTGGTCTATCGTGACCGGACCGGGCGTCAGATGATGATGTACATACGCCCGCCGGGTGCCGGCAATCACATGCTGGAGCCGGGCAAGCGAATCGACGGCAAGCTCATGGCGCAGTACTGGTCGAAAGGCAATTACAACTATGCCGTCGTCAGCCAGCCGGACGATCCCAACGCCGCCATGCTCGAAGAGATGCTGCGGGAGAGTTGAGTCGTGCCGGAGCGGCCCATCGCGGTAGCGCTTTGCTCGGCACGCATGACGACATCACGGCCGCTCAAAGCGGCCAGATGATGACGAACGCACTGCCTCCCCGCCCCGTGGGCTGGCAAATCGCCTGGCCGCCGTGTGCCTCCGCAATGGCCTTGACCACAGCCAGCCCCAGGCCGCTGCCGCCGCTTTTGCGTGAACGCGAGGGATCGCCACGGTGAAAAGCCTCGAACAGGTCAGAGGCAAGCGCCCTATCGATGCCGGGACCGTCGTCCTCGACGACGAGATGGCAGTGACCGCCCGCTTGATAGAGGCGAACCCGCAGACTGCCCGGCTCGGCATGCTGCTGGGCGTTTTCCAGTAACGCCATCAGCGCCTGACGCATACGCACCGGATCGCACTTCACCTTCAAATTAGCCTCGAGTTCACTGTGCAGATGGAACCCTTTTGCCGCCAGCGGCGCGGCGAAGGCCTGCAGAACGCTGCCGAGTTCCTGGGCGAGATCCACCTCGACCCGGTGCAACTCCAGATGGCCGCTGTCATTGAGACTCAACACCCGCAGATCCTCGATCAGCCGGTTCAGACCTTCCACCTGGCGCAGCAAGCCATCGAACAGCTCGCTGCTGGGCGTGAAGACGCCTTCCGAAAGGCCCTGCAGACGTCCGCGCAAAATGGTCACCGGCGTGCGCAGCTCATGGGCGATGGCGGCGTTCCAGAACTCGCGTTCCCGGGTCACGCTTTGCAGCCGCTCGGCCATGGCGTTGAAATCGCGCACCAGCTGTGCCGTCTCGCCCATGGCCCTTTCGTCCGTCCGCGCACGCGCGGTCAGCTTGCCCTGGGCCACTTCGCGCAGACTGTGTGCCACCGAATTCAATGGGGTGAGCAGACGTCGCGATAAACGGATAGCAACGAATACCGCCATGCCCAGCGCGGCAACCGTAGTGCAGACGATCCACGCCAGTTCGACCCGTGACGGCATCCAGCTGTTGGAGATGCTCTCCGGCAAATAGGCCGTGGCGATGGCGTAGAACACGTAGGAGCCGAACACCGCGATGAAGATGATGCCCAGCGCCATCACCGCCAGGGACTGGATAATCTGCCGACGCAGACCCGGCATGCGTTTCATGGCTCGCTGCCGAAACGATAGCCCACGCCCCAGACGCTGGCCGGCACGCCTTGGATGTCCAGGGCCTCGAGCTTCTTGCGCAGCTTGCTGACGTGGCTGTCCACCGTACGCTCCTGGGTATCGCCCTCGGGCAGACAATGTTCCAGTAGCTCCGCCCTGCTGAACACCCGCCTGGGCGCCCGCATCAGACAGGCTAGCAGCTTGAACTCCGTCAGGGTCAGATCCAGCAACTGTTGCTGATCACCATTGCAGATGCTGGCCTCGTGGTTCTCCAAGTCGATCTGGAACGGGCCGACGCGCAGCATCTGCGTGGGGGCAGGCTCGCTCATCCGGGTGCGCCGCAGTACCGCTTGAACTCGCGCCACCACTTCGGCCGGATTGAAGGGCTTGACCACGTAATCGTCCGCGCCCAGACGCAGTCCCATTAGCTTGTCGAGATCCTGATCGAGCGCGGTGAGCATGATCACGGGGGTGTCTCCACGGGCGCGGATTTCACTGAGCACCTTCCAGCCGTCGACGCGAGGCATCTGCACGTCGAGCAGCAGCAGATCCGGCTTGAGCGATTGGTGCATGGACAGCGCTGCGAGGCCATCGGCGGCGTGCTGGGTGCGTAACCCGCTGCGCTGCAAATAGGCGCCGAGAATGTCGGCAATCTCGGCTTCATCCTCGGCGATCAGTACCAGTGCTGAAGCAGGAGAAGCAGGGCTGACACGCGCGTGGCGATCGAACATGAGCGGACTCGATGAGTATGGTCCTGAATTTTATCGCGCCCTCCATGCTTTCTCCATAAAGCCTCGAATCATTCGCAATAGCAGCGAGCCAAACTGGGCCTCGGTCCTTTTCGGTTGCCGCCTGGCGCGACGACCCCTTGAGCGAGGTTAGTGTGGTATGCGCATCAGACAGCGGCAGTGGAGCATTCTGCTCGCAGGGTTTGCCGTGTTGGGGCTGGCAGGCTGCGACCCCTCGCCACCCGATGCCACGAGCGAGGCGCCGTTACCGATTCCGGTCTCGGTGATGACGCTGGAAGCCGCCGACCTTTCGGTCACCGAGGATCTTCCTGGGCGCGTATCGGCCGTGCGTACTGCCGAAGTGCGCGCGCAGGTCACCGGCATCGTGAAACGCCGCCTGTTCGAGGAAGGCCGCGATGTCGAGGCCGGCAAGACGCTGTTCCAGATCGATCCGGCCCCCTTCAAGGCCGAGGTCGATATTGCCTCGGCGGCGTTGCAACGGGCCGAGGCGATGCTGGCCCAGGCTCGCATCAAGGCCGATCGTCTGGGGTCGTTGAGACGCAGCGAAGCCGTCAGCCGCCAGACCTACGACGATGCGGCTTCCCTCCGCGATCAGGCCACCGCCGACGTGGCCCAGGCCAGGGCGACTCTGGCGCGACGCAAGCTGGATCTGCAGTTCGCCAGTGTCGAGGCGCCGATTGACGGTCGCATCGACCAGACCCTGGTCAGCGAAGGCGCGCTGGTCTCGCCGACCGATACGACGCCCATGGCGCGAATCCAGCAGATCGACCAGGTGTATGTCGATGTGCGCCAGTCCGCTTCGGCACTGGAGACGTTGCGCCGCCAGACCGGCGCGGCGACGCCGGCGCTGACCGTGGAGATTCTGGGCAGCGACGGCAAGCCTCTCGGCATGCAGGGCCGCATCCTATTCTCCGGCACTCAGGTGGATACCGGTACCGGCGACGTGCTGCTGCGCGTACTGGTGGACAACCCGCAGCGCCGTTTGCTGCCCGGACTCTACGTGCAGGCGAGGGTCCCCCGTGCGCATTACCCCACCGCCCTGAGCGTGCCGCAACAGGCGGTGACCCGCACCGCCGGCCAGGCCAGCGTGTGGGTGGTAGGCGACCAGGGTCAGGCGCGGCCGGTGGCGATCGAGCTCGGGGAGTTGGTGGCGCGCCGTTATCGCGTGGTGTCCGGGCTCAGTGCCGGCCAGCAGGTGGTGATCGAAGGCATCGAGCGCCTGAGCGAGAACGCGCGCGTCACACCGCACCCCTGGCAGCCCGTCGGCGCCAGCGAACCGTCCGACACCCGCGAACAGTTCAGCGCCGCCGCGCGCTGAGTCCGGAGAATCCGTCATGCCGCAGTTCTTCATCAACCGCCCGGTGTTTGCCTGGGTGATCGCCCTGTTCATCGTGCTGGCCGGCGTCATCGCCATCCCGCAGCTGCCTATCGCCCGCTATCCGTCGGTGGCCCCGCCCTCGGTGACCCTCTATGCCACCTATCCGGGCGCCACGCCACAGACGCTCAACGACTCGGTGGTAAGCCTGGTCGAGCGCGAACTGTCGGGTGTCAAGAATCTGCTCTACTTCGAGTCCTCGGTCGACACCTCGGGCACGGCGCAGATCACCGCGACTTTCAAGCCGGGCACCGACGCCGAGCTGGCCCAGGTGGACGTGCAGAACCGGATCAAGGCGGTCGAGTCCCGCCTGCCCCAGGCCGTGCGACAGAGCGGCCTGCAGGTAGAGTCCGCCGCCACGGGCTTTCTGATGATGGTCGGCATGACATCGCCCAACGGCCAGTTCGATGAAGTCGCACTGAACGACTATTTCGCGCGCAATATCGTCCAGGAATTGCGCCGCATCGACGGTGTGGGGCGCGTACAGCTGTTCGGCGCCGAGCAGGCCATGCGCGTCTGGGTCGATCCGAACAAGCTCAGCGGCTATGGCCTGACCATGAATGATCTGGCTCAGGCCATCGAGCAGCAGAATGCGCAGATCGCCCCGGGGCGGGTCGGCGACGAGCCGACGCTGCCCGGCCAGCGCCTGACCGTGCCGCTGACGGTGCAAGGGCAACTGACAAGCCCGGAGCAGTTCGCCGCGGTCGTGCTGCGTGCGGATGCCGATGGGGGCAAGGTGGTGCTCGGGGACGTGGCGCGCCTCGAGTTGGGCGCGGAGTCCTACGCCTTTTCCAACCGCGAGAACGGCGTGGCGGCGACCAGTGCCGCCATCCAGCTCTCGCCCGGCGCCAACGCGGTGCGCACCGCGGCCGCCGTACGGGAGCGTCTAGCCGAGCTAGCGCCGAGCCTGCCCGCAGGCATGGCGTACTCGGTGCCGTTCGATACCGCGCCCTTCGTCAAGGTGTCCATCGAGAAGGTGATCTATACCCTGTTCGAGGCCATGGCGCTGGTATTCCTGGTGATGTTCCTGTTCCTGCAGAACCTGCGCTACACGCTGATCCCGGCCATCGTCGCGCCCATCGCGCTGCTCGGCACCTTCGCGGTCATGCTGCTGGCCGGCTTCTCGATCAATTCGCTGACCATGTTCGGCATGGTGCTGGCCATCGGCATCATCGTCGACGACGCCATCGTGGTGGTGGAGAACGTCGAAAGGCTGATGGCCACCCAGGGGCTGTCGCCGAAGGAAGCGACCATGCGGGCGATGCGGGAGATCACCGGGGCGATCATCGGGATCACCCTGGTGCTCACCGCCGTGTTCATCCCCATGGCCTTCGGCAGCGGCTCGGTGGGGGTGATCTATCAGCAGTTCACCCTGTCGATGGCGGTGGCGATCCTGTTCTCGGCCTTCCTCGCCCTGACCCTGACGCCGGCGCTGTGCGCCACGCTGCTGCGCCCGGTCGGTACCGAGCATCATGAGAAGCGCGGATTCTTCGGCGCCTTCAACCGAGGATTCGCGCGCCTCACGGCAGGCTACGGCGCGCGCGTGGCGCGCCTGGTCGGACGCAGCGGGCGGATGATGGCGGTGTTCGCAGTGCTCTGCGTGGTACTGGTCATCGCCGCCCGGCAGTTGCCATCCTCCTTTCTGCCCGAGGAGGATCAGGGCTACTTCATGACTTCCATTCAACTGCCCACCGGTGCCACCAGCGAGCGCACGCTGGAAGTGGTCAAGGCCTACGAGAAACACGTGGCCTCGCGCCCGGCGCTGGACACCAATCTGGTGATACTGGGCTTCAGCTTCGCCGGCTCCGGGCCCAATGCGGCCATGGCCTTCACCATGCTCAAGGACTGGGATCAGCGCGATGGAGCGACGGCTGCCGAAGAGGCGGCGCTGGCGCAGCAGGCCATGGCCGATAACGTCGAAGGCACGGTGATGAGCATGATGCCACCGGCCATCGACGAGCTGGGCACCTCCTCCGGTTTCACCCTGTTCCTGCAGGATCGGGCCAACCGCGGCGAGGCCGCGTTGCTGGCTGCACAGGCGCAACTGCTGAAACTGGCGGCGCAGAGCGGAGTGGTCAGCGATGTCTACGCGGATGGGCTGCCGCCCGGCGAGAGCATCCGCCTGGAAATCGACCGGCAGAAGGCCGAGGCCATGGGCCTCTCCTTCACTGCCGTGAGCAGCACGTTGTCGGCGGCGATGGGCTCGCTGTATGTCAACGACTTCCCCAATGCCGGACGCATGCAGCAGGTGATCCTGCAGGCCGATGCTTCGGCGCGCATGCAACTGGACGACGTGCTCGGCCTGCGCGTACGCAATGCCAATGGCGGCATGGTGGCGCTGCGCGAGGTGGTGACGCCGGTGTGGAGCGAGTCGCCGCAGCAGATGATGCGCTTTCAGGGCTTCCCCGCCGTGCGACTCGCCGGGGGCGCCGCACCGGGCGTTTCCAGCGGCGCGGCGATGGCCGAGATGGAACGCCTGGCAGCGCAGTTGCCGCAAGGCTTCGCCGTGGCGTGGACGGGGCAGTCGCTGCAGGAGCGCCAGTCGGCAGCGCAGGCGCCAGTGCTCATGCTGCTCTCAGCGCTGGTGGTATTCCTGGTGCTGGCTGCGTTGTACGAGAGCTGGTCGATTCCGTTGTCGGTGATGCTGGTGGTGCCGCTGGGCCTGCTCGGCGCCGTGGCCGCGGTGATGCTGCGCGGTCTACCCAACGACATCTTCTTCAAGGTAGGGATGATCACCCTCATCGGTCTGTCGGCGAAGAATGCCATCCTCATCGTCGAGTTCGCCCGGCAGTTGCGCACCGAGGGGCGCCCTCTGGTCGAGGCCGCGGTGACCGCCGCAAGGCTGCGCCTGCGGCCGATCCTGATGACCTCGCTGGCCTTCACCCTCGGCGTCGTGCCGCTGATGCTCGCCTCCGGCGCCAGCGCGGAGACCCAGCACGCCATTGGCACCGGGGTGTTCGGCGGCATGCTCAGCGGCACCGTGCTGGCGGTGTTCTTCGTGCCGGCCTTTTTCGTCTTCGTCATCGGCACGCAGGAACGCCTCGCCACTTGGCGTGCGCAGCGCGGCGAACGTCGCAGCCGTAGACCCTGACATAGTCTTCATCCCGATACCGGACGAGAGCCGATGTTCCTGTTTCCCGCTATTCCACGCCGCTGGTTGATCCTGCTCGCCGTCATGCTGGCCTTCCTGCCGGTGATCATCGACATGACGATCCTGCATATCGCCGTGCCCTCGCTGACCCTGGCGTTGGACGCCTCCGCCACCGAGGTATTGTGGGTCATCGACATCTACCCGCTGCTGATGGCAGGCCTGCTGGTGCCCATGGGAACGCTGGCCGACCGTATCGGCAATCGCCGCGTCCTGCTGACGGGTCTGGGAATCTTCGGCACGGCTTCGCTACTGGCCGCCTTCGCCCCGACGCCAGCCATGCTGATCGGGACACGGGCACTGCTCGCCCTGGGCGGTTCGATGATCATGCCGTGCGTGCTGGGTATCATCCGCCGCACCTTTGAGGATGACAAAGAACGCGCCATGGCGCTGGGCCTCTGGGGTACGGTGGGCGCAGCCGGCGCGGCGCTGGGGCCACTGATCGGTGGTGCCCTGCTGGAGCATTTCTGGTGGGGCTCGGCCTTTCTGATCAACGTGCCGATCATGCTGGCCGTCATGCCGCTGGTCTATCTTTTGCTGCCACGCACCGAGGAAACGACATCGGGTCAATGGACGCCCTGGCAGGCCGTGTTGCTGATCGCCGGCATGCTCTCGCTGGTCTACGGCATCAAGGCGGCCTTCGGTGCGACACAGCCGTTGTATTTGGCACTCTCCGTGGCGCTGTCCGGCCTTGGCCTGCTGCTGGTCTTCGTACGTTTGCAGTTGCGCGCACCGGAGCCCTTGCTCGACCTGTCGCTATTCTCGCGCCCGCCAATCCTGGCCGGCATCATCATGGCCGTGGTCGCGAGTGGCGCACTGGCCGGCGTCGAGCTGACGCTGGCACAGGAGCTGCAGTACGTCTTGGATAGAACGCCGCTGCAAGCCGGCATCTTCATGATCCCGATCATGGCCGCGGCCGCTCTCGGTGGCCCGGTCGCCGGCTACCTTTCCAACCTGTTCGGCCTGCGCCTGGTCGCCAGCCTGTCACTGGCGATTGCCGCAGCGGCTTTGGCATGCCTGGCCCGTTCCGACTTTGGGCATCCGGGGCTGACGGTACCCCTGATGCTGGCGCTCCTTGGCCTGGCCCTCAGCATCGGTCTGACCGCCTCGTCCATCGCCATCATGAGTTCGGTAGCGTCCAGCCAGGGCGGAGCGGCGGGTTCGTTGGAAGCCACGGCATACGAACTCGGCAGCGGACTGGGAATCACGCTGTTCGGTGTGTTCCTGTCCAGCGTGTACAGTCGCACCATCTTGCTGGCACCCGACATCACCCCCTCTCAGGCCGAGCGCGCGGCGCGCTCCATCGGTGACAGCTATGTGGTCGCCCGGGACCTCGCCGAGCCGCAGGCGACAGCACTGATCGCGGCAGGCAAAACCGCATTCTCCTCCAGCCATTCGATCCTGTTGATGACCGCCGCCGCCCTGCTCGCAGCTCTTTCCATCCTGGTAATCTACTTGCTCAGAGAGCATTCAACGTCTCGGCAATGACTCAAGGCGAAGATGCGCCGGGCCTCTGCTCTGCCCATCCCAGCCCAGCCCAGCCCCTCATCTTCGGCCCTTATCTTCAGCCCTTCGCCGTCAGCCGTCGGTCGAACGCGTGAGCGTTTCCCATGCCTGGATCTCGTCGCTCATCGCTGACAGTTTATCGCGAACCAGTCCGAGCGCGTCGCTGCCCAGCAGCAGATGCGCCGGCGGCGTCTCGCTGGCGATGATGGCCAGCATGGCGCGGGCAGCCTTTGCCGGATCGCCAAGCTGCTGCCCGCTCTTCTCCTCGCGGGCACGCCGGATCGGATCGAACAGCGCGTCGTAATCGGGAATCGAGCGCGGTGTGCGAGACATCGAACGGCCGGCCCAGTCGGTACGAAACGAGCCGGGGGCCACGGCGGTGACGTGGATATTGAACGGCTTCACTTCCTTGCCGAGCACCTCGGAGATCCCTTCCAGCGCAAACTTGCTGCCGCAGTAATAGGCAATGCCCGGCATGGTGATGAAGCCGCCCATCGAGGTGATGTTGAGGATATGCCCGCAACGGCGGGCACGCATGTAGGGCAACACGGCCTTCGTCACGGCAACCGCACCGAATACGTTCACCTCGAACTGGCGACGCATCTCGGCCAGCGTGGACTCCTCCATGATCCCTTCGTGGCCGTAGCCGGCGTTGTTGACGAGAACGTCGATCGGCCCGACGCTCGCCTCGATGTCGGCCACGACACCGTCGATGGCATCGAAGTCGGTCACGTCGAGCACCCGGCCCACCGCGTTCGCCGGGTCGAGCTGCTCGAACGCTTGCCTGGCCTGTTCGTTGCGCACCGTGCCGACGACGCGGTGACCGCTAGCCAGCGCTTCCTGAGCCAGCGCCCGGCCGAAGCCGCTGCTGACGCCGGTGATGAGAATGAGGTTGTTGGACGACGATTTGCTGGACGACATGGCAATAGCTCCAATGAATCAGTGAGAGCTGCACATTACGCCTTTGATTTCCTTCCTTTCAGGCTTATTGTTCTAGTTTTATTGCCTATTCTTATCATCTCACGCGATACGATGAACAAGACCATTCCTACTCCACCGTCGGCTGTACAGCAGCACATGGTGGCGTTGCTTCGGGCGCTGGCGCCGAACGAGGGCTACAATCTGACCGCGCTGCCCGACGTGCGCATCCTGCGCTCGGATCGCCCCTTATCGCGTACTCCGGTTCTGTACGATCCTGGCATCGTGCTCGTATGTCAGGGGCGAAAACAGGGGTTCTTCGGTGATCAGGTGTATCTGTACGACGAGCAGCACTACCTGGCGGTCTCGGTGCCGGTGCCCTTCACGATGGAAACCGAGGCGACGCCGGAACACCCGCTGCTGGCCATCTACATCCACCTGGATTTCCAGCTCGCCGCCGAGCTGATGATCCAGATCGAGCGCGATGCCGGGACAGCACGGCCGAGTGCGCCGCAGAGTTTGATGTCCAGCCCCATGGACGCGGCGTTACGGGCATCTCTGGTGCGCTTTCTCGAAGCGATGAACCAGCCGCTCGAGGCGTCGATTCTTGGCCCGGCGCTGGTTCGAGAGCTCTATTTTCGCGTGCTCAGCGGAGCACAGGGCGATGCGATGCGAGCGGCGCTGGCCATGCGCGGGCAGTTCGGAAAGATCGGCAAGGCGCTACGCTGTATTCACGCGACTTACGCCCAGCCGCTCGATCTGGCGCAACTCGCCGGTGAAGCCGGCATGAGCGTTCCCACGTTCCACAACCACTTCAAGACCATTACCCACACCTCGCCGATGCAGTACGTGAAATCCACGCGGCTGCACCAGGCGCGCTTGCTGATGGTGCGTCAGGGAATGACCGCCGAGGCCGCCTGCCATGCCGTGGGTTATGCGAGCCCTTCGCAGTTCAATCGGGAATTCAAACGGCTTTTCGGATTGACGCCGGCCGCTGAAACGAAGCGCATGCGGGAGAATTTCGCAATACCACCAGCTTTCGCCAAATCGGATTACGTCTCGTCGCACTGAGATCGATCAGGAGTCCGAGCGGCGCAGCTCGCTGACGGACAACCCTATTGCCGAGATCAGGAAATAGATGGCGTGATTGCCCTCCGACTAGTAGGTAGCCTTGAAAAGCCAATAACAAAATCCGCCTATCGTCACGGCCACGAGGGATTGGCAAGAAATTCCAAATTAACGCCGAGACCCCGAGGCCGCCCCCGGGCCTTCGATATGGAAACCGCACTGGATATGGGCCAGCGACTATTTCATGCCAGTAGCTACGAGGCAGTGGGATTGGCAGCACTGACCGACACACTGGGAGTGAAACCGCCCAGTTTCTACAAGGCGTTTGGTAGCAAACCCGAGCTTTTCGAGCAGGTCATCGAGCGCTAAGCGCGATCTGCCCTCGCGCTGGACGAGATTCTGCTTCCCTGCCGGGCACCGGTCGACGCACTGGCAGAATTGCTGGAGAGCGCCGCACGAACCTATGCGCGAGATCCGGTACAGCGGGGGTGCCTTGTTCTCGAAGCCGCCCGAGGCAATGACGGAGATGACAGCGTCATTCATGCACGCCGGGTGGCAAATCAGCGCCGTGATCGAATTCGCGAGTTCGTCGCCCGCACCCATCCGGAGCACGCATCCGCGGTGACCGACTTCGTGGCCAGCACGATGTCCGGGCTTTCAGCCAGTGCGCGAGAAGGCATGGACGATGCCCGACTACTCAACGTGGCCCGCACTGCCGTTGCGGGCTTGGAGGCTTGGAGGCGCAATTGGATGCGGATTGATGGTGGGTATGCACCTTCATCTCATTGTTGAGGTCACCTAGGCGTTCGACAGGTTCGGGATCATGTCGAGCGGCTAACATCAAGCTGGCAGCTACCTGGCCGAAGGACTGCTTATCAATGGGGAGACTTCGAGGATGGTGGGCCCAGTAGGACTTGAACCTACGACAAAGGGATTATGAGATGTGTCCATAGCGGTTCGCTCTGGCCGGTTACGTTTAAATTCAATCGGTTAGGAAAAGCGCTTGTCTGGCTGCATACCATTATGGCCAATGGTGGTGGACGCTGTGTGGTCAAGGTGTTGTGAAATTGCACATAAAATATTTAATTTTCAGGACTGTTTTTAGGTCGCATATCTAGAATTATTATTTTTTCATCATCCGGCAAATCTGAAACTTTGTCTTCAAGCAATTTCATGATTTCATCTTCCGCAATATCTGCGGGATCACAACAAACCTTGTCTAGAATTGTTACCGGCATTCTTCCATAAACCGTCCTGCCATTTATTACCTTCTCCCCAGATGCATCCATGACAATACAAACACCCAGAAGATAATTGCTTATTATCACGCCTTGAAAAAATGCAATACCGGTAATCTCATCTGCTCCCCACTTCACCTCTTCATCCAGCTCCATCTTTACTTCTAAACTGTCTCGGAAAAGCATATTTTCAAAGTGCTTTATGTTTGACTCTCTAGCATTAAGCTCTTCCAAACTTATGGATAGACATTCTTCTAAATGATAGCACCTCTCAATTGAAACAAGGCTTTCCACTCCGCGCAAATCATCTGCGTGTTCAAACCCTCCTCCTTCTCTGTGTATAGTAAAATCAATGTCATTATTACCAGAAACAACAACTTTACAATATCCTTGGCCTTTCTGAGAGTAAAAGAACTTTACTAGTTCAAGCACTCCCTTCAAATCTTTAAGCTTATGCCTTGACCTATAATCCAGCTTAAACTTGTAAGAGATTTTGCTTGTGAATGGATATACTAAAAGCTCAAACAATTCTGAGTTAACTCTGAAGCATTTCTTTTCGTTAGGAAGCATTTCCGATAACGGAGAAGCATAAAGCTCTATATCGAACTTCAAACCCGGCGCATGCCTGGCTTCCTTGAAAAAAATTGTCCCTTTGGCCTTCGGCTTAACATTATCTAGCCTTATAACTCCAGCCCCCCCGAACACTGAGCCTGGTCTTTTCAATCCAAACCTTTTTTCAAATGCTTCTGCTTTGGAAACTTCTAATTCTTTATCAACACCCAAGCTCATTTCATGAAAGGTAATCAAGCCTTCAGGACTGCTCGTTTCAAAATTAAGCTCATACGCTCCTTGTTCGTATCCTGCTTTCTCTAAATACTCAGTTTTTGTTCTAACATATCGAGAGAAATCGCCACCGACTATTTGCTCTACAGCCAGCTTGAAATATTTTCCGTGAACCTCAGACAACTGCTCGCTTTTGCCGTACTTAATCGTCATCGTTTTTTTATTTAACTTAGCCCCATTCCCTTGGACTTTTTCCCTGTCTACTCTCTGTAGCACCTTCCATATCAAATCTCTATCCAAATGAACCAAGTAAGCTTTTTCAACCTTGGCATCATCATCAATTTTTAAGAATAAATAAAAAGCCAACCCGGGGTAGGTCGCCATTTTCCTAAGATTGGAAAGACTTACGTCCCAACCTCTTTTATTTTTTGAGGTTGCCTTAACCTGGACTTTACATTCAGCTTGAGAATCATGAACAAATGTTTTTTCAGCATTTACATCAAGGGGAAATTCGACGAATGCGTCCCATCCATTTGCATCAACCTTAGAAACATTGGCCGTTAATCCTACCTGAAAGCACATTGTTTGTAGGACTGATTCACCTAAATTACCGAGATCTTTCATATCACCCTCTGCGCTGAATGAGGCTTTTATTTTCAATCGAGTTTGATTTGTAGCTTTCCCTTGTCCCGCCCATCACTCGTTCCCTGTTCCCTGGTACCAGCGTTCGGCTACTCGCCTCGCGACCCGGTATCCGTTCCTGTCGGCTTGAGCCGATCTCTGGTCCGTTCTATCTCCGGGCTCACCTGCCCCGCTGCTTCGTTGACTTGCCCCGTCATCAGCCAAAGTGAGTATTTCGGCCATTGGATGCAGATGGCTTCCAGCATCTCCCCTTTCGGCGCTCTTCCTGATTGTTCGATGCTCTCCACCGTTTTCTTAGCCACACCAATGAGTTGCGAAAACTCGTGACGTCCGGACGTCTCAGCTTCGCGAATTTCTCGCATTCTTTTGGCTAACTCACTAGACATGACCCAACTTCTTAGTATACTGATTACATGGGTACCATATTTTGAGGATACCCGCTGGTTTACCCGTGAAAATTTCACGGAATCAAAACATACCACAGCGAGCCAAAACGAGCCGATACGACAATGGAAAAGAATAACGCGCCCCAGGTCCCGGCCACCGTGCCAGTCATGACCATCGAGCGATTCTCAGAGCTAACCGGCCTCTCATATAGCGCCATCAAGGGTCAGCTTCAGCTCGGCAACCTTCCGCTGTTCAAGATCGGCCGTCGCCCCATGGTCAACATCGCCCTTCTGACCACTGAGTGCCTCCAGTCGGAGGAATGGTCATTAATCACGTCGTCCCCCATATCTCCAGCATTCGTGTAGATCACCACACAATCAGTGATTTACAGCGCTTTTTTCGCACAAATCTTTGCGACTTAACTTGCGTTAGGGCTGTTTACTTCTATTCACAACTAATCATAATTAGCCGTGCGATAGGACGCAGGGTTGATGACCTCAACCCCTCGGAGAAGGACCTCCCCCAACAACCTGCCGCTAGTGAAGCACCCGCCACTGTGGGCTTCGTTAGCGATGCACACCGGTTAAACGTTTCGGGTTGCTTCCCTGCGGCCGCTTCAACCCGGTATGGCAAACGCTCCCTGCTGAACGTTTCCCATAACCGGGTTTCTTTTGGCCAGTGTCGCATTTCGTCGACTATTCCTGTGCGCCTTCGAGGAGTAGCATCGGTAGATGCAGCGTATGCAATTAGCGTTTGCTCGCTTAATAGGTGGGTAGCGCCCAACGGCTACCGGACTGCGCAGAAACATAGCGACCATGAACCTCCTATACACCAAATGACGTCCTGACAAGATCAGCTGACGCACCCCCCACCCGCAACGATGTGTGGCTCGATAAGGCCCTCCATCCGTTGCGGGTTTTTTATACCAATTGTATCTTCTGCTCACTCTTTTCCGACGTTAGCCGACTTGCTGTCGCTGATATCTTTCGCCTTTGGTCTAATATTTACGTTTGGATTGAAAAAAATTATAACAAGACCAAAATATTCTTTGCTTAGGCGTCGTTTAATGAAGACACTTTCTACATCAAGCCGAGCTCGGGTTCATTAATCCACACCGGCTTCACCGCGTTCATGGTCGCCTTCCAAGGAAAGCGATCTTTTCCGGCCCATAAGTTAGGCACTTCCCCTAGTGACGCTTATCGGGCCGTTTTTTTGTCCCCGATTTTTGCCCCAACCGCGTTCCCCTTGGTCCGTGGCGCTTACGCTTGCTCGTCTTTCCCTGCCCGACAGGCTTCCCCAGCGTCACGGGCCTTTTTTCTCCCTGAAGCGATTACGCGTTCACTCCTGAATGCGCATCGCAACAAACCTGCAGTACCCACCCACACGAGGAACACCCAATGACCACCGCGAAGAAGCAACCCGTTCGCGTGTTCCTGGAACAGGCCGACCACTCTCGGTTTCTTGTCCAGGCTGGCATGAACCAAAACGGACGCAACCGAGCCGTGCCGATCAGTGTCGACCTTTATGAAAATTTGAAGAATCACGGAAAATGAAGCGGCAGTCTGTTCGCCCAGGACGCCTATCAGGCTTTCTCTGAGGCAATGAACCGAACGGGAATTGAGCTGCCTAAGGGCCAACGAACGCACGTTCTGCGTCATACGTTCGCGAGCCACTTCATCGTAAACGGCGGTGACTTGCTCGCGCTGCAGAAGATCCTCGGACACCAGACGATTCAGATGACTATGCGCTATGCCCACCTCTCACCCGATCATCTGGCGGACAGCATCAAGTACGGTCCGAAATTCGAGTGTGGTCAAAGTGTGGACACGGCATAGAAATGGAACCCTGAAACGGGTCGAAAACTGACGTAAGCTACTGATTTTATGGTGGGCCCAGTAGGACTCGAACCTACGACCAAGGGATTATGAGTCCCCTGCTCTAACCAACTGAGCTATAGGCCCTGAAACGCGGGAGCCGTATGATAACCAAAGCGGCCGGCACAGGCCAGCCGCTGTTGAACGTCATGAACGTCCAGGGAGGACACGATGTCATCGAACACAATCATCCGCCGGATTGCCGGTATCGGCTTGGCTGCGGGCCTGGTGACATTCTGCGGACTGGCCCAGGCCGCATGGCAGCTCGACCCCAATCAGTCTCGGGTGACGGCCACGGTGACCGAGATCACCAGCGGCGGCGAGTCGATTACCCACGAACACTCGCTGCGCCGCATGGAAGGCCAGATCAGCGCGGACGGTACGCTGAAGCTGCCCGTGCGACTCAATCAGACGGACGTGCTCGATCGGCTGGGCGACCTGCCCCCGTGGATGTCATCGTTGACCAACACCACCCTGGTGACGGTGGTCACGCAACTGCCGCCGGAGCGGATCAATTCGCTGAAGGTCGGTCAGTCGACGGTCGAGATACTGACCCTGCGCACGGACTCCAACGGCGAGCAGCGCCAGGAAAAATTGCCGGTACGTTTCACCCGCGAGTCGGCTGATGTGGTGCGCGTACGCAATGCCGAGCCGGTCTCGCTGGATGGCAAGGAACTGATGAAGAATCAGAACGTGCGTTCGATTCTGTCGCTGATGGGTTACCAGCAGATCGGCGATGACGTGCCGGTCGAGCTCAACGCCGTGCTGGTCGATCGTTGATCGATGTCTGAAGTCAGACCACTGATCGAAACGTTGCCATTCGGCTGCCACTCGCCCAGGAGCGAGTGGCCCTGGCAACTCGCATTTCCCGAAGCCTGCTTTAGCGCCCTTCGCTTCGATACCCACGCCTTATGTGAAACCGATCTCGATGCCTGGGATCTCCCGACGCCCGAGCGCCTGAAAACCGCCGCCGCAAAACGGCGGGCGGAGTTCATGGGTGGGCGCCTTGCCGCTCGGCACGCCATCGGTGCGCTGACGGGCTCGCCATCGACACCTGCGCAGGACGCCGAGCAGCTTCCCGACTGGCCCGCCGATACCGTCGGCTCGATCACCCATAGTCGAGGTCTGGCAGCAGCGGTCGTCGCCAGGCGCCCGGACTTTCACGGCGTCGGGCTGGATGCCGAGGTCGTGATGAGCAACGAGCGCGCCCGGCGCCTGGCGCCGCAGATTCTGGTGGGATCGGAGCAGGAGTGGTTCGGACGGCTAGGCGTCGAGAGTCAGGGGGAATTCGTGACGCTGGTGTTCTCGCTCAAGGAGAGCCTGTTCAAGGCGCTCTATCCGCTGGTGCGTCGGCGCTTCTACTTTCCGGACGCCCGGCTGATCGCCTGGGACGCTCGCGAGGGCTCGGTCACCATCGAACTGCTCAAGACGTTGTCGTCACAGTGGCCGGCGGGCAGTCGTCTATCCGGGCACGTCACGGCCATCGATGAGTATCTGTTGACGCTGATCATGATTCAGGGAAAATAGTAAGCCAACAAATCATTTGCGCGACATGCGATTGCATCAACCGCGATCGCGACTGGCTAGCCCCTGGAACACTCCCCCTATGATCAAATGGATTCTCATACTGCTTTTTCTGGCTAGTGTGCTTTATACACACTACCGCGGTCGCGTACGCCACAAGCCGCTGCGCCAGGCCTCCGACCATTCCACTTTCATGGCCCCGATCAACGCGCTGATGACGCTCTTCGGCCGCGACAGGGATCGCCCTTATCACGATCTGGCGAGCTATCCGGAACTCGAACGACTGACCGGTAACTGGGAGACGATCCGAGACGAGGCGATGGCGCTGCAGGATCATATCAAGGCGTCTTCACGCTACGACGATGCCGGTTTCAATTCGTTCTTCCGCCGCGGCTGGAAGCGCTTCTATCTGAAGTGGTACGGCGAAAGTCATGCCTCGGCCGAGCAGCTCTGCCCGCGGACCACGCAGCTGCTGGCCGGCATTCCCAACGTCAAGGCGGCGATGTTCGCCGAGCTGCCGGCAGGCAGCCATCTGACCTTGCACCGCGATCCCTACGCCGGCTCGCTGCGCTATCATCTGGGCTTGATCACGCCCAACGACGACCGCTGCTATATCGATGTCGATGGCGAGAAGTACAGCTGGCGCGACGGCGAGGCGGTGATGTTCGACGAGACCTATCTACACCGTGCCGAGAACGGGTCGGATCAGAATCGCATCATTCTGTTCTGCGACATCGAACGGCCGATGAAGTATGGCTGGGCGCGCAGCCTAAACCATTTCTTCGGCCGCACGGTGATGGCCGCTGCCAGCTCGCCCAATGACGACAGCGACCGCACCGGCGGATTGAACCGCGCCTTCAAGTACATCTATGCCGTACGCCGACAGGGCAAGGCGCTGAAAAAACGCAACAAGCCGCTCTACTACGCGATCAAGTGGGCGCTGTTCGCGTTGGTCATTATTGCGATCATCGCCTGGTAGACGAATCCGGCGGGCCACTCATGGTCCGCCGCTTTCCATTTCCTTCTTCTCTCTCTGCCTTCCGCTCCCGCTTCCCGCTTCCCGCTTCCCGCTTCCCGCTTCCCGCTTCCCGCTTCCCGCTTCCCGCTTCCCGCTTCCCGCTTCGGTGGATCATCGCCGCCCTTCGACCGATTGTGTACCGCCCGACGCCGTTTATTGAAAATAATTGTCATTTCGGTTCAGGAATTCGACTCCTCTCCGTCTTCTTCTGGGCAACGTCCATGGATAAGAACGAGTTTCATTCAAGGGGAGTCTGTCATTCATGCATCATGTTCTGCGTTACCCGGTAAGTGCACTGGCCTGCGCTTGCCTGTCGTTCCCGGTCTGGGCCCAGCAGACGGGTGACGATACGGCATCCACCTCGGCATCCGGCGGCACGGCGGCCAGCAGTACCTCTCTCGATACCGTCACGGTGACCGGACAGTCTGCCGCCACTAAGACAGAGACACCCGTCGTCGAAACCCCGCAGACCGTCTCCAATGTCGACCGCGAGGAAATGGACGAACGTGGCGTTCGTACGCTGCGTGAAGCCGCGCAGTACACGCCCGGGGTCTACACCAATCAGGTCGGGGCCTCGAACCGCTATGACTATCTGGTCATGCGGGGCTTCTCCGACGGCAGCCTGAGTAACACCTATCTCGACGGGCTCAAGGTGATGGGTGACGCCAACGGCTATAGCTCGATGGTGATCGATCCGTGGTTTCTGGATAACGTCGAGATCGTCAAGGGGCCGGCGTCGGTGCTCTATGGCCGCTCGTCACCCGGCGGCCTGGTGGCGTTGACTAGCAAGAAGCCGCTGTTCGAGGGTCGCAACGAGCTGCGCTTCAGCACCGGGACCAACAGCCAGCGAAGCGCCGCGTTCGACTTTTCCGGGCCGCTGGATGACGAGAGCCGCGTCGCCTATCGCCTGGTCGGGATCGGCAGCAAGAGCGATACCCAGTTCGGGCCGATCGAGGAAGAGCGCTACGCCATCGCGCCGTCGATCACCTGGGACGCAACCGATGACACGTCCGTCACCTTCATGGCCTACCTGCAGAAGGACCCGGAAGGCGGTTACCACTCCGGCGTGCCCTACGAGGGAGCCGTCAGCAGCCATAACGGCCGCCACATCGGCAATGATTTCTTCGACGGCGAAGACGACTACGACAAGTTCGAGCGCACCCAGCGCATGTTCGGCTATGACCTCGAGCACCGTTTCAGCGACAACGTCACCGGGCGTCAGAAATTGCGCTATCTGAATTCGGACGTCGAACTGAATCAGGTCTACGGCTACGGCTGGGTGTCGCCGGACTCCAACGAACTGAACCGCTATTACTCCGGCGGCCGCGAATCCCTCGACGCCTGGACCGTCGACAACCAGGTGGAGGCGAAGCTCAAGAGCGGCTTCATCGATCACACCGTGCTGGTCGGCGTGGACTATCAGAAGCGCAAGAACGACGTGGAATGGACCGCCGGCGCATTCCCCAGCATCGACGCCTTCAACCCCAGCTACGGCGCCGATCCGATCGGAGAGATTGGAGTCACCAACGACGAGCGCCATGAACTCACCCAGACCGGCATCTATCTGCAGGACCAGATGGCGATCGATCGCTGGCGTCTGACCCTCGGCGGCCGCTACGACTGGGTCGATATCAAGAACACCGACCATCTGAACGATACCGAAAGCACTCTCGATGACACCCAGTTCAGCGGCCGTGCCGGCGTGCTCTATCGCTTCGATAACGGGATCGCGCCCTACCTGAGCTACAACACCGCTTTCACCCCGACCAGTTTCGTCGATGGTAACGGCGATCTGCTGGAACCGATGGAAGGCGAACAGTGGGAGACCGGGCTCAAGTATCAGCCGCCGGAAAGCCGCGATCTCTACACCTTGTCGCTGTTCCGGATCAATCAGGAAAACGTGGCGACCAAGGAGCAGCCCACCGACGACTATCGCTCCGTGGGCGAGATCCAGTCTCAGGGCGTCGAGCTGCAGGCGCGCACCTACCTGACCGACAACTTCCGGTTGCAAGCAGGCTACAGCTATACCGACATCACCTACGAGAAAAGCGACGTGCCCGGCGAGCAGGGTAACCACGCCATCTATGCACCGCGCCATCAGGCCAGTCTCTGGGGTCACTATACCTTTGACCGCGGCGCTCTCGACGGACTGGATGCCGGCGTCGGCGTGCGGTACTACGGCGATATCTACGCCGACCGCGCCAACACCGAGAAGGTACCCGACTACACTCTGGTGGATGCCGCCGTGGGCTACGACCTGAACCAGGTCGGGCTAAAAGGCGTCAACGCCCGGGTCAACGTGGGCAACCTGCTCGACAAGGAGTACGTCGCCTCGTGTAACTCGCTCGAGTACTGCTACTTCGGGGCGGAGCGGAATGTCACCGCCACCGTTTCCTATCAGTTCTAGCGTTTATCCGTTCCAGCACAGCCCGTTCTAACACAGCCCGTTCCAGCACGGGCCGTTCTAGGACGTCCCGCGCTGATCGATCGCCGGCTGCAGGAAGCGGCCGGCACTCATCGACACCGCATCACTCACCGTTTCGCTCTCTCTCGTTATGCGCGCTCCCGGCGTCGCATCGGCTACGCCTTTGTCTGCAAAAAACGGTTCGCAAAAAAGGCGCCAGTAAGGCAATCAGGAGAAACGTCATGCGACATGACATGGAATTCGCCACGCCCATCCCCTTGCATCGGTCCCGTCCGCCAGGCTCGCCTGAAGCCCTGAATCTGTTCGGCGAGCAGTCGCTGGAGGCCTACCGCAGCGGCATGCAGCAATGCATGGAGCGGGTCCAGCGCACGCTGAGCCGGGCGCAGGGCCCCTGCAGCGGCGTTGCCCCGCACGAACTGCAGCCCGCGTTCGAGGCGATCGATCTCGACCGGCCCCTGAACGATCTCGATGCCAGCCTCGAGGAGGTCCAGCGGCTCTATCTCGATCACGCCGTGTACTTCCACCATCCACGCTATGTCGCGCACCTCAACTGCCCGATCACGCTGCCATCGATCCTGGCCGAGGCGATTACCACGCCGCTCAACACGGCGGTGGAAACCTGGGACCAGAGCGCTGGCGCCACGCTGATCGAGCAGAAGCTGATCGACTGGACCGCGGCGCGTATCGGACTCGGCGAGAATGCCGATGGCGTGTTCACCAGCGGCGGCACCCAGTCCAATCTGATGGCTCTTAGCATCGCTCGCGACAGCGCCTGCGAAGCGATGCCCGGCCACGCCGGCAACCGCCATCACGGCCTTCCGGAGAACTATCGCCAGCTGCGCATCCTCACCTCCGAGGTCAGCCACTTCAGCGTGCAGAAGGCAGCCGCATTATTGGGGCTCGGCTACGATGCCGTGATCGCCGTGCCCAGCGATAACGACAAACGCATGGATATCGACGCGCTTCAGGCCACCCTGAAAGAGTGCGACGACAAAGGCCTGATCCCGTTCGCGATCGTCGCCACCGCGGGCACCACCGACTTCGGCAGCATCGACCCGATCCCGACGATCGCCGAGCTCTGCCACCAGCGTGGCATCTGGCTCCACGTGGACGCCGCCTATGGCGGCGGGCTGCTGCTGTCGCGCCGACACCGTCACTGGCTCGCCGGGATCGAGCAGGCGGACTCGGTCAGCATCGATTACCACAAGACCTTCTTCCAGCCGGTGAGCTGCAGCGCCTGCCTGGTTCGCGATCGCCGCCAGCTGCGACACGTCACCTACCACGCCGACTATCTCAACCCCCGCGATCAGGCGGAGGACGGCACGCCGGATCTGGTCAACAAGAGCTTGCAGACGACCCGGCGCTTCGACGCTCTGAAGCTGTGGATGACCCTTCGCACGATGGGAGCCGATCGCCTGGGCGGCTATCTCGACGACGTCATCGAAGTGGCGCGCGCCACCTATCGATCCATGCGCGACATCGACGATATCGACGTGCTGATGGCGCCGGCGCTGAGCACGCTGGTGTTTCGTTACCGCCCGGACGGCGTGGACGACGAAGGGGATCTCGACACGCTCAATCAGCAAATCCGTCAGACGCTGTCGCGACGCGGCGAGGCAGTCGTCGCCGGCACGCGGGTCGACGGCCGCTTCCATCTCAAGTTCACACTGCTCAACCCCATGACCCGGGTCGAGGATCTGATGGCCCTGGTCTCGGACATCGTCCAGGTCGGTGAAGCCCTGGTCTCGTCGTTGCGTCCGCCAATCGTCTGGAGCACGCCATCATGCTGAGCCGCATCTACGACTTCATCGCCGTCGGCCTGGGGCCGTTCAATCTCGGCCTTGCCTGCCTGACCGATCCCGTCGAGGACCTCGACGGCCTGTTTCTCGAGCGTCGCTCGAGCTTCGACTGGCACCCCGGGCTGCTGCTCGAGGACGCCACACTGCAGACGCCGTTCATGGCCGATCTGGTCACGCTGGCCGACCCCACCAGCCGCTTCAGCTTTCTCAACTATCTGAAATCCCAGGGCCGGCTCTACAATTTCTACATCCGCGAGGACTTCTTCCTGCTGCGCAGCGAGTACAACCAGTACTGCCAATGGGTCACCACGCAGCTCGAGTCGCTGCGCTTCAACCGCGATGTCCAGAGCATCACCTACGACGACGCCGAGCAGTGCTATCGCATCCGCTGCCGGGATACTCGCAAGAACGAGAATCGCATCTATCGCGCCCGCCGGCTGGTGCTGGGCACCGGCAACGAGCCGACGATTCCGGAATGCTGCCAGCCGGTGGCCGAGCGCGTAGTGCACTCCTCGCGCTATCTCGACAACAAGGCGGCGCTACAGGCGAAGTCGGCGATCACTATCGTCGGCAGCGGGCAGAGCGCGGCGGAGATCTATCTCGACCTGCTCGAGGAGATCGACACCCACGACTACACCCTGAGCTGGGTCACCCGCTCGCCACGCTTCTTTCCGCTGGAGTACGGCAAGCTGACCCTCGAGATGACCTCGCCGGACTACATCGACTACTTCCATGCCCTGCCCGAGTCGACGCGCAACGAGCTGATGCGCCAACAGAAAGGGCTCTACAAGGGCATTAACCTCGAGCTGATCAACACCATTTACGACCGTCTCTACACCAAGAGCCTGCGGGGCCGCGTGGATACCCACCTGCTGACCTGCGCCCAGCTCGAGAGCTGCCGCTTCGATGCCGCCCATCGACGCTTCGACCTGACTTTCACCCACACCGAGCAGGACCAGCGCTTCGAACACCAGACGGAGGGGGTGATCCTGGCCACCGGCTACGCGGCGCAGACACCCGCCTTCCTCGCCCCGATCGAGGAGCGGATCCAGCGCGACGCCGCCGGGCGCTACGCGGTCGGCCGCTACTACAGCATCACGGCCGAGGACGACATCTTCGTCCAGAACGCCGAGTTGCATACCCATGGCCTGGTCGCGCCGGATCTTGGCATGGCGTGCTACCGCAACGCCTGCATCATCCGTGAGCTCGCCGGGCGCGAGGTCTATCCCGTGGAGCGCGGCTTCACCTTCCAGGACTTCGGCGCCCCCGACGAGCGCGTATTCCAGCCGCAGCGGGCAACGGCATGACCGCCACCGTGCGCCTCGATTCGACATGCGTGATTTCCAATTCCGATTTCCGCCAGGAGAGACTCATGAATCACCCTCAGAGTCGGCTGCCCGCCGAAAGGATCACCAACGCGATAGGTAGCGTGACTGATCTCGAGACGCAGGCCACGTCGTCCAGCAGCCTCTATTCGCCCGATGAACGTTTCCGTCGCCACTGGCCGGGCATCGGCACCCTCGCCCTGCGTCCCCTCGACCTCGGCCGCGATATCGACCTCGTCTTCGAATGGGTCAGTCGGGAAACCGCCCGCTTCTGGGGCATGAGCCGCGATACCCGCGATCAGGTCGTGGCGTTCTATCGCGAAATGGATCAGAGCGACGGCGCCCAGGCGTTCATCGGCCTCCACGACGGCCAGCCGGCGTTCCTGGTCGAGTTCTACGACCCCCGCCAGGATCCGGTCGGCGAGCAATACGCCGTCCAGCCCGGCGACCGCGGCATGCATTTCCTGGTCGCGCCGAAGAACCCCGCCAGCCCGTCGATTCACGGTTTCAGCCAGGCGGTAATCGACACCGTCGTCGCCTTCCTGTTCAGCGATCCAGGGACACGCCGCATCGTCGTCGAGCCGGACGTCACCAACGACAGGATCCACCCGCTCAATCGTCGTGCCGGCTTCGTCTACGAGCGCGAGATTTCGTTGGGCGAGAAGACCGCCCATCTAGGGTTCTGCACTCGCGAGCGCTTCGAGTCGCTGCACGCCTCGCGGCGCCGCGACACGGCAACGGGCGAAGCCAGCGCCCATCTAAGGCCCGATCGTTGGCAGCGCGCCAATCGCGACCTGCTGGGCAAAGCGATCAGCGAGTTCGCCCATGAACGACTGCTGCAGCCGACAGCAGAAACCGACATCGACGCCAACGGCTGGGCTGATTACGGCCTCGCCACCGATAGCGATGCCGTCCGCTACCGTTTCCGCGCGCGCCGGATGGCGCTGGATCACTGGTGGATCGACAGGGCGTCACTGATCAAGACCCGCGACGGCGCACCTCAAGCGCTGGACGTGGCGCAGTTTCTGCTCGAATGCCGGGAGCGGCTGAACATCGCCGGCGACAATCTGCCGACCTATCTGGAAGAGATCGCCAGCACCTTGGCCGGCATGGCTTACAAGTTCGGCCGTGACGTACCACCGGCCGCCGAACTCGCGCTGGCCGACTTCCAGACCCTCGAGACGGCGATGAGCGAGGGCCACCCCTGTTTCGTCGCCAATAGTGGCAGGATCGGCTTCGATGTCGATGACTATCACCGCTACGCGCCGGAAGCCGGCGCCGCGATTCGGCCGCTGTGGCTGGCCGCCGCGCGCCACTGCACGGAGTACAGCGCCATCGAGGGCCTCGATGTCGAAACGCTGATCGACGACGAGCTGGACGCCCCGGTTCGCCAGCGCTTCGAGGCTCGACTTAGCGCGCTCGATCTCGATCCGGTGGACTACTTCTTGATGCCGGTTCACCCGTGGCAGTGGCGCCACAAGCTGGCGATCACCTTTGCCGGGGAGGTCGCCGAGCAGCGCCTGGTACTGCTCGGCGAAGCGGACGACGACTACCGCGCCCAGCAGTCGATCCGCACCTGGTTCAACGTTTCGCAGCCCCGGCGCCGCTACGTCAAGTTCGCGCTGTCGATCCTCAACATGGGCTTCATGCGCGGGCTGTCGCCGCACTACATGAAGGGTACCCCGGCCATCAATGCCTGGGTCGAAAACCTGGTCAGCAATGACGCCGAACTCCAGGCCCAGGGGTTCAGCGTGCTGCGTGAAGTCGCCACGCTGGGCTATCACCACGCCGGTTTCGAGGCGGCCACGGACAAACAGCATCCGTACCAGAAGATGCTGGCGTGCCTGTGGCGGGAGAGCCCCTACACCCGTATTGCACCCAATCGGCGGCTGATGACCATGGCCGCGCTGCTGCATCGGGACGCCGATGGCGATGCGCTGCTGCCGGCGCTGATCGACGCCTCGGGCATTGGCGCCCGAGCCTGGATCGAGCGCTATCTGGCGGCCTATATGACGCCGCTGCTGCACTGCTTCTTCGCCCACGATCTGGTGTTCATGCCCCACGGCGAGAACCTGATCCTGCAGCTGGAAGACCATGTGCCGGTCGGCGCAATCCTCAAGGATATCGGCGAGGAAACCGGCATCTTCGACAACGGCCAGTCCCTGCCGGAAGCGGCCCGGCGCATTGCGGTCGAGGTGCCGGAGCACCTGAAGATCCTGTCGATCTTCACCGACCTGTTTGACTGTTTCTTCCGCTTCCTGGCCGAGATCCTGGTGGCGTCGAACCAGCTCCAGGAGGACGATTTCTGGCAGCTGGTCGCGTCCTGCGTGATCGATTACCAGCAGCGGCATCCGCAATTCGACGATAAGTTCGCGCGCTTCGACCTGTTCGCGCCCGAGTTCACGCTGTCGTGCCTCAATCGCCTTCAACTGCGCGACAACCGCCAGATGATCGATCTCGCCGATCCGTCCAAGAACCTGCAGTTCGCCGGTTCGCTTGCCAACCCCATCACCGCCTATCGGCCGACGAAGGGCGGTGAAAACCAGGGCGGTGAAAATCAGGAGGCGGGAAAGACCGGGACGCTGACGACGACGAACTGAGCCAGCCGCTACGCGAAAAACTTCACCACCGGGCGCCCAAGAGGCGCCCGGCCTGCGACTTGTTGCAGGCATGACTTATTGCTAATGATTCTCATTTTTGCCATGATCGCGGCACTTTTTCGTTTCGCCCCCAGGGCCGCCGACATGCGCGAAGCAATGTTCGAATCTCTCTACCGTCAGCATCATCGCGAGCTATTGGGCTTCCTCAGCCGCCAGCTGGATTCCCGCGATCAGGCCGCCGACCTGTGCCACGAGGTCTATCTTCGCCTGCTCAACGCTCCCTCGCGAAGCGCGCTCGACAATCCACGAGCCTATCTGTTTCGTATCGCCCGCAACCTGCTGATCGATCATCGCCGTCGCCAGATGCCCGATCTGATCGCCATCGAGGCGCTGGAACCGGTTCTGGTCTGTCCGCGCGCCTGCCCGGAAACCGACGCCTGCCAGCAGCAGTGCGTCCATCAACTCACGCGAACGCTGGGCGAACTGCCGGAACGGCTGCGTCAGGCGCTGATCTGGCACCGACTGGAAGGCATGACCCAGCGCGAGATCGGCCAGCGGCTCGGTGTTTCCGAACGCATGGCCGGGCGCTATATCGCTCAGGCAATGACGCGTTGTCAGGCTGAGCTCGACAGTCTGAATATCGCCTCGTGGCCTGACGTTTAATCGTTGCTCGGCTGAGGATACCAGGCCATACCGACGGCATTCGTTGGCTTGAAATCGAACTGAGCGTACAGCCGATGCGCTTCGCCATCCGCCAGCAGGCTGACGAAGGCGTTTTCCGGCGCCTCGCGCAGAATATAGGCGCGAATCTCGCCCATGATCCGCTTGCCCAGACCGCGCCCCTGATGGGCCGGCTGCACGGCGATATCCACCACCTGATAGAAGCAGCCGCCGTCACCGACGACGCGCCCCATGCCTACCGTTTCGCTCTCGTGCTCGCCTTCATTCTCGCCCACGTGAACGACCTGCACGGCAAACAGGCTCTTGGGTAAACCCAGCGCGGCACCGGCGGCACTGCGCGGGTTCATGCCGGCCTCGCGGCGCAGCCGCATGTAGGTGTCGGTCGTTGGCGGCTCGAAAATCAGCCGATAAGCGTTGTCATCATGACAGGCGTCTTTCATAGCGTGGGATCCGTTCGGAAGTCATTTTGCGGTCGAGCGGTCAGCGTGCCATCACGCCGCGACCGCTGCCTTTTCATCAACCAGCGAGGCGTTCTCGAGCTCGCCTTCAGCAACGGTACCAACAGCCACAGCAGCGGTGCCAGCACCCAGCGATAGACGAAACGGACGACGATCAACAGCGGCAATAGCACCACGACCCAGATCAGGAACTGACTCAGCCACACCGGCCAGCCCAGCCACCGCGCGGCGTTGGCCCCCAGCGCGCTGACGAGGCTGGGATGACGCACGACCACGTAAGCCGTGCCGGTGACCGCGGCGATCTTGGCCGCCCGCGACAGGCTGACGAAGCGACCGCCCCCGGCCAGTACGCCGCGTCCGGCGGCCCGCGCGCCCTGCCCCTCCACAGCGGCGCCGGCTCGCACCGCCCGGCCGGCCCGCAGCACCTTGATCGCACTGGTCATCACCAGCAGGTCGACACCGGCCCAGCCGATATCCGCAACGCCGATCGCTTCGCCGCGGCGCCACTGGCTCTCCAGATCGCGCAAGCCACTGGTAAAGAAATCGCCGATGTCGCTGACCACGCGCTCGCCCTGCAGCCAGCTCACGTCGTTATCCGGCGTCACCACGAATTGCTGCAGAAAGGCGTGACCTTTGGCGGCGAGAATCGCGATGGCGACCTGGCCGCGGCGGGTAGGTGTCAACGTCGTCGACGCCGAGCCCTTTCCGGTTTCCGCCTGAGTCGGGTTCTCGGCCGGGTTCTCAGTCAAGTTCTCGGTCGGGTCGGCCGCGCCACGGGAATCGCCAGCCTCGTCGGATTCATCGTCCTCGCCCCACCAGCGGTCGAGCTGCTCGCTGGCCTGACGATAGCGGGTTCCCAGCCAGTGCTGAGCGCGCAGCGTGGCGATGTCGTGATCGCGGTAATAGATCACCGGCAACACCGCGTCCGCGCCGAATCGCACCAGTACCTTTTGAAATTCCGGATCGAGTCCATAATCGAGCAACGCTTCGCGGGCCAGGTCACCATGATTGCGGATCGCCAACCAGGCACTCGTCCAGAGCGCCGGATCATCGGCGTAGTTCAGGAAGAGCGCGTTGATGGCGGGTGATTCCTCGGCCAACCCGTCCGCCAGCGACGGCAGCGCGCGCTGGGTTTCCAGTCGCACCATCCGCGGCTCGAACGGTTCATGCGAAGCGACGGCGGTCAGCACGCCCCCGGCGACGAGCGCGAACAGCAATATCGACAACCAGACTTTCATGGGTTCGCGCTCCTTATCATGGGTTCGCGCTCCAGGGACAGGGATATTCGGCAGTCAACGGACACTGCCAGACGATAAACGACGACAACTGTCTTTGATAACCGTTCGTATTTGAATTAGGATTGCCTTCCATCTGTGACCTATCACTCATCGCGAGGTTGCCCCAGCCATGTTCGAAGTCCAATCGGCGAGCTTCGAGATCGCGGGCAAGACGCTGCTCTCGTCTATCGATTTTACCTTCGGTGAAGGCCAGATTTACGGCCTGATCGGTCACAACGGTTCCGGCAAGTCGACGCTGCTCAAGCTGCTCGCGCAGCAGCAGGCGGTCAGCCACGGTGGCATCCAGCTCGATGGCCGGCCGCTATCGCAATGGAAACCGCGCGAGTTTGCCCGCCATGTCGCCTATCTGCCACAACATCTACCCAGCGCCGAGAATCTGACCTGCCGCGAGCTGATCGGCTTCGGCCGCTACCCCTGGCACGGCCTGCTCGGGCGCCTCAACCGCCACGATCACCAGCAGATCGAACGCGCTATCGCCCTGACCCACACCGAACCCTTCGCCGACCGCCTGGTCGATACGCTCTCCGGCGGCGAGCGCCAGCGGGTGTGGCTGGCGATGTTGCTGGCTCAGGGTAGCCGCTATCTGCTTCTCGATGAGCCGCTGGCCGCACTCGATATCGCCCATCAGGTCGAAGTGTTGGCGTTGGTACGCAAGCTGTGCCGCGAGCTGGGCCTCGGCGTCGTCATCGTGCTTCACGACGTCAATATGGCGGCGCGCTACTGCGATCATCTGGTCGCGCTGCACAGCGGCAAGCTCCTCGCCGAGGGCGCACCGGCCAGCATGATGAACGATATCAATCTCGAAGCCATCTACGGCATTCCCATGCGGGTGATGACCCACCCCGCCGACGCTTGCCCCATCGCGGTGCTGCAGTAACCGCAACGCCGACACCTATCCCTGATCGACATATGGCTTGCCGGTAAGCGATAGCACTGGACGCTCGCTACCATAGACAGGATGCTAACCTTTAGCGCTGGGCCTTGTCCGCTCGCCCGGTCGTGCCTTCCGATTCGCCTCCTGTCTGCGAGCTCGTCATGCTGCAACCCGTTTCCCGCCAGAGTGATCTGACCCTCGAGTCCGAGCAGACGCCGCCACGCCCGGCGAATGTCAGCACCTTCGCCCCATTGGGAGTGCCCGCGTTCCGGATGATCTGGATCGCCAACCTGTTCGCCAACCTCGGCGTGTGGGCACAGTCGGTGGCGGCGGCCTGGGTGGTGACGTCCAACGACGGCGGCGCGGTGGCGGTGGCGATGATCCAGGTCGCGGCAGCGCTGCCGCTGGTGCTGATGTCGATCGTCACCGGGGTGATCGCCGACAACTACGATCGCCGCAAGGTGATGCTGTTCGGCCTGGGTATCGAGGTGCTGGGCGGCGTGTTCGTCACCCTGATCGCGTTTCTGAATCTGCTGTCGCCGACCTTGCTGATCGTCTCGATCCTCTGCGTCTCGATCGGTGGCGCGATTACCACGCCGGCCTGGCAGGCCGCGGTCAACGAGCAGGTGCCGCGCAATCTGGTCTCGAGCGCCGTGCTGCTCAACAGCGTCAACTACAACGCCGCCCGCGCCATCGGCCCTGCCATCGGCGGGTTGCTGCTAGCGGCAGTGGGGCCGTCGTGGATCTTCCTGCTCAACGTGTTCTGTTTCTGCGGGCTGATCGCGGCACTGTGGCGCTGGAAGCGTGCCGTGCTGCCCAAATCCCTGCCCCCGGAGCGCATCTGGGAAGGCGTCAAGGCGGCCCTGCATTTTGTGCAGTACTCCAGCGTCACCCGGCTGGTGATGATGCGCTCGTTCATCTTCGGCATCTCCGCCAGCGCACTCTGGGCGCTGCTGCCGCTACTGGCCCACCAGCATCCCAGCGGCAGCGCCTCGCTCTACGGCTACATGCTCGGCGGCCTGGGCATCGGGGCGATCGCCGGCAGCACGCTGGTCAACCGGGCTCGACAGCGGGTCGGCAGCAGCCGACTGATCAGCTTCGCCGCGATGACGCTGGGCGTGGTGATGCTGGCACTCGGCGGCCTCGACACCTTGTGGGTGCTGTTCCCGGCGCTCATCGTCGGCGGCAGCTGCTGGATCGCGGCCGTGGCCTCCTACAACTCCTCGGTCCAGATACTGGTGCCGGACTGGGTCAAGGCTCGCGCCCTGGCGCTGTATCAGACCGCGCTCTACGGCGGCCTTACGCTGGGCTCGCTGCTGTGGGGGCAGCTGGCCGAAGGGTTGGGCGTACAGATGGCGTTGATGCTGGCCGGCGCGCTGCTGATCGTCTCGGCGCTATTGCTGCTCCCTTCCAAGCTCCCGGAGCTGGATGCCAACGATCTTGTCGAGGCGCCCGAAGCGCACACCAGCAGGCCCGATTTCGACTTCAATCCGGCCCGCGGGTCGGTGATGGTGACGGTCGAATACCGCATCGACAGCGAACATCTGCGTGAATTCGCTCGCGCCGTGCGTCCGCTACGAAAACTGCGGCTGCGCAACGGCGCCAAACGCTGGTCGCTCTACCGCGACACCGTCGATCGCGATCTGTGGCAGGAGGTCTTTCTGGTCCCCAACTGGCTGCAGCATCTGCGCATGCTCGACCGGCTGACGCTGGCCGACCGCGCCATTATCGATCGGGTCACGGCACTCCACAGCGGTCCGGCAGCGCCGCATCTACGCTACGGCGTCAGCTATCGCTCGTCGCGGTATGCCCAACCGGCATTGACGCCGAACCAGACCCAGCCACCCGCCGAGTCTTCGGCTGATTCCGCCTCGTCCGACACGTCCAAACCCGATACGACCGCACCCTGGCCCCAGGAGAGAACATGACCCAGGAGAATATGGCTCAGGAGACGAAAAGCCCCCGCGATACCCTGCTCGAGGTGTTCGGCTTTCCCGCCTTTCGCGGTAGCCAGGAAGCCGTGATCGAAAGCGTCATCGGCGGGCGCTCGACGGCGGCGATCTTCGCCACCGGCGCCGGCAAGTCGCTCTGCTATCAACTGCCGGCGCTGCATTTGCCCCATCTCACGCTGGTGGTCTCGCCGCTGCTCGCCCTGATGCAGGACCAGTTGGCGTTCCTCCAGCGTCACGGCGTGGCGGCGGCGAGCCTCGACTCGACCCAGGATCGGGATACCGCCCGCGCGATCATGGACCGCGCCCGCAGCGGCGAGCTGAAGATTCTGATGGTCTCGGTGGAGCGACTGAAGAACGAGCGCTTTCGTCATTTCCTGCGTCAGATCGCGATTTCGCTGCTGGTGATCGACGAAGCGCACTGTATTTCCGAGTGGGGCCACAATTTCCGCCCGGACTATCTCAAGCTGCCGGATTACCAGCGCGAATTCGGCATCCCCCAGGCGCTGCTGCTGACCGCTACCGCGACACCGGCGGTGATCGACGACATGCGCGCCAAGTTCGACATCGCCGCAGATGACGTCATCGTCACCGGCTTCTATCGCAGCAACCTGGAACTGCTGGTCCATCCGGTGGAAACCGAAACCCGCCTGCCGGCGCTGGTCGAATGGCTATCGCCACGACAGGCGCCAACATCGGAACCGGGATCGCAAGCGCCGACCATCATCTACGTCACTCTCCAGCAGACCGCCGAATCGGTGGCCGCGGCATTGGCGAAGCAGGGTTTCTCGGTGCGCGCCTATCATGCCGGGCTCGATAGCGAGACCCGAGACCAGATCCAGCGCGGTTTCATGAGCGGCGAGATCCCCTGCATCGTTGCCACCATCGCCTTCGGCATGGGCATCGACAAGGGCGATATCCGCAACGTCATTCACTACGACCTGCCCAAGTCGATCGAGAACTACAGCCAGGAGATCGGTCGCGCCGGACGCGACGGCAACCCCTCGCGCTGCCTGATGCTGGCCGGCCGCGACGGCCTGCGGGTGCTGGAAAACTTCGTCTACGGCGATACCCCGGAACGCGAGGGCATTCGCCACGTGCTGAGCGAAATTGCCGATGCCGGCCAACGGCCGGAGCGCCAATGGCCGGTGCTGCTCAACACGCTATCCCGCGACAGCAACGTCCGTCTGTTGCCGTTGAAGACCCTGCTGGTCCGGCTCGAGATGCACGGGGTGATCGCGCCCCGCTTTGCCTATCTGGCGGAGTACCGGCTGCGCTATCTCGAAGAGCCAGCCAACTTGATCGCCCGATTCCAGGGCGAACGCGCCGACTTCGTGCGCCTGCTGGTGGACAACATCGCCATGGCAAAAACCTGGGGCACGTTGGATTTCGAACGTCTCTACCAAGCCGGCGTCGATGCTCAGATCGATGCCTCGCGCTCGCGGGTGATCACCGCGCTCGAGTACTTTCAGGACAAGGGCTGGGTGGTGCTGGAGGGCAAGCGCATGACCGACGTCTACGAAGTGCGCCAATCGGAGATCGACGTCGACGCCCCGACCGACCGTCTGCTCGCCGAGAGCCACGCCAGAGAAGCCTCGGAGATCGAACGGCTGCAAGCCATGCTGGCGCTGTTCGAATCGGACACCTGCCTGGCACGCCGCCTCGGCGATTACTTCGGTGACGATTCATTCCAGGGCGGCAATCCCATCGCTCACGACGGCGTCGGCCAGCCTGTTCAAGCCGCCCGAGACTGCGGCCAGCCTGTTCAAGCCGCCCGAAACTGCGGCCACTGTTCGGTCTGCCAGGGTCACGTCGCTCGTTTGCCCGCAGCGCCGGCACTCCCGGAATTGACCCGCCACGATTTCGAACGCCACGCCCGACCGCTGATCCAGCGCCATCAGGAACAGCTCGGCTCGGTGCCCGGCGCGCAGCGCGTCGCCCACTTTCTGTGTGGGCTTGCCATGCCGATCTTCACGCCACTCAAGGCGCGCCAGCTGGCGGGTTTCGGCGTCTACGACCAGCGCCCCTACCCCGACGTTCGCGCTTGGGTCGAGCGGGAGATGGCCGCTGCGGGATGAAACGCCACTGACGGGCACGGCGTAGATGTCAGCTCCGAAATCGAATCATCGACCTTGTCGATCTCGTGATTCTCGAATACTGTATATAAATCCAGTTTTCGAGGCGCGCCACAGGATCACTGCATGGAACTGATCGACAAGCTCTCCATCCTCGCCGATGCCGCCAAATACGACGCTTCATGCGCCAGCAGCGGCGCGCCCAAGCGCTCTTCCCGTGGTAAGGCCGGGCTCGGATCCTCTGACGGCATGGGGATCTGCCATAGCTTCACGCCGGACGGACGTTGCGTCTCCCTGCTCAAGGTGCTGCTGACCAATTTCTGCCTGTTCGACTGCCAATACTGCGTCAATCGCCGCTCGAGCAACGTGCCCCGCGCGCGTTTCACGCCGGAAGAAGTCGTTCGCTTGACGCTATCGTTTTATCGCCGCAATACCATCAGCGGACTGTTCCTGAGCTCCGGCATCATTCGCTCCAGCGACTACACCATGGAGCAGATGATTCAGGTGGCAAGGTCACTCCGGGAGACGCATCAATTCCGCGGCTACATCCATCTCAAGGCGATCCCGGAAGCGGATCCCAAGCTGCTCGAGGAAGCCGGACGTTACGCCGACCGGCTGAGTGCGAACATCGAACTGCCGACGTTGACCAGCCTGAAGACGCTGGCGCCGGAGAAAGAGCTGGGTACCATTCATTCCGCCATGGGCCACATGCGTCAGCGAATCGATGCCGCCAACGACGACGCCCGTCAGGATGCCCGCCATCCGGTTCGCAGCAACAATCCCAAACGACAGGCGCCGCGCTATGCGCCCGGCGGTCAGAGTACGCAGATGATCGTCGGTGCGGACGCCACCGATGACCGTACGATTCTGCAATCCGCGCAGCATCTCTATCGGGATTTTCGTCTCAAGCGCGTCTATTACTCGGCGTTCAGCCCGATTCCCGAGCGCCCGGCCGGATTACCCCAGGCGGCGCCACCGCTGCTGCGGGAACATCGACTGTATCAGGCCGATTTCCTGATCCGCAGTTACGGTTTTCAGGCCGAAGAGCTGCTGAACGCGCCGGGCAACCTGGATCTGGAGATCGACCCCAAGCTGGCCTGGGCGCTGGCCCACCGCAACGACTTCCCGGTCGATCTCAATCGCGCCGAACCGGCGATGATCGCCCGCGTCCCGGGCATCGGCCTGCGCAGCGTGCAGCGGCTGATCGATCTGCGACGCCTCCGGCGCATCCGCTATCAGGATCTGGTGGCACTGCGCTGCCGGCTCGACACCATGCGTCCGTTCGTCATCACCCAGGACTACCGCCCCGCCGACGCCAACCTGGACAGCACCCGCCTGCGCCAGAGCCTGACCGCACCTCAGCCTGCCCAGATGGCGCTGTGGTAGATCCGTGCACCGCAAGCGCGCGAGCCATCAGCCGGAGCTTTTGCCATGAATCCTGATTCATCGTCAATGGCGCCACGTATCGCTCACGCTCGCGATTTCGACGAGTGGCGCGAACGGGCGCGTCGACTGTTGATGGCTGGCGTGCCGCCCCCGAACGTGACCTGGCGGGACGGCGATGACAGCCACGACGACCTGTTCTCCTCGCCGCCAGCATCGGTAAAACCGCCCTCCTCTCGGGAACCGTCTTCCACATCGATCCGAATCGGGCGCGAGCAATTGGCGCTACTGCGCAACGCCGCCCGCTATCGATCGGGTAAGGGGGAGCAGGCACGCTGGCCGTTGCTGTATCGGGTTCTTTGGCGATGGGTCCAGGGCGATGCGGCGGCGACTCACCCCGCCGACGCGGACGGCCGCGTTCTGCATCAGCGCTGGCATGCGGTGAAGCGGGAAGCCCATCACATGCATGCCTTTCTGCGATTCCATCGGCGCGATGACGCGCTGGGTGAACGCTACGTCGCCTGGTTCGAGCCCGCGCATGACGTGCTCGACCTGGGCGCAGAACATTTCGCCGACCGCATGGGCGGCTCGCCCTGGTTGATTGCCACGCCGGAAGGCGGCGTGCACTGGAACGGCTCGACGCTCGACTATCGCTTCCCCTGCCCCGCCGCCTGGACGACCGAGGCGCGGACAGCCGCCGAGCGCGCCAATGCCGATGAGGACCATGCGCTCTGGCGAACCTATTTCGTCAGCACCTTCAATCCGGCTCGGCTCAACCACAAGGTGATGACTCAACACATGCCGCAGCGCTTCTGGCGTCATCTCAGCGAAGGGGATCTAATTCCCTCCATGGAAGCCAAGGCCCGCCATGGCGGTCAGCGTCTGGCTCAGGAGAGCAGCGTGGGCCAGCGTAAGGGCAAGGCGCTACCGCCAGGCAGGCTCGCATCCCACAGGCCGCCACCGGCCAGTGACGACTAGCCAGTCGCTTCGCTCTCCTTCAGGGCGTATCGATTCGGGCCACCGCATCCCGGCTGGCCAGCGCCCGCTCGTCGCCGGTCAGTTCGCGCAGCTGGCCGTCTCGCATTTCCAGAAGCCTATCGGCGTGGGCGAAATAGTGGTCGTCATGGCTGATCGCGAAGACCGTGATGCCGAGCTCGCGAAAGCGCGGCATCAGCTCGCGATAGAAAGCGCGACGGAACTGCGGGTCCTGATCCGCGGCCCACTCGTCCAGCAGCAGAATCTGACGCTGCTCGACCAGTGCCATCAGCAGTGCCAGACGCTTGCGCTGGCCCTGGGAAAGCTCGGTATCGAGCACCTTGCCCTCGTCGAGCTGCAGCTTTCTGGCCAGTTCCAGCGTCTGCAGCCAGTTGTCCAGCAGCGCGGGATCGGCCGCGCCACCGCGTGGGCCCATCAGCCGATCGAACTGATGAAAATCGGTATAGACCGCCGAGAACCGTTGACGGTAACGGTGCCAGTCCGACTCGCCGACGATCTCGTCGTCGATGCGGATCTCGCCCGCGTGGGGTCGATAGAGTCCGGTCAGAAGCTTGGCCAGGGTCGACTTGCCGCTGCCGTTACCGCCGATCAGGTAGACCTGCTCGCCGCGCTCGAGGCGCAGGTTGAGCGGCCCAACCGAAAATCCTTCGCGCCCCGCTTTGGCCGGATAGCGATAGGTGATGTCGCGCATTTCCAGCGACTGCCACTCGCTGTGGATCTCGACCAGATCGAAATCGGTGCGGTATTCGGCCAGTGACAGTTCCCGCAGCTTGTCGAACGAGACCTGAGCGGTGATCAGCGTGGGCGTCGCGCCCACCGCCTGGATCAGCGGCGAGCGTAGAAACAGCAGTGTCAGCGAGAACGTCGCCGCCACCGCCGTATTCGACCAGCCCAGGCCGTTGGCGAGGAAAAACACCACGCCGATGGCGCCCAACATCATGATGTTGGTCCAGTTGCCCGCGCTAAGGTGGTAAGTGTCGGCGCGGATGATGTGATCGCGATAGATTCGCGCGTCGGCCTCGTAGACCTCTTCCAGCAAATGCCGGGCGCGATCGCGATTGAGCGCCAGCTCCTTGCGTCCGTGGAGGATCGTCTCGTAGTCCTGGTAGAGCCGGCTATCGGTGGCGCGGGTAATGCGAATGTGGTGGTAGACCTTCGACACCAGCCACCAGCCGATCAGCATGGTCACGGCGATCCAGACCGCCGTGACCATCAGCAGCGGTGGCGAGAGCCAGAGCAAATAAGCCACGGAAGCCAGCGTGATCACGACGCCCTGGACCAGTTCCGGCAGACGCACGAAGGCGATGGTGACGTTGCGAATATCACTGGAAAGACACGACAGCAGATGCGCGCTGCCGAGCTGCTCGAGACGTTCGATATCGGTGTCGAGAATGCGCTTGATCAACCGACCGCGCAGTTGATAGACGAAGTGATGGCCCAGAGTCGTCAGCGCCAGCTGAGAGCCCAGCGTCACAGCCAGCAGCAGCGCGACCAATGCGATGAACGGCACCAGTGCGGCCATCGCGGAGCCGTCGGTCACAATCAGGTAGTGATTGATGAAGGCGATGACGCCGATCCCCAGCGCCGCGCTCAACAGACTGAGCAGCATGACGCCGATGAACGGCCAGCGATAATGACGAAAGACGACGCGCAGTAGTTCCATTCGGATTCCGTAGCCGGCGATTGGGCTCGCTGGTGGCGGCGCCAAGCCTCTCCTGACGCGATCTGTCGTGGCGGCGGAGAGGTCAGAAGTGCGTGCCAAGCATCGAGCATGAGGGGCAGTGCCGAGTGATCGACGGCCGACCGCAGGCGCGAATGATTCTGATCTTCACTGACGAAGTCAAGTCACGCGGGAGCCCGTCTACCGGTCAAGAGCCGCGGCTGAATGCCGTTTCTGATTATCCCCGGCCACTCACTCGTCGCTATCGGCAAACATCATCTGGATTCGCGAGCGCAGCCAGCGCTCGGCGGGATCGTTGTCGTAGACGCTCTGCCACACCATGCTCAGCGGCGACGGCGCCCGCTCCAGCGGCATCTCGTCTACCCGTAGCCCGCCCTGGGAAGCCAGAACGTCGGCGGCATAGTCCGGCACGGTGGCAACCATGTCGGTATCCCGCAGCAGCGAGGCGAGACTGTTGAACTGCGGGACGGCAAGCACGATCCGCCGCTTGCGGCCTTGCTCGGCCAGCAGTTCATCGACGTAGCCGTCGAGGTTGCCGTCAAAGGACACCAGCGCATGCGGCCGCTCGCAGTACTCGTCCAGCGTCAATGCCCCGGGGCGACTGTCCGCCCGCAATATCATGCCGCGACTGTGACGCAGGATCTTCTGCTTGGCGTTGGCCGGCAGCTCCCGCGCGTAGCCGGCGGCCACGGTGACTTCGCCGGTATTGAGCAACTGCGGCATCAAGTGGAAATCGGCGCGTCGCACGACCAGCACGATACCCGGCGCTTCTGTTCGCAGCCGCTTGAGCAGCGCCGGCAGCAAGGCAAACTCGATGTCGTCGGTGAGCCCGACCCGAAACACGGCTTCGCTGGTCGCCGGGTCGAAGTCGCTGGTCCGGCTGAGCACGTTGGAGATGGCATCGAGTGCGGGTTGCAGCTGTTCGTAGATCTGCTGCGCGCGCGCGGTGGGAACCATCTGGCGCCCGGTACGCACCAGCAGTGGATCGCCGAAGACGTCCCTGAGTCGCGCCAATGCCGCGCTGGTCGCCGGCTGACCGATGAATAGCCTCTCCGCGGCACGCGACACGCTGCGTTCCTGCATCAGTGTCTCGAACACGACCAGCAGTTTGAAATCCACTCCACGCAGGTCACTGCGATTCATGCACGCCCTCCCTTCGGCGAGTTGCAACCTTCCACTCGCCCCTTCCTGAATCTGGCGACCGCACTTGTGCTTTCAGTCGTCGTATCGATCAGGGTTATAACCACTATCGATCCCCGAGCATAGTGTTTACCGGCCATCGTCGATAGAGTCGATGGCAAGACCTGGATACATTGAGGTGCACAATGTCACGTACGATACAATTTCAGCGATTCGGCGATGCCGACGTACTGGAGATCATTGAGCGCGACAATCCGCAACCCGCCGCCGGAGAAGTACTGGTTGCGGCAGAGGCGCTCGGTATCAACTGGTACGACATCATGTGGCGCCGCAACATGGCCCCGACCGAAGCCAGACTGCCGGCCGCTTCGGGAACTGAAATGGCCGGCACAGTGATCGCCGTTGGCCCGGGAGTGACCGCCTTTTCACCGGGCGACCGGGTTGCCTCGATTCCGGCGTTCGACCCCAATCACTACGGCGCGCATGCCGAGCGCGTTCTGCTGCCGGTCGAGGCGCTCATCGCCTATCCGACCTGCCTGACGCCCGCCGAAGCCAGCGTCCATTATGTCTCGTCATTGATCAGCTGGCTCGGATTTCGCGAGGTCGCCGATCTCCGCCCCGGCGAAACGGTCCTGATCACGGGTGCCTGCCATATCGGCGGTCCGTACGCCGTGCAGATCGCTCGGGCACTGGGCGCCCGTGTCATCGCGGCGACGCCCCACGAGTCGGCAGTCGACTATTTGAAGTCGCTGGGTGCCGCCGCCGTCATTCATACCGAAAGTCAGGATCTGGTCTCCCGGATCGGCAAGCTGACCGATCATCATGGCGTCGATGTCGTGCTCGATGCCCTTGGCGGTCCGCAGATGAATCTGCTTGGCGACGTGCTGGCCACTCGCGGCCGGCTGATCCTCTACGGGCTGATGGGTGGCAACCAGACCACTTTCCCGGCTCAGGCGGCGTTTCGCAAGAACATCCAGTTCCATGTCCATTGTCTCTCCAACTTCAGTGGCAAGCCCGAACTGGGAATACCCCAGAATCGCGAGGCGCTGGATCGCGCCGTCGCCGACGTCGGGCGGATGACACGCGCCGGAGAACTCAAGCCCCAGATCGACTACCGTTTCCCGTTCGAAGAGATCGCCGAGGCGCATCGCTATCTGGAGACCTGCGCCAACCACCATGGTCGAATCGTGGTCGAGATGACCTGATGGCCGGACGCTGACGGATCGAACGGATCGAACGGATCGATAATCGAGCATTGCCAGCCGGTTGATGGATTGACGACAATACCGCTTCCCGCGGTTGCCGCTCACTATTCCATCGCCCTTGGGTTCAAGGACTCGCAATGCTTGCTCAACTGTTCGCGGTCATGGCTCCAGTGCTGGTCGGGGCAAGCATCGGATTCGGGTGGATCCGACTAGGATTCAGCTACCCCACCGAATTCGTCACCAAACTGGTGTTCAACATCGGTACCCCGGCGCTGGTGCTGGCTTCTCTGGCCAACGCCGAGGTCGACCCCGATATCTTCGGACGCACGCTCGCCACCACGTTTCTGGTGCTCGCCGGCATGGCGCTGGCGAGCTTCGGCGTTGCCAGACTGCTAGGCAAGCCCTGGCAAGTCATCATCTCGCCGATGATGTATCCCAACGCCGGCAACATGGGGCTTCCCGTGTCGCTCTACGCGTTTGGCCATATCGGCTTCACCTACGCCATGACGGCCTGGGTCGCCAACGCCCTGATTCAATTCACCGTCGGCATGATGATGGCCACGCGCGGCAATCCCTGGAAGGCGCTGGTACGCAATCCCACGCTGTACAGTATCGCCATCGCGTTGACGCTGCTGCTGTCCGGCATTCACCTGCCGATGTGGCTCGGCAACACCGTGCATCTGCTGTCCGGCCTGACGATTCCGCTGATGCTGATCACGCTCGGCGTATCGCTGGCGAGCATGCAGGCGCGCAATCTCTCTTCCGGCTTCCTGTTCACGCTGTGTCGCGTGCCCATCGCCCTGGGCCTCTCCTTCGGCATCGCTTACTGGCTGGGGTTGCCGCCAGTGGCGGCCAGCGCAGTGGCACTTCAGATGAGCATGCCGGTCGCCGTCTACAACTATCTCTTCGCCCAACGCTCCCGCCGCGAACCCGAATATGTCGCGAGCTTGGTCTTTTGCTCGACATTACTGGCCTTCATCTACCTGCCGCTGGAACTGGCCTTCATGCTGTAGCGGCTCGTCATGGCCGCTTGCAAAAGCCGAGCGAACAACTACATTACAAATGTGTAATCTTTAGAAATTCATGAGATTACAGAGAGTTGTACGCAAAAGCCGCAAGGCAAGGAGATTTCGATGCAAAACCTGTCATGGAAGCAGACACTCGGCGTGGTCACGCTGGCAGCCAGCAGCGTAATGATGTCCCAGGCCGCTATGGCTCAGGACGATCAGGATTCGCAGAGCCGCCAAGGTCTCTACTCCGCCGATGAACTGATGGATGCAGATGTCTATCTCTCCGGTCAGAAAGACGACGATGTCGGTGATGTCGAAGACATCCTGCTCGGCGAAGACATGAGCGTGCAGGCGCTGGTCGTCGAAGCCGGTGGCGTCCTCGACATGGGCGACAAGGATTTCGTGGTCAAGAAAGGTGACTTCACGGTCGAAACCCAGCATAACGACGACCTCGACGATATCGAATATCGTGTCGTGGTCGACATGGACAAGGACGAGCTGAAGCAGCAGCCCGAGTACGACAATGACTGGTGGAATCAGGCCAGGAAGCAGGCTGCCGACGCATGGGAAAACACCAAGCAGGGTGCATCCAGCGCTTGGCACGACACCAAATCTGCCACGTCCAACCTTCTGGACGATGCCAGCGACGCGATCGATAACAACTGATCACGTAGTACATTGAAGTAGTGGCATAAAAAAACCGCCGACTCGATGTCGGCGGTTTTTGTTTGGGCGGCCCGGGCACTGAGAATTACATGATCAAACGTCCAGGGCCGCCATCATGGCGCGTTTACTGCTGGGGCTGCTGAACCATGCCCTTCACGCGTTGCATCAGCTGCGGATCCTGCTGAACGGCCTGACCGATGGAGTTGAACTTCTCCACATCCATACCGCTATCCTTGACCGCCTCGACCATCTCGTCGTTGGCCTGCTGGCGAATCTCCTGCTGATCGCCCTCATCGGATGCATTCTGCAGCTTCTGGGTATAATTCTGGGAAATCGAAGCGATTTCCTGAGAAGCGTCAGCGAACTGCTGCAACTCTTCATCAGAAAAATTCTTGGCGGCCGCCTGAGACTGAGACTGCGGAGCACTGTTCGCGTTGTCCTGTGCCATAGCCGCAGTACTGGCCATACCTGTCGTCATCAGAGCTGCCGCGATGATTGCAGTGATCCTTTGCATGAATACCTCCAAGTGTTCTCGATTTTTGCGTGTGCCCAGTTGTGATACCCCGTAGCGCGGGGAGTTCCCGGAAAAATGTATCACCTGGCAATTTAATGTTGCCTTAAGAAAAGCGCACAATCAAAAATGCCCACGAATTCAGCCTCGAGCCAGCCCCTTGAAGCTCAGCCCTTTTGAAGCTCAGCCCTTTTGAAACTTAGCCCAGCCAGTCGATGATCGATCGTATGCCGAGACGCACTCGCTCCAGCGCCGGTAGCGCCATCGGCTGCTCGTGACGCTGCGGCGGATGCGGCAACAGCGCCTGGCCATCGAAATCGACATAGGCCAGACGAGCCGTGAGCTGAGCCGGATCACACCCGAACGCGCTACCCGGTAGCAATGCCACGCCGGTTTCCGCCAGCAACCGCGCGGTCAGCTCGGCGCTGGTGGTGATACCGCGCCGAGCTAGCGTCTCTCGATACGCGTCGAAATCGGGGAACAGATAGAAGCCCCCGTCGGGAAGGTGCACGCGGATATCCGCCGACTGCAGCTGGGTCGCACACCAGTGACCAATCAGGCTAAGCCATGCCCGCTGGCGATCGAGATATTCGGTCAACTTGGGCGTGACCCGATAGGCCACGCAAGCCGCTTCCTGAACGGGGCTGGTTACGCTCGACCAGGTCTCCGAGGCGATCCCCAGCAGCCGCGCGAAGATCTCGTCTCCCAGCGCCTCGGGCGCGTGCATCACCCCCAGCCGCCACCCGCCGGCGCCGCACCATTTCGACAGCCCGCTGGTCGTCACCGTGCCCTCGGGGTAGTCGCGCGCGAAGGCGCGGTGGGCACCACTATGGTCCAACGGGCCGTAGATCTCGTCGGCCAGCACGATCACGCCGTGACGCCGCGCCACCTCTGCCAGCGCCCGCTGCGTCTCGGCATCGGGCGATAAACCAGTGGGATTGCCGGGCGCATTGAGTATCAACAGCCGCGTGCTATCGCCGCCTTCAAGGCAGTGCGCCTCCAACTGCTCCGGCGTGATCTGCCAGCGTGTGTCGAAGTCCGCCGCCAGCTTGATCGGCGTCTGTCCTGCCAGACGCGCCTGAGGTGCATAGGAGACCCAGGCCGGTGCAGGAATCAGAATTTCTGCCGCCGGCAGCGCCTTGATCAGGGCGAACAGCAGCAGCTTGCTACCGGGGCCGATCAATACCCGCGAGGCATTCCATGCAATGCCGTCCATTTCACTATGGAAAGTGGCGACTCGCTCCCGCAACGCGGGCAAGCCCTGTACGGGTAGATAGGCTTTGTGATCGGCATGAGCGGCGAGCGCCTCGACCGCCGGGCCGTAGACCGGAAACGGCGACTGGCCGAAGCCGAACTTGATGACTCGCTCACCGCGAGATTCCAGCCATCTCGACTGTTCGTTGATCAACAGGGTATCGGAAGCCGGCGTGGCGTTGATGTCGTCGGCGTAGGCGTGATTCAACAGGGCGGTGGCGAGCCCCAAGCGAGCGGTCATGTCAGCGGGATTCCTGGTGTAGTGGGCGTATTGTGGTCGGCGTATCAAGGCAGCTCGGTCATTCGATCTGCCAACGAGCGATCAAGGCTTCACGGCGACGGATCGACGAGACGGCGTCGCCGCCCATGTCGTGGGCCATGTGGGACAACAGCATTTCGATCACCACGAACAGGCTGCTCATGGGATTGAAGAAGAACGGGCCTTCGGCGGACGCCAGCAGCGTCATCTCGGTCATGGTGGCGAGACGAGCGGCGGGATGATTGGTCAATGCGAGCAGCTGCGCGCCCTGTTCGAGTGCCTGCTGGCAGTAATCGACACTGACTCGGGTTTCCGGCCGATAGCTGACGCCCACCACCAGATCACCCGGCCCCAGCTCGCGCGCGGCCTCGAGATTGATACCACCCACCGAATCGATCAACCGCACGTCGCTGCGCAGATAGCTCAAGTAGTAGGAGAGATAGTGCGCCCCCGCGAAGCAGGCACGCTGGCCGACCACGTGAACTCGGCGTGCCTCGATCAGGGCGCGGGCGGCACCCGCGAGCATTGCCTCGTCGAGCCCTTCGGCAGTTCGCGAGAGGTTGCCCATTTCCTCCTGCCAAAGCGCCTGCTGCTGGATCGGATGCTGGCCATCCTTGGGAATCTGGCCCAAGTCGAGCAGGCGTTCGGCGCGGGTCGAGTAGAACGCCCCACTGGTGGCATCGGCACGAAACAGCGCCTGAAACGTCTTGAACCCGGCCAGCCCCAGGGCGTGCGCCAGGCGTGTCAGGCTGGAAGCATTGACGCCATGCTCATCCGCCAGCGCCGAGATGCTGAGCGTCGCCGCCAGCTCCGGTGCGGCCAGCAATTGCTCCAGTAGCTTGAGCCCACCGGGGGTCAGCCTGGGTGCCTGTGCCTCTCCCCGCCTTGCGGCGATTGCCATCGCCTGCAAGGCGGCAACTGACGTCGGGGGAGTGTCGAAACCTTCGTGATCGGCCATGACCTATCCCTCTGCTTCGGATGATTGAGATTATGCCTATGCTTCACTGACGGCAAATTAATTTTCAATGAGGATATTTTATTTCCTTTTTACATTGGCGCCTTCAGACCCGCCGGCCCGCCATGAATCCTTCTCCCCTTCATGGATCACAGGGTCTACAGTACGCGTAAACGACACTCTGGAGACGCTCATGAAACGTTGGTTGATGACCGGTGCACTAGTGGCGGGAGCCTTCTTCACGGCGAGCGCCGTGTTTGCGACAGCGGCCGAGGCCCAGTCAGCCGGCGGCAAGGATGCCGCCAATCCGCTGATCACCGACAAGTGGAACTTCCGCCCGCTGATCGTGGTGACGCCGGATGCCGAGCAACCGGCTTATCGGCATCTGCGCCAGCAGCTCGAGGCGACGCAGGATCAGTTCGCCGACCGTGACATGCTGCTCTACACGGTCGAAGGCGACAGCGGCAATCGCCACGGCCAGCCGATGACGCCCTACGAGACCCGGGCGCTGCTCGAGGCGCTGGGCGTCAGTCCCGATCAGGGCGTGACGACGATTCTGGTGGGCAAGGACGGCGGCAAGAAGGTTCAGCAACGAGGCGATGTCGATCTGCAGTCGATCTACGCCACCATCGACCGGATGCCGATGCGTCAGGCTGGCGATGACTGATCGCCGGGAGCGGCGAACCGCCCAACGCTCGCCAGGGCGAGCGTCCTCCGGCGCCAGGCCGAACCGGCTTGCGCTGATTCGCGGCTAACGCCACAGCGCGAGCTGGCGCAGATAGCGCGTTCGTGCCTGATGGGGCGTTACCGGCGAGAGCCTGATCGTGGTGCCGGGGGCGCACTGCCCCAGTTGCGCGCAGGCGATCGGCGACAGCGCCCCCAGCCGCGGGTAGCCGCCGATGGTCTGGCGATCGTTCAGCAGGATGATCGGCTGCCCGTCCGGCGGCACCTGAACGGCACCGAGCGGGATGCCTTCGGATATCATTCCCCCCAGCTGGCATCGCAGTTCCGGGCCGGTCAGCCGAACGCCCATGCGGTCGGCGCGGCTATCCACCTGCCAGGCCTGGTTGAAGGCGGCGAACAGACTGGCACCCTCGAAATGCGCGATCTGCGCGCCGGTTACCAGCTCCAGCACGGCCTCGTCCCGCGGCATGGGCGGCACCGAAGGCATGTCACGAATCTCTGCGGCATGGCCGGCGGCCGATAGTCGATCACCGATCTGAAGCCCCCCGCCCCGGCCATCCAGCCCGCCCAGCTGCTCGCGGGCCACCGTCGACAGGCTACCCATGAAAGGCTCGGCGTCGATCCCGCCCGGCAGCGCCAGATAAGCACGCAGGCCCGCCCTCGGCTGATCGAAAGCGAGCACCTGGCCCTGTTCGAGCGTGAAGCTGACGTTGGCATCCAGCGGCTCGCCGTCCCGCGTGGCGCCCAGATCGGCACCCGCGATGGCCAACCGAATCGTCTGCTCCGCTTTCAGCGCCAGGCCGCCGATGGCGATCTCGATGCCGGCAGCATCGGGCGCATTGCCCAGCAGCCAGTTGGCCCAGCCCAACGAGATCCAATCCAGCGCTCCGCCCTGCGTCACTCCCAGATGGCGGCAGCCGAAGCGACCCGCGTCCTCGACCAGGGCCAGCGGCCCCGTACGCTCGACGACCAGTGACGTCGGCCTGGTTTGCCCAGCGTTCTGCGCCACGGTGGTCGTGACGTTCTGCGTACTTGTCCGCGTCGCCATCAGCGCTCCTCCAGCGGCGTGGTATCGCCGCCCTGTTCGATAAAGGCTTCGCGACTGATCGGCTCGAAACGCACGCGATCGCCGGGGCGGAACAGGCTGATCTCGTCGCGCTCGCGATCGAACAGCTTGATGGCGGTACGACCGAGGATGTTCCAGCCGCCCGGCGAGCGCATCGGATAGATGGCGGTCTGACGCTCGGCAATGCCGACGCTGCCGGCGGGAACTCGCTGACGCGGCGTTTTCAATCGCGGCGTCCCCAGCGCTTCCTCGACCAGACCCATGAAGGCATAGCCGGGGGCGAAACCGAGCGCGAAGGCACAGTAGTCGCGCCCCGTATGCCGACGCACGACATCATCCGTATCGACACCCAGGCGCTCGGCAATGCGGGAGAGCTCCGGACCGACGCTGTCGTCGTACCACACCGGAATACGGTGCTCCCGCCCGGCCTCGTTCGACGCCGGCTTCAAGCCTTGCAAGGCGTCCTGAATCAGCTTCCTGGCCTCGATCTGGGAGAGCAGGGCGACGTCGTAATGAACGAGCAGCGTGGTATAGGACGGCACCAGGTCGATCAGGGCCTCGCCGAGGCGCTCACGTAGCGCGCTATCGGCCGCCAGTATCCACGGCATGTGCGCCTCGTCGATGGCGTCGAACAGTCTCACCATCAGCGCGTCCATGCCCACCGTTTCGAGCCGGGGAGATAGCGACTGGCTCATGCGTCGCTCAACTGCTGAAAGGCTTCGCGAATGGCCTTGACTGCCGCTACCGACTCGGCGTTGTCTCCATGAACGCAGAGCGTATCCGCCGGCAGATGCAGCTTGCTGCCGTCACTCGCGGTCAACGCCTCGCCCTTGGCCAGCGCCACGGCCTGATCGACGATGGCACCGCGATCGTGATGCACCGCCCCCGGCAGACGCCGCGACATCAGGTGGCCTTGGGCATCGTAGGCGCGGTCGGCGAAGGTCTCGAACCACAGCGTCACGCCCATGGCCGAGGCGAGCTCGCGTACCGGCTCGGGATTGGCGGTCGACATCACCAGCAGCGGCAGGTCGCGATCGTATTTGACCACCGCCTGCATTGCCGCTCGCAGCAGGTCGAAGTCGCTGGCCATATCGTTGTAGAGCGCCCCGTGCGGCTTGACGTAGCTGATCCGGGTGCCTTCGGCGCGGCAGAACGCTTCCAGCGCACCGATCTGATAGAGCATCAGGTTTTCGACTTCCTGCGCCGAGCAGGCCATCGAGCGACGGCCGAACCCCATCAGATCGGGGTAGCCGGGATGCGCACCGATACGCACCCCGTTGGCAACCGCCATCGCCACGGTCTTGCGCATCACATCGGGATCGGAGGCGTGAAAGCCGCAGGCGATATTGGCGCAGTCGACGAAAGGCATCGCCTGATCGTCGAGACCCAGCGCCCAGTTGCCGAAACTCTCACCCATGTCGCAGTTGAGCAGGGGCACGCGCATTCGCATTACCTCGTATCGTTGTTGTTGCTCGTATCGTTGTCGTAGCTCGTATCGTTGTCGTAGCTCGTATCGTTGTCGCAGCTCGTATCGCTGTCGTAGAAAGCAGTGCCGCAGTAAAGCCTGAAGGCACTGTAAGAAACCGCCAGCGACAGGGTCCAATCGTTTTTCACGATGCGCAGTATCGGCGCAATCTTTCATTCTGCGGACTTTGACGCCAGCCGGCACTCTCTGAAGAGTTGACGTCCACGTCGCCGCGCCGAAGAATCGTCTATCCCCTGTCGACTGCATAGCGAGAATCCGAGATGTTCGATTTCAAGGAGCTCGAAGCGTTCGTCTGGATCGTCAGGCTGGGTTCGTTTCGCAAGGTGGCAGCGCGGCTGCATCTGACCCAGCCCTCGATCTCGGATCGCATCACCCGGCTGGAGGCCGTGGTCGGGGAGTCGTTGCTCGACCGCAGCGCACGGCCTGTGCAGCCCACGCTGCGCGGTCGCGAGTTCTACGCCCACGCCGAACGCCTGCTGGACAGTCGCGAGGAAGCGTTGCAGCTATTTCAGAACCAGGAGGATTTCTCCGGCACGCTACGCCTCGGCGTGATCGAGACCATCGCCCACAGCTGGTTCAGTACCTTCCTGACCCAGCTGGCCGAGCGGCATCCGCAGTTGACCATCGAGCTCACCGTGGACATCTCGCCGGCGCTTCAACAGCGCCTGGCGAACAACGATCTCGACATGATCTTCGCCATGGATGGCGTTGCGCCGGGGCTGTCGGTGACGCAGCTGCCGCTGGCGACCTACGAGATGGGTTTGTTCGTGGCGCCGCAACATGCCGAGCGGTTGCACCACGGCGGCACGGCCGCGCTATCCCGCCTTCCGTTCGTCTCGTTCAGCAAGCTGGCTCGCCCCTATGGCGAACTCGTAACCTACCTCGCCGAGCTGGGTATCGACGACCCCAAGATCCACTGCGCCACGACGTTGATGACCATCGCCCGCATGACCATCGACGGTGTGGGGGTCGGCTCGCTTCCCGTCTCCACGGTGTCGGATGCGTGCCAGCGAGGCGAGCTGTTGCGGCTGGCATTGCCTACCCCGCTGCCGGCGATGTACTACGACGCGATCTGGCGAACCAGCAGCTATCCGAACTTCTGTCGGGGCGTTACTCAGCTCGCCCAGGACTGTGCCGCTCGCTATGCCAGGGATCATGCCGATGACGAGCCCCAGGGGGAGGTGAAAGTCTGGCCCGATAGTTCGGATAAGAATTAACGATTTGACCGCATCGCCGGCCTACTTGAAGAATGCAGGATAACCAGCAGCGTGCATGACCTTCTCAATAACAAACGGAATCCCACGATGCGCACTTCCCATCTTTCCTTGTTGACGATCGCCATGGCGGGTTCGCTCACCGCCGCCACCCCGGCACTCGCCGACCAGTGGAATCTCGCCTCTCCCTACGGCGATGCCAGCTTCCACACCCAGAACACTAAGCAGTTCGCCAAGGATGTCGGCGAAGCGACCGATGGCGAGCTGACCATCACCGTGCACAGCGGCGGCTCGCTGATCAGCCACGCCGAGATCAAGCCATCCGTGCGTCGCGGCACCGTTCAGGCCGGGGAGATCTTTCTCTCCACGCTCTCCAACGAATCGCCGATCTACGAAGTCGATACCCTGCCCGGTCTGGCCGGCAGCTACGCCGATGCCTACGATCTGTGGCAGGCCTCCAAGCCGATCATCACCGAACTCTTCGCCAAGGAGGGGCTGATGCCGCTGTACGCCGTGCCGTGGCCGGCGCAGGGCATCTACACCGACTTCGAGCTGACCGATGCTTCCCAGTTCGAGGGCCTGCGCGTTCGCGCGCCGAACATCAATACCCAGCGCTTCGTCGAGAACCTGGACGGCATCCCGACCCAGACCGAAGAAGCGGATATCCCCACCGCGTTCAGTACCGGCCGCGTTGACGCCATGATCACCTCGGTTTCCACCGGCAAGTCGATGTCGGCGTGGGATTACGTGTCGAACTACAGCGATGCCAACCTGTGGTTGCCGAAGAACATCGTCTTCGTCAACAAGCGCGCTTTCGACCGCCTCGACGAGGCCACCCAGAAAGCGATTCTCGATGCCGCCGCCAAGGCCGAACAGCGTGGCTGGCAACTGAGCAAGGAAGACGCCGCGGAGAGCGCCAAGGCCCTCGAATCCCATGGGGTAACCGTGAGCGAGCCCAGTGATGCCCTCCAGCAGCAGCTGAAAGCCGCCGGCCAGAAGCTGTTCGAGGACTGGCAGTCACGTGCCGGCGATCAGGCCAAGCAGCTGGTCGACCGCTACCGCAAGCTGCAGTCCCAGCAGAGCCAGTGACACCGTTCGAATGGCCCGCCCGGCGCGGGTCATTCGGCTGTCGGGGTTCCTTCACTCACACCCGGTGAGTCTTCATGACCTTCAAACTCGATCCGCTCTACCGGCTGGGCGCCTGGGGCGCCGCCGCCTGCATGCTCGCCATCTGTGCCATGGTCACTTTCCAGGTACTGCTGCGCTGCCTCGATGCGGTACTGGTGCTGGTCGGGGCCGGCCGTCTCGGTTACGAGATCAGCGGCCTCTCGGAGATCGCTTCCTACCTGCTGGTCGGCGCCACCTTCCTGAGCCTCGCCTACACCTTCACCCACTACGCCCACATTCGCGTCACGCTGGTCATCGCCCGCCTGCCGGCGGCGATCCGAGTCTGGTGCGAAGTGGCGTGTCTGGCGATCGCCCTGGCGCTCAGCGCGTTGCTCAGCTGGCAGGTGATCGGGCTGATTCGCGAAAGCCTCGATTACGGTGACGTCTCCTCGGGACTGATGGCGATTCCGCTATGGATCCCCCAGACCGTCCTGGTCGTCGGCCTCGCGCTGCTGTGTCTGGCCATTCTGGAAGCGCTGGCGAGCACGCTGAGACAGGCCGTGACGGCGCCGTCGCGCTACGTGGCTCCCGGCGACAACGACAGCTTCGGCGGCGAGTAACGTTTCGCTCCAACAACCAAACAGCGAGGAAGCGCTGAATAAATCGGCGAGCGGGATGAAGAGCAAGGCGCACGGAGCGCAGAAGACGAGACATAACTTAGGGTTAGGCGAGTCTTCCAGCACCGCGTAACGCAGCACTTCGCCCGCGCAGACATTTATACGGTGCTTCCCTGAACCGAGGATTCGACTCGTGCTCACGCTCAGTCTTGCAACGCTCTTTACCCTGGCGATTCTGCTCGGCGGCGGCGTGTGGATCGCCTTCGCCCTGCTCGGCACCGGCTGGATCGCGCTGACCTTTTTTACGAGCTTCGAGGTCGGCCCCATTCTCGCCTCCGACTTCTGGGGCGCCAGCTATGGCTGGGATCTGACCGCTCTGCCGATGTTCGTGTGGATGGGCGAAATCCTGTTCCGCTCCGGGCTCGCCGACAACATGTTCCGCGCGCTGTCGCCCTGGCTCAACCGTCTGCCCGGTCGGCTGCTGCACTCCAATATCATCGGAAGTGGACTGTTCGCAGCCGTCTGCGGCTCCTCTGCCGCAACCTGTGCCACCGTCGGCAAGATGACGCTGCCCGAACTCGAGCGTCGAGGCTACAGCGAAACACTGGCGATCGGCACGCTGGCCAGCGCCTCCACCCTGGGCCTGCTGATCCCGCCGTCGATCATGATGATCGTCTATGGCGTGGTCACCGAGCAGTCGATCTCGCGCCTGTTCATGGCGGGCGTCGGCCCCGGCCTGCTGCTGCTGGCGCTGTTCATGATCTACCTGGTGATCTGGTCACTGACCGCCGGCAGGAATGGCGGCGCGGGTCATGCCGAAACGCCGATGCCGTTTCTCGACAAGGTCAGAAACAGCTGGCGCCTGATTCCGCTGCTGGTGCTGATCGGTGGCATTCTCGGCAGTATCTACGGCGGCGTTGCCTCCCCCACCGAGGCGGCCGCGGTGGGCGTGGTGCTGTCGATGGTGATCGCGCGTTTCAACGGCCATTTCGACAAGTCGATCTTCCTGGAGTCGATGTTCGCCGGGCTGCGCACCTCATGCATGATCGCCTTCATCATCGCCGGCGCCTCGTTCCTGTCGTCCGCCATGAGCTTCACCCAGTTGCCGACGCAACTGGCCAGCGCCATCGCCGCCATGGGGCTCTCGCCCAACGTGCTGCTGGTGATGCTGACGCTGTTCCTGCTGGTGCTGGGCTGCTTCCTCGACGGGATCTCGCTGATTCTGCTGGTGACCTCGATCATCATGCCGCTGATCAACGCCGCCGGCATCGACCCAATCTGGTTCGGCATCTACCTGGTGATCGTGGTGGAGATCTCGCAGATCACCCCCCCGGTGGGCTTCAACCTGTTCGTGATCCAGGGGCTCACCGGCAAGAATATCTTCACCATTGCCAAGGCCACGCTGCCGTTCTTCCTGCTGATGCTGTTCGCGATCGTGGTGATGCGGGCGTTCCCGGAGATCGTGCTGTATCTGCCCCAAGCAATGACCGGCTGAAGCTGCGAGCCGCGAGCTGCGAGCTGCGAGCTGCGAGCTGCGAGCTTCGAGCTTCGAGCTTCGAGCTTCGAGCTTCGAGCTTCGAAAAGCAGAATGCCGGCCTCAATACGCAAAATGCCAGCGCGATAACGCTAGCGTTTTGGTTCGGAGTTTCGGCTCGTAGCTCTCAGCTCGTATCTCGTAGCTGGCATCTACTCGACGAAGTCCTCGACGGTGTGTCGATAGCCCAGCATCAGCGCGTCGGCGACATGGCGGAACGGGCTGACATCGACATCGGAACGGCCCTCGGCGATCAACGTGGCAAAGCGCTGGTAGAGGCCGGCGTACTCCGCATCAGGGCCTTCTTCGCGCAGCTCGCCGTCGATCAGCAACCGGCTGCCGCCCGCTTCCAGGGTCAAGCGCCCTTCGTCTGTCTCGACGTGAATATTCCAGATCGGCGGCGTGCCCTGCTGTCGAAAATCGAACTCGGCATGGATCGGCACGTCGTCGCCGTCGACGAAATCCAGCGATGCCGCGATCGGCGTCTGGCAATTGCCGGGCACCTGCAGCTGGGCATCGGTCAGGTGGAACGGACGCGGCAGGATCTCGGTCACGATCGACAGCGCGTTGATACCCGGATCGAACACCCCCATGCCGCCCGGTTGCCAGATCCAGGCCTGCCCCGGATGCCAGACGCGAACGTCTTCCTTCCACTCGATGTCGACACGCCGGATCTCGCGTTCCGCCAGCCACTGTCGTGCCGAATCGACACAGTGGGCATGCCGGGAGTGCCAGGATGCGAACAGCGTGACGCCGTGGCGCTCGGCGTCTTCGCGCAGGGTTTCGATCTCCGCCAGCGTCGCGCCGGGCGGTTTCTCGAGCATCACGTGCTTGCCATGGGCCATGGCCAGTCGCGCCTGCGACGAGCGCACGCCGGCGGGAGTGCACAGCGAGACCGCATCGATCTCGGGCCCCCGATCGAGCAGCGCTTCGAGGCTATCGAAGTTCGCGACCTCGGGAACAGAGGCGTTGGGACTCGCGACCGCGACCAACCGGCAGCCGGCGTCGTTGTCGATGGCCGGATGATGCTGAGCGTTGGCGATCTTGCCGTAACCCACGATCGCGAGACGAAGGGTATCCATGACAGGTCCTTGTGAAAAACAGCCTTGAGATGAGAGCGGCTTGCTCATCGCAGCAGATAGACGATGATCGCGGTAAGCAGCGAGACGATGGCGATGCCGATCATGACATCGCGCGGCACCCGCTCCAATCCCTCTTTGGCCATGACGGCGATCTTCGCATCCTTGCTATCCGGCCGATCGCTGCTGCCAAGCCGGACCATCCAGAGCCAGGTGAATAGCGCGGTCGCCGCGAACAGGATGCCGCCGATGATGGTGAAGTGAATCGGCAGCACGCCGGTCTCCACCAGCACGAACAGTATCGCGCTGAGAATATGACCACTGGCCAGACCACGCAGCGCCGCCGACGAGCCCAGCGACTTGACCCACAGCCCCATCAGGAAGGTCGCCACCAATGGCGAGGCGACGAACGCGAACACCTGCTGCAGGTACGCCCAGAGGCCGGAAAAGTACTGGATCATTGGCCCCCAGGATGCCGCGATCGCCGCCAGAATGAAGGTGCAGATACGCCCCCATTTGGCCAGCTGGGCATCGGTCAGATTCGGCTTGGCCGGCTTGATGAAATCCAGCGTCAGCAGCGTCGCGGAGGAGTTGAGCGTCGAGGAGAGCGTCGACATCAGCGCCGCGATCAGGCCCGCCAGAATCAGGCCCGTGAGCCCGGTGGGCGTGAACTCCTGCACCATCTTTGGATAGACCTGATCGGGATGATCCAGCCCCGGCAACAGCGGTATCACCATCGCGCCGGGGATCGTCATGATGAAAATCGGCAATAGCTTCAGCGCGGCGGCGAATACCGAGGCCCGCCCCGCGGCCTGGATGTTGCGCGCGCCGAGCAGACGCTGGACCACGTACTGATTCATCGACCAGTAGTAGAAACCGACGATCGGCACCCCGGTGATCAACCCCAGCCACGGGACGCTGGGGTCGTCCAGCGGTCGAATCAGCGATAGCCTTTCCGGGCTGACCGCCTCCTTGACGTTGGCCCAGCTGTGATCGAAATGACCGAAAATGATCCAGGTCATCGCCGCCGACCCGCCGATCAGCACGCAAGCCTGCATCACGTCCGTGTAGACCACCGCGCGCAGCCCGCCGAAGGCCGTGTAGATGCTGGTGAACAGCGCCAGCAGCGCACAGACTTCCCACAGATTGGTGCCGGGGATGAACGTGGTCACGATCAGCCCGCCGGCATAGAGCGTGCCGGCGGTATCGAGGATGATCGACAGGAACAGCGTGATGACGGAAAGATACTTGCGCAGCCGCGAATCGAAGCGTCGCTCCATCAGTTCCGGCATCGTGGTGACCCGGGCTCGCATCAGCACCGGCAGCACGAAGATCGCCGTGAACATCAGCACCACGCCCGCCATCCATTCGTAGTTGGCGGCGGAGATTCCGTGCTGGTAGGCGGCGCCCGGCAGACCGATCAGCGTATCCGAGGAGATATTGGAGGCGAACAGCGAGAAGCCGATCGCCATCGGGCCCAGACTCCTTCCCGCCAGGAACAGCTCTTCCGGCGTCGTCTTGCCTCGCGCAGTCTTGTAACCGATGAAGGTGACGATCACGAAATAGGCCGCGATGACGGCAAAATCCCAGAATTGTAGGTCTTCCATGAGTTCGTTCGCTTTGAGCTGTAGTTGTTGTGGCAAGCATGATGGCGAGCGATAGCGACGTGATGACACCAATGGCCAGCCGTCGCGACGACGCACGGTTGGGTGTTCAATATTCCGAGGTTAGTCATCACCTCGGCGAAATTCCATTCCCGGACAGCGGGTTGCCACCAGCAAAAAAGGCCTGACGAGATTTCTCGTCAGGCCTCGAAAGGAGCTAACTCCATCTGTTTACCGGCAACGAGCCAGCATAGCGCCCGGGAGCTGAAAGCTCAGGACCTACGAGACGAGCGCGGCCTCCAGCACCTTCGCCACGTGCAAGGCTTCCCGCCCGGCCCCGTCGAGAATCTGATGACGGCAGCTGGTGCCGTCGGCCACGATCCAGGCGTCTTCCCCGGCCTCGCGCACCGCCGGCAATAGCGAAAGCTCGGCCATCTGGCGAGATGCCTCGACATGCTCCGCCTCGTAACCGAAACTCCCGGCCATCCCGCAGCAGGACGAAACGATCGCCTCGACGTCGAGCTCGGGGATCCAGTTCAGTACGGTCATCACCGGGGTGAAGGCATCGAACGCCTTCTGATGACAGTGGCCGTGAACCTTGGCTCGAGAAACCGTCAGCGGCTTGAGTGCCAGGTTCAGTCGCCCGGCCTGTTTTTCCGCCACCAGGAACTCCTCGAACAGCATGGAAGCCCCCGCCAGCCGAGTGGCGTCTTCACCGAAACTCTCCTTACCAAAACCCTCCTTACCAAAACCAAAGTGCAGAAACTCGTCGCGCAGCGTGAGCAGACACGAGGGTTCGAGCCCGACGATTTTGACGCCGCGTTCGACATAGGGCATCAGGGTCTCGAGGGTGCGGCGTGCTTCTTCCTTGGCCCGATCGACGCGCCCCGCGGCTAGATAGGTGCGCCCGCAACAGAGCGGCCTCTGGCCGTCGCGAACATTGAAATGCACCCGATAGCCGGCCGCTTCCAGCACGCGCCGTGCGGCCCGCGCGTTGTCCGCCTCGAAGTAGTTGTTGAAGGTATCGACGAACAGCAGCACCTCACCCGTTGGGTTTGCTGCCGGGTGATGAGTCTCAGCGCTAGCCGTCCTCAGATAATCTCCGCTGAAAACCGGAAGCGAACGCATCTCGGCGAAACCCAGCCAGCGCTTGCCACGCCCGCCCAGCCAGGAAACGCGTTCGAGACGTGCGGCCAACTTGCCGATATGACGCATCCAGGGCGCGTAGCGCGGCAGTTCGGATACCAGCTTGTCGCGCCAGCTCAAACCGTGCTCCTTCACCCGCGCAGCACGCGCTTCGATCTTGAACTTGGCCATGTCGACGCCGGTCGGACAGTCGCGCTTGCAGCCCTTGCAGGAGACGCACAGATCCAGCGCGTCACTCACCTCGTCGCTGGCCAGCCCCCGATCGCCGATCTTGCCCGCCAGCACCAGCCGCAGAGTATTGGCGCGCCCCCGCGTCAGGTGTCGCTCGTCGCGGCTGATCCGATAGCTGGGGCACATGGTACCGGCGTCGAACTTGCGACAGTGGCCGTTGTTGTTGCACATCTCCACGGCCTTGGCGAGGCCGTGGGCGGGGTCGCCGCCGCTACCGGGTTGGCCCAGAGCGCCACTCAGCGGATCGCGGGTCACATTCCAGGCCGACCAGTCGAGCTCGGTCGCTATAGGAATGATCTGGTGGTCGGCGGGAAAGCGGAACAGCCGCGCGTCGTCCATCTTCGGCGTGTCGACGATCTTGTTGGGGTTGAAGCGATTATCCGGATCGAACAGCCGCTTGATCTCGCCGAAGGCGGCGTTGAGTTCGGCGCCGAACTGCCAAGCGACCCATTCGCCACGGCAGATGCCGTCGCCGTGCTCTCCCGAGTAGGCGCCTTTGTAGCGCCGGACCAGGGCGGACGCCTCCTCGGCGATGGCGCGCATCTTGGCGGCACCGCCGCGGCGCATGTCGAGAATCGGGCGTACGTGCAGCGTGCCGACACTGGCGTGGGCGTACCAGGTACCCTCGGTGCCGTGGCGATGAAAGACCTCGGTCAACTGCTCGGTGTATTCGGCCAGATGCTCGAGCGGCACGGCGCAGTCCTCGATGAACGACACCGGCTTGCCGTCGCCCTTCATGCTCATCATGATGTTGAGCCCGGCCTTGCGCACGTTCCACAGCGCCGACTGCTCGCTCCCCGATTCCAGCCCGACCACGCTACCCGGCAGCCCCAGATCGCCCATCAGCGTCTCGAGCGCTTTCAACTGACGGCGCTGCGATTCCTGATCCTCACCGGCGAACTCCACCAGCAACAGCGCATCAGGACGACCGATCAACGACTTCTCCACCGTCGGTCGGAAGGCCGGATTCTCCAGCGCCAGCTCGATCATGGTGCGATCGACCAGTTCCACCGCGGCGGGGCCCAGCTCGACGATGTGCTGGGTCATGTCCATCGCCTGGTAGAAGGTCGGGAAATTGACCACGCCGAGCACCTTGTGCACCGGTAGCGGCGACAGCTTGAGCGTCAGCCGGCGGGTGAACGCCAGCGTACCTTCCGAGCCGATCAGCAGATGGGCGAAATTGGCTCGATTTTCAGCGTCGTAGGGAATCGGGTTGCGGCAATCGAACAGGTCCAGATTGTAGCCGCCGACCCGCCGAAGCACCTGGGGATAGTGCTCACGGATCGCCGCAGCCTCGCGCTGGATAATGGCCGACACCGAACCGGCAAGCCCTGCCAGCGCCGAGCCGGGCGCGATCTCGTCGAAGCGGCCGAAAACCGTCTCGCGGCCATCCGCCAGCGTCGCCTCGAGGCCCAGCACGTTGTGAACCATGTTGCCGTAGCGGATCGAGCGCGAACCGCAGGAGTTGTTGCCGGCCATCCCGCCGAGCGTGCACTGCGCCGAGGTGGAAACATCCACCGGGAACCACAGCCCGTAGGGCTTGAGCCAGGCGTTGAGATGGTCGAGCACCACGCCGGGCTCGACCGTGACGGTGCGTGCCTCGACGTCGAGCTCGCCGATGCCGGTCAACCAGCGACTGGTGTCGATCACCAGCGCTTCGTTGACCGTCTGTCCGCACTGACTGGTGCCACCGCCTCGCGGCAGCACCGGCGCGCCGAAGTCCCGGGCGATATCCAGAGCGAGGGTCAGGTCCTGCTGGTCTCTCGGCACCACCACGCCCAGCGGCATGATCTGATAGATCGAGGCGTCGGTGGCATAGCGTCCCCGCGATCCGGCGTCGAACGCCACCTCGCCCTGGATCTCACGACGCAGCCGGCTCTCGAACTCACTCATGGCAGCTTGTCTGGGCCGCCTCACGACCGGACTTTTCGGCATCACGCTCATGGCGATCTCCTGTCAGGCGCGGACGGCACCGGCCTGTGAGTGACCCTTCGATTCAGCCGTCGCCAGTTTGCGCGCCGCCGGCGTGCCGGGCGCCGGATTGTCGGCGAAGAAATCCAGCGCGGCCTGTACGCCGCTGCCGAACAGCTCGACGCCACAGAGCTTGAGCCCGGCTTCGCAACCGCCAAGAGTGGCGATCAGGGTCAGGTCGTTGCAGTCGCCGAGATGGCCGATGCGGAACATCTTCCCCTTGGCCTTGCCGAGTCCCGTCCCCAGTGACAGATCGAACCGGTCGTAGATGGTCCGACGAACCTCGTCGGCGTCGATCTCTTCCGGCATCACCACGCCCGTCAGCACCGGCGAGTAGAGCGCGGGCTCCTGGCACTGGATTTCCAACCCCCAGGCATTGACCGCGCGCCGGACGCCCTCGCCCCACCGCTCGTGGCGGGCGAAGACCTGGTCCAGCCCCTCCTCCAGCAGCATGTCCAGCGCCTCGTTGAGACCGTAGAGCAGATTGGTGCTCGGCGTGTAGGGCCAGTAGCCGTTGGTGTTGCCGGCGAGAATCTCGTCCCACGCCCAGAAGCTCTTGGGCATGAGGGAGCGCTGGCTGGCTTCGATCGCCTTGGGCGATAGCGCGTTGAAGCTGATACCCGGCGGCAGCATCAACCCCTTCTGCGAGCCGGAAACGGTGACATCGACGCCCCACTCGTCGTGGCGATAGTCGGCACTGGCCAGCCCCGAAATGGTATCGACCACCAGCAGCGCCGGATGACCGGCGGCATCGATGGCCCGGCGGACGGCGGCGATGTCGCTGGTGACGCCGGTGGATGTCTCGTTGTGCACGACGCACACCGCCTTGATCCGATGCTCGCGATCCTCGCGCAATCGCTCTTCGATGAGCTGCGGCTGCACTCCGTAGCGCCAGCTCTGCGACGCCGGCAATGATAGGAATTCCGGCTCGAGTCCGAGGCGCAGCGCCATCTGCTTCCACAGCGAGGCGAAGTGGCCGGTCTCGAACATCAATACCGCGTCCCCCGGACTCAAGGTATTGGAAAGCGCCGCTTCCCAGGCGCCGGTGCCCGATGCGGGATAGATGATGACCGGATGTTCGGTCTTGAAGATTTTCTGAATGCCACCGATGACCTTCAGACCCAACTCACTGAACTCGGGGCCGCGGTGATCGATGGTCGGCAGGCTCATCGCCCGAAGAATGCGATCCGGCACCGGCGACGGCCCGGGTATCTGCAGAAAATGGCGGCCCGAGGGGTGTTGGTCGAGATTGAGCATGGCGGCATCTCCAGGAGTGAAGCGGGAGCCGCCTCACGTTGTTTTAGCACCCAAGTGGTTTCTGTCACCCAAGTGGTTTGTCACCCAAATGGTTTTTTGCATTCATTACGCAATATGCCGAATAATTGCCCGCCGACAAACCTCGACATAGGTCGAAGGCCGTCATACGACAGGGCGCTGGCGCCAGTTCCTGCCGATGGATTGCGATGGAGCAGTAGTCAGGGCCGAACGCTTGCGATAGAAAGTAGAGAAGACCGATCAGGGTTCAATGCATGCAGACATTCAATGACGATGACACCACGCTCGAGACGGCAGTGCGTCCGATGCGCATTCAGCGCGCTGCGCTTCACGACAAGATCGTGGAGCGGCTGCACGATCTGATTACCGAAGGTGATCTCAAACCCGGCGAGCGCATCAACGAGCGCGAGCTGGCCGATCGGCTGGCGGTGTCGCGCACGCCACTCAGAGAGGCGCTGCGTGTGCTGGCGGCCGAGAAACTGGTGACGATCTCGCCCAACTACGGCACCTTCGTGACCCGCATGACGCACCAGGAAATTCACGACACCTTCGAGTTGATGAGCGCGCTGGAGCGTTTTTCGGGCGAGCTGGCATGCTTGCGCATCACCGAGGAGGAGCTGGCCGACGTTCGCGATGCCCACGAGACGATGCTGGGATACTGGCAGCGCCACGACCTGCCTGCATATTACCGTGCCAACCAGCGCATTCACGATCTGATCAATCGCGCCGCCCGTAACGAGGCCCTGCGCCAGACCTATCTATCGCTCAATCGGCGCCTTCACCCGCTGCGACTCTCCTCCAATCGCTCGGAAGCCAAATGGCGCAGAGCGGTGGAAGAACACCGCGAGATGATGGCCGCGCTGGAAGCGCGTGATGGATCTGTGCTCGGCGCCCTCATGGAGCGCCACCTGCTGGAGAAACGCGACGCGGTGCTGGCCGACCGGGCAGATGATTGAGCCAGCCGATGGAATCAGTCGAGCCGCTGAAGAAAATCGGTACCGCCGAGATTGCGCATCTGACGCTGGATCCATGCCGACCGCTGCTGGACGTGCGCGGAAGGCCGAGAAGCGCTCCAGCCCCGCGGGTTGGGCAGTATCGCCGCGAGCCGGCTGGCCTGGGAGACGCTGAGATTGGCGGCAGAGGTGCCGAAATAGTGCTGCGCAGCGGCCTCCAGCCCGAACACGCCCGTATCCCACTCGGCGATGTTGAGATAGACCTCGAGAATGCGCTGCTTCGGCCATAGCGCTTCGAGCAGCAGCGTGAACCACGCTTCCAACCCCTTGCGAATCCAGCTGCGCCCCGTCCACAGAAAGAGATTCCGGGCGGTCTGCTGGCTCAGGGTGCTGGCGCCACGCAAGTCGCCACCGTCCGACCAGCTCGTGATCGAGCGCTTGATCTGCGACACATCGAAGCCCCAATGATCCGGGAAGCGCTGATCCTCCCCCGCCATCACCGCCACCTTGGCATTGTCGGAAAGTCTGGACCACGGCTCCCACTGCTGTTCGATGGCCAGATTGTCGCCGTCAAACCATGAGCTGACTTTGCGCTCGAGCATCACCATCGAGCCGAATACCGGCACGAAGCGAAATACCAGCACCAGGAGTATTGATAACCCCACGAAAGCGCCCATGGCGATCAGCAAGTAGCGTAGGGACGTGCGCAGCCAACCGGAAGGCATGGACGAGAGCTCATGGTCGAGAGAACGGGGGGCTAGTATAACAAGGGCATGACGGGATTGGGCCTATCGGCGGAGCGCGGTGGGAGAGACTGTCGCCAAGGCCTTTCTAAAGCCCATTTCCCGGGACCCTTTCCCGGGACCCTTTCCCAGGTCCATTTCCAAGGTCCATAGCCAGGTCCATCTCAAAGGTCTATCTCCAAGATACATCGACAAGGAAAGCTCCATGCCTATCGAAGACTTCATCCGGGAATTCAGCCCGGCCGACAAAAGTGGCGATGAATCGCTGTCGGCAAGACGTCAGGCGTACGAGGCGCTGCATGCACGGCGTCGAGTCGCCGATCCGGCCGGTATGCAGGTCGTCGACGAGCGTCTGGCCGGTGTCGCTGTACGACGCTTCCTCCCGGTTAGCCGCGCCGAGGGTAGCGTGGTCTTCCTGCACGGTGGCGGCTGGAATCTGGGCTCGGTGAATAGCCATCACGGCATTACCGCAGATCTGGCCGAACGCCTGCGGCGCGAGGTGGTGAGCGTCGACTATCGGCTGCTGCCCGAAGCGAACTACATCGAGGCGCTGGCGGATTGCCGCAGCGTGGTCGAATCGCTGGTGCCCGTGGCGGTGATTGGCGACAGCGCCGGCGGACGGCTGGCGATCGATGTCGCCCATACCAGCGAGTGGAAAGGACTGCTCGGCCTGATCTATCCGGTGGTGGGGACGCCGACGCTCGATAATCTGGGTGAGGATGCGCCACTGCTGTCACGCGCCGATGTCCTGTCGCTGTGGACGATGACCACACCGCACCTGCCAGACGTGCCAGCCGAGCGGCCTCCGACCCTGGCCATCGAGGCGCTATCCGCCGAGCGCGACCCGCTGACCCTCCCGCTGGAGCGCGCCGTTCTGGCCTGGCGAGAGGCGGGGGCTGCGGTCGGTTACCGCCGTGCGCCCGGCATGGTACACGGCGCGCTGCATGGCCACGCCGAACTGCCGGCAATGCAGACCGCCTGGCAGGATTTCTGCCAGGCGCTGGCACGACGGCTCGGCAGCGAAGCGTAGATGCGGGTCGGGTTCAACTTTCAGCCCGCCTTCGACTATTCATCCGTCATTAGCTATCCAGCTGCGCCTTGACGGCATCGATGGCCGGTTTGCCATCCTTTGTCGTCACCCCGTCCAGCCACTGGGCCACGATATCGTAGTGATCGCGAATCCACTCGCTGGCGACCTCGTCGGCGGATCGCTCTTCATGACTGTACTGGTAGACCCAGTCGTTCTGAGCCTCGATATCGACCTGATATTGGGAGAGGAAACGATAGAGATTGGCATCCTCCGCCTCGAGGCTAGACGGGACCACGGTCCAGACCGTGCTGAGAATATCCGCCGTGCCGCTGTCGTCGGAATCCTTCAGATAGTAAAGATCGTAGCTGACGTTCATCCAGTGCGGTTCCCAGCCGACGAACGTCACCCACTGCTTGTCGCTGATTTTCTGATCGGCATAGGCCAGCATGGCGGCCGTTGAACTTTCCCGCAGCTGCCAGTCGCCCAGCCCCGCCGCATCCTTGTCGATCGCGCCGAGAATGGCGTCATTGATGCCGGTACCCGCTTCGATGCCCTGGATCTCGCCGTCGAAACGATCCTTGTAACGGTCGAGATCGGCGACGCTGTCGACGCCCGCTTCATGAACGTATTCCGGAACGACCAGCCCCGAGTTGGCGTTGCTGATGTTCTTGGCGACCTTGTCGACCTTGCCGTCGGCGACCAGCGGATCGATCATCTCCTGCTCGATCGGATACCAGCCGCCCAGATAAACATCCAGGTCGTCGTTGGCCAGCCCGTTGAGAATGACGCCGACGGCCAGCTCGTTCTGCTGGGTCTGGTAGCCCATGGCCTCGAGAATCTGCGTTGCCACTTCCGACTTCACCGTCACGCCCGGCCACGGCGGCACACCGAAGCGCACGGTATCGAGATCGGCCTGCGCCGAGCCTGCAGCGAAGAGAGTCAGCGGCAACGCCGCGGTGAGGACGTGGCGTTTTATGTTCGAATGACTCATGAAGCGTCTCCCTTGATTTGTTATCGAATGGAACTCCTCCTCTACTCTGACGAGTTAAGACGCAATGATTTGACCGTAAGCGACGGATGCTATGCATCAACCGCCATCGGCGATCGATAGCAAGCATAGATTGAAGGAATGGATGGGAGAAACGGATAAGCAGAACAGACAGGTGGAGCGGATAAGCGGGAGAGACAGGAGAGACAGAGTAGAGATAGGCGGATAACGGCCTCACCGGGCATTACCGGTCGCCGACTCCATGGGGAAGAAAGACGACTCGCCTGAAAGTGTGGACTCAGGCGAGTCAACGTCATCGGACCTATCGCGTCAGATGCGTTCTCAGCGCTTGGCGTGCAGCCTTTCAGCGTGATAACGCAGGTGCTCGTCGATGAAGCTGGCGACGAAGAAATAGCTATGGTCGTAGCCGGGATGGCGGCGCAGGGTCAGCGGATGATCGTGCTCTTCGCAAACCGCTTCCAGCCGCTCGGGCTTGAGCTGTTCTTCGAGGAAGTTGTCAGCCTCGCCCTGGTCGATGAACAGTGGCTGACGCGACGACCCCTTGGCGACCAGTTCGCAGGCGTCGTACTGAGTGCGCAGGCCGATATCCTCGCCCAGATAGTTCTCGAACGCCTTCTGGCCCCACGGCACCTGGGTCGGGTTGACGATCGGCGCGAACGCCGATACCGCGGCGTAACGCCCCGGCTGACGCAACGCCAGCACCAGCGCACCGTGGCCACCCATGGAGTGACCGCTGATCGATTCACGACCGTTGACCGGAAAGTGCAGCCGCACTACCGAGGGGAGTTCCTCGGTGACATAGTCGTACATCCGATAATGCTTCGACCACGGTTCGCGCTTGGCGTTGAGGTAGAAACCCGCGCCGGAACCGAAATCATAGCTGTCGTGCTCACCGGGCAGGTCCAGTCCGCGCGGGCTGGTGTCCGGGCAGATGATCGCGATACCCAGCTCGGCCGCGGTCTCGAGCGCCCCGGCCTTCTGCATGAAATTCTCGTCGGTGCAGGTCAGACCCGACAGCCACCACATCAGCGGCACGCGATCCTCCTCAGCCTGGGGCGGCAGATAGATCGCGAAGATCATGTCGCAATCCAGCGCCCGGGAGTAATGCTTGTAGCGCTTGACCCAGCCACCGAAACTCTTGGTGGCCGAGACCAGCTCCAGCTGTTCGCTCATCGACATGGTTTTCTCCTTGCAGCACCGGCGGTATCACCGCCGGTGGATTGGACGCGTGTCGGACACGGTTCGAGCGGCTTCGGGCGCGATCAAGAGCTCTTCGCGCGGCTTCGGGCGCGATAAATCATATGCTCTTCGCGTAGCCCGGGGCGCGATCAAGAGCCCTGCGCGCGGCTTCGGGCGCGTATCAAAAGTGCAGAACGGTGCGAATACTCTTGCCCGCGTGCAGCAGATCGAACGCCTCGTTGATCTGATCGAAAGGCACGTCGTGGGTGACGAACTCGTCGATCTTGATCTCGCCATCCATGTAACGCTGAACGTAGCCCGGCAGCTCGGTGCGGCCCTTGACGCCACCGAAGGCGGAGCCTTTCCAGACCCGACCGGTGACCAGCTGGAACGGGCGTGTGGAGATCTCTTCGCCGGCGCCGGCGACACCGATGATGATCGACTCGCCCCAGCCCTTGTGGCAGCACTCCAGCGCCGAGCGCATGACGTTGACGTTGCCGATGCACTCGAACGAGTAATCGACGCCGCCATCGGTCAGATCGACGATCACCTGCTGGATCGGATCGCTGTAATCCTTGGGATTGACGAACTCGGTGGCACCGAACTGACGCGCCAATTCGAACTTGTCTGCATTGACGTCGATGGCAATGATGCGGCCGGCCTTGGCCATCTGCGCGCCCTGAATCACCGCCAGGCCGATCGCCCCCAGTCCGAACACGGCGACGGTCGCGCCCGGCTCCACCTTGGCCGTATTCAATACGGCACCGATCCCGGTGGTCACGCCGCAGCCGAGCAGGCAGATCTTGTGCAGCGGCGCTTCCTTCGACACCTTGGCCAGCGACACTTCCGGCAGCACGGTGTATTCGGAGAAGGTCGAGGTGCCCATGTAGTGATGCAGCGAGGTGCCGTCTTTCGAGAAGCGCGTGGTGCCATCCGGCATCAGGCCCTTACCCTGGGTCGCGCGGACGGCGCTGCACAGGTTGGTCTTGCCGGACAGGCAGAATTTGCACTTACCGCACTCGGCGGTATAGAGCGGGATGACGTGATCGCCGGGTTTCAGGTCGGTGACGCCCTCGCCCACTTCCTCGACGATGCCCGCGCCTTCATGGCCGAGCACCGAGGGAAACAGCCCCTCGGGGTCCTTGCCGGACAGCGTGTAGGCGTCGGTATGGCAGACACTGGTGGCGACAATGCGCACCATGACTTCGCCCGCCTTGGGGCCCTCGACGTCGATCTCTTCCAGCGAGAGCGGCTTGCCTGCTTCCCAGGCGATTGCGGCACGAGATTTCATCAGTTTGTCTCCGGTTGAGCTTGAAAGCTTGGACTCTGCGGCTCGCTCGTCGTTCGATGGATGACAGGACGAGCGGTTTTGATTCAGTCTAGGCGCTCACCGCTCAGCAATAAACCCGGCATTCAACACATGATTATTGCTGTATGACAACAATATGGATAACGAACAGCCAGGGGGCCAACATGTCACGATGGGAGGGAATCGAGGCGTTCGTCGCCGTGGTGCGGCTGGGCACGTTCTCCCGCGCCGCCCGGTCACTGAAGGTGTCCAATTCCCACGTCAGCCGACTGGTCAGCCAGCTGGAACAGACGCTGGGCTCGCCGCTTCTCTATCGAACAACGCGCCAGATACGGCTCACCGATGGCGGCGCGGTCTACTACGAACATTGCCGATCGCTGCTCGATGGTTTTCAGGAGGCCGAGGCCGCGCTCAACGAACTGCAGTCGCAGCCGCGGGGCCGCCTGGCCATCAGCTGCGCGACGACATTCGGCGAGCGCTACATTGCCCCGCTGGTCAATGACTTTCACTGCCGCCATCCACAGCTCGACGTACGCCTGCACTTCACCAATCGCCCGGTGGAACTGATCGACGAGGGCTTCGATATCGCCATCCGCATGGGCGTGCTCAAGGATTCGAGCTTACTGGCCAGGCGCCTGTGCCAGCGCCGCGAGTATGTGGTCGGCTCCCGCGACTACTTCCAGCGACTGCCGACACCGCACAGTCTGTCCGAGCTTGCCCATCACAACTGTCTGGTCGGATCGCGCGACAGCTGGCTGTTCCAGGTCGAAGGGCAACGGCGAGAAATTCGCGTATCGGGGAATTGGCGCGGCAATTCGGGGCCGGCACTGCTGGACGCCGCCTGCAAGGGGATCGGGCTAGCTCAGCTACCGGATTACTACGTGGAAGCGGCGATCCAGCAGGGAGAGCTGACGGCCGTGCTCGATCGCTATCAGTTCACCGACACGGCGGTCTGGGCGGTCTATCCACGCCACCGCCAGCTCTCTTCCAAGATCCGTTTGCTGATCGATTTCCTGTCGGCGCGCCTGCCGGGAGAGATTGCCGGGGGCGATCATGCCCGGCCAGCATCCTAGGTTCACTGACAGCGTCGTGTCAGTGATTGAAGAAGTGATCGATCCCGTCATTGAGATAGGCATCGCCGAACTCGGCTTCGCGAGCCAGCGCGCCCGGATCGGGCAACTCGATGCGCTGACGCGAACGAAGCAACAGCCCCTCCTCACGGAACGCGGTCAGCGTGCGGCTGACATGGACCGATGACAGCCCCAGGGCATCGCCCAGGTGCTGCTGGGATAGCGGCAGACGAATGCTGTTGCCCTGACGCGCCTTGGTGCGATCCAGGCGCACGTACATCTCGTAGATCAGATGAGCCAGACGTTGACGCGCGCTGCGCCGCGCCAGATTGACCAAGCGCTCTGTCAGCAATGCCTGCTGATGGGAAGAGATGGCGAAAAAAATCGTCGATAGGGTCAACGATTCGCGAAAAACGTTGATCAGCCGCCGATGGGGAAAGTGGCAGACGACGCCATCTTCCAGCATGGCAACACCGGTGAGGCGCTCCTTGAAGGCGAACTCTCTCAGGCCAATGATGTCGCCGGGCAGATAGATTTCCAGAATCTGTCTCGAACCGTCCTCCATATGGCGAAAGGAGTAGGCCCAACCCCTGCTCAGGGTACAGAACTCGCGTGCGGAATCCCCTTCCTGCCACAGGATCTGGTCGGCAGCGACCTCCGTCGGGCTTTGCTCGAGATCGGCCAGCAGAGTCTCGTCATTCTTGGACAGCTCACCGTAGTGTTTGAAATGACAAACAATGCAACTGACTTGGCTCATTACCCGTGCCCTTATTCGTACTTTTAGCGACCGCGTCACACTTTCTCGAGGAAGCCGATATTGACACAGCCAGCCGCAATTGTCGTTATTGCGGGCCCGAGTACGGCGCTCAGCATTCGATGGTATTGACGGCCAATCCGCCCCGCGACGTCTCCTTGTATTTATCCTGCATGTCACGTCCGGTGTCGCGCATGGTGCGAATGACCTTGTCGAGGGAAACGAAATGCTCGCCATCGCCGCACAGCGCCATCTGCGCGGCGTTGATCGCCTTGACCGAGGCGATGGCATTGCGCTCGATGCAGGGCACCTGGACCAGCCCGGCGATGGGATCGCAGGTCAGCCCCAGATTGTGTTCGAGGCCGATTTCGGCGGCATTTTCGACCTGGGCCGGCGTGCCTCCCATCAGCTCAGCCAGACCGGCGGCGGCCATCGCGCAGGCCGAGCCGACCTCGCCTTGGCAGCCGACCTCGGCGCCGGAGATCGAGGCGTTGGTCTTGCACAGAATGCCGATCGCACCGGCCGTCAGCAGAAACCGCACGACGTCCTTCTCGCAGGCGCCCGGCTGGAATTTCATGTAGTAGTGCAACACCGCCGGCACGATTCCGGCCGCGCCATTGGTCGGCGCGGTGACCATACGCCGCCCGGCGGCGTTCTCTTCGTTGACGGCCAGCGCGAACAGGTTGACCCAGTCCATCGCCGAGAAGGTGCTGGCGATCAGACTCTTCTCGCCCTCCAGCGCGATCAGACGACGATGTAATGCCGGCGCCCGCCGTCTGACGTTGAGCCCGCCCGGCAGAACGCCCTGCTGATCCAGGCCACTGTCGACGCATGCCTTCATCGCCAGCCAGATACGCCACAGGCCGTCGCGAATGTCCGATTCGCTGCGCCAGACCTGCTCGTTGGCCAGCATCACGTCGCTGATGGAAAGCCCCTCTCGGCGACAGATGTTCAATAGCTCGACGGCGTTCCTGAACGGATAAGGCAATGTGACCGCAGGCGTTAGCGCATCGCTGCGGGCAGCGCGGTCGGCCTGCTCGGCATCGACCACGAAACCGCCGCCGATGGAATAGTAGGTATTGGCGTAGACCACCCCATCTCGATCCTGGGCGCTCAGCTTAAGCGCGTTGGTGTGATAGTCGAGAATCTCGTCGCACCACGCGATATCCCGAGCCGCATCGAACGCGACGTTGTGAACGCCCGCCAGCTTGAGCTCGCCGTCACGCGCCGTTGCCGCCAGCCGAAGTGCCAGGTCGTCCGGGTCCACGCTGAGCGGGCGCTCCCCCATCAGCCCTCCCAACACGGCGCTATCCGTATTGTGTCCTCGCCCCGTGGCGGACAACGATCCGTAGAGGGTGATCGAGACTCGGGTGACGGCTCCCAGCAGCTCGCGTTGGCGCAGCGTCATGACGAAATCATGGGCCGCCTGCATGGGCCCGACCGTATGCGAGCTCGAGGGCCCGATACCGATCTTGAACAGATCAAACACACTGAAAGTCATGCGGCCACCTCTGATGTCGGTCCGACGCCATGAACCGTCGTTCTCGGAACAGGCATACGATATAGTTTGACTTCAGTGTGCTCGCCGTATATTGCAGACACAATCGATAAAAACTGCCAAAACCTATAGCCTGGCTAAATCATGTTCCCATCGCTCAATGCCCAGACCCACGCCTGGTTGAAGGTCTTCGCCATCAGCGCTCGCCATCTGTCGTTCACACGGGCGGCAGAAGAACTCCATGTCACCACCGGCGCGGTCAGCCAGCAGATCAAGCAGCTCGAGGAGCGTCTGGGCTTTCGTCTGTTCCGGCGTCTGCCACGTCAACTGGCGCTGACGGAAGAAGGAGAACGCCTGGCCCGCGTGGTCGCCCAGGCTTACGACGCCGTCGGGCTGGAGGTCGACCGGCTGCGTGGCGGGGTCATGAGCGGCGTATTGCGGCTACGCTGCCTGCCGTCGTTCCTGGCCAAGTGGCTGATGCCGAGATTGCCGAGGCTGCAGGCGCGCTTTCCCGATATCGATCTTCATCTCAGCGCCGAGGACAGCAACCTGTCGCTGCTCGATGGCGGCTACGACCTGGCCATCGATCTCAACGACGGCCACTACCCCGGACTGCAGACCACGCCGCTGATCGATGAACGGATCTTTGCCGTCTGCTCGCCGCAGCTACTCAGGCGTCGTCCTCCGCTCACCGCCCCCGAGGCGCTGGGCTACTACCCGCTGCTGCATGACGTGACGGCATGGCGGGGCAGCCACGATTACGCCGAATGGGAGCATTACCTGCAGGCGATCGGCGGCCAGCGCGTCAACGTGCGTCGGGGCTACACCTTCAATCGCAATCAACTGACGGTGGAAGCGGCGATCGCCGGCATGGGCGTGGCGATCGCCCGGAGGACTCTGATCGGCGACGAGCTCGCCAGTGGACGCCTGATCGCACCGTTTGCCGGCTCGGTGGCGACCGGCAAACGTTACGGGCTGGTCTACCAGCAGGGAGCGCTGGACGATCGCCGAGTACGCGCGGTTCACGACTGGCTGGAAGAGGAAGCGCGGCGGTCGCAGGAAATCGCCGCGCCAGAGAACGCCGATTGAACTAGCGAACGACGCCCCGCTCGCGCAGTCCCGCCAGACGATCGCCTTCGATACCCAGCGTCGCCAGCACTTCATCGGTATGCTGGGCGAAAATCGGCGCCGGGCGTCGAATCTGGGGCGGTGTTCCCGACAGCTTGCTGGCAAAACCGATGGTCTTCATGCGTCCGATCACCGGATGATCGAGCTCCTGAACCATGCCTCGCTCGCGATAATGCGGATCATCCATCGCCTGGGCGAAATCATTGATCGGCCCGGCCGGTACGCCGGCTTCGTCGCACCGGGTCAGCCATTCCTGCATGTCCATCGCACCCATCAACGTTTCCAGCAAGGCCTCCAGCGCGTCGACGTTCTGCCCTCGGTCGCTGTTGGTGACGAAGCGGGGATCCTGAGTCAACTCGGGGCGCGCCAGCACGTCATTGCAGAACCGCTCCCAGGTACGCTGGTTCGCGCACCCCAGCATGATGAAGCCATCGCGAACCTTGACTGCCTGATACGGCGCGGAAACCCGATGCCGCCAGCCGGTCGGCTGCGGAACGCGCCCCTCGGCGAAGTAGGCTGCCGCCTCCCAGGTGAACCAGGGCAGGCCGCACTCGGCAATCGCCACATCCACCAGTTGGCCCTCGCCTGTCTTCTGCTTGTGAATGTAGGCTGCCAGTATCGAATAGATCGCGGTGATCCCGGCGCCGATATCGTAGACGGCAACGCCGGTCTTCAACGGCCGCCGACCGGGCTCGCCGGTCATCGACATCAGTCCGGTCATGCCCTGGGCGACCAGGTCGAACCCGCCCTTGCGTCGATACGGCCCCGTCTGGCCGTAACCGGATATCGAACAGTAGACCAGCCCGGGATTGATCTCCTTGAGAGTGTCGTAATCGATCTTCAGCGACTGGGTCACGCCGGGTCGATAGTTCTCGACCACGACATCCACTTCCCGCGCCAGCTGATAGAAAAGCTCCAGCCCGTCGGGCTCCTTGAGGTTGATCGAGATACTGCGCTTGTTGCGATTGATCTGCGCGAAGCAGGTGGATTCCTCGTTGACGTAAGGCCCCATCTGGCGGCTGTCGTCGCCGCCATTGGTCTTCTCGACCTTGATCACGTCCGCCCCCATGTCGCCCAGCACCATGGTGCAGTACGGGCCCGCCATGATCTGCGAGATGTCGAGTACCTTCATGCCTTCCAGCGGTAACATGGCGATTCTCCCTGCCAACCTGTCAATGACGAAAGCGTCAACGGCGCTGACGAATGACGCGCCTGTCCCTTCGGGTCTAGCGGCCCTGCCAGGTGTATGGCGTCTTGTCGATGAATCGCCTGACGGCGCCCCGGAAATCTTCACTGGTGTAACAAAGCTCGATTAGGTCATCGCCGGCTTCAGGATCGGGCCGCCGCTGATCGAGGATTCGATTGATCAGGACTTTCGTCGCCCGCATCGTCAGCGGCGCGTGACCCGCCAGCTTCTCGGCGAGGGCCCTGGCAGTCTCGTCGAGCCCTTCGCTTTCGACGACGGCGTCGATCAGCCCGACCGTCACCGCCTCGTCGATCTCGATCATCTTCGCCAGCATCAGTACGCGCTTGGTTCGCGCGATACCGAGCAGGTCGACCAGTCTCGACACGTTGGTGATCGACATGCAGTTGCCCACGGTCCTGGCGATGGGAATCCCGAACTTGAAGGCACTATTGGCGTAGCGGAAGTCGCAGGCCATGGCGATGGCCGCACCACCGCCGACGCAGTAGCCGTCGATCAGCGCCACCGTCGGCGTCGTCACCCGCTCGATGCCGCCGATCACCGCATCGATCCGGCGCTCGTAGTCGATCCCATCGCGGGGAGCAGTAAATTCAACAAACTGCTTGATATCGGTCCCCGCGACGAAAGCCTCCGCGCCCTCGCCACGGAAGGCGATCAGCTGGATTTCCTGATTCTCGTCGAACTGCTGGCAAGCCTTTGCCATGGCCTCGTACATGTGCCAGGTCATGGCATTACGGGCTTCCGGGCGGTTGAAGCGAATCCAACCGATCGTGCCCTCCTGATAACAGCGGATTTCGTCATCCTGAATCATGGTGTCGCTCTCATGGTCGGTATCGGTGAGGCGTCGAGGCGCTTCAGCTGCGCGCCTCGGCTGGCGTACTTCAACTGCCGTAAATCAGGTGCACCAGCAGCAGTGCGAAATCGGGCACGTAGGTGTTGAAGATCAACACGATGAACAGCACTCCCAGGAACCAGAGATTGGTTTTCGAGGTGCGCCAAATGTCCGCCTTGGCGATCGAGCACGAGGCGATCAGGACGCTGGCCACCGGTGGCGTCTGCTGACCGATGGCCAGATTGAGCGTTACGATCAGACCGAAGTGCAGAGGATCGATACCCACCTGGATGATCAGCGGCAGTACGATCGGCACCACCAGAATGATCGCCGCCGCCGAGTGCAGAAACACACCGAGAATCAGGAAGATGATGTTGAGCAACGCGAGAATGACGTACTTGTTGTCGGTCAGACCGCTGATCGAATTGGCCAGTTGCTGCGGCAGCTGGGACTCGGTGAGGTAGAGCCCGACCAGCGCCGAACTCGCCACCAGCAGCATCACCACGGCGGTCTGGATACCGGCATCCAGACACGATTTCCACAGTGTCTTCAGCGTGAATTCCCGATAGATCACCGCACTGATGAAGATCGCCACCACGACAGCCAGCGCCGCGCCTTCGGTAGCAGTGACGATACCGCCGAAGATGCCGCCGAGGATGATCACCGGGATCATCAGCGCCCAGATCGCCTCCTTGAAGGATTTCCACACCCGGCTGGCCTGAAAACGCCCCTCGGAAGGGAAGTTGTGCTTGCGCGCCAGAAAATAGCAGGCGATGGCCAGGCCCAGGGCACCCAGCAGCCCCGGGAAGATGCCGGCGACGAACATCTTGACCACCGATTCCCCCGACATCACCGCATACAGAATCATCGGAATCGACGGCGGCAGGATGATCGCCAGACTGGCAGCAGATGACGAGATCGCGGCGGCGAACTCCTTGGAGTAGCCGCGGCTCTTCATCGCCGGAATCAGCAGGCTGCCCAGCGCCGAGACACCGGCCACGGCCGAACCCGAGATTTCGGCGAAGAAGATCGAGGAACCGATCGTCACCATCGCCAGCCCGCCCTTGACGAAGCCGACTAGCGAAGAAGCGAAGTCGATCAGACGTCGCGAGATACTCGAGGCGTTCATGATCGCACCGGCCAGAATGAACAGCGGAATGGCGATCAGCGGAAAGTTGGTGGCCCCCTCGAACATCGTCAGTCCGATATTGGGTAGCGCGTAGACCCCGTAGCTGGAGTAGACGGCAACGGCGCCCACCAGGCCCAGGGCGATGGCGATCGGCACGTTGAGCACGATCAACACCAGCAGCCCGATGAACATCAGCATGAGAATCATCGTGCCGTACCTCCTGCGCTAGACCGCACGTCGGGTGCGGCATCGCTCTGACTGGCCATGTTCGGGCTCAAGCCGATTTCTTCGAGTTCGTGATCGACGAAACCTTCACCGCGCGCCTGGCGAATCACCTCAGGCAATCGCAGCAGCTCCGCGATGATGAACAGGACCGAGGCGATCGGCAGCGCCGACTGGGTAAACTGCAGTGACACACTGGTCAGACTGATCATGGTCGAGCCCGCCAGAATCTGGACCACCTGCCAGCCGGTCAGGGTGAGCAACACGAAGAACGCGATCGTCACCGCCTCGCCCAGCAGGGCGATGGGCAACCGTATCCGCGGCGTGAACGCGTTAACGATGCTGGGACAGGCGATATGCGCGCCCTTGGCGGCAGCCAGCGCAGCCCCGTAATAGGTCAGCCAGGCCAGGCTGATCGAAGCCGCTTCGTCATACCAGGTAAAGGGCGACCCCACCAGGCGCGAAAGGAAGCCGACGATGACGATGCCCGCCAACACCAGCATGTTGATGACCACGATGATCTCGAGCAGGCGATTGAAACCATCGCGAAGCGTACTCAGGGTTTTCATAGGCGGTTCCTTCGTCCACAGCCGGTCGAGCCCGAGTCGTCGAGCTCGACCGCGCACAGCGGTTAACTGGAGGGTTGCAGTTCACGCACCTTGTCGAGCATCGCCTGACCGCCATCGACGTCCTTGATGAACTTGTCGTAGACCGGCTTGGAGGCATCGATAAAGGCCTGACGATCGACCTTGTTGATCTGCAGACCGGCGTCGCGCATCTTGACGAGCGTCTCCTCGTCGAGCTTGGCGCCCTGCTCCAACGCATAGGGCTCCATCTCTTCGGCCGTCTGCTTGAGCACGTCGCGCACGTGTTCGGGCAGCCGGTTCCAGCTCAGGCCCGCGGTGACGAAGGCCGGGGTATAGATGTGATCGGAGAGCGAGAGGTACTTCTGCACTTCCTGCAGGCGCGAGGCGTAGGTCTGGACCAGCGGATTTTCCTGACCGTCCATGGCGCCCGTCTGCAGGGCGACGAACACCTCGGACAGCGCCATGGGCGAGGGATTGGCACCGTAGCTCTTGAACATCTCGACGCGCCAGACGCCCTGCGGCACACGCAGCTTGATACCGGAAAGATCGGCCGGCGTGGTGATCGGCCGCTCGTTGTTGGTGATTTGACGGAATCCGTTTTCCCACACGCCGATGATGTGATACCCCCGGCTCTCGGCGACCGGATAGAGCTGAGGTCTCACCACCTCGTCGCGCACCTTGGCCATGTGATCACGATCGGCGATCAGATACGGCATCTCGAACAGGGCGAACTGCGGGGCGACACTGCTCATGACGGTCGAAGGCAGCGCCAGATCGACGGTGCCCAGCTTGAGCTTCTTCAGCAGTTCGGAATCGCCGCCCAGCTGGCTCGACCCGTAGACGACCACCTTGGCTTCACCGGCGAGCTTCTCGTTGGCGCGCTTGGCGAACTCCTCGGACACCTTGGCGAACAGCGAGCCCGGCTCACCGACATGGGCAAACTTGACCTGAACTTCCTGGGCATTGGCATGGTTGGCACCGGCCATCAGCGCTAGTGCCAACAGGCCTGCTTTGAGACTTTTCATCACTGGCGTCCTTCCGTCTTTTTATATTGGCTCGCCTGAACGATGGACCGGGAAGGCCGTCGGGATTATTGCCACGCTCCGGTCGATACCCCGCAGTGCGAGCACCTTGGGATCTTGCCAATGAATTATGAATTCATAATTCAATCGAAACCAATCCGCCATTTGTCTATTGGCGTAAAGTCTCATCACTATGCTTTGGTAATTAGCCAGTTATCGAGAAACAGCGATACCGAAAGGTGCCAACACAATGAATTCATTTTAAATTTTGCGCCTTTTGCAACGTGCAGCCGCTCTACCGGCGCAAGCTCCGGCCAACTTCAGATCGATAGCGGATCGGGAAGGCCAAAACGGTCGGTCACGCCGAGTGGTGTCCTCGCAAGGAAGGAGCGATACCAGAGGCGATACAGGCGATGCCGGGGCTGATACAGACTATGCCGGGGTTGATACAGGCAAGCGGGCTGAGACAACGAAGAGCCAGTGGCTGGCTTAGAGAAAGGCGCGGGCGGCCGACGGAGGCCGGCGAACCCGCGAGAGACCGGCCGATGGGGTTAGACGGCGGTAGGCTGGTCTTCGTCGATCACACCGCTCGCGGCGGCGACGACGAGCTTGTGTCGCAAGTGCTCGCGAAGTATGGCGCCCAGGCGTTCACCATCGCGAGCCAGCAGGCACTCGATCATCGCTTCATGATCGGCGACGGCCTGATCCCAGTATTCGTCGATCATGTGGGTGGAGTAGCGGACCCGCTGAATGCGGTAGTTCAGACTGCTATACGTTTCCCGCAGCGTATCGTTGCGGGCGGCGAGCATGATCGCATCGTGAATACGCTGGTTGAGCTCGAAGTAGGGCCGAATCTCTCCGCGTTTGTAATGCGCCATCATCTGATAGTGGAGCGCCTGAATGTCGGCAACCTCCTGTTCGGTGACATGGCGGCATGCCAACTCGCCGGAAAGGCCTTCCAGCGCGCCCATCACATTGTAGGTTTCCTCCAGCATCTGGCGCGTCAAGCGCATGACGCGTGCACCGCGGTTTGGCAGGAGTTCGACCATTCCCTCGAATGCCAATACCTTGAGCGCTTCCCGCAGCGGCGTCCGGGAAATCCCGAACTGCTCGCACAGCTGCTTTTCCGGAATTCGGACGCCGGGGAGCAGACTGCCCTCGTTGATCATGTCTCGGATGCGGGCAGCCGCTTCACCATAGAGAGTGTTCTGCTGAATCTTGATCATTGGGCACTCATAACTGTTTCGATGTTTCCATTCTCCCAATGGCGCATGGATAGCGCCACCCAAAATGAATTATGAATACAAAAATAGCTCAAGGAACACCGCCATGACTCGTAATGTCTACCTGACTTACCGGACACTATCGCTGAAACAAGCTCGTACCATCATCGATTCGGCACTGGCTCATGCTGACGAGCACGAACTGAACCCCCTCGCCGTCACCGTCATGGACATCAGCGGATGCCCGATCAGCAGTGACCGGGCAGACGGCTGCGCGGCCCTGCGTTCAGCCGTCTCGCACGGCAAGGCCAAGGCCGCCCTGGGATATGGCGTCTCCAGCGGAACGGTGGGTGAACGCAACCACGACCGCCCCGCCTTCCTCTCGGCAGTCGCCTCGGCTGCCGAGGGAGAATTCATCCCTGTCGCCGGCGGCATACTGATCCTGGACGAACGGGAGCAGGTTATCGGCGCGGTGGGCGTCAGCGGCGACAGCTCCGCCAACGATGAGCGCGCCGCGATCGTCGGCATCGAGACGGCCAAACTCCGGGCGGGAATAGCGCCAGAAAATTAAGGCTATCTTAAAAAACAATCGAAACAGCGTTTCTTAAGGAACTTAAGGCTGATAATCTTAGCCAGCTATTAATTGCTGGCCGGATCCGATCATGCCTCCTACTTTTTTTCCTCTGACCTTTCGTGCGGTTTCCTTCCGGGCCGTCGTGTATATCCTGTTCCTGGCAGCTCTCATGCAGATGGTGCTGACGGTGGACGTCAGACACATTGGCGCCCCCAATTTCAGTGAAACGTCGTTGACCGAAATCACCCAATCCGTGCTGCTGCTCCTCTGCACGACCTCAATGCTGATCATTCGTCAGCATTTCAAGGTACTGCGCACCTTGAGCCTGTTATTGAGCGCCTTCTTCGCGATGTCATTGGTGCGCGAGAACGATCTCTGGCTGGATAGCTACGTTTTCGATGGCGCGTGGGAATGTCTGGTCACCCTGATCGCGCTGCCGACTCTCGCCGTCGTGATTCGCGGCCGCCGCCAATTTCTGGAAGAGTTCACCCAGATGGCCAATAGCCTGGGATTCGGACTCTTCGCAGCCGGCTTTCTCGTCACCTACGTGTGTTCCCGCCTCTATGGACGCAGCGAGCTGTGGCATGCACTGATGGGGGAGCATTACTTGCGGATCATCAAGGATGCGGCAGAGGAAATCACCGAGCTGACCGGCTATAGCCTGTTGCTGTTCGCCAGTCTCGAACTGCTGCTGATGGCGCGCCGGCTCAGTCGGGCCAAAGTCGTCACCACGGCGGATTGAGATGGTGACGTACCAACGCAAGAGCCGCCGTTTCCACGATGGAAAACGGCGGCTCCCGGTATCAGGACTCTAAACTCAGAACTCCAAGCTCAGTACTTCAAGCTTGAGACTTTAGCCCCTGGGCTCCAACCGGACTCTCTAACTACAGGTTCTCGAAACGGTCAGTCGTTGGTCACCTTGGGCGGCTCGATCTCGAGTTTCTGCGCGGCAATGACAGCCTGGGTACGGGAATGAACCCCCAACTTGCGCAGGATGGCCGTCACGTGGGCCTTGATGGTCGCTTCCGAGACATTGAGTTCGTAGGCAATCTGCTTGTTGAGCAGCCCTTCCGTCAACATGTTGAGCACGCGGAACTGCTGTGGCGTCAGCGAGGCGATCGCTTCCGCAAACCGGGCGTCTTCGGGGCTGCCCTCGCCCATGGCATCGGCCAGGTACTGTGGCAGCCAGACTTCTCCCTTGAGCACCTCGCCGATTGCCTCGGCAATGGTATCGAGCGAGGCGGACTTGGGAATGAACCCCGAGGCGCCGTAATCGATGGCGCGGCGAACGACATCCACTTCTTCGCTGCCGGACACGACCGTCACGGGAATATCCGGCATCTGTCCGCGAAGCTGGATCAATCCGGAGAAGCCGTGCGCCCCCGGCATATGAAGGTCGAGCAGAATCAGGTCGGCATCGGGATGGCGCGTCACTACTTCCGCCGTGGCCTCCATGCTGTCGGCCTCGACGATCTCCGCCTGAGGCGAGACCTGTCGTAGCGCTTGATTGAGAGCCGCCCGGAAGAGTGGGTGGTCATCGGCTACGATGAATTTCTGGGCAAAAGCCATTGATTCTCCTCCGGCGCTATCGGAATAGATGACGAATAAGTCGGTCTACTATCGCCATTCAGACAAGATGTTTCTACTAATGGTTAACGGCATGTTACCCCATGCGATCGTGGAATCCCAAGCCTCAAGTCAACCGACTGTAAATCCAGTAAGAATTGATGGATAAACCCGCACAGGAGAACTCAAACTGTTGGGTTAAACACAAAAAAAGTTCGGCCATCCCGGAAAGCTGGCGTGCTTCCCTCCCTTTGGAGCGGCACGAAAAGTACCGGGAGGAAAGCCTCTTTCAGGATAGCCGAACGATAACCATCGACCGCAATGAAGCTAATGATAATTTACATCAACCAGTCATATAGTTGTTACATTAACCTCTACTCTGCGTTCGATTCGAACCATTGAAAACGTGAGTTCATGAGCGTAAATGGCGGTTTTCGATCAGGTCCTCCACGACACCGGGATCGGCCAGCGTCGACGTATCGCCCAGACCATCACACTCGTCGGCGGCGATCTTGCGAAGAATACGTCGCATGATTTTACCCGAGCGGGTCTTCGGCAATCCCGGCGCCCATTGGATCACGTCGGGCGTCGCGATTGGGCCGATATCCTTGCGCACCCATTGCTTGAGTTCCTGCTTCAACTCGTCGCTGGATTCGACATCGTCGTTGAGGGTCACATAGACATAAATGCCCTGCCCTTTAATGTCGTGCGGATACCCCACTACCGCCGCTTCCGCTACGGATTGGTGCGCGACCAGGGACGATTCGATCTCGGCGGTGCCCATTCGATGCCCGGAAACATTCAGAACATCATCGATTCGGCCGGTGATCCAATAATCACCGTCGGCATCGCGGCGGCAACCGTCACCGGTAAAGTAGACCCCTTCATAGGTAGAAAAGTAGGTCTGAACGAAACGTTCGTGATTGTTCCAGATCGAACGCGCCTGCCCCGGCCAGGAATCCAGAATCACCAGGTTGCCATCGGCAGCGCCTTCCAGTCGCTTGCCGTCGTTGTCGAGTAGCGCCGGCCGCACCCCGAAGAAGGGTTGAGTGGCACAGCCTGGTTTCAGTGCCGTTGCCCCGGGTAACGGTGTGATCATGTGACCGCCGGTCTCGGTCTGCCACCAGGTGTCGACGATCGGGCAGCGCGAATTGCCCACGACCCGATGGAACCAGTCCCAGGCTTCGGGATTGATGGGCTCGCCGACAGAGCCGAGAATACGCAGCGACGAGCGCTGGCTGTCATCCATGATGTGCTCGCCGTGCGCCATCAGCGAACGGATGGCCGTCGGTGAGGTATAAAGGATCGCGACTTCGTGCTTGTCGATGATCTGCCCCATACGCCCATGGGTCGGGTAGGTCGGCACGCCTTCGAACATCAGCGTGGTGGCGCCGTTGGCCAGGGGGCCATAGACAATGTAGCTGTGACCCGTGATCCAGCCGACATCGGCCGCACACCAGTAGACCTCGCCTTCGTGATAATCGAAGACCGTGCGATGCGTCAGCGCAGCATAGAGCAGATAACCGCCGGAGGTGTGTTTCAGCCCCTTGGGCGTTCCCGTCGAACCTGACGTGTAGAGAATGAACAGCGGATCCTCGGCGTTCATGGTCTCGGCAGGGCAGTCGGTAGACTGCGAATCGACGACCTCGTCGAACCAGCGATCCCGCCCTTCATGCCACTCGATATCGCCACCGGTGCGCTTGACCACCAGCACCGACTCGACCACATCGGTCCCCTGGCGAGTCAACGCGGCGTCGACATTGTCCTTGAGCGGCACCTGCTTGCCGCCCCGAACCGACTCGTCGGCAGTGATCACGATGCGCGACTGCGAGTCGACGATGCGCCCCGCCAGCGCGTCCGGCGAAAATCCGCCGAAGACGACCGAATGGACCGCGCCGATACGCGCGCAGGCAAGCATCGCCATCGCCGCCTCCGGCACCATCGGCATGTACAGCGTCACCGTGTCGCCCTTGCCGATGCCCAGGGACTTGAGGCCGTTGGCGAGCTGCGATACTCGTTGATGCAGCTCGCGATAAGTGATGATCTTGTGGTCGTCGGGGTCGTCACCTTCCCAGATGATGGCGGCCTGGTCGCCGCGCGAGTCCAGGTGACGATCGAGACAGTTGTGGGCGACATTGAGCTCGCCGTCTTCGAACCAGCGAATATCGACATTGTCGGAAGCGAACGACGTGTTCTTGATGGTCGCGGGTTTCTTGCTCCAGCTCAGACTCTCGGCCTGTTCGCGCCAGAAACTGTCGGGATCTTCGACGGACTGGCGATAGAGCGATTCGTACCGATCGCGATCGATCCAGGCATTGGCTGCCAAGCGCTCATCGACGGGATATACGCGCTGCTGTTCGCTCATGCTCCAGGCTCCCTAGGGGTCGTGTTCCAATCGTCGCCATCCACTCGGCGATGATTCGTCGGTTCGTGAAAGCCTAGCCGACTCAAGGCGATAGACCACCGACCGTTCAGTCAGTCAGCATATAACGGTGGCCCCCGCCACACCCTATTAGACCTTCGTCTCAGCTTGATGCCGGGTAACCTGGAGTGAGGCTCATGGGTATCTGACAGCACCGGTGGCGACTGTACGCCTGACGACGCGCGCCGCTATTCGGCCACTTCGCGATAGGCGAACGTCAAGGTCGCCCGACAGTGACGACACAGGTAACGGGAGCCCTTCATGGCCTGGGAATGACGGCGACCGGTAAACCGATGCAGCACTTCGCAGCGGCAGCGGTAGAGATACGGTGAGGGGCTGGCGCGAGCGATGTCGAAGCGGTGAGTGACGGTCGGTTTCAACCCATAGAGCTGCCGCATTACCGTCTGCCATTCGCGCCCGTGGGGCCGGGCTCGAGCCCCCTCCTCGAGGTGAAAGACCAGCCAATGGGCCATTTCATGGGGCACGATCTCGTCCATGAAGGCCTGACGATTTTCGCGTAACAGGGTCCAGTTGAAGCGAAGCCCGCCGCGCTGGTAGTGCGCCTGCCCCGCGCTACGACCGCGCAGGTCGAACCAGATCGCGGGGCGAGGCAAATCCGGATGCACGTCCCGCGCGAGCTGCCAGGCCGCCTCGGCTCGCTGCCTGAGCTGGCCTTCGAGGGCCACCTCGTCGAGCGCGTCCAGCGTCCGGGCATCGCTCTCGCCGAGCGTGGGGGATAAAGGGGAAGAACGCAGATTGGTCATGGGATGATAGAATGCCGACACCATCATCGGGCGTCCAGCCCACTGGCGTCTGCCATCGATTCCCACTGGCCATCCGGAGAGCCCTATGTCTGAACTCGAGCCTGAACTCTCGTCCGAACGCCCCGATGACGCGATCGAGAGTCAGCCACCGTTGGCCGACGAAGCACTGGCGCGTCTCGATGATTACTTCGCCTCGGAGCGCCTCGGTGAAGATGCCCCTGACCTGATCGGTACCCACGGCTTTCTGGTTGCCCTGGCGGTTTCCCCGCGGGAGATCGCTCTGCAGCATTGGATCGCCGACCTGTTCGAAGACGAGCCGCCGTTCGAGAGTGACGCCGAACGCGACGAAATTCTGGGTCTGCTGGAAAGCCTCAAGGATAACGCCGGCAGCATTCTGGAACGCGGAAACTGGGTCGAGCTGCCTTTCGACACCGAGCTCGACGAGAGCGGCGATATGGCCGCGGCCATCGAGGATTGGTGCGCCGGCTTCATGCAGGGCGTGTTCCTCGACGAAGCGGCCTGGTTCTCCCAAAACGAAACCCATGTCGCCGCCCTGCTGCTCCCCTTCATGGCATTGTCGGGGCTGTTCGACGACGAGCCGGAGATCGAGGAAATGGTCGCCGAGGATAGCCAGTTTACCGCGCTGGCGGGCCAGCTCCCGGAACTGACTCTGGATCTCTACCTGCATTTTCGGGTCCCGGCCGAACCCCCGGCGAACCCGGGCAAAGGTAAAACCAAGGGAACCGGTAAAAGCAGTGGCAAGCCCAAGTCCAAGAACGCCATGGCGGGTCGGCAGCGCGGTTCGCGCTGAAACGTCACCCGCCCCGGACGAGTTGCCGACAAATCACATCGCGTGATTTGCCACACCGGGCTACTTGTCATTCCGGGCCACTTGTCACATCGGGCCACTTTTCACTCCGGGCACTTTTCATTCCGGGCTATTTGAGACGTGTCACCCAGGCATTGAGCGTGCCGAACAGCCACTCGCGCGCGCGTCGCCACCACGCTCGCTGCGCCCAGCTGGCGGCATCGATACGCTGGCTGGCGGCGAAGTTACGCTCGAACAGCTGGGCGACCTCGGCAGCGAAGCCGGCGTCGTCGATCTCCTGATTGGCTTCCAGGTTCCACTGCAGACTCCAGTGATCAAAGTTGCACGACCCCAGCGAGACCCAGTCGTCGACGACACTGAACTTGGCATGGATGAACGTGGGCTGAAACTCGTAGATCTTGACGCCGGCCTTGAGCAACCGGTTGTAGAACCGCTGCCCGGCATAGCGGACCCCGGGATGGTCGTGATGACCGCCCGCCAGCAGCAGACGTACATCGATGCCGCGGCGCGCGGCGCGCGCCAGCGCCCGACGCAGGCTCAACGTCGGTACGAAATAGGGCGTGCATAGCCAGAGCCGGCGATCGGCCGTGTTGATACGGCCCTGCAGCGACACCCGAATTGCCTGATAGCGATGTCCCCGCCCCCAGATGGCCCTGCCGCGCATGCCGCCGGCGACCGTTTCGGGCGGCGAATGTCGATCGGGTAGCTCTGTCGACAGGCGCGTTCTCGTCCGTCCACCCCGCGTTAGGGGGGAATTCCAGACCTGGGCGAACAGTCGCCTCCAGTCTTCGACCACGGGGCCCTGAACGCGTACCGCCACTTCGTACCAGGCGTCGACGAACTCGTCGACGATACCGAAACCGCCGGTAAAGGCCATCGTACCGTCGACGAGCACGAGCTTGCGGTGATCACGCATCAGATTGCCGCCGAGCCGCGTCACCGATAACGGATTGAAGAACCGCAACTCGACGCCACCCTCTCGCAGCCGCTGGCGATCGCCGCGCGATAGCCCCATGCTGCCCACGCCGTCGAGCATCAGCTTGACCTCGACCCCGCGAGAGGCCGCCGCTGTCAGCACTCCGATAAAGCGATCGGCCAGCTCGCCTGACTCCATCAGATAGAATTCGATCCACAGATGCCGCTGGGCACCATCGATGGCTTCGCGCATCGCCGGCCAGAACCGCTTGCCCTCCGGCAGCAGCTCGAACCGGTTGCCATCTTTCCATGTTGCTTGCATGAACCGCCGTCTCCTTGATCGCTCCCGATTGACGCACGTTTACGGTCCCAAGGAAAGCCTGTCCGATCGGGCGCCGAGGACGCCATTGCGGGGGCCATCGCTGTCGGCCGTTGATATGGCTATACTCGGGCGTTTGCGGGAGACGCCTCGATGCTGGCACTGATGGAGCTCCCACGATCGTGATTGGAATTCAACGCCGATGATCGAACCTCAACGACTGTGGCATCGCCTCGTCAGCCGCGTACTCGATCGCTGGCTGGCGTTTCGTCTGATCGAGCCGGAGCCCTTCGAGCTCGACGCCACGCTGCCGACGTTCTACGTCATCGCCCACCCGTCGTTGACCGACGAAATTGCCGTCGAACGCCTGAGTCGCGATCTCGATCTCCCCGGCGCTGATGGGCGGCACTCGATCGGGCAGCTCGATCTGCCCGCCTGCTTTGCCCTGCCGCGCTTGCGCCGCCATCGCGGCGAGATTCGAGGTCAGCACTCGACTCATCTGGAGCAACTGATGGAGGCGCTCGAGCGCAACGACACGCTCGACGCGCAGCTGGTGCCGGTCAGCGTGTTCTGGAGCCGCGCGCCGGGCAAGGACTTCGGCTTCTGGAAGATGCTGGCGGCGGACGACTGGGCCTGGAGCGGAAGACTACGCCGGCTGCTGTCGGTGGCTGTCAACGGTCGCCATCTGGAAGCGCACTTCGGCGCGCCGGTTCGGCTGAGACCGCTGATCGATGACCCTGCCGTTACGCTGAATCAGCGCAAGGTTGCCCGGGTGCTGCGCGTTCATTTTCGGCGCATTCGCGCCCGGGTGCTGGGACCGGACATCTCCCACCATCGCACGCTGATGCGCGGCGTGGTCGACAGCCGGCCGGTGCGTGAGGCCGTGCTCGAAGCGGTCGAGGCCAATCGCAGCACGCCGGCGCGCGAACGTCAGCGTGCGGAACGCTACGCCCGGGAAATCGCCTCCAACATGTCGTATCCGGCGCTGCGCTTCTTCTATGAACTGCTCAAGCGGCTGTGGAATCGTCTCTACGATGGCGTCGACGTCCACGGCCTCGACGCGGTCAAGGCGATCGCCGGCGAGCGTACGCTGATCTACGTCCCCTGCCATCGCAGCCATATCGACTATCTGCTGCTCTCCTACGTGCTCTATCGGGAAGGGTTGATGCCGCCGCATATCGCCGCCGGCCGCAATCTCGACATGCCGGTGATCGGCGCAATGATGCGTCGCGGCGGCGCCTTCTTCCTGCGTCGCAGTTTCAAGGACAACCGCCTCTACGCCACCGTCTTCAACGAGTACCTGCACCGCCTGATTGCCCGCGGTCATCCGGTGGAATATTTCATCGAGGGTGGCCGCTCGCGAACCGGAAGGATGCTGTCGCCCCGCCCCGGCATGCTGGCGATGACGCTGCGATCGTTCGCGCGGGACGCGATTCGTGACGTCGCCTTCGTGCCCGTCTACGTCGGCTACGAACGAGTACTCGAGAGCAACAGCTACCTGCGGGAACTGCGCGGTGGCAAGAAGAAGAAAGAATCGCCTCTCGACCTGCTGCGCATTCTGAAGCACCTGCGCGAGCCCCATGGCCGCGTCACGGTCAGCGTGGGAGAGCCCCTGTCGCTGGCGCAATTTCTGAATGAAACGGTACCCGAGTGGCAAGACGAACCCGTGTCGGCGCGACCGGAGTGGCTCAATCGAGCCGTACCCAGGCTCGGGCAAACCCTGGCCCGTCGGATCAACGACGCCGCTAGCCTCAATGCGGTCTCGCTGGTGGCGATAACGCTGCTGGCGACGCCCCACCACACCATCGAATCCGATCTGCTGGTCAACCATGTCGGCCTGCTGGTCAGGCTGCAGCGCAACCTGCCCGGCAGCCAACGCTGCCAGCTGCCAAGCGGAGAGCCGGTCGACTGGATCGATCACGCGGTGACCCTCGGCTTCGTCAACCGCCAGCCTCAGGCCCTGGGCGAATTAATCAGCGCAAGCCCGGAGCAGGCAACGCTGCTGACCTGGTATCGCAACAACGTGCTGCATCTATTCATGCATCTGGGGCTGGTGGCGTTCGCCTTTCGCAACAATGCCGCCTTTTCTCTCGACGATCTCGATACGCTGCTGTCGCCGGCCTGGCCGTTGCTGGCCCACGAACTCTACTTCGCCCCGCCCGACGAACCGCGTCAACGCTTGGTAGACACTCTGGCCGTGCTGACCGAGGAAGGCCTGCTGCAGGCAACTGACAACGGCTGGCGTCGGCAGCCGGGGCATCTGGAATCGAGCGAACATCTGCGACTGCTGGGGCAACCGGCACAGCCCACGCTGGAGCGCGCCTATCTGCTGCTGGCCTCGTTACTGCGCTACCCCAGTGGAGAACTGACTCGGGAAGGCCTGGAAGAGCACAGCCGTCAGCTTGCCGAACGTTTGACGCTGCTGTCCGGACTCAACGCGCCGGAATTCTTCGACAAACGGCTATTCAGTGGACTGCTGGATACGCTGGAGCAGCAGTCGTGGTTACGCGTCGAGGATGAACACCTCGTCTACGATGAATCCCTGATCCGCCTGCAGAGGCGCAGCCGTGCCCTGTTCGACCCCGAACTGCGGCATCGGCTGGTCCGGTTGACGCGACAGTAGGTCACTTCTTAGCAGCCGCTACACCGAACGCGACGGGTATCAGCCGGGGCGACTGGCAGCTTCGCGTCGTCGCTTGAACTCATAGATCATCGCCAGCCCGACCGTGAACAGAATCATCAGCAACGCCAGCGCATTGACCGCTGGCGTCAAGCCGGTGCGGACCTTGGAGGCAATATAGATCGTCAGCGTGGTGTCATAGCCGGCCACGAACAGGGTGGTATTGTAATTCTCCAGCGACTGCAGGAACGCCAGCACTGCGGCCGACAGAATCGCGGGCTTGAGATAGGGCAGCAACACTCGCCGAAAAACCTGCCATTGACTGGCGCCAAGATCGAGCGCCGCCTGCTCCAGCGTGCGATCGAAGCGCTGTAGCCGTGCCGCGACCATCAGCATGACGTAGGCGGCGATAAAGGCGCTCTGCGCGATGACGGTCAGCGCGATCCCCCCGTTCAGACCCCAGCCGCGCCAGAAGATCAGCGTGGAGATGCCGATGATCACTCCCGGGGTCAGCAGCGGCGACAGGATCAGAGCATAGATGAAGGATTTCCCCCGGCCGTCGACCGTGGTCAGGAAAAGCGCGCTGGCGATGCCGATCGGCAGTGCCAGGCACAGCACGCCGACCGCCACCATCAGGCTGTTGACCAGCGAGCTCCACATGCCGCTATCGGCCCACAGCGCCGAAAACCACTGCAGTGTCGTGCCGGTCCAGGGCGTGATGGTGGGGAAGCGGCTCTCGTTGAAGGTGGCAGCCGCCATGATCACCAACGGCAGAAACAGATAGACGAAGAACACCAGCAGGTAGGCCTTGAGCGCCCAGGAGAAGAATCGCGAAGAACTCATGAAGCGCTGTTCCTGTTTGGCATGGTCTATTTAGCGATGTCGCCGAGACCGACCTTGAAAACTCGCATGATGACGGTGACGAAGACGATGCACAGGACCAGCAGCAGGAAGGCATAGGCCGCCCCCTGATTCCAGTCCCCGCCTTCGAAGAACCAGTTGTAGATGATCTGCGTGAACCAGCGGCTGCCCGGCGAGCCGAGTAGCGCCGGCACGGCGTAACTGCCCGCCGCCAGCATGAAAGTCATGATGCAGCCCGTCGCGATACCCGGCTTGGCGTGGGGAATGACGATACGCCGATGGGTGCGACCCCAGCCCGCACCGAGATCCCGCGCGGCCCGGATCTGATTGGTATCGAGACTCTCGATGGCGTTGTAGAGCGGAAACACCATGAACAGGATATAGGCGTAGACCATGCCGACCAGCACGCCGGTGTCGCCGTTGAGAAAGCGAATGGGTCGATCGATCCAGCCCAGGGCGAGCAGCAGCTCATTCAGTGGCCCCTTGAACGCGAAGATGATGTACCAGGCGAAGGTGCGCAGAATCTCGTTGATCCAGAACGGGATGATCAACAGCAGCAGACACAACGCCGCCTGACCCGGCGTTGCCACCTTGGCCAGGTAGTAGGCCAGCGGATAGCTGACAATCAGCGTCAGCCCGGTGACCAGCACGCTCGACCAGATCGTCTTGAGGAAGATCGCGAGATGAATATCGTTATGGAAAAAGGTGGCGTAGTTGGTCAGCGACCAGACATCCTTCACGCCCCCGCGCTCGGACGGCAGCAGCGAGGGATGAAACGAATAATCGATCATCTGCCACTGCGGCAGCAGCACCATGGCGATCAGCCAGATCCCCAGCAGTGAAATGATGGCCACGGCCAGCGGCACGCCGAAGCGTCTACGCAGTTGCTGCCACATCGACCCCCTCCTCATTCGTCGGCTCGTGCACCGCACCCGCCAGGACGACCGCCTCCCGTGGCGAATAGTCCAGACGGCAGGCACCGCCAACGACAAGCGGCACCTCGACATCCGCACCGGGCGTCAGATGGGGCACCTGCGCCCGAATGGTCGGTCCCCGGTCCAGAGCGATCTCCAGCGTCAGCCACGCACCTTCGAAATGCTCGCTCAGGATTACGCCGCCCAGCGGCAGGTGCCGATCGGCGGCCGGCCCCACGCGCCACTGCTCCGGGCGAATGTAGAGCGTCGCCGGATCGCCGGGCTCGAGCGGCACCGTGGAACGCCCATATAATGGTGCCGGTAGCCCGGCATCCAGCGTCACCAGCTCGCCCTCCACCGCCATGACCCGGCCCGGAAAGCGATTGTTCTCGCCCACGAAACTGGCCACGAAATCGGTCTGCGGCTGGCGATACAGCGTCATCGGATCGGCAACCTGCTGGATTCGTCCTTCCGACATCACGGCGACCCGGTCGGACATGGTCAGCGCTTCGCCTTGGTCGTGCGTGATGTAGATGAAGGTAATGCCGGTCTTGCGCTGTATCGCCTTGAGTTCGATCCGCATGTGCTGGCGCAGCTTGAGATCCAGCGCCGACAGCGGTTCGTCCAGCAGCAGCACTCGCGGCTCTACCGCCAGCGCGCGCGCAATGGCGATGCGCTGCTTCTGGCCGCCGGATAGCTCGGCAACCGGTTTGTCGCCACTGCCGGTCAACGCCACCAGTTCGAGCAGCTCATCGGCGCTCTTACGACGCTTTTGCCGATCGATACCCCGCACCTCAAGCCCGAACTCGATGTTCTGGTAAACGCTCATTAGCGGGAAAAGCGCCAGATTCTGGAAGATCATTGCGGTGGGCCGACGATTGACCGGCACCCGGGTCATGTCGCTCCCGCCAATGGCAACGCTACCCTCGCTGGGAGTCAGAAAACCGCTGATCATGTTCAGCAGCGTGGTTTTGCCGCAACCGGAAGGACCGAGAAAGCTGAAGAACTCGCCGGACTCGATATCCAGCGAGGTCGGCTGAATCGCCGTGAAGTCGCCAAATCGCATGGCGACCTGGCTCAGGGATACGCGACCGTCCATGACGTCCTCTTCGAATGTTGTCGATAGCGGGTATCGACTGACCCTCGGAAAAACCCCGCGTCATCGAACACGGGGTATCGCTCGGCGAGAGCCACGATCATGCCGACAGGTAACGATCCTGATACTCGTTGCGCAGTGCGACGTACCAGGGATCCTGCACCGGCCACCACCACAGGTTGTCCAGATCCTGCTGGGTGTAGGAATCCTTGAAGAACTGCCGGCTCGCTTCCGGCAGCAGGTCTTCGGCGCCGACCGCCGTAGAGTTGTAGCCGGTGGACTTGACGAACATCGCCCCGGCCTCCGGGGTGTAGTACCAGTTGATCAGCTCGTAAACCGCATCGACGTTGCGCGCATTCTGCGGGATCACGAAACCTTCCATCCACGCCAGGGCCCCTTCCTTGGGGGCGCCGAAAGCGATCGGTTCGTCCTCGCTCTGCAGCCGGAAGGCGGTGCTGTCCCAGGTCTGGCCGATCAGCGCGCCGTTGGTGCGGAAGGCGCCCTGAGCCTCGTTTTCGGTCGACCAGAACTGGATGACCATGTCCTTGTGCTTGAGCGCCTCGGCCAGAATGACATCGAAGTTGGCGCGCATGGCCTCCTCAGTCTTGAACGATTCCAGCAAGGGTCGCGGTAGCTTGCCCTGGGACTCCAACCACAATCCGATGCCCACCAGCGCAGAGTGGGCACGTACCGTGACGCCGGCGCCGATATCGGGATTCCACAAATCGGCGTAGCTCAGCTGGGAACGATCGATGTCGGTATAGCGGGTGTTGTAGGCGATCGCCTCAGTGCCCCAGTCGGAGGGCGCGAAATAACGCTTGTCGTCGATGACGCCACCGGTTTCCGAGCCCTTCATCGCAGTTTCCAGGCAGCCATCCCAGTGAATCCGCGACGTATCCAGCGGCTGAATCAGTTGATAATCGAGGTAGCCGGGCACCCGATCCACGGTGGGCATGATGACATCGAAGCCTGAACCATCGGTGGCCCGCAGCGAATTCATCAGCTCGTCGTTGGTGCCATAAGGGGTGAAGGTCGCCTTGATCCCGGTCTTGGCAGTGAAGTCCGCCAGCATTTCATCGCTGAAATAACCCGCCCAGGCATAAATACGCAATGTCTGATCCTGAGCCCAGGCACGATTGATATAAAACGGTACCGAAGCGGCGGCACCGATGGCCGCAGCGCCCTGCAAGAAACGACGACGGGAAAAGGTCATCGAAGGTCTCCTGTTGTTTGTCGATTCCCCGTCTGGATTGAGATATCCCGATCGGCGGAAAGTGTTGTTATACGACAGACCTGTTACCGCAGCGTGACGTCATTCATTGAGGATCGGTGCTGGTGATCTGTTTCACCAACCCTCGGATTATTGAACGCCCGCTCAACAGGAGATTACCAGCCCGTCATGCTTATGACACCTAGACCAAGGCGAGCCCAGGGCCGAATGTCGCGATTGGAATGTCGGGATTGGAAAGTCACACGGGATTAGATTGAAAGGAATGAGATGAGATGAGATGAGATGAGATGAGAACAACCTAGCAAGGCGGCGAGGGCAGCACGCCTTCTTGACGAAGATAAATCCCAGGCATTAAAAAGCCGGCCCCAAAGGGCCGGCTTCGCTCGAGTGAGCGGCAAGCCGCTCACATCGGTATCAGCTTAGAAGCTGTAGACGGCACCGACAGCAACGCCGTCGCCTTCGTCCTGGCTACGGTCACGCAGCGCACCTTCGATGAAGGTATACATGGCCGGAGAGATGTTGTATGTCACACCACCGACGACTTCATTGGCAGTGTCATCGCCATTGAGGAAGTCAGAGCCGTCGTCGGCCTTGATGTACTGATAAGCGCCGTAGATGTCGCCAGCGAAGTTATCAGACAGTGCGTAGCCGTAACGCGCGCCGAGGGCGTAGAAATCGGCATCGGCATCGCCCTGCTCGCTGTCGAAACGCTCAGCCTTGGCAGCAACACGCAGCGTGTCGATGGTGTACTGCGCGGTCAGACCGTACTGGTCGCCGGACTCGTAGTTGTCACCGTTAGCGTATTGACCGTCGTAGTTGTCGAGGTCGTCATAGACGGCTGCGACAGAGAAGGCGCCAACGGCGTACTTCAGACCACCGAAGAAGGAAGCGTTGCTGTCCTGACGGATATCGCCATCGTCAGACTCGCCATCACCCTTGTACTGAGTACCCACGGCGAACTGCAGACCGGCCCAGACCGGAGACATGTACTGGAACTTGTCGCCTTCACGGTCGTCAGTGCCGTAGATGTCGTCGTCGCCATTGAACGGGTCAAGAGCCGCACCGCTGGAGTCGCTGACGTCGAAGTATTCGTTGTTCGAGATCGGATCCTGGACCCAGTCGTCGATCAGCGGATCCCAGGAACCCAGACGTGCGTCACCGAAGTTACCTTTCATACCCAGGTAAGCTTGGTCGCCGTTGCCAAGACCGTTACCTTTCTTCTCTTCGTCGGCCTGGTGCTCGAACTCGGCCTTGAAGTAGCCGGTCAGGCCCGGGTTGATGATGTGCTGGCCAGAGAAACCGACGGTAGAACCGTTATCAAAAACTTCGTCTTTGGCATTGCCATCAGAGTCGTTGACAGATTTGTAAGCGATCTGGATGTTGCCGTAGATGTCGAGCTGCGTGCCGTCCTGGTTGTAGACAGTCGCTGCCTGGGCAGCGGCGGAGGCGCCCAGGGCACCAGCAATAGCAGTCGCTAAGAGCGTCTTTTTCATCGCGATAGGTTCCTTAACTAGCTTACTGTTCGATCGTGTCTGCAGATGCAGTCGGCTTCGGCACCTTCAACCAGCATCGTCATGCGAACGAATGACGGCTGCGGAACTCGAAAGCCTTGTTATTGTCCAATGCTCGCAAGGCAAACCTTATACTGGGCTTTGGTGGAACGCAACAAGAAAAAACACTGTTTTCGTTGCCTGCGTGAACCATCCATTTCTTCTCCTCCGCCCTTGCCAGTCGCCACCCGAAGCGCCTTTCAAACGCAGCAATCCCGCGCAAACAGCCGCGTCGTGGGCGATACGGCTGAAATGTCCTACCTGAAAGACGCGAGAGAACGCACAAAAGCGAACGCCCGTCGGCCATCCCGTTTCTTCCACCCAAGACCAAAGTTCAACGCGCCTACCTGTCTTCTGGCCCTGTGAGTGCCGACATCACGGCCCTCACTCCGGAGGATTCTGACCGTGCTTGGCGAGTAGCGCCCCAATCTTGCGATCCAGTTTCTCCGAGCGCTGCTGGGTCTCACGCATCTTCTGTTTCTTCTGCAGCGCCTCCAACTGTCGCTTGGCGTGCTTGGCTTCTTCGTCTGTGACGACTTCGCAGTCCTCTCCCGCCAGATCGACCCGCCGCGCCCCTTCCCGAACCGATTTCATATAGCGCGGCAAATGCACATAACAGGCCAATGCCCGCCGAACCAGCTTTTCCGGCCAGGGCTCCAGATCGCAAAGGTCCAGGTGAATGCCGGTTTTTAGCGGCCGCGTATGCCCCTTGAAAAAGGCCTTGGGATAACGCTTGTACCACTGCGCGAGCAGCGTGTGCGGAGACGGTGCGTCGTGCTCGGCACCGAACGCCAGTGAACTCTGCGGAGGTTCGTCGTTCGCCGTGGTGTCGCCAGGAATCGACTCGGATACCGTCTTATCAGAGGCAGCACCGTCTGGAACAGCGGTAGCCGGACTGTCCCCTTCGTCATGAATCGCCGGGGATTGGTCCACATCGTCGGTATGCGTTGGTGGCGAGTCTTTCGCCAAGTCCTTTTCAGGCTGGGACGATACGGCAAACGCGGAGGCCTTATCGTGGGGCGAGGCGGAGGTCAGTCGCTGTAACGGGGAGACGGCCTGTGCCTGACGACTCGGCTGCGCATCGGGGGCGCCATCCGGCTTCGGTCGGGGCCGCCTGAACGCCAGATTGCCCAGCCCCCGAGCACGTGTGCCTCCATCGGGGTCCTCGTTATGGTCCTGGCCCTTGACCATCAAAGGATCCAGCTCCGCCAGTGCAAGCAGTCGCTCCTTGAGGGCTCGATTCTCGGCCTCCAATGCCTTGTACCGCTCTTTCTCGGCTTCCAAAGCGGCTTGACCCGCTTCGACCTGGTGCTCGATGGCAGCCAGGAGCGCCTGTGTTCGATCCGTCAACACGGCACAACTCCTCTCAAGTCCTCTCAATCAACACCGGGACATGCTGGCGCTTATCCTGGCGTCAGCCGCTCGATCCCGCTCAGACGCACCATTCTTCGCCAACTCAGCCAGACTCGCGCGATCGACGATACTCGACGAAAGCGTAGCTCGGCTGGTCCGGCTGCGACGCCATCGTGACGCGTTCCACTTCGTCCCACTGCGAGCGTTCGAACGCCGGAAAGTAAGCGTCGCCTTCGATCTGGACATCGACCTCGGTGAGATGAAGCCTCGCGGCCCCGGCCAGTGCCTGCCGATAAATCTCTCCCCCGCCCATTACCATGATCTCATCGGCGGCGTCGATCAACGCCTGATGATCGGCGAGTTGCAGCGCCTCGTCCAACGAGTGGCAGACCCGAATACCCTCATGATGGCGTTTGTGAAAATAATGCACATCGCGTGTGATCACGATATTGAGCCGTCCCGGTAGCGGCCGGCCGATCGATTCGAACGTCTTGCGACCCATCACCAGCGGCTTGCCCAACGTGATGGCTTTGAAACGCTTGAGATCTTCCGGCAGATACCACGGCAGGCGATTGCCCACGCCGATCACGCGATTACGTGACATTGCCGCAATCATGGCGACCGGCGTTTCCAGCGGCGAAGAAGGCGTCATGTTGGTCATACGGCGATCGGCGCCTTGATGGCGGGATGGGACTCATACCCCTCGATGGCGATGTCGTCGAAGCGGAAATCGAACAGATCATCGATCGCCGGATTCAGCTTCAGCGTCGGCAACGGCAACGGCTCGCGCGACAGCTGCAACCGCGCCTGCTCGAGATGATTGAGATAGAGATGCGCGTCGCCGAGCGTGTGGACGAATTCGCCGGGCTCGAGACCGCAGACCTGCGCGATCATATGGGTCAACAACGCATAGCTTGCGATGTTGAACGGCACACCGAGAAAGATATCGGCGCTGCGCTGATAGAGCTGGCAGGACAGGCTGCCGTTGGCGACGTAGAACTGGAACAGCGCATGGCACGGGGGAAGCGCCATCTCGTCGACCAACGCGGGATTCCAGGCCGAAACGATATGTCGGCGAGAGTCCGGATTGCGCCGGATCTGCTCGACGAGTTTGGCGATCTGGTCGATATGCTCGCCCTCGGGGGTCGGCCAGCTGCGCCACTGATAGCCGTAGACCGGCCCCAGATCGCCGTTGGCGTCTGCCCACTCGTCCCAGATCGAGACGTTGTGCTCGTGCAGATAGGCGATATTGGTGTCGCCCCGCAGAAACCACAGCAGTTCATGAATGATCGAGCGCAGATGCAGTTTCTTGGTGGTGACCAGAGGGAACCCTTCGCGCAGATCGAAGCGCATCTGATGACCGAACACGCTGAGCGTACCGACGCCGGTGCGATCGGCTTTTTCAACGCCGCTGTCGAGCACGCGTTGCATCAAGTCGAGATAGGGCCGCATGGGCACGTTCCTTTCAATTATGTCGCTCGTCCAGAAAAACGAGCCAGTCGAAGTCTATTCTACCCCGCGCGGCGGAAACACCCGCCGCGCCGGACATCCGCCGTGAGCGGAAGGGATATTAGTGCGCGGCCTGTGAGGCGCGAGCGTCGTCGACGCCATTGTGCCGCGACCAGACGATCAGTGCGATACCGGCAAGGATCATTGGCAGCGACAGCAACTGACCCATGGTCAGCCAGTCGAAGGCGATGAAGCCCAGCTGCGGGTCCGGGCGACGGAAAAATTCCGAGAGGAAACGAAAAGCGCCGTAGCAGACCAGAAAGAGACCCGAGATGAAGCCACGCTGGCGCGGCTTCAGTGATGCCGTCCACAGCACCCCGAACAGCACGACGCCTTCCAGAAAGAACTGGTAGAGCGAGGACGGATGGCGCCCCTGCCCGCCCATTCCCGGAAAGACCAATGCCCAGGGCACATCCGTGACCCGCCCCGGCAACTCGTGATTGATAAAATTGCCGATGCGCCCGGCACCCAGCCCGATCGGGACCAGCGGCGCGATGAAATCCGTCAGCTGGAAAAACGCCAGACGATGCTTGCGCGCGAACAGCAGCGCCGCCAGCAGTACGCCCAGCAGACCACCATGGAAGCTCATGCCGCCATCCCAGACCTGGAAGATCCACAGCGGATTGTCCAGAAAGCGATCGAAACCGTAGAACAGCGCATAACCGATTCGCCCGCCGAGCACGACACCCAGCGCGCCGTAGAACAGCATATCGCCGATATCATCGGGCTTGAGTCCCAGGCGATCGGCACGTCGTCGTCCCAACCACCAGGCTCCCACGAAGCCGATGACATACATCAATCCGTACCAGTGCACCTTGAGCGGGCCCAACGACACGGCCACCGGATCGATCTCGGGGTAAGCCAGCATGCTTTCTCCTTGGCTACGGGGTAGTCCAGATCGCCGGGTCAGCCAATGATCAGCTTGATTCCCACCACGATCAGCAGGAGGGCAAAGATACGTCGCAGCGTCCTGGCAGGCAATGCATGAGCCAATTTGACGCCTACCCGGGCCATCGGCACGCTGGTCACCATGAGACCGAGGAAGGCTGGCCACATCACGTAACCGGTGGCCCCGGCGGGCAGTGTTATCTCACCCCAGCCCACGATGACGTTGGTCACGGTGCCGATCAGCGCGATCGGCAGGCCAATCGCCGACGACGTACCTACCGCTTCCGTCATGCGACTGGTGAAACGCGAAAGCCAGGGCACCGACATCACGCCACCGCCGACACCGAACAGCGTCGAGACACCGCCGATGACCGCACCGGCCAGTGTCATTGGCCAGCGCCGCGGCACTTGCCCCTGAGTCGCGGGCGGCCGCGTCAACAGCATTTTCAGCGCCATCAGCACCGCGAAGACGCCAAACAGCCGAGTCAGCGCATGCCCGGGTAGCGCCGATGCGAGCAGCACGCCGAGAATGCCGCCCACCAGCAGCCCTGGAATCATCAACCGCAGCCAGTCCTGACGCACGCTACCGCGGCGCCAATGCCCCCAGGCCGACGAAGCGCCGGTGACCACGATGGTCGCCAGCGACGTACCCACCGCCAGATGCGCGACAACGGCGGGATCGAAACCCTGTGCGACGAAGGTGAAGACCAGAGCGGGAACGATGACGATGCCGCCACCGATACCAAACACCCCGGCCATCAAACCGGCGGCGGCGCCAACCACCAGATAGATCACGACCGCCGTCAGCATCGAACGCCCTCCATCCTCGCGTGGAAGCAATCGAGCGAGCGAATCGAGACAGTTACCGTCGACACTGCAACGGCCGGGGGGCGGGGAGCGGGCATGAAGCGGTCCTGTAGAGAGCAAGACATGAGGGGCGAGCCAGAGCGCGAGCTTAGGGTGCGAGTCGACGCGAGCCGCTAGCGTGCTCATGTTACGCTGCCACCGGGGTCGTGTCATGACGGCGACACCCTTCGCCTTGCCTCTCCCCCTTGCCTCTTCCACTGGAGATCGTCACATGTGCCTGATCGTATTCGACTGGCAGCCGGACGCCGAGGTGTCCCTGCGCCTCGCCGCCAACCGCGACGAGTTCCACCAACGACCGACACGGGCACTGCACCGCTGGTCAGACGCCGACCTGATCGGCGGGCGTGACCTGCTGGCAGGCGGAACCTGGCTCGCGGCGACAGCGTCACGCGTGGCGGCACTGACTAACGTTCGAGAAAACCAGGCCAACGTTCGAGAGGGTCTGACCAAAACGCCGGCAGGCGCGCCCAGCCGCGGCGAGCTGGTGCGCCAGGCGCTGACGGTCGACGATCCGGCCCGCTGGCTGAAAAACCTGGCCGCGCAAGGCGCCCGGCAATACGCCGGCTTCAACCTGCTGGTGATGGCGGGCGGCCGGCTCTGGGCGCTGCATCACAGCCGCCGTGAGACAGTCTGCCGACGCCTGGATCCCGGCCTCCACGGACTCTCCAACGCCAGCCTGGATACGCCCTGGCCCAAGCTCCTCCGGGCCCGCGATGCGATGCAGCAAGCATTGAGCACGCAGGATTGGCGAGCCGAGATGTGGAGATCGCTGCGCGATACCCGGCCCGCGCCGGACAGCGAACTACCCGACACCGGTATCGGTCGCGATCGAGAGCGGTTTCTTTCGCCCCTGTTCATCGAGGGAGAGGAGTACGGTACCCGCGCGACCACGCTGGTCACGGTCTCGGCCGGGAACACCGCGCTGGAAGAGCAGCAATTCGCCCCCGGCGGCGTGCCCAACGGCAATATCGTCCGGCTGAGGGCGAACGCCGCGAATCAATCCTGAGGCGGCAGCAGGTGCCCGATTTGCCAGTCGTTCAGCCGCTGGCGCAGGTGGGCTCTGACGGCAGCCGTGGTGGGTAGCGAGAGCGTTTCCGACACCAGCGAACGCGCATCCCCAATGCTGACCCGCCGAATCGCCGCTCGCACCCGTGGCAGGCTGGGCGCGTTCATCGACAGCGCATCGAAGCCCATGCCCATCAACAGCAGCGCGCCGGAAGGGTCACCGGCCAGCTCGCCGCAGACAGAGGCCGGCACGCCCAGTTGCCGACTCTCCTCGGCGAGGCGCGCCAGGGCATTGAGCACCGCCGGGTGGCAGGCATCGTAGAGGCCGGATACCCGCGCGTTGTTGCGATCGACCGCCAGCAGATACTGGGTCAGATCGTTGCTGCCTACCGAGAAGAAGTCGACGCGATCCGCCAGCGCCGCGAGCTGGTAGAGCGTCGCCGGCACTTCGATCATCACCCCGACCTTGGGCGAGGCGACTTCGATACCGATCTCGGCGAGTTCCTGGCGGGCTCGCGCCAGCAGACGAAGCGCCGTGTCCACTTCGTCGACACTGGTGATCATCGGCAACAGGATACGCAGATTGTCCAGTTCGCGAGACGCCATCAGCATGGCACGCATCTGAACCATCAGTACTTCGGGGTGATCGAGAGTGACCCGAATTCCGCGCCAGCCGAGAAACGGATTGGCTTCGTTGATCGGGAAATACGGTAGATCCTTGTCACCGCCGATATCGAGCGTGCGCATGACGACTGGCAAGGGCGCGAAACTGGCAAGCTGCTCGTGGTAGAGCCGGGTCTGCTCCTGCTCGCTGGGGAAGCGCTCGTTCATCATGAACGGAACTTCGGTGCGATACAGCCCCACGCCGCTGACACGCGGCTTGAGCTGCGCCACGGCATCCACCGCCAACCCCGTATTGACCATCAACGGCATGTTGTGGCCATCGGAGGTCTCGCTCGGCAAGTGCTGCTCGTGCTCCAGCACCTCTGCCAGCGCCAGCTCCTCCTTGATCAGTCTTTCATAGCGCTTGGCCAGCTGAGCATCGGGACGTACGAACAGGCGTCCGCGGTGACCGTCGAGAATCGCCTTGGCACCGTTGATCCGCGGCAGCGGCAGATCGACCATGCCCAGCACGGTCGGGATCCCCATCGCCCGCGCCAGAATGGCGACATGCGAATTGCTGGAGCCCCGGATCGACACCAGGGCGGCGAGCCGCCCCCTGGGCAGTTCACCCAGGGTTGCCGCGCTGATCTCGTCCCCCACCAGAATGGCGTTATCGGGATAGGTCGAAGGCGTCATCTCGTTGCCTTCCTGCAAGTGCGCCAGCACTCGACGCCCCAGATCGCGAATGTCGGTGGCACGCTCGCGAAGATAGCCGTCGTCGACCCGCTCCAGATACTGCGTGTGCCGGCGTACCACGTCGGCGAGCGCCCCCGGCGCCCACTGCCCTTCGCGAATGCGTTTCTCGACCTCGTTACCCAGGGCCGCGTCCCCCAGCATCTGCTGGTAGACATCGAAGAGCGCCAGCTCCTGGGTGGAAATCCGGCTGGCGAGACGCGCCCCCGCCTTGCGAATGTCTTCACGGACGTGGGCCAGCGCGGCATGCAGGCGTGTGACCTCGGCGTCCGGGTCGGTCGGAATGAGGTCGGGAACACTATCCAGATCCGCCGGGGGCGCGATCACCACGATCTCACCGATGGCCATTCCGGGCGAAGCCGCCACTCCGGAAAACATCGCCTGGCCGTCGGGCTGAGCGCGGCGGTTGAGCGTGCCGGAGACCAGTGCATGGGCCAGCACGCCGGCCAGTTGCGCCGCCATGGTGACCAGAAACGCCTCGTCGCCTTCGTCGAAGCGGCGCTTCTCCTGCTGTTGAACCACCAGCACCCCGAGCATGCGCCGCTGATGGATGATCGGCACGCCCAGGAAACTGGAAAACCGCTCCTCCCCGGTCTCGACGAAATAGCGGAACTGCGGATGGGAGGGAGCATCCTCGAGGTTCAGCGCTTCCTCGCGCTGCCCGACGAGCCCGACCAACCCCTCGCCGAGACGCAGGGTCACCACACCCACCGCCTGAGTGCGCAGGCCGATGGTATCCATCAGTACCAGCCGGTCGCGCTCGCGATCGAACAGGTAGATGGAGCAGACATCGGTGCGCATCGCTTTGCGGATGCGGCGAACCATGGTGGCCAGAGCGGCGTCCAGACTGCGAGCGCCGTTGACTTCCTGGACGATGCGGCGAAGGGTATCGAGCATGAGCCTTTTCTTGTGGGCGAGGAGATCCTCGTGATGGCATCGATTGGGTGGCCGGGCCGACCCGACACCGGCCCATGGGCCGGTGTCGGATCAGGCGGCAAAGCCCGCGTTTATTGGCGACCCTTCAGTTTGCGATCCTTCAACTGCTGACCCTTCCAGTTGGCGACCCTACAGCCCGGCCTTTTTTATTGAAGACCGACTCTTTGAAGACCGACTCTCCAGAACGGGTTCGAAACCGGGAGGCTCCTCCGGCGATTCACAACCGCGCCATTTCCTCCAGCGAAAGACGATGAAAATCGGGCGCCAACTCTCGCAACGCGCGCCGATAGACCTCGCGCTTGAACGAGACGACCTGCCCCAGAGGATACCAGTAACTCACCCACCGCCAGCCATCGAATTCCGGCTTGGGCGTACTATCGACACAAACCCGACTGTCGTGGCAGCGAATTTTCAGTAAAAACCACTTCTGCTTCTGGCCGATACACAGCGGTTTCGAATGCATCCGGACCATGCGCCGGGGGAGACGGTAACGTAGCCATCCTCGCGTACAGGCCACCACATCGACATCCTGGGATGTCAGCCCAATTTCTTCCTCGAGTTCACGGAAGAGAGCCTGATGGGGTGTTTCGCAGGCATTGATGCCTCCCTGTGGAAATTGCCACGCTTCCTGACCCGCCCGACGCGCCCAAAGCAGCTGGCCGTCACAGTTGGCAATGATGATGCCAACGTTCGGCCGAAAGCCATCGGCGTCTATCACAGCGTTCACCTTAGCTCAATCGTCGTTGGGATCATTCTTCCACAAAGCGAGAAAGGGCATCAATACACCTTAAGCCCACCAGCCGTAAAACCTTGAAATAACATCGTTAGCGAGCAGCGACATGGGCAACGTGAGAGGAGTTTGCGATACTGGCGATACTCTTTCGCACGGCCCGGCCGCCGCTACCACCCCTGACACACGAAAACGGGAGTCCCTCTTGAGCCTGGCGATCTTCGATCTCGACAACACCCTGCTGAGCTGCGACAGCGATCATGCCTGGGGCGAATTCCTGATAGAACAGGGCGCCGTGGACGAGGACGCCTATCGGCGCGCCAACGATCAGTATCTTCGCGACTATCAGGACGGCCAGCTGGACATCATGGCGTACCTGTCGATGGCGCTGAAACCGCTGAGCGAGCACAGCGAAGAACAGCTCGACGCCTGGCACCGACAATTCATGGCCAGCAAGATCGAACCCCACATCCTGGCAAAAGGCGAAGCGCTGCTGGAATGGCATCGCCAACGTGGCGATTTCCTGTTGATCGTCACCGCCACCAACCGCTTCGTCACCGGCCCGATCGCCCGGCGCCTGGGGGTCGACGATCTCATCGCGATCGAGGTGGAACGTGAAGGCGGCCGCTATACCGGTCGAGTCGAGGGCATTCCCAGCTACCGTGAAGGCAAGGTCACCCGCGTTCGGGAGTGGCTCGAGTCCCGACCCACGCTGAACCTGGACGACGCCTGGTTCTACAGTGACTCGATCAATGACCGTTATCTGCTCGAGGAAGTCGCCACGCCGGTGGCGGTCGACCCCGATGACCAACTCAGAGCGCTGGCCCAGGAGCATGGCTGGCAGGTGCTGTCCCTGCGCTAGACATCGGTATCATCCACGCCGGGCGCTCCAGCGGCAGGCCAGAACGCATGAAGCCCCGGCAATGGCCGGGGCTTCATAGCGATTCGAGAGCGGGAAAAGAAAGCAGCAGAACGAAAGCGGGTCGATAACGGCGAGCAGAAAGATCCGCTCAGTCGGTCCGCTCAGATGTTCCGCTCAGTCGGTCCGGACGGACTGGTCGTCCGCCGCCTGGCGTGCCGACACGGTCGGCGCGTGTACCGCATGCAGACGACTGATCAGCTGATCCTCGAGAAGGAATCGTTCCGTCATCGTCGCACCCAGCTTTTCGAGCCAGCCGGGAAGACGATCGGTGTAGCGCTGGCAGCGTGATGGCGTGGCATATTCGGCATCGAAATCCAGCACCAGCTGCGTCGAGGCGTCGACTCGCGCCAGCAGCTTGTCGGCCACCGTCAGCGCCTCGCGGTCCTCGAACGCCTTGGCTTCTTCGCGAAGCTGGGGATAGATCTCGAAGTGTCCGGCGCTGATGTAGTCCATCAGCGCTTCACTGAACGCGTCGATCCGGGGTTTGGACACCGCCGTGACATCGGCATCGCAGAACTCGCGAAGGTCGACCAGCGTCACCAGCATGTCGTAGCGCTGTTCCAGCCAGCGATCGATCAGCGCGTGGACGCCTCCCCAGCGCTCCTGCGCGGTCTTGCAATCTTCCAGCATGATCAGCCTCTCCCTGCTCCCGCGTGAAACTCGTCGCCGGCCGTCCGGCACAACGCCGACCCTGTTTCAGGACGCCTGCCCCATCGGTTCGCGAACCGTTTTGCCACTGTAGCGCACTCGGGACACGATCATCATCACCGGAATGATGGCCATGACGACGAAGCCCAGCAGCGTCCACTGCGGCAGCGTAACACCCCAGAACACGCCCTCCACGGCCGCGCACTCGCCGGAACCGTGCAGTACGCGGGCCATCACGTCCCACAGCGGCAGCATGTCCATCATGTAGTCTAGGCCAGGCCCGCAGCTAGGCACACTATCCGGAGGTAGGGTCTGCAACCACACATGCCGGCCAGCGACGACGATGCCGCCGAGAACCGCGATCATCGAGAGCACGGCGTAGACCAGGCCGCCACCGCGCCCGGAATTGTGGATCGCGCCGATCAGGAAGACGATGCCCGCCGATATCACGGCGACGCGCTGAAAGATGCATAGCGGGCACGGCTCGAGGCCGATGCCGTATTGCAGGAAGAGCGCGACGGCCATCATGAAACAGCACATCAACAGGCCCAGCACGCACCATCGGCGAGTGCTAGCCTGCGCCACCCAATGCTCGATTTTCATGTCCTACCCCAATCCATGCCGAATGGCTCGACGTTGACGGCTCACTCCGCAGCAGCCGGCCTCGAATACCGAGCTCGACGCCGGGCTTGACGACTGCCGTCGAGCGCGATGAGTTCACTGACTTACGGGTTCACAGACTCACGCTGCGGAACGAGGTTCCCTCGCCCGCTGGAAATAGTCGGCGATGAACTGCGCGAACGAGAGGTGATCCTCGGCCTCGATATCATGCTGCTGTTGATGCGACGTCTCGACCAGCTGCGCAAACAGCGAGGCGCGCGCCTCGTCCATCGGCGTCGAGCGCCACTCCTCGCCCTGCGACTTGGCCAGATCGGTCATCAGATCGGCCCATTCACCGCCATGCGCTTCCAGCGCCCGCAGCATCTGGGCAGATGGTGTCAGCTCGGGATCATCCAGACGCGGGGCGATCGCGGTGATGGCGGCGACATGGAGGTCATCGCCTTCGATCGCATCGAGCAGCTCGGCGACCTGGCGCAGGCCGTCGATGATCTCGTGCCCGCGGGTGCGCAGTGGCACACGACGTTCACCGATCTGGAGCTCGAGTTCCGGATCGCGCCCCCGCTCGACCACCAGCCGACGATTGTCGTCGAGGCGATCGCACTCTTCATCCGGAATCCACGGGCTCTCGGAGAGCAGGCACCACAGCAGGAAGGTATCCATGAAACGCATCTGCGGCTCATCGATGCCCAGCGGCAAAAACGGGTTCAGATCGAGACAGCGCACCTCGATATATTCGACGCCGCGCGCCTCGAGGGCCTGCGTCGGCGTCTCGCCGGAACGCGCCACACGCTTGGGCCGGATGTCGCTGTAGTATTCGTTCTCGATCTGCAGAATATTGGCACTCAGCTGACGCCAGTCGCCGTCGACCTCGACGCCGATGCGACGATAATCGGGCCACTCGGCGGAAATCGCATGGCGCAGGGTGCCCACGTAGTTGGAGAGCGAGTTGAAGCATATCTTCAACTGCTCCTGCACCTTGTTCTGATAGCCCAGATCGGACATGCGCAGACTGGTCGCGTAGGGCGCGTAAAGCGTTTCCTTGCCCAGAGACTGGAGCTTGTCGCAGCGATTGTCGCCACCGTCCTTGCCCAGAAAACTGCGATCCAGCGCCGGCGACGCCCCGAACAGATAAAGCAGCAACCAACTGTTGCGGCGGAAATTGCGGATCAGGTCGAAGTAGCGTGTCGAGCGATAGCCCTGCAGCGATTCGTCCTGGCGTCCCTCCAGCTCCTGCAGCAGCGGCCAGATATCATCCGGCAGCGACACGTTGTAGTGAATCCCCGCAATCGACTGCATGATCCGGCCGTAACGCGCATCGAGTCCCTTGCGGTAGACGTGCTTCATGGTGCCGACGTTGGAGGTGCCGTAGTCGGCAAGGGGGATGCTGTCGTTGCCGTCGAGGCGCGCCGGCATGCTGGCCGGCCACAGCCACTCGTCCTTTCCGTCGAGCTGGCGATAGGTGAAACGAACCAGGTCTCCGAGAAACGAGAGCGCATCGCCGGGACGACAGTAGACCGGCGTGATGTACTCGAGCAACGCTTCGGAGTAATCGGTCGTGATATGCGGATGGGTCAGCTTGGAGCCCAGGGCGTGCGGATGGGCGGTCTGCACGATGGCGCCCTTCGGGTCGACACGCAGCCCCTCCTTCTCGATGCCTCGCCGCAGACGGCCAAGCAATCCCTTCTGGGCCGGCGCCATCAGATGGCCGACATTCTTGGCGAGTTGATCAGACACGCTCAACACCTTATCTCATGGGGAGAGTTACGCTCTCCCGTTTTGTCCGTGCGTCGACGGCGCCAGCAGAAGTCATTTTCCGCCGGCCCCGCCTCGGGCCAACCTCCATTATGGAGTCGATGCCGACGCTTTCAAGGCTAACGATTTCGACGAGCCTCAACTCCCGCTCGTTTTCAGGTTCGCCGCTGCGCCTTGCGTAACGCCTCGGCCATCGCTCCCGAGGGCGGCGCGGCCTGACGGTCACCGCCCTGGCGCGAGGGCTGATGCCCGCGATTCGCGTTGCCGTGACGGGATTTTCCCCCGTCGGTGCGACGCTCGCCAGCGCCCTTTCTGTCATCAGCGCCCTTCTTCTCGTCGGGCGTGTCGCCGAGTCGCATCGTCAAGCCGATGCGCTGACGCGGCACATCGATTTCCATCACCTTGACCTTGACGATGTCGCCCGCCTTGACCACCTGGCGAGGGTCATCGACGAACTTGTCGGCCAGCGCGGAAATATGCACGAGTCCATCCTGATGCACGCCAATATCGACGAAGGCGCCGAAATGGGTCACGTTGGTGACTGCGCCCTCCAGCAGCATGCCGGGTTCCAGGTCGCCGATTTTCTCGACGCCCTCGCGGAACGTCGCCGCCTTAAATTCGGGGCGCGGATCACGTCCCGGCTTGTCGAGCTCGGCCAGAATATCGATCACCGTCGGCAACCCGAACGCCTTGTCACCCTCTGGCGCGTCATCGACATAGTCCGACGGCTTGAGCGACTTGAGATAGCGGCTGTCCCCGATCAGCCCGCGCAGTTCGCGGCCGTTGCGCTCGGCGATGCGCGCCACCAGCGGATAGGCCTCCGGGTGCACGGCGCTGGCATCGAGCGGATTTGCGCCGTTCATGATGCGCAGGAAGCCGGCGCACTGCTCGAAGGTCTTGGGCCCCAGCCGGTCGACATCGAGCAGCTCCTTGCGAGTCCGAAAGGGTCCTTCGCGATCCCGCCGCGCGACGATATTGTCGGCCAGCATCGTGCTCAGGCCGGAGACCCGAGCCAGCAACGCGCTGGAGGCCGTGTTGAGATCCACGCCCACGGCGTTGACGCAATCCTCGACCACGGCTTCGAGACTGCGGGATAGATTCACCTGGGAGACATCGTGCTGGTACTGACCCACGCCGATCGACTTGGGGTCGATCTTGACCAGTTCGGCCTGCGGGTCCTGCAGGCGCCGGGCGATCGATACTGCCCCGCGAATCGAGACGTCGAGATCGGGAAATTCCCTGGCTGCCAGCGCGGATGCGGAGTAGACCGAGGCGCCGGCCTCGCTGACCATCACCTTGGCGAGCTGACGTGGCGCCACCCGCTTGACCAACTCGGCGGCGAGCCTGTCGGTTTCACGGCTGGCCGTGCCGTTGCCGATCGCCACCAGCGTCACCTCGTGCCGCTCGACCAGCTTGACCAGCGTGGCCAGCGCCTCGTCCCAGCGCTTCTGTGGCGCGTGCGGGTAAATCGTCGCGTGCTCGAGAAAACGCCCGGTCGCATCGACCACGGCGACCTTGCAGCCGGTGCGCAAGCCGGGATCGAGCCCCAGTGTCGCTTGCGGCCCGGCCGGCGCCGCCAGCAACAGGTCCTTGAGATTGGCAGCAAAGACGTCGATCGCCTCCTGCTCGGCACGCTCACGGAGCCGCCCCATCAGCTCGGTCTCCAGATGGGTGTAGAGCTTCACCCGCCAGCTCCAGCGAACCACCTCTTTCAGCCAGCGAGAGGCCGGCTGTTCGGCGCCGAGATCGATGCCCACGTGGCGCGCGATCGCCACCTCGGCCGGATGAATCGGGGCGTCGTCTTCCCCGGCCATGGCCAGCGCCAGCGACAGCACGCCCTCCTTGCGTCCACGAAACATCGCCAGCGCCCGGTGAGACGGGGTCTTGGCCAGGCCCTCGTCATGCTCGAAGTAATCGGAGAACTTGGCACCTTCGGCCTCCTTGCCCTTGACCACACGGGCGCGAAGCTGGCCGTCTTCCCACAGTCGTTCACGCAGACGGCCGACCAGCTCGGCTTCTTCGCTGAAGCGTTCCATCAGGATCTGCTTGGCACCGTCCAGCGCAGCCTTGGCATCCTCGACGCCACGACTCTCGCCGGTGGCACTGTCGATGAATGCAGCCGCCTCGCGCTCAGGGTCTAGGCTCGGGTCGGCCAGCACGCGATCCGCCAACGGCTCGAGCCCCGCTTCCCGAGCGATCTGCGCCTTGGTGCGACGCTTCTTGCGATAGGGCAGGTAGAGATCTTCCAGCCGCTGCTTGGTCGTTGCCTTGTCGAGATCGGCGCGCAGCGCAGGCGTCATCTGGCCCTGCTCTTCGATCGCTTGCACGATCGCTTCACGGCGCTCTTCCATCTCGCGCAGATAGCCGAGGCGCTCTTCCAGCGTGCGCAACTGGGTATCGTCCAGGCCGCCGGTGACTTCCTTGCGGTAGCGGGCGACGAAGGGAACGGTGGCGCCGCCATCCAGCAGCTCGACAGCGGCAGCGATCTGATTGGCGCGGACGCCGAGCTCGTCGGCGATCAGCGCAATGATTGCGGTTTGGGTGTTGGACATGAAAACCATCGCGATGGGTAGGATCGCGCCACGTTAGCACACAGCCGAGAGCGGCTCACACATCGAAGACGGTGAAGTGTCGGAAAGCAAACGGGGATGGCCATAGCCATCCCCGTCATGCGCGGGCGACGTTCAGCGCCGGGATTGTCGATAAAGCGCCGCACGGCTCTTTTCAGCGAGGGCCAGGGTGAGGCAGTACTCGCCAGCGCGCTTCTTCAGGCGCTAGAGCACCTGCGGGCCGGCCGCCAGGATCTCCGCGTCAATATCGTCGAACTTGGCGAAGTTGCCGGTGAACTTGGTAATCAACGCGTTCATCTGCTCACGGTAGGCGTCCCGATCGCCCCACGCCTCGCGCGGGTCGAGCAGCTTGGCGTCGACCCCGCCCACCGCAACCGGAACGTCGAGGTTGAGCCCCTCGATATGACGCGTTTCGACGTTCTTCAGATCGCCCTCCTGGATGGCACGGACGATGGCACGGGTCGTGGGGATGCTGAAACGGCTGCCGCCCTTGCCGTAGGCACCACCGCTCCAGCCGGTGTTGACCAGATAGACCCGGGATTCGAACGCCTCGATACGCTTGATCAACAGCTCGGCATACTCGTGCGCCGGGCGAGGGAAGAACGGCGCGCCGAAGCAAGTCGAGAACGTCGCTTCCAGGCCGCTGGTAGACCCCATTTCGGTGGAGCCGACCTTGGCCGTATAGCCGGACAGAAAATGGTAGGCCGCCGCTTCCTTGGAAAGCAGCGATACCGGCGGCAGTACGCCGCTCATGTCACAGGTGAGGAAGATGATCGCGCTCGGCTCGCCGCTACGGTTATCCTCGATGCGCTTCTCGACGAACTCCAGTGGATAGCCGGCGCGACCGTTCTGGGTCAGGCTATCGTCGGTGAAATCGGGAACCCGAGCTTTATCCAGCACCACGTTTTCCAGCACGGTTCCGAAACGAATCGCGTCCCAGATGATCGGCTCGTTCTTGCGCGACAGATCAATGGTCTTGGCGTAGCACCCGCCTTCGAAGTTGAAGACCGTACCCTCGCCCCAACCGTGCTCGTCGTCGCCGATGAGGTAACGGTCCGGATCTGCCGACAGGGTCGTCTTGCCGGTACCGGAAAGCCCGAAGAATAGCGTGGTCTCGCCGTCTTCGCCGACGTTGGCGCTGCAGTGCATCGGCAGCACGTCCTTCTCCGGCAACAGGAAGTTCTGTACCGAGAACATCGCCTTCTTCATCTCACCCGCGTAGCGCATGCCGGCCAGCAGCACCCGGCGACGGGCGAAATTGATCATCACGGTGCTCTCCGAGCGGGTGCCGTCACGCTGCGGATCGCAGACGAACTTGGGTGCGCTCAGCACCGTCCATTCGCTCTTGTCCTTCGGATTCCAGTTATCGGGACGCACGAAAAGATTACGCCCGTAGAGGCTATGCCAGGCCTGTTCCGTGACCACGCGAATTGGCAGGTAGTACTCCGGATCTGCGCCGACATGCAGCTCGGAGACGAAAGTGTCACCACCGACCAGATAATCTTCCACTCGCTCCCAAAGCGCATCGAACACGCTGGGTTCGATCGGTCGGTTGACCTGCCCCCAGTCGATCAGATCCGACGTCGAGGGCTCCTCGACGATGAAGCGATCCAGCGTAGAGCGCCCGGTACGCTCCCCCGTCTCGACCACCAGTGCACCGTTGGCAGACAGCACGCCTTCACCTCGCGCGAGGGCATATTCGACCAGCTCGGCCGTGGTCAAATTGGTGTGCGCTTTCGCGGGGCGGGAATCGCCAGCAGCCGGGGCGGTGGCTTGAGAGGTGGTCATTGTCCAGTCCTGGGCTCGAGGGCCTCTGTTCCGTGTCGTTTCACAGCGTTATAGACCCGCCACCCCGATGCCACCGCTCTGGTGGAACCGGTGACTTCGACACCTGGCGGGCGAAAAAGGATCGCCATTATGGCAAAAAGCGACCAGCGCGCAAACGCTGGCCGCCCGATGTCAATTCGGCTTTGATCAAAGCGCTGCCCGGCAAAGAAGCCGAGCGCGGCGCACGCCCTAGTGTACGGTCGGCGATGGCGCCTGAGGCGAGTCGATGATCGCTTCGATTTCGGCCGCACTAAAATGGTACTGGGTATGACAAAAATGGCACTGGGTATCGATGGCCTTCTGTTCATCGAGTATCTCGCGCAGCTCATCGGCGCCGAAGGTGTGCAGGGCGTTGGCGATCCGCTCGCGGGAGCAGGTGCAACCGAATGCCAGCCCCTTGGGCGTAAAGACACGCGTGGTCTCTTCGTGAAACAGCCGATGCAGCACGTCCTGCGCCGGCAGCGTCAGCATTTCCTCGTCGGTGATCGTCGCCGCCAGGTGCACGACCCGATCCCAGGCATCCGGGTCCTTGTTCGAGTGATCGTCCGGCAGCTGCTGCAACAGCAGCCCGGCACTGCGTTGACCGTCGGCGCTCAGCCACAGCCGCGTGGCTAACTGCTCGGACTGGGCAAAGTACGCTTCCAGACACGCCGCGAGCTGGTCGTGTTCCAGCGCCACGATCCCCTGGTAGCGATTGCCCTCGGCGGGGTCGAGCGTGATCACGATCTGACCGTCGCCGACCAGTTGGCGCAGCGTGGCATTGTCGGCGAAGACCTGCTCATCGTCGTAACGCGCAATGGCCCGCAGCTGCCCGCCCGGGCTGGACTCGGCCATCAACACGTCGACGCCCTGCTTGCCCCGGACTTCCACGCTCACGGTGCCGTCGAGCTTGACGGTTTCGGTCAGCAGCGCGACCGCGCTCAACAGCTCGCCCAGCTGCTGGCGAATGGGCTCGGGGTACGCCTGACGCTCGAGAACTTCGCGGTAGGCCGTCTCCAGTTGCACGATCTCGCCGCGCACATTGGTGTCATCGAATAGAAAGCGTTGGATTTCGTCGTTCATGACTCATATCTCTTCAGACGCTGGGTCCGGACGATATTGCGTCAACGACGCGTCTCATCAATACGGAACCAGCGATGGCAGGTAGGCCGGCGGCGCTGACGCAATTCGCGAACCCGACGGTCAGTCGTCGGTAGGCTGGCGCTGAAAGCGATGAATGTCGCGACGCTGGCGCTTGTCCGGGCGTTTGATCGGTGGCTGCATCATCTGATTGGCCAGCTTGCGCTGGTGGGCTTCACGTTCGCGGCGATCGATACTCTCCGGCGTCTCGGCATAGAGCTGCTGAGCTTCCGGCGCACCGCGTCGTTGTCCCGATAGCGCGACGACCTCGACGGTCGCATTGTCCCAACCCTGGGGCACTTCGATCAGGGCGCCGATCTCGACGTTGCGGCTGGTCTTGACGCGGCTGCCGTTGTAACGAACCTTGCCGCCTTCGATGGCTTTCTTGGCCAGTTGACGCGTCTTGAAGAATCGCGCCGCCCATAGCCATTTATCGATACGTACCGTTTCACTCATGGGCTTATCATCATGGTTCTGTCACCTCGACCGCTCTAGATGGGGGCCGCTGGCCGCTGCTTCAACCCGCGCTTCAACTCGATGCGCCGGGCAACAGTGAGGCGAAACGATCGACAACGGTAAACGTCGGATGCGGTCTGTCGGCCTTCTGGCTATCCGGCTTGAGAATGCCCAGCAAATGGCCCATGCCGTAGTGTCGAGCGCACTCCAGCACATCGGTATTGTCATCGATGAACAGACTACGGGCCGGGTCGAACGGGTGCAGCGTCTGCATCGCCTCCCAAAAGGCAGGCTGCTCCTTGGGCGCCCCGACGTCCGCCGACGACACGATGCGATCGACATAGCGGTCCAGGCCGGTCAGCGGGAGCTTGAGCCCGAGGCTCTCGCGGTCGGCGTTGGTCGCGAGCACGACTTCGACCGGCGCCGCCGCGAGCCATTCCATGAATGCCAGCGCGTCGGCGCGCCACCCGATCAGGTGCGCGACTTCGCGCTTGAGCGCCACGATATCCACCGAAAGCTCTCGGCTCCAGTGCGCCAGACTGTACCAATCCAGCGTCCCGCGGGCATCGAGGATGCGTGCCTCCAGCGCGGTACGATGCGAGTCGTCGAGGCGGTGCAGTTCCACGTAGCGACGCGGCAGGTGCTCAAGCCAGAAGTGGCTGTCGAAGTGGAGATCGAGCAGCGTACCGTCCATATCCAGGAAAACGGTGTCGATAGTGTTCCAGTCGATCATCAGGCGACATCTCGGCAATCGGGCGGGATAAAACGTCCCGCAGGGACGCCACCCTCGCCTTCCGGGCGTTGAATGGGTATTTCCCACACGAGCAAGCGTCGATTATTGTACCTAAAGCAACCCGCCCGATGCACGGAGGCCGCATGGCGCCGACAGACTCTTCCTCGCCCCCCTCGATCAAGCCGTCGATTCTCGAGCGGCGCAACGTCGCCCAGAGCGAACTCTTCGCCATCGAGTCGCTCGATCTGCGCTTTGCCAATGGCGCGGAGCGCACTTTCGAACGCTTGAAAGGCAAAGGGCGGGGAGCGGTGATGCTGGTGGCGATGCCGGATCCGGATCATGTCCTGCTGATCCGCGAGTATGCTGCCGGTTTCGATGAATATACGTTGACGCTTCCCAAGGGACTGGTCGATCCGGGCGAAGACATCGTCACGGCAGCCAATCGCGAACTGATGGAGGAGTGCGGCTTCGGCGCCCATCGCATCGAGCCGCTGGTCGAGCTGTCGCTGGCTCCCAACTACATGAATCACCGCATCCAGGTGATGTTGGCCAGCGACCTCTACGAAAAGCGTCTCGAAGGGGACGAACCCGAGCCGTTGATCGTCGAAACCCACGCCATCGACGATATCACCGGGCTGCTGGCTCGCGACGACTTTCACGAAGGCCGCGCCATTGCCGCCCTGTTCATTGCTCGCGAGAAACTGCGTGGGGAGCGAGAATCCGAGAGCTGGTGGTAAGGCGCTCGTCTCCACTCATCTTGTCACCGCCCTTCCTGTCACCGCCCTTCCTGTCACTGCCCTTCCTGTCACTGCCCTTCTTGTCACAGCCCTTCTGGTTACAGTCCCTATAACGACGAACGCCCCGCTTAGCGGGGCGTTCGTGAACAGTAAACTAGGGAACTGCTGCGAGCATTACCTAGTCAACAGCGCTTGATCATCAGCGCTAGACGATCAGTTGGGATCGACGTCCTGCGCGGAATCGACGCCGTGGTTGTTTTCCATATCGTCCTGCATCTTGCCCTTGGCGGCGGACTTGTCCTGAGCCGTCGGGCCGTCGGCCTTGAGGCTGCCCGGCTGGGTATTGGCAGAACCGGTCTGCGCATTGTCAGTATCCGGCAGGCTATTCTCGGACGGCAATGAGCCCGTGCTTTCACCGGCTGCCGTGGCACCTTCAGCCTTGGTCGGCGCAGAGCCACCGGACTGTGTGTTGGCAGACCCGGTCTCGGGGCTGACGTCGGGCGCCTGATCCTGGGCAAATGCACCCGCGGTCGGCAGTGCGATCAGTGCGGCAAAAATGGCTGCGTTGAGCTTTTTCATGAGAATCCTCCGTAATTCATCCTGAAGTAGTGCCCGTCCAGCGACTGGATGTGGGTAGTAACCCGCTGATCCACACGCTTGCACTACTGACGACTGCTAGTGCTGCTGGTACTGCCTTGCCGAAACAAGTTATACAAAACTTAGTCATAAAACCGCGACTTGGCAAATTTCGTTTTATCGCTTCTCGGCGTCATAACATTCGATGAAGCGACGCGCCGCCGGCGACAACTCCCTGTCCCGCCGCCACAGCAATTCGAAGGCAGGATTGGGCGTGCGAAACCGGTAATTCACTCGTGCCACCCGCCCTCGCCCCACCTGTTCTCGAGCGATTCCCTCAGGCAGCAGTGCCAGTACGCCGGAGTCACGTTCCAGCATTGCCAGGATGGCGTAGGTCGATGAAATTTCGATCGAATGCACCGACTGCGACAGGCCGGCAGCGACGAACTCCTGCTCCAGCATCCGCGGCATGCTCACGGGGTAGACGATCCAGGCCTGCCGGGCCAGCGTGGTGAAATCCGGCTCTTCGATCGCGGCTAGCGCATGATGCGGATTGGCCACGACCCACAGCGGTTCGGGGAAATTGCCATGACTATGGTAGTCACCGGGGCGGCGACCGAAGTTGGAACGGCATAGCGCGACATCGATACGGCCCTGATCGAGCAGACGCAGCAGCCCTATGCTGGTGTCCTCGATGACCTGCAGCGATAGCGAAGGCTGTTCGGCACGCACCTTGACGATGGCTTCGACGATCGTCGCGATGGCGCCCATGGTGCCGCCGACCGCCAGATGCCCTCCGTAACCCTGCTGAATGCCGATCATCTCCTCGCGCAGATGCGCCACATCGGTCTGGATCAGCCTGGCATAGCGCACCACGCAGCGTCCCAGATCGTTGGTCTCCAGTCCGCGTGCACTCCGTGCGAACAGCGCCCCGCCCAGAGTCGATTCGATCTCGTTGAGCGCTCGCGTCGCACCAGGTTGGGAAATGCCTACCTGCTCGGCCGCCTTGTGGATGGATCCACATTCGTCGAGCGCCATCAACAGCCGCAGCTGGCGCAGACGGAGGCGCGACATCAACGTTTCCAACGTCGGGGGCATCGATGAAATCCCTTTATGGCGGGGCCGAGTGGTCAAGGCTTTCGATGAATCAAGACTTTCGATGGATCAAGACTTTAGAGGAATGCATGCACGTTATCACTCGATCAGCAACTCTCAGTAGTGGAAAGCACGTCGAAAGGATACCGTGTCGCCAGCCGCAAAAATCATGATAAATATCTGATTAAAAAAGAATTTAAACCAAAAGTCGCATAGACCAAAGTGGCAGCCGTAGCCGAGGAGCCAAGCCATGGCACTGATCGAACATACCACCGAGGCGCCCGCCTCGGTCATCCGATTGCATGAGCGCGACGATGTCGTCATCGCCCGTGTGCCGTTACCCAAAGACACCGAGGTGATGCCGGGCGTCATTCTGACGAGCGCCGTGCCGGCCGCCCACAAGATCGCGCTGCGCTCGCTTCAAACGGGGGACATGATTCGCCGCTACGGCCAGATCATCGGTCGTGCTACTCGACCCATCGCCGCCGGCGATCATGTTCACGTCCACAATCTCGGCATCGGCGATCTGGAAGGCACCGGCCACGAGCAGGGCTATTCGAAGGACTATGCCATCGGCACCGAAATCAATCCGGTCGAGCCAGTCGCCCCCGCCGCCACTTTCATGGGTATTCCGCGAGCGGACGGGCGCGTCGCGACCCGCAATTACATCGGCATTCTCACTTCGGTCAACTGCTCCGCCACGGTGGCTCATGCCATCGCCGACCATTTCCGCCGCGACGTCCATCCCGAGGCGTTGGCGCCCTACCCTAACGTGGATGGCGTGGTTGCCCTGACTCATGGCGTCGGCTGTGCGGTGGCCGCGGATGGCGAAGCGCTGGAGATGCTGCGCCGTACGCTCGCCGGCTACGCGCGCCACGCCAATTTCGCCGCCGTCCTGGTGATCGGACTGGGCTGCGAGACCAATCAGATCGATGCGCTGATCGAATCCCAGGGTCTAAAACCGGGACCCAAGCTGCACCCCTTCACCATCCAGCAGATCGGCGGCACTACCAAGGCCATCGCCGAGGGCATCCATCACATCAAGCAGCTGCTGAGAGAGGCCAACGAGATCGAACGCACGCCGTGTTCGGTGGAACATCTTCGCGTCGCTCTGCAGTGCGGCGGATCCGATGGTTACTCCGGCATCACCGCCAACCCGGCTCTGGGCGCCGCCGTCGATCGACTGATCGCCCACGGCGGTAGTGCCGTGCTCGCCGAAACACCGGAAGTCTATGGCGCCGAACACCTGCTGACACGACGAGCAGTCAGCCCTGCGGTTGCTCACAAGCTGATCGCACGCATTCACTGGTGGGAGGAGTTCTGCCGGGTTCGCGGGGCCTCGCTCGACAACAACCCCTCGGCCGGCAACAAGGCCGGCGGATTGACCACGATTCTCGAGAAATCGCTGGGAGCCGTCGCCAAAGCGGGCACCACGCCGCTGGTCGAAGTTCTCGAATATGCCGAGCCGATGCGCGAACGAGGTCTGGCGTTCATGGACTCCCCCGGATTCGATCCCGTCTCCGTCACCGGTCAGGTCGCCAGCGGCTGCAATCTGATCGCCTTCACGACCGGCCGTGGCAGCGCGTTTGGCTGTGCCCCGGTCCCTTCGATGAAGCTCTCGACCAACAGCGCCCTATGGCATCACCAGTCGGACGACATGGATATCAACTGCGGCGCCCTGCTCGACGGCGACATCGAGTTCGAGCAGCTCGGCGAACAGATCTTCCAGCGCTTTCTGACCCTGGCTTCCGGCGAACGCAGCCGCAGCGAACGTCACGGCTACGGCCAGCAGGAGTTCGTGCCCTGGCAGATCGGTGTCATCACCTGAACGTCGACGCGCCAACATTCAGTGCCTGACGCAAAACGCCTCGAGCCAGNNCTGGCTCGAGGCGTTCACGTTCAACGCGGAGATCGCTGCTCGGGTCAGGACAGCCTGACGACCTGCCCGGTTTCTGCGCTTTGAACACCGGCTTCCAGCATGCGCATGACTTCGAGCGCCTCTTGCGCCGTCACCGGGAGCGGAGCGACGCCCTGGATGGCGTCGCGGACACCGGCGTAGTAAGCCAGATAGTCACCCGCCAGGGTCGCAATCTCATGCAGCTCTGGCTGACCGCCCTCGCGCACCTGGCCGATCGTCATCATGCCGTGGCGCCAGTCCTCACCCCATTGTGGCGAGGGCAGCCGGTCGCCACGCTTGAGCATGTCTTCCTGCGGGTCGAGGCCGTGCTTAATGTAGCTCGCCCGGGTTCCGTGAACGGTAAAGCGGGCCCCGGGGGCCGGCACCAGCGTGCCGCCATGCAGGACCACTCGAGATTCGCCGTAGCGCAGCACCGCATGAAAATAGTCGTCGACCTTGGCACCTTCGCGCTGGCAGGCCAGATCGAGCGAGATCGACTCCGGCGTGCCGAACAGCACCAGGCTCTGGTCGAGCAAATGGGAGCCGAGATCGAACCAGGCACCGGCGCCGGGCGCGGGGTCCTCGCGCCAGCGCTGGACGACATCCGGCCGGAAGCGATCGAAATGCGATTCGAAATGCACGATCTTACCCAGCGAATGACTGTCGATGAGATCGCGCACCGTCAGGAAATCGGCATCCCAGCGCCGATTGTGAAAGACAGACAATAGACGCTCGGCCTTTTCGGCCTGAGCGCACAGCTTGCGCGCCTCGTCCGCCGTCACCGTAAACGGCTTGTCGACAACGACATGCTTGCCCGCCGCCAGCGCCTCGCTGACCAGCGGGTAGTGCGTGGCATTCGGCGTGGGAATGACGACCAGATCGATATCGTCGCGAGCGAACAGCGCCTGGGGTGTCGGCTCCACCGGCACGCTCGGCCAGTCGGCGTGGACCTTGTCGGCGTCTCGGCTCGCCACGGCGACCAGAGCAAGCCCGTCCTGGGCGGAGATCAAGGGCGCGTGGAAGCGTTTGCCGGCCATACCGTAGCCAACCAGCCCCACACCGATGGTTCCCTTCATGCAGAGGTCCCTTAAGATGAATTCGCGATCGCTTCGCGGGCGGTTCTACAGCCAGCTTTTGAGTCAAACCCGGCGAAGCACGTAATCGCTTAGGGTATCGCAACTTTTCGAGCAATGATCTCCCCAAAACGGTGGGGCCGATACCCACTGCAGGCTCGGTGATCTACGCGGCGATACCGGCACCGTCTTTCACCACCGGCTCCGCTTGCCATCTCAAGCCTTGGCGACAGCCAGTCTCTGCCGCCTCTGCTGCCACGCAACCGGCAGCCTCGCCTCCAGCCAATGGCGCATGGGCGCCACCACGAAGCGCTGCATCAATAGCGCCAGCACGACGATCAGCGCCAGATGAAAAACCATGGTCCAGAGCGGGATCGCGAATTTCAGCGCCGCGTTGCCGCTATCCACGACCCAGCCCTCGTGCCACCGCTGGAGCAGCCAGCGCGTGGCTCTGGCCGTTGGCCCGATCAGCGGCGTGTGCAACGCAAAGATGCACAGCGCCGACTCACCCAGCCGCTGCGCCCAGGCTCTTACCGTTGCGCTGTTCGGTGTCGCGAACGCACTCGCACTCAGCAACACCAGCGCCTGGAATGGCAACAGGAAGCCGTTGTGGGTCAGATAGTAGAGGTGCAATCCATCCAGCTTGAGCAGCCACACCCCGATCGGTACCCCGCACAGACCCAGCGCCAGCACCGGATAGCGGAAACGGCGGATCAGATCGCTCACGCGGTCAGACTGCCAGGCACGATAGAGGACGATCCCCGCCAGGAATTCGGGCAGCCGGAACAGGGGATTACGATGAAGAACGCCGACCGTGACGTAGTCGAACGCCCCCGCCAGGGTCGCCAACAGCGGTCCCAGCGCATAGAGTCCCCAGATGGCGACCAGTACCAGCCCCCAACGCTGAACACGCATGAGCCGGGGGGCCAGCCAGGGGAAACAGGCATAGAAGAAGAGTAACGCCGAGATCGACCAGGAGGCGCCGTTGAGCCACAAAAAGCGCGGCTCCCAGGCCTGCAGTAGCGTCAACTGCAAGGCGATGTGCTTGAGCGCCCCGGGCCAGGAGAGGCGCTCCGAAAACGCCGCCTGCGCTTCGTCACTCAGCGGATAGTAGGGGTGCGTATTGAAGTAGACATAGACCCCTTCGGGGCGGATGGGATATTGAAGCAGCAGCAGACCGATCGCCAACAGCATGGTGATGACATGGATCGGATAAAGATTGCAAAGCCGTTTGGCGACAAAGGCCGGGCCACGCATCTTCATCTCGCCGGCGTCGTCCAGCGCCACATGAGCGAGCAGAAAGCCCGACAGCATGAAGAACGTGCTGGTCGCGAAGAAACCCATGCCGATGAAACTTCTCAGCATATCGGGCATGCCGTCGTAGATGCCGCCGAAATGGTAGGCCACCATCCACAGCGCCATTAAAAACCGCAGCCACTCGAGACCGTAATAACGCTGCCGCTTGCTCGTGGCCATGATGCGACCTCCTTTCGGCGTCACCGCGAACGGCAGCAACCCGATCTGCAAGACAAGGCGAGAAAATCAGCCCTGTCGATATGAATGGCGCGGCCAGGACGACTGCCATCGAAGCGCCGAGACCGACTCGAAGGCATACTGAAGAGAGTTGAAATACCGATGCAGGACCCTATTTTTAGCCGCGCGAATGATGCCACCACTGCAAGCAAAGTGTAATCGAACGGCAACGAAAATCCTCTTTCGACACCGGGAATCACCGAGATTTACATAAATCTCGACGACTGTCGCCGACGACCGACACAATATCATCGTCGCGTGCCATGCACCGGGACGCGCCGGGATGCGCCGGGATGCGCTAATCTGGGACCAAGCGGTTCGTCATGGCAGCCAATCGAATATGCTGGCTGCCCGAATGCCCTTTACTCGCATGCTATCCATCGCCAGGAGTCACCATGAGTCAGCATCCCCCCATCGCTTTCATCACCGGCGCCACGTCAGGCTTTGGCCGCGCCTGCGCCCACCGGTTTGCCGAGGCCGGCTGGGCCCTGGTGCTGACCGGTCGCCGCCAGGACCGGTTGGAAGCGGTCAAGCAGCAGCTGCAGGATCAGGTCCCGGTGCATATCGCAACGCTGGATGTCCGCGAGCGTGACGGCGTTGCCAAGGTGGTGGAGGAACTGCCGGCGGCGTTCAAGGCGGTCAAGGTTCTGGTCAACAATGCGGGGCTGGCGCTGGGTGCCGGACCTGCCCAGGAGGCCAACCTGGACGACTGGCAGACCGTCATCGACACCAATATCACCGGACTGGTCAACGTCACGCGCACGCTGCTGCCGACATTGATCGATGTCGGCCGCGGTGCGGCGATCATCAATATCAGTTCTACGGCCGCGCTGTGGCCCTATCCGGGTAGCCACGTCTATGGCGCATCCAAGGCGTTCGTCAATCAGTTCTCCTACAACCTGCGCTGCGATCTCAAGGGAACCGGGGTTCGCGTCACCGACATCGCGCCGGGCATATCGGAAACCGAATTCACCCTGGTGCGGATGAAGGGCGATCAGAGCGCCCATGACAAGCTCTACGGCGGCGTCGAGCCGATCCAGCCGGAAGACGTAGCCGAGCAGGTTTTTCTCGCCGCGACCTTACCGCCGCATCTCAACATCAACCGTCTCGAGCTGATGCCGGTGTGCCAGTCGTGGGGCGGTCTCGCCGTCAACCGGGACTGACGGACGAATACCAGGGATGCCGAATAGACCCGCCTAGACAGTGCTGGAAATCCGTCGGCACGCGCCGCATGATGCTCCGTCACGCAGAGCCTCATGCGTCGCGCGGCGTCGCGCAAAGCGGATATCAACAACGACAACGCAATCGTAATCACGGATCGACATGACTGAATCTTCCCCTGCAGCGGCATCGTCCGCTCGCGAACGGCAACCGCTATGGCTCACCGCGGCCCCCGGGCTGTTCCTGTTGTTGTGGTCTCTGGGATTTCCGGTCGCCAAGATCGGCACGCAGCACGTCGATCCGCTGCTGTTTCTGGGGCTGCGATTCGTTCTCGTGCTGCTGATCATGTTGCCCGTCTGGCTGTGGCTGCGTCCACCCATGCCGACCCGACTCAGCGCCTGGGGCCATCAGGCAGTGGTCGGATTTCTGATCCAGACCGTCTACTTCGGCTGCTGCTACAGCGCTTTCGCACTGGGCAGCTCCGCCGGCGTCGTAGCGCTGATCGTGTCACTGCAGCCGGTACTGGTCGCCCTCGCCGCCCCGGCGATGGTCGGGGAAACCATCGGCACGCGACGCTGGATCGGTTTCGCACTGGGCCTGATCGGCGCCGTGGTGGTCATTCTGGGGCGCTCGACGGTGGAAGGCATCACCACCGGCGGGCTGTTGCTGGCGATCGCGGCCCTGATGGGGATGAGCGGCGCGACGCTCTACGAAAAGCGCTACGGCCAGCCGCTGCACCCGGTCAGTGCCAATCTCATCCAATACTTCACCGGGCTGATCACGACCCTGCCACTAATCGTATTGTTCGGTCACTTCACGCTCGAGTGGGATGGCGCACTCGTCGGATCCCTGGCCTATCTGGTCATCGGGAACTCGCTGATCGCCATCTCGCTGCTGCTGGCGATGATCCGGCGTGGCGAAGCCTCGCGGGTCTCGGCGCTGTTCTATCTGGTGCCGCCCTGCGCTGCCCTGTTCTCGTGGTGGCTGATCGACGAACCGATGCCGCCGATCGCCTGGCTGGGCATGGCCATCGCCGCCGCGGGCGTCGCCCTGGTCAGTAGCCCACCTCAACGCCGCTGAAGCAGACACTCGACGTTGACGACACAAGGCTCCCGACCCAACATGAGCGATGATTGAGAAATTGCTTAACCATCAGGCCGATCCCATCATGTCCACTGCCGACGAGCGCCAAGCGCTCCGCCTGCCCGAAGGGCACGCCAAGCTGCTACTTCACTCCTGCTGCGCTCCCTGCTCCGGAGAGGTCATGGAAGCGCTGCACGCGTCGGGTATCGACTACGCGATTTTCTTCTACAACCCGAATATCCATCCCAAGAAGGAGTATCTGCTGCGCAAGGAAGAGAACATTCGCTTCGCCGAGCAGCACGGCATTGAATTCATCGACGCCGATTACGATACCGACAACTGGTTCGCCCGCGCCAAGGGGATGGAGTTCGAGCCGGAACGCGGCATTCGTTGCACCATGTGCTTCGACATGCGTTTCGAACGTACGGCGCTTTACGCCAAGGAGAACGGCTACACGTTGATTTCCAGCTCGCTGGGCATCTCGCGCTGGAAGGACATGAACCAGATCAACGACTGTGGTCACCGCGCCGCGGCGCCTTACGAAGGAATCGAGTACTGGGATTACAACTGGCGCAAGAAAGGCGGATCGAAACGCATGATCGAGATCAGCAAGCGCGAGCGCTTTTATCAGCAGGAGTATTGCGGCTGCGTCTATTCGCTACGCGACTCCACCTCCACCGCAAGGCGCAGGGCCGCGACCTGATCCAGCTCGGCGTGCAGTACTACGGCGAAGACGAGTGACGAGGGCCGCTCGCCCTCCCCATCAGCTTTTCGCTATCAATAGCGCACCAGCGCCGATCATCAGCGAACCGGCGCCCCGGTTCAATCGGCGCTGCGCCCGTGGCGAACGCAGGGCTCTCCTAGCCCTGGCGGCACCGGCAGCGACCAGACAGAGCCCCGCCATCAGACCCGCGACCGTCAGCACGACCAACAGCGCCAGAGAGGAGCCGCCGAGCCGCTCCAGATCGACGAACGTGGGAAGAAAGGCGATATAGAACAGAATCACCTTGGGGTTGGAAGCGGAGATCAGGACTCCCTGCGCCACGCCGGCCAGATTGCCGCCAGATTTACCGGGCGATAACACCTCGGCGTTCTGCACCGGCGCTCTCCATAGCTTCCAGCCGAGATAGAACAGATACAGCGCGCCCAGGATTCGGATCACGCCAAAGAACTCGCCCCAGTGTTCGGCGATTGTCGCCAGGCCGAACGTCGCGAGCAGCAGATAGAGCACGTCGCTGATCGTCATCCCCACCGCCATCGGCAGGCACCGGCGAAAGCCGGCATTCACACCCGTGGCGATCAAGGCGAACACGCCCGGCCCGGGGGTGATGGCAAACAGGAAGATGGCCAGCAGGTAGGTGGTGGCGCTCTCGATGGTCATGGCGTTCAGCAATCCGATATCGATGAGCGCTGATTGTCTACTTCGAAAAAGGGGCAGCGCAAGTGCGCTGCCCCTTTAAAGCCCCTACTAGATACCGCCGGTTGTCGACGCTTCAGCGGCCGAACACGATCTTGGCCACGTCCGGGTAGACCTTGGCGAAATGCACGGTCATTCCCGCCTTGAGATAATCCGGCAACTCATCGTAGTCGCGCTTGTTGGCCTCCGGCAGAATCAACTCGAAGATGTCGCTACGACGCGCAGCGATGACCTTCTCGCGGATACCTCCGACCGGCAGCACCTGCCCGGTCAGCGTCAGCTCGCCGGTCATCGCCAGCGGCCGGTCGATGCTCTGATTGCGGGCCAGCGACATCAGCGCCGTGGTCATGGTCACACCGGCGGATGGACCATCCTTGGGCGTCGCGCCCTCGGGCACGTGCAGGTGGATGAAGGCCTCGTTGAAGAAGCCGGCATCGGCGCCGTATTCGCCCAGGTGTCCCAGCGTGTAGCTGTAGGCGATGTTGGCCGACTCCTGCATCACCTCGCCCAGCTTGCCGGTCAGCTTGAAGCCACGCGTCAGGGCGTGCACCTTGGTGGCCTCGATGGGCAGCGTTGCCCCGCCCATCGAGGTCCAGGCCAGGCCAGTCACCACGCCCACGCCCTTGAGTACCTTCTCCTTGCGGAACAGCGGCGCGCCGAGGAACTCTTCCAGGTTATTGACCGAGACCTTGACCGTCTCCTGGTCCTGCTCGAGCATCTTGACCGCCGCCTTGCGCACGATCCGGTGCAGCTGCTTCTCCAACTGACGTACGCCCGCTTCACGCGCGTAGCCTTCGATCACCTGCCTGAGCGCGGTATCGGTCAGGTTGATGCGCTTTTTCGGAATCCGGTCCCGCTTCAGCAGCTTCGGCCACAGATGATGCTTGGCGATCGCCACTTTCTCTTCGGCGATATAGCCGGATAGCCGGATCTGCTCCATTCGATCGAGCAGCGCCGCCGGAATGGTATCGAGCTGGTTGGCGGTGCACACGAACAGCACCTTGGAGAGATCCAGGCGCACGTCGAGATAGTGATCGAGGAAATCGACGTTCTGCTCCGGGTCGAGCACCTCGAGCAGCGCCGAAGCCGGGTCGCCCTGAAACGACTGCCCCATCTTGTCGATTTCGTCGAGCATGATCACCGGGTTCTCGACCTCGACCTCCTTGAGTGCCTGCACCAGCTTGCCCGGCATCGCGCCGATGTACGTGCGCCGGTGGCCCTTGATCTCGGCCTCGTCGCGCATGCCCCCCACCGAGAAACGGTAGAACTTGCGACCCAAGGCATCGGCGATCGAGCGACCGACGGATGTCTTGCCGACGCCGGGCGGGCCGACGAGCAGCACGATCGAGCCGCCGACGTCACCCTTGAACGAGCCTTCGGCCAGGAACTCGATGATCCGTTCCTTGACGTCGCTGAGCCCGTCATGATCGCGATCGAGCACGCCACGCGCGCGCTTGAGATCGAGCTGATCCTGCGAGGTGATGCCCCACGGCAGCGAGGTCAGCCAGTCGAGATAGTTGCGGGTGGTGCCGTACTCCGGCGAGCCGGTCTCCAGTACCGACAGCTTGTTGAGCTCGTCGTCGATGCGCGTCTGCACCCGCTCGGGCACCTGCAGCGCCTCGAGTCGGTCGCGGAAGGTGTCGACGTCGCTCTCGCGATCGTCCTTGGAGATGCCCAGCTCTTTCTGGATCACCTTGAGCTGCTCGCGCAGGAAGAATTCGCGCTGGCGCTCCTGCATCTGCGAGTTGACCTGCTCGCTGATCTGATTCTGCAGCTGGGCGACCTCGATCTCCTTGCGCAGCAGCGGCAGTACCTTCTGCATCCGATCCATGATCGGCAGCGTCTCGAGCACGCTCTGCAGCTCGCGCCCTTTGGCCGAGGTGATGGCGGCGGCAAAATCGGTCAAAGGCCCGGGCTCGTGGGGGCTGAAGCGGTTGAGATAGCTCTTCAGCTCTTCCCCGTAGAGCGGATTGATCGGCAGCAGCTCCTTGATGCCGTTGATCAGCGACATCGCGTAGGCGCGGGCTTCCTCGGCTTCGGCATCGACCGGCTCCCGGGGATAGGAAACCTCGACCAGATACGGCGGCGTCTTGGAGAGCCAGCGATGAATGCGAAAGCGCCGCACACCCTGGGCAATGAACTGGATCTGGTGTTCTTCGTTCTGGTTGCGGTGGACCTTCACCGCCGTGCCGATCTCGGGAAAGCTTCCCGGCCCCAGCTCGTCCATGCCCACGTCGCCCACGAACGCCACCCCCACCATGTGATGGGGCGTGTTGCCGACTCGCTTCATGGTCTCTTCCCAGCGCTGGCGCTGAATGATCAGCGGCTGCACCTGGGCGGGAAAGAACGGACGATTGTGAATGGGGAGGAGATAGATCCGCTCCGGCAGGGAGTCGCCGGACGGTACGATAGCACCGCGAGGCGAGTGCTGCGCCTCCCCATCGGCATCGATCGACTCCTGGCTGGTATCGAAAGTGTCCGCGGAATCCCGATTATGTTCGCTCATCATTCACCCTGAGTTCGTGGCCAGTTCTGGCCGAATGATCAAGGGATGCGGGCAGCGAGGCAGGAGTTCAAGGTAAAGGCACGGGATTAGGGCATAAATAGACAGGCCGGACTCGAGGGCCCGGCCTGTCTGAAACTCCATTTCCGTCGATTCAGCGAAACGAGCTACGGCAACAGCGGCATCTGCTGGCCGTTGATTTCGAGTACGCCGTCTGCGAGTTTTATCTGCAACGGATCGCTGCTCATCGGCAGACCGAGGTACATCAGCAGTATTGCCGGTGCGCCATCGAGCGTCAGTTGCCCATCGAGCCGCCGGGTCAGTTCGCGTCCCATTGCCTCGTCGCCCATCGTATCGAAATTCCAGCTTTCGATGCCGTTGCCATCGATACCCAGCTCGCCCTGGCCACGCATCTTCATCCCCAGCATCGGGCTGTTGGCGGTAAGGCGATCCAGCGAAAGACGGGGCGATCCTGCCAGCAACTTTTTCATCGACGGTCGCAGCGGCGCCATTGCGGACTCGAGCGCCTGATCGTCGTCGGCGTCGATGGCCGCCTGAATCCGGGGCAGGTTGTCGTCGAGTGCCGCTGCCAGCCCGCGGTAACCATCGCCATCGACATGATCCAGGGTCAGCTCGAGGCCACCGTTGAACATCGACTGGTCCCGCATCCGGGTATCGCCGACATCCGCCTGCACATGCAGCGTCAACTGCTGCGGGTCGAGCTTGGCATCCAGCGTATAGCCGAGATCCTTGCTGACCACGCTCGGACCGCCGGCGGGCGTGACCGTGGCGGCGGCGATGGCAAGCGTCACCGACTGCTGGAACGCCTGCTCGTCGCCTGCGAACGTGCCGGATAGCGTGGTGTTCTCGATCAGAATATCGCTCCGATCGTCGGCCAGTCGCAGACTCGGTGCCTGGCCGTTCAGGGTAACCTTGTCGCCCGCCTGCTCGATGTCCATCTCGAACCCGTCGAACTCGAGCTGCATGTCGCGGGGCGCGGTGGTCTCCCCGGCGCCGCCCTCTCCAGGCACTTCACCAGGCACTTCACTTGCCGGTACGCTGACGGTCTGCGAGAAGCCGGGTAACGTGAAGTGCGCCTCCAGTTTCTGGTCGCGGGTCAGAAAGCGTCCGTGCCAGGTCAACGGCCCCTCGCTCTTGAGCACGTCACCGAATAGCGTCTCGCCGTCGCTGCCCCTCACCTGAGCTTCGCCATCAAGAGTCGTTTCCAGCAGGCCATGGCCAGCCTCGTACGGCACTTCGACCAGGACCGGATCGGCATCGGTCGACGCCATATAGCGTGCCTCGATCCGACCGCTGGAGTGAAACCAGCCGCTGTCGATATCGTCGCGCGACACCTGCCAACCGGGCCGGGCGTCGAGTCTCGCGACCAGCTTGTCGATCTCGCTATCGAAACGCTGGCTGGAATAGGCCTGCGCCCCCAGGTAGCCGCCGCCGGCCAACACGATCACGACCGCTCCTGCGATCATCCATTTACGCATGCACTGCTCCGGACGTTGACGATAGAAACGCTGTTAGGGAACCACTGCATAAATGCCTGCACGCGCGAATGGCTGCGTTGCACGGTACCGGTGCGCCGGTCCGATCGGAACTCGCCTAACCCCATGTCATGTCTCGTTCTCTGCGGACCGTGCGCCTTGCCCTTCATCGCCTTCAGCAATTTATTCAGCGTTTCCTTAGATCCACACTGACTCGGCCTGCATGGGGCGTCGTCTTGTTTCGCTCGTGGCTCCTGGCTCCTGACTCCTGACTCAGTGCAGCCAGAACCACAGATGCATCGTGCTCCAGGCGTAGACGCCGGCCAGGATGTCATCGAACATGATGCCGATCCCTCCCGCAACGCGACGATCGACCCAGCGGATCGGCCAGGGCTTGAGAATGTCGAACACGCGGAACACCACGAAACCCCACAACGCGGCCTCCCAGGAGAACGGCACCGCCGCCATGGTCAGCCAGTAACCGACGAACTCGTCCCAGACGATGCCGGAATGATCGTGAACGCCGAGGTCGCGAGAGGTGGTCTCGCAAAGCCAGATGCCGACCAGCGTCGCGATGCCCATCAAGCCCAGATAGATCGTCAACGGCAGACCCGAGAGCAGCCAGTAGAACGGAATCGCGGCCAGGGTGCCGAAGGTTCCGGGCGCGAACGGCACCGCGCCGCTGCCCAGCCCAAAGGCCAGGAAATGTGTCGGACGGCGCCAGACGCTCGAAGGAGCCCGATTCATGAGACGACCTCCGGGAAGTGGTCCCAGCCGCGGTGCGCCAGATAATGCGGCGCAACTCCCTCGATGCCTTCACCGGCAACGACTCGGCCGATGGGCGTCAACGGCAGATGCAAAGGCGCGAGCCGGCGCTGGGCCTCGGCCAGATCGGCGGCCGAAAGCGTTACCAGCAGTTCGTAGTCGTCGCCGCCATTGAGGACCCGCTCGCGGACATCGTCCAGCTCAAGAATCGCCCGCAGCGGCGTCGCCAGCGGCAAGGCCTCGACGTCGAGCCGAGCGCCGACACCGGACGCCGCCAGCACGTGCCCCAGATCCGCCAGCAGGCCATCGGAAACGTCGATCGCGCTGCTGGCCAGCCCCCGCAACGCTTCACCGGCCGCCAGGCGTGGCTCTGGGCGTAGATAGGCCTCGAGCAACGGGTGATCGGACTCCTGCTCGCCGCGCTGCCAACGCTCGAGCCCGGCGGCGGCACGACCGGGATAGCCGGTCACCGCGATCAGATCGCCCTCCCGCGCGCCGCTACGCCGCAATGCCGTGCCGGACGGAAGCTCGCCATGCACTGTCACGCCGATCGTCAGCGGACCTCGCGTGACGTCGCCGCCGATCAGTTCGCAACCGCTGCGGTCGGCCAGTTCACGAAAGCCCTCGGCGAACGCCGCCAGCCATTCGGCATCGGCCGCGGGCAGCGTCAGCGCCATGCAGCACCAACGCGCCTTCGCGCCCATCGCCGCAAGATCGCTCAAGGCAACGGCCAGGGCCCGATGACCGATGGCCGCCGGCGGGGCGTCTTGGGGAAAGTGGACATCGACCACGGACGTATCGACGCTGATCGCCAGCTGATGCCCGGGAGACGGCGTCAGCACGGCGCAGTCGTCGCCGTTTCCGACGACGACGTCGCTACGCTCCGGCGCCGCGGGGCGCGACAGGTAGCGTGCGATCAGCTCGAATTCGCTCGACGAAGCGCGATTCATATCAACGACGGCGAGCAGCGACCTCGGCGCCCCGAAGTCGCGAGGCGAGCTTGTCGAGAGTGCCGTTGACGTATTTGTGACCATCGGTCGCGCCAAAGATCTTGGCCAGCTCGACCCCTTCGTTGATCACCGCGCGGTAGGGAACTTCGGGACGATGCTTCAGCTCGTAGGCGCCGAGGCGCAGAATGGCGAGTTCGATCCGGTCGAGGTCTTCCAGCCGGCGGTCGAGCAGCGGCGCGATGGCCGCGTCCAGCTCGGCTTTCTGGTTGGCGGTATTGTGCAGCAGGTCATGGAACAGCGCCTGGTCGGCGATCTGCATCACCTTGTGCCAGTTTTCGTGATCCTCGAGATCGTCATCGCCGACCTGAGCGCGAAATTCGGCCTCGACGGCGGTGATCGACTTGCCGGTCATCTGCCACTGATAAAGACCCTGAACGGCCAGTTCGCGGGCGGCGCGGCGCGATTCCTGAGCCGGTGACGGCTGCCGTGACGGTGTACTCATGCCTCGCCTCCCAGTCGCTTGAACAGAGATACCATTTCCATTGCCGCCATCGCCGCTTCGGTGCCCTTGTTGCCGGCCTTGGTGCCAGCGCGCTCGATCGCCTGATCGATCGAATTGACCGTCAACACGCCGTTGGCGATCGGGGTTCCGAACTCGAGTTGCAAGCTGCTGAGCGAAGCATTGCAGTTGCCCGCCACATATTCGAAGTGCGGTGTGCCGCCACGAATCACCGCCCCCAGCGCCACCACGGCGTCGGGTCGAGAAACCTGCAGCACGCGCTTGACCGCCAGCGGCAGTTCCCAGGCGCCCGGAACATGAATCAGCTCGATGTTCTCTTCACTGACGCCATGGCGCGTCAGGCTGTCGACGGCACCTTCGACGAGGCTATCGACGACGTGGTGATTGAAGCGTCCCACGACGATGGCGTAGCGGCCATCGACATCGGTGAACTGACCTTCCAGTTGAGCGATCGGTTGCATTGTCGGTTTCCGGATACACTGCGCCAGGTTCATCACGCATTCGAACCTGACACACGATAAAACAGTCTGATTGGCCGGCGCCAGACGCTGGCGCTCGGCGCGCGAAGCCGGCCATCTTACCATGGCCGCGCGGCCTGGCTATCCTCACCAGGATTGCGAGATCTCGACTCTTGCTTCGCTCAGGCGTCGCCGCTGACCAGCTCGACCACTTCCAGATCGAAACCGGACAGCGCGGAGAAGCGCCACGGCGAACTCAAAAGCCGCATCTTGCCGACGCCGAGCTGACGCAGGATTTGCGCGCCGGTGCCGATCGACAGGAAATTCCCCGAGCCGTCGGAGGCGCTGGAACGCGGTGAAGCGCGCCGCCCCAACAGCACATCGAGCTGCTGTTTGAAGTCGCCCTCGGGACGGGCATCGTCGAGCAGCACGAACACGCCGGCTTCCGCCCGAGCGATCTCGGCCAACGCGGTATGAGCCGTCCAGTGGCTGTCCCCCCGGCATAGCGCCAGCAGGTCACGAAGCGTATCCCCGCCATGCACGCGCACCGTCGTCGCCGAGTCGCGCTCGGGTTTGCCCTTCACTAGCGCCAGGTGATGCTTGTCCTGAATGGTGTCGTGGAACACGTGCAGCATCATCTCGCCGAAGGCGGTCGTCACAGGGGTCTGCTCCACCGCGTCGACGGTGCGCTCGTTGAGCATGCGATAGTGGATCAGATCGGCAATGGTGCCGATCTTGATGTCGTGCTCGGCGGCGAAGTGCTCGAGTTCCGGACGCCGCGCCATGCTGCCGTCGTCGTTCATGATCTCGCAGATCACGCCGGTCGCCTCGAACCCGGCCATGGTCGCCAGATCGCAGGCTGCTTCGGTATGGCCGGCCCGACGCAGCACGCCACCCGGCTCCGCCATCAGCGGGAAGATATGACCCGGCTGAACGATATCTTCCGGCCTGGCGCCACGCGCCGCCGCCGCACGCACGGTGAGCGCGCGATCGGCAGCGGAGATACCCGTGGAGACGCCGTTGGCAGCCTCGATGGAAACGGTGAACTTGGTGCCGTAGCCGGAACCGTTGTCACTGACCATCAACGGCAGCTTCAACTGCTGGCAGCGCGCCTTCGACATTGGCTGGCAGATCAGCCCGCGGGCGTGCCGCGCCATGAAATTGATATGCTCGGCCTCGACGCACTCGGCCGCCATGATGATATCGCCTTCGTTTTCGCGATCCTCGTCATCCATCAGGATGACCATCCTGCCCTGCCGAATCTCTTCGATCAGGACCTCGATGCGGGCCAGCTGGCTCGGTTGCGCTGTCGTCATTGCTGATTCGTCCACGGAATTCACGATCTCGAAAGCACGAAGGCTCGATGCGGCACAGCCTACCTGTCGCGAGACACGGACGCCACTGTCGGGTGATGGCGACGCCCGTAGCCCCGGAATTGCCGGCAGGCATGGCCAGCGCCTCGCGGGTATCGGGCCATCGAATATCAGGACCCGGAGATCAGGTCCCGGAACATCAGATCAGACCGGACGCGCGGATATGCGCCAGTCGTCTCCCAGCGCGCGGATATCCTCGATTTTCAATCGCCGCTGCTGGCTCATCTTGGCCAGCCCCGGCAACGCGAACAGCGGCCGAGCTTCGCTGCCCAGCAGCGTCGCCGCCATGAACAGCTCCAGCCGGTCGACGCAGTCCGCCTCCAGCAGCGCACCGGCCAGCGTGGCGCCGGTCTCGACGAGGACCTCGTTGCAAGCCTCCCGAGTCGCCAGATAGCGCAGCACGGCGTCGAACTCGACACGCCCTTCGGCGTTGGCGGGCATCGAGACCAGTTCAGCACCGGCGGCCGCCAGCTTGCTCCAGCGCGGATCGGTTTCATCCTGCAGCGTGAAGACCAGCGTACGCCCGGGTTCGCTTAGACAAGCCGCGGCCAACGGCAGACGCAGACTACTATCGAGGATCACTCGTAGCGGCTGGCGCTGGGCGATCTCGGCGCCATTTTCCAGCCCCAACTGCTCGGCGCGCACCGTCAACCGGGAATCGTCGAAAATGATCGATTCCACGCCCGCCAGTATGGCGCTCGAGGCGGCGCGCAGTCGCTGAACCTGCTGCCGCGCGACGGGCCCGGTGATCCACTGGGATTCTCCGTCGGCCATCGCCGTACGGCCATCGAGACTCATCGCCATCTTCAAGGTGACACGCGGCATGCCGTCGCGCATGCGGCGGATGAATCCGGGATTGAGCTGGTGCGCGTCCTCCTCCAGCAGCCCCACTTCGACGTCGATACCTGCCTCGCGCAGCATCGCGAAACCACGTCCCGAAACCTGCGGATTGGGATCCTCCATCGCCGCCACCACCCTCGCGACGCCGGCCTCGATCAATGCCTGGCTGCAGGGGCCGGTGCGCCCGGTATGCGAGCAGGGCTCGAGTGTGACGAACGCCGTCGCCCCGCGCGCGGCCTCACCGGCCATTCGCAGCGCGTTGATCTCGGCATGCGCTTCGCCGGCACGCGCATGGAAACCCTCGCCGACGACCTGGCCATCCTTGACCAGCACGCAGCCGACGCGCGGATTGGGGTCACAGGTGTATTGCCCCCGCCAGGCAAGCTGAATGGCCCGACTCATGCTGGCATGAGGAGTGCCGGTGGCTGCAACGGAAGATCTGGACGGAGACATGGACAAAGGGTCAGACATGGCGGCTCGCTCGAGAAGACGGCAGCTTGGAGGGTCGAGCTGCCGAATGGAAACAGTGCCGATTCAGCGCGGGTTGTCGTCGTCACTCGAGGAATGGTTCGGTTCCTGGGACAGCCGATCGATCTCGGCCCGGAACTCGTCGAGATCCTGGAAGCGGCGGTAGACAGAGGCAAAACGAATGTAGGCGACGTGGTCGAGACGCTTGAGCGTCTCCATCACTTCCTCCCCGACCTCGCGGGCCTCGACTTCGCGATCACCGCGAGCCCGCAGCCGCTGACGGATACGCTCGACGGCGGCTTCGAAGGACTCCACGCTGACCGGGCGCTTTTCGAGGGAGAGCGCCATGCCGGCACGCATCTTCTGCTCGTCGAAGCTTTCGCGGGAGCCGTCGGACTTGACCACGCGGGGCATCACCAGCTCGGCGGTCTCGTAGGTCGTGAAGCGCTCCCCGCATGCGGCGCACTGACGGCGGCGACGCACCTGATCGCCCTCGGCCACCAGGCGGGAGTCGGTCACCTTGGTATCGTGCGTACCACAGAACGGGCAATGCATCGTCGGAATCTACCTGTGGGCTTGGGCGACTCGGGAACCGCCACTGTTGTTGAACGAGATGATACTTGCCGAGTAAACGAGATAACCTGTCAAGCAAACGCGAGAACGGTGTCGAATGAATGATAGAGAGTGTAACGGTTTGACCAATCTAGCGGAAATACACTGAAAGTCCCCGTCAATTTTCATGTTGGCCCGTCTTCTGCAAGGATACCGTAACCAACCGCCACATCGGCGTTCCGACCCGTGCGCCGCGTACGCCATCCGATGATCAGGAATCGCTCCCATGCCCAGCCGTGCCGCGAACTATCATGCGCTTTCCGAAGAAGCCTTCATCGAGTGCGCCGCCGCGCGTCTGGAAGAGGTCTACGGCCCTCGCCGTGACGAGGTCATGCGACGACTGATGACCTTGCTGATGCACCAGCGAAGTGCATTGGACACGGCGCCCCGTCCGATGTGGAGCGAACGCGACCAGATTCTGATCACTTACGGCGACACCATCATCGATGGCGAGCGTCCTCCGCTCGAGGTGCTGGACGACTTCCTCGCCACGCGGCTCAACGGCACGTTCAGCGGCCTGCATATCCTGCCGTTCTTTCCCTGGAGCAGCGACGACGGCTTCTCGGTGATTCATTACCGCGAGGTGAACCCCAAACTCGGTGACTGGCAGGACGTGCGTCGACTCGCCTCCCGAGTCGATCTGATGGTCGATCTGGTCATCAACCACGTCTCCCGCGATTCACTCTGGTTCATCGACTACCTCTCCGGAACGCAACCGGGCCGCGACTATTTCATCGAGATGGATCCGGACACGGATCTCTCCATGGTCACGCGGCCGCGCAACTCGCCGCTGCTGGTGCCGGTCTCGACGCGCCGAGGCACTCGGCATCTATGGGCGACCTTCTCCGAGGACCAGATCGACCTCAATTTCGCCAACCCGGACGTCCTGCTCGAATTCATCGGCATCCTGCTCTACTACGTCCAGCAGGGTGCGCGCCTCATTCGACTCGATGCGATCACCTATCTGTGGAAGGAGGTCGGCACCTCCTGCGTTCACCTGCCCCAGACCCATGCCATCGTGCGTCTGCTGCGGGCCATTCTGGATTTCATGGCGCCGGGTACGCTGTTGATCACCGAAACCAACGTGCCGCATCACGAGAACATGAGTTACTTTGGGCTGGAACGGCTGGCTCCAGGCGAGACTGGCAGCGAGGCTCTGCCGCCCCAGTCGATGCCCGACGAAGCGCACATGATCTATCAGTTCACGCTGCCGCCGCTGCTGGTGCACACGCTGACCAGCGGCGATGCCACCACCCTGAGCGAGTGGGCGCGAAGCCTGCCGGCGCTGCCGCCGGGCTGCACCTATTTCAACTTCACCGCCAGCCATGACGGAATCGGGGTCAGAGCACTCGAAGGACTGCTGCCGCCCCACGAGGTCGAGGTCATGCTCGAGCTGATGCACCGCTTCGGCGGCTACGTCAGCATGAAGACCAACGCCGATGGCAGCGATTCTCCCTACGAGATCAACATCACCTACTACGACGCTCTCAAGGGCACGCGCCGGGGCGCGGACGCCTGGCAAGTGGAACGCTTCCTGTGCAGTCAGAACCTGATGCTGGCGCTGCAGGGTATCCCGGGGGTCTACTTCCACACATTGACCGCGACGCTCAACGACCATGGCGGCGTCGAGCGCAGCGGCAAGTTGCGCTCGATCAACCGACGTCGCTGGCCCAAGGAAGAGCTGGACGAACTCATCGACAGCCGCAGCACGCCGACCCGTGAGGCGTTCACCTCATTGAAAAGACGCCTCAACATCCGTGCCAACGAGCCGTGTTTTCATCCCGAGGCGGCACAGCGCGTGCTCGACACGCCTCCGGGCATCTTCGCCATCGAGCGCGGGCCGCTCGCCAATGGCCGTCGCCTGCTGGCGATCTACAACATCAGCGATACGCGCCAGCCGCTGGCGATCGATGAATTGAACGACGGCGAGTGGTACGACGTACTCAAGGACGGCAAAAACTGGAGTCCGCATCCCGACGAACGCGACATCCTGCGGCCCTATCGAAGCCTGTGGCTGGTGCAACCCTGAGCAGCACTGGCCGCTCCTCCGGAAAGCCACCGCGGGACGATCACTCTTGCCGGGAGACCGAGGTCTGACTAAAGTAGCAGCGGGAGATGGCATTCCTCCCGCCGCGGCGCGCCCAGAGCCCCGGCAAACCGCCTCGCGCTGATGATGCCTGCCAACACACCCGAGGTGTGTCCTGTGCAGGCGTGAACATCGATAGCACTCCTCGCCCCGGGACACCGCTCTGCCAACGAGCTTCTGACGAGGAATTCAACAGCATGTGGATCCCCATTCTGGCCATCAGCGCCGGCGCCGCGATCGGTGCCAATCTTCGCTGGTGGCTTGGTGCCCAGTACAACGGCTACTTCCTGCACATCCCCCCCGGCACGCTGATCGCCAATCTGGCTGGCGCCTGGCTGATCGGCGTCGCGCTCAGCTTCTTTCAGGATTCCTCGCTCAGCGTGGAGTGGAAGCTATTCGCGATCACCGGCCTGTTGGGCGCTTTGACGACCTTCTCCACCTTTTCGGCCGAAATGGTCGGCGCCATCCAGAACGGTCGTTGGGCCTGGGCGCTGACCGGCACCCTGGTACACGTCATCGGCTCGTTCGCGATGACCATGCTCGGCATCGCCTGCTACGGCTGGCTGAGGCACTGACATGGACCGGCAGCGTCAGACCTGAGGAATCAGACCGGCGGCGCCAGATCGACGGCATCAGACCAGCGGCTCAGGCACGCTCGTCCGCTCCGGCAGTAGCGGTAGTAGCGTAGAGGTCGCCCTCGACCATTTCGCTGGCAGCAGGATCCAGCGCCAGTGAGATATCTTCGCCGGGCCGGAATCAGAGAGACAGCGTGACGAACCCATGCCGTCCTAGTGCCAACGCTGCGCTCAAGCCTGACTGAACGGGCTCGATACCGGCTTCGACCTCCTCGAGCGATAGCCCTTGAGCGGCCAGCGCCTGCAGGCAGACCAGCACCGGTACACCTTGCTGGCGCAGAGCGCTCCACCAGGGCGCGTTGGGGTTTTCCTCGAGCGACGGCTCGGCAATCCGCTCGCGATAGGCTGCAGATTTCAACACGCATGGCGTCGCCGGCCCGGCAACGACGACCACGGCCCGGCATGCCACCTCGGCCTGAGCCATCAGATTGAGCGTTCGTACCAGCCGCATGACACCGCCATGCACTCGATCCGTCGCATCGGCCGCACTGGAAATCTGAAAGAGCCCATGACAGGTCTCGCCGGGCGCGGGAAGCCACTGATCGACCGCCTGCCCCACGGGCAGCGGTGAACCGGGGATCGCCAGTTCGGCATTACCGGGTTTGCCTCGAATCAGCCCCAAAGAGTCGAACCACTGCGATGAGGGGTAATTGTCCATTTTGACCTCCGCTTAGATCTCATAAAAAGAATAACGATATTCAATAAATGAATATACGCTACCGGCAGCGATAGCAAGGGTTCATTTTCAGCTCATCCCCATGGGCCAATCTGTCGCCATCGAATCAGGAGCGCAACCGATGCGGGCAGGAGCGAGGGGGAAGTCAATGCGGTCAAGGCGATTCCGGTGGATCATGATGCTGGCATTGCTCGGTGTCGCCACGCTGTCCATGGCGCAGGATCCGTTCGGGCAACAGAGCGACTTCCTGCCGCCGGATCAGGCCTTCGAACCGACGCTGATACAAGACGGCGACGAGGTGGAAATCGACTGGCAGATCGAGCCCGGTTACTACCTCTATCGCCACAGCTTCTCTGCTCAAGCCGATGAGCGCGAACTGTCGCTCGATATCCCCGAGGGGAAGACCATCGAGGACGAGTACTTCGGTCGCTCCGAAATCTACCGTCATGCGTTGAGCATGACCGCGCAGCCCGGGGAAGCCGATACCCTTACCCTGCGTTGGCAGGGTTGCGCCGATGCCGGCCTCTGCTATCCCCCCCAGCAGCGAACCTTCGATCTGGAGTCCATCGCAGATGCCTCGGGGAGCAGCACCACCGACGCGAACGCGCTGGGAACGGATGCCTCGGCCGATGCGCCTAATGCGTCATCCGCGACATCACCATCTATCGCGCCAGGCTCCACCACTCAGCCTAAGCCCCGGACAGACGCGGCGATGGCGGAAGATCAGCAGCTGGCGGCGCAGCTCGCCGGTGGCGACTGGCTGTGGACGCTGGCAGCGTTCTTCGGCATGGGGCTGCTGTTGACGTTCACGCCTTGCGTGCTGCCGATGATCCCCATTCTTTCCAGCCTGATCGTCGGCCAACGTCGCAGCGGGGAGAATCCGCGTGCCGCCGGCTTCGTGCTCTCGCTCGCCTACGTTCTCCCCATGGCCGCGACCTACGCGATACTGGGCGTGGCCGCGGCCACGGCCGGCGCCAATCTGCAGATGCTGTTCCAGAATGTCTGGTTCATCGGCATTTTCTCGGTGCTGTTCGTGGTACTGGCGCTCGCCATGTTCGGTGCCTTCGAGCTCGAACTGCCGCGAGCGCTGCGTCAACGCCTGGATTCGGGACTGTCGAGACAGCGCGGCGGCCGATTCAAGGGCGTCGCCGTCATGGGGGTGCTCTCCGCCCTGCTGGTCGGCCCCTGCATGACCGCCCCACTCGCCGGCGCTCTACTCTTCATCGCTGAAACCGGCAATCCGTGGTTGGGCGGTGCGGCACTGCTCGCGCTGGGTCTCGGCATGGGCGCCCCGCTGGTGCTGATCGGCACGCTCGGCAACCAGTTGCTGCCCAGGCCTGGCGCGTGGATGACCCGCGTCAAGGCGCTATTCGGCTTCGTGCTGCTGGGCATGGCGATCTGGTTCGTCGCCCGAATCCTCTCGGATGCCCTCGTTCTTGGCCTGTGGGGCGCACTGGGCCTGGGGGTAGCGATCTCTCTCGTCGCCATGGCGCGGGGCAACGGCACGGGTGGCATTCTGCCCCAGTTCGCCATCGCCAGTGCCGCCATCATCGGTCTGTGGAGCGCGTTGATCCTGATCGGTGCCGCCGGTGGCGCCAAGGATCCGTGGCGGCCACTGTCGGTCTACGTCCCGAGCGGTGTGGCAACGGCCTCCAAAGACGCCAGCGAGTCCGGGCCTATCGCGTTCGAAGACGTGAAGGATCTGGCCACGCTCGAACGCCGCGTCCAGGCAACCGCCAACAGCGGCCAGATGACACTGGTCGAATTCACCGCCGACTGGTGTGTCTCCTGCGAAGTCATCGAACAGGAAGTGTTCAGCGACCCGACCGTCAAGGAGGCGCTCCAGGACGTGCAGCGACTGAGTATCGACGTCACGGATTACGACAACGAGGGTCAGGCGATCATGCAGCACTTCGGCATCGTCGGTCCGCCGACCCTGATGTGGTTCGGCCCTGACGGTCGGGAGCAGCGCAGCGCCCGCATCATCGGTGAACTGGATGCCGAAGCCTTTCTCGACCGCTATACGCAGGCCAGACAGCGCGCCAACGAGTCCACGGAGGGCTGACCATGAATCCGCTCGATCGCAGTATCGCCCTGGGACCGCTGGGCGTGAGTCTGGGTCAGCTTCTGCTGGCCCTGGCCATGGTCGTCGCCCTGATCGTGGGTGCCTGGATAGGCCGTCGTCGACAGGTCAGCGTCGGCGATGTTCTGTTCAATGCGTTGCTGATCGGCGTCATCGGCGCACGCATCGTGTTCGTGGCCCGCTACTGGCAGAGCTACGACACGTTCTGGTCCTGGCTAGACATCCGGGATCGCGGGTTCGAGCCGCTGGCCGGGCTGGCGATCGCTTTCGCCTATCTGGCCTGGCGTTTCTGGCGGCAGCCGGCCATGCGCCGCCCGTTGGGTGCAGCGGTTCTCTCGGGTGCTTTGGCGTGGTCGATGACTGCTGGCGCCCTGACGCTGATGGCGCCCCGCGGGGCGAGCCTGCCTTCGATCCCGCTGGCAGATCTCGATGGCTCGTCGGTGGCCCTGCTCACCGTGCTGCAGGAAGCCGATCGGCCCATGGTGGTCAATCTCTGGGCAAGCTGGTGTCCGCCCTGTCGTCGCGAGATGCCGATACTGGAACAGGCCCAGCAGGCACGGGACGACGTGTCGTTCGTGTTCGTCAATCAGGGCGAGAGCGTCGACGCCATCGAGACGTTTCTGCAACGGGAGTCCCTCTCGCTCGATCATCTCTATCGCGATCCGGACATGACCTTCGGTCGGGAAGTGGGGGCGATGGCCATGCCGACCACCCTCTACTACGACGCCGACGGTCAGCTCGTCGATACCCACTTCGGTGAGCTTTCCCGTGCCACGCTCGATCGCAGTCTCGAGCGCTTCACTCGACCTTCCCGCTAGACATTAACAACCGGAGACGACACCGATGCAAAATCACGCCCCCCGAATAATGCCACTACGGCTCGCGCTGCCCTTGGCCGCCGGTATTGCCCTGGCGGCAAGCCTGCCCGCCGCCGCCGACGACTGGCCGGCGCCGATTCAGACACTCGAGCAGCAGGGCCTCACCATTCACGGTGAATTCGATGCTCCCGGCGGACTCAGGGGCTACGGCGCCAGCATTCGAGGACAGAGTGTGGCCGCCTATCTGACGCCGGATGGCGAGCATGCCGTCGTCGGCACGCTGATCGACGCCCAGGGCCGGGACGTCTCCGCCGAGCCGCTGGAACAGCTCGTCGATGGGCCCAAGAATGCCGAGCTATGGAAGGCAATGGCGGACCACCATTGGGTTCGCGAGGGCGATACCGATGCATCGCGAGTGGTCTACACCTTCAGCGATCCCAATTGCCCCTACTGCCGCAAGTTCTGGCAGGACGCTCAGCCTTGGGTCGAAAACGGTGATGTCCAAATTCGTCACCTGATGGTGGGGATTCTGAAAGCGGACAGCCCCGAGAAAGCCGCCGCGATTCTAGCTGCAGACGATCCCAGCGCCGCGATCGCCGAACACTATCGCACCGGCGCCATGCCGGACAGCGAGGGAACCGATCAGAGCGAGCAGAGGGTCGCCGACAATACGCAAGTGATGCGCGACGCCCAGCTCTATGCCACACCGGTGATTTTCTATCAGGACGACGATGGCGAGGTGCACAAGGTCATGGGCGCTCCCTCGCCAAACAAGCTGAACACCATCATGGGTAGCGACTCGCCCTGAGCTTTCCTGTCCCCCCCTGCTTATCCACCTCCTGCTCACCCGTCCTTACTCATCCGCCCGGGCGAATCAGGCCAGGGGCAGCGAGAGGGTGACTCGCAGCCCGATACCGTCGCCGGAGGCGAGCCGCAGGCTGCCGCCGGCCCGGGTGGCGATCGACTCGACGATGGATAACCCCAGGCCGCTGCCCTGCGGATGATTGCCGCGATGAAAACGCTCCGTCAGGCGGGCGATCTGCTCGGGCGGGATGGTCTCGCCCTGGCTGACGATGTCGATCACGGCCAAGCCGTTCATCCGCTGCGCTTCAATCTCGATCGGGGTGTCAGGCAAACCGTGCCGCATGGCATTCTCGAGCAGATTGCGCAGCGCAATCACCAGCAACTCCCCGGATAGCGCGACATGAAGTCGGTCGACTGATGCGCGCCAGTGGCACCGTTCACGACTGCCGGTCTCCACCATCGCGGCCTCCAGGGCCTCTCCCAGCCGCGTGGGGTCGACACTCCCCTGCGCGACCTCCTCGCTTTCCATGCGTGCCAACAACAGCAACTGGTCGAGCGTCTTCGTCAGCCGCGCCACGCCCGCCTCCGCCTGCTGCATCGCCTGTTGGTGGGGATCGCCGTCGACGCGTCGCGCGATCTGAAGATGGGTCCGAATCGCGGTCAGCGGCGTGCGCAGCTCATGCGCGGCATCGTCGGTAAAGCGCTGCTCCAACTCCAGCATGCGCCGGGTGCGCGCAAGCAGGGTGTTGAATCCATCGATCAGCGGACGAATTTCCCCCGGCAAACCGCGGATCGGCAGTGCCGAGAGATCGTCGTGATCGCGTGACATCAGGCGCCGCTGCAGCCTCGAAAGTGGCGACAGACCCCGGGTCACGCCCCACCAAAGCGCGATCAGGCTGCCGATCGAAGCGAGTAGAAAGGGATAGAACGCCGCACGGCGTACTTGGGCCAGCAACGACTCCCGCTCCCGCAGGCGATCCGCCACGGTGATGCGCTTGTCGTCGTCGACCAGGGTATAGACGCGCCAGCGCTGGCCGTTGTGATCGCGGTAGCTGTAGCCTTCGTCATCGACTGCGAGAACATCGTTCATTTCAGGGTGCGTACCCGCCACCACCTGCCCGCGCAGCGACGACACGCGGCAGGCGACGCCCTCGAGCGCAGGGATGGTCGACGTCTCGCCCACTTCTCCATCCCAGGCCGCCGCCGGCACGCGATCGAGCAGGCCGGCCACCATTCGCGCCGACTGAGCCAGACGCTGATCCAGCGAACGCTCGAGCTGGGTCGAGAGATCGCGCATCGACCACGCCGCCGTCAGCCCCCACAGCAGCATCAGCGTGATCCCGAGCGTGGCGACGAGACGCAGCCGCAGGCTCATGAGGGCGTATCGCCATGAAGTCGCTCGTCGGCGGGAAGCGCGCCGAGACGGTAGCCGACGCCCCGGACCGTCTCGATCACTTCGCGTCCCAGCTTGCGACGCAACTGGTAGATATGCACGTTGAGGGCGTTGCTCTCGATCTCGTCATCGATGCCGTAAAGGCGATCCTTCAACTGGTCGGCGCTCAGGATCCGCCCACGCGCGCGCATCAGCGCCTCCAGCAGCATCAGCTCGCGACGCACCAACACCACCGGTGCGCCATCCAACGTTACGCTGCGAGCGACGGGGTCCAGCGCCAGGCGCCCGTAGCGAAGGGAGCGGTCGACCTGCCCGGCGCTGCGGCGCAACAGCGCCTGCAGCCTTGCCGTCAACTCATCCAGATCGAACGGTTTGACCAGATAATCGTCGGCTCCGCCCTGAAGCCCTTCGACACGACTGGCAACGGCGTCTCTCGCCGTCAGCATCAGTACTGGCATGGCAATACCCGCACGACGCCACTGTTGCAACAGCGTCAGACCCTCGCCGTCGGGCAAACGGCGATCGAGCACCGCGGCATCGTAGTCGATCGCGGACAACGCCCCGCGTGCACCGTCCACCGTGGTCACGATATCGACGACGAAGTCGCTCAGCGCCAGTCCCGCTTCGATGCCTGCCGCCACCGGTGCATCGTCCTCGATGAGTAGTACGCGCATGTTTTCCCCGTTTGCGATCCGATCCATTCATGCCACAGTCTGGCGGACGGCGATGATGTCGGAATGAGCTCGCCGATCAGTGAGCGGGAGAGAGCCGACGGGCCAGCCACCAACCCAGCAGCAGGGTCATGATGAATGCCGCCAGCGGCCAGCTCAGCCCCGCCAGCGAGGCGACCGCCGGTCCCGGGCAATACCCTGAAAGCCCCCACCCGATACCGAAAAGTGCGGCACCACCCAGCAGTCGGGTATCGAGGTTACGGCGGGTGGGCAGCTGGAACCGGGATTCGAACAGCGGCATCTGGCGTCGCCAGACGAGGCGATAACCGATGAACGTGGTGATGACCGCTCCGCCCAGCACGAAGATCAGGGTCGGATCCCAGGCGCCGGCGACATCGAGAAAACCGATGACCCGCGCCGGATCGGTCATGCCGCTGATCGCCAGGCCGAGCCCGAACGTGAGCCCTGCCAGATAGCCTGCCAGTGCTTTCATGATGCGCCTCCCAGCCAGTGACGCGACACGAACACGGTCAGCATGGCAACCAGCACGAAGACGAGCGTTGCGGCCATCGACCGGCGCGACAGACGCGCCAAGCCGCAGACCCCGTGCCCGCTGGTGCAGCCGCTACCCAGACCGGTGCCCAATCCGACCAGCAGGCCGGCGATCAACATCGTCGTCAGCCCCCTCCTCGGAGCACCGATCATCGCCTCGCTATCGCTTGCCACATTGCCCCAGTCCAGACCAGCCAGGATCAGTAAGGCCGGTCCGGAGACGAGGCCTAGCAGAAACGCGAAGCGCCAGGGCCTATCCACGCCGCGCTCGAAAACCACCCCGGAGAGGATCCCGCTGATACCGGCGATCCGTCCCAGCAACCCCATGAGCAGAGTGGCGGAAAGTCCGATCAGAACCCCGCCCAGCAACCCCTGCAACGCACTCAACGTTTCCATCTCGCTCCTTTTGCCACTATCTCCACCACTATCTCTACCACTATCGTCATCAGCCGGCAGTCACCGAATGACCGGGTATTGGTGATTCGATACAGGGATGGCTCAGCGGCGCAGAGCCACGGCCGTGCAGCTCGCACCAGGCATCGAAGGTGCTCAGGAAAACGCGGCCATTGAGCGTTTCGAGCAGTTCAGTGCGACTCAGCCGATCCATCACCGGGCCTTTCACTTCGGCGAGATGCAGCCCGATCTGCCGGTCTCGAAGACGCCGATTGAGCGCCTCGAGACTCTCCAGCGCCGTGGCATCGATGACGTTGATCGCCTGACAGGCCAATACCAGATCCCGCGGCGACGGATCGCGAGAAACCACTGCCGTGACCAGGTCTTCCAGGTGGCGGACGTTGGCGAAGTAGAGGCTCTCGTCGACGCGCAGAATGGCGACCCCGGCGTCGGTTTCCACGGCGTGGCGGCGGACGTTGCGAAAATGCTCGGTGCCGGGAATGCGGCCGACTTCCGCACTATGAGGCCGGCTGGTGCCATAGAGGTGCAGCGCCAGCGACATGGCGACACCGACCAGAATGCCCACGTCGACGCCCAGCATCAGCGTTGCCAGTGCGGTCGCCGACATGGCGATGCCTTCGCCGCGGGCATAGCGCCAGACGCGCCTGAACGCCGCCAGATCGATCAGCGAGACGGTGGCGATGACGATGGTCGCCGCCAGCGTCGCCATCGGTAGTTCCCGCAGCCAGGGCGACAGAAACAGCATGGCCAACGCGATACCCACGGCGGTGAACGCGCTGGACGCCGGGGTGCGAGCGCCGGCGTCGAAATTGACCACGGAGCGGGAGAAGCCGCCGGTGATCGGCATGCCGCCGGTGAACGCCGCCGCCAGATTGGCCCCGCCGAGCCCGATCAGTTCCTGGTCCGGATCGACGCGCTCACCGCGGCGCACCGCCAGCGCCTGGGCCACCGAGACCGACTCCACGTAGCCGACGATGCTGATCAGCACCGCCGAACCGATCAGCGATCGCCACAGCTCCGGCTCCCAATCGGGCAGGGTCAGCGGTGGCAGCCCGGCGGGGATCTCGCCGATGACGGCCACGTCGCGGCCCAGCCATCCCGCCGCGCCGGCGACCAGCGCCGCCAACACGATGGTGACGATGGGCGCCAGCTTGACCAGCACGGCAGCCACACGGGCCGGTACGTGACAGCGTTCCAGCGCGGACTTGCCCCACCCCCGTATCAGCCCCAGTAGCAGCAGCGACCCAATCCCAATGATCACGGTCGGCAGGCTGACGCTGTCCAGCGCCGAGGGTAGCCGGGATAACAGTGCCGGCAGCGTGGAACCGGAGAGATCGATACCGAGCAGCTGTTTGAGCTGGCTTGCCGCGATCAGCACGCCCGAGGCGCTGACGAAGCCGGTCATCACCGGGTGGCTCAGAAAGTTGACCAGGAAGCCCAGCCGACATAGCCCCATGATCAGCAGAATGGCCCCGGAGAGCAGTGCCAGCACCAGGGCTGCGGCGATGTAGTTCGGCGATCCCGACTCGGCAACCTGTGAAAGCGCCGATGCCGTCATCAGAGACACCACCGCCATCGGGCCGACGGAGAGCGTCGCGCTACTCCCCAGCAGGGTGTAGACGACCAGCGGCACCAGGCTCGCGTACAACCCCACCACCGGCGGGAGTCCCGCCAGCATGGCGTAGGCCAGCGCCTGCGGGATCAGCATCAGCGCCACGATGATGGCCGCCAGCAGATCCTCGCCCAGCAACCCGCCGTTGTAACGCCGCCCCCAATCCAGGATCGGGAGCCAGCGTGCCAATCCGGCTTTTTGCGGCTGATTCATGATCTGCCGGCCTCGATCAAGTGCGCGCCTGCGGCTTGGCCAGCCATTCGTGCCCCTTGAGCATCAGATTCCAGTAAATGAAGGGGAGCTGCTGCGCCTTGATGTTCCAGCCGAGCCGGGTCGGCCGTGTGGCCTGATTAATCCAGGAAGGGAACGTCGGCTGCAACTTGCCGCCGTAACCGAACTCCGCCAGCACCACGCGGCCTCGTTCGACCGTCAACGGACAGGCGCCATATCCCGCATAGCCGGAGGGCATCGGCTTGCCATCGAGCACAGCCAGCAGGTTGTTCGCCACTACCGGTGCCTGCTTGCGCACGGCGGCGGCCGTCTTGGCGTTGCCGGTACCGCTGGCGTCGCCGAGACCGAAGACATCACTGAAGTGGTTGTGCTGGAGAGTGTCGGCATCGAGATCGAGCCAGCCACCCTCGTTGGCCAGTGACGATTCGCGCACCAGCCGTGGGGCGCGCTGAGGCGGCACGACGTGAAGCATGTCGAAATCGGTCTCGATCTCTTCGCTGCTATCCTCGCTCGTGACGCGAAAACGCGCCTTCTGGGCCGGGCCGTCCACAGCGATGAGGTTCTGTTGGAACTGCTTGTGGATGCCGTAACGCTGAACGTATTCGTCCAGTGCCGGCACGAAGTCCGAGACACCGAACATCACACCGCCGGCATTGTGGAAATGGACATCGATGCCGTTCAGGACGCCCTGCTTCTCCCACTCGTGACAGGAGAGATACATCGCCTTCTGTGGCGCCCCGGCGCACTTGATCGGCATTGGCGGCTGGGTAAACAGCGCCTTGCCGCCTCGCATTGCCTGAACCAGCGACCAGGTGTAGGGCGCCAGATCGAAACGGTAGTTCGACGTCACGCCATTCTTGCCCAGCGTCTCCTCGAGACCATCGATCGCCTGCCAGTCGATCTCGAGACCTGGCGCAACCACCAGAGCCCGGTAGCCAAGCGTCGTCCCGTTGCCCAGCACGACCTGGCGGGATTCCGGCAGCAGCTGTTCCGCCGCGGCCTGATACCAGGTGACGAAGCTCGGCATCACCGAGTGCATCGAACGCCGGGTCTGTTCAGCAGTGAATACGCCACCGCCGACCAGCGTCCAGCCGGGCTGGTAGAAGTGATCCTGTGCGGGCTCGACGATGGCGATATCGAGATCCGCACGACGTTTGTGAAGACTCGCGGCGACCGCGATGCCCCCCGCCCCACCGCCGATGATGACGATGTGATGGTACTTTTCGTTCGCGGCTGTCGACTGATTCGTGTCTGTCGATTCGTTCATGACTGTCGATTCGTTCATGACTGGCTCCCGTTGGTCGATTCGGCGCGGCGCGATAAGGTTTGGCGACGACGCCTTCTCACTCCCACGCGGCACCTTCCAGGGCGTCGAGCGGCAATTTCAGATAGCGCTTGCCGTTGCTCTCCGGTTCGGGGAGGCGGCCGCCGAGAATGTTGACCTGCAGCGCGTGCAGGATCAGCTTCGGCATCGGCAGTTCGCTATCGCGCTTCTCACGCAGCGCAACAAACTCGGCCTCGCTGCTGTCGCCCAGGCGATGCTTGTTGGTCTCGCGCTGCTCGCGCACGGTGCTTTCCCACTGCGGCTCGCGGCCGTCGGGCATGTAGTCGTGACCGGTGAACAGGCGCGTCTGGTCGGGCAGCGCGAGGATCGACTGGATCGAATGCCACAGCTGGTGCGCACTGCCGCCGGGAAAGTCGGCACGAGCGGTACCGAAGTCGGGCTGAAACAGGGTGTCGTGAACGAAGGCGGCATCGCCGATGACGTAGGTGACCGAGGCCAGCGTATGGCCCGGCGAGTGCATCACGCGGCACTCGATCTCGCCCAGCGTGAAGGTATCCCCATCACCGAACAGATGATCCCACTGGCTGCCGTCGTCCTTCAGGTCCGGCCAGTGGTAGATCTCCTTCCACAATGCCTGCACCTGCGTCACCGGCCGGCCGATGGCGGTGGGCGCGCCGGTCCTGTCATGCAGATAGCGCGCGGCGGAAAAGTGATCCGCGTGCGGATGGGTATCGAGAATCCACTCGACCACGAGCTCTTCACGCTCGACGTAGGCCAGCAGCTCGTCGGCCTGCAGGGTGGCCGTCGCCCCGGCCTTCTCATCGTAATCGAGCACTGGATCGATGATCGCGCAGCGACGCGTGGCGGGATCGCTGACGATGTACTGGATACTGAACGTGCGAGGGTCGAAGAAACCGGCGACATCGGGTCGGCCTTTATTTCTGTCGCCTCGAGAGAGAGCAAAGGTGTTCATGACGGCTCCTTAGGAATGCATGCCCCTAGAGTAGCGCCAAATTAGTTCTAACGTTAGAACTATTTTTTATATAAAGTTTCGTGATCTGCTTTTCATAGATTCAATAGGCATATCGATCTTTCCAAACCCCATAAAAAAAACCGCGCCGAAGCGCGGTTTCCGACATGTTGAGCGACGGCGTCAGACATCGCCGCTGTTATCCAGCTCCACGGCTTCGTAGAGCCGATCCTGGAGATCCGGAATCGCCGCCTGAACCCGATTCCAGCTGGGGATGAACGGCTTGTCGCGCGGCGATTCGAAGAACGCCGCACCGGCCTGCATGATGTTGTCGGCGAACAGTTCCACCGCCGCTTCCTCGCTGTGACGGTCGAGCTTGAGCCCGTTCATCGCGGCATCATGGTCGTAGGCTTCGATCAGATCCAGCGCCACGCGGTAGTAAGTCGCCTTGACGGTACGGAAGCTCTCGACGCTCATCTCGACGCCGAGCGTCGCCAGCTTGCGATACATCGCCTTGGCGATGTCCATGCTCATGCGGTTCAGACCGCCCGACGGATCTTCCTCCGAGACCGGCTGGTGCTTGTGATCGTAGGCATCGGCGATATCGACCTGACACAGGCGTTTGGTCGAAAAGTTGCGGTGCACCTCGGAAAGCACGCCGATCTCGAGCCCCCAGTCGCTGGGAATACGGATGCCGTCGAGCACGTCGGCGCGCATCGAGAACTCGCCGGAGAGCGGATAGCGGAAACTGTCGAGATAGTCGAGATAGGGCAGCGGGCCGTAGATCATCTTGAAGGCACGAATCAGCGGCGTGACCATCAACCGCGCCACACGCCCATTGAGCTTGCCGGAGGCGATACGCGAGTAGTAGCCCTTGCAGAACTCGTAGTGGAACCGCGGATTGGCGACCGGGTAGATCAGCCGAGCCAGCAGGCCGCGGTCGTAGGTGACGATATCGCAGTCATGCAGCGCTATCGCCTCGGCCTTGCCGGACGCGCGCACGTAACCGGAGCAGTACCAGACGTTGCAGCCCTTGCCGGGCTCCAGCGGCGCCAGATTTTCCTTCGCCAGTTCCTGCTGCAGGGCCTGGAGCCGGGGCCCGTCGTTCCAGAGAATGCGGTGATGCTGCGGCAGACGGGAGAAGAATTCGCGCGCTTTCAAAAACTGCTCGCGATCGGCGCGATCCAGGCCGATGACGATCTCGCTGAGATAGGGCACCTTGCACAGCTCGTCGACGATATGCGAAAGCGCCGGCCCTTCCAGCTCGGAATACAGCGACGGCAGGATCAATCCCATCGGGCGGCTGCGGGAGAACTGCTTGAGGTCGTTTTCCAGTGCTTCCACCGAGCGACGCGTGAGGTTGTGAAAATTGGTAACGATACCGTTCTGATAAAAATCACTCATGAAGCGCCCTCGTCATATTGTCTTCCTGGCGTCGTTCCCTGACGCCGGTTATCGGGACTGTCTATCCAATATCGGTCATCCAAATCCAGCCATCCAAACCCAGCCGTTCAACCTCAGTCGTTCAACCTCAGTCATCCAACCTCAACCACTCAATCCCGTCCGTTCGGCCTCATCCCTTCCGCGTCATCCTCTTCAGGACGATTCGTTCGTGTCCCACCCCAGTTCGCTGACCAGCCAGTGCGATACCCCTTCCGACCAACCGGCGGGTCCCTGCGCTTCGGTTCGGTAGACCCGCGGGTTTTCCAGCGGCATTGGTTGACCATGCTTGGCGGCGATGACGACGGCCATATCGGTGGCCGCCAGCAGCGTCAGATCATTGGGCCCGTCACCCAGGCCGATCGTCTGCGGACGATAGCCACGCAGCGCCTCGAACCGAGCCACCAGCCAGTCCGATGCCTGGCCCTTGTCGACGGCGCCCATCACGTGCCAGAAACGACCGCCGCGAGTCAGCCGCAGGCCATCGACCTGGAGCGTCTCATGTAATGTCTGCAGTTTGATGTCGTCGTCTTCCCACATCAGCGGCTCGCTGCCCTCCCGATCCATGGCCTGTGCGGCGCCGGACTCGCTGAGTCCGGTCAACTCGCGAACCTCGGCAACGTCCATCTCGCCCATGCGTCGAAAGCGCAGACCGTGACGTTCACGCACCACGTCCAGGCGCCGCCGGATGAAGTCCACATCCATGCTAGGGGTCTTGACCACCAGACCGTCCGGCGAGGCGGGATCGCGGTCCAGGCGCGCATGCTGCCATGAGGGCGGTAGGCCAATGACGGCGCCGTTCTCGGCGATGAACGGCGTTTCCTCGAGCCCCAGTTCCTGGCGCAACGCCAGCAGTTCGCTACGAGTCTTGCTGGTGGTGGGAATGACCGGAATCGACTGCCGCTCGAGGCGCGAAAGCCAGGCCGACGCCGGCTGCCAGTCGTAGGTATCGTGATCCAGCAGCGACCCATCGAGATCGGTAAATACCATCAGGGACGGTTTGTTCAAGGCCGGCTGCGTCATGGGTTCACCTGCATCGCTTCACCTCGTCATGTCGTACGCGGGCGGCTGCGTGTCGGCAGTTCTATAGGACAGTTCCATGGATGAAGGTAGCACGGATCATGCCAAACACGACGGCCCGGGCCATTTGTCCTGACCACGGGCCGTCAACAGCGCTAATCGGACCTGTGCTGATCGAACCTTCGCCGATCAAACATTCGCTGATCAAACCCTCGACGTGGATGCTGCATACCCTGCGGTGCACTATTGAGGTGCATCGTCATAGGGGCATTGTCTTGGATGCATTGTTTAAGGTGCATTGTTTTAGATGCATTGTTTGAGGTGCATTGCTTTAGATGCATTGTCGACACGAGCGGTGACGCCGAGGGTCAGCGCCGGGCGTGTTTCGCCGCAATGGCGCCGACGCCGGCCAGCGTCGCCCGATCACTGTCGATGGCCTCGACGCGGAGTCCGGCGGCTTCCAGCGCGATGGTATAGCTTTCGCGCAACGACTCCGCGCCGATCAGACGTACGACCTCGAGTCCGGGACGTGCCTGGCGCATGGCATGCACCTCTTCGCCGATCAGTACGCCGGAGAGGAAGCTGCCCACCTGCCCCGCTTCGAGCCCCGCGTAAAGATGCCGGCTGCGGGCCTCGAACAGCGCATGCATCACACCGCCCGGGCAGCCGGCACGGGAAACGCCCAGCCGGAATGCTGCCTCGTCGAACGGAGCCTCGTCGCGGGCCGGCTCCCCCGGCAGGGTATGAAAGCGCACGGCGTGATAGAGCTCGCCGGTCATGACGGTGGTGAATTCGACCATGCGGCCAGCATCGAGACGTGCCCACTTGCTGTGGGTGCCCGGCAGGCAGCAATCGCCGCTGTCGACGCCAGCCAGCGCCAACGCACCGAACGCCTGAACCTCTTCGCCGCGCATCACGTCGACGTGTTCGGGCGTCACCTGCTTGACCCCCGGTACGATCCAGACGTTGTCGAGCCCGGGTGCCGCGACGACATTGTCCGCGAGATCGGCAGCGGTTACCGGCAACTCGAGCTGCGGCGCCTCGAACCAGCCCCGCGCCGAGCCCACCATGCCGGCGAGATAAACCGGGACTTTTTTAGCGCCCGAAGCCGCGCCGTCAACGCCCGAAGCCGCGCCGTCAGCACCCGAAGCTGCACTATCGCCATTCCGCCAGTCATCGGTCTGCGAGGCACAGTAATGGGGGAATTCGCTGTGGCTCAACGCGCGCAGGCCGGAGGCCGAACGGCGGCTGTCGAGCACCTCGCCGCTGATCGTGTCGACAAGAAACGCCCGGAAGTTGCTGGTGCCCCAGTCGATGACGATCAGGCGTTCGGCGGCGCCGTTTTGCTGCTCCCCGCTCATGCATCGGCCTCGCGTTCGAGCTGCTCCGCCTGATGGGCGACTTCGGTCAGCCGCCGCCACTCGGCGACCAGTTGCGCCGCGATCTCGCCGACCTCTTCGGCTTTCCGGCCGGGCTTGTAGAGATTGCTGCCGAACCCGAAGCCAGCCACGCCATGGGCATGCCACTCGCTCATGTTGCTCTGATCGATACCGCCGACCGCCAACACCGGCAAGCCCTTGGGCAGAATCGCGCTGATATCTTTAAAATAGCCGGTGCCCAAGCGAGCCGCTGGGAACAGCTTGAGCGCCGTCGCGCCGGCTCTGGCCGCCGCCAGCGCCTCGCTCGGGGTCATGCAGCCGATCATCGGCGCCAGACCGTGCTCGACGCCGGCGCGAATCACTTCCGGGTCGGTATTGGGCGTGATCAACAGCGGCGCATCGAGGCCCGCCAGGCGCTCGGCGTGCGCCGGATCGAGTACCGTGCCGGCGCCGATCACCACGTCATCCGGGCAGCGCTTGGCGATGGCCGCGATGCTGTCCCAGGCCCTTGGTGAGTTGAGCGGAATCTCGATCAGCTTGAAACCCGCCGCCACCAGCGCGTCGAATACCGCATCGATCTCTTGCGGGGTGATACCGCGCAGAATGGCCACCAGCGGCCGCTCGCGCAGCGCTGCCTCGAGTGCGAATTTGCGTGTCTCGTTCATGTTTCTCTCCTCACCACTCGGCTACTGAACCATCCTCATGTGTCCAGACGGGATTGCGCCAGCGATGCCCGACCTTGGAGCGCTCCTCGACGAACGCTTCGTCGATCTCCACGCCCAGCCCTGGCCCCTGGGGAATCGCACAGAAACCGTCCTCGATCGCCAGCGCGTTCTTGTCCACCAGATAATCGAGCACGTCATTGTCCCGATTGTAGTGGATCCCCATGCTCTGCTCCTGGATGAAGGCGTTGTGATTAACCGCATCGACGTGCAGCGACGCGGCCAGCGTCAACGGCCCCAGCGGGCAGTGCGGTGCCAGCGCCACGTCGAAGCACGACGCCAAGGTGGCGATCTTCATGCCCTCGCTGATACCGCCGCAGTGGGACAGATCGGGTTGGACGATATCGACCATCCCTTCGACCAGCAGATCGCGGAACTGATAACGCGTGTGCAGTCGCTCGCCGGTGGCGATGGGATAACCCAGGCCGCCGGCGATGTGCTTGAGGCTCGGCAGATGCTCCGGCAGCACCGGCTCTTCGACGAACATCGGGTGATACGGCTCGAGTTCCCGCAGCAACGCCTTGGCCATCGGTCGATGCACGCGACCGTGGAAATCGATGCCGATGCCGACATCCGGACCCACCGCATCGCGGGCCTCGGCGACACGCGCCACCGCTTCGTCGACCTTGGCGTGAGAGTCGACGATCGCCATCTCGGCGGTGCCGTTCATCTTGAAAGCGGTGAAGCCTCGCTCGACCAGCGCCTTGGCCCCGGCGCCGACGTCGCTGGGCTTGTCGCCGCCAGTCCAGGCGTACATGCGCATCTTGTCGCGACAGGCACCGCCCAGCAGTTGATGCACCGGCACCCCCAGATCGCGCCCCTTGAGATCCCACAGCGCCTGATCGATGCCGGCAATGGCACTCATCAGGATCGGACCGCCGCGATAGAAACCGGCGCGGTACATGATGTTCCACAGATGCTCGATACGGTGTGGGTCCTGGCCGATCAGGTAGTCGGCAAGCTCATGTACCGCGGCCTCGACCGTAGCCGCGCGGCCTTCGACCACCGGTTCGCCCCAGCCATAGCAGCCCTCGTCGGTCTCGATTTTCAGAAACAGCCAGCGCGGCGGGACCTGCCAGGTCTTCAAGCGGGTAATTTTCATGGTTCACCTGTTCTCTTCATTAAGTTCGGTCATCGGTAGCGGCATGACGATCGCGGGCGGATTTTTGACCAGGTCCTCCATCCCGAGGTCCCGCCCGGTACGCTTGAGCACCGACAGCGCCGCCTCGGCGGCCTCCTGCGGCTGGCGCAGGCGGATCGCCTCCATGACCCGGCGGTGCCGCGCCATGCTGTCATCGAGATCCTTGGCGCTATGCAGCGTAGCACTCTGGTTGGAGCGCTCGACGATCAGGGCGATGGCCGGTTTGAGCACGTGGCTGATCTGCGCCCAGATCAGATTGTGGGAGGCGGCGAAAATGGCCTCGTGAAACGCCACGTCGTAGGCGTTGTAGCTCTGGCCCTGCCAGTGAAGATCTTCGCATTCGAGCGTGCGCAACATGCCTTCGAAGGCGTTCTCGATGGCGAGCAGGTCCGAAGCGGTGGCATGAGTCGCGGCCAGACTCGCCACGAAAGGTTCAACCCCCACGCGAAAGGCGAAAACCTCACGCTGCAGATGCGGGTTTGGCTGGGCGTAGTGCGCCATCCACGCGCTGACCTGCGGATCGAGCAGATGCCAGGCGGAAAGCTCGCAGACTCGCGTGCCCTGTCCTGAGACCCGGACCAGCAAGCCGGCGTTGACCAGCTTCTGCAGCGCACTGCGGACCGTGCTGCGACTGACGCCGAAGCGTTCGCACAGGTCGACTTCCCGCGGAATGGTATCGCCGATGGCGTAGCGGCCGCTGAACACGGCTTCGGCAAGCGTCTCGGCGATATCCCCGCGGGGGACGCCGGCGGCATCGGTCACTGACGATTCTCTGGGCATCGCGATGTTCAACTCACTGACGCTTATGTCCGACATAGCTTCTAGCAAGTTACGGGCGGCTGCCTTTAGACCATGGTCAAAGAGCCGACTTTTCACACGCCGGAAACGACTGCGCCCCTCCTGCCAAGTGCCAGGAGGGGCGCCGTGGTAGCGCCACTTTCCCTATTCAGAAAATGGCGGCTTTCAGGACGAACGGCAAGTCCGATAAATCAGCGATAGACCGGCAGCCGCGTGCAGACGGTCTCGACGTTGGCCTTGACCTCGCCTTCCACCTGACTGGAGTCTCCTGCCTGCATGGCATCGAGAATGTCGCAGATCCAGCCGGCCAGATCGCGGCATTCGGTCTCACCGAAACCGCGCGTGGTCACCGCCGGCGTGCCGATCCGCAGGCCGGAGGTCACGAACGGGCTCTGCGGGTCGCCGGGCACGGCGTTCTTGTTGACGGTGATGTGAGCACGACCCAGCGCGGCGTCGGCGTCCTTGCCGGTCAGGCCCTGCTTGACCAGCGACAGCAGGAACAGATGATCTTCGGTACCGCCGGATACGACCTCGTAGCCGCGTTCGATGAACACGCCGGCCATTGCCTGGGCATTCTTGACCACCTGCTGCTGGTAGGTCTTGAACTCGGGGTCCATCGCCTCCTTGAAGCAGATCGCCTTGGCCGCGATGACGTGCATCAGCGGACCGCCCTGACCGCCCGGGAAGACCGCCGACTGCAGCTTCTTCTCGATGTCGGCATCGTTCTCGGCGGACAGGATCAGGCCGCCTCGCGGGCCGCGCAGGGTCTTGTGGGTGGTCGTGGTGACCACGTGCGCGTGCGCCATCGGGCTGGGATAGACGCCAGCCGCGACCAGGCCGGCGACATGCGCCATGTCGACCAGCAGATAGGCGCCCACTTCGTCGGCGATCTTGCGGAATTCGGCCCAGTCGATGATCTGGGAGTAGGCGGAGAAACCGGCGATGATCATCTTCGGCTGGTGCTCGCGCGCCAGCTTGGCGACTTCCGCGTAATCGATCCGGCCGCTGTCATCGATGCCGTACTGAACCGCGTTGTAGTGCTTGCCCGAGAAGCTCGGCTTGGCGCCGTGGGTCAGGTGCCCGCCGGCATCCAGGCTCATGCCCAGCACGGTGTCGCCCGGCTTGACCAGCGCCTGGAATACCGCGCCGTTGGCCTGGGAGCCGGAGTGCGGCTGGACGTTGGCGTAGGTAGCGCCGAACAGTTCCTTGGCATAATCGATCGCCAGCTGCTCGACCACGTCGACGTGCTCACAGCCACCGTAGTAGCGCTTGCCGGGGTAGCCTTCCGCGTACTTGTTGGTCAGCTGCGTGCCCTGGGCCTGCATCACGCGCGGGCTGGCATAGTTCTCGGAGGCGATCAGCTCGATGTGGGCTTCCTGGCGCGCGACTTCCTGCTGCATCGCGTCCCAGAGGGCGTCATCGAATCCGGCAACCTGCATCTCTCGGGTGAACATCGACGGGTATCCTCGGCTCGGGGATGGTTCGACTGCCACCGGCGAAAGTCCGGCATCCGGTGGCTCGATCTCAAATGATGGGCGGCAATGATACCCCAGCGCTGACGGCCTTTCCTATGAAAGTCCGTCATGCGCTGGCGCATAATTTCTCACGTCGGCTTTAGCGTCGGTAAAGCGTACTCCGGGGCGGCATTGGCTATCCCGCCGCCGACACGAACGGGATTCTCGCTCTCGTTCGCGATCATCAAAGAAGTGCTGAATAAATCGGCGAGCGGATGAAGCACACGGCGTACGGAGCACAGGAACCGGAGCCTATGGGGTATAGGTGAGGATTCCGATCGGACCGGCGCCCCGGCACCGCACAACACAGTGATTCTCCGGGGACGCCGAGTTCGCGCAGACAATTATTCAACGCTTCTTCAGGTCTCTCCCAACAATCGCAGACTCTCCATCGGCGCCTGTCGTCGGGCGCCCCGCGACAGCACGAACCCGATGCCACCGACGACCGCCGCGCCCAGAACCGGCATCACGATCCACATCAGCCAGTGCATGCGAGGCGCAAGCCCCAGCCAGCCGTAGATACCCAGCGCGGCCGCCTCGGCCAGTGCCGCGCCCAGCAGCCCGCTGGCGAAACCGAGCAGCGCGAATTCGGCCCACTGCATCCGCGCCAGGATGCGATTGCCGGCGCCGAACACCCGCAGTAACGCCCCCTCGTGAGCCCGCGCCGGCCGGCTGGCGGTGAGCGCGGCGTAGAGCACGCTGACCCCCGCCAGCAGCACGAAGCCGAGCACGAATTCGATGGCTCGCGTGACCTGGCCGAGAATCCCGCGCACCTGCTCCAGCAACGCCTCGACGTTGAGCACCGACACGCCGGGATACTGCCGCACCATCTCGGCCAGCATGTCGTTGTCGCCCTCGGCGAGATGGAACGAGGTGATATAGCTGTGGCCGAAGTCGTCCAAGGCGCCTGGCGGAAAGATGATGAAGAAGTTGGGCTGAAAGCTCTCCCAGTCGAGATGACGCAAACTGGTGATTCGGCCGGTGACGCTGTCGCTGCCGATGGTGAACGTCAGCTCGTCGCCCAGCGAAAGCCCGAGGCGCCCTGCCAGCTCCTCCTCGACCGATATCGGCACTGATCCGTCGCTCGCCGCCTCGGACCCGGTGTCAGTATCGGTATCGGCGCCGAACCACTCGCCGGCGGTGATTCGGTTGCCCTCGGGCAGCGCCGCGCGCCAGGTGAGATTGAGGTCACGCCGCAGCGCGCCGTCTGTCTGGTGATCTTCCGGCACCTGCTGCTTCGGGGGCTTGCCATCGATGGCCGTCAGTCGGCCCCGAACCATGGGATAGAGACCGCTGCCGCTGTCGGCGGCGCTGTCGATCAACGACTCGACGCCGTCGCGCTCCTGCGGCTGGATGTTGATCGCGAAGTAATTGGGCGTATCCGTGGGCAGCTGTGCCTGCCATGTGGTCAGCAGATCGCCCCGGACCAGAGCGATGATCGCCATGGCGGCAAAGGTGACCGAGAACGCCAGCAGCTGGCCGAGGCTTGCCTGACGCCGTCGCGCCAGCTGGCGGCCACCCAGTTGCCAGGCACGGCCGTTCTGGCTCCTTTGCGGCAGCCGAGCCAGCACCGCCAGCAGCAGGTTCATCAGCATCTGGCCGATACCCCATAGCACGACCAGCGCCACCAGGCCGCCCAGCAGAATGCCTGCTGCCAATATCGGATCGCCGGAATAGAGCCACAGCAGCGCGCCGAAGACGAGGCTGGCGAACGTCACCACCAGCCATCCGGACGGCGGGATCGGGTCGAGCTCGCGGCGCAGCACCTTGAGCGCACTGACGCGCTTGAGCCTCAGCAGCGTGGGGCCGGCAAAACCCACCAGCACCGCCAGTGCCGTCAGCACGCCCATCAGCCACGGCATACCGCCGGGGGCAGGCAACTCCAGCGGCAGAAAGCGGGTCAGCAACGACAGCAGTACCGCCTGACCGGCGAGTCCCAGCAGCGCGCCGACCACTGACGCCGCCAGCCCCAGCCAAGCCAGCTGCCAGGCGAACAGCTGACCCAGCTGCCGTTGCGACGCGCCGAAACAGCGCAGCAGCGCGGCCGTATCCAGATGGCGATCGACGTAACGGCGCGTCGCCATGGCGACGGCAACACCCGCCAGCAGCACCGCTGCCAGCCCGGCCAGGCTCAGGTATTTCTGGGCCCGGTCCAGCGAGCGGCCGAGACTGGGACGGTCCACGCGCACATCGCGAATCTCGACGCCGGCCTCGCGCAGCGTATCGAGACGACTGCCGAGACTGTCGACGGCGGCCGGCGGGCCGGCGGCCAGCAGTTCGTACTCGATGCGCGACCCCGGCCTGATCAGACCCGTGGCATCGAGATCCTGGATATTGAGCATGATGCGCGGCGTCAGACCGGCGAAACCGGCCTGCTGGTCGGGCTCGCGATCGATCAGTCCGGTGATGGTCAGCGCCAGAGAGCCGACCTGGACGCTGTCCCCGACCTTGGCATCCAGCAACTGGGCCAGTCGCGGCGCGATCCAGGCACTGCCCGGTGGCGGACCATGAGCGAGTTTCTCGATGCCGTCACCACGATCCACGCGAACCTGACCGTAGAGCGGATAGTGGTCATCGACGACTTTCAGCCCCGCCGGCTGGAAGGCATCTGCCTGACTGACCATCGACACCAGATCGACCTGATCGCTCAACGTCAGGCCGGCCTGACGCAGCTCCTGGCGCAAACCGTCGTCAAAGGGCTGGCCCTGTTCGAGCACCAGATCGCCGCCCAGCAGCTGACCCGCCTGCCGCGTCAGCCCCCGGTCGAGCCGGTCGAGAAAGAAGCCGATCATGGTGGTCGCCGCCACCGCCAGCGCCAACGCCACGAACAGCGCGCGTACGTCGGACGCCCGCAGATCGCGCCGGAGCCCCTTCAGCGACAGTGCGATCAGATTCATGCTTCGACCCCATGCGGCTGACGCTCGACCGCCTGCAGCCTGCCGCCTTCGAGCTGCAGACAGCGATCGCAACGTCTGGCAAGGGCCATGTCGTGCGTCACCAGAATCAGCGTCGTACCGGACTCGCGATTGAGATCGAACAGCAGATCGATGATGCGCTTGCCGGTGGTCTCGTCGAGATTGCCGGTAGGCTCGTCGGCGAAGACCAGATCGGGCTCGGTCACGAAGGCTCGCGCCACCGCCACCCGTTGCTGCTCACCGCCGGAGAGCTGCTTCGGCAGGTGGTCCAGCCGGGCGCCCAGGCCGACACGTTCCAGACATTGGCGACTTTTGACCGCCACGTCTTGCCGAGGAGACAGTTCCAACGGCAACATAACGTTTTCGATTGCCGTCAGAGTGGGTAATAGCTGGAAGTTCTGAAAAACGAAGCCGACGCGGCCTGCACGCAGCGCAGCGCGGCCATCCTCGTCAAGGGTGCTCAGCGAGTGGCCGAACATCTCGAGTTCACCCGAGCTGGGCGAATCCAGCCCCGCCAGCAGGCCCAGCAACGTGGACTTGCCCGCACCGGAACTTCCCACGATGGCGACACTCTCACCGCGATCGACGTTCAACGCCAACGATTCGAGAATGACCAGCTCTCGTTCACCGCTCATCACCCGTTTGCCGAGTTCGTTGGCGTATAGAATCCGCGTTTTCCGCTCGTCAGAGGAGTAAGTCATGTTGCGTGGTTTCCCTGTACTGGGTATCAAATGGCCTGTCGCCGGAATGGCGAGACGCTGTGCAGGTGGCGCGCTATTGCTGGGTCTTTCGCTGCTCTCGCTGACCCCGGGCACCGCCCGCGCCGATACCATCCTGGTCATGGGCGACAGCCTGAGCGCAGCCTACGGCATCGACCCGCAACAAGGTTGGGTCAATCTGTTGAAACAGCGACTGGGGGACGAGCACGACGTCGTCAACGCCAGCATCAGCGGAGAAACGACTTCCGGTGGTTCGGCTCGGCTACTCGATATGCTCCGACAATATCATCCCGACATCGTTCTGCTGGAGCTCGGCGGCAACGATGGTTTACGCGGACTCTCCCCGCAGCAGATGCAGGTCAACCTGGCGAAAATGATCGAACGCAGCCAACAGCAAGACGCCAAGGTCCTGCTGCTGGGCATCGAGGTCCCGCCCAACTACGGCCCCGCCTATAGCGATGCGTTCCGCGGTGTCTTTACCCAGCTGGCCGACGAGTACGAAGTGCCATTGCTGCCCTTTCTGTTGGAGGGGGTCGATCTGGAGACCATGCTTCAAAGCGATGGCATTCACCCCACCGCCGAAGCCCAACCGATCATTCTCGACAACGTCTGGCCCAAGCTGAAACCGCTGCTGACGTCGCCGGCCAACGACAACGCCCCTAACGAAAGTACCGCTAACGACAGCAACGCTAACGACAGCGCCACCAACGACGCAGCCGCCAATGCCGACGAATAAGTGATTCATGGCCTGCGAAGCGGCCGGTTCCGGTGTCGGTCGCTGGCGGCTCGCGACTGACGTGCTATCGTCAACACCTTGAAAAGACTCGCGACATATCGCGTCGAAAGACGGTTCGGCAGGGAGGCTGACGATGGAGAGCGAAACGGCACTGGTCGCCGCGTATGAACTGGATGGACAGGGCGGCGGCAGACTTCTCAGCGTGCGCCAGCTGCGGGAGGCGTGGGCCGATCCTACGCGCCCGCTGTGGATGCATCTGGATTTTCGTCACGAGGACGTCCACACCTACCTCGAGGAGATCGCCGGCCTCGACGAAGCACCGATCGAGGCGCTGCTCGAGGAGGATACCCGCCCCCGCGTGGCCAAGTTCCGCAACGGCGCCGTCACCACCCTGCGCGGTATCAACCTCAATCCCGGTGCCGCACCGGAAGATCTCATCTCGCTACGTATCTGGTGCGCACCTCACCGGATGATCACCCTGCGCCGTCGGCCGTTGAAATCGGTCAGCGACGTGCGTGAACGCATCGACAACGGCGACGGTGCGCTCTCGATCCCGGACCTGCTGGCATGGCTGACCGAAACCCTGGTGGACAAGGTCGGTGACGTCGCTCATCAACTCGACGACCGTCTGGGCGAGCTCGAAGAGGATCAACTGAGCGATCGGGAGGTCGACCCAGACGATCTTTCGCGACTGCGACGTTCGCTGATCACGCTGAGACGTTTCATGGGCCCGCAACGCGACTGTCTGGATCAGATTGCCCAGGGCTCCGAATGGCTGGACGAAGATACCAAGGTGTCGGTTCGCGAGAGCGCCAACCAGCTGTCCCGTTACGTGGAAGATTTCCATGCCATGCAGGAGCGGGCCCTGATTCTGCAGGAACAGCTCTTCAGCGAACACAACGAGCGGCTCAACCAGCGCATGTATATGCTGGCGATCGTCACCACCGTGTTCCTGCCGCTGAGTTTCCTGACCGGGCTACTGGGCATCAACGTCGGCGGCATTCCCGGTGCCGATAGCCCCTACGGCTTCGTGATCTTCGTGACCATCACCGCGCTGGTCGGCGGCTGGGTCATGTGGCTGCTCAAGCGCAAGCACTGGTGGTAAAGCCGTCGCTCGATCATGACGAGGCGCGATCGGTGTGCCCCAGATCGCGCTCGGGATCGAGACGATCACGCACCCGGCGTTTCAGCTCCTTGATATCGGGGAAGCCGCCATCACGCTTGCGCTCCCAGAGCGTCTCGTCGTCGTAGAGCACTTCGAAATGCCCGCCGTGGCTGGGGGCCAGCGCCACCTGCTCGAGGTCTTCACCGAAAGTCTGCAGCAGCTCCTGCGCGTACCAGCTCGCACGCAGCAACCACTGGCATTGGGTACAATAGTGAATCCGGATGCGGGCCATGGGTCTCTCCTCGAACGTTTGAACGCATGATGCGACGGCGCCAAGGGTTAACTCAAGCCGCTAATTCAAGCCGCTACCACGAGGCGTCAACTCAGGCCGCCGACTCGAGCCGATCGCGCGGCGTAAGCGATTGGATTCGATATCACCCGGCCCGGTAGCACCAAAAATCAGGGCCACAGCCAACGGCTCGGAACCGAGCGGGAATCGTCAGGGAAACAGGGACCGTTTTTCATGCCAGCCACAGACACCAGCCTCACTCGCCTCTTCGAACGCGTCACCGGCGACGAAGACAGCCGACTGTGTCGCGATATCTCCGATGATGCCTGTCAGCAACAGCCCGGCAATTTCTTTCGGCATCTGCTAGCCGCTCTCGGCAACAAGCTCGCGGATGAGCTCTCCAACGCACGTTTGATCCTGCCGTGGCTGATGGGCGCCATCGGCGCTCCGGTATGGATGGTCGGGCTGCTGGTGCCGATTCGCGAAGCCGGCGCCCTGCTGCCACAGCTACTGATCGCCGGCTACATCCGACTCCGTCCCATCCGCAAGTGGGTATGGGTCGCAGGCGGTGTCGCTCAAGCCCTCGGCGCCGCGATTCTCGGGCTGCTGGCGCTGTTCGGTCACGGTAGCTGGGGTGGCGCGCTGGTACTGATCGCGCTGACCGGACTGGCGCTGGGTCGGGGGCTATCGTCGGTCGCGACCAAGGACGTCCTCGGCAAGACCATCGCCAAACAGCGTCGCGGTACCCTGATGGGCTGGAGCGCCAGCGCTGCTGGCGCCCTGACGCTGCTGGTCGGCGCCACCCTGATACTGCTTGGCGATCAGCCCGGACACTCCGCATTGGCCGTGTTGCTGTTCGCCGCCGCCCTTGGCTGGATACTGAACGCGCTGTGCGCCGCCGCGATCCGTGAGGCACCCGGGGCTACCGCAGGCGGCGCCAACGCCTGGCAGAGCGTCAGGCAGGGGTTCTCGCTGATGCAGCGTGACCGCCGCTTCCTGCATTTCAATCTCTCCCGCGCCCTGTTGCTGTCGAGTGCGCTCGCCTTGCCGTATCTGGCGTTGCTGGGCCAACAGAACAGCGGCACCGATCTGGCAAGCCTCGGCATTCTGATCGTTACTTCCGGTGTCGCCAGCATGATCGCCGGGCCGATCTGGGGCCGCCTGGCCGACCGCTCCAGCCGGCGAGTCATGCGTAACAGCGCCATCGGCGCGGCGGTTTGCTGCCTGGCCGGGGCCGCCTGTGCATGGCTTCCGGAAACGATGCGAGCCAGCGTATGGCCCTACGCCCTGGTCTACGGGCTGATGATGATCGCCCACGCGGGAATTCGGCTGGGCCGCAAGACCTACGTCATCGATCTGGCCGACAGCGATACGCGGGCGCTCTACGTGGCGTTCTCCAATACGTTCACCGGCGTGCTGATGCTGGCGGTCGGGCTGATGCTGGGCGCGCTCGCTCAGTGGCTGGGCAGCGCCGGCCTATTGTTGCTGCTCGCCGCGCTTGCGATCACCGCCGCACTGAGCTCTCACGCCCTGGCGGAGGTAGAAGAGACAAGCGCCGGCTAATGCGTTGTAATACCGCGTCGTCGTGGCATCATTATCCGACGTAGCGTCTCTATAATCCGTCGAATGCCCAGCCTGGAGGCAAGGATGGCCAGTACTCATAAACACGCACCCCTGATCAACCCGGCGCTATTGGAGCGCATCGTCAATGCCTCGGATGACGGCATCGTGGTGGCCGAGCAGGAAGGCGACGAAAACATTCTGATCTACGCCAATGAAGGCTTCGAAAGGCTGACAGGTTACAGCGTCGACGAGATTCTCTACCGCGATTGCCGCTTCCTCCAGAACGGCGATCGTGACCAACCGGGTATTGACCGGGTTCGCGCTGCGCTGCGGGAGGGTAAACCGTGCCGTGAGGTCCTGCGCAATTACCGCAAGGATGGCAGTGCGTTCTGGAACGAGTTGTCGATCACCCCGGTTTACGACGATGAAGACGAGCTCACCTATTTTGTCGGGGTGCAGAAAGACGTCTCGGGTCTTATCGATGCCTTGCAGGAGCTCGAACTCCTGAAGACAGAGCGCGACACCGCTTAAGGATTCCCACCCTCGTACCCCGTCGCCGTGATGCAGCGGCGACAGATTCTGACGGAATCGATCGGGCTACGGCAGCATGAACCGGGCCAGGCAGACGTCTTCATTCGGGGAGAGGAGCAAAAAAAGCCCGCGCAAGAGGGGGGATGCGCGGGCGAGGCGGGGTGTTACTAGGAGATACATCTAAGACGCGACTCGAACGACTGCTACAGAAGCTATCCATTCGATGAATACAGATTAGCACCCTCATGTTTTTCCGGCAATGCAATTTAACGATCATCTCCATCGCGCGGCTCTATCATCCACCGCCTGGCCCTATCATCCACCGCCTAACTCTATCATCCACCGCCGGGCTCCATCGCATCGCGGAACTCTATCGCTGTTCTGGTTCCCCTCCTCGCCGATCGGGTTTCTCATCCTCGGCGCTCCGGCTTCCAGCCGTGGTCCCTTCATCCTCTTCGGGCTCGGCACGTGGATGGCGATCGGCCAATTCCCGCCGATGATCCTGCAGCTCCCGGCGCAGCGACTCGATCTCGACCTGTAGCTCGCTCACCTGCTCGATCATGTGTCGCATCATGCGCCGGTTCGCCTTGTGCTGCCGCGACTCCGATTCGCCCTGATCTTCGACGAACAACGAACTGACGTACGCTGCGAAGCTACCGAACAGCCCCACCCCGCAGACCATCAGCAGTACGGCGACGATCCGGCCCATCGTCGTAATCGGATAGTAGTCTCCATAACCGACGGTGGTGACCGTCACCACCGCCCACCAAAGCGCTTCTTCGGCGGTATTGATGGGACTTGCCGGATTGGGGGTTTCCACCATCAGCACCGTCATCGCCGCCAACACCACCAGCAAAACGGTCGCCGTTGCCACCGATGCCAGAACGCCCTCGGCTCGATTGCGAAACAGCAGTTGCCAGATCAGTTCCAGGGAACGCAGGGCTCGCAGCACACGAATGATCTGAACCATGCGCGCCAGACGCGCTGCCTGAAACCATCCGGCGGGGATACACGCCAGTAGATCCAACCACCCCCAGCGCATGTAGCGCCATTTGCTGGGTGCGCGATAGAACCGCTGGCAGAAGTCGATAAAGAAGAAAAAACAGACGACATAGTCCAGATAATCGAACAGCTGGAGCATATCCGCCGGCAGATCGAGAAATATCTCGGCCAGCATCGCACCCAGCACGTAGAAGGAAAGTGCCAGATTGAAGAACTGAAAAGGGGTAACGTGTTGCTTCATGGCCTGCCCCATTCACGTAAACGACAAGGCCTGATGGCCATCGGACGAGAATGGCATTATCAGCGGAAGGAACGCCCGGGCGCGAATCGCGAGCTCGTTATTCCGGCACTGGATCGTCAGGCGAGATCGCTGAGCTGAGCCTTCACACCCCGCTTCGCGAGTCACGATGACGAGCGGGAAGCATAGCCCAGCCGCGGCTCATGCCGAGCAGGGGTTGGCGGCCTTCATCTGGGCGAAGTTGGTCACGAACGTATCCATCTTCTCCGCGTCGTACTCCTGCAGGCCGCTGATGACCAGCTTCTTGGAGCCGATCCCCACATCGCGCCCATTGCAGCTCATGCGAAATTCGAGATGGGCCTCGCCACGCTTGCCCTTGACGTCCAGATTGGCCCCGGCGAAATCCAGGTCAAGATCACAGGGGTCATGGTCCTTCAACGAAAAGCCCATGCTGTCGTAGATCACCAGCGGCCGCCGAGGGTTGAACATGACGCCCTTCTCTTCCAGAAGTGGCTGCAGGTAGTGCGGAAAATTGCGCCCGGAGAACGCCACGTAACGCCGTGTGAACGTCTCGACGGTCGCCGGATCGCGGATCGTCCAGCCGCTGCGCTTGACGCTCAGGTACTGCTTGCCGACCTGATCGACGACGCTGACGGTACCGGCATCGTCCTCGACGAACTGCAATGACACGCTATCACCCACCATCCCGCAGAAATGGAACGTCATGTGCTGGGACAGACCGTAGCGAGACAGCACCAGGGCGAACAGTAGATCCCCGGGTACGCAGAACCGGCGCGCGCAGGGATCATGGATCGGGTTGTAATCTCCCGCGATCCGGCGCGCGAACTGACTGGCCTGCGCTGCCGTGATACAGAAACCGTCGGCGGCGGTAGAGTGAAACTCGTCGAGAAACATAGGTGGTCGACCCACATGTCGAATGACTTGGCGATGAAATGGCTTGGCGTCGGTATTCATTGATATTCTAGGCGCCGCTCTTTTACCACATGTCCGAGCAAAGCACAGCGTACCATTAACATTTAGCGACAAACGATAGCGTAGTTTACTTAAATGAAGGTTCCAACCACAGCCCCGGAAAGCGATAGTTCCCGCTCATGCCCCTGCGGCAGCGCGCTCGGCTACGCTCACTGTTGCGCGATCTATCATCTCGGAGAAGCCGCCGCGCCGACGCCGGAGGCCCTGATGCGCTCCCGCTACAGCGCTTTTGCGCTCGGCGGCCTGGGCGCCTATCTCCTCGCCACCTGGGATCCTCGCACTCGCGACCCGGCGTTGACGGAGGCGCAGCTCGATGTACGAGACAGCCATTGGCTGGGGCTCGAGATCATCGAGGCTCAGGCGCATGGCGCCCAGGGCATGGTCGAGTTCAAGGCGCGCTTCCGTCCGGTCACGGCAGCGGCGCTCGCCGCGCCTCAGGTGCTTCACGAGCGCTCGCGTTTCCGTCGGCACCGGGGGCTCTGGCGTTACCTCGACGGCATCATTGATCCGCCGGCCGACGGCGCCCCCGTTTCACGCAATGCGCCCTGCCCTTGTGGCAGCGGCAAAAAGGCCAAACGCTGCTGCCTGCGTTGATCCCGTTTCGCCAACGCGACGAAACGCGCATCGCTATGGAACACATGTTGATGGCCCGCTACGCTTTTCCCGAACCGAAGCCTCGCCAGCCACTCGATACGGTGAGTCATTCAGCCCTACTGCCGCGCCGCCGCGCGCCAATCCCCCGACATCAAAAGCAGGTGCATGAACATTTCCGATAGCGCCACGAACCTTCTTTCCAGCCTTCAGACCGAACTGGGTCAGTGGCTCCATATCCCCGGCTGGATCGTATTCCCGACCCTGATAATGCTGGCGGCGGTCATCATCGATATCGCACTGCATTTCGTGCTCAACCGGATGGAGCGCCGTCTGCGAGATTCGCCGCGTCGCTGGGATGACCCCATCCTGCACGGATTGCGCCTTCCGCTGCGTTGGTGGGTCTGGGTCACCGCACTGATGGTCAGTCTAGGTGTGGTTGGTGACCATTTCGGGATCGAGCGCGTCAACACCGTACTCTCCAGGCTTGGCGCTCTGATCACGCTATTGCTGGTTGCCTGGGGCGGCATCCGACTTTTCCGGCGTCTCGAACAGCGGCTGGTGTTTCCGCCGGGCAACTGTCACGCCAAGCCGGTCGACCCCACCTCAGCGTCGGCCCTGACCAAGATCGTCGGCGCCGTGATGATCGTCACGCTGCTATTGATCGGGCTGCAGATTCTGGGCGTATCGATGTCGAGCATTCTGGCCATGGGCGGCTTCGGCGGCCTGGTGATCGGCTTTGCCGCGCGGGACGTCATCGCCAATTTCTTCGGCGGCATGGTGGTTCATCTGGACAAGCCGTTCGTGGTCGGCGACTGGATCCGCTCCCCCGAACGCCAGATTGAGGGCATCGTCGAAGATATCGGCTGGCGCCTCACCACCGTCCGGACCTTCGCCGGGCCACCGCTCTACGTGCCCAACGCCTGGTTCAGTCAGATTTCGGTGGAAACGCCAACGCGAATGGTCAGCCGTCGCCTATGGGAAACCATCAGCCTCCGCTACCAGGATATCGGCGCCGTCGAGAACGTCGCCCGGGATATCCGCAACATGCTGCTGAAGCACGAGGAAATCGATCAGGACGAGCTGATCACGGTCAACTTCGCTACCTTCGGCCAGTACTCGCTGGATATCATTGTCTACGCCTTCACCCACGAGACGGATTGGCAACGCTTTCACGAGATCAAGCAGGGAATCCTCTTGAAGATCCGCGACATCATCGATGAACGGGGCGCGGAACTGGCTATCCCGGCCTCCCGCATCTATTTACCCGAAGGCGTTGAACAAGGGAGTTTAGAGAAAGAGCGTGTTGAAAAGGAGAGCGCTGAAAAAGAGGAGAGTGAAAAAGACCGCGCCGGGCAAGACGACTCCCGCAACGACAGCGCCAGGCGTGACGACGTCGAACGTGAAAACGTCGAGCGTCAGGACGCCGAAAACGAGAGCGAACGGCGGCGCAATCGCCAGGGCGCGTCGTCACGCACGGCTCGACAATCTCAGGAAGGCAACCGCCGAACCGCCCCTGGCCCCAGCGATACCGATGGGGGCGGAGAAGGCGACGCCTGACGCCGGTTCCCGCCGACAAGCCCCGGATCAATCTCTGTCCGGGGCGCCCAGTTCGCGCCAGGCGCTGCATAGCCAGTGCCCGGCCGTAGCGATCTCGGCATCCGTGGCGCCGGCATAACCCAGTACCAGACCTGCTTTCGCGGGTGGTTTCAGGTAATAACGCGAGAGCGGCGAGAGCAGAATCCCGGCTTCCCGTCCCCGTGCGACCAGTGCGGTTTCGAGCTCGACACTCTCCAGCTCGGCGACCAGATGCATCCCCGCCTGCCCTGCCGACAGCACGAGCCCGCGTGCGACGGCCGGAGCCAGCGCCTCGCGTAACTTCGCCTGCCGCCAGCGGTAGAGTTCACGCATTCGCGAAACGTGACGCACGAAGTGCCCCTCGGCGATGAAGGCCGCCAGTGCCGCCTGCGCCACGTACTGACCTTCCCGGTGAAGTCGCGCATTGGCGCGCGTGAACGGCTCGACCAGCGCGTCGGGCAGTACCAGATAGCCGAGCCGCAACCCCGGATACAGCACCTTGCTGAACGTGCCGACGTAGATCACCGGCGCGTTGTCGACGAGACCCTGCAGCGACGCGATCGGCGCACTGGCGTAGCGAAACTCGCTGTCGTAGTCATCCTCGATAATCCAGGCCCCGTGGCGGAAAGCGGCTTCGAGCAACGCCATCCGCCGCGGCAAGGTCAGCGTTACCCCGCTGGGGTATTGATGCGAAGGCGTGACGTAGATCAACCGCGGCGCTGGCGTCCCGTCCGGTACGCGATTCACGTTCGCGCCGTCCTCGTCCACCGCCAGCGGTATGGGATTCAGACCGGCCGCCACGAAGCAGGACTGCGCACCGCCGTAGCCGGGCTCTTCCACCCACACCGTGTCGCCGGCATCGGCAAGCAGTCGGGCGATCAGTTCGAAGCCCTGCTGGGCGCCCTGGGTGATCAGAATCTGTTGGGGCCGGCAACGAACCGAGCGCGACAGCCGCAGATAGTCACACAGCGCTTCGCGTAACGCCGGGACGCCGCCCTGGTGCTGGTAGTCGTGCCATTCGATCGGTGCTCGCTGGTAGTGCCGACGCAGCAAGCGCTGCCAGCGCTCGCGCGGAAACTGGTCCAGCGCCGGCACACCCGGTGCGAAGGCGGTATGGCGATTGCTCAACACGCCGCTGAAATCGAGAATGCGCTGACCCCGATCGGAGAGTTCTTGAGTGACGGCGACAGCACTGGACGCCGGTATTGCCTCAGCGCCGCTTTCCGATTGCCACGCGGCGACGAAGACCCCCGCGCCCTGGCGGGTTTCCACGAAGCCCTCGGCCGTGAGCCGGTCGACGGCGGCCAGCACGGTGTTACGCCCGAGTCCGAGCTCGCGGGCCAACTGGCGCGAAGAAGGCAGTGCGCTGCCGGCGCCGAGCTGACCTTGCTGAATCCACTCTCGCAGCGATTGATAGAGCCGCTGGCTCAAGGTCCGCGTCGACGGCGAGGCGAGTTGCATCGACAGCGCGTCGATGATCCAGAGTCGATGGGCATGAGATGGTGTTGCTGGCTCTATCTTCATTGATTGACTGATCACTGGGTGACTGGCCACGGGTTTCCTCTCCGCGGGCTACTTCACTACTGGTTCCCATATTACCGCGCCAACTGGACCTTACCGAGGAACCAGTATGGTGCCAGACTGATTTTACGTCACGTCACTGCCAAAAGAGCCCGATATGCACACCATTCGTGTCGCCAAGCCCGAAGATATCGACGACCTCGCGCCGCTGGTCGACGGCTATCTTCAGTTCTACCGACAACCCAGCGACCCGGAAGGCGCAAGGCGCTTTCTGCTCCAGCGCTTCGAACGGCAAGACGCGCAGCTACTGATCGCGCTGGATGACGGCGGCTCGGCCGTCGGTTTCGTTCAGCTGTTCCCCGTGCCGTCGACCACCTCACTCGGTTCACGCTGGATACTCAACGATCTCTTCGTCGTCCCCGAGGCCCGTCGAGCCGGCACCGGCAGCGCGCTGCTGCAGGCCGCCAGAAATCTAGCGGCGGAACATGGCGTGGCGCAGCTGATGCTGCGCACACAGACCGACAACGTCGCCGCCCAGTCTCGATATCAGGCGCTCGGCTGGCAGCGCGACGAGTCGTTCCATACCTATCTATTGAGCGTTTGATGTCATGACCAACGACTATGGCCAACCCGTCGGCGCGGATATCGAAAACTGGCGGCCCCCTTCGCTGCCAAATGCCGTCGCGCTGCAAGGCCGCTTCTGCCGCCTGGAACCGTTGGATCCCGCACTTCATGCGCCAGCGCTGTGGCAGGCGTGGCAAATGCCGGATCCTGCTATCGCCAACGATCACGAGGCCAAGGCGCGCTGGACCTATCTCGGCGGCCGCAGGTTCGACGACGAAGCCGGCTGTCGACGCTGGCTGGAGACGATGACCGCAGGCAATGACCCACGCTGCTACGCCATTATCGATCCGGCGGATGATCGGGCCGTCGGCATGGCGACCTATCTGCGCATCGTGCCGACCGACGGTAGCGTCGAGATCGGCCATCTCAGTTTCTCGCCGCGTATGGCGCGCACGCCGATCTCCAGCGAAGCGTTGATGCTGATGATCCGTTACGCCTTCGAGCTCGGCTACCGCCGCGTGGAGTGGAAATGCGACGCCTTGAACGCACCCTCGCGGCGCGCCGCCGAACGCCTGGGTTTCCGCTTCGAGGGCCTATTTCGCCAGCATCGCGTGGTCAACGGTCGCAATCGCGATACGGCCTGGTTCTCGATCATCGACGAAGAGTGGCCGGCAATTCGGCGCTGTCACGAACAGTGGCTGTCAGCGGAGAATTTCGATATCGACGGCCGCCAGCGCCGGTCGCTTTCGAACATGACCGCCGAACTGACACGGGCGGAGCGCTGAGCATGCACCAGCCAAGTCAGTTCCGCCTCGACGATGGTGAAGCATTGCGGGTGGCCATCGACGAGGCGCCGTTCGCGACGCTGGTGACCCAGAGTCATGACGGCAAACTGACCGCCGACCATCTTCCTCTGTTGTTCGAGCCGGCCAGCGACGAGTCGACGCCAGCCAAACTGCTGGGACATATCGCCCGGGGCAATCCGCTCGCCCACGAATTGAAGAACGCCTCGCACACGCGTTCGGCCTTGGCCATCTTCCACGGACCGCAGGCGTACATCACGCCGAGCTGGTATCCGGCCAAACGCGAGCACGGTAGGGTCGTGCCGACGTGGAACTACCAGGTCGTGCATGCCCACTGTCAGCTTCGACTGGTCGACGATGCCGAGTGGCTGAAAGCGCTGGTCACGGAACTGACCACGCGTTTCGAGCGTGATCGCGAATCGCCCTGGGCGGTCGATGACGCACCAGCGGATTTTATCGACAAGATGCACCGAGCCATCCTCGGCGCGGAACTCACGATCGAGCGACTGGAAGGCAAGCGCAAGGCGAGCCAGCACAAACCGCTGGAGGAGCGCGAAGCGATCCGGCGAGGATTGCGCGACGAATACGGCTACGATGACGCAGACTCGCGCTGTTTGAGCGGCATCGACTAGAGGAGAAACGGCCATGTCCGAATACCGCGCCAGTATCCACTGGCAGCGACAACCCGACGAAACGTTCACCGACAGCCGCTACAGCCGTGGCCATGAGTGGCGCTTTGACGGCGGTGTCAGCCTACCGGCATCGTCATCGCCCCATGTGGTGCCGCTGCCCTACTCCATCGAGTCCCACGTCGATCCGGAGGAGGCTTTCGTCGCCTCGCTGGCCAGCTGTCACATGTTGGTGTTTCTGGGCATTGCCGCCAAGCGACGCTTTGCCGTGGACCGTTACAAAGATCGAGCCGTGGGCGTGATGGAGAAAAATGCGGAAGGCAAACTCTCCATTACGCGAGTGACGTTGCGCCCGGCCGTAACGTTTTCCGGTGAGCGCCTTCCGGCCCGCAAGCAGCTCGAGACGATGCATCACCAGGCCCATCGCGACTGCTTCATCGCCAACTCGGTGAAGACCGAGGTCATCACCGAGATCGTCGAGCCTTGGGATATCTGAAATGACCCGAATCATCACTTACCTTGAAGCCCGCGAGCACCTTAGTTGGGCCGAGGCTGTCGATGCCCTCCAACAGGGCCATCACGCCGCCCGGCCAGAGATCGCCGACGCTTTTCTCGGCCCCGGCGACAAGACGCTGCTCAACCGTTCGTGTTTCATCCCCGGTTTTGGCTACGGCGTCAAGGCAGTCACCGTCTTCGACGGCAATGCCGCTCGCGGTCTGGATACCGTGCAAGGCGCCATGCTCTATTTCGCGCCCGATGACGGCCAGTTGAAGGCGATCATCGAAAGCCGGCTGGTCACCGAGATCAAGACGGCCAGCGATTCCGTGCTTGGGGCGCTTTCGCTTGCCCGACCGGACAGCCGTCATCTGCTGATTTGCGGCGCGGGTAGGGTCGCGGCGAGCCTGATCGACGCCTACACCGCGCTGTTTCCCGAGCTCGAGCGCATCAGCGTGTGGAATCGCACTCATGACAAAGCCGTGGCACTCGCCGAAACCTGCATTCATCGTGACCTGCACGTCACTGCGGTGACCGATCTGGACACCGCCGCCCGATCGGCAGATATCATCTCCAGCGCGACCATGGCGCGTGCCCCCCTGATTCTGGGCGAGTGGATACGACCCGGAACCCATGTCGATCTGATCGGGGCGTTCAAGGCCGACATGCGCGAGGCGGACGATGCCCTGCTGCAAAAGGGTCGACTGTTTGTGGATAGCCGCGCGACGACGATGGGCCATATCGGGGAACTGAAGATTCCTCTGGCCAGTGGCGCCATCTCCGAACGAGACGTTCTCGGCGATTTCTACGATCTGCTCGGCGGCCAGGCCGGCCGCCAGGAGGCGAGCGACATCACGGTATTCAAGAATGGCGGCGGCGCGCATCTCGACCTGATGATCGCGCGTTATATCGCCGAGACGATGCGCTAACGGCTGCGGCGTTACCTTACGCTCCTGAAGACGGGCGCCACTGGAATGCCCTCAGTCAGGGGCGTAAAATGCAGCCGTTCAGTTACCAAGGCGCCCGTGACCGCGCCCTTTTTATCAACCCGGTCCGCCCTTTGCGAGGGCGACTACCAGGAGTCCTGCATGTCATCACACGATCAACCGATCGTCGTCGCGGCGTTGTATCAATTCGTCACGCTGGACGATTTCGAAGCCCTGCGCGAGCCGCTGCTGAACGAGATGAAACGTCTCGACGTCAAGGGCACGCTGCTGCTCGCCTTTGAAGGTATCAACGGTACGGTTTCCGGCACGCGGGCGGATATCGATGCGCTGCTCGACTGGCTCAAGCGTGACCCGCGCTTGGCGGCGCTCGAGCACAAGGAGTCCTGCTGCGAAGCGCATCCGTTCTATCGCACCAAGGTCAAACTCAAGCGCGAGATCGTCACGCTCGGCGTCGACGGCATCGACCCCAATCGGCGAGTCGGCACCTACGTCGAACCGGAACAGTGGAACGATTTGATCGATGACCCCGAAGTGCTGGTGATCGACACGCGTAACGACTACGAGGTGGCAATCGGTAGCTTCGAGGGCGCCGTCGATCCCAGAACCAAATCGTTCCGCGAGTTTCCGGAATACGTCAGAGCGCACTACGATCCCAGTCGTCACAAGAAAGTGGCGATGTTCTGCACCGGGGGGATTCGTTGCGAGAAAGCCTCGAGCTTCATGCTCAACGAGGGTTTCGAGGAAGTCTTTCACCTCAAGGGCGGCATCCTGAGCTATCTGGAAAAGGTGCCGGAAGCCGAGACGCGCTGGCGTGGCGACTGCTTCGTGTTCGATAACCGGGTCACCGTTCGCCATGACCTGAGCGAGGGTGAATTCGAGCAGTGCCACGCTTGCCGAATGCCGATCTCCACCGAAGACCAGGCCTCAGAGCGATACTCGCCGGGAATCAGTTGCCCCCACTGCTGGGATTCGCTGCCGGAGAAGACGCGTGCCGGTGCCCGCGAGCGCCAAAAACAGATCGAGCTGGCCAGGGCGCGCAATCAGCCGCATCCGCTCGGTCGCAATCCGCGCGAGACCACGGAGAAATGATTCCGCCGAAGATCACTGCGCGCTGCGGGCCAGTTCCTCCCTATCGGACTCGGGCAGAAGGCCGATGCGGGCCAGCTTGGCGAAGAACCGCTTCATGCGTCGATCGATCTTCTGGCGCGCGAACCACGGCCACACATTGGCCAGGGGCATGAAATCGGGATTGGATACGCCGTCGATCAGCCACAGCCGCCGGGTACCGTCTGCCCGGCGCTGACATACGATATTGCGGTCATTGATATCGGAGGGCACGATCCAGTTGTCACGCAGGTAACGATAGAGCCGCTGAAGCTCATCCCGGAACGCCTGGGACTCGAGCCAGGCCATGTCCTCGCGCTGACGATACTGTCGAATCGTGGCAGAGATTTCGCCATCGGCGTCGGTGATCAGGTCGAAGACCAGACCCTCGCCCATATCCGTTTCCAGCGTTCCGAAATATTCCGGGACGTAACGCCAATCGTCCACGCCACGCTGCTTCAAAATGTCGAAGTAGCCCTTTTCGCGCTCGTTCTGATGGCTGCCACGCTCGGGAAAGCGCGCCACCTTGATACAGCGCTCGGGATGATCCGGATGCCGGTAGATCGCCCGGTCGTTGCCGTGGGCGATTTCGTCGTTACAGGCGAGTCGATACATTGCGGGCCACTCCCAACCGTCATTAAGACGTCATGACCCGTTAATATTAGCGTAAGCAAACGCTGTTTTCATTGATCGTTTGTCTCGGATTCCGCTTCCGGGTCCATCCAGCGCTGCCATAGCGCCAGGATATGCTCGCGATGACCGGCAAACCCTTCCGACGATACCAGGCTGCCACGCTTGGCCAGCGAAGCGCGGTGGCTGGCATCGCGGTAAGCCAGATAGGCGGCCTGCAGGTCGCGGGCGTCCTGCTCGGAAAGCGTTCCGCTCTCGGCCAGCGCATCCATCAGCCGCATGTTGTCGGTGACCTTGAGCAGTTCGGGCGTCCGTGCCGACAGCGCCAGCACCGCGTACTGATTCATGAATTCGATATCGACCAGGCCGCCGGCATCCTGCTTGAGATGGAACTGCCCTGCCTCGCGCGCATCGCCACCGCTACCGAGATGTTCGCGCATTTTCAGCCGCATCCTGACGACTTCACGACGCAGTTCGTCACACTCGCGCTCCCGCCCCAGCACCTCCCGACGAACGGCCTCGAAGCGCTCTCCCAGCGCCCTGTCTCCCGCCACGGCCCGGGCGCGAACCAGCGCCTGATGTTCCCAGATCCAGGCGTCTTTGCGCTGGTACTCGGCAAAGGCCTGTAACGAGGAGACCAGCAACCCGGCGTTACCCGAGGGTCGCAGTCGCATGTCGACCTCATACAGCGTTCCACTGGGCGTGGTGACGCTGAGCAGATGAATGATGCGCTGTCCCAGCCGGGTGAAGAACATCAGGTTATCGATCGACTTGGCACCGTCGGTGACGCCGCGGGGCGCCGCATCGTAGAGGAATACGAGATCGAGATCGGAGCCGTAGCCCAGCTCGATGCCGCCCAGCTTGCCGTAACCGACGACCAGGAAGGCGGCCTCATCGCTACCGTCTCGCGGTTTCGGTTGACCGAACCTTGCCGTCAGCGAGCGCCAGGCCATCTGCAGCACACTGTCCAGCACCACCTCTGCGATCGCGGTCAGATAATCGCTGACCTTCATCAGCACGCGACCGCCGGCAATATCGGAAGCGGCGACACGAAGTACCTGGGTCTGCTTGAACACCCGCATCGCTTCCAGCCAGCCCTCCTCGTCGTCTTCGGGGATTCGTGCCAGGGTCTGGCGCAGCTCGTCCGCCAGCCGCTGCTTGTCGGCCGGGGAATAGAGCGTTGCGGGCGTCAGCAGCTCATCGAGAAGAATCGGATGACGCGCCAGCTGTTCGGCGATCCACGGGCTCGCCGCGCAAAGCCGGATCAGCGAAGGCAGTACCTGCGGGTTTTCGCGTAGTAGCGAGAGATAGGCGGTGCGGCGCAGGACCGCCTCGATCAGCGGCAATACCCGTTCCAGCGCCGTCGTCGGGGTCTCGCTATCGGCGGCGGCCTGCAGCAACATCGGCATGACCGCTTCGAGGCGCTCGTAGCCGATGCGCTGCATCGCCTGCACGCCGCGAGAGTCGCGAAAGGCCTTGAGCCGACGCAGCGCCTCGGGCAGATCGTAACCCGCCGCCGCCATCACGCGCTCGGCTTCGGCGTCGTCCATCTCCCCGTGCCAAAGCTGATGCCAGACCGCATCGCCCTCGCTCGACTCGTCGTCGGCTGTTTGCGATTCGTCATCCGGGTCGGCGACAACCGCATCGAAATGGCCTCGAATCCGCTCCCGACACTGGTGCAGCGCTTCTCTCAGAGACGTCCAGTCCGGCATCCGCATCGCCATCGCCAACCTCGCCTGATTCTCGGAATCACTCGGCAGCTGCTGGGTCTGACGGTCCTGCTGGGCCTGCAGCGCATGCTCGAGATTGCGCAGAAACTCGTAATCGCCACGCAGCTCGTCGACCACCGGCTGGGGCAGCAGTTCGAGACTCACCAGCTGTCCCATGGCATCGCGCAGCGAGGGAATCTGGAGTTCGGTATCCCGACCGCCGCGAATCAATTGAAAGGCCTGGACCACGAACTCGACCTCGCGAATCCCGCCGCGGCCCAGCTTGATATTATCGTCCCGGCCGAGCCGTTTGACCTCGCGGTGAATCATCGCCTTCATTTCGCGCAGCGATTCGATCGCGCCGAAATCCAGATACTTGCGATAGATGAAGGGGCTGAGCAGAGCCAGCAGTTGCCGCCCGGCGTTCAGATCGCCGGCCACGGGACGCGCCTTGAGCATGGCGAAGCGTTCCCATTCACGCCCCTGATCCTGGTAATACCCGGTCAGGGCATTGAAGTTGCCCACCAGCGGCCCGCCGTCACCCATGGGGCGCAGACGCATGTCGACCCGGAACACGAAACCGTCGGCCGTGATCGCATCCAGCGCGGCGATCAGTTTCTGCCCCAGCTTGGTGAAGTACTGCTGATGCTCGTATTCACGCTCGCCGCCCTGGGTGGTGCCCTTCTCCGCAAAGGCGAAGATCAGGTCGATATCCGACGAGAGATTGAGCTCGCCGGCGCCGAGCTTGCCCATCCCCAGCACGATCAGACGCTGGGCCGTTCCGTCTGCGCGCGGGGCCGGCATGCCCCAGCGCAGTGCCAGATGGGTCTCGAGCCATCCCAGCGCGCCATCGAGACAGACTTCGGCGAGCTCGGAAACCTTGCCCGCGGTCTCCCACATATCCGCCCCGTTGAGATCTCGCCACACGATCCCGAGCATCCGCGCCTGGCGAAAGCGACGCAACGCCCGGTGGAGCGTCTCCTCGCTGTCGGCCTCGGCCAGTCTCTCGCGCAGCGTCTCCTCGATCTGCGCCCGACCCGGCGCCGTTTCCAGCTCACCGCTGTCGAGCAAGACGGGCAGCAGCGCGGGCCGGGTAGCCAGGGCATCCAGCGCTAAGTCCGACAGCACCACCACTCGGGCCAGCTCCTCGCGCCGTGTCGGCTCCAGCGACAGCCAGGAATCGAGGATCGACCCATCACCGGCGGAGGATTCGAGTCCTTCGTCGAGCCGAACCCGGGCCTCACGCCAGGTACTTTCCAGCGCAGCAGGAATATCGATCTCGGCAAACCAGGACTCGGGTAACGGCATCGGGAGGCTCCAGGCGGGTTCTCGGCTTTGGGCTGGCCCGGCCAGCATAGCGAAAGCATTGCCCCAGACCCAAGCGACGAACATCCAAGCGACGAAAACCCTGGCGACGAGCACTCTGGCGACGGCGTCACACCAAGGTTGTATTACATCGTACGAATAAAACCGCTAAAAAGGTCCCAGCCCATTCGTCAGGACCAGAGTCGTTCGCTCGCCAAGAGCACGGCTCCTGTGGATCCATCTCCGAAGCGCACCACCAAGCAAGGGATACGTCATGAAATTCAAGAAGACACTACTGGGAATCGCCTGCCTCGCCTCGCTGGCGGCCGGAGCCGCCAACGCCGACTACCCCAGCCGGGATGTCCGCGTCATCGTACCAGCGGCGGCCGGCGGCGGCACCGATGCCATCGTCCGCAAGATTTCCAACATTGCCGAAGAATCGCTTCCCGTCTCGATGTACGTCGAGAACGTCGAGGGCGGAATGACGGCAACGGGTCTTCTACAGCTGATGAAAGCGCGCCCGGACGGCCAGACCGTCGCCGCGATCACCTACGACAGCATCATTACGATCCCGTGGAAGAACATGCTGCCCGGCTTCAACATGGACAAGATGCGCATGATTGCCCGCATCACCAGCGAAGCCGACGCCATCACCGTGCCGGAAAACTCTCCCTACAAGACGCTGGACGACCTGATCGCCACTGCCAAGGAGAAGCCCAACAGCGTTCGTGTCGGCATCCAGAACATGGGCGCCAGAACCCACCTGACACTGCTGCAGCTCCAGCAGCAGACCGGCGCCAAGTTCAAGATCGTCTCCTACGACAATAGCGCCGCCTCCCAGAAGGAAGCCCTGCTCAACGGCGAAGTCGATGCCGTCGTCACCAGCCTGGGCGATCTGGCACCGTTGATCGAATCCGGTCAGGCCCGCGGTCTGGTCGAGTTCTCGGATACCCAGAACGAGGGCTTCCCCAACGTTCCGCCGGTCACCGAAACCGATACCGGCCTGGATCTGCAGATGGGCAGTTTCATCATCATGGTGGCTCCGGCGCGTACGCCGGACGACGTGATCGAAAAGCTGGAAACGACCTATCACAAGGCTTACGAGAGCGACGAATTCCAGCAATGGCTGAAAAAGATCGGCGTGACGCCCGCTTGGCTGGGAGCCGACGACGTGACCCAGTGGGCAAATGACACCCAGCAGCAGCTGTTCAGCACCATGGACGATCTGGTCGACCAGGGCGTGCTGGAGAAATAAGCCACCCTCATTCGATTCCACTCACTCTGCGCCATGCTTTACGCATGGCGCAGTGTCGTCAATCCAGAGGTCTCCATGTCTTCTGAACGGTCATTCAAACCCTCGTCTCACCCGTCGTCCCGACGCCCTACCCTGGGCGGTGAATTCTTCGTGCCGGCGGTGCTTGCACTCATCACCCTGGTCTATCTGATCTCAGCGATCCAGCTCGGTCCGCCGATGAAGGCGGGCAACATGACCGCCTCGTTCTTTCCCATCGCGACCGCCATCCTGATGCTGGTCGCGCTGATCTGCGCCATGGTTCATGCCCTACGCGGCAAGGCCAAAGCGCCGGCGACAGAGCCCACCACCGATGCCGACAGCACCGATGGCGAATCCGCCAGTAGGCAGTACCTCGGGCTAACGCTCGGAGCGATCGGCGTCATCGTGCTGACGGCAGGCTATCTGCTGGCATTCGATCTGATCGGCTATTTCGTCGCGACGTTCGTCTACGTATTGCTGCTTTGCTGTCTGTTCGGCGGCGGCTTCCGCGATAAATGGCCGACCAAGCTGATCGCCGCCGTCGCCATCACCCTGGCGGGCTACCTGCTGTTCGAGGTCGTCTTCCAGGTCCGCCTGCCCACTCTCTGGAGTCAATGATCATGGACGCGATCTCCGGGCTGCTGGGTGGCTTCGCCGCCCTCGCCAATCCCGAAACCCTGCTCTACATGATCGGCGGTTTTCTGGTCGGTACTTTTTTCGGCGCGGTTCCGGGTCTCACCTCGGTACTGGCCATCGCCCTGCTGTTGCCGCTGACCTACAGTCTCGACGTGACCACGGCGCTGGTCGCTTGCGCCAGCATCTTCATGGCCGGGATGTGCAGCGGCAGCATCACCGCCACCACCATCAATATCCCCGGCGCGCCGTCATCGATGATGACCGCGCTGGAAGGCTACCCGATGCAGCAACGTGGCGAGGGCGCCAAGGCGCTAGGTCACGCCGCACTGGGTTCGATGATCGGCGGCTCGCTGGGTGCACTACTGCTGATGGTGATGGCACCGCTGGCGGCCGACGTCGCCCTGCTGATCCGCACGCCGGGCAAGTTCTCGCTGATCGCCTTCGCGCTGATCGTGATCATCATTTCCCAGCGAGGGTCGATCACCAAGGGCATGATCGCGACCCTGTTCGGCGTCATGATCGCCACCATCGGCATCGACGTGGTGCAGCCGTTGGCTCGCTTCACCTTCGGCACCAGCGCGCTGGTCCAGGGCATCGACATGATGCCGCTGATCATCGGCACCTTCGCCATCAGCGAGCTGTTGGTGCAGGCCGACAGCCGCAACAGCCGAACCGTCGACCCTGGCATGATCAAGGCGGCCAAGGTGCGTCGTCGCGATTTCATCCCGCCGCTGTCGGAAGTTCGCGAGATCGGCGCGCTGCGCTATCTGAAGAGCGCCGCCATCGGCTACGCGGTCGGCATTCTGCCCGGCGCCGGCGGCTCGATGGCCGCTTTCGTGTCCTATGCGGAGTCGATGCGCTCTTCCAAACATCCCGAGCGCTACGGCAAGGGCAATCCCGAAGGCATCGCGGCCGCTGAGTGCGCCAACAACTCGATGTGCGGCGGCGCTTTCGTCCCGATGCTGACGTTCGGCATCCCCGGCGATCCGACCACGGCGATCGTACTCGGCGTGCTGGTCATCAACGGTCTCCAGCCCGGCCCGCAGTTCATGACCCAGCAGCTCGATCTGATCGCGCCGATGTTCGCCTCGCTGTTCGTTAGCGCCCTGATCCTGATTCCGCTGACGCTCTATCTGCTCGGCCCCTACTTTCTCAAGATCGTCTCGATCCGCCGCGACGTGCTTTATTCCAGTATCGCCATCGTGGCGCTGGTGGGCAGCTACGTGGCTACCTACTCGACCTTCCAGATGGCACTGGCGCTGGTGTTCGGCGTGCTGGCCTACTTCCTGCGCAAGCAGAAATACCCCACCGTCTGCCTGCTGCTCGGCTTCGTGCTCGGCCCGAGCCTCGAGGAGTACTGCCGTCGGGCGCTTTCGATCAATGACGGCAATCCGATGATCTTCTTCACCAGCCCGGATAGCCTGTTCTTCATCGCCCTCACCGCGGTGTTCTTCTACTTCATGGTGATCCGCAAGCCCAGGGATAACGGGCTGGGAACACGACCGGCGTAGGGAGCCTGAGTCTTCTTCGAAGCGTCACCACGCGAACGGCTGCCCAAGGGCAGCCGTTTCTCCTTCTAAAGATCGCGGATGAGGCTAGAAGCTCGCCTTGCTTAGAAACTTGCTCAGAAGCTCGCCTTAATGGTGGTACCGGCCACCCAGGCGTTGTCGACCGAGTCCACCGCCGACGGGTTGACCACGTACTGCAGATTGGGCCGCAGCGTCAGGTAACCAGTCAGGTTGAAGCTGTAGTAGACCTCGGCGTCGTATTCGTGGCCCTGGCGCGGCAGCGGCGACAGCGAACCGGCCGGTGTGGCGTTGTGATAATTGACGTAGTCGTTGACGTCATCGTTGACGTGGAGATACGCCAGACCGATGCCGGCATCATCCTGCGGGCGTGCATCGAACGGCCCGTCGTAGGTCGCCCCGACCGAGACGTAGCGATCGATACCCGCGGTATCGCCGTGATTGGTGTTACCCATGCTGAACAGCGTCAGCCCCCGATCAGGGTTGCCATCGCGGGTCGTCACCTGCTGCTGGACCACGTAATAAAGCCCGGTATTGGTATCGCTGGTGCGATCCGCGGGGCCATCGCCATAGGCCCGGTTATCGACATTCTGGGTGTAGAACCCGAGCTTGTAGGCGCCCGCCAGGCCGTTCAGTTTCGGCGTATAACCCAGTTCCATCGGGAACAGGGTGCCCTCGGTACCGCTGGTGCGCAGATCGAAGCCGTTATCGTTCTCCAGATTGCTGTCATTGATGTTGAAAGCGCCGACCTGGGCGTACCAATCGGGAGTGATATTGGCGCGGATCACTGCCGCCCACTGGGCGATCGGCCAGTTGTAGATATTGTTGCCCCAATTGCCCGGCTGCGCCCCGCCGAAGGCCAGGTTCTGGAAGTTGCTATCGATGGTGGCGAAGTCATCGCCGAACGGAATCCGACCCAGCTTGATCGCCAGCGCATCGTCGAAGAAGCGCTGGCGGTACCAGAACTGAGTCAGGCGGGTGACGGGCCCGCGACCCTGAACTTCCTGCACCGACGAGCCGCCAACGGTCGCACCCGGATCGCTCAACCTGTCGTTGACGCTATGGCCATTACGGTTGGTGACGGTGACCTGGAATTCCGCATCGGGAATGCTCAGCAGTCGATCGAGATCGAAGTTGGCACCCACCGCGAACTGGTCCGCGTATTTGCTCACGTGGCTGTCGCGATAGCCCCCATCGAGAATCGTCGCCGCTTCCCCCACATAGCCGAAATTGAAGGACACCCCGGCGTCCTCCAGCGCGGTACGCTCGCCGCCCCAGTCTCCGAACATAGTGGGGGAATCCGGAGAGAATGCCGAATAAGCCTGCGCCGTCCCCATCACCCCGAAACCACCCAATAGAATCGCCGATATGCGGCCGATTCCGATAACCCGTGATGTGACCTCTGCCATGACCTGGCCTCCCGAAATATAGTTAGCACGTTACCAATACGCAGAAAATGGTAGTCCTTATCAGGGAGAGCGAACAGCGTTCGAGCCGGCTCAGAGCGCCATGCTCGACTAAAGGATAAGAGCAAAACATCGGAATATCGCCAGCGTGAGGAATGTCGTTGAACGCTTGCGATTGCCGGCACGGCGCGCTGACCGCAAACTGCTCGAATTCCCACGTCACACCTCGATGCCGCTGCGGTCGAACACCTGGTGCCTATCGCCTACGCGCCCATCGCGGCCATGCCCTCTTCAACCTCGAGCCGAGAGAGGTCTCATGACGACTGTCGTGACTCCGCGCCTGCCACTCACCGTCTGGGGCCTGGCGCTATGTCAGGCGCTGCTGGTCAGTGGCAATATCCTGCTGATTGCGGTCTCGCCGCTGGTGGGTAATCAACTATCCGCGAATGCCGACTGGAGCACGCTGCCCGTGGCCGCCCAGCTGCTGGGGCTGACAGCGGCGACCCTGCCTTCCGGTTGGCTGACCGCGAGGCTGGGGCGAAAACGCACTTTCGTGATCGGCAACGGGTTCGGGCTAACCGGCATCGCGATCTGCCTGCTGGCGCTGCAGACTTCCGCCTTTGCACTGTTCAATCTGGGAACATTCGCCATCGGCATGAGCATCGGTGCCGGCATGCTCTATCGCTTCGCGGCCATCGACGCGGCCAGTCCCGCCCAACGTGACCGAGCGCTGAGCCTGGTGATGGCCGGCGGCGTCATTGCCGCCTTTCTCGGCCCCTGGCTGGCCCGTTCGTCGCAGCACACTTTCGAGACACCGTTTCTGGGCTGCTTCGTGGGTCTCGCCGGGCTTTACACACTGGCGCTGCTGTTGCTGTCGCGGCTGGAACTTCCGTTGCCCCAGAGCGCCGCCAGTCACGAGCCGGCCCGCCGACGCGGCATCCTGCTGCGCGAACCCCGGCTGCTGGCGGCTATCGCGATCGCCACCTTGAGCTACGCCACCATGAACCTGGCGATGACCGCAACGCCGCTGGCGATGACACACGCCGGGCACGGCTTTGGCGACGTCACCAACGTGATCCAGTGGCATATCCTGGCGATGTTCGCCCCCTCGTTCATCACCGGCGACCTGACGCGGCGCTTCGGCCATCAGCGGATGATTGTCGTGGGGTCGTTGAGTCTACTGGCCAGCCTGCTCTACGCCCTGCTGCCCGCCTCCTTCTGGACGTTCGCTATCGGCCTCTTTCTGCTGGGACTGGGTTGGAACTTCACCTTTCTGCCCGCCAGCGCGTGGCTGACCACCACCTATCGGGCCGGCGAAGGCCCACGAGTGCAGGCCCTCAATGACTGCGCGGTGTTTTCGCTGACGACTCTTTCGGCGCTACTCGCCGGACCGCTGAACGCCTGGCTCGGCTGGCAGACGCTCAACGTGACGCTGATTCCTCTGATCGCCGTGATGTGGCTTGTGTTGCTGGCGCTGTCCCGGCGGTCTTCATGAATTTCCTGGCCAGTTCAGGGTTCGGCCGGGTCAGTAGACTCACGATCACGAACAGCGCCACGGCAACCGGCAGCGCCCAGATACCTGCCGGCAGCCCCAGCGGTTTGGCGCCGCTCAGGTAGAGCGCGATGACGACCAGACCGCCGATGACGATGCTGACCAGCGCACCGGCTGCCGTGCCGCGTTTCCAGTAGAAGGCGCCGATGATTGCCGGAACGACGACGACCAGACCGGTGGAAGCCGCCACTGACAGCACCGCGATCAGACTGAGCTGCAGCTCCGCGAACAGGAAGGCGAGAATCGCGATGACCGGCAGCACCCATTTGCCTACCTTGAGCTGTGTCGCCTCGCTGGCACCGGTGGCGATGTTGGCGTACACGTCCCGCGACAGCATCGACGACAGCGTCAGCATGATCGAATCGATGGTCGACACCGCCGCCGCCAGAATCCCCACCATCACGATCACGCCCAGCACCGGCGGCACGTGTTCGGAGGCCAGCAGTGTCGGCGTCGCCAGATCCGACTGGGCCAGATCGGGGAACGCCACCAGCGCCGAGAAGCCCCACAGCACCGAGACAACGGTGTAGAGGAAACCGAAGATCAGAAAGCCGATCAGCATCTGGCGCATCGACTTCAGCGACGCCGGCATGAACAGCCGCTGGCTGACCTGGGGGTTGGAGAGACTGAAGAAGAACCATGGAATCGTCAGCCCCAGGAAAGTCGTGAAACTGAAAAGCCCCGGCCCAGGGACCGTAAGAGAAGCGGGATGCTCCGTGGCGAGCGTGTCGAACAGCTCGGCAAAGCCGCCAAGCGAGTGCACCACCAGCAGTGCCACCAGTGTCGACGCGACGATCATGAACAGCGCCTGCAGCGAGTCAGTCCACATCACCGAACGAATCCCGGCGATATAGGAAAACAGGATCGCCAGCACCGTCGCCACGACCACGCCAGTGGTGAACGAGATCGCGCCGCCGCTCATCCCCGCCAGCAGATAACCCACGCCGGCCAGCTGCACCGCCGCATAGGGGATCAGAAACAGGCAGCTGGCGATGGCGGTCGCCACGGCGACTTTTCGATCGCCGTATCGATGGCCGAGCATCTCGCTGGGGGTCACGTAACCGAAGCGCTTACCCACCGCCCAGAACTTGGGCCCGAAGATCGCCACCAGCGACACGCCGGCGAAATAGACGATCTCGAACCCGAACGCGCCGACGCCGCCGGCGTAGGTCAGCCCCGCCAACCCCACCATCATGAAGGCACTGTAGGTCGTCGCGCTGTAACTCAGCGCCGAGACGAAGCCGTTCATCTGGCGGTTGCCGAGAAAATACCCGGACATGTCGACACCGGCCCCGTTGGTGGTCTTGCCGCGGGAGAGGAAGGCAACGCCCAGGCCCACGATCAGGTAGATGATGACCGCGCTCCAGATCAGTCCGATGGTCATCGTCTAGGTCTCCCTGTCGTCAGGCGATTCATGGTTTCGAGAAGGGGCGTCTGAAGAATCGAGGGTCTGGAAAGATCGAGTAATCATGATATTGGCGACAATGACCAGCACGCCGACCACGCACCAGAACAGGAAGCTGCCGTACCAGGCCTGGACCTGACCAAGCAGACCATACGGCACGACGTAACACGAAAGGACCAGTATCCAGACGCCCCATATCCAACGCCGAGCGCTCATTGGCAATTCCTCACCTTGTGCTTTTTGGACATTTTGTCATTTACAGTAAGCGCATCACTGCAGCGCCCATGATAACGCGATAGTCTCGAAGACGATGAAACCGCCACGGAATTTTCGATGACCGCAACCTCCCTAGTCTCTGACGTTTCGACCGTGTGGCAGATGGACCCCATGGCACTCGACGCACGCCTGCGCGAGTTCCTGGCCGAAGATATCGGTCACGTGGATCTGACCGCGACCCTGATGATCGACGAAGCGTCGACCGGCCAGTTCGAGATGCGCGCAAGAGAGCCAATGACGATCGCCGGGCTTGCGGTCGCTGCCCGCGTGTTCTCGCTCTACGACGCGCGTATCGAGATCGAGCGGTTGGCCGTGGACGGCCAGACGGTCTCCGAAGGCATCACGCTGATGCGGCTGCAAGGTCCGGCTCGTAGCCTGCTGACGGTAGAGCGCACCGCGTTGAATCTGATCCAGCATCTGTCGGGCATCGCGACCCTCACGGCGCAATACGTCGAACGGATCGCCGGCACCGGCGCCCAGCTGGTCGATACCCGCAAGACGACGCCCGGCCTGCGCGCGCTGGAAAAACACGCCGTGGCCTGCGGCGGCGGTCGCAACCATCGGCTCGGTCTCGACAGTGGCGTGATGCTGAAAGACAACCACATCGCGGTCTGCGGCGGTATCGCAGAGGCCGTGGCACGGGCTCGATCACGAGTGCCGGTGCTGACGCGTATCGAAGTGGAGTGCGACCGGCTGGATCAGGTGGAGGAAGCGCTCGCCGCCGGCGCAGACATGATCATGCTCGACAACATGTCGGTGGAGACGATGCGCAGCGCCGTCGAGCTGGTGGGCGGCCGCGTGCCGCTGGAAGCGTCCGGCGGCGTGCGTCTGGAGACGATACGCGCCATCGCCGAAACCGGCGTCGACTTCATCTCGGTCGGGCGGATCACCCAATCGGCACCCGCGGTCGATATTGGCCTGGATGACGCCGTGGATGTGCCACCGACCCGGGAGGCGTAATTCGATGTCATCCACCGAGATCAGCAACGCCGCCACCGTCGAGGCGTTCGATACGCTCATGTCGGGCCTGCTGGCGCAGGATTTCGGGCTGCGCAAGCCGCCCGTCGTCACTTTCTGGTGCGGCGCGGGCTTCTCCAAGGCGTGGGATCCGCGCTCGCCCACCGATGGCGAACTATTCGCCATCGATCTCGACGACATTCGCGACTTTCCCAACCTTCAGCATGTGATGCACGTGATTGGCTGGGAGCATTATCGCCACCTGGACTTCGAGCGCTTCAAGAACCTGCGTTACGTGCTCGACATGCAGGTGCGCTACCCCGATATCCGCAATCGCTACTTCGACGATCAGAACCTGCGCCTGAGCATTCACGAGTTGCGGACGCTGGTGATGCGTCGCTTCAGCGCCGCCTGCGACATTCACAACGTCGACGACACCACGTTACGCTTCACCTCGCCCTACGACAGCGACGGCCAGCGCGCGATCACGCAGTTCTTCGCCTCGCTGGAAGATCGCGCGGAACGCGCCGGCCTCGACGAGAACTGGCCGCTCTACCATTTCCTGACCACCAATTACGACTTCACCATCGAAACCATCCTCGAGCACGTCTACCGCCAGCAGGCACCGGTGTTCGGGCGCCTGTATCGCGGCATCACGCCACAGCGGATCTGCGGCGGCTCGATCTGGGAGCACCTGCCGCGCACCGTCGATCGCAACGTGATCAAGATCAACGGCGGGTTCGAGATCCTGCCAACGGCTCAGGGTTTCGACTTCGAGTATCGCCGCCGCAGTGATACCGAGATCCGGCAGGAGCCGCCGCTGCTGATCCTGCCATCTCAGGTTCAGGACTACGACGAATCCTATTTCCACCAGGTCTTTCCCAAGGCCGTGCGCCTGCTGCGAGAAACCGACGTGCTGGTAATCGTCGGCTACAGCATGCCTCAGGAGGACTCGCTGGTACGGTTCATCCTGCGCCAGCTGGCGGAGAGTCCCAACGATGCCAAGGGCAAGCACGTGTTCGTCATCGACACCAAGAATCATTCGACCATCAAGTCACGGCTCGAGGAGATGTTCTTCTATCTGCCGCGCACCGGCTGGCCCCGCGAGCACTATTACAGCGGCCGCTTCGAGGACTTCTGTGAAAAAGTCATGGCCGCATGAACCAGAATCTGCGGAATGCTTGCCCGATCCTACGAAACGGTCATGGTAGTCGCGAACCTCTCTCTTCCTGTCGTCGGTATCGATTACTCTACACAGCATCGATTCACTACCGCGTCAGGATATTTCACTGACCCCAACAGATGACGCCCATGCAACATCTCGACCTTCAAGTCATCGATGCCGCCCTCGAATGGGCCAATGCCGGCGAACCGATCTGGCTCTGCAGCGTGCTGGCGACGTTCGGCTCGTCGCCGCGCGAGCCGGGCTCGATGCTGGTCGCGAAAGCGGATGGCAGCCATGTCGGCTCGCTTTCCGGCGGCTGCATCGAAGAGGATTTTCTCGGCAGGATCGCCGAAGGCCATTTCGACGCTGCGCTATCGGTCGTGCGTTACGGCGAGGGCGCCGACGAATCGCCGCAGGTGTCGCTGCCCTGCGGCGGAATTCTCGACGTGCTGGTGGAGCGACTGACGCCGGATGCCGAGACGCTGACGCACCTGGAAGTGCTTCACGCCACCTTGCTGGGCCAGCGCTCGCTGGTACGGCGGATCGATCTGGAGAGCGGCCGCAAGCGCTTCGTCGAGGCAGGCGAGAATGGTCCGCGCGTCGAGCGCGACGGCCAAATCATCCAGCTTCGCGTCGGTCCGGCGCTACGTCTGATCATCGCCGGCATTTCACCGGTGTCGCGTTTCTGCGCCGAATTCGCGCGCACGCTGGGCTTCGAGGTGATCGTCTGCGACCCCAGAGAAGACGCCCGCCGCGATTTCCAGGTCGAGGGCGTCGAGGTGCAGTCGGTGTTGCCGTCACTGTTCATCGGTTCCGGCGCCACCCACGCCGCTACCGCTATCGTCGCCCTGACCCACGATCCACGCATCGACGACCTGGCAATGATCGAGGCGGTACGCACGCCGGCGTTCTATATCGGCGTGATGGGTTCGAAACGCACGTCCGAGAAGCGCGCCGAGCGGCTGAAGCGCTCCGGCGGCCTGGACGATGAGGGCATTTCGCGAATCCACATGCCGATCGGGCTCCATCTTGACAGCAAGACGCCCGCGGAGATCGCGCTGGCCGTGGTCGCCGACGTACTTCGCGTGCGGCGCGGCAAGGGGCGGGATGAGCTCTAGGTCTCCACATCATCAAGAGCCCGATGTCGTTGCCCTGGTCATGGCGGCCGGCGTCTCCCGCCGCTTCGGTAGCGACAAGCGTCGGGTCGAGCTGCCTGACGGGCGGACCCTGCTGGAAACGACGCTGGCAACGGTTTTGCAGGTCTATTTACGGTGTCGACTGATCACGCGTCGGGACGACGATATCGAGTTGGCGTTGAACGCTTTCTCCGAGCAGAGCGAGCTTCGACGGTGGGAGGCAGAACACGCGGGCGCCGGACTGGGCGGCAGTCTCGGGGACGCATTCCGCCATTTGATCGCGCAAGACGAGCCCGCAGTCGCTGTCGCCGTGGTACTGGCAGACATGCCGTGGTTGAAAGCCACCACCTGTGCACAACTCAATCGACACGCCCGTGCCGAGCGTATCGTCGTGCCCTGTCACAAGGGGAAGCGCGGCCACCCGGTGCTGTTCGGGCGAGACTTCTGGCCGGCGCTGGCAAAGCTGAAGGAAGGCGACGGCGCGAGAGCCATCGTGAGGGCGAATCGCGAAGCTGTTCACCTCGTCGATGTCGATGACCCCGGCATCTGGCGGGATGTCGACACCCCGCAGGATCTGGAGGGCTCGGAGATCACCGAAGGCTAGACGTTGTTCACTCGCCAGCGGATAACGGGCTGGGCGACATCAACCGAAAAACTTCTGGTACGCCAGCAGGCCCCAAGTCACCGCCGCCATCCCCAACGCCAGCATGACCGCAGCCGAGCCAATATCCTTGGCGCGACCGGAAAGCTCGTGGTGTTCGGGACCGATTCGGTCGACGACCGTCTCCACGGCACTGTTGAGCAGTTCGACGATCAGCACGAAGACGCAACTGCCGACCAGCACCAGCCATTCGACGGGATTCTTGCCGATCCAGTAGGCCAACGGCACCAGGATGACGCAGAGCGCCACCTCCTGGCGAAAGGCAGCCTCGTTGCGGAAGGCGGCAACCAGCCCCTTCAACGAGTAGCCCGTGGAGTGAAACAGGTGGCGAAAACCGGTATCGCCGGAACGTGATTTCATGGACTCTCTGATTCGACCGCGCTGGCGATCGCCCCCTCGGCAACGAAACGATAGCTCGGCACCGATCTCGGCGCGCCGAAGCCAATTGAATGGCGACGATGGTAGCAGAGGCACATGATGACATCATCGAAGTCGCGATAGCTTCTGCAGATTTCAGACCCAGGCCATCGGTCGTCGTTCCTGGCCCCTGTTTCACGCGGCCTTTATGCTGGGTCGTCTTCAACGCAGTGATAGCCTCACGTTTCCAACAAGGTCAATCATGTCCGAATCCAATCCTCTTTATCCGCCCCTCGAACCTCATGCCACCGGTCATCTGGAGACCGGCGACGGCCATCAGGTCTACTGGGAGCGCTGTGGCAACCCGAATGGCAAGCCGGTGGTCTTCCTGCATGGCGGCCCCGGCGGCGGCTGCAAGCCGATCCACCGCCAGCTTTTCGATCCCGAACGCTACGACATCGTGCTGTTCGACCAGCGCGGCTGCGGGCGTTCGACGCCGCACGCCGGCCTTGACAACAACACCACCTGGCACCTGATCGAGGACATCGAGCGCCTGCGCCAGATGATCGGCGCCGAACAGTGGCAGGTGTTTGGCGGGTCATGGGGCTCGACGCTGGCGCTGGCCTATGCCGAACAGTATCCGTCGCGGGTCAGCGAACTGGTGTTGCGCGGGATCTTCACCATGCGCCAGCAGGAGCTCGACTGGTTCTACAAGAACGGCGCACGCAACGTGTTCCCCGAGAAGTGGGCGCGTCTGGTGGAAATCCTGCCCGAAGACCAGCGTGGCGATATCATTCCCGCCTTCCACGAACGACTCATGGGCGATGACATCGAACGCCAGCTCGAGGCGGCCCGGCGCTGGAGCGTGTGGGAAGGCGAGACCTCGAAACTGATTCCCGTAGATGCTACCGAATCCCACGCGGCCGATCACTTTGCGCTGGCCTTCGCGCGGATCGAGAACCACTACTTCATCAACCAGGGCTTCTTCGAATTCGACGATCAGCTATTGGCACAGGCCGATCGCCTCGCGGGCATCCCCGGCGTCATCATCCACGGCCGCTACGACATGGTCTGCCCGCTTCAAAACGCCTGGGATCTGGCAAAGGCGTGGCCCGACGCGACGCTCGAGATCATCGAGGCCGCCGGCCACGCCTTCAGCGAACCCGAGACTCTGGCGGCGCTGGTGCGAGCGACCGATCGCTTCGCTGATCGTCACTGAGCTTGGGCCACATCGGTGGGCTAGTTCTGACGCTGGGTCGAGGCGGGCAGATCGATCCAGGCGTAGCGCTGATCGTCGTGCATCGAAAAGTTCGGCGGCGGAAAGTCGGAGTCTCCGAACGCCCCGATGGCGACGGCCAGGACGTCTGGATCGACGGCTAGCCAATAGCAGAGCGTCGAACCACAGTGCGGGCAGAAATGCGCCGTCACCTCATTGCCGCTATCGGCGACGCGGACGAACGTCTTGTACTCTCCGTCGAGCCACACCCTGGCCCGGCAATAGCGCGCCTGAGCCGCGAACGGCGCCCCGCTGCGACGTTGACACGCCTGACAGTGGCAAACCGAGATCCGAATCGGTTCGCCGCTGGCCTCGAGCGTCAACTGACCGCAGGCACAGCTCGCCTGCCGACTGGCTGAAGGCTTCATGGCCCTAGTCATTTCGGAGAGGCTTCTGCCGCTAGATCCAGAATCGTCGCCGCCACCGCCTGGGCCCGCGGCACGAACGTTTCGAGCCGACAATATTCGTCGTCGGTGTGCATCTTGGCGCCGACCGGGCCGGTGCCGCAGAGCGTGGGGATGCCCAGGCTTGCCGTGGTACCGGCATCCGAACAGCCGCCGGTGAATTCGCCGCCGACGCTGAAGCCCAGCTTCTCGGCCTGGACCCGATAACGCGCAAACAGGGCCTCGCTCATGGCGGGCTCCATCGGCAGGAAGCCGGAGGTCTGGCGAATCGTCGCCTGAGTCCCCGGCACCTCCTCCTCGGCGATGATCGTCTCGATCGCCGCCAGCAGATTGGCGCGTTGCTCGTTGGTGACGAAGCGCGTATCCAGCTGTGCCGTTGCCGCAGGCGCGACGGTATTGCGCGATACACCGCCTTCGATCAGGCCGACGTTGGTGGTCACACCGCTCTCGTAATCGGTCAGCGCATGCAGCTTGACGATCTTGCGCGCCAGCGCTTCGATGGCGCTGGCGCCATCCGCATGACTGACACCGGAGTGCGCCGCCTTGCCGGTCACTTCGATCAGAAAGGCTGCTCCGCCCTTGCGGCCGGTGACCACGTTGCCGCTGATACGGCCCGGTTCGGCGTTGAGCACGGCCCGTGCACCACTGGCCGCTTCGCGAATGAAGGCGGTACCGTCGCGGGAGCCGATTTCCTCGTCTGCGGTGAATAGTGCACGCACCGGGAAGGGCAACGGCGACAGGCGCTTGAGCGCCCGCAGCACGAAGATATTGAGCACCAGCCCCGATTTCATGTCGGCAACGCCGGGGCCGAACGCGGTATCGCCCTGCCGGGTGTAGCCACGCTCGGCGACCGTGCCGGTCGGAAACACCGTATCGCGATGCCCCATCATCAGCACATGACCGGCGCTCGCATCGCTGCCATCCCCCTCCAGCCACGCCTCGAGAATATCGCCGGCGTCCGGCCGCGGCGTCCGCGTCACGGCAATCCCGTCAGCCTCCAGCCACTCGACGATGACATCCGCCACCGCATCGGTGCCGGCCTTGTCGTAACTGTTGGAGTCGATGTTCACCAGCGTCTTCAGGGACTCAACCATCTGCGACTGCTGCCCGGCCAGCCAGTCGCAGGTGATGTCATATCGCTCGTTCGAGCACGTCACTGTACTCATGCTATCTCCCGGATCGTTTTGGATTTATATCGATGGAGAACCTATGGGGTAATTCTTGCTAGCCGGCATGGCACTTCTTGAACTTCTTGCCGCTGCCGCAGGGGCAAGGGTCATTGCGGCCGATGTCCTTCATCGCATTGCGCACCGGCGCTTGCGCTTCGTGGTGATGATGCTGGCAGTGCGGGCCATGAACGTGACCAGAGCCATCCTGATCATGAACGTGGCTGTGGTCGTGGCTATGATCGTGGCTGTGATCGTGATCGTGATCGTGCTGGCAGTCCGGGCCGTGGACGTGGGGCTGAGTCATAACGCGATACCGTAATGAATGGAGGATAACCGACCCGCAATTATCCTCCACGGATCGAGGCAGCGCCATTGTCTGGCGACATGAGCGAGCTACTTGATCTCGATCTCGACGAAGACGAATTCGAAATCGTTGGCGTTGACCACGTTGTGCTCGGCGCCCTTGTCTCGATAGTAGGAAACGCCGGCTTCCAAGGTCGAGAACGTATGGCCGTCCAGCGTCTCGAGTTCGAGCTTGCCGGTGGTCTGCGGCACCACCACATAGTCGCAGTCATGCGCGTGCCAGCCGGTTTCGGCGCCGGGAGAAAATCGCCATTCGGTGACCCGGACCCGGTCATTGTCCACCTGGACGCTGGGCTGGGCCTGTGGGCGCGAGGAGCTCATGATTCCAATCCTTCAATCGATAAATAGAGATGTCCGGCGCCGATGCTACGCCGACACACGCTGCCAAAACTGGCTCAGTAGCCGTGACGCTTCAGAATGGCGTCCTGGTCCTGAGTCGGGTGACCGTAAAATTCCAGCAGCCGTTCGGCCCGGTTGGTGAAGAAACCATCGACGCCGCGCTGCTGATAGCGTTCGAAGTCCGCCGGTTCGTCGACCGTGTAGAGGTGTACCAGCATGCCATCATCGTGGGCCATGCCGATCATCCAGGGTTCGGCCAGGTCCATATAGCTGAACTGGCTGCTGAAATTGCCGTCGTGCTCCGACTGCACGGCCGACGGACCGAGTCCGATCGCGCCATGATCCTTGGCGAAGTCGAGCCAGGATCGATACGCCTCAGGTGAAGCGACCTGCTGACGGGCGTAGTAATCGGCCGTGCTCTCGTCGTCACCCTGCGGCTTGCCTGGTGCGGCCTCGATACCGCCCTTGCCTAGCCACAGCAGCAACACGCGAGGCACATCCGGCATGGACGTTTCCAACGCTTTCAGGCTTGCCTTGGAAAAGGTCTGCATTACCACACGACCCGGCGTGTCACCCACGTTGACGGCTCCCTTCTTCGCCGCCGGACGGGATTTCGCTTCATCTCCCAACCAGCCCCGCGACTGAAGCTTCTTGCGCAGGTCCTCCTCGATGCCCGGAAACTGCTCGGGCACCTTGGTCTCGATATAGAGTCCGGGATGGTTGTCGCCGCCTTCGGCGATGTCGATCACCTCATCCAGCGTCAATATTTCGAGACCCGAATAACTGTCGCGAGCACGGTCAGGATAGCTCGCGTTGAACCAGCTGCCGGCATCGAGCTGCTTGAGTTCGTCGAGCGTGAAACTCGACACCGGCGCATCGGCCCGGTCAGGGAACACCTCGGCGACGTTGGTATTGCGCCCCAGGGTATTGTCATGGACGGCCACCAGCACGCCATCTTTCGTTCGCTGCAGATCCAGCTCGAGATAATCGACCCCCAGGTCCCGCGCCAGAAGATAGGCGGGCCGGGTCGATTCCGGCGCCTGGTAGGAAGCCCCCCGATGGGCGATGACCGCGTCACAGGGAATCGGAATCTTGGTGCACAGCGTCGAGCCCTGGGGTTCGCCGCTACTGGCCGGCGCTGAATCGGCGGCCTGAGTCACGCTGACCGGCAGCAACAGGCTGACACCGCAGGCCAGAAGCCAGCGACGCGTCGAGGTGGTCATCATTATCTCCTTGTTCATTATCGGGTTTATCGACCGAATCCAACGTCGACGCTACCCCATAACCCGCTGGCGACCAAGTCAGGGCCAGACGTTGACGCTGTCGGCCACGTCGAAATCCGACCGCTGCGGATGGACGACGCAGAACCGATGGCCGGTGGGGGCTTCCATGACAGTCCAGCGCTCCAGACGCTCTACGACCGTCGCCCCCAGCTTCTCCAGTCTGGCCACTTCGGCATCGATATCGTCGGTTTCGATATCCAGGTGAACGCGGCTGGGATGATCGACCTGCTGGATCAGTACATCAGGTTGATCGGACGGCGTGGCCAGCTTGCCGTATTTCTCGTCGGTCTCGTGGCCGGGCCAACCCAGTGCCCCGGCCCAGAAATCGATGGCCGACGATTTCTCTTCGCGCTGGCTATCGATGACCAGTGCCGCCAGACGACTCCTGTGCATGGTCGCTCTCCTGTTCGTGCTGAAAATCCAGATGGCGCGCTATCCAGCATAGCCCGCGCTGAACGGGGCGACATCCCACCACCCCAGTCAGTCCTTACTTCGGCTGGAGGCTAGCGGGCAGGCGCTGCAATAATCTGAGTCGCCATGAAACCGATGGCGAACGCCATTCTACGATAGTCGCAGTATCGGATGGCGGCGGGCCCGCACATGCGTTAAGCTGCGTGCCCATTGCCGTTATCTGTCTGACCGTCGTCACGCGAAGCTGAAAAAGTCGACGACCCTCCTTTTTGTCGCCTCCAGGCGCATCAGCCAGCACTGGCATTCCCCGGTAGAGCGTAGCCGCTTCGCTTCGCCAATCGCCGCGACCTAGAGAATTCCGAATGAGTTTTGCCTCACTGGGCCTTAGTGCCCCGTTGCTGAAAGTCGTTGCCGAACAAGGCTACGACACCCCTTCCCCGATTCAGTCACAGGCGATTCCCGCCGTCCTCGAGGGAAGAGATGTCATGGCGGCCGCACAGACGGGTACCGGCAAGACGGCAGGTTTCACCCTGCCGATCCTGCACCGTCTGTCTCAAGGTGAACGCCCCCAGGGCGGTTCACAGATTCCGGTCCGTGCCCTGATTCTGACCCCGACCCGAGAGCTCGCTGCTCAGGTCGGCGAGAGCGTGGCGACCTATGGCAAACATCTGTCACTGAAAAGCGCCGTGGTCTTTGGCGGGGTCAAGATCAACCCGCAGATCGCTACCCTGCGCCAGGGCGTCGACATTCTCGTTGCCACGCCTGGCCGCCTGCTCGATCTCTATCAGCAGAAAATGGTTCGCTTCGACAAGCTCGAAGTGCTGGTGCTCGATGAAGCGGATCGCATGCTCGACATGGGCTTCATCCACGATATCCGCAAGATTCTGGCGGTGCTGCCCAAGCAGCGTCAGAACCTGCTGTTCTCGGCGACGTTCTCCAACGAGATCCGCAACCTTGCCAAGGGCATGGTCAACGATCCGGTCGAGCTGTCGGTCACGCCGCGCAACGCCGCTGCCGCCACGGTGACCCAGTGGGTTCATCCGGTGGACAAGAGCCGCAAGCCGGCCTTGCTGTCGCACCTGATCCAGACCCATCAGTGGCAGCAGGTGCTGGTCTTCACCCGCACCAAGCACGGCGCCAATCGCCTGACCAAGTATCTCGAGGGTCAGGGTATCGAGGCTGCGGCGATTCACGGCAACAAGAGCCAGAACGCGCGGACCCAGGCGCTGGCCTCCTTCAAGAGCGGCGGTATTCGTGCGCTGATCGCTACCGATATTGCCGCCCGCGGGCTGGATATCGACCAGCTGCCGCAGGTCGTCAACTTCGAGCTGCCCAACGTGGCGGAAGACTACGTTCACCGTATCGGTCGTACCGGCCGCGCCGGCGCCAGCGGTCAGGCCGTATCGCTGGTCAGCCTGGATGAGAAGAAGGAGCTGGCCGGCATCGAGCGGCTGATCAGTCAGCGTTTGAACAGCCAGACGGTGGAAGGTTTCGAACCGACGCCCGGCGGCGGCCCCAAGGTCGACGAGAACGATGACCGCCAACCTCGCGGTGGCCAGCGTCGCGGCGATGGCGGCAACGGTCAGCGACGCAGCAACGGTGGCGGACGCACCAGCAACGCCGGTGGCCGCGGTAATACGGGCGGACGCGGCAATGGCGGCGGGCGCGGTTCCTCCTCAGGCCAGCGCGGCGATGCCAACGGCAACCGGGACGGCGCCAATCGCAACAGCGAGGCCCCGGCGCAACGTCGCCAGCGCTCGGGTGGTGGCCAGCGTCGCAGCGGCGGCGGCACGCCCAACGGCAACGTCTGAAAGTTAGACGTTGCCGCTCGTATCAACGGCTTCAGCTCGTATCAACGACAACGCCACNNCGGTGGCGTTGTCGTATCCGGATGCCGGCCAAGTGCCGGCACGTGAAGCCTAATCGAGCACGACGAGCCGGTTCGGCAACTCGTTGCGCTCGTGGGTCGCCGGAACATGGGTCTTCAACAGCTCGCCGCAACTATCGATGCAGTCGAGGAAACCCTGCAAGGTTTCTCCGGCTTTCACCTTGGCCGTGAAGCTGACCACGATCGACTGCCAGGTGTCATCGTCCAGTCGATCCGAAATTCCCCGGTCGACGAGAATCTCGACGTAACGCTCGGCCTCCGAGACGAAGATCAGCATGCCGGTACCAGCATCGGTGTGGTGCAGGTTCTGGTCCAGGAACTGCCGCCGGGCCAGATTGGAAGCGCGCCAGAACCGCACATGACGCGGGATCAGGCGCGTGAGGACCGTGGGCAGCCGGAAAACCACCGCCAGGACGATGAAGACCAGCCACTGCACCAGCAGCAGATACCAGGCGCTGATGCTGTCCAGCCCGCTCAGCCAGCTGGCGATCACGGCCAGGGCGCCGGGAACGATGAGCGCCGTCAGCCCCGCCCACAGCAGCGGGATATAGGTGTAATCGTCGGCTTGGCGCGCCAGGACGGTGACGACTTCGGCGTCGGTGTCGCGCTCGATCCGGGTGATCGCATCGCCGACCTGCCGTTGTTCGCTTTCACTCAATAAGGCCATGCTGTCATTATCCTGTCGTCTACGGGAACACTGCCCGAATGGCTACGCAGGCGAATCGCCGCCGCGTTGCGCTTCATCCTGCTCGTCGATTTATTCAGCGTTTCCCTACCAGCCACCGGAGGCACCGCCGCCGCCAAAACCGCCGCCACCGCCGCCGAAGCCGCCACCGCCGAAACCCCCGCCGCCGAAGCCACCGGACCCGCCGAGAGCGCCGCCCATCAGCACGCCACCCATGAAGCCACCGCGCCGACGTCGTTTACCACCACGACCGCCGCCGCCCCCGCCGCTGCGGACGATCAGCATCACGATCATGAACAGCGCGAAGAACCAGAATCCCGCGCCGCCGATATGCCGCGATTCTTGCCGATCGGGCTGTTGCTGTGGCGGCGCTTCCGCCAAGGGATCGCCCCCCAGCACCTTGACCATCGCCTCGGCCCCGCGAGTAATCCCGCCGGCGAAGTCGCCGTCGCGAAACGCCGGAGTGATGATCTGATTGATGATTCTCGAAGACTGGGCGTCGGTCAGTCGGCCCTCGAGGCCATAACCGACCTCGATCCGCACCGCGCGTTCGTCCACCGCCACGATCAGCAGGGCACCGTTATCCTCGCCCTTCTGGCCGATGCCCCACTCGCGGCCGAGCTGATAGCCGTAATCCTCGATGGCTTCGCCCTGCAGATTCGGCACCGTCACGACGACCACCTGCTCGTCGGTAGCGTCTTCGTGAGCCGCCAGCATGTCGGTCAACTGGGACTGCGTCGAATCGTCGAGCAGATCGGCGTTATCGACGACACGGCCGGTCAGTTCGGGGAAATCCGGCGCCGCCTGGGCGATCGCGGTAAACGCCAGCAACCACAGGCCCAATGTCAGCGAGATGGCCCGCGGGACCGTTCGTCGAAACAGTTGTTGCATCATGACCGGCATCAGAACTCCACCTTGGGTGCCTGATCCGCATCTTCCGCCGTGGCTTCGAAGTTCTCGCGAACCGGCATGTCGCTGTAGAACACGCTATGCCAGATCTTGCCGGGGAACGTCCGGATCTCGGTGTTGTAGGCCTCGACCGCCTGAATGAAATCGCGACGCGCCACCGCGATGCGATTCTCGGTCCCTTCCAGCTGCGACTGCAGCGCCAGGAAGTTCTGGTTCGACTTCAGATCGGGATAGCGCTCGGAAACCGCCATCAGCCGACTCAGCGCGCCGGTCAGCTGGCTCTGGGCCTGCTGGAACTGCTTCAGCTTCTGAGGATCGTTCAGACTGTCGGCATCGACCTGGATCGAGGTCGCCTTGGACCGCGCCTCGGTAACGGCCGTCAGCGTTTCCCGCTCCTGGCTGGCGAATCCTTTTACCGTCTGGACCAGATTGGGAACGAGATCCGCGCGGCGCTGATACTGGTTCTCGACCTGAGACCAGGACGACTTCACCTTCTCGTCCAGCGTCGGGATGTTGTTGATGCCGCAGCCTGACAGCGACAGCATCAGTACCAGCAGCAACATCCATCGCCAAGGTTGACGGGTGGCGATGGAGAGAGCGGTCACGGGTGTCTGCATGAAGGGTTCCTGATGAGAAATCATGGCGTGTCGTCTCGATAGCTCGAACGCGTCACGCGGGTTCGAGGATGGCAAGACGACGATGACGCCAAGTTACAGGTTGGCCGGCGCCATGGGAAGGTGAATCCCCGGCACCATAGGGAGGTGAATCCCCGGCACCATAGGGAGGTGAATCCCCGGCGCCGAGTGCGCTTCCGGAGCAACGCGGAGTGGCCGGCGCCGACGGTGGGTGTCGCCTGCCCGCCGGCTCTCGTCGCACTGGTCATCCGCCGACGGCTGCGCCAACATATGGAAACGATCTTCATTTGTGACATCACCATCGATGAGCACAAAGGGTCGTCTCAAGGGCTATCGATAAAGCCTTCCCAACAAAAGGTCTCCAGACAAAGGGCCATTCCAATAAGGATCTTCCGCGTGACACTACGCCTCAACCAGCAATTCACCCTTCCCCTCGTCGCCCTGGCGATGGGACTCGGTCTGGCTTCCACCACTCAGGCTGCCGCGCCACAGCACGTTCGTATCGCCGTCGACGTGCCCTATCCGCCGTTCGAATATCGCAATGCCGATGGCGAGCTGGAAGGTTTCGAGATCGACCTGGGCAACACGCTGTGCGAGCGCGCCAAGCTCGACTGCGAATGGGTGGTACAGGGCTGGGACGGGATCATCCCCGGCCTGCTCTCACGCAAGTACGACGCCATCATGTCGTCGATGCGGATCACCCCGGCACGGGAGCGCCAGGTGCTGTTTACGCGATCCTATGCGATGTCGCCCAAGGTCTGGGTGGCACGACGCGGCAGCGATATCTCTCTCGATGATCCGGCATCGTTGAAGGGGTTATCGGTGGGCGTGCAGCGAGGGACGACGCAGGATAGCTACATCACCCAGCAGTATGGCGACAAGCTCGACGTTCAGCGTTACGCCACGGCGGCGGATGTCGCGCTGGATCTGGAATCGCAGCGCCTGGATATGGCGTTCCTCAACTATCCGGTGGCACTGGACGCGCTGGAAATCGGCAGCGCCGACAGCGATTTCGTGCAAGTCGGGCCGCGTATCGATAGCCCGGAGTCGATCTTCGGCAAGGGCAACGCGATCGCGGTGCGCCCGCGCGACAAGGATCTGGCCGAGACCTTCAATCAGGCGCTGGATAGCGTCTATGCGGACGGCACCTTCGAAACCCTGATGCACCAGTATTTCGACTACGATCTGCGTCCCGCCTCCCGCAAGTAGCGACATTACGGGAAATGCCGTCGTTCCATTAGACGCTCGATGAAAAGCGCCGCTCAATGAAAAGCGCCGCTGGAGTCTTCCAGCGGCGCTTCGGGTTTGGCGCTACTCGCCTGGGTGTTTCACTAGCTGCAATACGGGAGGCTTAAAACTCCAGGCAGATCTTGCCGAAGTGCTTGCCGGATTCCTGATGGCGGAAGGCGTCGCCGATCTGGTCCAGGGCGAACGAGCAGTCGATGACCGGCTTGATCCCGGTCGTTTCGAGCGCGCGGATCATCTCGATCTGGTGCCGGCGGCTACCCACGATCAAACCCTGCAGCCGGGCCTGCTTCGCCATCAGTTTGGAGGTCGGAATATCGCCGCCGCGTCCGGTCAGCACGCCGATCAGCGAAATATGCCCGCCAATGGCAACGGCATCGATGGACTGCGGCAAGGTGCCCGGGCCGCCGACTTCGATAACGTGATCGGCGCCGTGGCCGTGGGTCAACTCCTGCACTCTCTTGCCCCACTCCGACTCTTCGCGGTAGTTGATCGTGTGATCGGCACCCAGCGCCTTGAGCCGCGTGATTTTGTCCGCGGACGACGAGGTCGAGATGACGGTGGCGCCCATGGCCTTGGCCAGCTGCAGCGCGAAGATCGATACCCCACCGGTGCCCAGCGTCAGCACGGTATCGCCCGGCTTGAGACCACCGTCGACGACCAGCGCGCGCCACGCCGTAAGGCCTGCCGTGGTTAGCGTCGCGGCTTCGGCATGGGTATAGCCCTTGGGCGCATGGGTGAACCATTGCGCAGGACGAACGACTTGTTCGCGGGCGTAACCGTCGACACCGTCACCCGGCACCGTCTTGAAGTCGGAGACGCGCGCCGGCCCGTCGAGCCAGTGCGGGAAAAACGTGGAAACCACGGAATCGCCGACCGCGAATTCGGTAACGCCTTTGCCCACCGCCTCGACGACGCCGGCGCCATCGGCCATGGGAATCCGCCCTTCCTCCGTCGGCGACTTCCCGCTGGCGACGACATAGTCATGAAAGTTGAGCGAGTTGGCATGAACGCGAACCCGGATTTCTCCGGGGCCGGGTTCGCCGGGGCCTTCGACCTCGTGAAGATTGAGCTGGTCCAGACCGCCGGGAGACTTCAGATTGACGACTTGCATGGTGCACTCCTTGAACGAAACGATCCCATGGAATCGTTTAACGGGTGCCCGAAGTGTAGACGGTCTCCTCCGGTGGTGATCAAGCCAGCCGGTCGAACCTATATTTTTTGCCCGGCTGACAGGCAGCGGCCTCCTGCCGGTGCCATTCGTCGGTCGCTTTCCCTGCGCTCCTGTCAATCGTCCTCGTCGTCATCCTGTTCCCGTGCCTGGCGCTCCGCGGCTTCCTCGCGAGCGGCATCGATGACCTGCATGACATCGCTGACGTCGACGAGCGACGCGTCCGGTTCGAAACGCCCGGTCAATGGCGTCTCGGGGTGGAGTTCCCCGGCCTCGTAAAGCGCCCAGATCTCCTTGCCATAGTCCGTCTTCAACAGGGCCGGGGCGAAGCGGCCGAAATAGCCGCGCAGGTTGTCGACGTCGCGCACCAGCATCCAAGGCGCATTGTTGTTGCCGGCCGCGTCGACCGCCTGAGGCAGATCGATGATCACCGGCCCCTCGGCGCCCACAAGAATATTGAACTCGGACAGATCTCCATGAATCAGACCGGCGCACAGCATCTGCACCACTTCACCAATCAGGCGCTGGTGATACTCGAGCGCCAGTTCCGGCGTCAACTCGACGTCATCGAGGCGTGGGGCCACGTCGCCGTCGGCATCGACGATCATCTCCATCAGCAGTACGCCATCGACGAAGCCATGCGGAGTGGGCACCCGCACGCCCGCCTCGGCCAGCCGATAGAGCGCATCGACTTCGGCATTCAGCCACGCCGACTCCTGCTCACGCTGGCCGTAGCGGGTCTTCTTCGACATCGCCCGGGCGCGACGCGTGTTACGCACCTTGCGCCCTTCCTGGTAGGCGACCGCCTGCTTGAAGCTGCGCTGCTTGGCCTCCTTGAACACCTTGGCGCAGCGCAGTTCGTCGCCGCAACGAACCACGAAAACCTGCGCCTCCTTGCCACTCATCAACTGGCTGACGACTTCGTCCACCAGCCCGTCTTCGACCAACGGCTGCAATCGCTTGGGTACCTTCATGCTTTCGCTATCCTCACATGTATCCTCACATGTCCCCGCTATCTTCAGCGTCCGATTCGGCGCACCCGACAGCTGCGCCCTTTCAATTTGCCGGCGCTCAACGTCGCCAGCGCCTGTTTGGCGATCGAGCGTTCGACCGCAACGTAGGCGCTGCGATCGAGCACCTTGATCTTGCCGACCTGATCGCCGCCGATCGCGTCGTCACCGTTGGTGAGCGCGCCCAGCACGTCGCCCGGGCGAATTTTCTGCTTCTTGCCGGCATCGATCTGTAGCGTCGCCATGCGCGGCTGAAACGGCGCCTGGGATGCCGAGCCGCGGCCGGGCAGCGGCTCGATGGTCAGCGTCTCGCCCAGAAACGCTTCGAGTCGCTCGAGGCGATAGGCTTCCTTCTCGGTCAATATGGTACAGGCGACGCCACTTGCGCCTGCGCGCCCCGTCCGGCCGATGCGATGGACATGCACTTCGAGCTCGCGGGCGATCTGGTAGTTGAATACCGCATCCAGCGCGTCGATATCCAGCCCACGCGCCGCGACATCGGTCGCAACGAGCACCGACAGACTCTTGTTGGCGAAACGGATCAGGGTCTGATCGCGATCGCGCTGTTCCAGATCGCCATGCAACGCCTCGGCGCTGAATCCGGCCGCCAGCAGTTGGTCCGCGACCTCCTGGGTTTCACGGCGCGTGTTGCAGAACACCACGCTGGATTCCGGCCGGTAGTGCAGCAGCAGCTGGCTGAGCGCGGCCAGGCGGGCCGGCTCGTCGGCAACCCGGTGAAAATGCTGGCGAATGCTCTCGTCATCATGGGACGAATCCACTTCCACCATTACCGGCTCACGCAGCATACGCTCGGCGACCGGGCGAACGCTGTCGCCGTAGGTGGCGCTGAACAGTAGCGTCTGGCGTGCTTTCGGGGTCGCCGCGACGATCGTGTCCAGCGCCGCCTGGAAGCCCATGTCGAGCATGCGATCGGCTTCATCCAGCACCAGCACCGAAAGCGACGAAAGATCCAGCGAGCCCTTGCGTAGATGCTCCTCGATGCGGCCCGGCGTGCCGACGATCACATGCGCGCCGTGGGACAGCGAACTCAGCTGCGGACCCAGCGGCGTTCCCCCGCACAGCGCGAGGATCTTGACGTTGGCCAGCATTCGCGCCAGCCGACGCAGCTCTTCGGCGACCTGGTCCGCCAGCTCGCGGGTGGGGCACAGCACCAGGGCCTGGACCTGGAAGCGCGAGACATCGAGCGCCGACAGCAGGCCCAGACCGAACGCCGCCGTCTTGCCGGACCCCGTCTTGCCCTGCCCGATCACGTCCTGACCGCTCAGGATCGGCGGCAGGCTGGCGGCCTGAATCGGCGTCATCGCCAGATAGCCCAGCGATTCGAGATTATCCACAAGCGCCGTGGGTAACGGTAACGAGGAGAACGCCTCGGGCTGACCCGTCGCGGAGGGATCGGCCTCCGAGTTCGGGAGCTCCGAATGCGGAATCTTCGAGTGATGAGTGTCGGGCACGGCACGCGCTCCTGGTCGAGATGAAAAGGTCGATGCAGTCAACCGGCGGACGACTCGGTCTCACCATGTCATGCTCAGGCGCGGCAGAATACCAGAGCGCGCGAAGATTGACGCCGTCTCGTCGTGCGAGCTAGGCAATTGGTGCGAGAAAGGCCAAATAAACCTGCAACATCCGCGCAATGTTGCGTAAAATCCCGCTCGTCGTTGACAACCGATAGGGTGTGACAATGGGAAGGGCCTTCCAGAACCGCAAGGAATCCATGGCCAAGACGGCCGATGCCAAGACCAAGGTCTACAGCAAGTACGGCCGTGAAATCTACGTCTGCGCCAAGTCCGGTGGTACCGATCCTTCCGGCAACCTGACGCTTCGCGGGCTGATCGACAAGGCCAAGAAGGATCAGGTGCCGTCGCACGTGATCGACAAGGCGCTCGACAAGGCCAAGGGCAGCGGCGGCGAGGATTTCTCGGCGGCACGCTACGAAGGTTTCGGCCCGGGCAACTGCATGGTGATCGTCGAGTGTCTGACCGACAACCCGAACCGCACCTTCGGTGACGTGCGCGGCTGCTTCACCAAGACCAAGAGCAAGATCGGCACCCAGGGGTCGGTCAGCCATATGTTCGACCACTGCGCGATCTTCGCCTTTGCCGGCGAGGATGAGGAAGCCGTGCTGGAAGTGCTGATGGAAGCCGATGTCGATGTCACCGACATCGAAAGCGAAGACGGTCGCATCACCGTGTTCGCGCCGCATACCGACTATGCCAAGGCCAAGCAGGCGCTGCTCGACACCTTCGGCGAGCTCGAATTCGAAGCCGACGAAATTCAGTTCCTGCCCCAGACCCATACGCCGCTTGAGGGCGACGACGTGGCGATGTTTGAGAAGTTCATCGACATGTTGAACGACCTCGACGACGTACAGAACGTCTATCACAATGCCGAGCTGCCCGAGAGCGCCTGACACGATTGATCCGTCACGGATTGCTGGCATCAATAGGAAACCCACCTTGCGGTGGGTTTCCTGCGTCTGGGGGGATCAATCCGGAAAAGACAGGATCAAGGGCTGACCTTGGATATCTTGGCGCCGTTCAACGAGACACCGCCCTGGATGCCCTGATTGTTCATCACGAACGCGATGACCTCCTTGTCGGCCGTAGCGTTGGTGATCTGGCCGTTGGCACCGATATCGGCGACTGCCACTCCGGCGCTGGCCCCCACCGACCATCCATTGTCGCTACGCACGCGATTGAGCGCTTTCTCGGTCATCAGCAGGTAGACGATGGCCTGCGACTGCGCCCCCGCCTGGAAACCGATCGAACCACTGGTGGTGGTGTAGTAGCCGGCCTTGGCGCCGTCCATCAGCAGCGAGCCGTCACCATGACTGGCGCCGACGATAAAGCTGGCGCCCAGTACCCCGGGAAACACCAGTACGCCCTCGGCCTGCTGCGCCAGCGATCGAGCGTCGGGCACCGAGCGATAGAGCCGATCCAGCGTCTGCTGGACGTCCTGATCCAGCTGTGCACGCTGAGAGAGACGGCTTTCGCGATCCGAAGACGAGGTGGTGGTACAGGCGGTCAATGCTGTACTGCCCAGAACCGCGACGAGTAGCATGACGGCGGTACGGTTGATCGATGAAAAGCGTGCCATGAATGGCCTCCTTGCTTGAAAAACTCGGCGTCGTTTCAACACCGATCCTGCCTGTCTGATTTTTGATGTTGCCTATTCGTTATAGACAACTCTGCGCCATTGCGCCCGTTTCACGGCGATCGTCAGTCGCTGTTCTCGGTCCGGTTTGAGCGATCAATGCGATGACGACTACTCCCGGCTACAGCCAGCTCAATTTTTGCCTGCCGATGTTCTTAACCTGCTTATGTTTTTCGCCTGCCGGTGTTTTTCGCCTACAATAGTGGCCCTTCACGTCACGATGTATCGCCTTCATGAGTCACGAGACGCCCCTAGCGCCCGAGCGCGCGGCATCCAGCGATGCCACCGTCGACACGCCGGTCGACGCGCAGTCCGAAAATCCTGGCGCTCAACCTGCGCCGGTGATTGCCATTACCGGTCTCTCCAAACGTTACGACTCCGGTTTCGAAGCGCTGAAGCAGATCGACCTGGAGATCCAGCGCGGCGAGATATTCGCCCTGCTCGGCCCCAACGGGGCCGGCAAGACCACCTTGATCAGCATCATCTGCGGACTGGTCAACGCCAGCTCCGGGAGCGTTGTGGTCGACGGTCACGACAGCGTCACCGACTACCGCGCCGCGCGCGCCAAGATCGGCCTGGTCCCTCAGGAGCTGACCAGTGACGCCTTCGAGACCGTCTGGAACACGGTGCGCTTCAGCCGCGGGCTGTTCGGCAAGGCCCCCAACGATGCCCATCTCGAGCGCGTGCTGAAGTCGCTGTCGCTGTGGGACAAGCGCAACAACAAGCTGATTACGCTCTCCGGCGGCATGAAACGACGCGTGCTGATCGCCAAGGCGCTGGGCCATGAACCCGAGATCCTGTTTCTCGACGAGCCCACCGCCGGGGTAGACGTCGAACTGCGTCGCGACATGTGGGAAGTCGTGAGAGAGCTTCGTAACAGTGGCGTGACCATCATTCTGACCACGCACTACATCGAGGAAGCCGAGGAGATGGCCGATCGCATCGGGGTCATCAACGGCGGCGAGATCGTGCTGGTACGGGAGAAGGCGGCACTGATGCGACAGCTCGGCAGCAAGCAGTTGACGCTGCATCTGCTGACGCCGTTGGCAAGCGTGCCCCCCGCGCTGGCCCACCACCCGCTGACGCTGGCCGAGGAAGGCAGCGTGCTGGTCTATACCTACGACGCCAGCGAGGCCGGGGACAGCGAGCACGTCAGCATCAGCGCGCTGATCAACGAGATCGAGGCCGCCGGCATTCGCTTCAAGGATCTGCACACCAAGCAGAGTTCGCTGGAAGATATCTTCGTCAACCTGGTCAGAGAGCGCCCATGAACCTGCAAGCCGTTCGCTCCATCTATGTCTTCGAAATGGCTCGCGCCGGACGCACGCTGCTGCAGAGCCTGATTTCGCCGGTGATCTCGACGTCGCTCTACTTCGTCGTTTTCGGCGCCGCTATCGGCTCGCGCATTCAGGAAGTCGAAGGCGTCAGCTACGGGGCGTTCATCGTGCCCGGCCTGATCATGCTGATGCTGCTGACACAGAGCGTCTCGAATGCCTCGTTCGGGATCTTCTTCCCCAAGTTCACCGGCACCATCTACGAACTGCTGTCGGCACCGATCTCGTACTTCGAGATCGTGCTCGGCTATGTCGGCGCGGCGGCATCGAAGTCCGCCATTCTGGGGCTGGTGATTCTGGGCACGGCCAACTTCTTCGTCGATCTGCATATCCAGCATCCGTTCATGATGATGCTGTTTCTGTTGCTGACCGCGCTCACCTTCAGCCTGCTCGGATTCATCATCGGAATCTGGGCGGACAGCTTCGAGAAGCTGCAGCTGGTGCCGTTGCTGATCATCACGCCCCTGACCTTCCTCGGCGGCAGCTTCTATTCCATCGATATGCTGCCGTCGTTCTGGCAGGGGGTGACGCTGGCCAACCCGGTGGTCTATCTGGTCAGCGGTTTCCGCTGGAGCTTTTATGGCATCAGCGATGTCAGCGTCGTTGCCAGTCTGGTCATGATCGGCGTCTTCCTGGCAGTGAGCCTGGGCGTCATCAGTTGGATCTTCCGCACCGGTTATCGGCTACGCCCCTGACGTATAGCCAGGTCCGGACCGGAAGGCGGAAACCAAAGCCGCCCTCCCCGTTCTTCGCGGGTCGCCGAATGGCTACCCGCCCTTTCACGCTTCACGAGTCACGTCATGCCGATACTGCAAACCTGCGCGCACCGCGTCGACAAGCACGCTGATGACCAGCCGGCCACCATGGCCAGCGGCGAATCCATGGTCGATACCGCGACGGCGGAGTCGCTGCTGGCGAGTTTCAACTCGAGCTTTCACGGCAAACCCAAGGCCTGGGGCCACTTCGGTGGAAGTGGCGGGGAGGAGGACACCGATAACGCGGAGAATAATGACGCCGGCCCCGCGTCGTCGTCTCGATTCGCCTTCGAGCTGGAACGCTATCGGAGTGGAGAGTCGAACTTCACCGATTTCACCCGCGAAGCCACCCAGAGTCTGTTGCCGCTGATCGACCAGCATCTGTCGGTCGGCGGCCACTGGTGGTTTATTCACTATCGCCAGGGCGAAGCGGAGTACCTGACGCTGGCCCTGCTGCATCAGCGTGACGGCTATGGCTTCGATGCCGAGCTCAACCTCGTGCCCGTGCAGCAGCTCAACCTGGGCCAGTTGATGCTGGCCGCGCGTATCGACCTGACCCAGTGGCAGAACGGCGGCTCTCGCCAGTACATCGCCTACGTTCAGGACCGCGGCAACAAAAAACTGGTGGAAGATTTCAGGCTGTGGCTGGGCTGTCAGGAGGGCATCAACGCGGGCGCGGAAACCCGCACGCTACTCAAGGCGTTCAGCGATTATGTCGAGAGCGAGGACCTCCCCGAGGAAGCCAGCCGCGAGAAGACCGGGACATTGATCGACTATGCCAACGCGCAGGCCAAGCGCGGCGAACCGATCACGCTGGACGAGCTCTCGGAGCTGGTCGATGAGCAGCATCCCAAGGCGTTCTACGACTATATCCGCAATCAGGACTATGGCCTCGCCGCCGAGATTCCGCCGGACAAGCGTACCCTGCAGCAGTTCAAGCGCTTTGCCGGGCGCGCCAGCGGCGTGTCGATCAGCTTCGACTCCCACCTGCTCGGCAACAGCATCGAATACGACGACGAGCGCGACCGCCTGATCATCAAGCAGGTGCCCGGGCAGTTGAAGGATCAAATCAAGGAGCGCAAGGGCTGAGACGCTGACGCTGTCTCGGAATCGAGGCCGGTAGCGACACGCGCGACTGCGCTCATCGCGAAGCTCAAAACGATACTCAACGGGCTCAGAACGACGCTCATAACGGCGTTCACAACGACAACGGCCCACTCCTCTTGCGAGGAGTGGGCCGTCTTTTTACCGCCATTCAGGCGCTGAACGACTTACTGGCCGCGATTGGCCTTGACGCCTTCCTCGATGCGCCGGCCGATGGTCGCATCAATGTTGCGCCAGTACTCGAACACGCGAGAAAGCACCGGCTCCTCGACGCCACCAGAGACGTGACCAACCACGTTGTTGACCAGCCGGTCGCGGGCCGCGTCATCCATCACCTTGTTGACGAGGTCATTGGCCTGGCTGTAGTCGTCGTCCGCCGGTCGCAACGTGTAGGCAGCGCGGACGAACTCGCCGTCGGCCTGCCACACCGCATCTTCCGGATAACGCTCGGGATCGGCCTTGGAGCCCCCCTTGCTGTTCGGTGCGTAGACCGGATCGCTGGCGTTATGCATGCGCATCGCGCCGCCCTTGCTGTAGCTGTTGACCGGCGCCTTGGGCGTGTTGACCGGAATGTGCTTGTAGTTCACCCCGAGCCGCGCGCGGTGCGCATCGGCATAGGAGATGGAACGTGCCAGCAGCATCTTGTCCGGCGACAGTCCAGTTCCGGGAACCATGTTATTGGGTTCGAAGGCAGCCTGTTCGATCTGGGTGTGGAAGTCTTCCGGGTTGCGATCCAGCTTCATCTTGCCGACTTCCATCAACGGATAGTCGTCGTGCGGCCAGACCTTGGTCAGATCGAACGGATTGATGCGGTAGGTCTTGGCATCCTCGAACGGCATGATCTGAACCTGCAGTGTCCAGGTCGGGTAGTCACCGCGCTTGATCGCATTGAACAGGTCGCGGCGGTGATAGTCGGCATCGCTACCGGCCATCTCGTCGGCCTGCTCCTGGGTCATGCACTTGATGCCCTGGTCGGTCTTGAAGTGATACTTGACCCAGAAACGCTCACTCTGCTCGTTCACCCACATGTAAGTGTGGCTGGAGTATCCATTCATGTGCCGCCAGCTTGCCGGCACGCCGCGGTCGCCCATCAGCCAGGTCACCTGGTGGGCCGATTCCGGCGCCATGGTCCAGAAATCCCACTGCATGTCGTGATCGCGCAGACCGTTGTCGGCACGGCGCTTCTGGGAGTGGATGAAGTGCTGGAACTTCATCGGATCGCGGACGAAGAACACGGGGGTATTGTTACCCACCATGTCGAAGTTGCCTTCCTCGGTATAGAACTTGAGCGCGAAACCACGCGGATCGCGCCAGGTGTCCGGGCTGCCGCCTTCGCCGGCGACGGTCGAGAAGCGCGCAACCATTTCGGTCGTCTTGCCCGGCTGGAGAAATTTCGCCTTGGTATATCGGCTGACGTCGTGGGTCACCTCGAAGTGGCCGAAGGCACCGCCGCCCTTGGCGTGCGGCTGACGATCCGGAATCATCTCACGGTTGAACGCCGCCATCTGCTCCATCAGGTAGTGATCGTGAAGCACGATCGGGCCGTCAGGGCCTACGGAAAGCGAATTTTCTTCGCTCGCTACCGGAATGCCGGCATCCGTCGTCGTCGGTTTGCGGTTGTCGCTGGTCACGATGATCTCTCCCTAATTCAACGCCGCAAGACGATGATCGCCTTGCACTGAAACCTCTTGGCGATGCCCTACTAGATGTCCTACTACCTACTAATAGGGATGGTCGCAACGAGTCTACTGCCACATGGCCATGGAGACTCGGATGTCAGGTCTGCGACACGATCGCCTGAATTCTGCCCGTCTAAGCCGTCCTCGGCTCAGGTGCATAGACCCAGCCGAGCAGGACGGCTACCCCATACGGGCGCACCACAACTTATAGAGTGAACCCTGGACACTGTCCAACCGTGGAAAACCGACTTTAGGGCAACGTCACGCCGAATGTAGGACACGCCCACGCTTCATCCCGACAGCCAAAACGGGCAGCGCCAGATGCCGCAAGGGCTGCGTGATAGACCCTGCCTTATCAGCGACCCGGGTCTGATAGTCGCGAACAATACCGCCCATGGGCAAATTTCATGGTCATCACACTGATTCGCACCGCTCGATAGCACCGCTGCCAGTGGCGTCATCGCCAAACATTTCTATAGTTAATGAGCTAACGGTATCGGTCATTGGCCGGTAAGTTTCGTAACAAGGACGTTTCACCGAGGTTATCGTGTCCCATCCCCCTGTCACCGCTCAAACGGCCTGTCGCTATCGCGCATTCTTGGCCGGACTGCTATCGATCCTGCTTACCGGATGCAGTCAAACCCCCATCTCGTTTCTCGATCCTCAAGGGCCCGTTGCCACCGCCCAACGCCACCAGTTCGGCTTGATCATCGCGCTGACATCGATCGTGGTTTTGCCGGTGCTGATCCTGACCCCTTGGATCGTGATCCGCTATCGCTACGGCGCCCAGTCGGCTTATCGCCCTCGCTGGGGCTTTTCCAAGCTCGCCGATATCGCCATCTGGGGTATTCCTTTCCTCGTCGTCGTGGTGCTCGCCACGGTCGCCTGGCGTAGCACCCTGGCACTGGATCCGTACCGCCCCATTCAAGGCGATCAGAAGACCGAACCCTTGCGGGTGCAGGTGGTCGGCTTCGACTGGAAATGGCTGTTCATCTACCCCGATCAGGGCATCGCGACCGTCAACGAGCTGGTCGTTCCCGCTCACCGCCCTCTGGCACTGGAGCTGACCTCCGCCAGCGTCATGCAAGGATTCTTCATTCCGGCGCTCGGCAGTCAGATCGATGTCATGAACCGCATGGTGACCCAGCTGCATCTGGAAGCGGACCATACCGGCGAGTTCCCGGGCAAGAACATGCAGTACAACGGCAAGGGATTCTCGCATCAACGCTTCGTGACTCGCGTCGTCGATGAGCAGACATTCCACAACTTCGTCGCTCACACGGGTGAAGGCGGCATGACGCTGGATGCCCGGATGTTCGATCGACTGATGGCGCAGAACACTGGCAAGACGCTGGCGCAGTCTCTCGCCCGCGCCGATGTCGGCAGCAACAACGATGGTGACGGTAAAGGCCGGGGCGACGACGCCGGACGACTTCGTTTCGGCCACCTGCCCGACGACCTGTTCAACGATATTGTCGGCCATGTATCGCCCGACTGGGCATCGATTCCGGTCGCGTCGACCGGGAAGGCGAACGATGCCTCGTCTTCGCAGGAGGCTCGACCATGAATCATTGGGCCGAGTGGCTATTGGGTCGACTGGACTGGAGCGCGTTGCCGTTCTGGGACGCCATCGTCGATCCGACGACCAAGAACATCGTCAACGCGATCATCGCCAGCGGCGCCGGCGCCATGGTGATTCTCGGCGGCCTGATCGCCATCGGCGTGCTGACCTGGACCCGCCGCTGGCGCTGGCTGTGGTCCGAGTGGTTGACCAGCCCCGATCACAAGAAGATCGGCATCATGTTCATCGTCATCGCGCTGGTGATGCTGGCGCGCGCGGTGATCGAGGCGGTGTTCATGCGCCTGCAGCAGGCCGTAGGGCTGGGAGGCGGATTCCTCACCGCCGAGCACTTCGGGCAGCTCTTCACGACCCACGGCACCATCATGGTGTTCTTCATGGCGATGCCGTTTCTGACCGGCATCATCAACTACGTGATGCCGCTGCAGATCGGCACCCGGGATCTGTCGTTTCCGGTGATGAACTCGGTCAGCCTGGGCCTGACCGCAGCCGGTGCGGCACTCGTCATGGTGTCATTGATTCTGGCGCCGTTTTCCACCGGCGGCTGGAGCGGCTATCCCTCGTTTACCGAAAGCGCGGCCAACCCCGGCGCCGGCGTCGACTACTGGATCTGGGCGGTGACCCTGTCGACGCTGTCGTCGACGCTCACCGGCATCAATTTCGCCGTGACCATCTACAAGAAACGCGCACCGGGCATGAGCTGGTTCCGCCTGCCGCTGTTTACCTGGACGGCGCTGTGCACGGCGATCCTGATGATCTTCGGCATGCCGCCGCTGACCGTGGCGACGGCGCTGCTGGCGCTGGACCGCTATCTCGACTTTCACTTCTTCACCGCCGATCTCGGCGGCAACATGATGAATTACGTCAATCTGTTCTGGGCGTTCGGCCATCCGGAAGTCTATATCCTGATCCTGCCGGCATTCGGCATCTTCTCGGAAATCTTCTCGACCTTTTCCGGCAAGAAACTCTACGGCTACGGCGCCTTGGTGATCGCCACGATGGCCATCGCCGTTCTTTCGTTCACGGTCTGGCTCCACCACTTTTTCACCATGGGTCAGAGCGCGCATATCAACGCGATCTTCGGTATCGCCACGATGCTGATCGGCATTCCCACCGGGGTCAAAGTGTACGACTGGATGCTGACGATGTTCCGCGGCCGTATCCGCTTTGCGGTACCGATGATCTACGCGGTCGGCTTCATCATTCTGTTTGCGATCGGCGGGCTGACCGGGATCATCCTGGCGGTGCCGAGCGTGGACTATCAGATCCACAACTCGCTGTTTCTGGTCGCACACTTCCACAACATGCTCATTCCCGGACTGCTGTTCGGGATGCTGGGCGGCACCAACTTCTGGTTTCCCAAGGCCTTCGGCTTCCGCCTGGAGGAGCGCTGGGGTCGGCGCGCGGCGCTGTGTTGGATCGTCGGGTTCATGCTGGCGTTCTTCCCGCTTTACGCCCTCGGCGTACTGGGCATGCCTCGGCGATCGGCGGCCTTTTTCGAACCGGCTTACCTGCCGTGGACATTGGCCGCCGCTGTCGGCGCGCTGATCATTCTGCTGGCCATGCTGCTGTTGCTGATCCAGCTCTGGGTCAGCATTCGGGATCGGGACACCAACCGCGTGCCGGCGGGCGACCCCTGGGATGGCCGCAGCCTGGAGTGGTCGGTGTCGGCGCCACCGCCGGAGTACAACTTCCCGGTCATTCCCGAAGTCCACAGCCGCGATGCCTACATGCGCCAGAAGGAGAATGGCCGTGGCGCGCACCCGCGGCCGGACGAGTACACGGATATCGTGATGCCGGCCAACAGCGCCATGGGGCCGATCATGGCCGCCACCGGCTTTCTGATCGCCTTCGGCCTGACCTGGTACGAATGGTGGCTGGTGGCGGCGGCGGGCATCGTCAGCCTGATCGCGCTGGTGGCACGAGGCTACGTTCGCCAGCGTACCCGGACAATCCCCGCACAGACGGTGCGCCGGGAGCACGAGGCCTGGCTAGAGCGCGTCAGCCGTATTCGGCCCGTCTCCCGGCGTGAAGAACAGACGCCGGCCAATCAGGGGCTAGCCATGTCACCGCTCGAGGGAGCCATCCAATGACTGCAACACCGAGCCGCCACCCCGGCCTCAATCTGGGCCACGCCCACGGCGATGCCCACGAAGCCAGCGAGGAGTTCGTCTTCGGCTTCTGGGTGTTCATGATGAGTGATCTGATTCTGTTCGGTCTGCTCTTCGCGACCTACGTCACCATGCTCGGCGGCACCGCTGGCGGCCCCGGCCCCGGCGAGCTGTTCGAGCTCAAGAGTGCCTTCATCGAGACGATGCTGCTGCTGGTCAGCAGCTTCACGTTCGGCATGGCGTCGCTAGCGCTGAAATATCGCACCGACCGCAAGGTGCTGGTGGCCTGGTTGCTGGTGACGCTGCTGTTGGGCCTTGGCTTTCTCGCCCATGAGCTCTACGACTTTCACAAGATGTTCACCGAAGGCGGCGTGCCTAGCCGGAGCGGCTTTCTGTCCGCCTTCTTTGCCCTGGTGCCGCTCCACGGGCTTCACGTGACCGGGGCCTGCATCTGGTTGATCGCCCTGCTCGGCCAGATTGCCGTGCACGGTCTCGATACGCCCACCAAGACCGGGCTGATGCGGCTGGCGATCCTCTGGCACTTCCTGGATGTGGTCTGGATCGGAATCTTCTCGCTGGTCTACCTGGGAGGCATCGTATGAGCCATCGCCAACTTTCCGAGCAGGAAGCCCAGGAGAAATCCAGCGAGCTACGCACCTATCTGTGGGGTTTCGGGCTGGCGCTGGTACTGACGCTGATTCCGTTTGGACTGGCCGCCTACACGCAGACGGCGGCGCGCACGCTCTATATCGTCATCGCCGTCTGCGCCGTGATTCAGGTCGTGGTCCACTTTCGCTTCTTCCTGCACATCACGCTGGCCCGGAACAAGCGCGAGGATCTGCAGCTGATTCTGTTCACCGTGTTGATCCTGACCATCATGGTCGGCGGCACGCTGTGGATCCTGTTCAATCTCTACTACCGGATGATGCCCGCCATGCTGCCCTGATTCGACGAAACGGCTCGCCTGACCTCGACAGCTTTAGGCAAACATCGGACGGAATCGAACCAGCGTCACCTGGCCGGCTCGACCATACTCATTTTCCTGCAGTCTCATCCTTCACGAGTAACGAGGAATGAATCATGCGCTATAACCCGCTGGGCAACACCGGTCTGTTCGTCTCCGAGCTCTGCCTCGGCACTATGACGTTCGGCGGCAACGGCGAGATGTGGAGTCAGATCGGTGACCTGCAGCAGGCGGACGCCGACAAGCTGGTCGGCCGCGCCTTCAACGCCGGGATCAACTTCATCGACACCGCCGACGTCTACTCTCAGGGTCAATCGGAAATCATCACCGGCCAGGCATTGAAAAACCTCGAGATTCCCCGCGACGATGTCGTGGTAGCTACCAAGGTATTCGGGCCAACGGGCGGTAATGGCGCTCACCCGTCCAGCGGCGTCAACAGCCGCGGCGCTTCGCGCTACCACATCATGGAAGGCGTCAAGGCGAGCCTGAAGCGTCTGCAGCTCGACCACATCGATCTCTACCAGATCCACGGCTTCGATCCGGCCACGCCCATCGAGGAGACCGTGCGTGCGCTGCATACGCTGGTCGAACATGGCCACGTTCGCTACGTCGGTGTCTCCAACTGGGCGGCGTGGCAGATCGTGAAGGCGCTGGGTATCGCCAAACACAATGGCTGGCATCGTTTCGAATCGCTACAGGCGTACTATACCGTCGCCGGCCGCGACCTCGAACGCGAGATCGTGCCGATGCTGGATAGCGAGGGTTTGGGACTAATGGTCTGGAGCCCGTTGGCGGGCGGTTTGCTCAGCGGCAAGTACACTCGGGACGGCGAGGCCCAGGCCGGCGATCGTCGCGCCACCTTCGACTTCCCGCCGGTGAACCGGGATCGCGGCCTCGACTGCATCGATGTGATGCGCGATATCGCCGATGGCAAGGGCGTTTCCGTGGCTCAGATCGCGCTGGCCTGGCTACTGCATCAGAAAGCCGTGACCAGCGTCATCGTCGGCGCCAAGCGACTCGAACAGCTCGACGACAACATCGCTGCAACCGGGGTGCGTCTCGATCAGGAAGAGCTTGCCCGGCTCGACGAGGTCAGCGCCCTGCCGGCGGAATATCCCGGCTGGATGCTGGAGCGCCAGGGCGACTATCGCCGCGAGCAGTTGGCGCAGTCACAGGCTCTATCCGAGAAACGCTGACCCGATAACAATGTCTCGATAACGATGTCTCGATAACAATGAACCGACGCCGCGTCTTCCCTTGATTACGGAAGACGCGGAGCTGCCATCTCGACCGTTCTGGGCTGGCGCTGAAATAGCGGCGCTATACAAGCGGTCCCGATAACGAATGTCAGGGCGACTCCTCCGGATCCTGTGGCTGCAATCCATTGGCTTTCGCGAACGTCAGAGCCACCTGACGCAGAAGCTTGCGCTGCTCCGCAGGCAGCCCGCGATAGATCCGCAGCATTTCGTCTTCCTCTCCTCCCACGGGTATCACCCAGGTCGCCTGCATCGCGCCGCGAATGTGCGATGACGACTCGCCGTAACGCAGGATCTGAGGTTCGATGCCCAACCAGCCAGCCAATACCAGTAGCTTGTCCTGAGACGGTATCGAGTCACCCCGCAACCACCGGCGCACTCCCTGGAAACTGACCGGCGATCCCCAGTAGCGCAGGTTGAACTCGCGCTCCAATACCGAAGGGCGAGGTTGGTATCCGGCGGCGGTGAGCGCCGCTTGAAGACGCAACGCGAACAAGCTCTTCTCATCCATTGATTTAATTTGAACTATTTGTTCAATTTAAGTTGAACCAAGGTTCAAATTTGTATTGAATTATTAATTCAACTTCCTGCCGGTGGTAGGACCCAATGATGATCGCGGAACGCTAAGTTTACTATAGTAAAAGTTGCTGAAATGCCACACGGATGGGGCTGGGAAGGCTTTCGATGAGGTGCCACACCGTGAATCTGGATTGCTACGAAACATGGCGTCGAGAGGCCATGCATCAAACAAGAAGAATCGACACGCTAACTGAAGAGCGAATTGACCGCATACGCTGGATCGCCAAGCAGCACTATCGGGTAACGGACGCCTGGTTGATGCTGGAAGGAGAGGATCTGCAGTGGTGCAGGACCGACACCGGCTCGGCATCGGTCGCTATTCCGGATGCGCTATCGCTTTGTCATCACACCATTCGCCACGATGCACTCCTCGTCATCGAGGATGCGCTGATGCATCCCGATTACGTCGAACATCCGCTGGTCGTCGGATCGCCCCATCTGCGCTTCTACGCCGGTGTGCCTGTGAGAGACATCGAGGGATTCGGCATCGGCACGCTGTGTCTCATCGATACAGCACCAATTTCGGCATCAGCGCTGAATTTCGAGATGCTTGGCGTTCTTGCCAATCAGGTCGAGGACGAAATCGGCCTTCATCTTTTGACCCGACGCCCTCCAGGTCTGACCTCCGACGATATCGATCCCCTGACCGGACTGCCGAACCGGCGCCTTCTTCAGGTGCTGATGAAGGCCGAACTGGCATTGGCCAGGCAGTGCCGGGGCCATCTTTCCATCTGCCTGATCAATCTGGATGGATTCAAGAGCATCAACGACTCCCATGGCAACAGTGCCGGCGACACGGTGTTGCGGGTCGTCGCCGAACGCCTGCGCGATGCCGTGCGCCGGAAGGACCTGGTGGCTCACCTGGGGGGCGACGAATTCGTCGTTATCCTGCGTGACAGGCTCCAACCGGAGGCCTGCCATCGTATCCTGGATCAGATTCGCATCCCGATCCGGATATCGGAGCATGTCCACAGCCTCACGGCCAGCATGGGCGTCACCGGCTATCCCGAGGACGAAGAGGATACGGATGCGCTGCTACATCATGCCTATCAGGCCATGTACTCTGCCAAGGAAGCCGGCAAGAACGGCTACTGCCGTTTCGATCTCGGGCTCCACCACTCCCGTCGCGAGCGGCTGTCCATCGCCCGTGAGGTATGGCAGGCGCTCTCGCTACAGCAGTTGGAACTCTTCTATCAGCCCAAGATCGACTATCACCATGACACGGTCGCTGGCTTCGAGGGGTTGCTGCGCTGGCGCCTGCCTTCAGGTGAGATCCTGCCTCCCGGCTACTTCCTCCCCTCGATCGCGAACACCTGGCTCGATATAGAGGTCGGCAAGTACGTCATCGACGAGGCGCTGAGGGCTCTCGAAGAGATCATGCGGCGCGGCCTGCCCTACTCGATCAGCATCAATGTCAGCCCTTCCAGCTTCCGCGACAGCGGTTTCATCGACCATTTACACCGAGCACTCGCGAACCGTGACCGGGAACTGGTGGGAAGGCTCACCCTGGAGATTCTGGAAAGCATCTCGCCGCAGGAAGACATGGAAGCCATCGTCGTCAACATCCAGGCTTGCCTGCAGCTCGGCCTGCAGCTGTCGCTGGACGATTTCGGTACCGGCCAATCGTCGCTGAGTTATCTACGCACTTTCCCGACGCAGAAGATCAAGATCGATCGCTCGTTCGTGATTGGTATGCTCGACAACCCCGAGGACGAGGCGATCGTCACGGCGATCATCGATCTGTCGAAAACCTTCAATCGTCTCGTCATTGGGGAAGGAGTCGAAAACAGCGCCATCGAGGCACGCCTCAAGAGTCTCGGCTGTGACCTTGGACAAGGGTTCTACTACAGTCCCGCGCTGCCCTTCGAGGAAGCTCTCCAGTGGGCTGTCGCCTACCCGAGCTGAAGACACCATCAGTTGCGGCCGGCCACCGAAGGGGCCTTTCATCCGTCGTCGGCCGGCCGCTCGAATCGCGTCAGGCGCACGTCGACGGTCACCGTCAGGAAATTCAGCGCTTGCGCTCTGGCTCGACCGTCGGCACTGGCGCGATAGAGATGCGGGGTCATCGCCAGCAGATCGGCGATGGCCTCGGCGTTATCCAGTGTCAGCGAGTAGCGGATCGATTCACTCTCGTGCCGAATCAGGCCCTCGGGAGCCGCCTCCGAACGCTCGCGCTCCGCCTTGAGGCTGGGATAGATGACCTCACGCAATTCACGCAGATGATCCGGCCCGACATCGGCCTGCACCAGCATGCCGCCCGGCTTCAGCACGCGCATGAATTCCGGGTAGACCGGAAAGCCGAACAGGCACAGCACGCAATCCAGCGAATTCGACTGCACCGGCAAGTGGGCATTACTCGCCACCACCCAGGTAGCGCCAGCGTCCTTGTGCGCGTCGCGCTGCAGCACGCGCGCCTGCTTCGCAGCAGACAGCACCGCCCGCTCTTGTTTGGCGGCGGAGAGCACCGCCCACTTGGAAATATCCAACCCCAGCAGGGACAGTGACGCATCCCCTGCTCCCGCATCCGATTGCGCCTCCACCAGCTGGCGCAGGTAGTAGCCTTCGCCGCAGCCGGCGTCCAGGCAGTGAAGCGGGCCGGCGGCAGGCCGTCGTGCCAGCACGATACGCGCGACCGCGTCGGCAACGGGCTGGTAATGGCCCGCGTTCAGAAAGCGCTGACGTGCCGCCACCATCGCCTTGCTGTCCCCCGGATCGCGAGAGCGCTTGTGCTGCACCGGCAGCAGATGGGTATAGCCCTGCCTGGCAATGTCATAGCTATGGCCGGCCGCGCAGCGCCATGTCTGACCTTCGCGGTGCATCGGATCGCCGTCCAGCGGACAGGCCAGGGCAGAAAAAGGCGAGGAGACCAAGGGGGATAAGGGCAAAGGGGTGAAGGACATAGTGCTACCGCGTGTGCATAAAGGCCGTCAGTGTACGCGAAATCCATCGGCACTCGGCCGCCAGCGCCACGTCGAGCCACCGACTTCGGCTTTCAGTTGCGCGCAAGCGTGAATCGCCCCGCCCGAAATCCTGCGAGTTCCGAAGCCGCGTGACCGCTGACCAGCCATTGGCCCAGCGATTCGCCGATGGCACTGGCGAACTTGAAGCCGTGGCCGGAGAAGCCACCGGCAACGATCAACCCGGGGAGCGGTTCGTCGATCAGAAAGTGCTCGTCCGGAGTGCGAATATATTGGCAGACGGCACCGTGGCGCAGTGCGCCGACGCCGGGCAGATAACGATCGATGACCCGCTGCAGTTCGGCAAGATCCTCGGGATGCTCACCAAACGGTGCCATTGCCTCACCCGGCGCCAGGATCTGGCCGCTGTCGTGGCGGCCGATCTTGAATCCAGCGCCATCGATATCCGGGAAGCCGTAGTAGATGCCCAGCTCATCATCGGTAAGGCTAAATCCCGGGAATCGCTCGGGGCTGTAACGTTCATCGGCTTCGAACCAGGCAAACGTTTTGCGCACCCGAGTCAGTGGTAAGTCGACCCCGAGCTCGGCCAGCAGCGGCGCCAGGTGCTGCCCCGCGGAGACCAGCAGCCGATCGGCGCTGAATCGCCTGCCGTCGTCACAGCTGACCGCATAGCCGCCCCGCGCCCCGCGTTCCAGCCGAATGACTCTGGCACCGGTGGTCAGCGTCACGTTCGCGCTTCGCTCCACGCGTCGGCGACAGGCGGCGAGAATACGCTCGACCCTGAGCACACCGGCATTGGCTTCAAATGCCCCGGTCGTTCGTTCATCGAGCCGCCACGCCGGCCAGCGCGCCGAGACCGCGCCACCGCCGAGCACTTCCAACGCCAGATCGTACTGACGGGCACTCGCCTCGACCTGGCGAATGAATGGCGCCGCTGCCGGACCGAGATTGAGCACGCCGGTGGGCAGAAACAGCGACTCGCCCGTCTCTCGTTCGAGCTCGCGCCAGCGCTCCAGCGCGCGTATGGCCAGTGGGACGTAGCCGCTGCCCTCGCCGTAAGCCAGCCGGATCAGACGCGTCTCGCCGTGATGGGCGCCCTGATCGTGGGGCGGGCTATGAGCATCGAGCACTTGCACCGGCCCAGCGCCGGTGTCGGCCAGATAATCCGCTGCCGCCAGCCCCATGCTGCCGCCGCCGATGATCAGGTAGTTGGTGTGCGCGGTAGAATCCATGCGAGAGTTCCTGGAATCGATATCAGGCCGTCGTGGCATCAGCGGGCTGTGAATCCCCCCGCTTATCCTCGCTGCGGGCGATGATGGCGGTACCGGTCAGATCGCCGGTGACGTTGAGCGCGGTACAGCCCATGCCGACCAGCGCATCGATCGAGGTCAACAGCGCCACGGTCTCGATCGGCAGCCCGACCTGGGCAAAGACCGTCGCGATCATCACGATTCCCGCGCCAGGCACGCCAGCGGTGCCGATGGAGGTCAATGTGCCGATCAGCACGATCTCGACCATGGTCATGAAATCCAGCGGGATGCCGGCAACGTTGGCGGCAAAAACCGCCGAGATCGCGATCCGGATCGCCGCGCCGTCCATGTTGATCGTCGCGCCCAGCGGCAGACTGAATCCGTAAAGGCTTTGCGAAATGCCGAGTCGCTGCGCCGCGTTCAACGTCAGTGGCAGCGTGCCGGTGCTGCTCTGGGTGGCGAAAGCCGTGGCCATCGGCGTACGGGCCTCGCGGAAGAACGCCCCCAGGCGCACGCCGAACGTCTTCATCAACACGCAGTAGAGGATCAGATGCACCGCCAGCGCGAGATAGAGCACCACCACCATGCTGCCGAGCGAAAGAATCGTGTCCAGCCCCTGCCTGGCCACGGTCCCCGCGACGATCGCGAACACGCCGATCGGCACGTACTGCAGCACGCCGGCCATCACTTTCATGGTGACCGCGTTGAGCGCTTCGATGACACCGTAGAGCTTCTCGCCCGGCCGGCTATCGAGTTCGTGCTGGCTCTCGTGATGGCGCATCTTCAGCAGCGCGATACCGAACACGAAAGCGGTAAAGATGATGCCCAGCAGATTGGGTTCAGCGAGCGCGCCAACGATGTTGTTCGGCACGATGCTCAGCAACACGCTGACGAGCCCCGGATTGTCCGGCACATCGACGCTGGCGCCGTCGTCCAGCGTCATGCCACTGCCCGGGGACAGCAGCGACGCCACCGCCAGCCCTACCACGATCGCCATGGCCGACGTCGCCACGTAATAGACGAACACCTTGCCGCCGATCCGGCCCATACGCCCCAGATCGGCCTGATTGATCCCCACGATCAGTGTGAATAGCACGATCGGCACGATCAGAAACTGCAGGAGTCGCAGCAGCAGATCGCCAAACGGCGCCAGCCACGCGGCGATCGTTTCCCCACCGATCAGCCCCACCGCCACGCCGAGCACCAGCGCAATGGTCACTCGCAGGATCAGGGAAGTTTCGAGATAACCCCGAAATAACGTTTTCATTGAGATGCCTTATCGAAAGCCGTCGGCGCCATGGAATCGGTTTGTCTTCTCTTGAAGAACCCACACAAAGCCTAACGTAAAAAGCCCGGCAAGATAGCCGGGCTTCGTATGGCGGCAGAATAGAATCAGCCGCCGATCTTGTCCTGCGTTTTCGTCTCGAAATCGCTGGCGTCGTGGCGTTCGTGAAGCTGGGTTTCCGGCTCGCCGAAGGTGCGGTTGACCATGCGGCCGCGCTGCACGGCCGGGCGCGCATCGATCTCCTTGGCCCAGCGCTGGACGTTCTCGTAGCTCTCCACGTCCAGGAACTCCGCGGCATCGTAGAGACGGCCCAGCGCCAACTGGCCGTACCAGGACCAGATCGCGATGTCGGCGATGGTGTACTCGTCGCCCGCCAGATAGCGCGTCTCGGCCAGTCGACGATCTAGCACGTCGAGCTGACGCTTGGCTTCCATGGTGAAACGATCGATCGCGTATTCGATCTTTTCCGGCGCGTACGCGTAGAAATGGCCGAAGCCGCCACCCAAATAGGGCGCGCTGCCCATCTGCCAGAACAGCCAGTTCATCGTCTCGACACGTTTGGCCGGATCGGTCGGCACAAAGGCACCGAACTTTTCAGCCAGATGGACCAGGATCGAGCCGGACTCGAACACGCGGATCGGCCTGTCGCCGCTGTGGTCCATCAATGCCGGAATCTTGGAGTTCGGGTTGACCTCGACGAAGCCGCTGCCGAACTGATCACCGTCACCGATCTTGATCAGCCAGGCGTCGTATTCGGCGTTCTTACCCAGTGCCAGCAGCTCCTCGAGCATCACGGTGACCTTGACACCGTTGGGCGTCGCCAGCGAATAGAGCTGGAACGGATGTTCGCCGATCGGCAGTTCCTTATCGTGGGTCGGGCCGGCGACCGGACGGTTGATGCTGGCGAACTTGCCGCCGCTCTCTTTCGGTTCCCAGACTTTGGGTGGGGTGTAATCGCTCATCATCTCTCCTGAATCGATAACATCGGATGTGAGATGGAAGGTAGCGTGTTAAAGGTTGTCTGGCGAGCCGCGATCGATTTGACCACTACTGGCGACCATCCGATGAGTTCCATAAAATTGGCGACGTGCTGAGTGACAGAGAGTCGACCCGATCATGTAGCCACGCGCCGCGCCACACCATGACGCTGCCGATCGAGCAAGATCCGGATGACGATGAAACCGACCGCCAGCGCCGCGAATAGCCACCCGCTCACCAGTGTCCCCTTCAGCCCCCAGGTGCCAATGAACCAGCCACTGAAAGAGGACGAACAAACCGTGCCCAGATTGGCGGAAGAGACAAACAGGCTGGTGGCAAATTCCGGCGCCTCTTCCGCTGCCGAGGTCAGCCAGACCTGACAGACGACCAGCCCGCTGGTGTGCGCGGCCCCCCAAAGCACGCAAATCGGCAGCATCTCCACGACCGATGACGATCCCAACGTCATCAGCAACAGATAAGCGACCGATAGCGCAACCGGGTAGAGCAGCACGGTCAGCGCACGTCGACTCCCCAACAGACGCCCCGCCAACAGATTGCCGCCCACCCCACCGATACCGAAAACGACCAGCAGAAAACTGATGGTCTGACTCGAGAACTCGGTAATTCTGCCGAGATATTCCGCGGCATAGCTGTAGACCGAGAACATCGCACCGAAGACTGCGACCGTGGCCGCGATGGAGAGCCAGACCCGGCGTTTGCGTAAAACGGCCAGCGCCCCGGCGCCACTGGTGGATTCCCGGTGTGGTTGCGGCGGCAGCATGAACCACAGCCCGATCGCTGCGGCCAGGTTGACGATGGCGCAGAAGTAAAAAGATGCCTCGTAGGAGATCGTTGCCTCAATCCAGGTCGTCAACGGCACACCGATCACCAGGCCCATGCTGGTGCCCACCAGCGCCATCGAGGTGGCGTGGGTGGCCCGCTCCGGCGGATAGAGGGAAACGGCTGCGGCAAAGGCGGCGGAAAAGAATACCGGGTGCAGCAGCGCCGATGGCACCCGTAGCGCCATCAACACGCCGAAACTCGGTGCCCAGGCCGAGATCAGGCTGCACACGGCGAACCCCAGCAGCGAGCCGGTCAGGATCTTGCGGCGATCGTAACGTGAAAGCCACAACACCATCGCCGGGCCGCACACCGCCACGACCAAGGCGAAGAAACCCACCAGCCACCCGGCCAGAGCGACCGAGACGTCATAGCGTTGGATAATCGGCGGCAGCACACCGACGACACCGAACTCGACGGCGTAAAGCCCGAACAACCCCAGCGCGATGAAAAACAGCGAGCGTCCCGGGTGCATTAGCCACCTTCCGGGCACAGGCTCGATACCGGGGCGAACCACTGGAAAAACCTGACTGTCGTCGGGGTTATTGGCATGTCGGCATTCCTGTCGAAGTGAAAGCCGCAGACCCTAACCGTTAGCCGGCTTCAGAAAAAGACGGATGGATTTCCGCACACCCCGGACTATTCTGTCCGCAATTCATTTTCATGGCGTTGGCATATCGATGGACAGCATCCACGGCATCACGGTTTTCGTGCAGGTCGCCGAGGCTCGAAGCTTCGCCAAGGCCGGGCGGCAGCTCGGACTTTCGGCGTCGGCGGTTGGCAAGAGCATCGCTCGCCTTGAAGACAGGCTCGGCGGACGTCTGCTTCATCGCAGCACTCGCAGCACTCGCAGCATGACGCTCACCGCCGAGGGCGTGAGGTTCCTAGAGCGCAGTCGGCGGATCCTGGCCGAGATCGATGCCGCCCAGGCCGAGTTCGATGAGTTGCAACGGGCGCCGCGAGGGCGTCTGCGTCTGAGCTTACCGATCGCCGGTGCGCTGATGCTGCCGGTGTTGAGTGACTTCATGCACCGCTATCCGGAGATCGAGCTGGATCTGGATTTCACCGACCGGGTAGTGGATGTCATCGAGGAAGGATTCGACGCCGTCATCCGGGCGGCCAAACCCGTGGATTCCCGACTGACCGCGAGAAGACTGGGCAGCTTTCGTCTGATGCTGGTCGGCGCTCCCGAGTACTTTCGACGCCACGGCAAACCGGCCTCGGCCGCCGCCCTGGCCGACCATCACTGTCTTCATTATCGCTACTCGAGCTCTGGCAGGCTCGAGACGTGGCCATTATTCGAGGCAGACAGCGTTGCGCTGCCGACCTCAATGGTCTGTAACAATCTCGACGCTCATCTTCGCTTTACCCTCGACGGCCACGGCATCGCCTGTCTGCCAGACTTCGCGATTTGCAACGCGCTCGACGATGGCCGCCTGGAAAGCGTACTGACCGATACCGTCAGTCGCGACGGGGCCTTTTATGCTCTGTGGCCATCGAGCAAGCACCCCACACCGAAGACCCGTGCGCTGATCGACCATCTTAGCGAGCAGATGGCAATGCCAAATCATCAGACTCGCGCTTGAGCCGGGCCGAAGGCAGCGCCAGGGCAGCCCCCGCGAAGTCGGCATCATTGACCTAGATTCCCGCCCACCAGTTGTATCCCCTGTCCTCCCAATAGCCGCCCTTGCCACCATGAATGTTCTTGAAGCTGTCGACGAGCTCCACCCGCATCACGTACTTGGCCTGCTTGTAACCCAGCTGGCGTTCCGCTCGCAGACGCAGGGGCGCGCCGTTGGCTACCGGCAGCGCGGCATCGTTCAAGCCATAGGCGAGTATCGTCTGCGGATGATAGGCCTCGACCATGTCGAGACTCTCGTAGTAGAGGTCGCTACCGCCGTAGGTGTGATCGGCGCAGTGGAAGACCACGAATCTGGCCTGATCCCGCGGACGCACGCGCTCGAGCAGGTCCGCCAGCGGCACGCCGGTCCACTGGCCGATGCAGCTCCAGCCCTCGACGCAGTCATGGCGGGTAATCTGCGTTCGCGACGGCATCGCGCTCAGCTCGGCCAGCGACAATCTCGTGGGCTGCTCGACGAGACCGTCGATCGTCAATCGCCAGTCGGCGAAATCGTTCTCCACCCAGGCGCGATAATAGTCTTCCTGAGGATTGGTGGTGCCGTTGGGACGGAAGACCGGCGCGATCTGGCTCTTGTCGAACTGCTGCGCCAGCGCCTGCCGGGAGGCGATCAGCCGCTGTGCCTTGTAGGTCAGTTGCTCGACGCTACCCAGCGCGCGCTTTACCGACGCGTTGTCGGCGATCCGGTCGCAACCCGCCAGCAGGCTCCCCGCCCCCAGCGCCGCCATGCCGGAGAGAAGTCGGCGTCTATTCCGGTTCGGCCCGGACGATTGTGGCTTACTCATGCGAATCCTCCCGATTCACCGGCCCATCTGGCCTTTCAGTGATGCGATAGCGCCCTGTCACCATCGAGCGCAGGTTGTTGAAGACGCCCGAGACCAGCACCAGGGCGATATGCACGAAGAAAAACCCCATCAGCGACAACGCGCAGATGAAATGCAGGGTTCTGGCGCTCTGCCGGCCGCCGAACAGCTCCGTCAGTAACGGCCAGGCCGCATTGATCGAGGGGGACATCGTCAACCCGGTGAGGATCATCATCGGCAACAGCACGAACAGCACCAGAACATAGGTGATCTTCTGGATGCCGTTGTAGTCGGCTTCGTGATGAAAGCGGAACCGCGCGTGATCGACGATCGTCCTGGGTATGGCTCTCAGTTGTCGCCGCGTGGGAAAGATCGAGCCTCGCCGATGACGGCTGATCACGGTGTAAAGCAGGTACGCCACCACCGAAGGGGCAAAGATCCAGCCGGCGAGAAAATGCCAGTTTCTTCCCATCGTCAGCCACTTGTCCCCCGGCAGCGTCGCCCAACGGGGAAAGGCTCGTTGGCGCAGCTGCCCATTGTCATCGGAGAGCCCCAGCACGCCAGTGGTATCGAGCGTGTAGCCGGCAACTCGTACCACGCCCCGCTGTTCACCGTCGTTGCCGGCTTGGGCGTGAATCGCGATGAAGGGATCGGAGAAACCGGACTGCTCTCCCCAGTACAGCGCCGGGTGCGCGTTGAATATCTGCAGGCCGCTCATCAGCAGCACGATGAGACAGAGGAAATTGGTCCAGTGCCACAGCCGAGTGCTCAGGCTATGGCGTTTGATCAACCGGGACGATTCCGAGGCTTCCGGCTCGGAGGCCGGCCTGGAACTGGAATCGGCGTTGGGCTTGGGATTGGGATTGGCGACGGGGCCGATACCGGATGGCATGATTCACCTCGCTGTCACGCAGACGGCATCCGGCGGCCGCGGCCGCCGGAAGGCCATGGCTCAATTATCGTGATCCATGCTGTCCTGACCCATGGCGTCGTCGTGGCTCATGCCATCCTGGCCCATGGCGTCGTCGTGGCTCATGCCATCCTGACCCATGGCATCGTCATGGCTCATGCCGTCCTGGCCCATGGCATCGTCGTGGCTCATGCCGTCCTGGCTCATGGCGTCGTCGTGGCTCATGCCATCCTGGCCCATGGCGTCGTCGTGCCCCATGTCGTCCTGGGACATGCTATCGGTCTGTGTTTCCTGAGCACTGGCGAGGCTCGTGAAGAACACGCCACCGCTCAACAACGTGGCACTCAATGCCAGCAGGAACTTCGATTTATTCGCGATCATGACCTTCTCCCTATTCCTTGTCGGTAGCCACCTCGGTAGCGAGGCGGTGATAGCAAGGTAATCGGGGATTTCGGGTCAATCATCACGAAACCATAACGTGCGATTCTCCCGTTCCAGGCGTGACATTCGCGTGATGACTCGGTCGGGCATCTCGGCTATGTTCGGTCCTTTGATCGCTCGGAGCCGCTCATGCCGCGCTCGATACTCTGTGTGGAGGACGATCCCGATATCGGACGTCTGCTGAAGACCATACTGGCCGAGGCCGGCTACAAGGCCGATTGGGTCAGTACTGGCGAGGAGGCACTATCGCGCTGGACGGAGTCATCGATGGTGATTCTCGATCTGATGTTGCCGGGCATCGACGGCCTTCAGGTCTGCCGTGAGATCCGCCGGGAGGACGCCGCCATACCGCTGATCATGTTGACGGCGCTCGCCGGGACCCGGGAAGTGGTCGAAGGCCTGGAAATCGGCGCCGACGACTACATCACCAAGCCGTTCGATACCGACATTCTGGTGGCGAGGATCCACGCGTTGATGCGTCGCCGGGAAGCGGTCGATGCGCACAGGCGGTCCGACTCCCATCCCGTCGTCGTCATGGATCTGGAGATCGACGCCACCCATCACCGCGCGACGCTGAATGGGCGCCCGCTCTCCCTGACCGCCAGAGAGTTCGCCCTGCTCGCGTTCTTTTCCCGCCACCCCGGCCGCGGCTTTTCCCGGGGCGAGCTGCTCGACGCCGTGTGGGGCGCGGAGTTCGACGGTTACGATCACACCGTCAACACGCATATCAATCGGCTGCGCAACAAGATCGAGGACGACCCCGCCCACCCGCGTTACATCCTGACCGTGTGGGGCATCGGCTACCGCTTTACCGACCTTCCGGCATCGGCGGCCGAGTGATCATGTGGCCACTTTTCAGAAGAGCCTATCGCAGTCTCTACGCACGCATCGTCTTCATCTATCTGGCCAGCATGATCGCGCTATCCGCGGCGACCGCGCTGATCGCGGTCGATCAATTCGACCAGTTGGGCCGCGAATGGCTGCAACGCTCCCAGATCAACATGGCGAGACAGTTGGCCCAGACCCTTCGAGCACCACTCAGCCAGGGTCTCGACGACGATCGGGTACATACCGCCATCCAGCAGATCATGACCATCAACCCGTCGCTATCGCTATACGTTCTCGATGAAAACGGCCGGGTGGTCGGTGCTTACAGCGAGGGTTCGTGCGGTCTGGGCGAACAGGTCGACCGGGGCGCCATCGCCGAACTGCTCTCGGATATGCCGATGCTGCCGGTCTACGCGGACATGCCCTGCCAGGATGGCGAGGGCGTGTTTTCCGTAGCCCCGGTGAGCTACGGCCGCGAAGCCACACCGGGCTACCTGTTCGTGCGGCTGGAGGCCAATACCCAGGTCTCGATGGCCAATATCTGGGAGACCAGCGGCATCTCTCGCACGCTGCTGATCGCCACCAGCGTTGCCCTGCTGCTGACTCTGGTGGTGGGGCTTGCGCTGTTTGCGTTGCTGACCCGCCGGTTCACCCGCGTGACGCGCGCCGTGCGCCACTTCGCCCGCGGCGATTACCGTCAGCGCGTGCCCGACCGGATCGACGACGAGATCGGCCGCGTGGGCCGGGCTTTCAACGAGATGGCCGCCACCATCGAAGCGCAGGTGGAGGCGCTGCGTGACAACGACCGTCAGCGCCGGGAACTGGTCGCCAATCTCTCCCACGAATTCCGCACACCGCTGACGTCGCTGTCCGGCTATACCCGACAACTGCTGCGCACCGCGACCTCGGCCGACAGCCGCGAGAATCTCGACGCCATCCGCCTGAATGTCGATCGACTGACACGCCTGGCCGCGCAGCTTTCACAGATGTCCCACGCCAATATCTCCGATCGCGCGCTGAGTCTCGAGTCGTTCTCCTTTGCCGAATTGGCCAACGACATCGTCAGCAAATTTCGGCCCAGAGCCGAAGAGAACGACATCGTCCTCACGGTCGAGAACGAGGCAGCCATGGCCCAGGTGGCCGCGGATGTCGAGTTGATCGATCACGCCCTGACCAATCTGGTCGACAATGCCCTGTTCGCCACCAATGCCGGCGGACACGTCACGATCCGTATCCTCAACCTGGATGCCGACACCCTCAAGATCGGCGTTCGTGACACCGGTATCGGCATGAAACCCGAGGAGGTTGCCCTGGTATGCCAGCGCTTTTATCGCACCGCCCATAGCCGCGAGCGCGGTGACGGGACAGGCCTGGGTCTGGCGATCGTCTGCGACGTTCTGAAACGTCACGACTCGAAACTGACACTCGAAAGCAAGCCCGGCCGCGGCTCATGCATCTGGTTCACGCTGCCGCTGGCGAAGCCATGATCACCTGACCGAGACGGCAATCCCGGCTCGCCCGCATCAGGGAGTACCCCAAGGGCGCCACGCTAGCGGAGGATGAGGCGATCACGCAGCCAAGGAATCTCATCCTCGAATACCGGGCCAAACGCCGGCATTTCCATGGACAAATTTCCTCCTGCCGGATTTCCGCCTACCCTTCAGTACAGTGCAAAAGTACAGCGCAAATCAATCCGATCTCGAGGAGGAGCGGCATGGCCCAACGTATTCTGTTCACTGGCGGCAGCGGCAAGGCGGGCCGCCATGTCGTGCCCTATCTGCTGGAGCGCGGGCACCGGGTCGTCAACGTCGACCAGACGCCGCTGGATCATCCCGGTGTCGACAACCTCATCGCCGACGTGACCGACAGCGGTCAGATGTTCAACGCCTTGAGCAGCTATGCCGCCTTGGACGAACTGGAATCGGGCACCGGCGTGCCGCATTTCGATGCCGTCGTGCACTTCGCGGCGATCCCCCGCATTCTCATCAAACCGGACAACGAGACGTTCCGCGTCAATACGATTGGCACCTATAACGTCATCGAGGCCGCGGTAAAGCTCGGCATCCGCAAGGTCGTCTTCGCCTCCTCCGAGACCACCTATGGCATCTGCTTCGCCGACGGTGTCGTCCAGCCCCGCGTACTGCCGGTGGACGAGGAACATCCGACCGAGCCGATGGATAGCTATGGCACGTCCAAGGTCGTCAACGAGCGCACCGCACAGGCGTTCCAGAAGCGCTCAGGCTTCGACATCTACGGCCTGCGGATCGGCAATGTCATCGAGCCCCACGAATACGCGGAGAACTTCCCGGCCTACTTCGCCGATCCGTCGCTGCGGCGACGCAATGTGTTCTGCTACATCGATGCGCGTGATCTCGGCCAGATCGTCGACCGTTGCCTTGCGACCGACGGCCTGGGCTATCAGATCTTCAACGCCGGCAACGACGATAACTCCGTCAACCTGACGACCCGGGAGATCATCCAGCGCTTCTATCCCGAAGTCCCCGTGAGCCGCGAACTGGGCGAATACGAGGCGCTGTACTCGAACCGCAAGATCCGCGACGTGCTCGGTTTTCGTGAGGCCCATGCCTGGCGGCAATATGTCGCCGACCCGCAGGAGCAGTAGCGTGTCAGCCCGCGGTCTTTTTATCTAGGCTGCTTCGGCATTCGCGGTAAGTATGCATCGGACGAGAGGTGGAGCAGAGGTAAAGCGGCTTCGATGAGTTATCTTGTTCAGGTCACGATGTTCTGCCCAAAATAGATGCCCCCCGAAGGAAGGATCATTCCATGCCTGATAAAATCCTCGTCTTCTACGGTTCCTATCGATCCGACCGCGCCGGCATTCGGCTCGCCGACTATACCGTGCGCACCCTGAACGAGCGGGGTCTCGACGCAGAACTGATCGATGCGATGCAGATCGATCTGCCGATGCTGGATCGAATGTACAAGGAGTATCCCGAAGGCGAAGCGCCGGAGGCGATGGAAACCCTGGCTGCCAAGATTCGCGAAGCGGATGGCTTCGTCTTCGTCACCGGCGAGTACAACTGGGGCATGCAGCCAGGGCTCAAGAACCTGACCGATCATTTTCTGGAAGAGTGGTTCTGGCGCCCGGCCGGCATCGTCAGCTATTCGGCCGGGCGCGTAGGCGGCGCCCACGCCAATCTGGTCTGGCACGGCACGCTGGCCGAGATGGGCATGGTGGTTATCTCAAGCACCGTCGCGGTCGGCCAGATCGGCAACACGCTGGATGAACATGGCACACCGCTCGGCGATACCGGCGCCTCGTTCGAACGCGCTTTCGGCCGGTTTGCCGACGATCTCGCGTGGTGGACTGAGGCAGGCAAACGTCAGCGCGCTCACCGCGTTCCGCCGTTTTAGCCCAGCCAACTCTCCAGCCTTCGCAAGCCGGGCCTTTTTTCAGCCAAATTTATAGCAATACCAACTTGCATAGCAGTAGATTATATCTGCACATCAAATTCCCCATTGAGCTTAGGAGAAAATTCAGCGCCCTCGTTAGCCTTAGCGGGCTGCATACTATAAAAAATACAAAATTATTGTTAACAGCAATCATACCGGAAACAGGTATCCTGATCACACCTCTTAAATGTCGATACGGCTCGTAATATCTGCAGCGTTGCAAGACAATCAAATGCCTCGCTAATTAAAACCAAACTTCAACCACGGATATTGAACCGACACTCGCTAAACCCCTGGGAATCAGGAAAGATTAGCAGACCGAAGCAACCATTAATGACAACTGACTCACCCTAACACCCCTGCGCGAGACTTGAACCCTTTCCTCACTGGCATTAGAATAGACCAAAGATCAGCGTTTTTCCTAATTTAAACTTAACCTTCCAAATACTAGTGACACTCATGCCCAGCTTCCACTTTGGTATCCCGTTAATGTCACGTGCGATGAGTCGTGACTGGACTCTCGTTTGCCGCAATTTGGCTCGCACACTTGAATCACTTAGAAGGCAGACATCGAAAGATTTCAGAGTGCTAATTACTTGTCATGAGATCCCTAACGTAGACACCAGCGGATTAGATGTCGAGTTCATCTTAGCTGATTTCTTGCCACCCTCCATTTCAAATGAGACTGGCAAGATCGGAAACGACAAGCCAGCTAAGAAGCGACTGTTAGGATTATCGCTCAAGACCTATTTGGGCGAAGAGACCTACTTTATGCATCTTGATGCAGACGACCTAGTTCACCCAAGTTTGGTAGAATTCACTCTAAACGACAACAACAAAAGCGGCTATCTTGTCGAATATGGCTACATGTTCGATTGCGAAAGTGGAAAAGTGGCACCTATGGGAGGGGACAATACTCCATTTTGGAAACATTGTGGCTCCTGTGCGGTGATCTATCTCACGCTCAATGACTTACCTAGTGACACAAAAGATAAAAACTGTTATTTCATGCAGTTCAGAAGGCATGGCGACTACGCCGATATCGCCAAAAAACATGGTCGTGCTCTATCAACTTATCCAGGATTCATGGCAGCTTACCTGGTCAACCACGGAGACAATGATACATTGAACCGTGGCAAAGTAGGAGTAAAGACAAAATACGTTGAACGATGGGAGATAGCTGATAGCAGTGAATTAGCAACTATTTTTTCAGACTTTCCCATGCTACTTGACTTTACGTAAAATTAGAATTTTGACATAGATTCGAACCCAAAAACAACGTTCATGCTCTTAAGATTTTATTTAGACAAAAATGGAGTGCATGCTACTGGCATCACTCCGTTTTCTAAATTGCGACATCATATAGCTAACTTGAAAATATAGGAGCCCATCGAACCACTAGCGAACATTACTAGCACGCGTCTCTTCGAAAGTAATTTCTTGATTACCATCGACAAATTCATGGAAACGACCCGCCGCCACTAATAATGAAGATGCCTGACGCTTGATCAACGACTTATTTTTCTCTATATCGTCTAGAGCCTCATCAGCCAACCTCTTGAAATACGCGTTGTCTTGCGCACCCAACTTAGACGCATAAAACACTACATCTCTCTCCAACAATTTTGTGAACTCTTCTTTGAGCTCATCTTGCGTTCGACTCACTTCGTCAGGATTTGGAGCAACTGGTGCCTTGCCGTAAAATTCCAAGACCTTCCAAGACACATCCTTTTCAGGCTGAATATTTCGTTCTGGGACCAGTTCAAGCTCAGAAAACCCCTTATTCTCAACCTCAAACTCGTGATCTGCCAATTCAGGTACTGTCATCTGAAAAATATCGTAGACGAGTCTATCGTTGTATTTTCCATTCTCCGTTTGCAGTTGGTATAGTCGGTAATACTGGTGAAAAAGCTGCGGCGTAAAGCGAGCTCTATCTAGACTATGATACCAGCTAATTCCAGTGTGATAACGTGCACGTGTATTGAGATAGTGAGTATCCATCGCATCTCGAGCATACATATCTTCTCCTAACTTTTCGAAGAAGCTTAAAAATTCTTGGCGAACTAGCTCACCGAGCTTGGGGTCCGACATCTCCTCGGCTAAACGTCTCCCTCTTGTATAAGGCGCTAACCGTCTATGCTTAACACCCTTAAAAGACGCGCCATGTACATTGAACAACGGATTACTGGGAGTTGCAGCCAGCCCTAGAGAAATTGGAAAATAACTTCCCATCTGCCCTAACTGCCAATTACGATATGCAACTCTTCCCGATGTCACGTTCACATTATTTGTGTATCCTTTTAGTTCGAACCCTAATCGCTCCTGCAGTGAAAAAACGACTTTAGCATCTTCTTCGTTATTATGATTGGTATATATCTTAATTGGAAAGCCTTTTTTTACAAGAGGCCACAACATTGCAAAATTTAGGCGACTATCCATGCCCCCGCTCAAACCAGCATTAAAATAATAGCCATGCTCACAAAGCGTCACAACGATGCTTCTTATATGAAATACGTAATCGCGCAGGAGCTCACAATAGGATTTTTCAAGAGCAGCTTCACGAGCTGGTCTCTCTAAAATGGAAAACCCTCCCGCTTCTTTGATTTCAATATAACTTCCTGCAGGAACTACTTTAATACCGTCTATCATCGTATTGAGAGAAAGACCCTGCCCTCCCCACAATCCTCTTCCAGCGATAAAATGCCCCGCCAACACTCTCTCGTTAAAACGCACTTTTACATTATCATAAAAAAGCCTTTCGGTTAGAGCCAGCAAAGAGTTAGAGACGGCCCAATAACCACGAGAAGAGTAATAAAAAACACTGTCTTGGCAAAACCTATCCACACACACAACGGCTTTATCTTTAAGCTTAATAGCTGCAAAGAAACGTCCATCCGCATCGATTATTGCGTCTTCGTCACTATGCTCGATGAAATACTGCTTAGCCCCTACTTCCCCTACAATCAGTTTATCGTCAATTACTGCCAAGCCTCTAAAGAACCTCAAATCCTCTAAATTATCATTACAACTTATCGTAAGCGTATTAGCATCATCTTTTTCAGCACACATATGCATAGTTCTCTCTAAATTTCTAAATTGTAGCCTATAAGATTATCAAACTCCCCCAACGTTACGACCAACGCCGCATACCGATGGGAAGCTTTGGTGCCGCTGAGCTTGGCGTGTTTTTCCAGCTCGTCGATCGCGGCATCGAGCATGGGACCGGTACCCTTCAGTCGTGCCGAATGCTCGGCAACCTTCTCGTCGACCAGCGCCATGAATTCAGCCTCGGCCTCGGGATGATCCTCGCCAGCTTCGGCTGGCGACAGGGCGCCGTGCACCTCGAAGTCCGGCACACCACGCGCGGCGAGATCCTGCGGCGACAGCGACGAGCGTTGCCGGCGCACAGCGTCGGAAAACCCTTTCTGCGGCGAATCGAACGGAAAATCGATCAGGTCGGGATCGGTCAAAGACAACAGGTCGTAGATCAACTTTTCCCCCTCCTGTTGCTCGGGCTTCAGCCGGTGATAGAGATCGAACAGCTGGCGCGAAAGATGCGGCGTGAACAGGGGTTGATCCAGCTGCCGATACCAGTTGAGACCGTAGTGAAATCGGGCGCGCGTATTGATGTAATGATGATCCAGGGCAATCGGATCGTCGACATCGACACCGACGCTGTCGAAGAAGCCGTAGAATTCGCGTTCGACTTTCTCCGCCTGCTCCCTGGAATCGAAGTGACGTGCGAGATTCTTCGCCCGTTTCTTGAGCGGCTGGATGTGATAGATGCCCGCCCGGAAGTTGCCGCCGTGGACGTTGAAGGTGCTGGAAATATTCCGGTTCCGCATCGGCATGCGCACCGGCAGATAGGCGCCGAGCACACCCGACATCCAGGTCATCACGTTGTCGCGTCCCGAGTTTCTACCATTGCGGGAGGCGAAACCGTCGATGGGAAAATCGTAGTGACCCTGTATCTTGCGGACGACCTCGAAGTCTTCGCTGCGCTGCTGGTTGCTGTGGACTCGAACGCTGTCGGGGTTCAGGAACGGTCGCATCAGCGCGAAGTTCATGCGGCTATCGATCCCGCCGGAGAGACCGAGATTGAAGCGATAACCGTGGCTGACCAGCGCCTGAACCCGGCCCTGGACATCCCGCACGTACTCCATCAGCCCTTCGGCATAATCCAGCCCTTGGCGATCGGCTCGCGTCGGCGACAGCGTCACTTGCGGCAGGCCGCCCGGTGCAATTTCCAGATGTCGACCGGCGGGAATGAAACGCACGCCATCCACGAGGGTATTCAGTGACAGAGGCTGCCCGCCCCACAGCGACTGATTGCCGGCAAAGAACCCGAGTGTCGCCGCTTCGTGAAATCCGGGTGAAAAGCCGTCGTAGCGGAGCTGTCGCGTCAGCGCCAGCAACGAGTTGGAGACTGCCCAGTAGGCCCGATCTCGGGAAGCATCGGAGAAGTAATAGACGGTGTCCTGGGCGAGATCGTCGGTCTTGATGACGACCCGTCCGCCTTCGTTTCTCACCAGAATGAAACGGCCCTCGGAAAACTCGCGGACATCCGCTGCCGGATGCCGACGCAAGTAATCGGCGAGGCCCTGACTACCCAGGAGCACTTCGCGTCGATGAAAAACGCTGCCCAGCAGAATATCCGGAATCTCCGAATGCTGGGTCGAGGTCAGTACAAACAATCCCTCGGGATACATGACTACTCCTGTTTACTGTCACCGGACGGCGAGTCGCCATGCCGACGATGTATCACTGCGGCGGCTCGGAATTGACATCAGTGCCGGCGGGCGGCAGCGACGGGGCAGCCTGCTGTTCGGCTCTGACCGCTTCGAGCCTGTCGGCGTGAGCGGCGTAGCCGAACCGCTCGCGCACGTAGGCGTGGGCGATTTCGACCTGCCTGGCGTAGGCCTCCGGGTCGGCCATCAGCGCCTTCACCCGCTGCTGCAGCTCCGCCGGTGCGGCGTAGATCGCGGCTTCGCCGAAGAGCGGCTGGTAATCCCAGGGCAGAAAGACCGGCAGCCCCACCGCCATCGCTTCGAAAATGACGCGCCCGAACGCCTCCACCCAGTCGGGGTGGGTGTAGTAGACGAACACGTCGTAGCGGGCCAGAAACTCTCGGGGGTGCTCTGCGCCGAAAGCGGAAACGGACCAGTTCTCCGGTAACTGGCCACCCATCATCAAGGCGACCGTGTCGGCGCCGCCTAGCACGTGCACCTCGAACGCCTCGTCCGTCGGGTAGACCTGAGTCAGCGTCTCGAGGTCCGCCGGCCATTTCAACACGTGATCACGCGACAGCCGGCAGACCCTGATGCGCGAGTGCGGCGCAGGCCGTGAGCCACGTCGCCATTCGTCGACATCGATGATGTTTGGCCAGTCTTCGTCGCTCAGCACGATGTCTTTCAAATCGTCTGCGTGATGTTCGACCAGCGCCTTGCGCACCAGCGGCCCGATCGGGTGCCATACGCCGCTGGTCCCGAAGTAGCGCTCGGCGTTTTCGCGACAGCGCGGGATATGGTAGAGCGTGGCGCTCTCGCTGCCGTAATCCCGATTGGGCGGCTGGTTGACTATGACCCGAACGGCGCCGGGACGAATGTCGGGCAGCCAGGATTGATAATCCTCCAGCACCCAGGGCTGCCGGATGACGAGGACGTCACAGCTTGCGCTCTCACCGAACACGATGAGCTCCGCCTGACCGGCTTCGATCAGCTCGCGAATCTTGGGCTCCATGCGACGATCGATGCGCAAGCCGTAACAGGACATCTGCACGATCGCCGTCTTCAACCCCATGGCGTGATTGGCCTTGATCTCTTCGGCATTGGAAGAGGTCGTTCCGCCCGAAAGCCGAAAATCCGACGCCAGCACGACATCGTAATGACGTGCTTCGGGTTTCCGCGGCCGCATCGACCCCGGCACGAAGAAGTGACGCTGCGGCTTGTCGGGATCGTCGTAAAGATCGACCGGCTTGTCGTACCAGGCCCGATGGGATTCTTCGTAGGCCGCCCTGGCGCCATACTTGTAGCCGTTATAGCCGGAGCCTTTCGAACTGGTCAGGGAATCGGCCGACTGTCGCTGGAACGAGAGCGGGCCGGTATCGAGATGGACCAGCGCCTCCGGATCGAACGCCTTCTTGATCCGGGCCAGATACTCGGAGTCGCCGGCAAAACGGACGGCATCCCAGTAGCCGATCGTCTCGAGCGCCGACTCGCGCCGGAACATCAGTGACGACAGATTGAACTGAATGTAGTAACCCTTGTTGCCACGGCGATGGAATCGCAGATCCTCGAACGCCCGCGCCTGCTGCGAGGTGTTGGCGAACACCGCCGGCGAATCCACCAGATGACGGGCCTGATGCTCGATCTTGCGCGGGTGCGACCAGTCGTCGGCATCATGACAGGTCACGAAGTCTCCGGTGGCGATCTTCAGGGCATTGTTACGGGCGACATAAGGTCCGGAGTTCTGCTCGTTGCGAATGACGATCAATCTTTCGAACCGGCTTTCGTACTCCTTGACCCGCTCGAAGGTGCCATCGGTACTGCAGTCGTCGGAAACGATCACCTCCAGATTGGGCCACGTCTGCTTGAGCAGCGACTCCATCGCCTGCTCTACGGTCGCTACCGCATTGAAGACGGGGACGATCACCGTGACCCTCGGCAGCTCGCCGAGCGGATCGGCCATGACCTCGCAGCCGTCGACCGCGATGCGATCGTAGAGCGCATGGCCATCGTCGGGCAGGAAGCGAATCGTCTCGATCGCCGACTGTGCGAGACACTGATTGATGGAGGCGAGCTTGTCGTCACCGTCTTTCAGATTCGCCAGCCCCAGCAGCACGTCACCGTCGAGCCTCGTCGAACGCAGGCTTTCCAGTAATGCCACGGCCTTGTCGCGTTCACCGATGGCCTCCAGACATTCGGCCTCGACCACGGCGATGGCGGACTCGTTGAACAGCTCGAAATCATGAGCGCGATAGCGGCGGATATGCTCGAGGGCCTGACGCTTGGCGCTGACCTCGGTATGGGAGGCATGCCAAAGCGCCAGCTCCCATTCGGCCCACGGCGCCATGAACGCGTTGACGCGATCCTCGGTCAGCAACTGGAGCTCCTGCACGCCGCGCTCCACGAAACCGAGCGTATAGAGATGCACCCGCGCATGAGTCACACGCTTGCGGGCGTGCTTTTTCTTTTCCTTCAGATCCTGCTTGCGCTCGGCGCGGACCGACACTTCGCCCGTCGGCTCGGTATTCTCGTCGAGACGATGGAGTGCCTGACGCTGGCTCTGCAACCGCCGCTTGCCGCCGAACATCACGGCGGCACCCCGTAAGGGCGCGGTGACGCGCCACGAGCGGCTGGCAAGAATACTGCTTTGCTTGCGCCGCAGCTCCTCGATCTCTTTCTGGCTCCGAGCCAATCGTCGCTGAAGTCCCTCGATTTCCCGCTCGGTAGCCGAGCGCCTGCCGTGCGGGACGGCGCCCGCCGCTTTTTCCGGCTCTAGGCGGCGCACGGCGTTCGGCTTGGCAGACTCTTCGCGGCGTCCCGGTTGGCGTTCGAGCTCGCGTGCCAGTTGCTGCAGCAGCTTCTGCTGGCGGTGCAAGCGCTGGAGCGTCGGGTCCGAGCTAGCTCGACCCGAATCCGCTTCACCGGCAGGTTTGCCGTTCGCGGGGGAAGACTTGCCGCCCAGCTCGCCCCGAGCCCGTCGCGTCTCGGCAATAAGCCTTTCCAGCGCAGCGATCTGATCGTCCGTCTCGTTGTTCATCGTGCATCCTTTCCCAATTCATCGTTCGCCGTGCGACCACTGTGTCGTCGGGCAGGAGGGCGCCTGCCGGCGGCGCCTCACCTTCAATAAACGTTCTTGCCGAAGAAGCCTTTGATGGCCGTCAGAAAAATGATCTTCAGGTCGAGCTTCAGCGACCAGTTTTCCAGATACCACAGATCGTACTGCACGCGCTTTTGCATCTTTTCGATCGTATCGGTTTCCCCCCGATACCCGCTCACCTGCGCCCATCCGGTGATTCCCGGCTTGACCTTGTGACGCTGCATATAGGATTCCACGAGCTCCTTGTAGTGCTCGTTGTGGGAAAGCGCATGAGGTCGGGGGCCGACGATCGACATCCGCCCCTGCAACACGTTATAGAACTGCGGCAGTTCATCCAGCGACGTTCTTCGCAGGAAGGCGCCAATCCGCGTGAATCGAGGGTCGTCACGTCGTGCTTGAAGAAAGCCCCGCGTATCGCCGTGCAAGCGCATCGAACGGAACTTGTAGACCTTGAAACGCTTGCCGTTGATCCCGGTCCGGTACTGCTTGAACAGAATCGGCCCCCGGGAGGAGCATTTGATCGCAATCGCGATGACCACGCAGAATGGCAGGATGCAGATCGTGATCAACCCGCCCAGCACCAGATCCTCGAGCCGTTTGGTGAACCGCGCCGGTCCGGTCATCGGGCTGACGCTCAGGTCGATGGCATAGAGACCGACCACCTCACTGACCTTGTGATTGAGTATCGGCAGATCCGAAAGCTCGGGGAAAAATCGTATCTCCACGGTCTGATGGCGCAGCGAGTGCATGATCGCCTTGATCGCGTTGCCCATGTTGAGCGGCATGCAGATCCAGACCTCCTGCGCTTTCGATGCTTCCACCCGCCGCGCGAGCGCGTCCAGTTCTCGGGCGCTGGGCGTTCTTGCCAGGCGTAGCACGCCGCAGACCGAAAAGCCCGCGCTCTGTTCGCGGCGCATATGGCGCGTCACGTTGAGCAACGTCTTCCCCGGCCCGATCATGAACACCCGGCACCGGTTGCGGCCCTTGAGTCGAAACCGGCCCATGGCCGTGCGCAGCACGATTCTGCCCAACGCGCTGATCGCGAACGACATCAGGAATGTGAGCACCAGCCACAGTCGCGAATAGCGCTCTGCCGCATGGATGAAATAGATGACCGTCGTCGATACGGCGGCCGCTATCAACCAGATGATCACCTGGTCGGCGAGAATTCGCCCCAGTCGCTTGACCCGCCAGTTGCCATACGCATCGATCAGCACGCCGACCAGAATGATGATGATCGCGATAACCTGAATCGCCCATTGATAACGTTCGTGAAGATCGAACGTGCCGAAGCGGTGGCCATACATCAACACCCCGGATACCGCCAAAGCGGCGATATCCATCAACGAGATGAACAGCAGTAATACGTTTCTTTGGCTCACGTCCGCGGGCACTCCTTACCCTTGACTGAAAACCCTAACCCGGGCGATAGGCGAGATACTCTCACGTCAGCGCACCCGACTCTCCAGCATTCCCTGCAATCGATGTCCAAACTCCTCGCGTCGCCGCTCGATAAGTTCCAATTTACTGTCGTCAGTGGCAGACGGCGTCTGCGCGAGCTGCGAAATCAGCGCCTGTGACTCGGTATAGAACGTCAGGCCGAAGCGTTCACGCATCGCTATCGCCGTGTCCAGTTGATGGTCGTTGCGATGCTCTCGGTAGCGCTTCAGGCGCGGGAAAACCAATACCGGCCGTGCCTGCTCCAACAGTGGCAGAAGGCTTCCCATGCCGGCGTGGCTGACTACCCAGCGCGCCTCGACCATCAGCTTCCGGTGGCGACCCACCTCCATGAATTCCTCGATAGCCAGGTTGGCCGGCACGTCCCTGTGCTCGAACCAGGCGGTGCCGCCTGGTCCGGCCTGATAGATGACCGGCTCTTCCGGTAACGAACGCGCGCCTTCCAGAGCGACTTCGGCCAGACGATCGAAAGGCAGCTGGCCACCCGCGGTCAAGAAAATCACAGTACGCTTCCCAGGTAGGAGACGCGCCGATGACCGGCGGCGACTTCCGGCCATTGCGTCAGTGTCTCGTGGCACAGCCACGTCGCTAGCCGTCCGGAGAGCGATAGCCGCCTGACATTGGCCACGCTATCGATCCAGACGGTGTAGCTGCCCCCGAGCCGGGCCACCGCCAGACACAGTAGCCCCGGTGCGGCACCCGTGCTGATCGCCGCATCGCAGCGTTCGTGGCGCAGTATCCGCTGGATATCGACGGCGCAACGCCCTGCTCGCCAGAGCGTGGTCTTGTTGAAATCCGTGATCACGTGATGGGGCTGATCCATCGATGCCGGCCGGGTCGTGACCCAGACGGTCGAGCCCAGCGAGAGATGCGCCGCAATCCGTTCGAGCTGCACCAGATGTCCGCCGAAGGAGGCAACCAGAAGCGCTCTCATGAGGTGCTCGCTGGCGTGGCTTCCGGTGCTGGATAGACATCCTGCAGAACATGCTCCATGTGCTTTAGTGCCCGGCGATACTGCTGGCGTTCGATCAGTCGTTCCAGCTCATGAAGCCCGGCAACCAGCAGGAAGTCACGATCGGTGACCTTCTGCGAAATTTTCCGGCGCTGTCTCAGCGCATTCATCATCTCACCGTCCCGGGCCTGGACGAGATAACGTGGCGTCGCGCCGGCACCAATCGGTTCCAGGCTCCATCGCCCCCAGCACAGCACACAGGGCGAATCCTGCTCGTCGAGCAGGATGTTGCGGTCGCTGACATCGGGGTTGTAGATATGCAGCGGCACCGCCTTCAACCGACGCTGCATCTCCTCGAGTCGGCGCTGGAAGGCTTCCACCAGCTCACGTTCCGCTGGCTCTTCGGCGGCCAGCAGCACCTTGTCCACCAGGGCACGATCGACGCGGGCCCACAGCGGCGGATGGGAGCGCAGATAACTATCGACGATCTCCTCCGGCGGTACGTAGCACCAGAGATCGAACAAGATTCTGCGCTGCATTTCACCCCGCCGCTCTCGCGGAACCGCTGCGCCTGGCGGACAGAGCAGGTGCAGCCAGAGAAACTCCTCGATCTGTCCTTTGTCGAGAAGACGCGGCGCGTGAACGGCCCCCAGATCGATCCGCTCCAGCAGGTAAGTCTCGTGATTGCCCTGAGAGCGCTGTCTGGGAAGATAGATCTTCTCGAGGATCGACTCGCGATCCGACGGCTCGCGAGTGGAAGCCTCACGAACCGATGACTCCTCAGCCAATGCGAACCAGGCCACATTGCTCTGGCCGCCATCCCACCAGCGAGACGATGCCACGGCATCGCGGCCTCCTCGTGCGCGGATCCATTCACGGCTGCGCGCGAGCCGGGCCGCGGGTGCGAAAAGCTCCCAGAAGCGCTGACCGCCGCGCGAGGTGTCACTCTGCAACTGGCGTTCATGGAAAAACAGCGCATCGACCCGCTGCCGCTGCTCGGCCAGACGAATCTGTCCGTTCACGAAATTGGTCAGCGACTGAAAGATGCGTCGACTCAGAATCAGACTGATGATGGCGATGAGCAGATTGAGCTCGCTCAAGCGGTAGAACTCGAAGACCAGAAACAGGAAGCCCAGGAGAAAACCCGACGAGCCCAGAATCCGCAATAGCCCCTTGCTGTTGGCGTTGAGCCAGCGCTCGACCCGATGCCGGTAGTCGGCGCTGCCAACCGATGCCAACCCCAGCGTCGCACCAGCCATGACCAAGACCACCAGCAGGAGGAAGGCGAACAGGGTAGGAAACAGATACAGCCCCACACCGAACCCCACCAGGGCCATGGCCCCCTCCGCCATCGCCTCGCAAAGCCGGCGGTACTGTTCGCGCACACCGGCATCCTGATCATTGAACAGCGTGATCTTGCGGGCGTTGTCCAATACGACCAGCGCGCCACGCTGGCTTTGCCGGTCGGCCAACCAATCCATGAACTGCGACACCGCAAAGAGCAGCACGGCACCGGCGCAGAGCAGCACGATCCAGAGCGAACGCGTCTCCATGGTGACGAAACCCTGGAAATAGCGGGGAATCCCGTTGCCACCCAGCAACAGGATCACCTTCAAAGGCAGCAGAAAGGCGACCACCTGAGCAAGCTGCGAGATCAGCAGCGTACCCGCCGTCATCGGCGCCGCAAACGGCGTATGCCGAATGAGCTGCCGCCAGACGCTGGCGAACCAACGCAAGTGCCGCCAGCTAGCGCGATAGAGATTCATGAGCCTCGCCGTTGTGCATCGAAATCGTCGTTACCTCTTCCCTCTCGCCCCAGAAACCACCAGGGTCGAACGCCGTCATGAGGATGATACAGGCGGAGGGACTGCCGGGGCGCAGGGATATCGCCGCTGACCGAAGCCGGATGATAAGCGTAAGCATGAGCGGCACGCAGCGGCTGAAAGCGGTCAGTGTCGAAAGTATCGATCTGACGCCACGGCCAGTCGCGTCCCTCGAAACTCAAAAGCCATTCGAACGCCTTCTCGAGACCGCGCCCCTGGGCGTCACGAAAGTGCCACAGATCCTGACCGTGGCGCTCGGCCAGCAGTGCCAGGTAGACCCAGCCCTGCAGGTTGAAGCAGCAGTAGTGCGCGGTCGTCGTGCGTTTCAGCTCCTCGGGCTGTGCACCGGCCTCGTCGAACTGCTCGAGAATACGCTCCCGACTGTCGCGTAACGTGGTGGAGACTAGCGCGTAGTCCTCCAGGTACGACGCGATCGCAGCGATCTGTAAATCATAGTAGGTACCGTGATTGTTGGCCGAACGCCGCTCGGCACGACCCTGCGAACTCGTCCGCAGCCACTCGAGATAGCTTCGCAACCACAGTCTGAACGCCTCGCGATCGGCGTCTGCCAGCGCCCCGGCTCTTTCGACCAGCCGGACGGCATCGAGCAGGAAGTAGATATCCTTCATTTCGATGATTCCGGACTTGCTGCCCCGATTGCGATCATGCCCCTGGCGCACCTGCGCGTACTTCAAGTGCGGATTCATGCGCGTAGTGGGATCGATAAACCACACCCGAATCAGGGTCGCAGCGTGTTGTGCATAGCGAGCCTCGCCGCTTCGGGCCCAGGCAATGGCGCAGGTCGTGACATCGTCGAACAGGCGCTGGAGCCGAGTGCGGTCGTACTGATCGCTTTCGGGCGCGTAAAGCACGGTGCCAGGCACCCTGACCCCGTCGCGCGGCATATAGGGCAGCCACTTGGGGAGGATCGGGCTGGGCCAGTAATAGGGCGCGGGATGCCAATAGTCGTGCGGATCCCCGCTAGGCGCCAACGTGCTCTTATCAACGACCGAGAACGGCCCGCGAGCGAGCGCGGCCGCGGCCTCCTCGAACAATTCCGCGTCCCCAGCCCGGTCTCCCGGCGCGAGCAGCGCATTGCCGTCGTAGAACAGTAGCGACCCGGTGCTGCGGTGACTTGCCATGAATCGTGCATCGAGACGATCCAGCAACCCCGTTACCGCCTCGACTCGGGCGACGCCCCGATCCACCAATCCTCGCGAGGGATCAACTTCCAGATGCGCCTTACCCGATTCCAGCCTGGCCACCCATCCCGCCTGAGCGAACTGCCCGGCCTCCGGCGCATAGGCCGGACAAGGCAGATCCCACGGTTCTATCTTCCAGCGATCCCAGCGTCCGGGCACGCCAAGCCGCCACAACAGTTCCACCTTCGGACGACGCCCGTAAGGATGGCGCTCATCGAAACGTTCGACCGCATCGCGGCGAAATACGAGCTGTGGTTCTTCCTCGGCGGGGGGGCGAAAGTCGGTTGCCAGCAGCTGCTGATTATCGGTGATCCGGGCCATCGGCACGACGTGATAGCGTTGCTGCGCCGATGCCTCGATGCCCGTCCGGATCGCCGTCCATGCCGCGGCCGTCACGAAACAATTGCCATCCCACGGCAGGACCCAATCGGCGAGCTGGCAGCCCTCGTCGAGGGCCACGTTGCGGGCACCGTTGTTATTCATGACGTAAAGGTTGCGGTGGCGATAGAGCCGCATCATCACTCGGCCCTTTTCTGCCTCGCTCAGCGCGTGGAAATCATCAGATCGGGTAAAGCCGGGAAACGACAACCCCTCGAAGTCCCACGGCGTAGACGCGTACGTCTGCTCGTCGAAGGGAATGTCGATGTAGGACTGACCGTTCGACTCGAGCAATTCCACGATCGCCGCGTGCTCATCGGGATTGACGATGCGGTTGACGATGAAACGCTTCTCGCATCCCTCGAGCGCCGGCTCGTTCTCCAGAATGAAACGCAGATTGTCGCGTGACTGCCCGCGCGCGTGTCGCGGCTCCAGATCGTTGCCGATGATCCGATACAGCACGAAGCGAAACGGCTTGGCACCGTCGCTCGCCAACACGCTTCCCTCAGCCGCAACCGGGGGCGCGCCTCGATCAGCGGGCGTCGGACGATTGCGCTTTTCGTAGAGCCGACGCGCCACCCGATAGCGCTTCTTGAGCCGCTCACTCAGCATCCTTGCCAGTTTTCTGTACATAGAGCCTCTTGAAGAAAAGCGGGCTAGTAAATCGCCCAGTCGTTAATCCTGAGGCTTCAGGGCAAACCATATATTCTTAGCCATGATAGTTCCCACTAACGGAAGCTACTGTTCTTCAAAGCCGCCTGGAGCGGATCAAGCAAAGTTTGGTCGAATTCGTCACGCTGACAGAATGGCCAGTTATCACTACCGTAAGACAGGAACCACTTGAGACTATCTGATAAAGACCGTCCATTCGATAGCTTCTGCTCAAGGTAATTGATACCGAAGACTTCCGCTATTGCGGCCAAATCCACACCCGTCCGTAATATTTTGGCTACACTAGATCGGGAATTACGAACACTTAACAACGTTGGCAATGTGCCATCTTCAGCAATAATAGAATCAAAGCTGGATAAAGACTCTATAACAACAGCACTGCCTTTGGAATATTCGCCAGTATCAGACAACAACCTCAACAATCTAAGATCGTCTTCTAGCAGCAAATCAGGAGCAAAATGCTGCGGCACTCTTCTTAGTTTATCATTCCAAAGGCGATTGATATAAGCAGCTAAGCTATGGTCAAATATTTCCTTTTCGATCGGGCTTAGAAGGCCGTTTTGCACCAGTATCGTGACGACCTGGAAGTACGCCAAAGCCTCAAGACCACCAACGGCCAAATGTGTTTTATGCAACTCAAGAGTTACATCCAGACTATTTTCGGGAATCAGGTCCGTACTCGGAGTACAGCAATAAAAATGTCTCCGATACAACTTCGCCGCCGACTTTAGATACTGAAAATCTTGCGTACTTGACCAAGCCAAACTCAGCACCAAAGAGTCCTGAAGAAAATCCTTACCTTCTATCAAAAATGATGCTTCATTTTTATCAACGTCGCTGACAATACGGCCTGCACGTTCAACGCAGTGATTGAGACTCAAGTCGCATTTTTCAGCATAGCGCTGGAGTTCGTCGACACCTTTCGTCTTAATAGTCGATATACCGGCATTTGGAACAAACGCTCCGTAATCCAACGATTGTAGGGCACTCAATATGGCCTCCTGACGAACCAGATATCGTGCTCTTGCGCTTTGACGTGTCCCTATCTCCAGACTTCCCATACCGGAATAGAGCCTGGCGACCCAGCCGGCGACACCGAACTGACCGGCCTCCGGCCCCAGTTCCCGGCGTGGCTGCTCCCAGGCGTCGTCCTTCCAGCGGTCCCATTTGCCCGGGATGCCCAGACGCCAGAACAGCTCGACCTTGGGCCGACGCCCGTAGCAGAACGCTTCGTTGAAACGCTCATCGGCGTCATTGCGGAAGATGAGCTGGGGTTCTTCGACGGCTTCGGGTTCGAAGTGGTCATCGACGAGCCGCTGATTGTCCAACACACGCGTCATGGGTACGGCGTAATAGGCGAGCCAGGGCCTTTCGCGCACGTCCTCGACGATACGGTTCCACGCACGCGGCGTCAGAAAGCAGTTGCCGTCCCATGGCAGCACCCACTTGGCCTCGCCGAGTCCCGCTTCCAGCGCCCGGTTGCGCGCGCCGTTATTGTTCATGACGTAGTTGTTCTTGAACCGGTACAGCGCAGTCAGCAGTCGCTGGCGCTGCTCAGGCCCGAGCTTGGCGAATTCGGCACTGGCCAGATAGCCCGGCGAAGGCAGACAATCGAAATCGAGCGGAATCCGGCGGTACTCTTCGGCCGAAAACGGAATGTGAATCCACTCCTGATGATGCGCTTCCAGCAGCGTCAGAATGGCGGATTCTTCCGCCGGATCGGCAATACGATTGACAACCCAGCGCTTCTTGCAGCCCTCGAGAGGCTGCTCGTTTTCCAGAATGAATCTGAGGTTGTCGCGTGACTGCCCCTTGCGATGGCGGGGATAAAGATCGTTGCCGATGATACGGTAGAGAACGAAATCGTCCGGTTCTGTCGCCAGCGCGCTCGCTCTGTATTGTTTCTTCAACGTCTCAGGGAAGCGCGGCTTGATGTCCATCATCGCGATGGCATCGAATCGCCGCTCGAATCGCCGGGCGGCGTCAGCCAGTTCGTCTTCCAGTTTCGTCAACGACTGGTGCTGTTCGTCGAGTTCCTCGGCCAGGGCTTTATTCGACCTTTGCGCTAAGCCGGACGCTTTCGATGCCTTCAAGGCCTGGATCTGGCTTTCCAGCTGAGCGATCCGGCCGGAATTTTCGGCCTCGATCGAATCCCATAGCACGTCTTGAGCGGACGGCGTCTTTGGACTCTGACTCATGATGTTCTCACTTCCCTGTCGGTTCCATCGACGGCGACTTCGCGTCGATCCAGCTCCGGGTAGCGCAGCGCGAAAATATCGAGCGCCGCGGGCGATTCGAGCTTATATCGATGGACGAATTTGCTTTTGCTGTTGGCGCGACCGTCATTCTCATGGCGATAGTTCGACCACTGGTTCTCGCCATGATTGACGAGATACAGCGCCATGTTGTCGACCCAGGAGGCCAGCGGCCTGCCCTTGATCTGGGCGAGAGCGGCAAACTGCTCATGCATCCGCTGGCGCTCGAAATAGCTCTCGTCTTCGCCGTCTCGATTGAAGTCATCGGATTCGAAAAAGAGCACCGCGCTCGAACCGCACTGATGCCAGAACGGCACGGTTTCTTCACTACAGCGGGCGACGGCGCGCTTCTCATAGTCGAAGATATAGCCGTTCTCGATTAGGTAGCCGCGGCGGTTGTCGTCGCTCGTCACGGCCAACACCAGCGAAGGATCGAGCAGATCGTCGGCATCGAGCTGCATGTAATAGAAACCACCCCTTGCCTGCGCTTTCAGCGCCTCACCAATGGCATTGCGCTTACGGCGCTTGTCGTTGCCGAACGTGCCGTCGGCACGAATCGGAGGCTCGAAGTCGACCAGGACATACTCGACGTTCAGGCCGAAAGTGCGAATCTCGGGCCGTTCGTGAGCGGCAATCCAGACGCGAAAATCACGTGAGCGCTGACGCGCGAGGTTTTCGAGCGTGCGTTCGAGATTCTGACAGGTCAGCGCCCAATTCTGGGAGCAGGCCTTGGCCCGCAGGCAGATACCGAAATGAAACGATGACGTTTCGGCCCGCCCGATCTCCGCCGAGCGAACATCAGATGGCGAGTGGAGATGAGCCACGCTGGTCGATTCCAGCGCCCAGCCGGCACGATGGCCCGCAACGCTCGTATCGGTCATCACACTCACAAGAGTTTCGTCCCCCAAGCGTCGCGGCAATACCGGCAGCATCATGCCGCTCCAGGCGAAATCCGGCTCCTGACTTCCCGCGGCGCCGGCGACACTTCGGCGAAGCAGTGACAGGTGCAAGCCGTCGTGGCTGGACTGGGCGAGATCCAGCAGCAGATCTCGTTCCGCCACCGCCGGCAGCGCGCAATCCCATGGCCAGATCATCAGCCATTCAAACGCTCGATCGGCATGAGCATCGAGAAAACCCAGCAGCTTGGCATCGGGAACGAACCGCCCCGCGGTGCTGTCATAGCGATGCGCCGCGTCATCCGCGACGTGATGGGTGCCACAACGCGCGGCGCTGTCACCGGCATCGATCCAGCGCACGCCATGTTGCTCCAGACAGGCGATAAACGCCGGGCGCAACGTGCGGTCCTCGAACCGGCCCATGACCCAATCCCGAGCGATTCGGGTCTCGCCGGGTTCGTTGTCGAGCAGATGATGCAGGCACTCGAGGGCCCCCGCGCCAGTTAGCCCGCCGAGCGTGCTCTGGTCCAGGACGCGATAGAGAACGGCCACCGACTGGGATGCAGCGGGCTCCTCTTGCTCCCCGCGAAACATGCGTTCGACACCCCGTACTGACTGGGCGCCAATGGCCGGGCTCTCCGAACGAGAAACGGACTCCCGAACTGAAGTGTCACCCGCTGACTCTCCTGTCCGGGTCAGCGCTTTTTTCCCGAATCACCTCCGGTCAGCTTGCGCAGGACGGCGGTCATGCGCCAGGAACGGCTTTTCAGAATCTTGTCGCTGCGTTCCTTGAAATAATCGGCACGCAGTTTCTGTCGATCCGCGCTCTCCTGCAGACGTGCCACCTTGCGCTGCTGGCCTCGTAACTCCTGCTTGAGCTTCTTGATCTCTTCGCGCTGCTTCGCGTCATCGACTGCACTCGCTTTGGGGCGCTCCCGGAACGCCTTGAGCAGCTTCTCGAGCTCTTTTTCGTTGCTCTTTAGCAGCTCGCCGAACCGCTTTTCTTTCTCTTTGAATTGCTGGCGATCGGCATCCTGGGCCAGCTTGAGCTTCTGATAATCGCCTTGCTGCTGTTTGAGCTCTCGTTCGAGCCGGTCATTTTCGGTCGAAAACGTGCTCTTTGCCGTCTCGGCTTCAGCCAGCCGCGTATCGAACTGACGTTTGGCGTCTCGAAATCTCGTTTCGAGCTGGGCCAGTTTCTCTTTCTGATCCTTGACCTGCTGCTGGAGCTCGCGCTGCCTCTCACCATCGCGGGCCTGTTCCTCCTGGCGATGAATGACGTCCTGAAGCTCCTTGATACGCGCTTCTCTCGCCTTGACGAGCTCTTTCTCCAATCGCTCCAGACGAGCGCTGGCTTGCTTGTTCTCTTCCATGATTTGTTCCGCTTCCTTTCCCTGCTTTTGCGTCAGCGTCTTCAATTTTTTCTCGCTGCTTGCCAGCTCTCGCTCGAGCTCTGCAATGCGCACCGTTTTCCGTTTCGTCTGTCGATCTCGAACCTCGAGCATCCGCCGACGCGCATCCGCCAGCCGATTGACCATGGCCAGTTGCAGAACCAGGTCTCCGGTTTCGCCGAGTCGCGACACGACCTGATCCTGCTGATCCGAGGATCTTGCCTCGCCCAGCAAACCTTGACTGGCCTCATGACTCTCTTTGACCTCGGCCTGCTGGATGAACCACTCATGCGCGCGCTGGAAGCTTCGTCCGTCGCCGTCGGTCTGACTCCAGATCGGCACGCCCGTTGCATCGCCGTACCGGGACAATTGAGACATCGCCGCCAGCGTGAAGGCGACGTAATCCATCGGGTTGGCGCGATCGAGCTCGGCCGGCAACGAACCGTCGAGGTCGACCTGATCTTCCCGCCGCGTGACAGCCACCTCGGTCGCGATGTATTGCACGAGCGTATCGTCACCCACGAACCAGGCGTAAGCGAGACACTGCAGATCGTACCAAAGCGCGACATTGTTACTCGCCTTGCCAGCGGCCAGCCCCTTGTCGCTGGTCCGAAACCACGCGAGCAGTTCACGGAACCACTCTCTCAGCGCTGCCGAGAGCGATGCCGGCAAGGCGTCGGCGCCTTCCAGCAGCAGGATCGATTCGGTGACGTAGATCAGGTGCCGCGCTTCGATCAGGCCGCTCGGCTGTAAGGCAGATCGACCTGGGATGATCTGAGCGAACTGGAAATGCGCAGACTGACGCGACTCGGGGGTGACGAACCAGGCTTCGAGCTGTGCGACGGCGCGCTCACGATACGCGGCGTCTCCCGTGAACCAGGTCGCAAGAGAGAGCACCTGGAGCGACTCCGCCAGAAATACCATTCGGCTGGCATCGAAATGATCGGCGTAACAGGCGGGGTTGACCTCGCCATCGCGGCGTACATAAGGCGCCCCGTCATCTGATGCCGGATCGGGCCACCAGTACTTGGCCAGACTGCGATAGTCGTTAGAGGACTCGCCGTTGGGGGCCTCGCCGATGGAGGACTCGCCGCCCGCCACCGGACCCTTGTCGGTCACACGCACGACTGGCTGCTCGAGAATGGCGTCGGCGCGCGCCTGCAGACTCCGGACGATCTCCAGTGCCTCGGCGTCGCCTTGACGATAAAGCGCCGCCAGCTCCGCAAGCTGACGGCCGTCGAGCAGGACGGTCGGCGGCATGCGATCGTCGGACACGGGAGCGGCAAGCCGCCTGCGCCATTGGTAGCCGGCCGAAAGGCCGCTACAGAGGCTGAGAAAAAGGGCCTTTTCGATCGCCAGCATGGCTCTGTTCCTTCCTTGGCAAGTCTTGGATGGGCCTCGATGAGAGATCACTGGTCGATTCAGCGTCTCTCAGCCGGCCCTCCTTTAAGAATTCTGTAAATCTCCGGCATCTCTGCCATCCAGAGCCGGCACTGTATCACCCCGGCGATTAGGCGGTAGCGCCTGGGCTGATCGCGTCGGCACCATAGCCGCTTCAATGGTAACAACGGCGGCGCGAGCGCATAGGCGATTCTGGCCCAACGTTTCCAGCCTCGACTGCGGGTGATCTGCCCCCCTCTTACCCGAAACGTTTTACGCAGAACTTCATTGAACCCGGATCGTGCGGGGTGATGAACGCGGGCGAGCGGCTGATATTTCAGCGCGTAACCACGACGTCGCGCCTTGAGACAGAAAAGCCGATCGCCGCCGGAAAAGGCAGCAGCATCAAAAGCGCCGACATGGCGAAAGACGTCGGCCGCAACCGCAAGATTGGCGGTTGCGCCAAACCCTCGCTCCGAATACTCCCGTTGAGGAATGCCCTTGACCAGATCATAGATTTCCACCCAGCCCGGATGCGGATCGCTGGGGACCATGACGACGTCCCCGCTGATCAATCCCGGATCTTCTCCGCAATCATCGATAGCCGCCAACAGCTGCTCCAGCCAGTCGTTTTCCGGCTGGCAATCCGCATCGGTGAAGACGAACCAGTGCGTTTCGTCGATCCAGCGATCCACGGCCAGATTGCGGGCAGCGTAGGAACCGGGGGTGCGGCATTCGAGCACCTCGACATTACCCTTCACGAAGCCACTGGCATCGAAGTCCTGTTCGTTGTTGACCAGCACGATCCGGAAGCGATCAACGGGCAGCGTCTGACCACGCAGACATTCGAGTAGCTTTTCCACCATCTGCCATTGACGATAGACAGGGACCACTATCGTCAGCATCTTCTTGTAAACCACCTGCTTGCGAAACGTTGCATTGGGCTCTCTCGAAACCTTGCCAAGGCAGCCAGACGATACCGTCTTTCCTTCGTTACCCTCGTCGGCCGCATCACTACTGCCATGCGGTTCCTGGAGCCAATATTCGTCTTCGGAGGAAGTCACGGGACGCGCAGACCATGCCGCGCGAGGCCTCTGAATAATGTCACAGCGAGTATCGGCGCGCGTAACAAGCAGCTAACATGGTGCCACATCCCAAGCTCGTCGCACACCGCAGCCGCCCTATCCGTTTCCCGGAACACCCCATGCTCGTACCGTCACTGCCCATTGCCTGGCACGCCAACAAAACGACGCGCTGGTGCCATGCCATCGGCCTGATTTCGCTCTTCTGCTATCTATCGACCTGGGTCCTGGCCTTCGATTTCTCGCGCAGTTTCGAACCGCTGCTGATGTTGACCTACGTCGTCGCCCTGGCGAGCCAGCCAAGGCGCGGTAGCGCTTTTCTCGACCCGTTATGGGTGTTGCTGGGCTTATGGCTACTCGTTCAGCTGGTCACGTTGCCTCCAGCGATGGCGCTGTTTCCCGACTATGCCGGCGGCCAGATAGACGATATGCGGGGGTTGACGAAAGTCTTCATGATTCTCCCCATCGCCTGGATTCTGGCCGGGCGAACCTCGCTGACGCTTGCGGCACTGGCCGTGCTGATCGTGGGTATGGTGGTCGGATCGCTGGTCCGCGGGGAGCCACCCCACGAACTGATGCAGCTCATGGCGGCAGGCGAGCGCCCCACGCTGGGATTCAAGAATTGGCAGCACGCCGGCGTCTGTGCCGGCGTCATCATGATCGCCCAGGCCTGCTTCGCGCGGCGCTTCTTTCGCGCCACCGCGAACTCGCACGGATGGCGCCAAGGCCTGGCGCGGTCTGCTTTTTTGTTGATCGCGATCTGGGCTGTCGCCGCCTGGACTTTCAGCATGACGCGGGCGGCCTGGCTGGGGATCCTGGTGGTCGTCGGCGTGGCGCTGCTGGGCGCGCTTCTGGCCTGGCGCCGCGGGCTGACCGACCAGGGCAATCTGAACCGCTACCTGATCGTCGCGATCCTATGCGGCATCCTGATCACGCTCGCCGTGGCCATGGCTTTCGGCGACCGTATCGTTCAGCGGCTGAGCGCCGAGCACGAAGTGATCGGTGCGGTCCTGCGCGGCGATCTCAGTGCCGTTCCGAGCAGCAGTATCGGTTTCCGCATCCATGCCTGGCACTACGCGTTTCAGCTATTTCAGGAAAAGCCCTGGTTCGGCTGGGGGCCCAAGAGCCACATTCCTCTGCTGCTGGAAAGCACCAATCCCGTTGAGGATACGACGCTGGGCGCGGTGGTCGAGCGAAGCGGCCTGCGCCACTTCCACAGCAGCTACGTCACGCTGCTCATCGCTAACGGCGCGGTGGGCGCACTTCTCTACGTGACGACCATCGCGGCGGTCGGAACCGCCGCCTGGACGAGCTGGAAACGTCGTCTGATGCCGACCGATATCGCCATTTTTCTCGCGCTGTTCTTCCTGTTCTGGGCGGTGGTCAACGCCTTCGAGAGCTATGTTTCCTACTCCACCGGTATCTATCTCGTCGGCGCAATCGGCGCGATCGCCTACACCTACCGAATGCGTGAGCGCCTGAGCCGTTTAGAGCGTTCTAGCGTCGCGTCTCGGTTGTCGTCTCCCCCATGAGCGATACTCGCCTCTTCCGCTCGCTGCGAATCTACAACTACCGGGTCTGGACGGCCGGCGCGCTGGTTTCCAACATCGGCACCTGGATGCAGCGCGTCGCCCAGGATTGGCTGGTGCTCACGGTACTCACCGATCACAACGCCAGCGCCGTGGGCATCACCATGGCACTGCAGTTCGGCCCGCAGCTGTTGCTGTTGCCCTTCACCGGCTACGCGGCGGACCGCTTCGACCGCCGTCGGCTGATCATGTTGACCCAGGCACTGCTGGGCCTGCTGGCGCTGGGTCTCGGTCTGGTCACCATCACCGGCGCAGTGACGCTGTGGCAGGTCTATGCGTTCGCCCTCGGCCTCGGCTGCGTCACCGCCTTCGACGGCCCGGCTCGCCAGGTATTCGTCAATGACCTGGTTGGCGAGCGCTATCTCGCCAACGCCGTCGCGCTCAACTCGACCTCGTTCAACAGCGCCCGCATGATCGGCCCGGCAGTGGCCGGTATTCTGATCGCCGCCATCGGCACCGGCTGGGTGTTTCTGATCAACGCCGGCTCGTTCGCCGCGGTGCTTGGCTCGCTGTTCCTGCTGCGCACCGGCGAGCTCTACACCTCACTGAAGCCCGGTCGCCGCGCTGGCGGCCTGCTGGAAGGTTTCCGCTACGTGTGGCGCCGCCCCGATCTGAAGGCGATGATGGTCATGCTGTTTCTGATCGGCACCTTCGGCTTCAATTTTCCGATCTACATCTCGACGATGTCGGTCTCCATCTTCCACGGCGGCGCCGACCAGTACGGCGTGCTCACCTCGGCCCTGGCGATCGGTTCGGTGGGCGGCTCGCTGATGGCCGCCCGTCGCGAACAGCCGAAAATGCGGCTACTGGCCGTCTCGACTCTCGCTTTCGGCGTCTTTTGCGCCTTCGCGGGGGCGGCGCCCAACGTGGTCGTTTTCGCCGCCATGCTGACGCTGACCGGCTTCACCGCGCTGACCTTCAATACGGCGTCCAACGCCTTGATGCAGCTGACGACCGACCCTGCCATGCGCGGACGGGTCATGGCTTTGCGGATGGCAGTAATCATGGGCGGCACGCCGCTCGGCGCCCCGATCGTCGGCTGGCTGGCCGACCACGCCGGACCGCGCTGGGCGATGATGGTGGCTGCCGCTTCCGGCTTGATCGCAGCGGCGGTCGCCGCACGGTTGATCCTGCAGCAACGGCGTCGCCAGTCTTCAGTGGATTGACCGCGAACCCCGCGGCGAATCTTCTCCAAACCCCAACCCGTCACTCAGGACTCCGTCATGGCGCCTTCATCCCCGAGCGCGACGAATACGCTTTCGGCTTCACCCTCGAACGAGCACGCTCAGCCTCCATCGGTACCGCGCCGCCTGATCATCCTGCTGGCGATCAGCGCCGGGCTCAGCGTGGCGTCGCTCTACTACGTGCAGCCGCTGCTCGGCATTCTCGCCACGGATATCGATATCGACGCGCGCACGGCAGGCCTGATTCCGACGTTGACGCAGCTCGGCTACGCGCTGGGTATTCTGTTGCTGATTCCGTTGGGTGATCGCGTCGATCGCCGCCGGCTGATCGTGTTCAAGGCCGCGCTGCTGGCCTTGGCGCTGCTGGCAACCGCGCTGGCGCCGTCGATCGCGACGCTGCTGGTGGCTAGCCTGGCCGTGGGCCTCACCGCCACCATCGCCCAGGACATCGTGCCCGCCGCCGCCATGCTGGCTGCCGACCGCGAGCGCGGCAAGGTCGTCGGCACCGTCATGACCGGCCTGCTGCTAGGTATTCTATTGTCGCGTGTCGTCAGCGGCGTGGTGGCCGAGGCGTTGGGCTGGCGCGCCATGTTCTTCATCGCCACGGGGTTGATCGTGCTGATCGGCGTGGCGCTGTGGCGTGGCCTGCCGCGTTTCGAGTCGACCTCGAGTCTCAGCTATCGCGCGCTGCTGGCGACGCTCTATCACCTCTGGCGTGATCAGCCGGAGCTACGTCGCGCTGCCACCGCGCAGGCGCTGCTCTCGGTCGCCTTCAGTGCCTTCTGGTCGACACTCTCGATCCATCTGCTCGACGCCTATCAACTAGGTAGCGCGGTCTCCGGGGCGTTCGGGCTGGCCGGCGCCGCCGGAGCACTGGCTGCCCCGCTCGCCGGTCGCATGGCCGATCGCCGCGGCCCGCATCAGGTCACGCGGATCGGCAGCGCGATCGTGGTGGTCTCGTTTCTGGCAATGGCCGCCGAACCCTGGCTGTCGGCACCATGGGCTTTGGGACTGATCGTAATCGGCGCGCTGGGCTTCGATTTCGGCATCCAGGCCACGCTCGTCTCCCACCAGACGTTGATCTACGGGCTCGACCCCGCCGCTCGCAGCCGGCTCAACGCGGTCATGTTCACGCTAGTCTTCATCGGCATGGCGGTAGGGTCCGCGCTAGGCAGCTACCTGCTCGGTGCGTGGGGCTGGCCGGGCGTGATCGCGCTGGCCACGGTATCGGCACTGGGCGCCCTGATGATTCGCCTGTTCGCTAGAACGCCGACGCCCGCTTCTAGCTAAGCGCTAAGCACAGATGATAGAACGCCGCCGATTGTCGGCGGCGTTCCATCATTTGCATCAAAGTGACGGGCCTAGGCGCGTCGTCCTGCCAACCATCAGCTCTCTATACCCAAATACGACAACCCTCAAAGTTGGGCCTCGATCGCCAGCTTGTCGATTATCGACCAAACCTCTGCAATTTTTCCGTTGTTGAAGGCGTAGAAGACATTCTCGGTAAAAAGCACCTTCTTGCCGTTCACTTGCAGGCCGAGGAAGTTTCCTCTGGGCGTACAGTGAAAGCGAAGCCGGCTGGCGACGCTTTGCGCGTCAACAATCAGCAGCTGAATCTCGAAGTGAAGGTCGGGGATTTCCGAGAAGTCCCTTTCCAGCATTTCACGGTAACCCGAGAGCCCGATTGGGCGGCCATTGTGATGTACGTCATCATCGACGAATACGCCTAGATTCGGCCAATCCTGTCCATTGAGACACGCGATATAGCGTCGGTAGAGAGTGGAAAGCTCTTCTTCGGTCATGCCGTTATTCCGTAGTCGAGAAAGCGAGGATCGTGATACTTGAGAGCCTGGCGCGCGCGGCCTCCGCGCTCCAGCAGGAAGAAGCGAATTTTTCCGATATTCTCTGCGATGCCCCGTCGTTGACGATCATACCGGTATCTGTCGAGCATGAGGGTTCGGCGATCTCGAACGTCTGGAGTGCAATGAGGTCGTGCGAAACGCCGCCGGTCGTGACCGGCGGCGTGGTCTCACTCAGGGGCAGGAGATTCCTTGCCGGGCACCAGGCCCATCTTCTCCAGCGTCAAGGTTTCATCGGCGCGCCCCCAGCCACCATCGGCGACCTCCTCCACCAACACCATGGTGTAGGGGCGAACCGCTTCACCGAAATACTCGACGAACATTGCTGTCGTGCGATGAATGATCTCTTCCTTACGCGCGTGATCGAGAAGACCCACCGGAAGTTTATAGTTAGCAAATGGCATCAGGATTCTCCATTGAATGGCGTCAAACCATGCCGCCGTTGACGCGCAGGATCTGACCATTGATCCAGCGGCCCTGCGGCCCGGCCAGAAACGAGACAACGTCGGCGATTTCTTCCGGCTGGCCCAAACGTTCGAACGGTGACAGGTTGGCGATCGACTGGACCTGTTCTTCGCTCTTGCCTTCGAAGAACAGCTCAGTGCCCACCGGCCCGGGCGCCACGGCGTTGACGGCGATCTCGCGACCCCGCAGCTCGTTGGCCAGAACTTTTACCAGGCCTTCGACGCCTGCCTTGCTGGCGATATAGGCGCCGTAGCCGGGGAACGACTTGCCCAGCACCGAGGAGGAGAACGCGATGATGCGTCCGCCCTCTTGCAGCACCTCGGCGGCCTTCGCCATCACCAGCCAGCTGCCACGAAGGTTGGTCGCCAGCGTCCTGTCGAGAATCTCGACGTTGTCGGCGGTCATCGTTGCCATCTGCATCATGCCGGCATTGTTGACCACCACGTCGAGCCGCCCGAATGTCGCCAGCGTCTGCTCGAACAACTGCGTGACGGCGCTCGTCTCGGCGATATCGGCCTGGACCGCCAAAGCGCGGCCACCCTCGATTTCGATATCGGCAACGACCTGCTCGGCGAGCGTCTTGTTGCCGGCGTAATTGACCACCACGGCGAACCCATCGGCGGCCAGCTGCAGCGCGATAGCACGGCCGATGCCCCGAGAGGCGCCGGTGACCAGGGCGACTTTTTGTACGGTATTCGTCATCAATCGACTCCTATTGCTTTCCGGTAGACAGTGATTTCAGGAACATACCTGGCAACAGCGCTTTGCGGGCGAACAGGCCAAGCGAACCAAAGCCAGTATTGGTGTTTCTTTGAAATGAATAAATCGACTAATCTGCCAACACTATTCAGCACAGGCCAATAATATCGATGGACAGATTCGAGGCGATGACGCTCTTCGTGCGCATCGTGGAAAGCGGCAGTTTCACTCGAGCGGCCAACGCGCTGGATATTCCCCGTGCCACGGCGACGCTGGCGATTCAGCAACTGGAAGCCCGGCTCGGTGTGAGGTTGCTGGAACGCACCACGCGTCAGGTCCGCCCGACACCCGAAGGCGAGGCCTTCCACGAACGCTGCGTGCATCTTCTGGCGGAACTCGAGGATGCCGAGGCCATTCTGCAGCCGGTCGCGGACAGCCCGAGGGGGGTATTGCGTGTGGAGCTGCATGGCACGCACGCCAGCCGAATCGTGCTGCCGCGGCTAGACGCCTTCCACGCGCGCTATCCCGCACTCGAGCTGGTCATCACCACGGGCGATCGACGTGTCGATCTGGTCGGGGAAGGGATCGACTGCGCGCTGCGCAGCGGCGAACCCGAGGATTCCAGCCTGATCGCCAGGCGCCTGGCGACGCTGGAGCAGGTCATCTGCGCGAGCCCGGCCTACCTGGCACGGATGGGCACGCCGAGCACGCCCGAAGCGCTCCGCAACCATCACGGCATTCACTTCGTCTCCGGGTTCAAGGCCCCGGACAGGACCCTCGACGTGATCGTCGACGGCGAGACACGTGCCTTCACCACCGGCGGCTGGCTGACCGTCAACGATGCGGAGAGCTACGCGGTGAGCGCCGTGGAAGGCTTCGGGCTGATCCAGTTACCCCGCTTCAGCCTGGCGTCTCATCTTGCCAGCGGCGCGCTGGTGGAAATTCTGCCCGAGTGGCAAAAGCCGACCCTGCCGCTTTACGCGGTCTACCCGCAGCGGCGCCAGCTCTCGCCCAGAGTTCGCGTCTTTCTGGAGTGGGTGACGACGCTCTACGCTGACTGTTTCGGCGACAGCCGCCACGCGACTTCGACGAATCGCGTCACGCCGGCCTCACGAAAGTTGAGCGACGATTGAAGCACGTCTTTTCTCGACAGCTCGTCGAGCATGTAGCGAGAGGCATAATGCCGTTCGATTTCGGCGGGTAGCACCGGGAACGGCGGGCCATCCTTTTCGGCGGGGTCGTATTCGAAGGTGATCAACAACTGCGGCGCGGCATCGCTCAGCCCCAGTATCTGCTCGGCGTAGGCGGGGCGCATGGCGGGCGGCAACGCCACCAGTGCGGCGCGATCATAAACTAGATCGATCGGGCCTATTTCCACCGGTCTCAGATCCTGCGCCGTCAATTGGAAGATATCGCCCTGAAACACAGTCAGACCGGCATGCTGCCAGCGCCGGCCACCGGCCCACTCATCAATCACGGGTTCGACCTTCAATTCCTCGAACAGCTGGGCGACCGCGATCTCGCTCAGTTCGGCGCCGACCACGCGATAGCCTTGATCGAGCAACCAGCCAATATCCAGCGTCTTGCCGCAGAGCGGAAGAAAGATCCGGGCACCAGCCGGCAGTCCGAAACTCGCCAGGTTGCGCTTGAGAATCGGATGAACGAAGACGAGATGAAAGCCGAGCTGATCGCTTTCCCACCGCGCCTGCCAGAAATCGTGCTGCATATCGCCGCCTCCCTCGTCGATCGAATCTGGAGCTTAACCGCTTTTGTTCGAGCCGGCTGCTCGCCCAGGCATGAGCTTTTCAGGCCCCGCTCTTACCGGGACCCTGCCCCCTCCCATGACGTTGCCGAGTTGCCAAGGGCCGCTGAGCAGAAAAATATCAGCCATGGCAGTGACATATAAACATCTAGATAAAAAACTCAAATCCTAATTAAAGCTTGCCACCCGCCGGGCCGATGACTAGCCGCGAATCCAGCGGTCGCTGGGTGCGGAATCGTCTGGGTATCAGCGGGCTGAAAGAGTCCATCTGACATCGACCAGGAAGACGGCTCTGCCATTACCGTGACGCCAATCTTTGGCCGATACCCGAGGACTACCCCATCAAACGCTCGACACTGACTCGCTCGCTACTCTTCACGGGGGCCGCACTGACGGCCGTGACACTCAGCGGCTGCGCGACGACCCGCGGCCCCGGGCTGGGAACGGCGCTGGACGCCTCCACCACCGCCTACGCCCTGGATCACGGATATACAGAGGCTAACCCGATACTCTCGCCCATCGGCGATCCGTACCTGTCAGCGCTGGCGGTCATTGGGGTGAAGCAAGGCATCAAGTATTCGCTGCATGAATATGCCGGCGTCGATGAGGCATGCGCCCATTACGGCGTGGAAACGGCCGCCATGGGGGCGGGCGGCTGGAACCTGGCCGTGCTGGCGGGCGCCGCGACGGGGCCCGGTCTGATCGCGGGACTGCTGCTCGGGGCCGGGTACTGGCTGTGGGCCGACGGCGAGGAAGCCTGCCGTTGATCTCAGCTCTGGACGGACCGTCAGACGTTCACGCCGCAGTCTCTCCTTCATCGCCGGTGGCGTGCCCGCGGGCGATATCCCGGTGGCTGATCACGACCACATCTCTGGGCCACCATTCCGGATGCTCGTCGCGAATGAAGGCGAGCAGCTTCTCCCTGACACTGACTTCGGCGGCCCAACCCGAAAGCGGATCGACCGTCATCAGATAGCAGGTCACGGTCTGCGCCGGACCGGTCTGGTCGGTCACGCAGCAGAGCAGCTTGTGATGCTCGATGACGTTGTCTTCCGCCTTGGCGTACTCGAGAAACTTGTCCCGCAGAATCGAGATATCAGCGCTCAGGTGTAGCGTCAGCGCCAGACTCCGGTACTCCTTGGTGCTCTTGGATGAGAGATTCTCGAACGCTTTCGACGCGAAATAGGTGACCGGCACGATCAGCCGTCGCTCGTTCCAGAGTCGCAGCCGAATATGGGTGTAGAAGATTCCCTCGACGTAACACCACTGGCCTTCGAACATCACCAGATCGCCGACCCGGATCGGTTTCGCCAAGGACAGCTGGAACGACGACAGAATATTGCCGAGCACGGCCTGACCCGCCACACCCACCAGCACCGCGAGTACGCTGGCCGAAGCCAGAATCGACAGCCCCATCGTCTCGAAGAGCTGAATCTGCCCCAACACGTAGAGCGTGACCGCCGTCACCAGAATCAGAATGATGATCCGCCGCACCGCGTAAAGCGTGGTCAGCAGCTTGCGATCGTCCTGGGGCTTGGAATCGTCGATCTGGCCGGCAAGACGTCGGGTCATCTTCAGCATCATGGTATCGACCAGACGCAACCCGACGGCCCCAGTACCCCAGGCCAGAATCGCGATCAGCACGACTCGCAGCGTAATGGTGGCCGCCGCCGAAAAGGAGACGACGTAATCGAGCAGCGCCTGCGTCAGCAGCGACATCACGATGAGCGCCACAGGCCCGCGAATCTGCTTGGCGAAGATGCTCGGCGAGCCGGAAGGCAACCAGCGCGTCACGACTTCGATCAACCGGTAGACGCCCTTGCCGATCAGCGCGATGCCCAGCAGTACCAGCGGGATGGCGATCCACTCCCAGATACGGAGCAACCCGAAGGAGTGCTTGAGGCTTTCGGGGATATGGCGCTCGAACGCCCGCGGGCCATACTCTTCATAGAGCGGCGGGATCGCTGCCACGCTTTCGGGCTTGATCAGCCAGACCGGCTCCTCGTTCCCGACCTGATAGCGACCCAGCCGGATGTCGTAGGTGTCGCCATCTGCCTCGAGAGACGCCAGCTCGATATCCCGGCGCGGCTCGCCGGCATGAGGGCTCTCTCCGGTAGGATCCTCGATGGCAGCATCCTGACGCCCCGACAGACGGGAAATCCGGATCGACTTGCCCCGCTGAAATATCTCGGAGAGCTGCTGCGCCAGTTCGGCACCCCGTCCGCGCTGCTCCGCCGGCGTCAGATCGGCCAGATTGAGGAGATGTGCCGCCGCCTCGAAGTCGCCCTTGTCAGTCAGGTCGCGAAAGCTGCGCATCGCTTCCCGGGGCGTTCTGAGAGAAACGGATCCCGACGTCTGGCTCAGCCCGGCATTGAGCGAATCGACCCGGTACCACTGTTGGCCGCCCTCGTCCTGCGCAAGACACAGACCGGAAACCAGCAACATCGATACGGCCACCAACCATTGCCGCCATGAGCCCATTGTTTTCATCCGCGCGTCACCGATCTCTTGAATCGTCCATTTATATCCGTCGGATCATCCCGCCTTCGTCGGGGCGCGTCCATCACGTGGGTCAATCCCGCGTGCGGGATCGTCCCAACGATCAATCGCGCCCCTGGCGCCGGCAGCGCTCGGAACAGTAGACGACGTTCTCCCAGTCGCGCGCCCACTTCTTGCGCCATGCGAAAGATCGCTGGCAAACGGGACAAACCTTGGTCGGCAGATTGGGTTTTTGATGGGGCATAACGCTTCGCATATCGGTTGATCGGTAGCGATCCTGTGTCGCATTATCGTGACCGCAGGATTTTGCACTGATGCCCGCTTGCCCGCCAGTCGACTACACTGCAGTCGGGCACTCTGATATTCGCGCTGCGGATCCCCTGCTCGAGCGACGTCTGCGACCGACCGCAAAAGGAATTTGCCATGATAGCCACTGCCGAACGACCCGTCCGAACCGGGCCGAATCCACTCCATGGAATGTTGCTTGCCGGCGCCTTTCCCCTATTCCTGGGGGCCGCCCTGAGCGACTACATGTACTCGACGAGCTTCGAAATACTCTGGAGCACCTTTTCCTCCTGGCTGATTGCCGGCGGGCTGGTGTTCTGTGGTTTTGCGATGATCTGCGCACTGATCGGGATCTTTCGACCCGCCGGTAGTCGCGGCCTTTCCGTACTCTACTTCGTGTTGTTGCTGGTGACCTGGGTTCTCGGCTTCATCAATGCGCTGGTCCACGCCAGGGACGCCTGGGCGATGATGCCGACCGGGTTGGTCCTGTCGGTCGTCGTCGCGGTGCTTTCCCTTATCGCCATCTGGATTGGATTCACCAGCCGCAAGACCGGAGGTCATTCATGAGACACACCAACCGATCTGCCCGCATGCGTTACGCCGCACCGCTTTCGATCCTGCTGCTGGCCGGCGGCGCCAACGCCGCTGAAGGGGACCCACAGTACGGCGCCAATCCGGATCTGCCCGACCCGCAGCGGGGGCTTCTGCCCAACATGGGCGTGCCCGAAAAGGCGCCCTGGGATGACAAGCTGCCGACGGTGCCGGATGGCTACAGCATCAAGGCCATCGCCACCGACCTCAAGATTCCGCGCCAGACGCTGGTGCTGCCGAACGGCGATATTCTGGTCGCCGAGGGTAGTGGCGGTCACGCGCCTAAAACGAAGCCGAAGGATTTCATCGCCGGCGTGATCAAGGCCAAGGGCAAGAGTTCGGTCAAGGGCGGCGATCGCTTGACGCTGCTGCGCGACAGCGATGGGGACGGCACCTACGAGGAGCAGACGGTCTTCGCCGAAGGCCTCGACGCGCCCTACGGTCTCGCCTTGGTCGATGACGAACTCTACGTCGCCAACCAGGGCTCGCTCGTCCGGTTCGATTACCAGGAAGGTCAGACCGAGGCCAGCGGCGACCCCGAAGTCGTGACCCCGCTTCCCGAGAAGATCAACCACCACTGGACCAAGTCGCTGGCGGCAAGTCCGGATGGCCAGACGCTCTACGTGGGTATCGGCTCCAACAGCAATATCACCGAGCGCGGCATGGAAGCGGAAGTCGACCGCGCCGAAATCTGGGAGATCGACGCCGAGACCGGCGCGCATCGCGCCTACGCCACCGGCGTGCGTAACCCCACGGCGCTGGCAATGCAGCCGGACACGGATCGACTCTGGGCCGTTGCCAACGAGCGCGACGAGCTAGGCCCTGAGCTGGTCCCCGACTATCTCACGTCGATTCAGGAAGGCGGTTTCTACGGCTGGCCCTACAGCTACTGGGGGCAGCACGTCGACCCGCGTGTGAAGCCGCAAGATCCGGACAAAGTGAAATCGGCCATCGCGCCCGATTACAGCTTGAGCTCGCACGTTGCCCCGCTCGGGCTCGCCTTCTCGACCGAAGCCGTCGGCGGTGAATTCACTGACGGCGCGTTCGTCGGCGAGCACGGCAGTTGGAACCGGGCGGATCCGAGGGGCTATAAGGTAGTGTTCGTACCGTTCCAGAACGGCGAACCTGCCGGTGACCCCATCGACTTCGTCTCCGGCTTCCTCACCGATGATGGCCGCACCCGTGGCCGCCCGGTCGGCGTGACCGTGGCGCCGGATGGCTCGGTGATCATCGCCGACGATCTGACCAACGCGGTGTGGCGCGTCACGCGGGACGGTGCCGGCTCGTCGCAGGGCCAAGGCACAACCGCCGGGACCTCCACCACGGCGACGGATAGCGCAGCGTCCTCTGACAGTGAATCCACAGGGGACAACGATGACGCGACTGAAGAAGCGTCTATGCAGCCCAATGAAGATGCGACCGGGGGAGAATCCGAGATGCCGAAGGAAGGATACTCCGGCGCCAACGAGGGTTCCGATTCCAACTGAACCTGTCGTCATTTCATGATGACTTGAGGCAGTAATGCGTTAGCACGACACCCCGACGGGATCCCTCCCTCGGGGTGTTTTTATTGATCTCCGCACTTCACCCCGCCGGGCCGAACGTCTCGAAATCGATCCGATCCGCATCGACACCGCTATCTTCGAGACCGGCGCTGATCTCGGCGAGAAACCGGGCCGGACCGCAAAGCAGATAGCTCGCCTCTGGCCCCGCGCCGAGTTCGAGCAGAGAGTCGGCGGTGACTCGCCCTTCGATGTCGTAATCGACGCCTGCCGTATCGCTCGGGCGCGGGGCGCTGTAGAAGACTCGCCGTGTCACGCTGTCGGATTGGGCCATCAATGCCTCGACCTCGGCTCGGAAGGCGTGCGTCGCGCCGTGGCGCGTGGCGTGGACGAACCAGACCGGACGTTGATCGTTCTCCGCTTCCGCCACCACCGCGTGCAGCATCGCGAGCATTGGCGTGATGCCCACGCCGGCGCTGACCAGTACCAGCGGCCCTCGTCGGGAGGGCAAGACGAATTCGCCCGACGGCGGGCGTGCCGCGATCCGGTCGCCGATCGCGATCCCGTCGTGCAGAAAACGCGAGGCCGTGCCCTTCTCCTCGCGCTTGACACTGATTCGGTACGTCTCGGCGAATGGCGATCCCGAGAGCGAGTAGCTGCGCCCGACCCGTCCCGAGCGGTTCGAAATAGACTGATGCGGTATCTCCAGCTCGACCGCCAGATGCTGGCCGGCTTCGAAGGGCGGAAGCGCGCGACCTTCGGCATCGGCGAGATAGAAGGAGGTGATCTGATCGCTTTCGATCACTTTGCCAACGACCGTCAGCCGCAGCGGGGCTTCGTCTTCGCGCCGCCACCGTAGCGCCAGCGCAGCCGGGCGGTCGACGACCTGTTCGACGGTCACTTCGATCCAGCGCTTGGCGTCAGGGTCGCGGCTCTGATCCTGGCTCTTCTGCGGCGCCCAATCGATGCGGGCCCGGCCGGTAATCTGCAGCATGCCGCCCGTCTCGAAATCGACGAACAGCAGCCCCACCCGGGGATCCTGGATCAGATTGCCGATGGTGTTGAAGAAGTTGTTGCCGGCATAGTCCGGGATTCGCAGCGTCCCGTCTTCGGTGACATGAACGAAACCCGGTTCGCCGCCGCGATGAGAGGCGTCGTAACCTCGAGCGCTACCCTCCCCGCCCTCACGACTCGCGCTCACACCGAAACCGGAACCGATAAAGAAGGTATCTGCCGCAGCGATTCGCGCACGCTGTCCGCTATCGAGTTGCTTTGAGACGGTGGCGTCCGGCGCGGCCGCAGATTCGACGCGCCGCCACTCGCGCTCGCGAATATATTGCGGACAGTTGCCGAAGCTCTGTCGCACCTCGAGGCTCAGATCGTCACCGGCCGCACGAATGATTCCATTGAGCCGGTTGCGTCGACGCGTTGCGAGCTCGATACCCAGCAGACCCACGTCGGCGCCGGCAACGATCGCCGAGGCAAGCGGATCCTGGCCGCCGGGTGCTGCCGCCACGGCCAGCGTGCGGGCGTCGGGTGTTGTGATGAAACCCTCGGCGCCCTCCAGCAGCGTGACCCAGGGGCGCCCCTGCGAATCACCGGCGGCCATGACGACGAAGGGTAACTGGGCGAAAAACGCCCGATGCTGCTCGGGCATGTGATCGCGGATGAAACGACCGGCCGAGCTGGCGATACCGGCCACCCCGGCGCGCCGCTGCGCCTCGATTTCGCCTTCGTGGAACGGCGTCTCCTGGAAAGTCGTCTGTTGGGAAGGCATCGTTTCGTGTGTCATGACCGACCTCCGTTCGAACGTCCTCGACTCAGGCCAGCGCCGGCGAGCGCGCCATGCCGATGAAGCCCGGCAGTACCTCGATACGCGCCAGCCAGGCCCGGACGTGTGGATAGTCGGCGAGACCGACGCCGCCTTCCGGCGCATGGGCGATATAGCTGTAGCCCGCGATGTCGGCCAGCGTCGGCCGGTCGGCCGCCAGCCAGTCGCGGCCGTCGAGGTGGGCGTCCATCACCACGAAAAGTTTATGCGCCTTGGTCTTCGCCGCCTCATGATCGAGCGCGGCACCGAACACAGTGACAAGGCGCGCGGCGCAGGGGCCGGCGGCGATTTCGCCCGCCGCAATCGAGAGCCAGCGCTGCACCTGCGCCTTTTCGAGCGGCTCGGTACCGATCCAGAGGGCAGGATCACCGTAGCGCTCGACCAGATAGGTGATGATGGCGTTGGAATCCGAGAGCGTGATGCCGTTGTCCTCGATCGCCGGCACCTGCCCCAGCGGGCTGATCTTCAGATAGCCGGGCTCGTGATGGGCGCCGTTGGCCATATCGAGATCGACGTTTTCGTAAGGGATCTCCAGCAGCGCGAGCATCAGCTCGACCCGATGGCAGTGGCCCGACCTGGGATTGCGATACAGCTTCACGGGCTGGTCGTTGAGGGCATTGGCGTTAAGGTCAGCGTTCGACATGACGAGCTCCTTCATCGCGATGATGATCGAGTTGATCGAAGTCGTTACTCTAGAACCTCACGAATAGCGGAAGAATAGGGTCATTCTGAAAGAAACTGTTTTATATTCTGAAATTATCATCCCTCTCGAGCCAAGCTTTACATCATGGACCGCCTACAGGCCCTCAACGTTTTCGTCGCCGTTGCCGAAGCCGAGAGCTTCGCCAAAGGAGCCCGCGTCACCGGGCTCAGCGCGCCTTCCGCCACGCGTGCCATCAACACGCTCGAGACCGCGCTCGGTGCGCGGCTTTTCACCCGCTCGACGCGGCGTGTCAGATTGACCGAGGTCGGTCGAACGTATCTCGGGGAAGTGCGGGAAATCCTCGCTCATCTACAAGCCGCCGACGACATCGCCTCTGGCGCGGCCAACACGCCCGTCGGGCAGCTGCGAATCACCTGTCCGCAGGAGTTCGGACGAATCCACGTCGCGCCGCTGCTGACCGAGTTTCTCGATGAATATCCGCGGGTTCGCGCCGACGTGCTGATGGTCGACCGCATCGTCAACCTAGTCGAGGAAGGCTTCGATATCGCCGTGCGTATCGGCCACCTGCCCTCATCCGAGCTCTCCGCCGTCCGGATCGGCCAGGTCCGCCGCGTCATCTGCGGCTCGCCGAGCTACTTCGCCACGCGTGGCCGCCCGCAGACGCCGGGCGATCTCGCTTCCCATCGGGTGGTTGCCAGCGGGTCAACGCCTCCCCTCGACGAGTGGCGACTTGGGCGGGACGGAACGCAGAGCGTCAGGGTGAATCCTCAACTCACGGTCAGCAGCCTGGCCGCGGCCATCGATATCGCCAGGCGAGGTTGGGGCCTGTGTCGCGTACTGTCGTATCAGGTGGGGCCCGACCTCGAATCCGGTACTCTCCAGACCGTGCTGGAAGAGCACGAGCCCGCCCCGCTGCCGGTTCATCTCGTGCACGTGGAGGGGCGCCGCGCCGCGGCAAAAGTCCGCGCCTTCATCGACTTCGCCGCGTCTCGATTGAGGCAGATAGCAGTGTTGCGTTGAGGTGATACCGACTCAGGGCGACCCGAAACGCTGGATAGACGCTGCGCAACCACTCCGCCGTTCCGTGACGTAGCTTGAAATTTGCGGACATCTGCACTCTCCCTCGACGGGGCACCAGCCGGGCCTGGCATGCCGGAACTGGCGCAACCTGACCCCGTTTTTTCTACTCGATGGCCAAGACGATCTTGCCCTGGATATGGCCTTCGGCGGCGCGTTCGTGGGCCTTGCGGGCATCGGCAAGCGAATAGACGCTGTCCACGACGACGCGAATCGTGCCGTCATCGAGCAAGCGTCCGATTTCCAATAGCTGAGCCCCGTTCGAACGAACCTGGGTTGTCGAAACGGTGACGCCCCGCTTCGCGGCTTCCTCGGCACCGTCGAAACCCAGCGGGTAGATCGGGAACAGGGCGCCGCCACGCTTAAGCGTGGACAAAAAACGCCCCGTGGTCGGGCCCCCCAGCGCATCGATGACCAGGTCGATGTCGCGGACGACATCTTCGGGCGGTGTCTTTGTGTAATCGATGAACTCGTCCGCCCCGAGCTCGCGAAGAAGCGATTCATGCTTGCCCGACGCCACGGCGATGACGTGCGCACCCTTCAACTTCGCGATTTGCACCGCAAAGTGCCCAACCCCGCCTGCGGCGCCATTGACGAGGACGGTCCTGCCCTCGAGCGGCACTGGCTGGTGACGGCTCGACTGAAGCGGATTGGGTTCATGGTTGCCCAGCTCGACCATGAACTGCCACGCCGTGAGCAGCGACATCGGCGCCCCGGCGGCATGTGCGTGATCGATACCGGCAGGTTTGAGCGCGACTTGCGATGCCGGCACGCTGACGTACTCGGCGTAGGCCCGGCTCTCCCCGAACATACCCTCAGGGAAGCGAACCATCGAATACACCTCATCGCCGATGGCGAAATCATCGATGTCGTCGGCGACCGCCGCGACGACACCGGATACATCCGTTCCCAGAATGAGGGGGAAATCCAGCTGCGGCTGCCATTCAGGCGGTAGCGATCGATAGCCATCGCGCAGATACCAGTCGGGGGGATTGAGGCCAATCGCGTGAACGCGAACGAGCACTTCGCCCGCTTTCAAGGCTGGCACTGGTGCATCCTCGAAACGCAGGACATCGGGGCCGCCGAACTGGTACTGGCGAATCGCTTTCATCGTTTTATTGGGCATGACTTTTTCCAGAGCCACTAATGGGCTATCGTTAACGGAACAGTGTTCCGAATAATCGGAGCACTATTCCACTTTGTCAAGGCTTACCGATGAGAGTTGATGCCCGGAAAAATTACGACCGTCTGCTTGCGGTTGCTGGCGAGGTCTTCGCCGACCAGGGAGCCGACGCGTCACTACGCGACATCGCGCGCAAGGCCGGCGTCGGGCTGGGCACGCTGTATCGACATTTCCCGACGCGAGAGGCTTTGCTGGAAACGTTGTTGCGCGCCAGCTTCGAGGCGCTGGCAGCGCGGGCTGAAGCACTTCAGCAATCGAGCTCCGCCGACGAAGCCCTCGTCGCGTGGATGCAGGAAACCACCGAGTTCACGTACAGCCAGCGTGGCATCATCGCGTTGATGATGGACGCTATCGAGGATACGGATTCCGCGCTTCATGCCTCGTGCGTCATGCTACGAGCCGCAGGCACGGCGCTTCTCGCCCGGGCGCAAGCCGAGGGCAAGGCCCGGGGCGACCTGGATGGCGCGGATTTGTTCGATCTCATCGCGGCGCTCGCCTGGCTGCGGGAGCAGCCCTCGCACGCGCCCCGTGCGGACCGACTGTTCGATGTCATCGCCGGTGCCGTTCTGAACGATCGCTTCGGCGCCTGACGACACAGTATCGGCGCGCCTTCGAAGCGCTTGTGGCGACCCATCGCAGGTTGCTTTGCGGACTCTCGCTATGCCTTCGGATAGCGAGAGCGCATCGATGCGCCACGTTCGGGGATATCCAGACGGCGTGTGTGGCCGGTACCACCCAGTGGCTATTTCCTGCATCCATCGACAGAAGCCCTCGCGTCGCACCCAGCAATTGCCCTCGGCCATGCTGGTGGCGAGGTGTGGTGCGAGGCGCTCCGTCGTGACGCGAGACCGCCAGCAAGAGCCGGCCATCATCGCCGGAAGCCTGAATCGGTGAAATCAGCGGGTCGTTTATGGTTGGCGCCAAAAGCGTATCGATTGTCCTTTATGGCACACAGGCGCCATTCCAGTTCACCTAGAGTATCGACTTCAGCTCACATTGAGGAAAACAAAATGTCGGCTACGAACATCCATTCCGTTCTAGACGAACTGCTCAACCGCCAGGACCTCCCGCTGGAAGCGGTGATTGACCGCCATTTCAGCCCCGCCTATCGCCAGCGCACCAACGGATGCTGGGACGATCGCGCAGGATTTACCCGCCACGCGCGGAAACTTCGCGAAATCGTCGCATCGGCTCGAATCGAGATGCTGGACGAACTACGGGATGGCAACCGCTACGCCGACCGCCACCGGGTCTACATTGCACGACGCGACGGCACCCACGTCGTGCAGGAGGTCTACCTGTTCGCGGAACTGGATATAGACGGGCGCTTTCTACGAGTCGAGGAAACTACGTTGATGCTGGAGGGTACCGAAGCCGATCGCGATATCGGTAGCGTTCAATGACGCAGACCGTCTGAAACTGCACTTTTTCGCCTATCAGTACATCACCGTTCAGCGCCGAAAAAGCCAGACTTTCCGTGCCGCGCCGCTTGGGCAACTTCGGGGACTTCGCTGACGTCGTCTACCGAGCACTGGCGTCGACGACCAGCGAATTACCGCTCGCCCGCGAGCGCCACCAGTCAGAACGCCGCTGTATCTGGCTCCGCGACCGCAGGGCGCTGCTCGCTCTTCAGCTTTTTCGCGACCGATTCCAGATGATCGGCGCTGATATCCGCCGGCGAATGGGCCCCGATCAGCGTCATGGTCACGCGCATGTCGGCGGCGATCAGCTCGAGCAGATGCGAGACGCCCCGCTCCCCTTCGGCCGCCAGCGCGTAGGCGTAAGCGCGGCCGAGCAGCACCCCTTTCGCGCCCAGCGCCAGCATCCTGACCACATCGAGACCGGAGCGAACGCCGGAATCTGCCAGCACCGTCAGTTCGTCCCCGACCGCCTCGACGATACGTGGCAGCGCCTGGGCGGTGGGGATCGCGCCGTCGAGCTGGCGCCCGCCGTGATTGGAGACGATGATCCCGTCGGCGCCCATGCGTACCGCATCCCGCGCATCTTCCTGGTCCAGCAATCCCTTGATGATCAGGTCTCCCTTCCAGCTGTCCCGAATCCACTCCAGCTCGCTCCAGCTGATGGAGGGGTCGAAGTTCTTGGCCAGAAAGCCCATGTAGTCGTCCATGTTCATCTGGCGGCCGGTGTAGGCTTCGATATTGCCGAACGACAGCGGCTTGCCCTTGAACGCGACATCGAATGCCCATCGGGGATGCATCAACGCCTGAGCTGCCTGGCGAAGTTTGGCGTGAGGTCCGGACATGCCGGAGTGGCGGTCGCGATAGCGCGAGCCCGGCAGCGGCATGTCGACCGTGAACACCAGCGTCTTCATGCCGGCTGCCCAGGCACGCTCCAGCGCGTTCTGCATGAACCCACGATCCTTGAGCACGTAGAGCTGGGACCACAGCTCGCCCTGGGCGCCTTTCGCGACCTCCTCGATCGAGCAGACCGACACCGTCGAGAGCGTGTAAGGAACACCCGCTTTCTCCGCCGCGCGCGCCGCCTGCACTTCCCCGCGACGGGCATACATCCCGGTGGCGCCGACCGGCGCCAACGCCACGGGCATCTTCCAACGGCTACCGAGCACGTCGGTTTCAAGCGTCGGCGTGCCGCCGCCCTGCAGCACCCGCTGGCGTAGCGGAATCGCCTGCAGTGCCTCGACGTTGCCGCGCATGGTGCTTTCGGTCACCGCACCGCCGTCGAGATAGTCGAACAGAAACCGGGGAACACGCCGCTGAGCGGCGCGCCGGTAATCGGAAGGGCCTGAAATGATCATGGATTCGCCTTACGCTCGATTCGGGAGCGATGAAAGAGACGCTCGATTCGGGAGCGGTGAAAAGAAACGCTCGGTTCGCGAGCGATGAAAGAGACGCTCGATTCGGGAGCGGTGAAAAGAAACGCTCGGTTCGCGAGCGATGAAAAAGACGCTCGCCGCAGACGGCGATGAGAAAGAGACCGTTTGAACGTAGCGTATCAACTCCCCTCGCAGAAAAGCGGACGGGAGATCGTGACTTTAGTCGAACATTGTCCGCCGAGGTGCTCCTTCGACGGATACCTGGCGCCTTCGCTGCTGCAAGGGGCAAACATGCGTTGTCCCTTCAACTCGGGCATGCTGGACACATCACGATCCATCGACATCAGACGCAAACCGGACAGGCAAGGAGCGCCCATGACCCAGCAAGCGAACCCCACGCGCCAAGCGCTTTACGAACGCGCTCAGCAGCGTGATATCCCGGGACGCTCTTCCATGAGCAAGGAAGAACTGGCGGCGGCGCTGGAGCGGCACTCATCTGAGGAACCCGCGCCCAAGGAACCGGCCCCCGAAGTCGCGACGCGTTTCGAGACGTTCAAACGTCTGGCAGAAGCCGTGGCCGACGGCGAATTCGTGCTGCGCCCGCGCGTACTGACGGGCTTCGAGCGTCGTCGGCACGTGCGCCAGACGCTGCGCGAAGATCACCAGACCCGCATCGCCAACGGCTCCGAAGAAGCCGGCGTCAAGTTCGCCAAGCTGTCGGATTCGCTGTTCTCGTTCTTTCGCGGCACCGCGTTGCTGTTCTATCGCGACATGGCCGGCGACGATGCCTGGATGCCGACCGTGCTGGCGCTCGGCGACGTTCATCCCGAGAACTTCGGCGTCATGCCCAACGCCAGTAACGTGCCGATTTTCTCGGTCAACGATTTCGACGAGGCCTATTACGCCCCCTTCACCTGGGACATCAAGCGCGGCGCGGTCGGCTTCATGATCGCCGCGGAAACCGAAGGCGAGCTCAAGCACAAGCACCGGATCAAGGTCGTGCGCCACTTCGTGAAGGGTTACATCGACGCGATGCAGCGCCTGGCCCGCGACGGCCACGAGCAGGACGAAGAGATGCGCTTCGACAACGCCCCCAAGCTGATTCGCAAGCTATTCGAGGACGCCGACGAAAATCGCGCCGAGTGGCTGATGGATGACTATCTCGACGAGACACGCAGCGGGTTCCGCCCGACCAAGAAGCTGATACCGATCTCGTCGCGCCGGGACGAATTCCAGGCGATTACCGACCGGCTGATCGAGGAGAACCACATCGACGTGCCGGCACGTGCCCGAGAGCGAGATAAGAATGGTATGCACGTGAAGGACGTGGCGATACGTCTCGACCAGGGCACCGCCTCGCTGGGGCTCAACCGCTACTACGTGCTGATCGAAGGCCCACAACGCGACGGCACGGACGACCTGATCATCGAGTACAAGCAGGCCCGGCGATCCGCCCTTTCCGGCCTGGTACCGCCTTCCGTCTACGAGATGGACACGCTTGCCGAGCGCATCAGCCATGCCCAGGCCGTCCATCTCGTGCGCGGCGATGTCTTCTATGGTCATGCTCGCTTCGACGGGCAGAGCTACATGTCGCGGGAGCGCGCCCCGTTCCGGGACGATATCGACCTCGACGATCTCTCCAAGAGCGAGTGGAAGGAGTACGCCCGTATCTGCGGCGGGGTGCTCGCCCGCGTGCACGCCCTCTCCGATGAGTCCGGCAGGATCGACTACGACGTCGAGCCTGCGATCGTCGACGCCATCGGCCCGGCGGCACTATTCATCGAAGACATGGTGGAATTTGCCACCGAATCCGCCGACCGCGTGCGCCGCGATCACGCGATATTCCGCGAGGATCACGCCCGCGGCGCGTTCGAGCATCTGGACTGGGTGCATCGGTGAGGAGACGGCGATGCGCGGTGGCCCACCGATGTCATCGAACGAGTAAGGATTCCTGAGCAGTTCGATTTGGCGTTGGCACTATCAACCGAGAACCGTCGAGAATTCCTCGGTCGTTCGTGGAGCATTCCATGCCGGTGACAATCAGCTCGGCTAAAATAGAGGCATTCACGTTTCGCTCGATGACACCGGCCGCCAATTGCCGGCGCCAGCTCAACCCAACAGCAGATCGCCCTCGATGGGTATGAACTGGCTCGCGGCATTGATGAGGGAATTGGCGGTGAGCCGAGGTACGCCGTAAACCTCGACGCGCTTGCCATGCACCTCGCGGATTTTCCGCGCCAGCAGGTCGAAGTCGCCGTCGCCGGAAACCAGCACGATGACGTCCGCCAGCGCCGCGAACTCAATGGCATCGAGCGTGATGCCGACGTCCCAGTCGCCCTTGGCGGACCCATCCGCACGCTGGATGAACGGCTTCAGCTTCACTTCGAAGCCGATCGTTCGCAGCGTATTTTGAAAGCCGCGCTGCTTGGCGTCGCCTTTATCGGTGGCGTAGCAGCGGGCGGTCAGCACCTCCCGGCCCGCCGTCGCCTTCGCCCAGAACCGGCGATAGTCGAACTGTTTGGCGTAGGCATCACGCACGGTGTAGTAGACGTTCTGGGTGTCGACGAAGATGGCAACGGTCGTCATGGCAGGGATTCCCGGCAGGCAGTGAGGCGCCGGTCTCGGAAGGCGGGCGTCGGCTTACGTGCATGGTACCGTGCCGGGCGCCTGATGCGATCAGAAGGAAAGGCTGACGTGCAACGCTTCACACCCGGATTGACGAGGGGGGCGATGGTCACTGGCGAACGCACCCCGTCCCATGGGACCTGCGCAGCCAGACACGCGGATATCGATCCGCCAACGCAAGGAGACGACGCCTGATCTTGAGGCTCCGTGGATGGCGCCACCATTCCGCGACGCGCTCGAGCCGTAATGTCGTCAGACGCCGCATGAGCAAGCCGGTTTCATAGACCCGCGCCCCACCGCACCGATCTCAGTCGCCATGCACGTCGATCACGATCTTGCCAAACGGCCTGCGGTCCAGATGATCCAGCGCCTGAGGCAGCTCGGCAAAGGTATAGCGCGCCTCGATGACCGGCTCGAGCCGGGCTTGATCCACCGCCCGCACGAAGCGCTCGAGCGCTCGCCGGCTACCGGTGCCGATACCGTGGATCGTGACGTCCTTGAGCATCAGCGGCATGGCTGGGGAGGCGATATCGAATCCGGCCAACGCCCCGATCTGGCATACGTGCCCACCCACGGCAGCCAGTTGGACGGAGACGCCGAGATTATCGCCACCAACCACGTCGAGCACATGATCCACGCCCTCGTCATCGGTCAGCGCGTATACCGCTTCCATCCAGTCATCGCGGGAACGATCCACCCAATGATCGGCTCCCAGCGCCAACGCCCGTTCACCTTTCTCCGGTTGGGTGGCAACGATCACCTCTGCCCCGCTCATCTTCGCGATGAGCAGACCGAATAGCGCCACGCCACCGGTACCCGGAATCAGCACCCGATCGCCAGCCTTGACGCCGGCTCTCTCAACGAGCGCAAACCAGGCCGTCAGCCCGGCGCAGGGCAAGGTACTGGCCTGGGCATCATCCAGAGTGCGCGGCGCATGAACCAGCCAGGCGGCAGGCATGGTCACGTATTCGCTTAGAACGCCGGGGTAGAATCCGCCCAAAGTACGATAGGCCGGTGTTCGCGCATTACCCGGTCGACGCCCATCGATCCAGTCGGGCGTGAACACGGAGATGACCCGATCTCCCTCGGCAAACCCCTTCACTTGCTCCCCCAGTTCGACAATGGTGCCGGCCATGTCGGAACCGGGCGTGAAGGGATAAACCAGCGACAGCCCCCTGCCACTCTCGATCACCATCTTGTCGCGGTGGTTGAGCGAGACGGCCGCCACCCTGACCAGTACCTCGCCCGCCGCGGGGCGTGGCTTCTCGCAGGTGGCCAGTGTCAGTCTCTCACGACCGATCGCGTCCATCTCCCAACGCCGTATCGTTTTCATCATGTTGGCTCCATCAAGGGGTGCCGACGGTCGTCGTCGACAGCGTGGCGAGACTATCCCACGACGGCGAGCGCACTATAATACGCATCAATCGACACACAGTGATGAATGAGAGGCAGCAATATGAGCGGAAACACGATATGAACGGAAACACGATATGAACGGAAAGGAGATTGCCGAACTCATCGCATTCATGGAGGTTGCCAGATCGCAGAGTTTCCGCCGTGCTGCATCACACCTGGGAATGTCACCATCGGCGGTGAGTCACACCATCCGCTCACTGGAGACGCGGCTGGGCGTCAGAGTCTTGAGTCGCACCACCCGTAGCGTATCGCTTACCCAGGCAGGCGAACGGCTACTGGAGCGTGTGGAGCCGGCGATCAGCGATATCCGGCAGGCCGTGCGTGAATCGGCAGCGTTTCAGACGTCACCGCAAGGCACGATCCGGATCAATTTGCCGCGCATCGCGGCCCAGCTGGTGCTAGTGCCACGACTTCGGGCCTTCCTGGAGCGCTATCCTCGTATCGATGTGGATCTCGTCATCGACGACACGCTGACCGATATCGTCTCGCAAGGCTTCGATGCGGGCATTCGCTCGGGCGAACGCTTGCAACAGGAGATGGTCGCCAGACAATTGACGCCGGCACTGAACATGGCCGTGGTAGGTGCACCAAGCTACTTCGCTCGACACTCGCCACCGGAGGTCCCGGCAGATCTTCACGAGCACGTCTGCATCAACTACCGCTGGAGTGACTCTAACGCCTTGTATGCCTGGACCTTTCAGGAGGGCGATAGACGCTTCGACCTACAGGTTCGCCACGCCTTGACCCTCAATGACACCAGCCTGATCGTCGCGACGGTTCTGGAAGGCACCGGACTCGCCTATCTACCCGGAAATCACCTGCAACCCTATTTCGACAGCGGTGAGCTGGTGCGCGTCCTCTCTTCATGGACGCCGTCGATTCCAGGATTCTACCTCTACTATCCGCACCGCGAGCACATGCCCAGCGCGTTAAGAGCTTTCGTCGATTTCATGACCGAGCCGCAAACCAACGACTCTCACAGCTAAAACAACAATAGCGCAAGCGTGGATTATGGCGGAAATACCGGTGGGAACGTGCTTTTCCAACTTCTCAGAGAATGAATCCTGAAGATCTCCATGCCTGTGACAATCAGCTCGCTCGTTGATAAGCCAGACTTTATCGATGCTTGTGCGGCCTGGACCTAAGGCCGGGTGTCGGTTCGACGCGCACACCCGTAAGCACTCTGGAGCGCTTCAGGCGATCGGCCCGTGATCAGGAAATCCCGCTCACGTTCGTTGCCCACATCAATGACCGACCAATCGGCATGACGAGCCTATTCGAAGACGACTGCGAGCTTCGACCTGATCTCCGGCCTTGGCTCGCCGCCCTCTTCGTTCATCCCGATCACAGTGGCAACGGCGTCGCCGGCTTGCTGATTCGGGCGGTGGAACAGGCGGCGCGACGACTAGGTGAAAAGATGATCTATTTGACGACGAAAGACAGCCACAACCTCTACACCCGACACGGATGGCAGCACACTGGCATCGTTCAGTATCCGCACGACGATCTTTACCTCATGCACAAGCCGCTGATCTGACAATCGGGGCGATCATTCTTCGCGCAATGCTGGGCCACAAGCGATGATCGAAGGCATCGCATCGACACGTTATCCGAGCAACAGATCGAAGTCGCCGTCGCCGAACAGGACGCCGCTATCGAACCGCGAGCTCCTTCCGAACGATCTCCGCGCCAGCACTCAGAGCGCTGAGCTTGCCTTGGGCTACCCGGCGAGACAAGGGCGTCATGCCACAATTGGTACACGGGTAGAGCTTGTCGGCATCGACGAACTTGAGCGCCTTGCGCAGCGTCTCGGCGACCTCTTCCGGGGTTTCGATGGTGTTGGTGGCCACGTCGATCGCCCCGACCATCACCTTCTTGCCGCGGATCAGCTCGATCAGCTCCATTGGCACGTGAGAGTTCTGGCACTCCAGCGAGACGATATCGATGTTCGACGCTTGCAGCTTGGGGAAGATCTCTTCGTACTGGCGCCACTCCGACCCCAAGGTCTTCTTCCAGTCGGTGTTGGCCTTGATACCGTAGCCGTAACAGATATGCACGGCGGTCTCACACTCGACCCCTTCGATGGCTTTTTCCAGCGCGGCGATGCCCCAGTCGTTCACTTCGTCGAAGAAGACGTTGAAGGCGGGCTCATCGAACTGAATGATGTCTACGCCGGCGGCGGCCAGGTCGCGGGCTTCCTGGTTGAGAATCCTGGCGAACTCCCAGGCCAGCTTTTCGCGGCTCTTGTAGTGGCCGTCATAGAGCGTATCGACCATGGTCATCGGGCCGGGCAGCGCCCACTTGATCGGTTGGTCGGTCTGCTGGCGCAGGAATTTGGCATCCTCCACGAAAACCGGCTTCTCCCGCGCCACGGGGCCGACCACCGACGGCACGCTGGCGTCGTATCGGTCACGGATCTTGACGATCTCGCGCTGCTCGAAATCGACGCCGCTCAAGTGCTCGATGAAAGTGGTGACGAAGTGCTGACGCGTCTGTTCGCCGTCGCTGACGATATCGATCCCGGCCCGCCGCTGATCGTGCAGGCAGACCCGAAGCGCATCCTGTTTGCCCTCGGCCAGCTCCTCGTCCTGCAGTTTCCACGGCGACCAGAGCGTCTCGGGCTGGGCCAGCCAGGCGGGTTTGGGCAGGCTACCGGCCGTCGACGTGGGCAACAAAGTCTTCATACAAAAATGACCTTAATAACGGGTTGATCAAAGAATGTCGTTGTAACGGGTTGACCAAAAAGAGTCGTTGGAACGAGTCGATCAAAGGGAGTAGTTGGCCGACCACTGCTCGAGTACATGGCGGTAGGGCTTGATGAAGTGCCGCTCGGTGAACTTGCCCTGCTCGACGGCCAGCTGGCCGCGCTCTTCGCGGTCGTAGACGATACGCGTCAGCGAGTAGTCCTGATGCTTCAGGCTGGGCTGGTAGATCTTGCCTGCCAACGAATTGGCGTTGTAGATCTCGGGGCGATAGATCTTCTGGAACGTTTCCATGGTGCTGATGGCGCTGATCAGCTCGAGATCGGTGTAATCGGCCAGCAGATCGCCGGAGAAATAGAACGCCAGCGGCGCGACGGCATGCGGCGGCATGAAGTAGCGCACCTGCAGGCCCATCTTGCCGAAGTAGAAGTCCGTCAGCGAGGACTCGTCGTTTTCGTACTCCACGCCTAACACCGGGTGGCGATTGTCGGTCTGGCTATAGACCTTGCTGCTGGAGACACTGAGGCAGATGACCGGCGCCTTGCTGAAGGAAGCCTGGTAAGCGTCGGACTCGACAAACCGCTTGAACAGCTTGCCGTGCAGATCACCGAACCCTTCGGGGATACCGAACTCAGCTCGATCCTGGTTGTGCTCCGACAGCCACACGCTGAAGTCGTAGTCGCGCACGTAGGAGGAGAAGTTGTTCCCTACCATGCCCGGAATACGCTTGCCGGTGTGCTTATCGATGATCGTCGTCTTGAGCATCTCGATCGCCGGGAAGGTGTCGTCCTCATCCTCAGCCCCCACGCTCAGCTCGCCGGTGATGATGTCCAGCTCGACGGCGTAGCGATCCGCCTTGGGGTTGTCCCAATGCGCCAGCGCGTTGAAACGATTGTCGATCATGGTCAGGGTATTGCGCAGGTTTTCCTCGCGACGCTCTCCTCTTGCCAGGTTGGCGAAGTTGGTGGTCGTGCGCGTGTTCTCGGCCGGACGGTAATGCTCGTCGAACCGCACGCTCTTGATATCGAATGTGAAATCGTGACTCATCGCGAACAGGCACCCTGGTAATAGAGAGGCGCTGGCACCGTCAGAAGGCCCAGCGCCCATCAATGCAATATCTGGCGTATCGACCGACAGGCTCATGGCGGCTGTCAGCGAAGCGGATGCACTCTTTATGCCAGAGAGGCTGGATGCATGAAAAGCGATATGATTTCAGGCCAAGATGAATCAGGCTCATGATGCGGCATGAAGCGAGTGTTGGTGTGGTTTCAGTATCAAGGACGGCTCCGCATCGAGCGTGATACCGAAGTCCCAACCGCCTTGGCGGAGCCGCTTCAGCGAATTCGCCTCGAAGCGCTGCTGGTGTAGCATCCAGCCCTGGTTGAGATGTTCTCGGAGAACTCGCGTCGCCCATTAGTGGATACGAACCGCATATCGAGAATTGGCGCGTTATCCGATGGAGATGATGGTACCGAGATTGTAGTGCTGGACTTTACGGCGCACCGCACGGCGACCTTCCTGTCGAACGACTAAGAACCCCTTAATAGTCGCCTCTTCAGCCAACTCCTCGTGGTGGAAGACGTTTTTGAACCTTCCGGGGCCAACTGTGCGACCCAGTGCGCCGGCGATTTTGGATTGGCTACGACGACGAGACCGTTGTCTTCACTAACGGCTATCGTGCCATCGCCCTGCAACCAGCCGACACAGCCCGCGCGGTCCGACAGCTCATCGAAGCGCAAGTGCCCATGAGGGCGGCAAGTGTGTTGAAGCTCATTAATCAACGTTCTCTTAAAGTGCATGCAGGCTCTTAAAGGCGCTCGTCGTCACACTTCTTTAGCGATCAAAAGAGAAATTCTGATTTTTAGCGTCTGATATCTCCTTACCTATTTAGTAATGGGCTGGTAATAACACACTTGCCGGGTCGTTACTAACGGTCGTCTCTAGTGAGCCGTACGCGAGGAAAGTTACTGCTGAAGTGAACTTTAAGGATATTTTGGGGCATCGAAGATCTACGTTTACTCAGGGGGGCGTCTATGCTAAAAGCGGACTGCCGCATGTGCGCTAAGATCAGCATGCGCTTAACCAAATCAAGCTAAAATTAACAGTGTAGCATGACAAGCGCGTTACATATAGATATATACATCTATTACCTCTGACCCAAAAAGAAGGGTATTGATATTTCGTACGATTTATGCCAACTTCCTGAAAACAACTTTTATGGCTACAATCGCATGGCACTGGAAGAATTTTTAGAAGAGCTTAGGTGCGTAGATAATGAGACTGCGTTGAGAGACTTCGCCATACGCAAAATTTTGCACGGCACGCCTTACCTGTTTTATGAAAGAGAAGAGGAACTCTATAACTTCAAAGAGAGAATATGTCAAAAATTTACAATTCATCACACTGAAATTCTTTTAGTCGGATCTGCCAAACTGGGATTTAGCCCCATTAAAAAAACACATTTCTCTTTAGACTCAGACGTTGATATAGCTATAGTATCAGAAGAGTTATGGGAAAAGGTTTTTCAAATGGGAATGGAGTTAGAGTATGCTAGAAAAAACGCTCAAATCACTTTCCATAACGAACAACTGAAAAAGTACCACCGGTTTTTGAAGTTTATGGCTATAGGTTGGGTTAGACCGGACTTAATACCACAACATCTTCAAATGTCCTCATTCAAAAATGATTGGTTCGAGTTTTTTAACTCTATATCTTATGGCAGGTCGGAAGCCGGAGACTATAAAGTAAATGCTGGAATTTTCAGAAACCACATGTACTTAGAAAAGTATTCAACAAACTCCGTAAAGTATATGCAACAAAACATCACCTTACCGGAAAATGCCTAAATGAGCAAACAAATCCGACCTTCCGTGACGAACCCCACCATTGCAACGCTCTACAACGAGATCGATGCCGGTCTTCTGAAGTTGGCACCGGATTTTCAAAGAAGATTTGTTTGGACACAACCGCACCAAGAAGAGTTTCTGGACACAATTCTTAAGGGATTTCCCTTCCCTGAAATATATGTATCAAGTGGCAGCATTGACATTGAAGCCATGAAGACGGTTAGGCATGTGATTGATGGTCAACAGCGCCTAACGACCATCCGAAACTACATTTCCAATTTTTTTCAAAAGCCACTTTCGAAAATAAAAGCTTATTCCGAGCTTTCTGATGATGAGAAATCCGATTTTTTATCTTACGAAATTGTCGTTAGGGATTTGGGCAAGATCGACGACGACACTGTTAAAGAAGTATTCCGAAGGATCAACCTGACTAAATTTAAGCTTGATAGCATCGAAATACATAATGCGGTATATGATGGCGCATTAATTTCAACAGCCAAGGAAATTATAGACCATACTGAGCTTTCAATCTTCGGAGTTTTTCGCGAGAATGAATTCTCAAGAATGGCTGACTTGCATTTTATATTATTAGTTATCGCAACGTTAGAAACAGGGGGGTATTTTTCACAAGATGCGGAAGTAGAACCAATGATAGAGAAATTCAACGAAGAGTACAAAAATGGCGAAGCGGTCAAAAAATCGCTAGTAGAGACGCTTGAGTACATAAAATCACTTGATCTTCCAAAAGATTCCATGTGGTTCAGAAAATCCAACTTCTTTACTTTAGTGGTGGAAATATCATTAAACGGAAAATACCTCAAAAACAATTTCAGAAAAAGACTTGACGAACTTGAGGAAAAAGTAATGTCAAACAAAAACAATTCGGGAAATGAGTTCGGAGAATACTATTCTTATATGTACCAAGGAACAAATAATAGAAAAGCCAGAGTTACAAGAGCCAGGCTTTTCAGAAAGATGTGCACAGACTTAGATGCTTAAACGAGGGCGTCAGCTAGAGTAAAAATATTATACCAGTCAGGTCCTCTAGCGCTAGGAATGCTATGTAAGACCTAGAGTTTTTTACTTTCAGCTTCAAAACTTTAACTTCAAAACCCGCCTCCGGCGGGTTTCATAAAAACTCTTAATCTTGTGACTTACTTCCACTCGGTCGTCACCGGCGGCTTTCTGCTCACGTCGTACGTCACACGCGACGCACCGCTGATCTCGTTGATGATGCGTCCAGAGACTTTCTTTAGCAGCTCATACGGTAGATGCGCCCAACGGGCGGTCATGAAATCTACGATTTCGACGGCGCGAATGGCGATGACCCCTTCGTCGCGGCGGTCGCCGCCGGCCACGCCGACGGATCTCATCGGCATAAACACGGCGAGACATGGCAGGTCGTACGGTACCAGTCGGCGTACTCCTTTTTTACTTCGCCGAGAATGCGAGCGACCGGGTTCGGGCCCCAGAAAGGGCTAGCGTTAAACCATGTCATAGAGCAGGCCGAACTTAACACCTAGCCTACCGGCCTAGACTCACCGCCCCAATACAAGCAGCGGCCCCCCGCGGAGAAAGTGGCACACAAACGGTTTCCGCTGGGAGAGCATCGCGACGGCAGCTCTGGAAGAGTGCGATAATCAACATGCATGCGTTACAGAAAGGTTACCGGCTGTTCGGTGCCGCAATACTTTATATCACGTTCATAGCTGAAACGTTCGGAACACCCTTAATTTTTCTAAATGTGGCGACTGGATGATCAATTTCAATCGCCTTGTCCCCTTACATCATTCATGGGAGTTGAAAATTTTACGTTTGAAAAGACACTCAGGAGTAATATATTTCAGAATGGCAACCTATACCGTTGCGGCGCAGCACTCGTGAAAAGGCTTTCGCATATGCCATTGCACTCTCGGCCGACTGTCCGATGCGTTCAGCAGAAATTACGTGGCCGGATTTGTAGTGGCGGTAGCCATGTCCATTCTTTTTGAGCCAGCGCGCGAACGACTTTCGTCCATCTTCAAGAACGATAGTGGCGCCGCCACAATCCCCCTCCATATAGACCTGATTTTCTACAACAAGTGGCTTGGGTACACACGCCTTCATAGCCTCCAAACCGGCAGCATGCGCAAGGCCGTACAGCTCTTGCCAGCATGCGTCACCTTTCAGGCGATCGTAGACCAGCGGCGGCGGACTAGCCTTCTCTTCAAGCTCAGTATTCTTCTTGCCAGGGTAGGCGGTAACAAATGAGGCACGCTCACCGGGGCGCACAATCCAGCCTGTTTCGATAGTCGCAGTATCCTCATTCTTTCCAATAATTGGCAGGCTCGCCGTAAAGCGTACACCATAAGCATCAATTCGCACATCTTCATACGTGGCATGACCAAGACCGTCCACAAGCTGGCTATGGAGATAGGCCCAGTCAGATTTGGTGATCCCAAGGTGATCTTCAAAGAATTTCGCCTTGCCCCGGTTGCCCTCATGGTCAGGATTGAGAAGATAGTCTGCAATCTTACAGGCCTGCACATTGACCTCTTCCAGTGCATCGGGGAGCTGAGAAAGGTTCCACTCGAACTCCCGACCAAGATCGCGTAGTGACCTGCTAAAACTTAAGTCGTGCATGACCTTCTGATGAACATCGAGCGACATCCGTCGCTCCATCCTCATTTTGCTGACTAGGCCACGGGCACTAAGAGCTGCAGGAAGAACGAGCGGTGGCGCGGCATTATTGAACTGATCGTAGGGAACGATACCCAGCCCAGAGGGAGAAAATTCCTCAGCACCAATGAAGTCGGCATCAACCGTTCCAGGATAACCGCCTTCCACATATACGCGGCCACTACGAAGAAATGCATCTTTGAACATCACCTCAATAAATAGATAGCGGTGAAGCGGATTGCCTATATCAGGCGAAATAGCGCCAATATAGAGTGGATGGGAGCGCAGCTCCTGGTCCATCCGTGCGGCGATATCCGGCGCAAGCGCTGGCACGAACGTGGCGTCGAGTGAACGGCGACCGACTTTGTCCCAAAAGCTCTTCCGGTCTACCGTATGCCAACGCTCAAGGCTCGACTCAACAAAATCTCCAACGAGGGTGGCATAAAGACCCTGGTCAGCATGCTCGATTCGGCTGGTCTGGGAGGTCGTGAGGCTATCAGATTTTTGGAGCTTGGCAGGCTTAGCTTCGATCGCTGCGACTTTATAGGAGAGCTGCGCCAGCAGCACACCGCCACGATAGACCCGTGTCTCCACCGTATCGTCCGGATCGGCAACTTTCAGCGCACGAAGGAATGCCTCGTCCAGCCACTCCTCTGCCTCTTCAGAACTAAGAGGAGCGACGAACAGAAAAGCAACGGGTACGACCTCTAATGAATCTGCAGCCATGCTGTGCCACCGATGTAGTCCAAGGTTTTATCCGCGCCGTCGATGCAAGTTTAATCCGTGTCAACCAAAACTGTAACAAACCGCAAAAAAAGGCCTACCTCTGGTAGGCCCTTGATCTCGATCGGCTTAGCCGTGTGAGGCGTTCCGCGTAGCCGCCCCTCACTCCCACTCAATCGTCGCGGGCGGCTTGCTGCTGACGTCGTAGGTCACGCGGGAGACGCCACTGATCTCGTTGATGATGCGGTTGGAGACTGTCTCCAGCAGCTCATACGGCAGATGCGCCCAGCGGGCGGTCATGAAGTCGATGGTTTCGACGGCGCGGATGGCGATGACCCACTCGTAGCGGCGGCCGTCGCCGACGACACCGACCGATTTCACTGGCAGGAACACTGCAAACGCCTGGCTGGTCTTGTGGTACCAGTCGAAGTTGTGCAGCTCTTCGATGAAGATGGCGTCGGCTTCCCGCAGGATGTCGGCGTACTCCTTCTTCACTTCACCCAGAATGCGCACGCCTAGGCCCGGCCCAGGGAACGGGTGACGGTAGACCATGTCGTAGGGCAGGCCGAGTTCGAGGCCGAGCTTGCGCACTTCGTCCTTGAAGAGTTCCCGCAGCGGTTCGACCAGCTTGAGCTTCATGGTCTCCGGCAGGCCGCCAACGTTGTGGTGCGACTTGATCACGTGGGCCTTGCCGGTCTTGCTGGCGGCAGATTCGATCACGTCCGGGTAGATGGTGCCCTGGGCGAGGAATTCGACGCCGTCGATCTTGGCGGCTTCACGGTCGAACACATCGATGAAGGTGTTGCCGATGATCTTGCGCTTGGCTTCTGGGTCGTTCTCCCCTTTCAGCTTGCCCAGGAACTCGTCTTCCGCATCGACGCGGATCACCTTGACGCCCATGTGCTGGCCGAAGGTTTCCATCACCTGGTCGCCTTCCTGCTTGCGCAGCAGCCCGTTGTCGACGAATACGCAAGTGAGCTGCGTGCCGATCGCCTTGTGCAGCAGCGCCGCGACCACGGACGAATCCACCCCACCAGAAAGACCGAGCAGCACGTGGCGGTCGCCGACCTGTTCGCGGACGCGATCGGTCAGGTCTTCGATGATTTGCGCCGGGGTCCAGAGCTTTTCCGCCTTGCAGATATCCAGCACGAAGCGCTCGAGGATGCGCTGGCCCTGGGTGGTGTGGGTGACTTCCGGGTGGAACTGCACGCCGTAGAAGCGCTTTTCCGGCCAGGTCATGGCGGCAATCGGGCAGCTCGGCGTGGAGGCGGTGATGGTGAATTCATCCGGCGCGCGGGCGACCTTGTCGCCGTGGCTCATCCAGACGTCGAGCAGGGCGTCGCCACGTTTGCCGACATGATCCTTGATACCGCCGAGCAGGTCGTCTTCCGAGGCGACGCTGATCTGGGCATAGCCAAACTCGCGCTTGTTGGAACCTTCGGTAGCGCCGCCCAGCTGTTCGGCCATGGTCTGCATGCCGTAGCAGATGCCAAAGACCGGCAGGCCCATCTCGAACACGCATGCCGGCGCCCGCGGCGAGCCCAGCTCGGAGACCGATTCCGGCCCACCGGAGAGGATGATGCCGTTGGGATTGTATTCGCGGATCTCTTCTTCGGTGATATCGAAGGCGCGGATCTCGGAGAACACGCCGATCTCGCGCACGCGGCGCGCGATCAGCTGCGTGTACTGGGAGCCGAAGTCGAGGATCAGGATCTTGTGCGAATGGATGTCGGTCATCGGATGAGCCTTGGAAGTGAACCTAAAACAAGCAGCGGCGCTGTTAGGCGCCGCTGATGAAGCCGAAAATGGCTAGAAACTGATTCGATGGTCGAGCCAATGCAAGATGAACTCAACCATGGGAAGAAACCTTTCGAGCGATGCTCAGGGGAGGCGAACGGCGGCGAGATAGCGGAGTTTACGTGTTGGTAAATGAGCATATCGAGCCGCCGTTCAACAAAGCCTGAGCGAGCGCAGATGGTTTCCTGAATCACGAACGATCAGGCGCCGCGGTAGTTCGGCGCTTCCTTGGTGATCTGTACGTCATGCACATGGGATTCGGTGATCCCGGCGCCGGTGATCTTGACGAACTCCGGCTGGGTGCGCATCTCGTCGATGTTGTGGCAACCGGTGTAGCCCATGGAGGCGCGCAGGCCGCCCATCATCTGGTGAACGATGGCGCTCATCTGGCCCTTGTAGGGCACGCGGCCTTCGATCCCTTCCGGCACCAGCTTCTCGACGCCTTCGTCCTTGCTCTGGAAGTAGCGATCCGAGGAGCCCTGAGTCTGGGACATCGCGCCCATGGAGCCCATGCCGCGATAGGCCTTGTAGGTCCGGCCCTGGAACAGCTCGACTTCACCGGGTGACTCTTCGGTACCGGCGAGCATGCTGCCGAGCATCACGGTGCTGGCGCCGGCGACGATCGCCTTGGCGATATCCCCGGAGTAGCGCACGCCGCCATCGGCGATCAGCGGGATGTCGAACGGCTTGAGCGCTTCGGCGACGTTGGCGACGGCGGTGATCTGTAACACGCCGACGCCGGTGACGACGCGGGTGGTGCAGATGGAACCGGGGCCGATGCCGACCTTGACCGCGTCAGCCCCGGCTTCAGCCAGCGCCACGGCGGCGTCGCCGGTGGCGATGTTGCCGCCGATCACCTGCAGGTCCGGATAGTGTTCCTTGACCCAGCGCACGCGATCGATGACGCCCTTGGAGTGGCCGTGGGCGGTATCGACGACCAGCACGTCGACGCCGGCTTCGACCAGTGCGGCGATGCGATCCGGGGTTTCTGGGCCGGTACCGACGGCGGCGCCGACCAGCAGGCGGCCATCGGCGTCTTTCGCGGCCATCGGGTAGGTGCGGGCTTTTTCGATGTCACGCACGGTGACCAGGCCGCGCAGGTGGAAGTCCTTGTCGACGACCAGGATCTTCTCGATGCGGTTTTCCTGCAGCTTGGTCTTGATCACGTCGAGCGAGGTGCCTTCCGGCACGGTGACCAGCTTTTCACGCGGGGTCATGATCGCTTCGACGCTGTCGCTATAATCCGGCTGGAAGCGCATGTCGCGCCCAGTGACGAGCCCGACCAGGGTCTCGCCCTCGACCACCGGAAAGCCGGAATAGCCGTACTCCTTGGCCATCTCCAGCAGATCCTGCAGCTTGGCGTTGGGGCCCACGGTGACCGGGTCCTTGACGATAACGCTCTCGTGCTTCTTGACCTTGCGGACCTCGGCGGCCTGCTGGGTGATCGACATGCTCTTGTGGATGATGCCGATACCGCCTTCCTGCGCCATGGCAATCGCCAGACGCGCTTCGGTCACGGTATCCATGGCGGAAGAGAGCAGCGGAATGTTCAGGGTCAGGTTGCGGGTCAGGCGGGATTTGAGGTCGACGTCTCTGGGCAGGACATCCGAGTAGCGGGGTACGAGTAATACGTCGTCGAACGTAAGAGCTTCTTGCGCTATACGTAGCATGGTCGGAAACCCAATTGGCAGGTGGTGGGGAGCCTGTGACAGCCTGCGGCACCGCGAGTGTCCTTGGAGACGGTCCTTGCAGTGTGGACCGGCATGGACCGGGGCCGCGAAAAGTTAATCGCGCATTATAGTCGTTTGGCCGTTGCCTCTCAATGGCAAGCAGGGGTTCGGGGCTCGATCGGCGCGGTATTCGACCGGCACCGTTTCTGACCAGCGCCGTTTCTGACCAGCGCCGTTTCTCACCAGCACTAGGGCCGCCGGCTTCGTGTTAGGCTTTCGACCATTCATAACCGTTTCCGTCCGGGTCAGCCCATGCCTGCGTTCACCTCACCGTCGCCACAGGCGATCTCCGTCAGCGACCTCAATCGCCAGGCCCGCCAGATGCTGGAGCGCGGCTTCGGCGACTGCTGGGTCGAGGGCGAGATTTCCGGGCTGGCGCGCCCCGCTTCCGGGCATATCTACTTCAGCCTGAAAGACGCCAAGGCCCAGCTCAAGTGTGCGTTCTTCCGCAATCGGGCGAGCCTGTCGCGCACACCGCTGAAGGATGGCGATCGGATCAAGGTGCGCGGGCGGGTGTCGATCTTCGAACCGCGCGGCGATTATCAATTGATCGTCGATGCCGTGCAGCCCAGCGGCGAAGGCGAGCTGATGGCGGCCTACGAACGGCTCAAGCGCAAGCTGGAGGCAGAGGGCATGTTCGCCAACGCGCGGCCGCTGCCCTACCCGCCTCGCCATCTGGCACTGATCACCTCGAACACCGGCGCGGCCATTCGCGATGTGCTGGCGGTGCTGCAGGCGCGCTGGCCGATGATCCGCGTCAGCGTGTTCCCGTCTGTGGTTCAGGGTCGAGACGCGCCGCCGGCGCTGATCCGCGCGCTGGCCTTGATTAATCGTCATGCGCGGCGGGAAGACGAAAGCGATCCTTTCGATGCGATCCTAATCACCCGCGGCGGCGGCAGTCTGGAAGATTTGTGGGCGTTCAACGACGAGCATCTGGTGCGGGCGATCTTCCACTCCAGGCTGCCGGTGATGGCCGCCATCGGCCACGAGGTCGACGTGACCCTGGCCGAGTTCGCCGCCGACGTGCGCGCCCCGACGCCCTCCGCCGCCGCCGAGCGGCTGGTGCCGGATCGCCGCGATCTCGAAGCGACGCTGAATCGGCAGCGCCAGCGCCTGATCCGCGCCTGGCAAGGGCGCGTCAATGCCGAATCCCAGCGCCTCGATCATCTACGCGCCCGGCTGCGCCATCCCGGCGAGCGGCTCGCCCAGCAGCGCCAACATCTGGCGGGGCTGGATCGCCGCTTGCAACTGGCGATGCACCAGCGCTTGCAGCGGGATTGGCAACGGCTCGACGCCGCCAACCGACGCTTCGCGCTCCACGACCCCAGCCGCACGCTGCGCCAGTCGCGGGAACGGATCGACCAGCTTCGCCAGCGGCTCGACACCGCTCAGCGTCGTCGGCTGCACCAGGAACGCCAGAACCTGCAGGGGATCGCCCGTGAGCTCAACGCCGTCAGCCCGCTGGCCGTGCTGGGCCGCGGCTACTCGATCCTGCAGGACGACAGCGGCCAGGTTGTCCGCGCCGCCAGCCAGACCCAACCCGGTCAAACACTGACCGCCCGCCTCGGCGAAGGCCGCCTGAAGCTGGAAGTGAAGCGTCGCTTGAAGCGCTGAAGCAGGCCAGAATCGGAAAATTACCGCTCGGGAATAAACCGGCGTTTAACCGCCAAATTTCGCGAAAAATTACCGCTCGGTAATTGGCGATAGGTCACCGCTCTTCAGGATCCCCCGGCTGGACAAGGTGGATCCGCGTTCCGCCCTCGCCTTCGCCCAGGCCGGGCTTGAGACGCTGATCCGTATCGTAGTGCCCACCGTTCTGTCGCCGGAAGGCAATCGGTGCATCGCTGAACAAGTGCTCGAGACGGTGTTTGAAACTGGCCACGACCTGCTGCCAACCGTCTTCATCGAGCCGGTCGCTCTGATAGACAGGGAACGGCGGCATCACTTCTAGACCCGGGTAAAACAGCGTGCCGTGGTGTATCGGCCACAGAATTTCTTCCAGGCTGCCATTGACGCCACGATCGCTGTAGTGCGGCGCCCGCCCGCCAATCGGCAGAATCAGCATCGCACGACGGCCGGCCAGCATGCCTTCGCCATAACGATCGCCCCACCGTTCTCCGCCGTGTTCACCGACACCGTAGGCAAACCCGAACGCAAATACCCGGTCGACCCACCCTTTGAGAATCGCCGGCATGCCGAACCACCACAGCGGGAAGCTGAACAGAACGGCATCGGCCCACAGCAACTTGCGCTGCTCGGCGGCGATATCCAGGGTCTGGGTGTCCGACGCATAGGCATGGCGGGACTCGGCGATGTAGCTCAAGCGAGCCGAGTCGACGGTGTCGATGAAGTCCTCGCGGTCGGCGACCGACTTCCACTGCATGGCGTAGAGATCCGAAACCTGAACTTCATGCCCCTGCGCCCGCAGGGTTTCTCGCGCCAGATCCTTCAAGGCGCTGGTCAGTGACTGGGGCTCGGGGTGGGCATGGACGATCAGAATATGACTCATGGGCCGGTTCCTCATTGTGTTGTGGCAATGATCGGGAAATGATCGGGGAATGATCACGTTCGGCCCATGATCCTGACGCGCCGTCTGGTATTGTAGAAATCGTTTATTTTATGTCTTGGTATCAAAGAAATGGATATCGAACGGCTAGACCTGAATCTGCTGGTGACACTCGACACCTTGCTGGTGGAGCGCAATGTCAGTCGCGCTGCCAAGCGACTGCATCTCAGCCAGCCGGCCATCTCGACCCGGCTGACCCGACTGCGTGAGTTGTTGGGCGATCCGCTGTTGCTGCCCGCGCAGCGCGGCATGGTTCCGACCCAACGGGCGCTCGAGCTTCAGGCGCCGCTCCACGCCGCCCTCGAGGGTGTACGCCAGGTTGTCGCCGAGGGCAGCCCGTTCGACCCGGCCACGGCCAAGGCTACGGTCGCCATCGCCGCCAGCGATTACGTGCAGTATTCGGTTCTGATGCCGCTGGCACTGGCTCTGCGTCGCGAAGCCCCGGGCCTCAGCGTCGCCTGGCGGACGATAGACACCGGGATTCTCGATACGCAGATGGTGCGCGGCGAGGTCGATCTGGCCCTGACGACGCCCGGGACGGCGCCGGACAAACTGCGCATGCGCACGCTCTATCGCGAGGCGTACGTGGCTATCGTTCGCCCCGACCACCCGGCCTTGCCGGGACCACTCGATCTCGACACTTTTTGCCGACTGGACCACGTCATCGTCTCACCGGAGGGCGGCGGCTTTCACGGCCCGGTGGACGATGCCCTGGCCGCCGTCGGCCGGTCCCGCCGCGTGGCCCTGTCGGCGCCGGGGTTCCTGGTGGTGCCGGAGATCGTTGCGCGTAGCGACATGATCGCGCTGGTCCCCACACGGGTCGCCGATGACCGCGTCGGCCGAGTGCGACTTCTGGATCCCCCGCTTTCCGTGCCCGGTTTCGACATGGCAATGGTGTGGCATGACCGCACCACGACCCATCCTCTTCACCGATGGCTACGTCAGCGGATTATCGAGCTGATCCCCCGCACGGCAGGTGAAGCGGATACCGATCCGATCTAGCATTCGCTGCCTCGGCGACATAAAAAACCCGATCAGGCAGTCCTTGCCGGATCGGGTCATTGTCGATTGGCCGCGATCAGCCTGCCGGATCCGGCATCGCGTTCGGCTTGAAGGTGCCGGGGTCGAGATCATGACGCGACAGCAGCTTGTAGAAGTCGGTGCGGTTACGCCCGGCGATACGCGCCGCCTGGGTGACGTTGCCTTCGGTGATCTTGAGCACCTTGATCAGATAGCTGCGTTCGAAACCCGCACGCGCTTCGCTGAACGAGGGCAGCGCATTCTCCTCGGCGACCAGCGCCTGAGAGACCAGCGCTTCGGGAATCATCGGTGTGCTGGTCAGAGCGACGCACTGTTCGACCACGTTGACGAGCTGGCGTACGTTGCCCGGCCAGCCGCTGGAGGCGAGCAGATTGAGCGCTTCCGGCGAGAAACCTTTGACGAACGGTTTATGCCGCGCCGAGACCTGCGCCACCATGTGCTTGGCCAGCAGCGGGATGTCCTCGGCACGATCGCGCAGCGGCGGCAGCTTGAGGTTGACCACGTTGAGGCGGTAATAGAGATCCTCACGGAAATCGCCTTCGTGCATGGCACGGTCGAGATCGCGATGGGTGGCGGAGATGATCCGCACGTCGATGGGAAACGACTTGGTGCTGCCCAATGGACGAACCTGACGCTCCTGGAGTACGCGCAGCAGCTTGACCTGCAGCGGCAGCGGCATATCGCCGATCTCGTCGAGGAACAGCGTGCCGCCGTCGGCGGCCAGGAACAGCCCGTCGTGCTGAGTGACCGCGCCGGTGAAGGCGCCGCGAGCGTGGCCGAACAGTTCGCTTTCCAGCAGCTGTTCCGGCAGTGCGCCGCAGTTGATGGCGACGAAGGGCTTGTCGGCGCGCGGGCTGGCCTGATGCATGGCGTTGGCCAGCAGCTCCTTGCCGCTACCGCTGGGGCCGGTCAGCAGCACGCTGACATCCGAGGCGGCGACCATGTAGGCCTGCTCGAGAATGCGCTCCATTTGCGGGCTGCGGGTGATGATCTTCGAACGCCAAGCTTCGCCGCCTTCGCCACGCGCGGTCGGCGTCTGCTTGAGCGCCTCGTCGATCGCCTCGAACAGCTCGTCGCGATCGACCGGTTTGGTCAGGAAACTGAACACGCCCTGGCGCGTGGCACTGACGGCGTCCGGAATCGAGCCATGAGCGGTGAGAATGATCACCGGCATCCCCGGTAGGCGACGCTGCAGCTCGTGGAACAGAGCCAGGCCGTCCATCTCGTCCATGCGCAGGTCGGATAGCACCAGGTCCGGCGCCGTCTCTTCGATGTGGGTCAGCGCTTCGCGGCCACTTTCCGCCGTCGTCACCCGGAACCCGCGGCTTTCCAGACGCATGCCCAGCAGCTTGAGCAGGCTGGTATCGTCGTCGACCAGCAGGATGTGAGCGGTGTGGTTGTTCCTGCCCGGCTCCATGGCTGGCGTTCGGATCGCCCGGGTTTTGGAAGCTGGTGAATCCTGAGTATTCAATGACATAGGCACCTCTCTGCCGCCGCTTCGCCCTGTCTGTCGGCAAGGACGTGTCACGCTCTCCGTGACGCGGTCGCGCGGTATCGATGTGGTCAATCGACCTCGAATCGCACGGTTGGCTTGGTTATTCGTGAGTATTGATGATCACGCGGCGTTACCGACTCCGAAGCACGTTTGCGGGAATTCGGAGATCGGTTGTGGACGTTTTTGCTATCAGTCGTGAACGTTCCAGAAATCAGTCGCGCGCGTTGATCGTCCGCTCGATATCGGTCAAGGCGTCGAGCTTGTCCGACATCTCCTTGAGCTGTTGTTTCAGCTTCTCGTTTTCGCGCTTCAGTGCCTGCGTATTGCTGTGGCCACCCTGCCGACTCGCTCTCGTACTCGTGCTTCGCTGAGCGTAGAGCTTGCGACGCTCTTCCAGTTCGTTCAGCCACTGCTGCAGCAGCGGCTGGAGCCGGGTCGGCGCCGAGTCGATCGAGGCCTTGTAGAGGTCCGCAGCGCGTTGCCACTCACCGGGGCCATCCCAGGAGAGCACCAGTGCCCGCACGGCCTTCTGGTCCATGCGGTGCTGGCCGACCTTGTCCAGCGTCCGTTGGCGCCAGTCGTCGTCACCGCGTTGCGCCTGAAGACCGAAAGCCACCCAGGAATCGACCAGGCAGACGTTGTCGGCGTAGCTCGGAATGTCGCCGCAACCGGCAGGGATGGATTCACGGGAGAGCGACTGGCAACCCGCCAGCGCCATCATTCCCAGCAATAACAGCGTGGTTTTCATCTGACTGACCATGTTTTCTTCCTTGCCTCACCGCTCCGAGCCGGCTCGCCCGGTGCGGCGTCATTATCATCGTGTGGCGCTCTATCCTGTTGCGAAACGCGTACCGGGCGATTCGCCCATGGCAACGTGAGTCGAAAGCAGACCGGCAGTTCGGCATCCTCGACCAGCGCCAGTTGCCCATCCTGCAGTTTGGCGCAGTCGGCCGCGACCGAAAGGCCGATACCGGAGCCCTTCAACGGCCCTTTGCGCCGCGCGCTGCCTTGATAGAACGCTTCGAACAGGTGTTCGCGATCGGCCTCGGCAATGGGATCGCCGCTGTTGGCCACATCCAGCATCAGCTCGTCACGTTGCTGCGCGGTGCGAATCATCAACTGGCCGCCATCGTTGCCGTAGGCAATCGCGTTCGAGATCAGGTTGTCCAGAATTCTCGCCGTCCGCTCGCGGTCCGCCTGCCACATCACCGGATGGTGCGGACTCGTGACCTGCATGTCCTTGTTGTCCAGCGCCAGCCGATGCTTGGACAGCACCTCCTGAATCACCGTTGAGATATCGAACTGGGTGACCTTCATCCGCCGGCTGTTCTGGAGCAAATTGTAATCCAGCAGCTGTTCGATCAGCGTCTGCAGCTCCTGGCCGTTTTCGTCGATCAACCTCACCACTTCGCTCTGGCGCTCGTTGAGCTCTCCGGCCACGCCGTCGCCGAGCAGGGCAGTCCCTTCACGAACACTGGCCAGCGGTGTCTTCAGTTCATGGGACATATGGCGCAGAAACTGCTGCTTCTGCGCCTCGAGTTCGGACAGGCGGCCTGACAGCCACGATAGCCGATCGCCGAGCTGGACCAGTTCCGCCGGACCCTGGATACGGGTCGGCACATCGCTATGGTCGCCGCTGCCCAGCCCGAAGATCCGCCGCTCGAGCTGGCGAATCGGCCGCGTGATAAGCCAGGTGAAGAACAGCATCAGGATCAGGCTGGCGGAGACGAGTGCGGCGGTCTGCATCCACAGACGTGTCTTGACTGAATTGGCCTGCTGGCGAATATCGGCGATCCGCGCGTCGATCAGCTCGTTGGTATCGTCACGCACCGCTTCGGACTCGGAGGCAAAACCGGAGAACCCTTCCAGGAAGCCACTCATATCCTTTACCGGCGCCGGGGGAAGGACGCGCAGGCGTTGAAAGCGTTTGGAGAGGGACTGGAAATCGGGATTGTTGCCCATCAGCGGCTCGTGTTGCTGTAACAGAGCGCCGAACTGATTGACTTTCTGGTCGTAGATGTCGCGCAGGCCCTCTTCCTCGATGACGGCATACTGGCGCGCGCTGCGCTCCATCTGCAGCGCCAGCGAACTCAGCATACGCGCTCGGCGCGTCTCCTCTACAGCCTGGCGCGCACTTTGATCGGCCAGCGTCGATAGCTGTGAAAGCGCCTGACCGGCCTGAAACATCAGCACGGCGATCGGCAACATCACAACGACGAAGGCCAGCAGTACCAGTTGAAGTAGCGAGCGAGGACGCCAACGTCGGGAGAGCTCGGTGGTCATGAAGATCGCTCTATGCAGGATGCCCATTGGGGTCATGGATCGTTCCGCAAGGATAACATTATTGTTGAACGCCTATTCGAGCCACGATGCGTCGATAGTCGATCGGGCCTGGAAGTGGCGTTGTCGAGAATCGGATGTCAAAACGCCCGACAAAAAAGCCTGACAAAAAAAGAGGGCCGGCAGAGCCGGCCCAAGGTACGCAGGGAACTGAAGGGTCGAAAACGACCTAGAAACACTGCCTGAATCAGCGATTTCGAGATCGCTCCCGTGGGCCAGAAGGCCCCGAAGCCAGTGTCCGACTAAGCCATTCAGGGGCTATCGAGTACTGTGACGGCGAACCGCCCGCTTCGTTTCTGAACCGGTCGCCTGGAGTCCGGATACTCGATCCTGGAAATCCCGCGGCCGGTCACAATGGATCCCCTCTTGCGAGGGGGACGGCATCCTTGCCGGGGCATCCTTGCCCGAATGGTGTATCTCCATGCCCGATGGGCCACACCCGTCTCATCGCAACCTAAGTCACACATCGCGTGGAGCAGACGCTGTCGAATCTTGCTGGCTCCGCACAGGGTAGTTAGGAGCCCTACAAGATTCGGCGAGATGACTTCCGGAGAGGCCACCTCGTCGCTCTCGCCAAAGACTATAGCTATCCGCGTGCCAACTCCTTAATAATTCATTAAAATCAAATACTTGAAATCAACAGTCAAGCGCGAACTAGGAGGAAGGTAAGCGTTGACGCCGTGAAGACGCGAAATGGCCCCAAAAACGTCTTCATAAACAGACACTTTTGGGGCCAATAATAATAAATCCATTCAAATCAGCTATTTGAATAGTCTCAATTTGGAGACACCCGAGTCCGAATCGCGGCGCCCCAGGTGTCGCCTTATAGCGACTTCAACAACACCTTGGAGCGGCGGGCCTGATTGTAGGTCCCGCGCTTGAGGTCGGGCAGCGCCTCCGGCGTTGTCAGGGAGAAGCCGCGCTCGACGAACCAGTGCGTGGTGTGTGTCGTCAGGGCAAACAGCTGCGTGAGCCCCTGCCGACGCGCGCGACGCTCGACTTCGGCTAGCAGCGTCTCCCCTCGCGCGCCACGGCGATAGTCGTCATGGACGGCGAGACACGCCAGCTCGCCCATTTTCGCTTCGGCGTAACCGTGCAGCGCCGCACAGCCGATCGCCATGCCATCGCGATCGATCACCACGTAATCCTCGATTTCGTGCTCGAGCCGCTCGCGAGTCCGAGCGACCAGCATGCCGCTGGACTCCAGCGGTGCGAGCAGAGCCAGCAGGCCGCCGACATCGTCCAGGACCGCCTGTCTCAAGAGCTCGTAGCGATTCTGGGTGATCATGGTGCCGACGCCATCGCGAGTGAACAGCTCGCCCAGCAGTGCATCGTGATCGCGCCAGGAAAGCAGGTGGGTACGTTCGACGCCATGCCGGGCCGCGCCGCAGGCGGCGCCCAGGTGCCGGAAAAGCTCGCTGCCCGGATCCGCCTGTTCGCGCAGGGTATCGGCCTCATCCGGCGTCAGCTGACGCTGCAGTTGACCGCTGTCATCGTGTAGCCCCGCCGACTCGCCCAGCAGGATCAGCTTATCCGCCCTGAGCGAGACCGCCACGTGCTGGGCGATCTCCGAGGCGTCGAGATCGAAGATCTCCCCGGTGCGGGAATAGCCCAGCGGCGGCAGAATCACCAGATTGCCGCCGGCGAGCAGGCTTTCGATGGCCTGGCTGCGCACGCGACGCACTTCGCCGCTGTGATCGAAATCCACCCCGCCGCGGACGCCCAACGGCTTGGCCGTTACGAGATTGCCGGAAACCGCCGTCAGTTCGACGCCATGCAGCGGCGTGTTGGGCAACCCCAGCGACAGCTGCGCCTCGAGTTCGAGCCGCTGAATGGCGGCAATGCGTTCGACATGATCCATGATCGGGCGATCGGCAACCCAGCGTCCGCCGACCCGCAGCGGCGTGATGCCTTCGGTCTCCAGCGCCGCGCCGACCTGCGGCCGGATGCCGTAGACCAGCACCACCCGGACACCGAGCGTGTGCAGCAGTGCCAGATCCTGCAGCAGTTGGCCTCGTCGCGACGACGCCATCGCCTCGCCTTCGATCAGAATGACGAAAGTCTTGCCGCGGTGGGCATTGACGTAGGGCGATGAGTGACGAAACCAGTCGACGAAGGGGAAACGCGAGTCCAAGAGGTTGACGCTCCGGCTATGAGACAAAGACGTGAATGGGGTCCGCCTCAACTATACCAGAGCGTCTTCAAGCCGGTAGACCGCCACCGGCGGTTTCGGGCCGGCGTCGAATCCGGCGAATCTAGCCGAACATGCCCTTGAACATGAAGAAAAAGGCAATGGAGAGCAGCGCGCCCGCCGGTAGCGTGATCAGCCACGACAGCACGATCGAGCCGAGCACGCGCAGATTGAGCGCGGCCATGCCGCGGGCCAGGCCCACGCCGAGCACGGCACCGACCAGCGTATGCGTGGTCGAGATCGGCAGGCCGGTGCCGGAAGCCAGCACGACGGTGGAAGCGGCGGAGAGCGTCGCGGCGAAACCGCGGCTCGGCGTCAGTTCGGTGATTCCGGTACCCACGGTGGCGATGACCTTGTGGCCGTAGGTGACGAGACCGACCACGATCCCGCCGCCGCCGAGTACCAATACCCACCACGGCATCGCCGCCGCGCCGGAGACGCCGCCGCCGTTTTCGACCACGCTGATCACGGCCGCCAGCGGGCCGACCGCGTTGGCGACGTCGTTCGAGCCGTGGGCGAAGGCCATGGCGCAGGCGGTGAACATCATCAGCACGCCGAAGATGCGCTCCACACTGGAGAAGTCGTAATTGCTGCGGGCCCGCCGATCACCGCGGTTGATCCGGTTCTCCAGCAGCAGGCCGAACATCATGATCACCACGCCGAACGCCACCGCCAGCAGCAGACTTTCACCGAAGCTCAGATGCAGGCCCACATGGGACAGCCCCTTGACCAGCGTTACCATCGAGACGATGAAGCCGACCAGGAAGATGTAGCCCGGCACATAGCGCTTGGCGGCCGCGAACGGATCGGGACTGTCGAAGATCAGTACCTGCACGGAGCGGAACAGCATGAACGCGAACACGCCCGCGATCAGCGGCGAGGTAATCCAGCTCAGCGCGATCGTGCCCACCGATCCCCAGTTGACCGACTGGACGCCCAGCCCCGCCACCGCAAAGCCGACGATGGCGCCGACGATCGAGTGCGTGGTGGAGACCGGCCAGCCCTTGAACGAGGCGATCATCAGCCAGGAACCGGCCGCCAGCAGCGACGCCAGCATGCCGTAGACCAGCATCTGCGGATCGTTCTCGAGCAGCGCGGGATCGATGATGCCCTTGCGGATCGTTTCGGTGACCTGCCCGCCGGCCAGCCAGGCGCCGAGAAACTCGAAGATCACCGCAATGATGATCGCCTGCTTGATGGTGATCGCCTTGGAGCCGACCGAGGTTCCCATGGCGTTGGCGACATCGTTGGCACCAACTCCCCATGCCATGAAAAAGCCGAAGACACAGGCGAGAATGATGAAGACATCACCGTGTTGCGCAATGATGGACATAGGCTCTGTTCGCTTGAGTGGCGTGACGAAGGCGTAGAATGGCGAAGACCCGCAATCAGCGGGCCGTCAGTATTTGCAGGCGGCTGCCCACGCGCTCGGCGCGGTCGGACAGTTCACCGATCCATTCGATGATTTTATAGAGGAAGATGACATCGACCGGCGGCAGCTCCGACTCGAGCTGGAACAGCCGGCGACGAATGTCGATCTGCTGGTCGTCGGCCTTGTGCTCGAGATCGTGGAGTTCCTTGATCAGTTCGTGCATGACGTCCGAGACATTGCGACCGAAGCCGGATTCGAGCAGATCCTCGAGCTCTTCGAGCGCCTTGCGCGCCTGGTCGACGGTCTCCACGGCGGTACGCAGATAGTCGCGCATCGGCTCCGCCAGCGGCTCGGGGATGCTCATGTTACGCCCCAACATGATCCCGGTGATGTCGCGGGCCTTGTTGGCGATCTTGTCCTGAACGCTGATCAGCTCCAGCAGGTCGGAACGCGAGACCGGCAGGAACATGGTGTTGGGCAGGTTGAGACGCAGCTGCGTCTTGAGCTCGTCCGCCTCGTGCTCGAGCCGGGTTATCGTCTCGCGGTGTTTGCGCGCCTCGTCCCAGTCGCCACCCAGCGCGGCATCGAAAAACGGCAACAGCTGACCGGCACATTCACTGGTCTTGACGATATGAGCCAGTAGCGGCTGGAACGGCGACCGTCCGAACAGCGCGGAGAACGGGTTGGTACTCACCATAAAGCGTGGCCTGGATGCGTTGGAAGTGGCGGCGTCAGTATAATGATTGCGCCAGTATGCGTCATGAAAAATTCACATGAGCGTCCACCATCTGTCTTCGATTCGAGACATCACCCTATGCCGCCATGACGCCAGAATCCATCATGGCAGAGGTAGGTCCTGTCGCGATAACTTCTGCCCTACATTCAAATCAGACAGCCACTGCCGGAGCATGCATGAGCGACGAAATCGAACTCAAACTGGCGCTGTCGCCCCAGGGCCCCGCGCAACTCATGGGTCACCCGCTACTCAAGACGCTGGCATCGCAAACGGTCACGCTGGGAAATCAGTATTACGACACCGCCGAGGGAATCCTGCAGTCGCGTCGCGTCGCATTGCGGGTTCGCCGGCAAGGCGATCGCCGTTTGCAGACCTTGAAGAGCGCGGCCGAAAGCCAAGGGGGCCTGTCGAGCCGCGGCGAGTGGGAGTGGTCGATCGACAACGCCGCGTGCAATGCCGCCGGTCTCGATTTGAACGGACTTCGCGAACTCGACCACCCCGCCCTTTGCGGACTGGATCTGGAGACGCTACGCCCGGTCTTCACCACCGACTTCGAGCGCCGGCTATGGCGTTACCGGATCGACGGCAGCGATATCGAAATTGCGCTGGACCAGGGCTCCATTCACGCCGGCGATGCCCGCCTGCCGATCTGCGAGCTCGAACTCGAGCTCAAACACGGTCGTCCGGAGCAACTGTGGGCACTGGCGCAGCGCCTGTGCGAACCCTCGGCACCAGACGCCACGACGCTACCGGCGCGTCCGGCCAACCACAGCAAGGCCAGCCGCGCCGGCTGCCTGGGCAGCGGTTGGCCCGCGCCAATCGTCATCGAGACGGTTTCGGTGGACGCCCTGATCGACGCCATCGACAACTGGCAGGACAGCCAGCACCCCGCCTGGCTCGCCAGCGCCAGAGACCGTTGCGATCGGCTCGTTCAGCAATGGAAAACGCGGCGGAGTGCCCCGCACCGGGAGCATGACGAACGCATCGAGGCGGCCGAACGAATTCTGGCGGATCTGGGTCAGGGCGTCGTTCCCTGGCGCGGGCAGGACTGGCTGCTTCTCAGACATGAAGGTGCTTGACGTTGCGCCAAGGCGGCGCCAAGGCGGGATAGGATTCAAGCTGCCGGCAACGACGAGCCACTGGCGGCACGACCCGCCCCCCTGACGCGACAAGGCCTGGGGGGCGAGAAATCCACGACCAGCCGATCCAGCGGTAACGGACGGGAATAGAGATAGCCCTGAATATCGGTGACCCCCCAGTCACACAGGATGTTCAGGGTTTCGCGCTCTTCGACGCCTTCCACGACGATGCGGTAGTCGAGGCGTTGGCACAGGGCGATCACCGCCGACAGCACATGACGCTTGCGCGGCAACGTGCTGACGTTCATGACCAGCTCGCGGTCGATCTTGACCGTGTCCATCGGCATCGAGGTCAATTGCGCCAGCGACGAGTAACCGCTGCCGAAATCGTCCAGCGCCACGCTGATGCCGGCACCCCGGATCCGGTCCAGGATACGGAACGCCCTGGCCGGGTCGCTGAGCACCGAAGTCTCGGTCACTTCGATCTGTAGCCGACGGGGGGACACGCCGTGGCGCGAGAGTATCGCGATCATGGTGTCGAGCAGATGGGGGTCCATCAGTTGCCGGGGCGAAAGATTGACGCTCAGCGAGAAGCTGTCGCCGAAGCGCTCGCAGATAGCTTCGTCCTTGAGCATCGGCAGCGCCTGCTCCATCAGCATCTCCCACAGCGGGGCGATCAATCCCGAGCGTTCCGCGACCTCGATGAAGCTGACCGGTGCGACGATGCCTTCGTTCGGCTCGCGCAAGCGCATCAACGCTTCGAAGCAGCGAACCTCGCCGGTCGTGGCGTCGACGATCGGTTGCACGAAACAACGCACGCCGCGGGTCGCCAGCGCGCCACGAATCAGCTGCTCCGCGTGACTCGTCTGACGCTCCCAATGGCGGAGCGACTCACTGTAGTAGCGCCGGGAGCCGACACCCGACAGCCGCGCGTTGGCCAGCGCCAGACGCGATCGATGGCGCCATTCGTCGACACTCACCGGCTCGGCCGGGTTCAATGCTGCAATTCCGCTGACATGCGACAACCAGACCTGCTGGCCGTCGATCTCCACCGGCTGTGCAAGCAGCGCCTCGAGAGGTTCCAGCGCGTCGTTCAACCGGTCTGCCGCATCAGTTTCGAAAATCATCGCGAAGGTGTGTTCCGGCAGCGCGATCAACGCCACCTTCGGGGGCAACTGGCGGCGCATTCGCTGTACCAGGCCTCGCAGCGCGGCGACGGCGATATCGACCGCGACACCATCGAACAGCGATGCCACGTTGAGCAGCTGAAACTTGACCAGTGCCATCGCTGCGAAGGGTATTCGCGCCAGTCGGCCCTGCAGCAGCAGATCGAGATAGGCGCCGTTGGGCAGCCGCGTCAACGGGTCGACGAGCCGCTGTTCCGTGGTATCGGTCTGGGTGCCGGCCATGCGGATGGCCACGCCATCGCCGTTGCGCTGGCACAGCCCTCGACACAGCACCATGCGCCAGGCATCCCGGGCATCGCGAATGCGGTACTCCACATTGACTGCTGACGTCAGTCCATCGAGATGCTGGTAGAGCGATCGTTGGACCTCGGCGCGGTCATCGTCGTGAATCCGCGATAGCCAATCATCGAGACCGCGCTGGCCGCCCTCAAGTGGCAGTCCCAGCATGCTCGACCAGCGCTGGGACAGGGTGATGTTGCCGCTGTCGATGTCCCATTCCCACACCCCGTCGTTGGTGGCGGTCAGCACCAGATTGAGTCGCTGGGTGCGTTCGTCGACGCGGATTTCGAGCTCGTCCCGGGATGCCTGAAGATCCCGGATCGTCCGCCGTACCGAATCGAGCACGAAATTATTGAGCTGGGCCAGTTTCTGCAGCGCGATCTCGTCACTATCGGTGTGGACATGGAACTCGAAACCGCCGTCCACCGCCTGACACAGCTGATTGCTGATGGAGTCGACCTGCGCGATCAGACGACGTTCACGGTCATCCGTCACAGTCGAGGAGGCCTCGCTCATGCCACGCTCCCTGACAGTGATCCCGGCCCGGTCGCGAACGTCATTTCGAAGCGGCAGCAGTCGTCACCGCGATGCCGACAGCGGGTCTCCGCGAGCTCGCCGGACTGCGCGTACTCTGCGAGCACGCGCGCGAACAGCGCACGATAGAGCGAACAGAGCCCGTTGGCCGAGCGATACTCGACAATCAGAGCGCCCTCGCTTTGGTCGACGACCCGGAACTTGTCGTTCACCCGGCTACGCAGGTCGGGATCACGAATACCGGCGCCGAGCGAGGCATGAATGGCCGGCTGTCGGCCGAGGAAAGCTTGCGCCGAATCGGCCATCGAGAAGAACATGGGGTAGTGTCGACGCGTCCAGTTGATAAACAGATCGGCATACAGGGTCATCAACGCCTCATGGTGGAGCTCGAGATAATCGCCGGCGGCCTCGAAGAACGCGAGCGTGTCGGCATCGTCGTAATCCGTATCGATACGCCGTCCCGGCGACGACACACCGGCTTGGGCCGCGATCCGATCCACGGCGGCTTCACCGTAGTGGCTCTCGACATGATCAATGAGAACGCGTTGAATCAACCCGATCATGGAAGGACTACCCTCGCGTCAGGTCACGCCCTTGCGTAACACTGTAAACTCGCAATGACTCGTTAAGCCCTGCCCCATCCCGGGCTGACGGTCGACTGACCTCGGCGAACCCGAAGTATTATTGGCATTATCGGCGTCCGCGCCAGGAAATTGAACGTCATTTAAATGAATTATCGGACGCGTCTCATCGCGTAGCCGGCCACCAGGACAGGAACTCAATTGATGCAATCGGGCGGCTCATCGCTACGCAAACGGCTGTTTCAGATCATCTTCGAATCCGACACCCCGTTAGCCAAGGCCTTCGACATCACCCTGATCACTCTGATTCTGGTGAGTGTCGCGACGGTTTTCCTCGACAGCGTGCCAGGGCTACACCAGCGATACGGCGAGATTTTCTATGTGGTGGAATGGGGCTTCACGCTGATCTTCACACTGGAGCTGGTCCTGAGGCTCTACTGTCTCGACCGGCCGCTGCGTTATCTGCGCAGTTTCTACGGCATTCTCGATCTGCTGGCGATCCTCCCCACCTGGCTCGCTCTCTTCATACCGGGCGCGCAGTCGCTGCTGGTGGTGCGAGTCTTGCGGGTGCTGCGGGTCTTTCGTGTGCTTCGGCTCATGGAGTTCGTCGGGGAGGGCCGCATGCTGGTGGAAGCGCTGCAGCGCAGCCAGCGCAAGATCCTGCTGTTTTTGACCACCATACTGCTGATCATCACGATCTTCGGCTCCGTCATCTATATGATCGAGCCGCCGGAGGCGGGTTTCACCAGCATGCCGCGGGCGATGTACTGGGGGGTCGTCACCCTGACCACGGTCGGCTACGGCGATATCGCCCCGGTGACGCCGCTAGGGCAATTCATCTCCGCTTTCATGATGGTGCTGGGCTACTCGATCATCGCCGTCCCCACCGGGGTCTTCTCCGCCGAGGTGATCCGTTCGATCCAGCGCGAGCGCTATTCCGAGGAAGCCTGCCCCGGCTGCGGCCGTGAAGGTCATGAGCAAGATGCCAAATACTGTCGCTTCTGCGGCTCCTGGCTCGATGAAGAAACGCAGGACCCGAATGCCCCCGACGACGATGAGACGTCAGCGGATGACGATAAAAAACGTGTCCATGGGAAACACGACTAGGGAAAACCGGGTGATAAACCCGGTGAGAAATAGAGTAACGACGAACGTTGACGGCTGGGAGCCGGCAGTCGTCGGGGTGACGGGGAGCCGCTAAAACGTTAACTTTTGTCATCATTTTGTGACACAACCAATACAGACTCCCACGAGGCCGCGTCAGGCGGCGCGCATTCACCGGGAGTCCGTGTTGTCATGAAATCGTTTCGTCTTACTCTTCGAGGCGGCCTTATCGCCACGCTGCTCATGTTCGCGCTGCTGATATCGGTGATCGGCGGTGGCAGCTACCTGGCGATGAAGCAAGCCAGAGATGCCTTCGACTCGGTCTACGCCCTCAACGTCGTTCAACTCGGCACCGCGCGTGAAGTCTATGCCGCGTTAATGCAGACCCGCGTGCTGCTGGACAGCTATCAAACCGATTACAATCGCCTGCGCGTCAAACCTGCCAAAAAGACCTGGGCGCAGGCCGAAGCCACGTTCGACCGTGCCCAACAAAGGCTTTCCGAGCTTACCGAGACAAGTTCTCTGCCAACCAATGGCGTCTCAACGGACGATGGCATCTCCACGGGCGATGGCTTCTCAAGAGATGATGGCGTCTCAATGGATAAAGCCATCGCGAGCCGCTTTCATGCCCTGATCGACGAAGGGATACGACCCAGCTTCGATTCACTCAAGGCGTGGGATGTCTCGGCCTATCAGGCCAACGTGCAGAAGGCCAACGAATTGACCGCCTCGCTGGATGCGAGTCTCGCGACGCTGACGGCTGCCGCCAAAACCAATGCGACGGCAGGCGCTGCCGCCATGAACCGCAACGTTCGTTACCTGGAGCTGGGACTGCCGGCGACGGCGATGATCGCCCTGCTGTTGGTCGGGCTTGTCTTCTATCTGTTTCAACGCCAGCTGCTGAGACCGCTTGATGACGTGAGACGCCATTGCGCCGATATCGCCCGAGGTGATCTGAGTCAGCGTCTGTCGCCCCATGGCGTACGTGAAATGTCAGAGCTCAAGAGCGGTGTCGATGCCATGCGTCTGTCGCTGCTGGAACTGGTTTCCCAGTTGCAGCAGGAAAGCCGGGCCCTGCGTGATGACGCCCTCGAACTGACACAGGCCAGCCATACATTGAACGATCAGAGCGAACACCAGGCCCAGGCGCTTCAACAGACGACAGCCAGCATGGAAGAGATTACCGCGACCGTCTCGCACACGGCGGAACATGCGGATCATGGACGAACGCTTTCCGCCGAAAATCAGCGCTGGATCGATTCCAGCGGCGAACAGGTCTCGACGGCGATCAGCGAGATGCAGGCTGCCAGAGCACGCTCCGAGGCGTCTCTGGAGGTGATAACCATGATCGATTCGTTGACTTTCCAGACCAACCTGCTGGCACTCAACGCGTCGGTAGAAGCGGCCCGCGCCGGCATACACGGCCGCGGATTCGCGGTGGTTGCCGAAGAAGTCCGACGCCTCTCGGCGAGCTCCGCCGAGGCTGCCGGAACGATTCGCGAACAGATCGAAGGAACGCATCGCCAGGTACAGCAAGGCACTCGCGTCCTGAATCAGGCCGGCGAAACCCTGTCCACCGCCGTGCATTCCAGCCAACAACTCGGTGAGTTGCTGGACGGCATCGCCCTCTCTTGCCAACAGCAACGCGATGGCATCCGCCAGGTCGATGAGGCCATCAGTGCCATTGACGCCGCAACCCAGCGCAATGTGACGCTGGCCGCGAGAACGCTGCAGGCAACGCAGGCTCTGGATGTCCGTGCTCGACGCCAGCAGGAGCGCTGCGATGCGTTCAAACTGACGGCGCCGCCGAGCGTGGCGCCAGACCAGAAGCCGACAGCTGGGGGGGCGGACATCGTGCCCGAGCCCGACCAGCCCGACCATGCGGGGTCGGCCACCGATGCTCCCCGACAGAAGACGTCACCGCTCCCGGCTTGAGCCGTCGGGCGCAAGAAGTGACCCGCCGGTTGGCGCAGGAAGTGGCGCGGCGAGTGGAACGTGAGGCGGTGCCGGCCCACGGCGGGGGCCCATCCGACCTGAATGCCCGCGCCCCCAGCCTCGTTTCAGCAGTGCGGTCTCGTCATATGACGCCGACAAACCGCGGGACTGAGACAGATCGCTCGACTCAGCGAAAAGCCGAGGAATCGCCCCGCCCTTCGCGGACTATTACCGGCGGGATCTCGCGCAAATCAACCACGGTGGTCGGTTCGAGCTGACAGGCGCCGCCGTCGATGATCGCATCCAGATGCGCGCCGAAGCGGTCGCGGATCTCTTCCGCATCGGTCATCGGCCAGGCCTCCCCCACCGGTATCAGCGTCACGCTCATCAGCGGTTCGCCCAGGGCGTCGAGCAGCGCGTGCGTGATGTTGTGATCCGGCACCCGAACGCCGATCGAACGGCGTTTGGGATGCAACAGCAGCCGGGGCACTTCGCTGGTGGCAGTCAGAATAAAGGTGTAGGCGCCGGGCGTATGCGACTTGAGCAGCCGAAACACGCTGTTGTCGACCTTGGCGTAGGTGCCGATCTCCGACAGATCGGAGCACACCAGGGTAAAATTGTGGCGGTCGTCGAGTTCACGCAGCCACTTGATCTTCTCGATCGCCTTCTTCTCGCCGAGCCGGCAACCCAGGGCGTAGCCTGAATCCGTCGGATAGGCGATGACACCACCCTGATTCAAGATGCCGATGGCCTGATCGATCAGCCGCTTCTGCGGATTCTGCGAATGAATCTGGAAAAACTGGGTCATCTCACGCTCTCCTCGAATCGCTTCTGAAACCTGCTCTGAAGCCTCTGTAGAAACCTCTGCCGCACCGCCTGACGGCGACGACCGGTGACACGTGATGGCTAACGGTGAGAGTACCAGACCTGACGCTATTCGCCGTTGGCAAAGCGGCGCATGGCGGGATGGCACCACACCGGCTTGACGTGGGAGCGTGGCGGCGGACTGATGGTTCCCGGCGACAGCGGCCCGCCGGGATAGTGGAAATCGCTGCCGATCGACCCGTAGAGGCCATGGAAGTCGAGCTGCCGGGCCAGATCGTGAGTCGTATCCGGGTTCTGGTACCCGCTCACCAGTTCCGCCGCCTCGCCGCCGGCCTCGATGAACGCCGAGAACAGCAGATCGCGCTTGCGTCGGGTCATGCCGTAACGCAACGGGTGAGCGACGACGGCGATACCGCCAGCGTCGCGAATCCAGCCCACCACCGTAGCCAGTTCCGGCCAGTGCATCTTGACGTCGCCACGCTTGCCGGTGCCGAGATAGCGCTTGAATGCCGCCTTGCGATCCGGCACCAGACCGGCCGTGACCAGCGCAGCGGCGAAATCCGGCCGCCCCAGTGGGCGCTCACTACCCGCTTCGAGCCTTGCCTTGGCCAGTCCGTCTTCCAACCCGATCTTCTCGAGGCGGTGAGCGATCTCGCGGGAGCGCTTGTCGCGCGCCCGACTCAGGATTTCCAGCCCCGACTCGAACGCCGGCGACACGCCCTGGGGCAATAGCCCTACGATATGGAGGCCGATCCCGCGCCATTGACAGGAAAGCTCGGCGGCAGCGATCAGGCTGACCCCATGATGCTCACACTGCCGCCGTGCCTCCTCGACACCTTCGATCGTGTCGTGGTCGGTGAGTGCGACGTGAGTCAGACCGCGCGCGTGACAGAGATTCGCCAGTTCGGAAGGAGACAGCTTGCCGTCGGAGGCGGTGGAGTGCAGGTGCAGATCGACGCCGCGGATGCCGTCGAGCGTATCCGCCAGCTTCATCGGGTGGATTTCGAGATCATCGGTGGGAAAAACGCTCATGGGCATGACGCCAGCCAGCGTCTTTGTCAGAATAGATCGACTATGGTGACGGGCGCGACGGGCCGGGTCAAACGTCTGCGTCGTCACCACTCGCCGGAGGCCTTGCCCGTATGAAACTGCTGTTCGATTTCCTGCCCATCGCGATCTTCTTCGTCGTCTATCATCTGAGCGGCGATATCATCACAGCGACGATGGTGCTGATTCCCGCCACCCTGGCGCAGCTGGGCATCGTCTGGTGGCGCCAGCGACGGATCGAGAAGATGCTGCTGATCACCTCGATCATCGTGATCGTCTCGGCCGGCGCCACCATCGCCTTCCACAATCCCGCTTTCATTCAGTGGAAGCCAACCGTCATCAACGCCCTGTTCGGTGTCGCCTTTCTGCTGTCGCCGTTGTTCGGCGGCCAGACCTTGACCCAGCGGATGATGGGCAAGGCGGTAACGCTCCCCGCGGCGACGTGGCACCGCCTCAATCTGGCCTGGGTGCTATTCTTCTTCGCCATGGCCGCACTCAACGTCTACGTCTTCAGCTACTACGACGAGGCGACCTGGGTCGACTTCAAGCTCTTCGGCATGCTGGGCCTGACGCTGCTGTTCGTGATCGGGCAAGCCGTGTTCCTGGCACGCCATCTTTCATCATCCCAATCAGAGGAAGGCTCCTGATGCTCTACGCCATCATCAGCGACGACGTCGAAGACAGTCTGCAAAAGCGACTCTCGGTTCGCCCGGAACACGTCAAGCGGCTGGAAAACTTGAAAGACGAGGGGCGTCTGATCCTGGCCGGCCCGCATCCGGCCATCGACAGCGACAATCCGGGTGACGCCGGCTTCAGCGGCAGCCTGATCGTGGCGGAGTTCGATTCGCTCGAGGCCGCCCAGCGCTGGGCCGATGCCGACCCCTACGTCGCGGCCGGCGTCTATTCCCAGGTGCGGGTCAAACCGTTCAAACGCGTGCTGCCCTGACTTGGCGATTCCCGTCACCGGCTCGGCCCCACCTTGCCTGCGTTTATCCACAGCCGCTCACGCGAAGGTTTTGCACACTTGCTGTGGATAACACTGTTGAGATCCGGCGGAAGGCTTCCCCGGTAGCCGATAAGCCGCCGCCTGGCGAAAAGCGATCAAATTTCATACAACGCCTCGGCGGTCCGGTAGGTCAGGGCCATTCGACGAGGCCCAGGCCTTGAAACCATGAGCGGCAAGTCGGTCACTTCCCATCGCCAGGTCAATCCTCATCGCCAGGCCATTCGCCACGCCGAGCTCGACTGGCGAGCCGACGATGGCGACCTCGTGGCGCCGTTCTCGACCGCTTACGATGACGTGTATTTCTCGCGTCAGGACGGCCAGGCAGAATCCCGCTTCGTCTTCCTCGACAACAACGATCTACCACGACGGTTCGCCGACTGGCGCCATCGGCGGGCGTTCACGATCGGCGAAACCGGCTTCGGTACCGGCCTCAACATGCTGTGCGCCTGGGCCTGCTTCGACGAGCACGCGCCCGCCGGGGCCAGGCTCCATCTGGTCTCGACCGAGATGCATCCGCTCACCCGTGAAGCGCTGGAGCGCGCCTGGAACCTCTGGCCGCCGCTTGCGCGTCAGGCGGCGCGACTGATCGATCAGTGGCCGCCGGCCGTGGCCGGTATCCATCGGCTGCAGCTGGATGATCGCGTCACCCTGGATCTGCACTTCGGCGACGCGGCGGACTGTCTGTCGCGCCTGGACGGCCAAGTCGATGCCTGGTTTCTTGACGGTTTCGCACCCTCGAAGAACCCCGAGATGTGGCGGCCCGAGCTGTTCGAGGCCATGGCCGCTGCCAGCCGGCCGGGCGCCACCTTCGCGACGTTCACCTGCGCGGGTTTCGTGCGACGTGGCCTGGCGGCGGCCGGCTTTCGCTGGCACAAGGTGCCGGGGTTCGGCCGCAAGCGCGAAATGCTCCGCGGTGAACGCGATGAGACGCCGCACCCCGACCCTCGGGCCGCCACGCCGTGGTTCCAGCCGCCGCCAGTCGGTTTCGCCAGTGCCGCCAGCCATATCGCCGTCATCGGCGGAGGAATCGCGGGGACCAGTGTGGCCGCGGCACTGGCCCACCGCGGTAGCCAGGTCACTCTGATCGATCGGGCGGGTATCGCCAGCGGGGCGTCGGGCAATCCCCAGGCGGCGCTCTACGTCAAACTGGCGATCGAACCCAATCTCCAGAGCCGGTTCTATCTCGCCGCACTGCTCTACACGCAGCGCTGGCTGGCGCGGCTCGACCCGGAACGCCGCTGGTGGTCCGACTGCGGGCTGCTGCAGATGGCCGGAGACGATCCGCGTCGGCAGCGGTTTCTGGCCAACTACGACCTGCCACCGTCCGTCGTCGCTGCCAGCGATCCGTCAGAGGCCACGAGACTGGCCGGCACCGGGGTCGATCAGAGCGCGCTGTATTATCCCCAGGCGGGCTGGGTGGATCCGATCGCGCTATGTCGTCAGCTGGCGGCGACGCCCGGTGTCACCCCCCATCAGGCCGAACTCCATGCCCTGCGAGAAACCGAAGGCGGTTGGCGACTGCAGCTCGACCATGAAACGCTGGATGTCGATCAGGTCGTGTTCGCCACTGGCCACGCCAGCCGCGACTGGCTCGACGGGCTGCCGCTGCAATCCGTCCGTGGTCAAATCTCCACGCTCTCGTTACCGTCGCACGCCGACATCGATATCGATGTCGATAATGCCTCGACGCTGAGGCGCGTGCTCTGCGCCGAGGGCTACGTGATGCCGGCGCGTGACGGCAAGCTCACCTTCGGCGCGACCTTCTCCCCCAACGACGACGACATCGAGCTGCGCCAGTCGGATCACCAACGCAATCTCGAGGAGCTGGCGCGAACGGCGCCGGCGCTGGCCGAGCAGTTGGCCAGACTGCCTCCGGATGACTGCGGCGGGCGTGCCAGCATTCGCGCCGCCAGCCCGGACAAGACCCCCTACGCCGGACCGCTGCCGGAGACCGGACGCTGGCGCGCCGACTACGCCGCGCTGGGCAAGGATGCCAAGCGCCGCTTCGATGCCCCCGGCAAGCACTATCCGGGACTATGGGTGAGTACGGCCCACGGCTCTCGCGGCATGGTCAGCGCGCCGCTGTGCGCCGAGCTGATCGCTTCGCGGATTCACGACGAACCGCTGCCGCTGGAACGCGAGCTGGTCGATCATCTCCATCCTGGCCGGCGGATCATCGCCGATCTAATCCGCGGCCGCTGACGCGGCACGCTTCTTCAAGACACGATTCATCAAGACACGATTCGTCACGCACTCAGGATGGCGGCAACGCGTCTTAGCAACGCTAGCTGGGGGTACCGGGTTCGCCCAGTCGGGCCAGTGCGTCGTCGTCGAGGCAGCGATAGGTGAAGGAGGGGCGGCCGATCTGACCGTAATGGAAGGATTCCTCGAGCACGCCGCGATCGACGAGATGCTTGAGATACTTGCGCACCGATACCCGTGACATGCCGGTGTTCTCGCTCATCGCTTCGGTGGTGAATGGCGAAGTGCCCTGATCGGCGGCCGCTTTCGCTACCTGGGACAGGGAGTTCGAGGTCAGCCCCTTGGGCAGATCGCCGGGACGCGCCGGCTGGCCTGGGGTCGTCTCCCGGAAAAGCGCGTCCAGATCGCGCTGATGCGCCCGCGCGGGCAACCGGGAAAGACGCTGGTGTGTGTCCAGGCAGCGCGCCAGGGCCTCCTTGAAGCGCTCGAACTCGAATGGCTTGACCAGATAGTCGCTGACACCCAGATGCTTGGCTTCGCGCACCGTCTCCATCTCCGAAGCCGCCGTGATCAGCACGATCTGGATATCGCGAGCCTGCCGACGCAGATCGCGGACCAGCGACAGCCCGTTGTGCTCGCGCAGGTAGACGTCGAGCAGCAACAGATCCACCGGTTCCTGCGCCAGTATCTCTCTCGCCGCCGGCAGGTCCTCGCACTGCGCGACCAGACTGACACCGTCGAGGCGATTGAGAAACTCGACGTTGAGACGCATCACCATCGGATCATCTTCCACAACCAGCACGCGCATGGACTACGTCACTCCATCGGTTACCTGCGTTACGACCATCCCATAGGGTACTGTCACCTCGACCAGGGTGCCACGCTCCAGCGTGGAATAGAGCGCCAGCGCGCCCCCCAGCGATTCGATATGGGTCTTGACCATGGCCAGCCCGTAGCCGCGCCCCTCGCCCTTGGAGGAGACGCCCTGCTCGATGGCACGCTGCCGCTGGTCCTCGTTCATGCCGCCGCCGTTGTCCGACACGTGCAACGACAGCGCCCCGCCATCGACACCCAGCGTCAGGCTCACCTGCGGCGATTCGCGGCCAGCAACCGCTTCGAAGGCGTTCTCCACCAGATTGCCGATGATGGAGACCAGCAGATGCAGGATTTCGCTATCCTCGGGTGCCGGGATCTCGCTTTCCAGTTCGATCTCGAAGGCGACGCGGCGCTCCCGGGCTTCACTGCCCTTGGCCAGCAGAAATCCCGCCAGAACGGGATCCCTGACTCCCGCGATCCGCGCCGCAGCCGGGGCGATCAGGGTGTCGTCGAGCTCGCGCAGGTAGCGCTCCAGACGCCCCAGATCGCGCAGTTGCACCAGCCCCAGGATGACGTGCAGTCGATTCTTGAACTCATGGGTCGAAGCGCGCAACGCCTGGGCGTAGCGACTGACGCCGGTCAGCTCTTCGGCGAGCCGGTTGACCTCACTGCGATCGCGCAGCGTGACCACGCTGCCACCCGCGCCGCGTTCGCCGCGAATCGGCACGCGGTTGACGATCAGCGCCCGCCCGTTCAGCGTCAGCCGCCGATCGAGCGTCGGCATGGCGCTGTCGAAAAGCTCCTTCAGTGTCGATGCCGGAATGCCTGAACCATCATCGGCTCCCAGCGGATTCAGCAACTGACACGCCGCCGGGTTGACCAGGGTGATCTCTCCGGCGCCATTGATCGCCAATACCCCTTCGTGCAGTGATGCCAGCATCGCCTGGCGCTCGCGAACCCACTGGGATATCTGATGCGGCTCGAACCCCAGCAGAATCCGCTTGATATAGCGCGCCAGACACCAGGCGCTCGCGGCGCCCACCAGCATCAGCAGCACGATGCCGAGCAGCAGGCTCTGGCGGCGCTCGGCCAGCAGCAGGCCGACACGGGTCAGCGTGACGCCGGTCGAGACGGCGCCGATGACCGTACCGTTGTCGTTCATCACCGGCGAGAAGCCACGAATACTGACGCCCAACGTACCCTCGGAGCGAGAAACGTAGGATTCGCCCGCCAGGGCGGGATCTTCGTCGCCGCCGCGAAAATACCGCCCGACCTCATCGGGATCGGGATGGGTCAGACGCAGATGGTCGAGATCCATCACGGTGATGAAGTCCACACCCAGACGTTCGCGCAGCCGCTCGATTTCTTGGCGCAGCGGCGAACTGGCGTCGTGAACGATCGGCCGGGCTGAAAGCGCCACCCTGACGTCTTCCCGGTCGGCCAGCACCGCCGCCAGCCCCATCACCCGCTCACCCTGGGCCTCCTCGAGATTGGCGCGCAGCTGATAATTGAACAGCAGCAGCGCTACACCCAGCGTCAGCACGATCATGCTGGCGACCAGAATCGATATCTGAGCACTGAGGCGCAGCCGCTTCATGCAACACTCCCCCGGCGTGATAGACAACCATCCTCGTCAGTGGATATCGCCTCTCGTAAGCCTGACCCGGACTCCATCTGTGACTCCCTGTCCCCATTCAACTACGCCTGTACCCTTTACTACGCCCTTTCCCCATTACCACGTCCAGTATCCATTACTACGTGCCACGCGCCACTGTCGCCATATGCCACGTGCCGCTATTGCATGACATCGACAGGCCGATCAACGCTAGACGGACACCGTGCGGGCGCGCGGCGTCGGTGGCCGCTGAATCACTGCGAATTTAGACCAAGGTGGTATACCCCGGCGTCTGCGGGTATGCGGGCTGGCCCTGCATTTCTTTCAATAGTTTATAAAGGCTTTAATAATTTCATAAAACTTGGTCGACACCACCAGGCCTCTATCCTCGGCTGCGTACCGCCCACCGGGCGAACATACCGCTTACGCCCTTTGGGCGAAAATCCTTGGGGAGCCAACCATGACTTCAACCGTGACGCCAACCGCGTCGGCCGATTCTAGCCGCCGAGAAAGCTGGCTAACGACGCCGATCTTCGGCATTCCTCTACCGCTTTTTGCCATCGCCACCGCGGTGCTGATCCTTTCCATCGCGACGGACACGATCCCGACCGGCATGATCGGCGCCCTGCTGGTCATGATGATCTTCGGCGAACTCCTGGGCTTTATCGGCGATCGGCTGCCGATCGTCAAAAGCTATCTGGGTGGCGGCGCCATTCTCGCCATCTTCGGCGCCGCGGCACTGGTCTACGTGCAGTGGCTGCCGACCGGTGTCGTCGACAACGTGACCCAGTTCATGAAGGGCGGCGGCTTCCTCAATTTCTATATCGCCGCGCTGATCACCGGCAGCATTCTGGGCATGGATTCCAAGGTACTGGTCAAGGTGGGCTCGCGTTACGCGCTGCCTTTGATCTGCGCCGTGCTGTTCGCGGCACTGTTCGCCATCGCCGTTGGCTGGGTGATGGGCTTCTCGCCGCAGGACGCGGTAGTCGTCATCGCGTTGCCGATCATGGGCGGTGGCATGGGCGCCGGCGCGGTCCCCATGAGCCAGATCTACGAGCAGCTGCTGGGCCAGCCGGCCAGCTACTATATCTCGATTCTGGTGCCGGCACTGGCACTGGGTAACGTCTTCGCGATCATCATCGCCGGGCTGCTCAACGGCCTGGCCAATCGCATGCCGAGCCTGACCGGCAACGGCCAGATGATGCCGGGCGTCGAGATCGAAGAGCGCGAGAGCAAGCCGGACCTTTCCAAGCTGGGCATCGGCGTCATCGCCGCGCTCACCTTCTTCGTCGCCGGTGAGATTCTGGGTAGCGTGATTCCGCTGCACCCGTATGCATTGATGATCATTCTGGTTGCCGTGCTCAAGATCACCAACATCGTGCCGGAATCGGTCAATGAAGCCGCAGCGCAGTGGTTCCAGTTCGTCGCCAAGAACTGGACCTTCGCCCTGCTGTTCGGCATCGGCATCGCCTACACCGATCTCGGCCAAGTGATCGATGCGATCTCCATCACCTACGTGCTGATCGTCCTCGCGGTCGTCGCCGGAGCCGCCTTCGGTGCCGGTCTCGTCGGCAGGCTGGTCGGCTTCTATCCGATCGAGTCGGCGATCACCGCCGGGCTGTGCATGGCCAACATGGGCGGCACGGGCGACGTGGCGGTACTGTCCGCCGCCAAGCGCATGCAGCTGATGCCATTCGCGCAGATCTCGTCACGCCTGGGTGGCGCACTGATTCTGCTGATTTCCAGCATCGTGGTACCGCTGTTCTTCACCTGATCCGGCAGCAACGGCCAGTTCAGACGAATGGCCATGTAAAACGGCGCCCTGTTCTCGAACGGGGCGCCGTTTTCGTCTCTTCAGCTGCCCTGGCGAACGCGCGTTCTCAGCCCTCTTCCTCGTCATCGGCGATATCACGGCCGAATCCGCGCCATTGGGCCAGCGTCATCACCTCGGTACTCTCGGTCTGCAGATCGTGGACGATCAACAGTTCGCCACGCTCCAGCTGGCGTTTGAGATCGCGCACCCAATCGTGCATGTCCGTCGCCACATCGGTGGTGTCGTAGCCTTGCCGGGTGACGAACGTCTCGAGCAGCGCGTCCAGCGTTTCCGCGGGCAACATGCGGGGCGGAATTTCGATAAAACGTCCGCTCATGCTCCTGTCTCCCATTCGTTAAGGCGCTCGACGAACGTCGCTTCGTCGATCACTTCGACTCCCAGCTCCTCGGCCTTGGCCAGCTTGCTGCCGGCGCCAGGCCCGGCGACGACGGTGGCGGTCTTCTTGGAGACGCTGCCGGCGACCTTGGCGCCCAGTGCCTGCAGACGCTCCTTGCCCTCGTCGCGGGTCATACCTTCCAGGCTACCGGTCAATACCCAGGTCTGCCCGTCCAGCGGCTGGGGGCGCTCGGCAATTTCGACCTCTTCCCAGGTGACGCCCACCGCCAGCAGATCGTCCAGCGTCTCCTGGTTGTGCACCTGTTGAAAGAACGTATGAATATGGTGGGCGACCACGGGGCCGACATCGTCCACCGCCGTCAACGCCTCCAATGGCGCATCACGCAGCGCCTGCAACGCGCCGAAGTGGCGCGCCAGACTGGCCGCGGTCGCTTCGCCCACTTCACGGATCCCGATCGCATAGATGAAGCGCGCCAGCGTGGTTCGCTTGGCCGCCTCGAGCGACTGGACGAGATTGTTGGCGGATTTTTCCGCCAGTCGCGGCAGTTCGGCGAGCCGCTCGGCTCTCAGCCGAAACAGGTCCGCCGGGCTCTTGACCCATTCCCGTTCGACCAGCAGGTCGATCAGCTTCTCGCCAAGGCCGTCGATATCCAAGGCACGGCGGCTGGCGAAATGTTTCAACGCCTCCTTGCGCTGTGCCGGACAGTAAAGGCCACCGGAACAGCGCGCGGCGACCTCACCTTCGAGCCGCTCGATCTGCGAACCGCAGACCGGGCATTCGGTGGGCATTTCAATGGCGCGAGTCTCTTTCGGGCGCTGCGACTCGACGACGCCCACGATCTGGGGAATCACGTCACCGGCGCGCCGCACGATCACGGTATCGCCGATACGTACCCCGAGCCGCTCGACCTCGTCCATGTTGTGCAGCGTGGCATTGGACACCGTCACCCCGGCCACCTGCACCGGTTCCAGCTTGGCCACCGGCGTCAGCGTGCCGACGCGGCCGACCTGAAACGTCACGTCGTTGAGCGTCGTGGTCTGCTCTTGAGCTGGATATTTATAGGCGATGGCCCAACGCGGCGCGCGGGAGACGAAGCCCAGCTCACGCTGGTCGCGCAGACTGTCGACCTTGAGTACCGCCCCGTCGATATCGTAATCGAGCCCTTCGCGGCGCTCGCCCAACGTATGGCAGAACTCGACCACGCCGCTGGCCCCTTCAACCACGTCGAGCAGCGGGCTGGTGCGAAAACCCAGCTCGCGCAGCCGCTTCAGATAATCCGAATGCGACTGTGCATCATCGTCGCCCTCGAGCCGGGCGACCTGATAGGCGCAGAATTCCAGTGGCCGCTTGGCGGCGATCGACGAGTCCAGCTGACGCAAACTACCGGCAGCGGCATTGCGTGGATTGGCGAAGACCTTGTCGCCATTCTCGCGGGCGCGCTCGTTCATCGCTTCGAAACCGGAATGGCGCATGTAGACTTCGCCGCGCACCTCGATCAGCGACGGTACCGACTTGCCGCGAAGCTTGAGCGGAATGGAGTGAAGCGTGCGCAGATTCATCGTGACGTCTTCGCCGGTACGGCCATCGCCGCGGGTCGCCCCCTGCACCAGCTGCCCGTTTTCGTAAACCAGCGATACCGCCAGCCCGTCAAGCTTGGGTTCGCAGCAGAACTTGAGCGTCTCACCGTCACTTTCGAGTTTGTCGGCGACCCGTTTGACGAACGCCGCGAGCTCCTCCTCGCTGAAGGCGTTGTCGAGCGACAGCATGGGCACGGCATGCGTCACTTCGTGGAAGCGATCGGCCGGGCGCGCGCCGATACGCTGGGTCGGCGAATCCGGCGTTACCAGCTCGGGATGCTCGGTCTCGAGCGACTGCAGCTCGCGCAGCAGCTTGTCGTACTCGACATCTGGGATCTGCGGCTGATCCTCGACATAATAGTGGTAGTTGGCATCGTCCAACTGCTGGCGCAGGGCATCGGCCCTCTTGCGGACCGCTTGGGGGATCTGGCTCATGACGCTCGGTTCGATCGCTGCACAAAGTGTGCCCGCATTGTAGCGGAAGCCGGTCTCGGCTGCGCTAATGCAGGAGAATGCTGCAGATGAAAACGACGACGGGGCCCGTAGGCCCCGTCGTTCGCTATCGCTATGCTCGGATCTGCTGCTCGTTCGGATCAGTTGGCCTGATAACGACGCAGCCGATGGCGACGCTCGAACTCCTGCACACGCTGACGTGCGAACTCGATGGTCTGGGCGGTCATCACGCTGTGATTCTCGTCCTTGAGCTCACCGCCGAGATTGCGCACCAGCACCATCGCGGTTTCCAGCATTGCCTCGAAGGCGACTGACGTATCGTTGGCACCGGGGAGCGGCATCAGGAAGGTGACGCCCGGCGTCACGATTTCCTGCATGTTATCGAGATCGAATACGCCCGGCTTGAGCACATTGACCATCGAGAACTGCAGCTCGCTGTCATCGGATTCGGTCTCGTAGCGATGGAAAATACCCATTTCGCTGAACCGCAATCCACACGCCAGCATCAGGTTCAGTAGGTCGGCACCATCGAAGCCGTCCTCGGTCCGCGCCAGCACGCTGATGACAATGATTTCCTCGGCATGAGCCAGCGTCTCACGGGCACGCGCGGCGCTGACATGATGCCGCTTGGCCCGCTCGACCGCCGGATGCTGGGTCACCACATCGTTACGCGAGGCCTCGCTGATGTCCTCCGCCGACGCGGCGACCGGGGTCGGCTCGTCAACGGCAACGGCAGGCTCGCGATGCGACTGCGTCGCCAGATCCGTTGACAGAGGGGGCTCGGGCTCTGCCACCGGCTCGCGCTGCTCCGATGTCCACTCGCCATCCCGCGGCACCAGCGTGGTGATCTGCAGACGATTCGGCGCGTCGGCGGCCTCGGCGTCTTGCGGTGTCAGACGCGGTTCCTGATGCGCCCGGTCATGATGCTCATCATGAAGACGGGATTCTTCGACGTCGCGCCTGGCGTCGTCGCGCTTGTGGCTCAGCCGCTGAGCCGATTCACTGACTCGCTTGGCACCGGCCCGAACGGCATTCCTGACTCGCTGCTGCATATCGGTCTTGTGCTGCATGTCAGCGAACGAGGACCGATTGCCGCGATCGAGAATGCTGCGCTGCAACTCCTCGGGCGGAATGCGCTCCTGTCGTTTGGGCTCGGAAGGCCTGACCGGCTCCGCCTCCTGGCGCTCGAACGTCGCCGGACGTAAGACACGTGCCCCTCCATTGGGCAATTCCCAGTTGACCTCGGCCTCACGGGCCGCCTGTTCCGGATCCACCTCGGACCCGTCGTCGGTTTCGCGCTCTCCGATCGCCTGATCCAGGCGCGGAACCCGACGTTGGCGCTGGAGGCGACGGAAGCCATCGATCACGATGGTCGCCACCAAAACCAGCCCCAGGATGATCAGCCACTCTCTTAGTTCCATGGGTCGTCTTGCCTGTTCGCGGTGCCACTATGCTGGAAGAGGACAACATGCTTATCGCATGTTGGCACTAGCATAGCGTGATTTGTCAAAAATGGGCTACTTTTTTTCTTTGTCAAGTGAAGTTTCGCCCATCAGCAATCACCCTTCAATTCCATCCCATCTTTCCTATCCTATTACGTCGTTAGCCGGTTTGGCTATTTTCCACGACATCATGACGCCTCCACCATCGATGCCGCCTCATCGACACCCACTGATACCAGACGAGAGACGCCCGGCTCCTGCATGGTCACGCCCATCAATCGCTCGGCAGCTTCCATTGCAATTTTATTATGCGTGATGAAGATGAACTGCACGCTCTCGGACATTTCCTTGACCAATTTCGCGTAGCGCCCCACGTTCGCATCATCGAGTGGCGCATCGACTTCGTCGAGCATGCAAAAAGGGGCCGGATTGAGCTGGAAGATGGCAAACACCAACGACAGTGCCGTCAGCGCTTTTTCGCCTCCGGAAAGCAAATGAATGGTGCTGTTTTTCTTGCCCGGGGGACGTGCCATGATTGCCACGCCCGTCTCCAGCAAATCTTCCCCCGTGAGCGTCAACCATGCGGCCCCGCCGCCGAAGACTCGGGGAAAAAGTGCCATCAGACCCTGGTTCACTTGCTCGAAAGTCTGCTTGAAACGGGCCCGCGTCTCCTGATCGATCCGCTTGATCGCCCGCTCCAGTGTATCGATCGCCTCGCTCAGTTCGGCATGCTGGGCTTCGAGGTAGTCGCGCCGTTCGGCCTGCTGCTCGTACTCTTCGATCGCCGCGAGGTTGATGGCACCGAGCCGTCGGATGCGCTCACCGGCCGCTTCCAGGCGAGTCTGCCAGGCGGACTCCGTGGCATCGGGATCGAGATTTTCCTCCAGGGCGGGGGCATCCTGCTGCTGTTCCGCCAACGCTTCGCGCTGGGCATCCGCCTTGAGGGTCAGCGCCTGCACCTGCATTCGCGCCTCCTGTAACCGCTGGCGCCACTCTTCCAGCTGACGCTCGTGCTGCTGGCGGTCGATCTCCGTCTGACGCAGTGTCTCGCCGATCTGGTTGGCGCGGTCCCGGCAGCGGTCGAGCGCGGCCTCCTGCTGCGATCGCGTCTCGAGCAACTGCTCCAGACGTTCGCGCTGATCCCCGTCGGGTTCTCGCAAGGTGCCCATCTGTTCCCGCAGCAGTTCGACACGTTCGTCGAGTCGCGACAGCTGCTCCCGACTGCGCTCGGCCTGCTGTCGAAGCTCGCCCCCCTGTGCTTCAAGACGTTGGCGCTCGAGGGCCAGCTGCTGCTGCGCCTGACGCGTCTGCTGCTGCTGCTGACGAAGCTCTCCCAGTCGGGTCTGGCTCTGCTCACGCGCCCTTTGCAGCGTGTCACGCTCGACGCTGTTGGCTTCGATCCGATCGAGCGCCTGCTGCCAGCGTTCGCGCGTACTTTCCAGCTCCAGGGTCTGTGTTGCGTGTCGATCCTGCCCCTGGGCTTGCTCGGCGTCGAACTCTCGAAGCCGCGAGCCAACGTGCTCGAGCCGGCTTGCCAGGGTCGCCAGCCGCGTCGATTGCGCCTGGCGCTGCTCGGCGAGTTCGCGCTCTTCCTGCTGCAGCGTTTCCAGCGCCGCGTCGCTGGCGTCGCCCTGAGACTGCCAATCGGCGATCTGCGCCTGATGCTCGGCGAGGGTATCGTCTAGCGATGCCAGCTCCTCGACCAGTGCGTCGCGGCGTTGGCGCTGAAGCAGGACGCTATCCGCGTTGGCATCGTCTCGGCCCAGCCGTCTGGCCCAGCCGCGACCCAGCCACAGCCCCTCTTGGGTAATCACGCTATGGCCGACGGGAAGATCGGCCACCCTCTGCCAGGCTGTCGCCGAATCGTCGACGCAGTAGATCGTCGACAACAGCGTCGCCAGCGCGCCGGCACCGTTGACCCTGACGCCCAGGGAGTGCGCGGGCGCCGGATCCGGCGCGTGATCCGATACCACCGGTAGCTCGCCACTGGACAGCGACTCCAGAGGCGCACGAGCACTCTCAGGGGTCGCCAGCCTCGCCCGGAGCCACGGCGCCAGTACCCAGGCCACCGTGCGCTCCCAGCCGGCTTCCACTTCCAGCCGCTCGGCGACCCGCGGTGCGTCAGCCAGCGGATGATCGGCGAGGTGCTCGGCGAGACTGGCATCGTCGTCATTCAGTGCCGCCTTGATCAGCGCCTCGAGCGAGGCGATCTCCCCCTGGCAGCGATGCTGGCGCTCGCGTTCGCTATCCCGGGCGGCCTGTATCTCCGCCTGACGTTCCCGAGCCTGCTCCCGCGATTGACGGCGCTCGTCGCGGCGAATTTCCAGTGTCTGGCGGCGTTCGTCCAGCACCGCCAGTGTCTCTTCGACCGTGTCCCGCTCCATTTCGAGATCGCCGATATCCGGCAGTTCCGCTCGCTGCTGCCGGCGCCGCTCGAGCTCGTGGGTCAACTGCTCGAGCTGGCGTTCAAGGCGCTGGATCGATTCCTGCTCGCGCTCGGCCCGGTGGCGGACTTCTCGATCCCGCTCGCTGAAGGCCTCCCACTGCTGCTGACGTTCATGAGCCGAGGCCTCGGCGTCCTCGAGCTGGGCCTCCAGGGTCAGTAGCGCCTCGTCTGCCATTTCGGCATCGGGCAGCAGCGTCTCGAGCCGGGTCTCGAGCTCCGCACGGCGCGTCTCGTCCTGTTCGACCAGCTGCCCCAGCGCATCGCGCTCCTGCCGGGCGCTGTCGAGATCGCCGGAGAGCTGGCGTTCACGCTGCCTGGCATGTTCGAGTGATTGCTCGAGCCGCGCGATGTCGGCGCCGGTCTGATAGAAAGCGGCCTGATGGGTTTCCAGCTCTGCAGCGACGACGTCGTGCGTCTCCCGGCCTTCCGCCAGCCGGGATTCGCACTGGCGCTGGCCCAGAATCTCGCGCTCCACCTGGAGTTCGTAGTCGCGCACGCGCGTTTCTTCCTCGCGCTGCTGACTGCGCAAGGCGCGTTCGCGCAGCAGCGCCAGCTCACCACGCAGGCGATGCTCTTCCGCTTTCAAGGTGCGATAACGCCTTGCGGCTTCGGCCTGACGCTTGAGCCGTTCGAGCTGCTTGTCGAGCTCCTCGCGGATATCGTCGAGACGCTCCAGATTCTCCTGGGTACGCCGCAGACGGTTTTCGGTTTCCCGCCGACGCTCCTTGTACTTGGAGATGCCCGCCGCCTCTTCCAGCGTGTTACGTAGATCCTCCGGACGCGCCTCGACCAGCCGGGAAATCATGCCCTGACCGATGATCGCGTAGGAGCGCGGCCCGAGGCCGGTGCCCAGGAAAATGTCGGCGATATCGCGACGGCGGCATTTCTGGCCGTTGAGGAAATAGCTGGACTGCGCCTCGCGAGTGACCAGGCGCTTGACCGCGATCTCGTTGTAGCCGGCGTAGGCGCCGCCGAGGTCCCCCTCGCGATTGTCGAAAACCAGTTCGATGGAGGCCTGCCCGATGGGTGATCGGCCGGTGGAGCCGTTGAAGATGACATCGGTCATCGACTCGCCGCGCAGCGTCTTGGCGGAGGACTCGCCCATGACCCAGCGCACCGCATCGATGATGTTGGATTTACCGCAGCCGTTGGGTCCGACGATGGCGGTCATGTTGCCGTCGAACGGTACCGTGACCGGATCGACGAACGACTTGAAACCGGCCAGTTTGATGGACTTGAGGCGCATGCGGTCAGTGAAGCTCCTGGATCCGATAGGCGTCGGCGCCGCCAACGACGGCGGCCTCGACGCAGGATTCGGCAGAGCCTAAGGCACCACGTGGTCGATATCCAGTGCCAGGGTCGCGGAATAGCCAACCGCAATATCGGTGTGGAGCAAGGTATCGACTTGTCGCCGGCGCTTGCCTTGCTATGATGGCGCCACCACCTCGGGAGAAGACGATGACAAACGCCGCACCGAGCTATCTACAGCGCCAGCCGAATCTGCCGCTGATCGACGGCAACTGGGAACCCATCGACGCGACCGACATGGTCGAGATCCCGTTGCTCGGCCAGGTCGCAGCCGGCCTGCCGATGGAAGCCTGCCTCGACAATGCCACCGTTCACGTTCCGGCGAAGCTGGTCCGACGCAATACCTACGCCCTGCGCGTCCGTGGCGACTCGATGATCGACAGCAATATCTTCGACGGCGACGTGATCATCATCGAACGCTATGAATCGGCGGAAAACGGCGAGACCGCCGTGGTGCTGATCAACAACCACGAAGTGACGCTGAAGAAGCTGTTCATCGAGAAGTCCGGCGTTCGTCTGCAGCCTGCCAACGACACCATGCCGCCGATTTTTCTGAAAAATGAAGACGTTCAGGTGCTCGGTCTGGTCATGGGCGTGATGCGCAATCCGCCACAAGCCGCCTGATGCGCTACCCGATTCCCGATCTGGCGCCGCAGGCGCGACATACCAACAGTGTCGAGATCGAGAAGAGTCGGTTCCTCTGCTGGATCGCTCATGCGCCCGATAACGCGGCCTTCGAGGCGCTGCTGGCCGAGGCGCGCACGGTGCACCCCGATGCCAGCCATCACTGTTCCGCGTTCATCGCCGGTCCGCCCGGGGAGCAGGTCGCGATCGGTTTTTCGGATGACGGTGAGCCGGGCGGCACGGCGGGTCGACCGATGTTCCAGGCGCTGGAAGGCAGCGGCATGGGCCAGATCGGCGCTGTGGTAACGCGCTACTTCGGCGGCACCAAACTGGGCACCGGCGGGCTGGTGCGCGCCTATACCCAGGCGGTGCTCAAGGCGCTGGAGACGCTCGCCCGGCGCGAATTCACCGAACGGCGTGTCGTGGCGATCCAGGTCGATTTCAGCAACGAGGCCGAAGCCCGCCACTGGCTGACGGAACATGACATTCCCATCACCGATGCCGAGTACGATAGCCACGGTCCACGGCTGACACTGGCTTGGCCGGCAGACGACAGCGTTTCGCTGGCTCTGCTCGAACAGCGACTCAAGGGCGCGCTTACCCGTCTCTGATCACGCCACCGGGATCGCCGGCTCCCTTACCTCCGGTTCCGCCCTCATCTTTCGCCCACCCGGCTTTCGTGACACGCCCCCTGCGCCACCTCGTAGGAGAGCCGAATGTGCTCTTCGAGCAGTGCCCGCGCGGCCGCGATGTCGCGCGCCAACGCCAGCTCGACCAGCCGCCCGTGCTGCTCGTTGAGGATCGTGCGTACTGCGTCGTTGGCGGGGGCCATGCGTCGATAGCGGTCGAACTGGTCGTGCAGCTGTTCGATGAAGCGCAGCAACCACGCCGACTCACAGGGTTCGAGCAGATGACGATGGAACTGCAGATGCATCTGCTCCCAGTGATCGAGCTGCCCCGGCGCTTCATCGGCGCGCTTGAGCCGGTGGAAAGCCGCCAGCAGCCCCGCCTCCCACTCGGCGCCCCCGTTTTCTAGCGCCTGTTCCAACGCCTGGCCTTCGAAGCGGCTGCGCAGGTCGGCGATATCATCGAGTTCCGCTCGCTCCAGCGCGGGAACACGGAAACCACGCTGATTTTCCTGCTCCAGCAGGCCGTAGGCCGCCAGCCGATTGAGAGCCTCGCGCAGCGGGCTCAACCCAACCTGGTAGTGCTGCTTGAGCGTGGTGATGGCCAATTTCTGACCGGCGGTAAAACGACCGTTGATCAGGTCGCGCTTCAAGGCCACGTACAACTGGCTGGTGGCCGTATTCGCGGAGGAGACTTCGGCTCCCATAATGTCTGACCTTCTAATCCAGTGGCGGAGATTCGCAATGGCGGAGATTCGTGTGCCGACCCGACGTGGTTTGCCCAGCCAGCGCTTGACCTGCGGCCAAGATCGACGTAATAGTAAAAAATCGATTTTCCACAATATAAACGATTCACATAGATTTACCGTAAGACTTTCCTACGGCAAGACCGCCTCGACGCACGACCTACGGCATCCCACGAACCGGCCAAGAATAAATCGAGAACCGCTCATGACCCTCGCTTTCGATCACAACAATCCTTTTCCCTCTCGCCGTAGCGCTACCTATGCCAGTCGCGGCATGGTCGCCGCCTCGCAGCCGCAGGCCAGCCAGGCCGGTCGCGACGTGCTGGCGCAAGGTGGCAACGCCATCGATGCCGCGATCGCGACGGCGGCCGTCCTCACCGTGGTCGAACCCAGCGGCAACGGCATCGGTGGCGATGCCTTTGCCCTGGTATGGCTGGCCGAGGGCAACGATGGCGGCGGCAAACTTCACGGTCTCAATGCCAGTGGCCACGCGCCGAAGCGGCTGACACCGGAAGCGGTCAAGGCCGCGGGCCATGACGGGATGCCTCTGCACGGCTGGACACCGGTCACCGTGCCCGGCATTCCGGCGGCCTGGGCCGAGCTTTCGAAGCAGCACGGCAAGCTCGATTTTGCCACTCTGCTGGCACCGGCGATCCGTATCGCCCGGGAAGGATTTCCGGTTTCCCCGGTGATCAGTCAGCTGTGGCAGCGTGCCGAGATCGAATTCCGCGCCAAGGCCGACGACCCGGCCGTCGCGCCTTGGCTCGACGCCTTTGCGCCCAACGGGCATGCGCCCCGTCCCGGCGAACTCCATCGCAACGAGGCTCAGGCGCGTACCCTCGAAGCACTGGCCGAAAGCCGCTGCGACAGCTTCTACCGCGGCGAGCTGGCGAATAAGATCGATGCCTTCTCGCAGGCGACTGGCGGTTATCTTCGTGCCGACGATCTGGCGGACTATCGGCCCGAGTGGGTCGAGCCGATCTCGGTCAACTATCGCGGCTATGACGTGTGGGAGATCCCACCCAACGGTCAGGGCATGGTCGCGCTGATGGCGCTACGCATGATGGAAGGGTTCGACGTCACTGTACGCGACGACCCGCAACTGCTGCATCGCCAGCTGGAAGCGATGAAGCTGGCCTATACCGATGGCCACCATCACATCACTCAGGCGGAACACATGCGCACCAGCGTGGCCTCGCTGTTGAGCGACGAGTATGCAGCGACCCGCCGCCGCCTGATCGGCGAGCGCGCCATCGACCCCGAGCCCGGTCAGCCGCAGGCCGGTGGTACGGTTTACCTCGCCACCGCCGACAGCGACGGCAACATGGTCTCCTACATCCAGAGCAACTATCACGGCTTCGGTTCCGGCGTGGTGGTGCCGGATACCGGCATCTCGCTGCAGAATCGCGGTCACGGCTTCAGTCTCGACGCGGACCACGTCAACGTGCTCGCCCCCGGCAAGCGGACTTTCCACACCATCATTCCCGGTTTCCTGACCCGTGGCGACAAGGCTATCGGGCCGTTCGGCGTGATGGGTGGTTTCATGCAGCCCCAGGGCCACATGCAGGTGGCGATGAACCTGATCGACTTCGGCCTCAACCCGCAGGCGGCGCTCGATGCCCCGCGCTGGCAGTGGATGGGCGGACGCAAGATCGGCATCGAGCCGGGCTATCCGATGCACGTGATTCGCGACATGGCGGAGCGCGGCCATCAGATCGTCATGGCCGTGGACAGTACCGCCTACGGTCGTGGCCAGATCATCCTTCGCGATCCGCAAAGCGGCGTGTATTGCGGTGGCACCGAGCCGCGCACCGACTCCAGCATTGCGGTGCTCTGACCCATGGCTTCGTCCTCACTGGCCGTTCAGGGCCAACTGTTCATGGCGTTTTTGCGCATCGGCCTGCTCGGATTCGGCGGCGGCCCGTCGATGATCCCTCTGGTGCGCGCCGAGGCGGTCACCCGCTATCAGTGGATGAACGATGATGATTTCGGCGACATCCTTGCCATCGGCAATACCCTGCCCGGCCCTATCGCGACCAAGATGGCCGGCACCATCGGCTACCGGGTCGGCGGCGTAGCGGGCTGCCTCAATGCGGTGCTGGCGGTCATCGTGCCGTGCATCGTAGCGATGGTAGTGTTGTTGGGATTGTTCACCCGCTACCGCGATCAACGCTGGATTCAGGGCATGAGCGAAGGTGTCGTGCCGGTGGTGATGGTGATGATGGCGCAGCTCACCTGGGACTTCTTCCAGAAATCCCGCGCCGCGCTGGGCTGGATCGCGACTCTGATCATGGGCGCGGTCGCTGGCGGCCTGATCTACGGACTGGGCATCCATCCGGGCCTGGTGATCGCGGCAATCCTGGTCGCCGCACTGCTGCGCCCCGAGCGGCGCAAACGCAGCGGGGAGGTCAAGTCATGATCTACTGGGATCTGTTCCTGGCGTTCTTCATCCCCAACATCATCGGTTACGGCGGCGGACCGGCCATCATTCCGCTGGTCGAGAACGAGGTGGTCGGCCGCTACGGCTGGATGACCTCCCAGCAGTTCGCCGAGACCCTGGCGCTGGGCAATACCCTGCCTAGCCCTATCGCCACCAAGATGGCCGGCTACATCGGCTACGACGTCGCCGGCATCGGCGGCGGCCTGATCGCGACGTTTGCCACCGTCGCTCCCTCGCTGATTCTGATGCTGGTCGCGCTGGGGGCGCTGTACCGCTACCGGGACTCGATCAAGGTCAAGTCGATGAGCCAGTGGGTCAGACCGGTGATCATGGTGCTGATGGGCTATCTCACCTGGTCGTTTTTTAGCGAAGGCGTCAGTGGTGCCGGCTGGATCCATACCCTGATCATCGGCGCGATAGCCTGCGTGATGCTATGGCGACTCAAGCTCCACCCGGTGTGGGCCGTCCTTCTAGGGCTGGTCTATGGCGGATTTCTGCTCGGATAAGCGGTGGGGAGACCGCCCGAGCCGAAGAAAGCAGCACCTCGAAAAAGCAGCAACCCGAAAAAAGATAACGATTCGAAGCAAGACGACACGACGTCAAACCAACAAATCAATAAGGACAACTCATGTTCTACGACGTACTCCACCATGCCGCCCACGGAAAACTGGGCCGAATGCTCGCCTCCAGCGGCGCGATCGCCTCCTTGACCCTGGGGCTGGGAGCTGCCGGCCTGGCGCTCAGCCAGAGCGCGCAAGCCGACGACTATCCCGATCACGCCATCGAGTTCATCGTGCCGTGGTCGCCGGGCGGCGGCAGCGACGCGCTGATGCGTATCATCTCCAACTCGGCCGAGAAACACATTGGCCAGCCGATGCCGGTAATGAACATGCCCGGCGTCAGCGGGACTATCGGCCTCAAGGAGCTCGCCCAGAAGGATCCCGACGGCTACACCGTGGGCCAGATTCACGAGGGCCTGATGGCCTCCAATGCCACCGGCCTGACCCAGCTCAACTGGGACGATTTCCAGCCGATCGCCTCGTTGGCCTCCTCTCCGCAGTTCCTGGTGGTCAACGCCGACAGCGACTGGAAAACCTTCGAGGATTTCGCCGAATACGCCAAGGCGCATCCGGGCGAGATTCGTGTCGGTGCCACGCTCGGGGGCATTCCCCATGTCCACGCGGCAATGATCGAGGACGCCATCGGTGCCCAGTTCCGGTATGTCGGCTACGAAGGCACCGGCGCTCGCATCCGCGGCCTGGTCGGCGGCCACATCGATGCCTCCATCGGCGATATCTCGTCGAGCCTGGAGTTCGTCAAGAACGGGGATCTGCGCTTCCTCGCCGTAGGCAGCAAGGAGCGCCTCGAGCAGACGCCCGACGTGCCGACCTTCAAGGAACTCGGCTACGACAATCTCAACCTGAGCATCAACCGCGGCATCGTCGCCCCCAAGGGGATCGATCCGGCCAAGGTCGAGACGCTGGCCAAGGGTTTCGAAGCCATGTCCAAAGATCCCGAGTTCATCAAACGGGTCAACAACGCCGGTGCCGAGGTCGACTTCATGGGCCCCCAGACCTATGCCGACTATCTGGCTGACATCGATGCCACGATCAAGCGCCTCTCCGGCAAGTTGGCGCGATGAACGACGCTACCCAGACGGTCTCCCGACCCGAGCGGGAGACCAGCAGCGAGCGCGGCAAGGCGCTCGCCAACGTCATTTTCAATGCCGGGCTGGCCGCGCTGTTCGTCGGCCTGTTCATTCAGGCCGGCGATTTGCCGTCGTCGATGTGGGAACCACTGGGCGCGGGCTCGTTTCCGCGCCTGATCCTGGGCGCGCTGGTGATCTTCAATCTGGCGATCATGGTGCAGTCGATGGCGGCGTTACGTGGCACCGACCGCGCCGCCAGTGTCGGTGCGCGACGGTGGTTCCTCCAGCGTCGTCTGGCTTTCGCCACGCTGGCGTCCTTCGCCATCTATGCGCTGAGCATGCCGTGGATCGGGTTTGCCATGGCGTCGCTGCTGTTCCTGCTCGCCGTCCAGTTCATTCTGGGCGCCCGACGCGGCCGTCGGCTGCTGATTGCCGCGATCATCGCCGCCATCTTCGGCCTCGGTCTCTATGCCCTGTTCAGCCATGTGTTTCTGATTTCGCTGCCATCGGGGCGCCTTTGGTAGCCCGACGCTAAAAGCGCGAAATCGATAGCCTCGCTCAAACAAGATCAACGGGACGAGAGAATTCCCCATGCCGATGACCGATGCGCTGCTCAGCAGCGTCGAACAACTGTTTTCGCTGGCGACGCTCGTCAGCATGATGATTGGGGTCGTGGCAGGCGTCGTGGCTGCCGCCATCCCCGGCTTCACGATCACCATGGCGATCGTGCTGACGCTGCCGGTGACCTTTACCATGCCGCCACTGCAAGGCGTGGCGACGATGCTCGCCGTCTATGTCGGCGGCGGCTCCGGCGGGCTGATCAGCGCCGCCCTGCTCGGCATTCCCGGTACCCCTTCCGCGGTGGCGACCACCTTCGACGCCTATCCCATGGCGCGCAAGGGTGAACCGGGACGGGCGCTGGCGCTGGGTATCTGGGCTTCGTTCTTCGGCGCCCTGGTCAGCGCGGTGGTGCTGATCGTCGCCGCGCCGCCGCTGGCGATGATCGCGGTCAAGCTCGGCCCCTGGGAGTATTTTTCGCTGATCCTGTTCGCCGTCACCGTGGTGGCAAGCCTGGTCGGCAAGTCGATCCTCAAGGGCCTGATGATGAGCCTGTTGGGGCTTTTCATCGCAACGGTAGGCCAGGACCCGATGATGGGCGTGCCCCGCTTCACCTTCGGTGTCGACGTGCTGGCAGCCGGCATCCCGTTTCTGGTGGTATTGATCGGCATCTTTGCGGTCAGCCAGCTGGCCAGCGAGGTCGAGAATCCGACGGAGCTCCAGCAGGGGAAACCGCTGGTGAGCGGCGAGATACAGTTCCGTCCGTTCGCGGTGATGCGTGAAGTGCTGAGCCACCCAGGCAATCTGCTGCGTTCGTCGATGATCGGCGTGGTCATCGGTGCCGTGCCCGGCGCCGGTGGCAGCATCGCCAACCTGATCGCTTACGACCAGGCCAAACGCGCCTCGAAGACCCCGGAACGCTTCGGGACCGGTATTGCCGATGGCGTGGTGGCCTCGGAATCGGGCAATTCGGCGACCGCCGGCGGCGGGCTGATCCCGATGATCGCGCTCGGCATTCCCGGAAGCGCGGTCGACGCGGTGCTGATGGCGGCGTTGATGGTCCAGGGCATCAGCGTCGGGCCGCGCCTGATCATGGACAACGCCGACCTGGCTTACGGCATGTTTCTGGCGATGTTCCTGGCCGCGGTCATGGTGCTGGCCTTCTGCCTGGTCAGCATGCGCTGGTTTCTGCGGATTACCGAGATCCCCAAATCGATCATCGTACCGGTGGTCCTGGTCTGCTGTGCGGTCGGCGCACTGGCGCTCAACAACCGGGTCACCGATCTCTATCTGCTGATCGGCGTCGGCCTGGTGGGCTATCTGCTGGCCAAGCTCGACTACCCGCTGGCGCCGCTGGTACTCGGCGTGATTCTGGGGCCCATCGCCGAGACCAACCTGCGCCGGGCGTTGATGGCCGACGAAGACTGGACGCTGTTTCTAACGCGGCCGATCTCGGCCGGACTGCTGATTCTGGCCGTGCTGTCGGTCGCGTTCACCGTTCGACGCATTCTCCGCCAGCGGGCTGCCGTGCAAGCCTGATTCTAGCGAGCGGTCGACCCACGCGGGCGCCGCTCATCTTTTCATTCGCCCCCGACGAGAGGTGTGCTAGCGTGGCCGCCGATCATCCGGAGGTCGTATGGCACATCCCTTTTCCAATCTCGATACGTGCAGTCCCGATGCGTGCACTCCCGATACGTGCAACCCTGGCGCGTCCTTCTCTCGAGCGACTCCGGCGGTACCGGGCCGACTCGGTCTGGCGCCGATGGAAGGCGTCATCGATGCCGATACTCGAGCGCTGCTGAGCGAGGATGGCGCGCTGGACTGGTGTGTCACCGAGTTCGTGCGGGTCGTCGATGCAAAATTGCCCCCGAGAGTGTTCCTGCGCCACTGTCCAGAGTTGGCGACGGCAGGCAGCTCGGGGCCGGTCACGCCGTCGTCCACGCCCGTCACGTTGCAGCTGCTTGGCTCCGACCCAGAGGCATTGGCGGCCAACGCCGAGCAGGCGATCGCCCTGGGCGCGACGCGCCTCGACCTCAACTTCGGCTGCCCTGCCAAAACCGTCAATCGCCACGACGGCGGTGCCTCGCTGCTGCGGACGCCGGCACGCGTGCACGCCGTTGTCGCGTCCGTCGCCGAGGTGGGTCAGCGTTTCGGCGTCACGGTCAACGCCAAGCTGCGGCTGGGCTTCGATGACAAGCGGCTGGCACTGGCCTGTGCGCAGGCCGCCGAAGCCGGCGGTGCCGACGAGCTGGTCGTTCACGCCCGAACGCGGCGCGAAGGCTACCGTCCTCCCGCCCACTGGGAATGGATTGCTCATATTCGCACCGCCGTGAGCGTGCCGGTGGTCGCCAACGGGGATATCTGGTCGTTGGAGGATTACTGGAAGGCGCGCACTCTCTCGGGCTGCCGCGATGTCATGCTCGGCCGCGGCATGCTGGCAGACCCTTGGCTGGCACGGCGCATTCGTCATTGGCAGGTGTCGGGCGGCGAGCGCCTGTTGGCCACACCATGGTCGGCACGCAGCGACATGCTGTGCCGTTACGCCGACGCCAAGCGCCGTGCGGGCATGGCGGAGAAAGTGATCGTATCGCTGCTGAAGCAGTGGCTGAACCACATGCGAGGACGCGATGCAGAGGCGGCTACGCGCTTCATGGCGCTGCGCCGGGAAACCGCCCTGACGCCCTTCCTGGCGGGCTTGCACGCTTCCGAGCCGGGCGTCTCGTCTCACGACGTCTCGACAGCCGTCTAGGCGGTCGTCACTTTCTCATCGCCGAGGGCCAGACAAACAAAAGCCAGACAAACAAAAACCCCCGCATCAGAGATGCGGGGGTTTTCGACTGGATGGTGCGCCCGGGAGGATTCGAACCTCCGACCCCCTGATTCGTAGTCAGGTACTCTATCCAGCTGAGCTACGGGCGCGAATTCTGGTGAAACGACGCTATGAATCGATGCGTCAGCGTGGGTGGTGCGCCCGGGAGGATTCGAACCTCCGACCCCCTGATTCGTAGTCAGGTACTCTATCCAGCTGAGCTACGGGCGCTTGATCCACAAATTTTCACACGGTGTGATCGAGATTTTCGATTGTTCGAAAATGGCGGAGAGGGAGGGATTCGAACCCTCGATAGGGCTATAAACCCTATACTCCCTTAGCAGGGGAGCGCCTTCAGCCACTCGGCCACCTCTCCCCGATCAGCACGGCGCGTAGATTACCGATTCTGCTGAGCATTGTCCAGCCGAAGGCCAAACTTTTTTCGTGAAAAACCTCAGAGGATGAATAAGTTACCGCGAGACAAGGTCAGAAGGCGAAGTCATGAGGATGAAAGGGGGTTCAGTAATAGCCCGAGCCGATAAAGGGGACGACTTCACCAGCTCAGACGGTACCAAAGCGCCTATCCAGCACTCATGCGCCAGGACCGCCGTCTTCATCTTCGGATTTCTCGCGCTGAATACGCTGATAGATCTCTTCACGATGGACGGCCACATCCTTGGGCGCGTTCACGCCGATACGCACCTGATTCCCTTTCACTCCCAGAACCGTGACGGTAATGTCGTCACCGATCATGAGAGTCTCTCCCACTCGTCGGGTCAGGATGAGCATTATCTGATCTCCTTCTCAGGGCCTTCTTCCATTCTCGGGTCACGCTCTCGGGCCGCCTGCAGAGCAGATTTCCTACCCGAGCAGCGATTATGCGTCATACGGACCATCAGGCCAATGACGCCTTCCATGAAAACCCGCGGCGTCGTTGAAAGAACGTGTGTTTTCCTTCACCGTCTTCCAACTCCCCCTAAGCGTAGAACGCTTGAGGCATTGTTGAAGGGGTTATTCGTCTATTCGCTCTGAATACTGTCTTTATCGAGCCCAAACGCGGTGTGCAATGCGCGTACGGCAAGCTCCATCGCCTTTTCGTCGATCACCACGGAGATCTTGATCTCGGACGTGGAGACCATGCGGATGTTGATATTCTCTTCGGCTAGCACGCGGAACATCTTGGAGGCCACACCCGCGTGGGAACGCATGCCGACACCGACCAGCGAAACCTTGGCGATGTTCTCGTCACCGCGCAGATCGCCCCCGCCCAGTGCCGGAATGACATCGTTCTGCAGAATGCGCATGGTCTGCTTGTAATCGCCCTTGGCCACCGTGAAGGTGAAGTCGGTGTAGTCACCAGCCGGCGCCACGTTCTGCACGATCATGTCGACTTCGATGTTGGCATCGGCGATTGGCCCCAGAATCCGCGAGGCGACACCGGGCACGTCGGGCGTGTTGAGCAGGGTCAGCTTGGCTTCATTCGCCGTGAAGGCGATACCGGAGATCAGCGGTTCTTCCATCGATTCGAATTCCTCGTCTGCGACGATCAGCGTGCCAGGCCCTTCCTCGAAGCTCGAGAGCACGCGTAACGGTACGTTGTATTTGCCGGCGAACTCCACGGCGCGGATCTGCAATACCTTGGAGCCGAGACTCGCCAGTTCCAACATCTCTTCGACAGTGACCTTCTCAAGGCGCTGCGCCTTGGAACAGACTCGTGGGTCGGTGGTGTAGACACCGTCGACGTCAGTATAAATCTGGCACTCGTCGGCTTTCAGGGCCGCGGCCAGGGCGACACCAGTGGTATCCGAACCGCCACGTCCGAGGGTGGTGATGTTGCCTTCTTCATCGACACCCTGGAAACCCGCCACGACCACGACCTGGCCGTCGTCCAGATCCTCCTGGATCTCATCGGTCTCGATCCGCTGAATCCGCGCCTTGGTGTGCGCGCTGTCGGTGCGAATGCCTACCTGGGCGCCGGTATACGACGTCGCCGGCACGCCCAGCTGGTGCAGGGCCATGGCCAGCAGAGAAATGGTGACCTGTTCGCCGGTCGAAACCAGCATATCCATCTCGCGCGGCGTCGGATCCTCGTTGATCTGACTGGCCAGGCCGATGAGCCGATTGGTTTCGCCGCTCATCGCCGAGACCACCACTACCACCTGGTGACCTGCATCCCGATCGCGCTTGACCTTCTCGGCCACCGCCTTGATCCGCTCGACCGAGCCGACCGATGTGCCTCCGAACTTCTGTACGTATAGCGCCATGAGTCTGCTTATCGCTCCTTAGCGTTGACGTCCGGCGCGAACGCCGGACGTGAATGCATTTAGCCGAGCCTCTCAGTCCTAGCTCAGCTTCTGCGCGACCCAGGCCGGCACGCTTTCCAGCGCCGCCGGCAGCTGTGACGGATCGCTACCGCCCGCCTGGGCCATGTCCGGGCGCCCACCGCCCTTGCCGCCCACCTGCGCGGCGACGTGATTGACCAGCTCGCCCGCCTTGACCCTGGCGGTCAGATCGTCGGTGACACCGGCGATCAGGCTGACCTTGCCATCCTGGGATGTCGCCAGTACCAGCACACCCGAGCCCAGCTTCTGTTTGAGCTGATCGTGCAGGCCCCGCAGCTCCTTGCCCGAGATGCCCTCGAGCTGGGTCGCCAGCACCTTGATGCCGGCCACGTCCCGGGCTTCCTCCAACAGGTCATTACCGGTTGCGCTCGCCAGCTTGGCCTTGAGCCGTTCGAGCTCTTTCTCCAGCGATCGCTGACGCTCGAGAACGGCGTCCAGGCGCTCGACGACTTGCTCGGGCTTGGCCTTGAGTCGCTCGCCGACGGCGTTCAGTTCACGCTCCTGGGCATCGAACCACGCCAGGGCCCCTTCTCCGCTGACCGCCTCGATACGACGCACACCCGCTGCGGTACCCGACTCGGCGACGATATGGAACGGGCCGATATCGCCACTGCGCGCCACGTGAGTGCCCCCGCAAAGCTCGATCGAGAAGTCGTCGCTGCCGATGGTCAGCACGCGAACGCTATCGGCGTATTTAGCTTCGAACAGCGCACGCGCGCCCTTGGCCTTCGCCTCGTCGAGCGTCATCAACTCGGTCCGGGTCGGCGCGTTGGCCATGATCTGAGCATTGACGATCCGCTCGACCTGCGCCAGCTGATCCGGGGTGACCGGCTCGAAATGGCTGAAGTCGAAACGCAGACGCTCGGCGCTGACCAGCGATCCCTTCTGCTGTACGTGATCGCCGAGGGTCAGACGTAGCGCCTCGTGCATCAAATGCGTTGCCGAGTGGTTGCGCATCGTTGCCTGGCGCAGTGAAGGATCCACCTGCGGCGCGAGATGCTCGCCGACGGCCAGGCGACCACCGACCATCAGCCCTTCATGCAGATGATGCCCGGCCTGCTTGCGCGTATTGGTCACCTGAAAGCGGCCATCGTTCGCCTGCAGATAGCCTGTGTCGCCCACCTGGCCGCCCGATTCAGCATAGAACGGCGTGCGATCCAGCACCACGACGCCTTTCTGGCCCTCCTCGAGAGCCTCCAGCGCATTGCCCTCGCTGTCGACGATCGCCTGTACCATCGACGAATCCTCGAGACGGTCGTAACCGGTGAACTCGGTGCTGCCCTCGAGCTCGAGCGCAGCGCCGTAGTCACCGCCGAACTGGCTGGCGGCGCGCGCCCGCTGCCGCTGAGCTTCGAGCTCGCGTTCGAACCCGGTTTCGTCGAGCGTGACGCCACGCTCGCGACAGACGTCCGCGGTCAGATCATAGGGGAAGCCGTAGGTATCGTAGAGTTTGAAGATCGTCTCGCCAGGCAGAACCTCACCCTCGAGCGCCGAAAGCGCCTCTTCGAGCAGGCCCATGCCGTGATCCAGCGTGCGCGCGAACTGCTGCTCTTCCTTCAACAGTACGCGCTCGATCTGATCGCGCGCCTGGTGCAGTTCGGGATAGGCTTCGCCCATCTCCGCATCCAGTGCCGCCACCAGCTTGTGAAAGAACGGCTCGCTGGCCCCGAGCTTGTGACCATGGCGCACGGCGCGACGAATGATCCGCCGCAGCACGTAACCCCGGCCTTCGTTGGACGGCAGCACGCCATCGACGATCAGAAAGGCACAGGAGCGGATATGATCGGCGATGACGCGTAGCGACGGCGTCTTGATATCGTCGTGACCGGTTACCTCGGCCGCCGCCAGCAATAGGTTCTGGAACAGATCGATCTCGTAGTTGGAGTGCACGCCCTGCATCACCGCAGCCATGCGCTCCAGCCCCATGCCGGTATCGATCGACGGCTTGGGCAGCGGGTTCATGTTGCCGGAAGCGTCACGATCGAACTGCATGAAGACGAGGTTCCAGACCTCGATGTAGCGATCGCCGTCCTCTTCCGGACTCCCCGGCGGGCCACCCCAGACCTCGGGACCGTGGTCGTAGAAGATTTCCGAACACGGGCCACAGGGGCCGGTATCGCCCATCTGCCAAAAGTTGTCTTCGTCCAGCCGCGACAGCCGCGCCGGATCGACGCCGATGTCGTCGATCCAGATCCTGGCGGCTTCATCGTCGCTGATATGGACGGTCACCCAGAGCTTGTCCTTGGGCAATCCCAGCACGTCGGTAATGAAGGACCAGGCATAGCGAATCGCGTCGGCCTTGAAGTAGTCGCCGAAGCTGAAGTTGCCCATCATCTCGAAAAACGTGTGGTGACGGGCGGTGTAGCCGACGTTGTCCAGGTCGTTATGCTTGCCGCCGGCACGCACACAACGCTGCGCCGAGGTGGCGCGCACGTACGGGCGTTGATCCCGGCCGAGAAACGCATCCTTGAACGGCACCATGCCGGCGTTGGTGAAGAGGAGCGTCGGGTCGTTTTCCGGCACCAGAGAGGCGGAAGGCACGATGGTGTGTCCGCGCTCCTCGAAGTAGCTCAGGAAAGCCTGTCTGATTTCTGCACTTTTCATAAACAATCCGTGGCGATAGGCGCGCCCACGGCGGCTAGCAGACCACGTGGCAACGCAAAATCCGGCATCGAAAAGGCGCCATGAGCACCTCTCCGGCCATCGCAAAGCGCATTAGTATAACGTGGTCGGCCGATAGTCTGTCGAGTGCGACACCGCTGTCGCCGAAATTTGGCGCTCCCGGCGATCGTGTGCGACTAGAGATAAGGCAGGAAGAGAAAGGAGAAGTTACAGGAAGGAGAAGGAAGAGGAAGAGAATCGAGCGACACGCGACTCGCGTATCAGCATCTCGATATCACGCATCGTCCTGCCAGGCACAAGCCATGGCATGACGAACGTGGTCGAACTCGAACCCGCGCCCCGCAAGGAAGCGCTCGCGCTTGGCCCGTTCGCGAGGCGTGGCGCCAGGGTCGTCGAACCGCTTGGCCAGCGCCTGGCAGGCCAATGCTTGCCAATCAGGCGATTCCGTCTCAAAAGCCAACGTCATCAGCGGTTCGGAGATTCCGCGCTGTCCCAGATCGACTCGGATCCTGACCGGCCCCTGACCCCGCGCGACACGCGAGCGCACGAACACCTCGGCGAAGCGCGTATCGGATTGAAGCCCGTCGCGAACCAGGTCATCCAGCGTCGTACGAATCTCTTCGCTTTCCACCCCTTTGGCATGCAGCCGGTTTTCCAGCTCGACGCGAGAGTATTCACGCCGAGCCAGAAATCGAATGGCCACATCTCGAGGGGAGGCGTCTCTGGAAGAACCGTCCCCGGAAGAAGCGCCCCGGGGGAAATCTCCATCGTCACGATCGAACATCGAAGACAACCGCCCGTTGGCTTACAGCAGCGTATCGCTGGCGTCGTTGCTTTCGGCGACGGCAGCTTCGGGCGCTTTTTCCTTGGGTTCCGGTGTAGCCAATAGCTGGGCCCGGATCTGGGTCTCGATTTCGGTCATGATCTCGGGATGCTCCTCGAGATACTGCGCGGCGTTGGCCTTGCCCTGACCGATCTTGCTGCCGTTGTAGCTGTACCAGGCACCAGCCTTGTCGACCAGGTTGCACTGCACGCCCAGATCGATCACCTCACCCGCGTGGTAGATGCCCTTTCCGTACAGAATCTGGAACTCCGCCTGGCGGAACGGTGGCGCCACCTTGTTCTTGACCACCTTGACCCGGGTTTCGTTACCGGTGACCTCGTCGCCCTGCTTGACCGCACCGATACGTCGAATGTCGAGGCGAACACTGGAATAGAACTTCAGCGCATTACCACCGGTGGTGGTTTCGGGGCTACCGAACATCACGCCGATCTTCATGCGGATCTGGTTGATGAACACCACCATGCAGTTGGCGTTCTTGATATTGCCGGTGATCTTGCGCAGTGCCTGCGACATCAGACGCGCCTGCAGGCCGACGTGGGAGTCGCCCATCTCGCCTTCGATTTCGGCACGTGGCGTCAGCGCCGCAACGGAGTCGATGATGATGGCATCGACACCCCCCGAGCGCACCAGCATGTCGCAGATCTCCAGCGCCTGCTCGCCGGTGTCCGGCTGCGAGACCAGCAGATCGTCGAGATTGACGCCCAGCTTCTCGGCGTAGCTGGGATCGAGTGCGTGCTCGGCATCGATGAAAGCGCAGGTCTTGCCGTCTCTCTGGGCCTGAGCAATGACCGATAGCGTCAGCGTGGTCTTGCCCGAGGATTCGGGCCCGAAGATCTCGACGACACGGCCGTACGGCAGCCCGCCGACACCCAGCGCGATATCCAGCCCCAGAGACCCCGTCGACACGACCGGAATCGCGGTACGCGGGGTATCACCCAGACGCATCACGGTGCCCTTGCCGAATTGGCGATCGATCTGTGACAGAGCCGCATTGAGTGCCTTGCTGCGGTTTTCGTCCTGTGCCATGAACGTCTCCTATGAATGCGCAGGGTGAGTCGGAGTAACGCCGTTCACGGCGATCGGCTCACGTACTGATTTGTCGTGCACTGTTTATCATGCACTGTATGGTTAGACAGTAGTATGGCGAAAAAAACCTTGCGCGCCTATCCCCGACCCAAGATTTTCGACCATGTCTTCACGGAAAGCCATGGGCAGGGCCTCTGCCATGCGGACTAGGCAACGGTGCCGTTCTCCAGCAGCGACTCGAGCAACCCGGCCAGCGCCACCGCAACGGCCAGATCGCGCACGCCTCGTCGGTCACCGGGCAGATGATGACATTTCACGCGCTGGCGACGTTCGTCACCCCAGGCAAACCACACCGTGCCCACGGGCTTGTCGAGAGTCCCGCCACCGGGGCCGGCAACGCCACTGATCGCCACGCCCAGCTCCGCCCCGCTACCGCGGCAGGCGCCGGCCACCATTTCCCGCACTGTCTCCTCGCTGACGGCGCCATGAACGTCCAGCGTATCGGGCGAAACGCCCAGCAGCCGTTGCTTGGCGACGTTGGCGTAGGTGACGTAACCGGTTTCGAAATATGCCGAGCTACCAGCAATCGAGGTGATCGCACTGGCAACGCCGCCGCCGGTACAGGATTCCGCCGTCGTCACTCGAATACCTCGCGCCAGACAGGCTTCGCCCAGGCGCCGCGACAGCTCGTCGGCGCCCAGCTCGATATCGACAGGCAATCCGGATTGCGGCATGCGTGGCTTTCCTCCTGGGCAAATCGCGCGTGTGCAAATGGCGTGTGCCAGCGAGACGTGAAAATTGGGACTCACGTCCGGCAACGGTCCGCGCGCTAACCGCGACCTTCACGCCGATGGAAACCGGCTGCATCCCAGTATGCGGGGAATCGGCATTGATGCAACGCAGCGCTCGACCGTATCGACCAAGGGTTCGGAAAACAGGCTCGGGAAACCGCAGTCATCGATGGCGGCCGTGAATTCCACGACAGCGACCTTGGCGATAGTGACCTTGTCGATAGTGACGTGGTGGCAATAACGTTGAGATCGGCAACGAGACGATAGCGGCCGCTTCAACGCGAACCGTGGGAGCCCTCGTTCGGCGGCGGCAGCACGGCCGGATGACGCGCGGCCAGCTCGGCCACCGCAATTTCCAGCAGCACGACGGCCAGCTCACTGAGATTGACGTTGCGTTGACTGGCCTCGATCGCCAGTAACCGATAGGTGGAGTCGCTGAGATGGTTGAGCACCAACCGGGCCATATGGGGGTCCTCGGTAGCCGGTTTTCAACACTGTAACGAGTTATCGGCAGGCACTCAGGTTGAAATCACTAGACCTGATGCCTGATCCCCTCTAAGGCAGCCATGAGCGTGTAGAGTCGACAAGCCAATCATGATCTTCACCGATCACCGAAACAAGCTCGGCCATCGCGGCACGCCGTGTTGGACCCAGTAGCGCCGTGGTAACCTTGGCGTTCCTCTCAGCACCCGGCACGCCGATGTCTCATCGGCCCCCGGAATCGACGGAGCTTACCGAGATACCATGCAGGACGCGGCCGCCAGCAAGAGCACCCAGCATACGCCGATGATGGCGCAATACCTCAAGATCAAACGCGAGCATCCTGACGTATTGCTCTTCTACCGCATGGGCGACTTCTACGAGCTGTTCTTCGAGGATGCCAAGCGCGCCTCGCAGCTGCTGGATATCACGCTGACGGCACGCGGGCAGTCGGCGGGCAAGCCGATTCCCATGGCCGGTATCCCCTACCACAGTGCCGAGTCCTATCTGGCTCGGCTGGTCAAATCCGGCCAGTCGGTGGCCATCTGCGAGCAGATCGGCGATCCCGCTACCTCCAAGGGCCCGGTGGAACGTCGCGTCGTACGGATCGTCACGCCGGGCACGCTGCTCGACGAAGCGCTGCTGGATGCTAGCCGCGACAACCTCCTGGTATCGCTGCACAGTGCCGGCGAACGCTGGGGCATCGCCTGGCTCGAACTCTCCAGCGGCCGCTTCAGCGTGCTGGAAGTCGACGGCGAGGCCGACATGCTGGCCGAGATCCACCGCCTGCAACCGGCGGAGCTGCTGGCTGCCGAAAGTCTCGATCTGCCGCCGACACTTGCCGAGCGGTCCGGGCTGCGGCGTCAGAACGACTGGCACTTCGATCTGGAGACCGCCAACCGGCTGCTGTGCGATCAGTTCGAGGTCGCCGATCTGCGCGGTTTTGGCTGCACGCACCTCGAGACCGCCCTGGTCGCCGCTGGCGTGCTGATCGACTACGCCCGCGATACCCAGCGCTCCCGCTTGCCCCACGTCACCGCGCTGGGGGTGGAGAGCCGCGACGAAGCGGTGGTGATCGACGCCGCCAGCCGGCGCAATCTCGAGATCGACATCAATCTCGGCGGCACCGGCGACAACACCCTGGCCAGCGTGCTCGACACCAGCGTCACGCCCATGGGGTCACGGCTGCTCAAGCGCTGGCTCAATCGGCCGCTGCGCGATCGCGCCCAGATCGGCGCGCGTCAGGCCGCCGTGCAACTGCTGCTCGACGACGATCAGTATCTGCTGCTTCGCGAGCCGCTCAACGCCGTGGGCGATGTCGAACGCATTCTGGCTCGCGTGGCCTTGCGCAGCGCCCGCCCCCGGGATCTGGCCCGGCTGCGCGACGCGCTCGAGGTACTGCCGACGCTGCAGCAGGATCTAGGACGAGTCGAGGGCGAGAGCGCGCTGAACGATCTCGGCCGCCACATTCGTCCCTACCCCGAGCTGGCCGACACCCTGACCCGGGCGTTGATGGACAATCCGCCGGTCGTGCTCCGCGAAGGCGGTGTCATTCGCGAAGGCTTCGATGCCGAGCTCGACGAGTACCGTGGCCTCGCCGAACACGCCGGCGACTACCTGATCCAGCTCGAGCTGCGCGAGCGCGAGCGCTCCGGCCTGCCCGGCCTCAAGGTCGGCTACAACCGCGTCCACGGCTACTACATCGAGATTCCTCGTGCCCAGGCCCGCGACGTGCCGGCCGATTACATTCGGCGCCAGACGCTGAAGAACGCGGAGCGTTTCATCATCCCCGAACTCAAGGAGTTCGAGGACAAGGCGCTTTCGGCGAAGTCACGCGCACTGGCACGGGAAAAGCTGCTCTACGAAAGCCTGATCGACACGCTCAACGCCGATCTCGATGCGTTGCAGGCCACCGGACGCGCGTTGGCCTCACTGGACGTGCTCTGCGCCTTTGCCGAGCGCGCCCAGCATCTGGAATTCGTGCGCCCGCATCTGCTGGAAACGCCAGGCTTCGACATTCGGGGCGGCCGCCATCCGGTGGTGGAACACGTCAGCCAGCATCCGTTCGTGCCCAACGACCTGATTCTCGACGATGACCGCCGCATGCTGGTCATCACCGGCCCCAACATGGGCGGCAAGTCGACCTACATGCGCCAGGCGGCATTGATCGCCCTGCTCGCCCACACCGGGAGTTTCGTGCCCGCCGACAGCGCCGAGATCGGCCCGGTGGATCGTATCTTCACCCGGATCGGTTCCAGCGACGATCTGGCCGGCGGACGTTCCACCTTCATGGTGGAGATGACCGAGACCGCCAGCATCCTGCACAACGCCACGGCCGAAAGCCTGGTGCTGATGGACGAGATCGGCCGTGGCACCAGCACTTTCGACGGCCTGTCGCTGGCCTGGGCGAGCGCCGAGCACCTGGCCGCGCAGCGCGCGTTCACGCTGTTCGCAACCCACTATTTCGAGATGACCGCGCTGGCCGAGCAGCAGGAAACGGTGGCCAACGTTCACCTGACCGCCGCCGAGCACAAGGACGGCATCGTCTTCATGCACCGCGTCGAGGAAGGCCCGGCCAGCCAGAGCTATGGCCTGCAGGTCGCCCAGCTCGCCGGCGTTCCGCAAAACGTCATCGCCCGCGCCCGCGACAAGTTGGCCAGCCTCGAGCAGCCGACAACGCTGCCGCCGGCGTCCGACAGTCGCCCCACGGCCGGCGGACCACAGCAGGCGGATCTGTTTGCCGCGACCCCGCATCCGGTTCTCGAGGCGCTGGAATCGTTGGACATCGATTCGCTAACGCCGCGGGCGGCGCTGGAGCTTCTCTATGCCTGGCGCGAGCAACACTAGGATGGGTACGAAAACTGCCTGCGCCAGCCGAGTTTTCATCTAACTCCAAGTCTGGCGCGAATCACGCCGAGGGATGGGTAGCTATAAGGCCATTCCTCGATGTTCACAACGCCCGCTTGCCCGGCCTGGCGCCGGCCGCCTAGAATATGGCGCCATTCGAATAGTGTCGGCGGCACTGCGCGTGCGGTGAACACGAAAAATCCTATCCGCCGAGATCGTGATAGCGAGAGACCGAGACAGGGGCCACGACCGGGCCGTCAATCAGGAGAGAACACCCATGACGTTCGTCGTCACCGAGAACTGCATCAAGTGCAAATACACCGACTGCGTCGAAGTCTGCCCGGTGGACTGTTTCTACGAGGGCCCCAACTTCCTCGTCATCCATCCCGACGAGTGCATCGACTGCGCGCTATGCGAACCTGAGTGCCCCGCCGAGGCGATCTTTTCGGAAGACGAGCTGCCCGAAGGTCAGCAGCAGTTCATCGAGCTCAACGCCGAACTCGCCGAGGTGTGGCCGAACATCGCCGAGCAGAAGGATCCGCCGGAAGACGCCAAGGCGTGGGATGGCAAGCCCAACAAGATCGAACTGCTGGAACGCTGATTTGCTATTACGCTTGGCCATACTGTGTTGAAATCAATCTCAAAGTGCTCATTTACACCTCGTAAACTCCGCTTTTTCGATTGATTTCGCCTTGTCTGGCCTGCGCTCATTACGCAAATCGGACGCTCGCTGCCGAATAACACAAGAAGGCCGCTCGATGAGCGGCCTTCTTGGTTTATCGGTCTACAGCGATTTTACTGCCCCTTGATCGCCTTCAGGCCCGGGTAGGCAACCTTGTCACCCAGCTCCTGCTCGATCACCAGCAGGCGGTTGTACTTGGAGACACGGTCGGAGCGGCACAGCGAACCGGTCTTGATCTGACCGGCGGCGGTGCCCACGGCGAGATCGGCGATGGTGGTGTCTTCGGTTTCGCCGCTGCGGTGCGAAATGACCGCGGTGAAGCCGGCGTCCTGTGCCATCTTGATCGCGTCCAGGGTCTCGGACAGCGAGCCGATCTGGTTGAACTTGATCAGAATCGAGTTGCCGATCTTCTCGTCGATGCCGCGCTTCAATATCCGGGTGTTGGTGACGAACAGATCGTCGCCGACCAGCTGGATCTTGTCGCCCAGCTTGTCGGTCAGCGCCTTCCAGCCGTCCCAGTCCGACTCGTCCATGGCATCTTCGATCGAGACGATCGGATACTGGTCGCAGAGATCGGCCAGGTAGTCGGTGAAGCCGGCGGCGTCGTACTGCTTGCCCTCCCCGGCGAGATCGTAGACTCCGTCCTTGAAGAACTCGCTGGCCGCACAGTCCAGCGCCAGCGTGACGTCCTTGCCCAGGACGTAGCCAGCGTCGTCGACCGCCTGCTTGATCACCGCCAGCGCTTCGGCGTTGGAAGACAGGTTGGGCGCAAAGCCGCCCTCGTCGCCGACCGAGGTGGAAAGCCCCTTGGCCGTCAGCACTTTCTTCAGCGCGTGGAATATCTCGGCACCCATGCGCAATGCTTCACGGAAGTTGGGCGCGCCCACCGGCTGGACCATGAACTCCTGAATATCGACGTTGTTGTCGGCGTGCTCGCCGCCGTTGATGATATTCATCATCGGCACCGGCATGGTGTACTGGCCCGGCTGGCCGTAGAGCTCGGCGATATGCGCGTAGAGCGGCACGCCTTTCTCGGTCGCCGCGGCCTTGGCCGCAGCCAGCGATACCGCGAGAATCGCGTTGGCACCGAGGCTCGCCTTGTTGTCGGTGCCGTCCAGCGCCAGCATGGCGTCATCGAGAGCGCGCTGATCGCTGGCATCCATGCCCATCAAACGCTCGCGAATCTTGCCGTTGACGGCGTCGACGGCCTTCAATACGCCCTTGCCCAGATAGCGTGACTTGTCACCGTCTCGCAGTTCCAGCGCTTCACGAGAACCGGTGGAAGCGCCGCTGGGGGCGCAGGCGCTGCCGGTAATGCCGTTGCTCAGCGTGACCTGGGCCTGAACGGTCGGGTTGCCGCGGGAATCGAGCACTTCGAGGGCACGGATATCAACGATCTCAGCCATGTTACGTCGTCCTGTCGGTTGAAAACTCGAGCGGTTGAATCACTCACCACATCGAGCGTGAAGCGTCCGGACCTTGGCTTGCTCGCCGCGGACGCGATGATTCGATCATGTTAGCAGTTTTGCCAGTGTTGGCAGGCCGGGTCCAGCCCCCCAACGACGGCGGGGGATGAATCGCTTCATCCCCCGCCGTGATCAGCCGATCACTCCTGATGCGCCATGCCATGCTGGCGCTGGCGGCTTGCCTTGTGCTCCAGCGCCGCATTGACGAAGCCGGTAAACAGCGGATGCCCGTCGCGGGGCGTCGAGGTGAACTCGGGGTGGAACTGGCACGCCACGAACCAGGGGTGGTCCGGCAGTTCGATCATTTCGACCAGCGACTGATCGCCACTCTTGCCCGATACGATCAGACCGGCGGCTTCGAGCTGTTCGACGAACTGCTCGTTGACCTCGAAGCGATGACGGTGACGTTCGGTGATGGTGTCCAGCCCATAGACCTCTTGCGCCCTGGAGCCCGGCTTGAGGCGGCACTCCTGGCCGCCGAGGCGCATGGTGCCGCCCAGATCGGAAGCCTCGTCGCGCAGTTCGATCTGCCCTTCCGGGTTGATCCACTCGGTGATCAGGCCAACCACCGGATGCCGGGTCTCGCGGGTGAACTCGGTGGAATTGGCATCTTCCCATCCCGCCACGTGGCGTGCGAACTCGATCACCGCCACCTGCATGCCGAGACAGATGCCCAGGTAGGGCACATGGTTCTCGCGAGCAAAACGCGCAGCCTGGATCTTGCCTTCCACGCCCCGCTCACCGAAACCGCCGGGGACCAGGATCGCGTCCTTGCCGGCCAGGCGCTCGGTGCCGTGACGTTCGATCACTTCGGCGTCGATATACTCGACGTTGACCTTCACGCGGGTCTGAATGCCGGCGTGGATCAGCGCCTCGTTGAGCGACTTGTAGGCGTCGAGCAACTCCATGTACTTGCCGACCATGGCGATGTTGATCGTCTTGAGCGGGTTGAGCTTGGCGTCGAGAACATGGATCCACTCGGCGAGGTCGGCCTGGGGCGCTTCGAGACGGAACTTGTCGCAGACGATCTCATCGAGACCCTGCTCGTGCAGCATCAGCGGAATGCGATAGATGGTGTCGGCATCCTGCAGCGGGATGACCGCGCGCTCCTCGACGTTGGTGAACAGCGCGATCTTGCGACGCTCGCTCTCCTCGAGCTCGACTTCGCTGCGACAGATCAGGATATCCGGCTGAATACCGATCGAGCGCAGCTCCTTGACGCTGTGCTGGGTCGGCTTGGTCTTGGTCTCGCCCGCGGTCTTGATGTAGGGCACCAGCGTCAGATGCATGAACAGGGCGCGGTTGGCGCCCACTTCGCTGCGCAGCTGACGGATGGATTCCAGAAACGGCAGCGATTCGATATCGCCCACGGTGCCGCCGATCTCCACCAGCGCCACGTCGTACCCCTCTCCCCCCTTGATCACACGGTGCTTGATCTCGTCGGTGATATGCGGAATCACCTGCACCGTGCCGCCGAGATAGTCACCACGGCGCTCCTTGCGCAGCACGTGCTCGTAGACCCGACCGGTGGTGAAGTTGTTGCTCTGGGTCATCTTGGTGCGGATGAAGCGCTCGTAATGCCCCAGATCGAGATCGGTTTCCGCGCCATCCTCGGTGACGAATACCTCGCCATGCTGAAACGGACTCATGGTGCCCGGATCGACGTTGATGTACGGATCCAGCTTGAGGATGGTGACCTTGAGGCCGCGGGCCTCGAGGATCGCCGCCAGCGAGGCGGATGCAATACCCTTGCCCAGTGAGGACACAACGCCGCCGGTCACGAAGATATATCGTGTCATGGAAAACCTGTCGAATCGTGGTCGTAGCCGTGAAAAGAGACCCGGGGGAGAAAGTCGGGCCAGGATGGGACGTCAGATTACCAGACTCGCTCGGAAGGCTCAATTTTGGATCGCGCGACCGCCCTGGCGGGGCCGCGAATCAGCTGGCGACGGCGCGCTGCAGCGATTCCAGACGTCGATCCCGAATGCCGAGCGCATGGAGATCGCCCACCGTGTTGTCGAGATATTCGCGACACGAGCCCAGCACGCCGCGGCCCGTGCGCAACAGATGCACCACGGTCTCGTCCGGCTGACGGCCGATATAGCGGTCGTGATGCGGATTGATCACGAAGGCGACGCCCCAGATCGGGCCGACGTCCGTCTTCAGCTTGATCCAGCGCGGCTGATAGGCGCCGGTCAGCATCTCGCGTCGCCACACCAGGGTCAGCTCGCGCTCGAGATTGTCGCCGGGTACGCGAAGCGCGACGCCATGACACGATCCGCCCGGCGCCAGCGCCAGCATCAGTCCCGGCGTCTCCGGCGTACCGCGACCGTGATCGAGCTTTAGGCAGAAATCGCGATGATAACCGTACAGCCGGCAGGTATGGCGCTCGGCAACCTCGACACACGGGTTCCAGATCAGCGAGCCGTAGGCAAACAGATAGACGCCGTCGATGGTCCGGGCCTCGGGCGGCGCCGTATCCAGAATGTGCTGAATGGAACCATGCAGGTCGTGATGACTCTTCAAGGCCACCTCGGGGTAGACCTGTTCGAAGTGACGACGAATCAGATCCTGCTCCAGAACCTCGCGGGTCATGGCGATCGACTTCTCGGCGGACGTGTCTTCATCGGCGCTGATATGGCCGGACTGCGGGTCACTCATTGGGGGCTCTATTCAGGGACGCTGACGCTATTCAGGGACGCTGACGCTGGGATTCGAGGATGCGACGGTAGCGGCATCGACGCGGCCGATACCGTCGCTACAGCCTAACGCCCACGACGCGCAAAGCGAAGCGCGAGTTAGACTTCAGTCTGAAACGCCCCGGCCCAGATTGGCGCCATGGCGCAGAACGAGATGCAGCAGGATCGCCCCGAAGGTGGCCGTTCCGATGCCGTCGAGGGTGAATCCGCCGACGTCGATCGAGAAGTTGCCTGCTCCCAGCACCAGCGTCACGGCCACGACGATCAGGTTGGTGTTGTCACCCAAATCGACTTGGTTCTGGATCCAGATGCGTGCGCCGGCAACGGCGATCAGGCCGAACACCACGATCGAGGCGCCGGCCAGCACCGGACCGGGAATCGTCTGGATCAGCGCCCCGAAGCGCGGCGAGAACCCGAGCAGAATGGCGAAGCCAGCGGCCGCGACGAAGATCAGCGTCGAATAGACCCGTGTCACCGCCATCACGCCGATATTTTCGGCATAGGTCGTCACGCCGGTACCGCCGGCGGCCCCGGAGACCATCGTCGCCAGCCCGTCACCCAGAAAGGCCCGGCCGATGTAGGGGTCGAGATCACGCCCGGTCATCGCGCCCACTGCCTTGATATGCCCCAGATTTTCCGCCACCAGAATCACCGCGACCGGCGCGATCAGCACCATCGCGTGAGGGCTGAACTCGGGGGCGGTGAACGCCGGCATTCCGAACCAGGCCGCGTTGGCGATGATCGAGAAATCGATGGGCGCGCCCCAGCCCAGGCCGTTGGTGACCAGCGCATAGATCGCGTAGGCCACGACCAGCCCCACCAGAATCAACAGCCGCTGCAGCATGCCGCGGGTCAGCACGGCCGCCAGACCGATGCAGAGAATAGTCACCAGCGCCATCGCGGCGTCGAAATTGGACCCCTTGACGCTGGAGACCGCCACCGGCGCCAGATTGAGACCGATGGTCATGACGATGGCTCCGGTCACCACCGGTGGCAGCAGGAACTCGATCCAGCGCGTGCCCGAAGCCATGACGATGAGACCGATGACCGCGTAGATCGCCCCGCAGGCGATGATGCCGCCCAGCGCCAGCCCGATCGAGGAGTTACCGCCGCCACCGCCGTAGCCAGTCGCCGCTATGACCACGCCGATGAAGGCGAAACTCGAACCCAGGTAGCTGGGCACGCGGCCGCCGACGACCAAAAAGAACAGCAGCGTGCCGATTCCAGACATCAGGATGGCCAGATTGGGATCGAACCCCATCAACAGCGGCGCCAGCACGGTGGAACCGAACATCGCGACGGCGTGCTGAACGCCCATCAACAGTGTTTGCGCTGGCGGCAGCGTCTGGTCAGGCGCGACCAGACCACCGTGGCTGGCATCGACGCGTTGCCAACGGGGAAACCAGGATGACATGGGTAACGTTCTCCACAATGAGGTGCCCCGAACGAGGGCACGGGCAGCCGGCGTTGCCGAGGGATGATCGCGGCGCCGCTGGCGTTTCGGCGCGCATTCTAGCGTTACGCCGAATGGCTGTCCGATCGAAAAATCGGCCAATAAAAAAGCGCCAACGGCGACGTTGGCGCTTTTTCGCTATCTCACGGTCATCGACCGGAAGGCTGCCATCATCGCCGGGAGCGAGAGACCAGCAAAGGGCAACGGAGACACCAGGCGTCGCCGAGATGCCTCAGCCACGCTCCGGCAGGCGCGACGTGAGGATATTCGAGCGCCGTTCGATCTCCTCGAGCATACCGGCACATTCGTCCGACATCCCGCTGTCGTGCAGCTTGGCCAGCGAGAAAAGCGCCTTCAGCTGGCCACTGATCATGATCGCCTGATCACCACCTTCCTGATCCAGCACATGATCTTCCAGCGCTCGCAGTTGGGTGTTTGCCTGGTCGAGGATGTTGCGTTCAAGCCTGATCATGGTTTGACCTTCCAAAGATTGCGGTTCGATTCGAGCGCGCCACTGTAAAGGCTCCCTGATCTATATACCATCGCTGATCACGATCGATCGTGCCAGCCATCGACCGATTTTACGCGACCGTTCAGTCAACCGTTCACTCACTCACAGCGGTTCACTCACCCACAGCGTGGCGATCAGACCTTGAGATAATCGAGAATGCCTTCCGCTGCCTGACGACCCTCATAGACCGCGGTCACCACCAGATCTGAGCCGCGCACCATGTCGCCCCCGGCGAACACTTTCTCGTTACTGGTCTGATAGGCGAAGCGCTCCATCTGTGCCGGAATTTCCGGCGCCAGCACCCGGCCGCGTTCGTCCACTTGGATCTGGTGGGTATCGAACCACTCGATCTCGCTGGGCTGGAAGCCGAAGGCGATGACCACCGCGTCGCAAGCCAGGATTTCCTCGGAGCCCGGCACCACTTCCGCACTGCGCCGGCCCTTGTCGTCCGGTTCGCCCATGCGGGTGCGCACCAGCTTGACGCCTTCGACCTTGTCTTCGCCGACGATCGCCACCGGCTGGCGGTTGAACAGGAAATCGACGCCCTCTTCGCGGGCGTTGGTCACCTCCCGCTTGGAACCGGGCATGTTCTCTTCGTCGCGGCGGTAGGCGCAGGTCACGCTGGCCGCGCCCTGACGGATCGAGGTGCGGTTGCAGTCCATCGCGGTATCGCCGCCACCCAACACCACTACACGCTTGCCGGCCATCGATACATAGTCGGAGGAGGCCTGCTCGAAGCCGAGATGGTGGTTGGCGTTGGCGATCAGGAAGTCGAGCGCCTTGTAGACGCCGTCCGTCTCCTCACCGGGGAAACCGCCGACCATGTACTTGTAGGCGCCCATGCCGAGAAATACCGCGTCGAACTCATCAGAGAGCTGTTCGAAGGTAATATCGCGGCCAATTTCGGTATTGAGCCGGAATTCGACGCCCATCTCCTCGAACACCGACCGTCGACGCTCCATCACCGACTTCTCGAGCTTGAACTCGGGAATCCCGAACGTCAGCAGCCCGCCGACTTCCGGGTAGCGGTCGAACACCACCGGCTTGACGCCGTTCCTCACCAGCACATCGGCACAGCCCAGCCCGGCCGGCCCCGCGCCGATCACGGCCACACGCTTGTCGGTCATCACCACTTGCGACATGTCCGGGCGCCAGCCCATGGCGAACGCGGTATCGGTAATGTACTTCTCCACCGAGCCGATGGTGACGGCACCGAAACCGTCGTTCAGGGTGCAGTCGCCTTCGCACAGCCGATCCTGCGGACAGACGCGACCGCAGACTTCGGGCAGCGAGTTGGTCCGGTGCGACATCTCCGCGGCTTCGAGGATGTTGCCCTCGCTGACCAGCTTGAGCCAGTTGGGAATGTAGTTGTGGACCGGGCATTTCCACTCGCAGTACGGATTGCCGCAATGCAGGCAGCGGTGGGCCTGGCTGGCCGCCTCGCTGGGCTTGTACGGCTCGTAGATCTCGGCGAATTCCCGCGAGCGGCTACGCGCATCCTTCTTCTGCGGGTCGCGGCGACCCACATCGATGAACTGAAAATCGTTACTCAAACGGTTTGCCATGTCTTATCTCCTCACTGGGCCGACGACGCTCGCTGACTCTGACTGCCACTATGCTTACTCAAGTTGCCGTCATGCCTCATTCAGGCTGTCGCCTGGATTGGGCCAGCAAACCGTTGAGACTTGCGGCCTTGGGCTTCACCAGCCAGAAATGGCGGATGAAGTCGGAGAAATCCTCGAGAATCGCATGCCCGCGTGGCGAATCGGTCTCTTCCACATACTCGGTGATCACCTCGCGCAGGTGACGGCGATAGGCTTCCATCGATTCGGTATTGATCCGGTGGATCTCGACCAGTTCATGGTTGTAGCGATCGACGAAACCCCGATCCTCGTCGAGCACGTAGGCGAAGCCGCCGGTCATGCCCGCACCGAAGTTGATCCCGGTCTTGCCGAGCACGCAGACCAGCCCGCCGGTCATGTATTCGCAGCAGTGGTCCCCGGCGCCTTCGATCACCGCGTGGGTGCCGGAGTTGCGCACGCCGAAGCGCTCGCCGGCCATCCCCGCGGCGAACAGCTTGCCGTCGGTGGCGCCATACAGGCAGGTGTTGCCGATGATCGCGGTCTCGTGGCTCAGGAAGCGGCTGGCCTTGGGCGGCACGATCACCACCTTGCCACCGTTCATGCCCTTGCCGACGTAGTCGTTGGCATCGCCTTCCAGATACAAATTGAGCCCGCGCGCGTTCCACACCCCGAAGCTCTGGCCCGCAACGCCGGTGAAGCGCGCCGTGATCGGCGCATCCTCGAGCCCCGCCTCGCCGTAGCGTTTGGCGATCTCGCCGGAGACCCTTGCGGCTACCGAACGATCGCAGTTGGTGATCTTGAACGAGAACTCGCCGCCGGACTTCGACTCGATCGCCGGCAGCAGTGCGTCGAACACTTCCTGGTTCTTGGCGCCCGGATCGTGCGGCACGTTGCGGCTGACCTGACAGAACTGCGGCGCGTCCTTGGGCACGAAGTCGTTGGCCAGCAGCGGGCTCAGGTCGAGCTTGCGCTGCGCGGGCGTTTCACCTTCGAGCGCTTCGAGCAGATCGGTACGCCCGATCAGGTCGGTCAACTGGCGCACGCCGAGCAGCGCCATCAGCTCACGCACTTCTTCGGCGATGAAGCGGAAGTAGTGCTTGACCATGTCCACCGTGCCGCGGAAATGCTCGTCGCGAAGCTCCTGGTGCTGAGTGGCGACGCCGGTGGCGCAGTTGTTGAGGTGGCAGATCTTCAGATACTTGCAGCCCAGCGCCACCATCGGCGCGGTGCCGAAGCCGAAACTCTCGGCGCCGAGGATCGCCGCCTTGACCACGTCGAGACCGGTCTTGAGGCCGCCGTCGGTCTGCAGCCGGATCTTGTCGCGCAGACCGTTGATGCGCAGCGCCTGATGGACTTCCGGGAGACCCAGCTCCCACGGGCTGCCGGCATGACGGATCGAGGTGATCGGGCTCGCCGCGGTGCCGCCGTCGTAACCGGAGACGGTGATCAGATCCGCGTAGGCCTTGGCGACACCGGTGGCAATGGTGCCGATACCCGGCTCGGAGACCAGCTTGACCGAGACCTGAGCGCTCGGATTGACCTGCTTGAGATCGAAGATCAGCTGGGCCAGGTCCTCGATCGAATAGATGTCGTGGTGCGGCGGCGGCGAGATCAGCGTCACGCCGGGCACGGCATAGCGCAGCCGCGCGATCATCTCGTTGACCTTGCCGCCCGGCAGCTGGCCGCCTTCGCCGGGCTTGGCGCCCTGGGCGACCTTGATCTGCAGCACTTCAGCGTTGACCAGATACGCCGGCGTCACCCCGAAGCGTCCGGAGGCGATCTGCTTGATCTTCGACGAGCGAATGGTGCCGTAGCGGGCCGGATCTTCGCCGCCCTCGCCGGAGTTGGAGCGCCCGCCGGTTTCGTTCATCGCCTGGGCCAGCGCCTCGTGCGCTTCGGGCGACAGCGCGCCCAGCGACATCCCGGCGCTGTCGAAACGCAGCAGCAGATCCTCGACCGGTTCGATCTCGTCCAGCGGCAACGGTTCGGCCGCCGGCTTGAGCCTCAGCAGATCGCGGATCGTGGCCACCGGGCGCTCGTTGACCAGCCGCGCGAACGCCTTCCACTTGGCGTAGTCGCCCTGCTGGACCGCCTGCTGCAGCGTCATCACCACATCGGGATTGTAGGCGTGATATTCGTGGCCGTGAACGAACTTGACCAGCCCGCCCTGACGCATGGTCTTGCGCGGAATCCAGGCATCGCGTGCGGCCAGCTCCTGCTGCATTTGCAGCTCGCTGAATCCGGTGCCTTCGATACGCGACATCATGCCGTCGAAGCACATCTCCATGACTTCGGACCCCAGCCCCACGGCTTCGAACAGCTGCGAGCCACGGTAGGAGGAGATCTGCGAAATGCCCATCTTCGACAGGATCTTGTAAAGCCCCTTCTGCATGCCCTTGCGATAGTTCTCGCGGGCATCCGCCGGGTTGCCGACCAGCTCGCCGGTACGGTGCATGTCCGCCATCACCTGGTAAGCCAGATATGGGTAGACCGCGGTGGCGCCGACGCCGAAGAACACCGCCATCTGATGCGCGTCGCGGGCGTAGCCGGTCTCGACCACGATATTGACCCGCGGACGCAGCGCCAGCCTGGCCAGATGATGATGCACCGCGCCGGTGGCCAGCAGCGCCTGGATCGGCTGTTTGCCTTTTTCGAGCTCGGCATCCGACAGCACCAGGATCACCTTGCCGTCGTGGGCGGCCTGTTCGGCCTGCTGACAAAGGGCCATCAGCGCCTGACGCAGCGAGGTCGTCTCGGGATCGTACTGCAGCGGCAGGGTGATCGAGGCGAATGCCGGATCTTCCTGAGTCACCAGCGCGGTGAACTTGCGCGGCGACAGCACCGGGGTGGTCAGGATCAGGCGGTGCGCATGTTCGGGCGTCGCCTCGAACACGTTCAGCTCGGCCCCGCAGCAGGTCTCTAGCGACATCACGATCGCTTCGCGCAGCGGGTCGATCGGCGGATTGGTGACCTGGGCGAATTTCTGGCGGAAGAAATCGGTGAGCAGACGATTCTGGCGCGACAGCACCGCCATCGGCGTGTCGTCGCCCATCGAACCCACCGCCTCCTGGCCGCTCTCGGCCAGCGGACGCAGCAGCTGATCGCGCTCCTCGAACGTCACCGAGAACATCTTCTGATAGACGTTGAGTTCGTCGGTCTCGAACGGCTGGAAGCGCGCCAGCTCGGTCAGCGCCGACTCCAGATAATGGGCGTGCTCCTTGAGCCAGCGACGATAGGGATAAGCGGACTTGAGCCGCTGATCGATGTCGTCGGTGTGCAGCACTTCGCCGGTCTGGGTATCGACGGCGAGAATCTGACCCGGCCCGACGCGACCCTTGGCCACCACGGATTCCGGCTGATAGTTCCACACCCCGATCTCGGAAGAGAGCGTGATGTAGCCGTTATCGGTAATCACCCAGCGCGCCGGGCGCAGGCCGTTACGATCGAGCATGCACACGGCGTGACGGCCGTCGGTCATCACGATGCCGGCGGGGCCGTCCCACGCTTCCATGTGCATGGAGTTGTATTCATAGAAGGCGCGCAGATCGCCGTCCATGGTCTCGACGTTCTGCCACGCCGGCGGCACCATCATCCGCACCGCGTTGTAGAGATCCATGCCACCGGTCAGCAGCACTTCGAGCATATTGTCCATGCTCGAGGAATCGGAGCCGGTGGTGTTGACGATCTCGTCGAGACCTTCGATATCCGGCAACAGCTCGTTGACGAAGTTGGCCTTGCGCGCATTGGCCCAGCTGCGGTTGGCCTCGATGGTATTGATCTCGCCGTTGTGCGCCATGAAGCGAAACGGCTGCGCCAGCGGCCAGCGCGGCGCCGTGTTGGTCGAGAAACGCTGATGGAAGACGCAGACGGCGGTCTCGAGACGCTCGTCGCCCAGATCCTGATAGAAGGTAGGCAGGTCCGCGGGCATCATCAGGCCCTTGTAGGAAACCACCTTGGACGACAGCGAACAGACGTAGAACTCTTCTTCCCGGCTGAGCTTCTGCTCGGCAAGACGACGAGCCATGAACAGCTCGACATTGAAAGCGGCGTCGGACTGGGACCTATCCCCTTCGACGAACACCTGACGAATGCGTGGCAGGCACTCGAGCGCCATCGGCCCGCAGACACTCGGGTCCGTGGGCACGTCGCGCCAGCCCTTGACGCTCAGACCGCGTTCGGCCAGCTCGCCTTCCAGCGTTTCCCGAGCGCGCTGTTCGCGGGCGTCGTCGTCGGGGAAGAACACCATGCCAACCGCGAAGCGCTCGCCCAGCGTCACGCCGAGCTGATCCTCGGCCAGCGCTCGCATGAAGCCCATCGGCATCTTGAGCAGCAGACCGCAGCCGTCACCGGTCTTGCCATCCGCCGCGATACCGCCGCGATGGGTCATGCAGGTCAGGGACTCGATCGCCGTCTTGAGCAGATCATGACTGGCCTGCCCTTCCATATGAGCAATCAGGCCGAATCCGCAGTTGTCGCGGAATTCGCCAGGCTGGTGAAGACCTCTCATCATGGGCGTGCCTCACAAAGCAGTGTCAGAATACAGGGTCTTGTATCCGGTCTAGTAAAAAGAGATAATTACATGTTTTGTAATTTTTATAGCCGCATTCAACGTTGAACGAGCGGATTATTTTGCGTCTCAGCGCACCCAAATCTTACCGCTGACGGTCGCCAAAAGGCCGGTCAGAATAGCCAGTTACCTGCCCCAGCGCAATCCGATGCCCCACCGAGCAACCCACAAACGCATTGAAAATCCGAGACTTAGCTTTAAATTTATAAAAATACGCTGCTAACACAAAGGCTTAGAGCCTTATTTAGACGAAAGTCTTATCAACTGCCGCCATCGCTGGATCATGCTGAAATCGACGCCCGGAGGCCATACCGATACGGCATGGAGCATACCAATTATAGGGATAACGTTCCCTCAAACGAACCCTTCAGCAAGATCGTCGATGCCGGATGCCTCAGAACGCGACAAGCTTCTGGACCTGCGAACCGGACGTGATCGCCCGGGTCGGTGGCGGCGATCAAGCCAAGTCGCTGCGAAACAGGCTGGCCAGAATGAAGGAGAGGCGAGCCACGACGAAAGAGAGCCGCCGGCAACTGACGCCGCCGGAGAAGACAGCCGGCGACAGCGGCCGGAATCGTGTGGGCTAGAGGCGGTATCCCGGGAAAGGGAGACGAGGCCCGATCAGAAATCAGGTTCGGGGGAAATCCGTCAGCAGACGCTCGAGCTGCTCGGGGTCGGTATCGTCTCGAATGCAGGCCCGCCCCAACGTCTCGAGCAGGATCAAACGCAGGCGACTGTCGACATTCTTCTTGTCGAGCCGCATTCGAGAGAGAAAATCCTCGGCTTGCATGCTGGCCGGTGCCGTCACCGGAAGGTCCGCCGCGCAAAGAATCGCAGCGACACGTTCGACATCAGCCTCGTTCAGCCAGCCGCGCTGGGCGGATAGCCGAGCCGCCATCATCATGCCGGCGCTCACCGCCTCGCCGTGGAGCCAGTTGCCGTAGCCCTGGTGCGCCTCGATCGCATGCCCGAAGGTGTGGCCCAGATTGAGCAGCGCTCGCACGCCCTGCTCGGTCTCATCCTCGGCCACCACCTCGGCCTTGATCTCGCAGCTACGACGGATGGCATAACGGATCGCGCCTTCCTCGATGCCACGCAGCGCGCCGAGATTGGCCTCCAGCCAGGCAAGAAATTCCAGATCCCAGATCAGGCCGTACTTGATCACTTCCGCCAGCCCGGCGGAAAGCTCGCGGGGCGGCAACGTGGTCAGCGTGTCGGTATCGACCAGCACTGCCCGCGGCTGCCAGAACGCGCCGATCATGTTCTTGCCGCGCGGATGGTTGACCCCGGTCTTGCCGCCCACGGAAGAGTCGACCTGGGCCAGCAGCGTGGTGGGAATCTGAATGAAAGCGACGCCGCGCTGGTAGCTCGCGGCCGCGTAGCCGGTCATGTCACCGATGACCCCGCCGCCGAGCGCGATCAGCGTGCAGCGACGATTGAACCCGGCGGCCAGCAGCGCATCCCAGATCCTCTCGACCGAGGACAACGTCTTGGTCGCCTCGCCGTCGGGCAGGATGACTTCCCGGATTTCCAGCTCGGCGCCGGTAAGCGTCTCTTCCTTGGGCGCATCGAGGGCGCCCGCTAGCGTTTCTTTGAGCGCATGAAGATAGTGCGGCGCGATCACCTCGTTGGTCACGATCATGACCTGACGTCCGGCCAGGTAAGGCAGCAGGTGCTCTCGGCTCGTCAGCAGCCCCGCACCGACATGGATCGGATAGCTACGCTCGCCCAGCGAGACGTTCAGCGATTCCACGGGAAGCGACGAGACTGACGACATGAGACGTTACCTTCGATATGAGAGAGACATTACCTGTGTTGCGAAAGCGAGACCGAAGCGCCAAGCGGTTCCGCCAGCCGCGAGACCCGGCGCAGGATATCCCCCACCACGCTGCGGGGTCCTCGCCGATCGGTACGTACGATGATATCGGCGGTGGCACGATAGAGCGGATCGCGGATCGCGAACAGATCGCGCAATACCTGCTCGGGATTGGCGGTCTGCAGCAACGGCCGGTTGCGATCCCGCGAGGTGCGCCGAATCTGCTGCTCGACGGTCGTGGCCAGATAGATCACCGTGCCCCGCTCGCGCAGCAGCTGACGGTTGACCTCGCGCATGATCGCACCGCCACCCGTCGCCAGGACGATCTCGCTGCGCTGGCTGATCTCGTCGATCATCGCGGTCTCGCGATCGCGAAAGCCCTGCTCGCCCTCGACATCGAAAATCCACGGGATATTCGCCCCGCAGCGGCCTTCAATCTGATGGTCGCTATCGAGGAATTCGCGCTGCAATTCGGCCGCCAGGAGGCGGCCGATTGTACTCTTGCCGGCCCCCATGGGGCCGACCAGGAAAAGATTGGGAAGCGACCGCATCAGCGAATGGCCAGTCCGTCCTCGATGATCTTGGGCGTAATGAATACCAGCAATTCTACCTTCTCGTTGCTTTCCTGGGTATAGCGGAACAGATTGCCGAGCACCGGGATGTCACCCAGGAACGGCGTCTTGAACAGCGTACGCAACTGCTCGGAGGTCAGAATGCCGCCCAGCACCACGGTCTCACCGTTGTTGACCAGCACCTGAGTCTGGATCTCGTTGGTGTCGATGGCCGGCGCGCCATCGTAACGCGTATCGGAAATATCATCGTTATTGACCCGCAGATCCATGATGATGCGGTCGTCCGGCGTGATCTGCGGCGTCACCTCCAGCGACAGTACCGCCTCCTTGAACTCGGTGGTGGTCGCCCCGCTGGACGACGCCTCCTGATACGGCACCTCCTGGCCCTGCTTGATCACCGCGGTGCGCTGATTGGCGGTGATTACCTTGGGCTGGGAGATCGTCTGGCTCTTGCCCTCGCTCTCCAGCGCCCGAAGCTCCAGGTCGATCAACACGTCGCCGGAAAGATAGCCGAAGCTGAACGCACTGGCGGGATTGGTCGCATTGCCCAGATCGACCGCCAGCCCGCCGCCATAGGAGGCCGGATCGTCCGACGTCGTGGGCACCGTCGAGGCATTGCCATCGGCCGCGCCACCGAGATCGAAGTGGCGCCCGCCATTGCCTGACAACCCCCAGTTGACGCCGAGCTCGCGGGTCGCGCTGTCTCTCGCGATCACGATTCGGGCTTCGATCTGGACCTGACGCACCGGCACGTCGAGGTGATCGACGGTCCGGCGGATGGCGTCGAGCTGGTCACGGGTGTCCTGCAGAATCAGCGTATTGGTGCGCGGGTCGACGCTGACGCGACCACGCTCGGACATCATCCCGGCGCCCTCGCCGCCTTGCAGCAAGGCCGCCAGCGTATCGGCCTTGGCGTAACGGATCTGCAGAAACTCGGTGGTCAGCGGGGCCAGCTGTTGCGACTGCTCGCGGGTCTCCAGCGTCTGACGCTGCAGACTGGCCAGTTCACCGGTCGGTGCCACCATCATCACGTTGCCTTCCCGTCGCGACGACAGGCCGTGGTTGCGCAGCACCAGATCGAGCGCCTGGTCCCAGGGCACGTCGGTCAGGTTGAGGGTCACGTTGCCCTGCACGCCGTCGCTGGCGACCACGTTGAGCCCGGACTCCTCGGCAATGATCGACAGCACGTCGCGAACCGGAATGTCCTGGAAATCGAGGGAGATGCGGTGGCCATTATAACTGGGTCGCTGCTCCGTCTCGGGCCGCTCGAGGCTGCCGGCGGGAGCCAACTCGACGGTGAAACGGCGTCCATTCTGGGTCACCAGCGGTTCCACCGCCTCGGAGGCGGTGATATCGAAGGTGATGCCATCCGACCCGCGACGAGGCACGATGCGCTGCACGGCGGTACCGAAATCGCCGACATCCAGCGTCTGATATTGATCGTCGGGCAACGAAACACCGGGCAGCGTGACCGACACCTGACGCCCCTGGCCTGAGACTTCGGCCGCCACGCCGGCGCGATTGAGCGCCAGCTGCAACTGCCCGCCGCCATTCGTGCCCCGACGGAAGTCGATCGAGGTCACTTCGGGTTCGGCAGCGCTCGTCGCCGAAGCTCCCCCGTTGGCCGCGCCGTCCGGGCGCGTCTCACCGACGGTACCCGTGGCGATGTCGGCGTCATCGCCCAGATGGACGACGATCTTGCCGTCGCGCTGCTCGAGCCGATAGCCGGTGGGCGAGGTCAGATCGAACACCAGCCGTGTGCGCCCGCCCGCGCCCAGCACTCGCACGGAATCGACGCCACCACTGCCGACGGCAAACGTCGACTGCGACAGACCACTCTGAGCCTGCAGCAGATCCAGCGCCAATCGCGGCGGGGAGTCGGTGCGATAACCGCGAATCTCCGGCAACCCCCCGACGAAATTCAGCCCGACATCCAGACGTCCGGCGCCGCGGTCGGTAAACGTCATCGCCGTCAGCGTCGGCGTCGCCAATGCTTGCGTCTGCGCCAGTGCCGCCCCGGCAGAGAGCGCCAGCCCCCACAATGTCAGTAGTGCCACGCACGCGGCGAAACGCCCTCGACGAGTCATCATGTTCCCCTGTTACTTTGCCGTCGGCTGGCACCGTCGGATTCCTGTTTGGCCATTTCCAGCTGCTGGCGACGTTCGGTCCAGCCTCCTGCGGAATCGCGCACGGTCTCGACCAGAGTCAGACCCCGTGGCTCGACGCTGACGATGCGGCCGTAGTCGCGACCCAGATAATTTCCCCGGAAGAGCCGATGAACTCGCCCATCCGGCGCGGCAACCAGAGCCGAGGGGGTCTTGCCCACGGTGAGCGTGCCGACCAGGCTCAGGCTGTCGAGCTCGAAGGCTTCCAGCGGCTGGCGGGGACGCTCGGCATCCGGCAGCGGCGCGGTCTCCTCGGGCCCGGGCTCGGCGACCTGCTCGGCCACGAACGGACTCCGTTGACTGCCCTGGTCGTAGCTTGCGCTCAGATACCCCGGCATTTCCGGTAGCGAGGCAATCTGCCCCTGCGGCTTGTGGCGCAGCGTATCGAGATGGGCCTGCAGCGACGCCAGATCGGCACTCTCGCAACCGGCCAGACCACCGCCGATGAACAATCCGACCATCAGGCCGGCGAGACGCGAATATTTCGATCTCACGGTTTGCCCCCTCCCTTCTTGGGATCGCCTTCCGGATCGGATTCCTCACGGTAGCGATAGGTCTTGGCCAGCATGGCCAGGCGAAGATGATCCTCCACCGGCGTCAACGTGAAATCGTGGAGCGTGACGATGCGAGGCATCGCGGCCACGCGTGCCAGGAACGCGGCGATCCGATGGAAATCACCCCGCACCTGAATATCGAAGGGCTGTTCGATGTAGAAATCCTGCGTCACTGCCGGACGCAGAGTGATGCTGTCGATATCGAGCTGCTGCTCCCGCGCGGCGTCGCTGATGGCGTCCAGCAGTGCCGGCACTTCGGCATCGCTCGGCAACATTTCGAGTGCGCTCTGCATGCGTGCCTGAAGCTCCCCCATCTGCGCTTTCATCGCCGGCAGATTGACGGCCTGATAGGACAGCGTCTCGTAGCGCTGCAGCGCTTGCTGCTCCTGCACCGCCAAGCGCTGATGGGTCTCCCGTGGCGTGGACGCCAACAGCCATTGCGCGATCCAGATCGATACCACCAGCACCAGCAGGGCAATCACCACCTGCAGACCGACCGGCCAGGTACCCGCTTCCCTGACGTCGAGTTCCCGCCACTGCAGCTCGCGCAGCTGACGCCATTGATCCCTGGCAGCGTTTCGAACGTTGCTCGGACGCAGGCGGGCCTGCACCGGGCGGCTCATGTCCCGGCCTCCGGCTTCGGCGGGTCGAGCGGATGCTCGTCGACGCTCAGATGGAAGCGCTTGGCGACGACGCCCCCTTCGGCGGACTGGACGTCCGAGAGCAGCGGGACCTCGAACGAGGCACTGTTGTCCAGCGCTCGCATCTGATCGGACACCTGCCGATTCGAGGCCGCAATGCCACTCAGCTCGAGCCGATTCCCCTTGCGGTCCAGCTCGGTGTAGTGAACGCCATCGACCAGGGTCGCCGTCAGCTGATCGAGAACGCGGATGGTCAAGGGACGGCTCGACTGCAGCTCGCCGATCACATCGATCTGTTTCAGCATCCGCTCTCGCAGCTCGCGATAATTGCGCATCGCCTGGATGTCGCGGGTCAGCGATTCCGTGTCGCGCTGGATCATCGCCAGACGCGCCTGCCCCGCCCGCACCTGAGACTTCTCGTACTCGGCGATGCCCCACCCGACCAATAGCCCCACCAGCAACGTCAGCAGCAGGCCCTGCTTGAAACGCCGAGTACTGCGGAAACGACGCTGCTCTCGCCATGGCAGCAGGTTGATCTCGATCGTCATGACAGCGCCCGCATCGCCAGGCCGCAGGCCGTGAGCATCGCCGGCGCATCAGCGGCCAGTGCACCGACGTTCAACCGGGAATCGATTCGCATATGAGTAAAGGGGTTGGCCAGCGTGGCTTCCAGGCCACTCTGAGCACGCAGCCGTTCGGCAAAGCCCGGCAATGCGCTCGACCCGCCGGCCAGGATCAGCCGCCGGACCTGCTGCTGGCCTGCCGAGGTGTAATAGAGCTGCAGCGAGCGGCCGATATGCTGGATCAGGGTATCGACGAACGGCAACAGCACGGCCTGGCGATAGTCGTCGGGCAGCCCGCCGCGCCGCTTGGCTCGGCCGGCTTCATCGAAACTCATGTCGTAGTGCCGGCTGATGGCGTCGGTGAGCTGGCGCCCACCGCAGAGACTGTCGCGGCTATAGACGATCCGTCCGCCCTTGAGCACGTGAAACGCGCAAAGATTGGCGCCGATGTCGACCAGCGCGGTACTGCCGCCGTCCTCGTCGTCCTGGGAAGCCTGCAGCGCCCGACAGACCCGCTCCAGCGCGAAACCCTCGACATCCACCGCCACCACCTCTAGGCCCACGGCGTCCAGCGTCGAGGTCAGGGTGTCGATATCCTGCAGGCGGCAGGCGACCAGCATGATCTCCTGCTGATCGTCGTAACGAGGGTGGCGCCCCAGGCGCTGAAAGTCGAAGGCGACTTCATTAAGCGGAAACGGGATATGCTTGTCGGACTCCATCTGAATCCGCGCTTCGATGTCATCGTCACTGAGCGATGCCGGAAACGACACGACCCGAGTGATGGCGGCCGAGTTGGGCACGGCCACCACCGCACGCCGAGACCGCAGCTGCGCGTGCTCTACCGCCCGCTGCAATGCGTCGACGACTTCGCTCTTGTCGCGGATCCGCCGCTCGACGACAGCCCCTTCGCGTAGCGGCCGTACCGCATAGCTGTCGATTCTCAAGCCGCCGGCGTGACGCCCCAACTCCAGCAACTTGACGGTGGCGGACGTGATGTCCACTCCCACCAATCCTTGAGAGGATCTTTTCAAGCGCAACACTGTCTCACCTCGCCGGAACTCGAAAATCCTAATCGAAGTTAACGGCGGCCCGACGACCAACTTGAGACATTTCGTTACACTAATTCGTCTTGCTTGCAGGAAGTGACGCGGACGAAACTGGCCCCGGCTCTGTCGCATCCATATAATGCCCCGATGCTGAATCATGTCCGACGCTAGGGATAGCGAGCACGCACGCGGCCGGACCGCCACCAGTCAAGGATCATCCCTTTATATGAAGCTCTTTACTCGCCTACTGACGTCCGCGTTCTGGCTACTGCTGGCGGTCTGCGCCAGCGTGGTAATGGCAGTCGTCGGCGCGGGGCTCTACTTTGCCCCCGGTCTGCCGGACGTGCGTCAGCTCCAGAACTACGAGCTTCAGACGCCGCTGCGCATCTATACCAAAGACGACAAGCTGATCGGCGAGTACGGCGAGGAACGCCGCATGCCGGTCAGCTACGACGAAATTCCCAAGCCCCTGATCGACGCGCTACTGGCCGCCGAGGATGCCAATTTCTACAACCACCCGGGCGTCGATCCCAAAGGCCTTCTACGCGCCGCGGTCGAGCTCGCCTCTTCGGGCGACATCCAGTCCGGGGGCAGCACGATCACCATGCAGGTTGCCAGGAACTATCTGCTGACACTGGATCAGACCTTCACCCGCAAGATCCGTGAAATTCTGCTGGCGTTGCAGATGGAACAGATTCTGAGCAAACCAGAGATTCTCGAGCTCTACGTCAACAAGATCTATCTGGGTCATCGCTCCTACGGCATCGCCGCCGCGGCCAACACCTATTATGGCAAGCCGCTGGCCGACCTGACCCTGCCCCAGTACGCGATGATCGCCGGTCTACCCAAGGCACCTTCGAGCTTCAACCCGCTGGCCAATCCGGAACGGGCGCTGATCCGCCGCAACTGGATTCTCTACCGGATGCGCCAGCTCGGCTCGATCGATCAGGCCGCCTACGATGAGGCCGTCAAGGCGCCGATCACCGCCAGCCGACACATCGCCCAGGCGGAAGTCGATGCGCCCTATGTCGCGGAGATGGCACGCGCCTATGCGGTCGAGCGCTTCGGCGACAAGGCCTATACCGACAATATCCGCATCACCACTTCGCTCGACAGCCGCCTGCAGGCCGAGGCGCGCGACGCCCTGGTCGACGGGCTGATCGACTATGACACCCGTCACGGCTGGCGCGGACCGGAAGAGAAGGACGTTCCGCCAAGTCTCGTCGAGGCGCAGGATCGTACCGAACGCCAAGGCCTGGAAGAGGAGCTGTCTGAGTCTCCCGAAGTCATCGAGACCGCCCGTCAGGCAGCCCAGAGCAGCGAGGCCAAGATCGATGGCGTCGACGGCGATGTCAGCAACTGGCTCAAGGTTCTCGAACGTACGCCAGCCTACGGCCCGCTCAAACCCGCCATCGTCACCGCTACTGATGGCAAGCAGATGCAGGTGCTCGACGCCGATGGCAAGATCATCGACCTCGAATGGGACGGCCTGAAATGGGCACGCGAGTACAAGAGCGCGAAGTGGCGCGGCGGCGAACCCGCCAATGCCGCCGCCATCGCCGACCGCGGCGATCTGGTCCGTATCATGAAAGACGGTGACCACTGGCGTCTGTCGCAACGCCCTGGCGCGGAAGGGGCAATCGTCGTGCTCGACCCGCAGACCGGCGCGATCGACGCGCTGCAGGGCGGGTTCAGCTTCGCCGCCAGCAAGTTCAATCGGGCGATCCAGGCCCAGCGCCAGGTCGGCTCCAACTTCAAGCCCTTCATCTATCTGGCGGCGCTCCAGGAAGGCGACATGACCGCGGCGACCGTCATCAACGACGCCCCGGTGGTGATGTCGCAGTTCAGCGGCGACGACTGGCGCCCGGAAAACGCCGAGCGCCAGTTCCAGGGGCCGACTCGCCTCCGCGTCGGGCTCTACACCTCGCGTAACCTTGTGACTATTCGCGTGCTGCAATCACTCGGGCTCGACAACGCGCTCAACTTCCTCGAGCGTTTCGGGTTCTCGCGGGATCGCCTGCCCCACGGCCTCTCGTTGGCACTGGGCAGCGCCTCGCTGACACCGCTGGAGATCGCCAATGCCTACGCGGTGCTGGCGAACGGCGGCTTCCAGGTCTCGCCCTGGTATATCGAAAAGGTCACTCAGGGCAGCCACAACACCGTCGTAGAGGAAGCCAACCCGCTGGTGGCCTGCCGCGACTGCGCGCCCGGGGCCACCCAGACCGAAGTCGACGGCGAACCGCGGCGCATCGCGCCTCGCGTGGTGGAACCGGATGCGCTGTACATCCTGCGCAGCATCCTGCGTGATGTCATCGAGCATGGCACCGGGCGCGGGGCGCTATCGCTCAACCGCAGCGACATCGTCGGCAAGACCGGTACCACCAACGATCAGCGCGATGCCTGGTTCTCGGGCTTCAACAACTCGATCGTGACCACCGTGTGGGTCGGCAAGGACGACAACACCACCACGGCCGAATACGGCGCCCAGGCGGCACTGCCGATCTGGAAGGCGTTCATGGGTCCGGCCCTGAAAGGGACACCGGAAGTGATTCCGGAAGCGCCGGACGACATCGTGACCGTACGTATCGATCCGGATACCGGTAAACGGCTACACGACGACCAGTCCGGCGGTATCAGCGAGATCTTCCGCAAGGATCATCTGCCCGAATATCAGCCGCGCGGCGTCAAACAGGAACTCGAGGACGAGAGTGGGTCTCAGGGCACCGGTACCTACGAAGCCATCTTCTGATACATTGGTCGAAATCTGGTTGATCGAGACCTAGCCAGTCGGGGTTCGTGCCCCGACTGTTTCGTCCCAGGACTCGCGCCAGGGCTCATTCAAGGGCTTTGAGGCTTCGGATCCACTCTTCACCGCAACAGGACGTCGCAGCGACGCTGAGAGAAAAGTCATGCCCCTGCCCAGTTGCCGATGGTGGCTACTGACCACCTGCCTGATGGCGTCACCGTCCCACGCGGAGCTTTTCTATGCGCCACCGGCGCCGGATGCAAACGCGCCCAATTTCAGCGGCAACGTCGAGCTGGGCTATACCAAGCTGACCGGCAACACCAATACCCAGACCCTGCTCGCCAAGGCTCGGCTGACCTGGCTGACCGGGCGCAATACGCATACGTTTCGGGCCGAGACCCGCAGTGTCCAGGACAATGACAACACCACCTCGGAACGCTACTTGATCGGCGCTCGTGAACGCTATGAGCTCGCGGACAACAACTATCTGTTCGGATTCGCGCGCTGGGAACGCGACCGTTTCAGCGGCTATGACTCGCAGTTCACCACCATCGCGGGTTACGGCCGCCAGATCCTGACCGGACCGACGCATACGCTCTCGGCCGAAACCGGCCCCGGCTATCGTCATGACGTCTATGCCGACGACAGTGACGATGACGATGACGACGCTTACGAAGGCGGCAGCAGCGACGATCTGGCGCTGGCCTACGCGGCGCTGGACTACACCTACAACTTCAGCGACGACATCTCCTTCGATCAGGAGCTGTCGGCGGAAGCGACTCACATCAGTGTCACCACCCGTTCACTCTCGTCGATCACGTCGCAGCTGAACTCGCACCTTGCTCTGCGCGTCTCCTACGACGTCAGAAGCAACACCCATCCGCCGCCGGGCGCAGAAGCACGCACCGACACCACGACCTCGGTCTCGATTCTCTACGGCTGGTAGCCCCGGCGACGACCTCGAGTCGCTGCAAGAAGCCGGCCCCGGGTCGCTATAAAAGACTATCGAGCGACGGCTTCGGGTCGCGGTAAAGAGACGGGCCGGGGTCGCGGTAAAAGACTATCGGGCGACGGCTTCGGGTCGCTGTAAAGAGCCGGCTTCGGGTCGCGGTAAAAGACTATCGGGCGACGGCTTCGGGTCGCTATAAAAAGACGGCTTCGGGTCGCTGTAAAAAGCCGGCTTCGGGTCGCCACATAACGCCCGCTGAAAAGCACGATGCCGCCCCGAGGGCAGCATCGTCTTGACCCGTCAGACCGGCGATTACTTGCCGTAGATCTCCTTGACGCTCTTCAGCGGGTAGTGCGCGGGATACGGCTTCCCGGCCACCCCGGACTCCACCGCAGCCTGCGCCACCGCCGCCGGAATCCTGTCGAGCAGGCGCGAATCCACCGGGGTCGGAAGGATGTAATCGCGGCCGAACGTCAGCGAATCGATCTCGTAGGCATCCAGCACCTCTTTCGTCACCGGCTCACGGGCCAGATCCTTCAACGCGTGAACGGCGGCGATTTTCATCCGCTCGTTGATGGCCGTGGCCCGGACATCGAGGGCACCGCGAAAGATGAACGGGAAGCCGAGCACGTTGTTGACCTGGTTGGGGTAATCGGAACGCCCCGTTCCCATGATCACGTCGCTACGGGTTTCCCGCGCCAGGTCGGGATGAATCTCCGGATCCGGATTGGAGCAGGCGAAGACCACCGGATTGGCGGCCATCTTCATGAGCTGTTCGGGCTTGAACAGATCCGGCCCGGACAGTCCCACGAAAACGTCGGCGCCTTCGATCGCGTCGTCCAGCGTACGCAACGGCGTTTCGGTGGCGAACTGCGCCTTGTACGGGTTGAGGTCGCTGCGACCGCTATGAATCACGCCGTTACGATCCAGCATGAAGACGTTTTCGGCCCTGGCTCCGCATTCGATCAGCAGTTTCATGCAGGCGATGGCGGCGGATCCGGCGCCAAGACAGACGATGCGTGCGCTTTCCAACGTCTTGCCGGCGATCTCCAGCGCGTTGAGCAGACCGGCCGCGGTCACGATCGCCGTGCCATGCTGATCGTCATGGAACACCGGAATGTTGCAACGCGTCTTGAGGGCGGCCTCGATCTCGAAGCACTCCGGCGCCTTGATATCCTCCAGATTGATACCGCCCCAGGTGTTGGCAATGCTGGCCACGGTATCGATGAACGCCTGGGCAGAGTCAGCCTCGACTTCGATATCGACGGAGTTGATGCCGGCAAAACGCTTGAACAGCACGCCCTTGCCTTCCATGACCGGCTTGCTGGCCAAAGGCCCCAGGTTACCCAGGCCGAGAATGGCACTGCCATCGGAAATCACTGCCACCAGATTGCCCTTGCCGGTATAGAGATAGGCATTTTCGGGATCCCGAGCGATCTCCCGGCACGGTTCCGCTACGCCGGGACTGTAGGCCAGGGCCAGATGCTTGGCAGTCTCGGTGGGCTTGGTCAGTTCGACCGACAACTTGCCCGGAATGGGCTTGGCGTGATAATCGAGCGCTGCCTGTCTCTTCTCGTCATTCATGAAGGCTTATCCAAAGGCAATGAGGGTATTTTCGGCATCGTTCGCCGCGAAGTCGGATCAGATTATCGAAAAACAATCGGCCACACAACTTATACCACTTTTTAAACTTTCACGAATTTTAAGCGCCTGTTTGAACCACTTCGATGCATTTGCCGACACTTATACCTAAGCCTTCAGCCATAAAACATTGCTTATCGCTCACTGCGGCCGGAGCGACCCAAGTCATGCGCCCCACTTCTTTTAACGCTAAAAACCGCCGAGCAGGCACAAAAAAGCCCGCCATAATGGCGAGCCTTTCCGATAACCGATCGATGCCGATATTACGAGCTCTTGGTCGGTCGCACAGCAGCACCGAAGCGCTTGTTGAAACGCTCGACGCGGCCACCGGTCGTCGCCTGCTTCTGCTTGCCGGTGTAGAACGGGTGGCACTCGGAGCAGACGTCGACGTGAAAATCTTCACTCGCTGTCGTGCCGATCGAATGGGTCGCGCCACAGGAACAGGTCGCCGTGACTGTCTTGTATTCGGGATGAATAGACTGTTTCATCGTGAAGCCTCGCTTTGCGGTGTACCGCCACCTGATCTCTCGCCAGGCACCGTACACGGATAGGGAATCGCGGTTCACTCCCGCGCGACCGGAACGCCTGGAATCCCGAAGTACACCGTTCGAAGACGATGACACCCCGGATAAAAGACGCGCCCTACGTCGGAAGGCGGCGTATTTTAGCAGAACTCTTCATGGAGGCCAATTGGCTGATTCCAAGGCAGGCTCTTCCCAGACCGCCCCTTCCCCGATGCCCGCCGATGACCGCACAGCACCGCCACCGGCGCCCAAAGTGCTTCGCGTTGCCGTTCCCACTCCGCTTCGGCGCCTGTTCGACTATCGCCCCGCCGGTCAGCCGCCCGCGGGGGGCTGGCGAGCCGGCATTCGCGTCAAGGTGCCGTTTGGCCGACGCCATCTGGTCGGCATCGTGATGGAGTGCGCGGCGCACAGCGAGCTGCCCGCACACCAGCTGAAACCGATCAGCGCTCGCCTCGACGACGAGCCGCTACCCTCGGACTGGCTATGGCTGTGCCAGTTCACCGCCCGCTACTATCAGCACTCGCTGGGCGATACGCTGCATCACGCGCTCCCCGGACCGCTGCGCCAGGGGCGGCCACGCGAAGCCAGAATTCGCGAGCGCTGGCAATTGAACACCACCGAATCCAGCGCTCTGGACGCGCTGGCACGCGCACCGCGCCAGCGTGAACTGATCCAGCTGCTGGCCCAGCATCGCCACGGCATGGTCAGCGCTGCCATCATGGCTCAGGGGTACACGCGCGCTCAGTTGCAAGGCCTGCTCGACAAGGCACTGATCATCCGCACGGAGGAACCCCTGACCGCCAGCGAGGGCTGGTCCGGCGCGCTGCTGGCCGAACCGTCGCTGCCGCTCAACCGGGAACAGGCCACAGCGCTGGCCGCCCTGCACGAAGGTCTGGACCGCTTTCATCCGTGCCTGCTACATGGGGTTACCGGCAGCGGCAAGACGGAGGTCTACCTGCAACTGATCGAGGGCGTACTCGGCCAAGGGCGTCAGGCCCTGGTTCTGGTCCCGGAGATCGGCCTGACGCCGCAGACGCTGTCGCGCTTCCGCAAGCGCTTTCGGGCGCCGGTGGTGGCGCTCCACTCCGGCTTGACCGACATGGAACGCCTCGACGCCTGGGAAGCCGCCCGCAGCGGCCGCGCGCCGATCGTCATCGGTACGCGTTCGGCCATTTTCACGCCGCTGGCGCGCCCCGGCGCGATCATCGTCGACGAGGAACATGACGGCTCGTTCAAGCAGCAGGATGGGCTGCGCTATCACGCCCGCGACCTGGCCATCGCAAGGGCCCATCACGATGGCGTACCGATTCTGCTGGGCAGCGCCACACCGTCGCTCGAAACGCTGGCCCAGGCCCGCAGCGGCCGCTATCGGCACCTGCGACTGACCCAGCGCCCTAGCCGCCACGCGCCGGCCAAACTGGAGCTGGTGGACCTGCGCGGACGCCTGCGTCAGGGCGGCCTGGTTCCACCGGCTATCGATGCCATTCGCCAGGCGCTGAAAGCCGAAGGCCAGGTGCTGGTATTCATCAACCGGCGCGGTTTTTCGCCTTCGCTCGCCTGCCACCAGTGCGGCTGGATCGCCGAATGCCGCCACTGCGATTCGCGCATGACGCTGCACCGCCAGCCCCCGCGTCTGGTCTGTCATCACTGCGAACACCAGACCCCGCAGCCGGACGCCTGCCCCGGCTGCGGCAGTGCCGACCTGAGGCCACTCGGCGCCGGCACCGAGCGCAGCGAAGAGACCCTGACCACGCTGTTCCCCGATATTCCGGTCTACCGTATCGATCGCGACAGCACGCGGCGCAAGGAAGCGTTCGACCAGATTCTGACCGAGATTCGGCGCGGCGAACCGAGCCTACTGGTGGGCACCCAGATGCTGGCCAAGGGCCACCATCTACCTCATGTGACGCTGGTCGTCGTGGTCAATGCCGATGCAGGCCTCTACGCCAGCGACTTTCGCGCCCTCGAGCAGAGCGCCCAGTTGCTGGTCCAGGTCGCCGGACGCGCCGGACGCGCCGATCGCGCGGGCCGCGTGCTGGTTCAGACGCTGCATCCCGATGATCCGAATCTGCGCCTGCTGGCCGATAGCGGTTACGACGCCCTGGCCTACCAGATGCTGGAGGAGCGACGCCTGGCCGGCCTGCCGCCCTACCGTTACTTGGCGCTGACGCGCTTCGAGGCGACCCGCGAGGAGGACGCCCTCGAAGCCGCGGAGGCCGCCGGCGAGGCGCTGCGGGAGTGGCTCGGCGAACGACGGTCTTCCGTACACTGCCTGGGCCCGGTACCCGCTCCGATGGAGCGACGTCAGAACCGTTACCATCTGCAGCTGATGCTGTCGTCGGAAAAACGCAGCGCCCTGCATGAAGCCGGCGCCTGGCTGGTCGGCTGGCTGGAGAGCAGCAAATCACGCAAGGTTCGCTGGTCGCTGGATATCGATCCGATGACCTTGAGCTGACGCCGCAGCCGCAAAAGCAATCCTCGCCAACTCAGAAAGTTCGCAATCTCTTTCTGCAACCTCGACGCTGGAAGCTCGAAGCTCGCTGGTTAGGGTTTAAAGCGTTGGCGCAATCACTGATAATGGCCGCCTTTTTCCAGCGTCGTGGCGGCAGGTTCACGGCGTTCAGATCCGCGGAACCCCGCGCCGGGTCGGGCTGCGAGCCCCACGCCTGGCCCCACGACGACGAAGTAGCCCATGAAAGAGACGATTACCCAACTGCTCGACGCCGCCGTCGCCACCCTGCAACAGGCCGGCGATCTTCCGGCGGACGTGCGTCCCTCGATCAAGGTCGACCCGACCCGCGACAAGGCCCACGGCGACTACGCCACCAATCTGGCACTGGTCCTCGCCAAGCCGGCCGGCGGCAAGCCCCGCGACCTGGCCGACAAGCTGGTCGCGGCGCTGCCCGCCAACGACGTCATCCGCCGGACCGAAATCGCCGGCCCGGGGTTCATCAATTTCTTCGCCGCCACCGATGCCATCGCCGGCATCGTCAGCCAGATCCTGGATGCGGGCGACACCTTCGGCCGCAGCATGATCGGCGCCGGGGAGAAAGTTCAGGTCGAGTTCGTCTCCGCCAACCCCACCGGGCCGCTCCATGTCGGCCATGGCCGCGGCGCCGCCATCGGCGACTGCCTCTGCCGCCTGCTGGAAGCGACCGGCTTTGATGTCACCAGCGAGTTCTACTACAACGATGCCGGCGCCCAGATCAACAACCTGATGCTTTCGGTCCAGGCTCGAGTCCAGGGTCTGACGCCGGACGACGCAGGCTGGCCGGAGAACGGCTATCGTGGCGACTACATCGGCGATGTCGCCAAGGCCTATCTGGCCGGAGAGACCGTTACCGCCGACGACCGCGAGGTCACTGCCAAGGCCGACCCGGAGGATGGCGACGCCATTCGCGCCTTCGCCGTGGCCTATCTGCGTCGCGAGCAGGATCTCGACCTCAAGGCATTCGGAGTCGAATTCCACGTCTACTTCCTCGAATCCTCGCTGTATGCCGAGGGCCGGGTCGAAGAGACCGTCGAGGCGCTCATCGCCGGCGGACACACCTACGAATCGGACGGCGCACTGTGGCTTCGCACCACCGATTTCGGCGACGACAAAGACCGCGTGATGCGCAAGAGCGACGGCGACTACACCTATTTCGTGCCCGACGTCGCCTACCATTTCAACAAGTGGCAACGCGGCTTCACCACCGTCATCGACGAACAGGGGGCCGATCACCATTCGACCGTAACCCGTGTTCGGGCCGGTCTGCAGGCCCTCGAAGTCGGGATTCCCCAGGGCTGGCCGGACTACGTGCTGCACCAGATGGTGCTGGTGACCCGCTCTGGCGTCGAGGTCAAGCTCTCCAAACGCGCCGGCAGCTACGTCACCCTGCGTGATCTGATCGACGAAGTCGGCCGCGACGCCACGCGCTATTTTCTGGCCGCCCGTCGCGCCGATTCCCAGATGACGTTCGATATCGATCTGGCGCGTTCGCAGACCAACGACAACCCGGTCTACTACATCCAGTACGCCCATGCCCGCGTCTGCAGCGTGCTGCGCAAGGCCGAAAGCGACAGCCTGGCGTTCGATCATGCGATCGCCATGGCCAATCTGGAGCGTCTTGACGCCCCCCAGGAGAAGGCGCTGATGAACCGGCTGGCACGCTACCCGGAGACTGTCGAGCGTGCCGCCCGCGCTCGCGAACCGCACCAGATCGCGCAGTATCTGACCGATCTCGCCAGCGATTTCCACACCTGCTACAACGCCCAGAAAGTCATGGTCGATGATGGCGAGCTGCGCAACGCCCGCCTGGCCCTGGGTCTGGCGACTCGCCAGGTCATCGGTAATGGATTGGCGCTGCTCGGCGTCAGCGCCCCGGAGGAGATGTAGAACATGGCACGCCGACCCGCTCAGAACAGCCGCTCGACCGCCAGCCGTCCGCCCCCCAAAGGCGCGACGACGAAATCTCGATCACGCCCGTCAAGCGGCGGTGGCCTCGGAGGAATCCCGGGGTGGCTATGGGCCATTGTCGGCCTGATCGCCGGTTTCGTCCTGTCGCAGTATCTGGATCGCTCTTCGCCCGAACCGGTGGCCGCGGTCGTGCCTCGGCCCACGTCCAATCAGACAGCCAGCAGTGGTGGCGACCAGAACGCCGGTAGCGCCGAAGGCGGTGGTACTGACAGTGGTGACGGCGGCGCCCAGCAGCCGGCGACGCCCACGTTCGAGTTCTACACCCTGCTGCCGGAAACCGAGGTCATCGCCCCCAACAGCGATAGTGCCTCTCCGGAGCCATCGGCCAAGGCGACCCAGGAAGCCGCGGCCGACGATGCCGCGAATCAGACCAAGCAGCCGACGCCCAGCGGCGGCCGCTACGTCCTGCAGGCGGCCTCGTTCCGCGATCTCGGCGATGCCGAACGCCTTGCCAACCGGCTCAAGGACTTCGGCCTGCTGGCCAAGATCACCGACGTGCGCGCCAATGGCGATCAGCTATGGCACCGTGTTCAGGTCGGCCCCTACGAAGACAAGCGCGAACTGTCACGCGCTCAGGACCTGATGGTGACCCAGGGCATCGAGCCGCTACTGCTGCGCCTGCAGAACTGAAGCCCGCAAAGCTCACGCCTGCAAAACTCAACGCCTGCAGGGATGACGCTTCAGCACGACGTCGGCAAAAAATCCGCCTGCCGCACGGCAGCGGTAACATCGATACCTGCAGCCTCGTTGGCCGATAGCTCGCTCGGCCGACGGGCCCGCCATCAGGCGTGGCCACAGGACACCACGACGGCCGGCACGCCTTGCCGGCCGCCCATTCGAGGCCGTCGGCGTTCGTCATCGGCTTGATTTCCCCGCATCTCGCCCACACTTGATGGTTCATGCTGCATCGCCTCGTCCCGATCACGCTCTCCAGAGCCTGTCGGCCGCCGCGATCGCACCCGTTTTCGGCGCCGCCAATGAGGTTTGGCGGCGCGCCATTGGGAGTGAATTGCATGACCACAATCGTATCCGTGCGCCGTGGCGATCAGGTCGCCCTGGCTGGCGATGGCCAGGTATCGCTGGGCAACACGGTGATGAAAGGCAACGCCAGCAAGGTCCGCCGCCTCTACCGCGGTCAGGTTCTGGCCGGTTTCGCTGGAGGTACCGCCGATGCCTTTACCCTGTTCGAACGCTTCGAAGCGCAGCTGGAAAAATACCAGGGCCATCTGACCAAGGCCGCTGTCGAACTGGCGAAAGAGTGGCGCACCGACCGTGCCCTGCGTCGTCTCGAAGCCATGCTGGCCGTGGCCGACAAGACGGCGTCGCTGATCATTACCGGTAACGGCGACGTGGTCGAACCCGAGCGCGGCATCATCGCCATCGGCTCCGGCGGTCACTTCGCCCAGGCCTCGGCGCGGGCACTGCTCGAGAACACCGAGCTCGGCGCCCGCGAGATCACCGAGAAGTCGCTCGCTATCGCCGCCGACATCTGCGTCTTCACCAATCACCAGATCACGCTCGAAGAGCTGTAAAGAGGCCGATTCCATGTCTGCGAACACTACATCTGCGAACACCCCGTCCCAGAGTCCTTCTCAGAACGGTGCCGGTCAGGAAAGCGCCGGCGCCGCACCGGCACTGACCCAGTCTTCGATGACCCCACGCGAGATCGTGCATTCGCTCGACCAGTACATCATCGGCCAGCACGATGCCAAGCGTGCCGTGGCCGTGGCGCTGCGCAACCGCTGGCGCCGGATGCGCCTCGACGAGGACATGCGCGGCGAGATCGTGCCCAAGAACATCCTGATGATCGGCCCGACCGGCGTCGGCAAGACCGAGATCGCGCGGCGTCTGGCCAAGCTCGCCGGCGCGCCGTTCCTCAAGGTCGAAGCTACCAAGTTCACCGAGGTGGGCTACGTCGGCCGCGACGTCGAATCGATCATTCGCGATCTGATGGAAATGGCGATCAAGATGGTCCGCGAGCAGGCCAAGGTCGAAGTTCGTCACAAGGCCGAGGACGCTGCCGAGGATCGAATCCTCGATGCGCTGCTGCCGCGTCCTCGAGGCAGCGAATATGACGCCGGCCGCGATGATTCATCGGCGCGTCAGGTGTTTCGCAAGAAGCTGCGCGAAGGCCAGCTCGATGACAAGGAGATCGACATCGAGGTGACGCCGGCCAGCCAGGGCGTCGACATCATGACCCCGCCGGGCATGGAGGAGATGACCAACCAGCTCCAGAGCCTGTTCGCCAACATGGGCAAGCAGAAGTCCGAAAACCGCCGCGTGACGGTCAAGGATGCCTGGAAGCTCTTGCAGGACGAGGAAGCCGCCAAGCTGGTCAACGAGGAAGAGATCAAGCAGCGCGCGCTGGAAGCGGTCGAGCAGAACGGTATCGTGTTCCTCGACGAGATCGACAAGGTCGCCAAGCGCGGTGAGTCCGGCAGCGGTGGCGACGTCTCCCGCGAAGGCGTGCAGCGCGACCTGCTGCCGCTGATCGAGGGCTCCACCGTCTCCACCAAGCACGGCATGGTGCGTACCGATCACATCCTGTTCATCGCCTCCGGCGCCTTCCACCTCGCCAAGCCGTCGGATCTGATTCCGGAACTGCAGGGCCGCCTGCCGATCCGGGTCGAGCTGACCGCACTAAGCCCGGACGATTTCAAGCGTATCCTGACCGAGCCGTCGGCGGCGCTGACTAAGCAGTATCAGGCGCTGCTCGGCACCGAAGGGCTGGAGGTGCAGTTCACCGAAGACGGTATCTCGCGGATCGCCGAGATCGCCTGGCAGGTCAACGACGGCACCGAGAACATCGGCGCCCGCCGTCTGCATACGGTGATGGAGCGCCTGCTCGAGGAAGCCTCCTTCCAGGGTGGCGATTTCGAGAGCCCGCTGGTCGTCGATGCGGACTACGTCAACGACAAACTGGGCGAGCTGGCCGTGGACGAAGATCTGTCGCGGTATATTCTTTAAGCCGCGAGCCAACGATGATCGCCACTTGCTGCTAGTGCAAGTGGCGCTCGAAGCCGCTCTCTATCGCGCCCCGACTCCGGCGCGGTCGAATCCAGGAGAATTCTCCATGCCCGCGCCGACTCCCAACCGAGTCCACTATCACAAGGGCGAGCGCGAGCTCGAACTGGGCTATCCCGACGGCCAGACCTATCGTCTGCCGATCGAGCTGTTGCGCGTCTACTCGCCGTCGGCGGAAGTCCAGGGCCATCATCCCAGCGAAGCCGTGCTGCAGACCGGCAAGCGCCATGTGGGGCTGCTCGACATTTCTCAGACCGGCCGTTATGCGCTGAAGCTGCACTTCGACGACGGTCACGATACCGGGCTCTACACCTGGGAATATCTCTACGACATGGCAATTCACCGCCAGGCCTGGTGGGACGATTATCTCGCCCGACTGGAGCGCGCCGGCGCCTCGCGCGATGCCAGCGTGATCCAGATTCATCAGGTCTGAAGCGAGCTCTAGGATCGTCGAGCCTCGGCTGGCTCTCCGCGACGACCGGCAGTGATGTGCAAAGACAAGTTTGCGACCAGACGCTACAATGCCAGACGCCAAGATGCTCGGCTCGGTCGACTCATATCGTTTTTTCGGTCTCGAGCGCGGCACTGGTTTGAATCGCTAGGCACTGGCTCGAACCGTTCGGCAGTGGTATCGACGACAGTGGTCTCGACTCGAACCGCTCGGCACATCCTCTCGACAGCGTAGCGATTGCTTATAAAGCGCAACGATCGCCGCTCGCGTCATCTCGGAGAAAAGCACATGGACAAGCGCACGACCGACTTTGGCTATGAGAAGGTCGCGGTCGACGAGAAGGCCGCCCGCGTGGCCGACGTCTTTCATTCGGTGGCCGCGCGCTACGACGTCATGAACGACCTGATGTCATTCGGCATCCATCGCTTCTGGAAACAGCTCGCGCTCGAGCGCAGCGGTGTCCGTCCCGGCCACAGCGTGCTCGATATCGCCGGCGGCACCGGCGACCTGACGCGTCAGTTCGCCAAGCGTGTCGGACCGCAGGGCCGTGTCGTCCTGGCCGATATCAATGAGTCGATGCTGCGTGTGGGCCGCGACAAGCTGATCGACCACGGCGTCGGTGACAACGTCAAATACGTGCAGGCCAATGCGGAAAGCCTGCCGTTCCCCGATAACAGCTTCCACTGCATCACCATCGCCTTCGGTTTGCGCAATGTCACCGACAAGGACGCTGCGCTGCGCTCGATGACTCGCGTCCTCAAGCCGGGCGGACGCCTGCTGGTGCTGGAATTCTCCAAGCCGGTCAACGGCCTGCTGTCGAAAGCCTACGATCAGTATTCGTTTCGACTGCTGCCGCAGATGGGTCGGCTGGTGGCCAACGACGCCGACAGCTACCGCTATCTGGCCGAATCGATCCGCATGCATCCCGATCAGGAAACCCTGAAAGGCATGATGCAGGCGGCCGGGCTGGAACGTGTCGAATATACCAACATGACCGGCGGCATCGTCGCGCTGCATCGCGGCATCAAGCTCTGAGGGCTGGCGTCATATGTTGGATACCTTTGCCCTGGTCGCCCTCGAGCGTTCGCTGACGACGTTGTTACGCCGCGACCCGGCGGCACCCGCACGACTGGCGGCGCTGGCCGGTAAAACCCTGCGGCTGAATCTTGCCGACGCTCGCCTCGGGTTGCGGGTGGGATTCCATGCCGAGGGCCTCACCTTGAGCCGGGCACAGCAGTGGCAGGACACGGACGATCTCGAGATTACCCTGAACCGACACGCCATGACGCGCCTGATGGCGGGCGACTCGCTCGAGCGCCTACTGTTCAGCGGGCAGCTGCCGGTCACCGGCCAGACAGCGCTCCTCCCGACCATCCAGGCCCTGTTCATGGATCTCGATCTCGACTGGGAAGGTGCGCTGGCCAAGGGGCTGGGTAGCCATACCGCACACGGTGTCGCCGCGGGCATTCATCATCTGGATCGGCAGACCCGCTTCATGGCCAGCGAGTGGCACCAGGACATGCGCGACTATCTGTTCGAGGAGCGGCGCTGGCTGACCGGGCGCGACCAGCTCGCCGTTGCCCGCGACCACTTGACCGAGCTCCAGCAGAACGTCGATCGCCTCGGCGCCCGAATCGCTCGATTGCAACGCCGCCAGGAGTCTCGTTCATGAGCCTGCGGCTATTTCGCATTGCCTGGACCATCTCGCGCTATCGTCTCGACAGTCTGGTTCCCCAGGAGAAGCTGCCGCCTGTCATCCGCTGGCTATGGCGCTTCGCGCCCGTCCGTCTGATTCCGATCGGCGACCACTCCCGTGGCAAGCGATTGCGCCTGGCACTGGAGTCACTCGGGCCTATCTTCGTCAAGTTCGGCCAGATGCTGTCGACCCGCCGCGATCTGCTGCCACCGGATATCGCCGACGAACTCAAGCGGCTTCAGGATCAGGTGCCGCCTTTCCCCGGCGAGACCGCCCGCGCCATGGTCGAGGTCGAGCTCGGCAAGACCGTCGAAGAAGCCTTCGCCGCGTTCGAGACCGAGCCCATGGCTTCGGCATCGATCGCCCAGGTCCACGCCGCCGAGCTGCATAGCGGCGAGCAGGTGGTGGTCAAGATCATCCGCCCCGGCATCGACCGCATCATGCGCGAAGACATCGGGCTGCTGTACACCTTCGCGCGTCTGATGCGCAGAATCCCCGAGGCGCGCCGCCTGCGTCCGGTCGAGGTGATCAAGGACTACGAGGCGACCCTGTTCGACGAGCTCGATCTCAACAAGGAAGCCGCCAACACCTCGCAGCTCAAGCGCAACTTCCTGAGTTCGCCGCTGCTCTACGTGCCGGCCATTCACTGGTCGCTGACCCACCGTCAGGTGATGGTCCAGGAGCGCATCAACGGCATTCCCGTGGCCGATATCGACGCCCTGCGCGCCCAGGGTACCGATCTCAAGAAGCTGGCCGAGCGCGGCGTGGAGATCTTCTTCACCCAGGTCTTCCGCGACAACTTCTTCCATGCCGACATGCACCCCGGCAATATCTTCGTCTCGCGGGAAAACCCCACCGAGCCCCGCTACATCGCCATCGACTGCGGCATCGTCGGCAGCCTGACCCGCGAGGATCAGGACTATCTGGCGCGGAACCTGCTGGCCTTCTTCCGTCAGGACTATTACGAGGTCGCGGTGCTGCACATCGAATCCGGCTGGGTCGGCGAAGGCACCCGCGCCAACGAGTTCGCCTCGGCGATTCGTGCCGTCTGCGAGCCGATTCTGGAGAAGCCGCTCAAGGACATCTCTTTCGGCCAGGTGCTGCTGGGCCTGTTCCAGACGGCTCGCCGCTTCAACATGGAGGTCCAGCCGCAGCTGGTCCTGCTGCAGAAGACGCTGCTCAATATCGAGGGCCTGGGTCGTCAGCTCTATCCGGACCTGGATCTGTGGAGCACCGCCAGACCCTATCTCGAACGCTGGATGCGCGAGCGCGCCGGACCCAAGGGATTCTGGAAAGCCCTGCAGAAACACGCCCCCGAGCTGGCTCACCAGATTCCGGAGCTGCCGGTGCTCGCTTATCAGGCGCTCTCCGATCGCGAACAGCAGCGTCGGCTCAACCGCCAGCAGACCGAGGCGCTGACGGGCCTCGAAGCCCGTTTCCAGCGAGCCGCGCCTCGCGCCAGACGCCTGCGCCTCGGCGCCGTTCTGCTGGCCGTGGCGCTGGCGTGGCAGCCGATGCTGACGTGGGCGGAACAGCAGCCGTGGCCGGTACTGGTCGCGGCCGGCCTGGGGATAGTGCTGCTGGCCTGGCGCTGAGTGTATGATCATGACCCGATGTCCGAAATCGTCGAGCACCGGGGCGCCGAATGAGCACCGGGCGCCCTACGCCCGGTTGAACTTGCCCTAAAGCAGGAATGTCATCTGATGAGTGATACTCTCGAGCAACTGGCGGCGGTGCTCGACGCCCGTCGCAGCGCGGACCCGGACAGCTCCTACGTCGCGCAGCTGCATCAGCGTGGCCTCAACAAGATTCTGGAAAAGATTGGCGAAGAAGCCACGGAAACGCTGCTTGCCGCCAAGGATGTCGAGGTAGATGATGCTCGGAGTCGCCAGGATCTGGTCGGTGAGGTCGCCGATCTGTGGTTTCATAGTCTGGTCATGCTGTCGCATCTCGACATCGATCATCGCGAGGTGCTCGCGGAGCTGGCGCGACGGTTCAATGTTTCGGGACTGGACGAAAAAGCCTCGCGTCGGCAGGATGCCTGAATCAACATCGCGCCACGGCGCACCGGTAAGGAGAAAGTCATGCTGGGTGGGATCAGTATCTGGCAGTTGTTGATCGTTCTCGGGATCATCATCCTGATTTTCGGTACCAAGAAACTGCGCAACGTCGGCAGCGATCTGGGCGGCGCCGTCAAAGGCTTCAAGAAAGCCATCGATGACGACGACAAGAAAGAGAGCACGACGCAGCACAGCATCAACCATGCCGAGGACGAGAACTCGAAAACGACTCACGACGTCAACTTCGATAATCGCCCCGGCGAGACCAAATCGTCGTCCAGCGACAAGGCCGGGCGCCAGTAACCCCTATGTTCGATATCGGTTTCTTCGAGCTGTTACTGATCGGCATCGTCGGCCTGCTGGTACTCGGACCCGAGCGCCTTCCTAAGGCTGCACGCACGGCCGGCCTGTGGGTCGGCCGCATCAAGCGCAGCGTCTCGACAATGCAGCGGGAAATCACCTCCCAGCTCGAAGCCGAGGAGCTGCGCCAGAAGCTGGCCGAGCAGCAGAAGAAGCTCGACGAAGGCGTCAATCAGGCACGCCGCGGCTTCGAAGCGAGCCTTGGAGATACCGTGAAGCCCGGTGATTCCCGCACTTCGACGCCGCCGCCCGCTTCGACGCCGCCGTCCGTTTCGACGCCGCCGTCCGCCACTCCCGATAGTCATGACCGGGGCACGGAACCCGATTCCGCCGCATCGTCTTCGCGTGACGATCGCCCAGCGGCGCCGGAAACCCGGCCCGACGACGCCACCTCTTCTCCCGCGGACAAGGATTCGGCTTCTCGATGAGCGACGCCTCCACACCACCGCCAGAAGAACAGCAGTCGCAGGCCCCCTTGATCGAGCATCTGATCGAGTTGCGCTCGCGCCTGCTCAAGGCGGTGATCATCGTCGTGGTGATCTTCATCGGTCTCTACGCCTTTTCCAACGACATCTACCGTTTCGTTGCCGACCCGCTGGTGGCTCTGCTGCCGGTGGGGTCGAAGATGATCGCCACCGAGGTCACCTCGCCCTTTCTGGCGCCGTTCAAGTTGACCATGGTGGTTGCCGTCTTCGCGGCAATTCCGTTCATTCTCTACCAGGCCTGGGCGTTCATCGCGCCGGGGCTCTACAAGCACGAGAAAGCGTTGGCGTTTCCGCTACTCGCCTCGAGTATCCTGCTGTTCTACGGCGGAGCGGCATTCGCCTACTACGTGGTGTTCCCGCTGCTGTTCAGCTTCTTCGTGCATACCGGGCCGCAGGACGTCACGGTGATGACCGATATCAACGCCTATCTCAATTTCGTGTTGAAGATGTTCTTCGCCTTCGGCGTGGCGTTCGAAATTCCCATCGCCACTTTCCTGGTCATCTGGACCGGGATCACCGATGTCGCGAGCCTGAGCAAGAAACGGCCCTACGTGATCCTGATCTGCTTCATCATCGGCATGCTGCTCACCCCGCCGGACATCATTTCGCAGAGCTTGCTGGCCGTGCCCATGTGGCTGCTGTTCGAAGTCGGGATCATCTTCGGGCGCATCGTCCAGCGCCGCCGGCACGACGAGCCCGATCCCGCGGATTGACGCCTCTGCGCGGCATTTCCATGCCAGCCGCTGCGACAATCGCCCCCACACGACCCGCCATGGCGGTTGCTATACTGGGGCTTCAAACCCACTGTCATCGTCTTGTCATTCGTCGCTGATAGCGTAGCTGTCGGCGCCGCGAGCGTGTCGAAAGGCGCGTTCGCCGCTTTTGTGGAGAGATTCATGCGTTATTCCCTGTCACGTCAGTACCCGGCCACCCGCCTGAGGCGCCTGCGCAAGAACGACTTTTCCCGCCGTCTGGCCCGAGAAACGGCACTGACGACGGACGATCTGATTCTTCCCGTCTTCGTGCTCGAGGGGGAGAACCGGCGCGAGCCGGTCGCTTCCATGCCCGGCGTCGAACGCCTGTCCATCGACGAACTGCTGCGCGAGACCGAAGAGCTGGTCGCGCTCGGCATCCCGGCGATCGACCTGTTCCCGTTCATCCCGCCGGAAAAGAAGACCGTCGATGGCGCCGAAGCCTGGAATCCGGATGGCGTGATTCAGCGTGCGATTCGGGCGCTGCGCGAGCGCTTCCCGGATCTCGGCATCATCACCGACGTGGCACTCGACCCCTACACCACCCACGGCCAGGACGGGGTACCCGACGAGAACGGCTACCTGATCAACGACCGCACCATCGAAGCGCTGATCAAGCAGGCGCTCTCCCACGCCGAGGCCGGCGCGGACGTGATCTCGCCTTCCGACATGATGGATGGCCGGATCGGTCTGATTCGCGACACCTTCGAGCGCGAGGGGCTGCACGAGACGCAGATCATGGCCTATTCGGCCAAGTACGCCTCGAAATATTACGGCCCGTTTCGCGATGCCATCGGGTCCAGCGGCAATCTGGGCAAGGCCGACAAGTTCAGCTACCAGATGGATCCGGCCAACACCGACGAGGCGCTGCACGAAACCGCCCTGGACATTCAGGAAGGCGCCGACATGGTGATGGTCAAGCCGGGCATGCCGTATCTGGACGTGATCCAGCGGGTGAAGGAGTCGTTCGGGGTGCCCACCTTCGCCTATCAGGTCAGCGGTGAGTACGCCATGCACATGGCCGCCTTCGAGAAAGGCTGGCTGGATGCGGACAGCGTGATTCTGGAATCGCTGACCTGCTTCAAACGCGCCGGCGCCGACGGCATCCTAACCTATTTCGCCAAACGCGCCGCGCAATTGCTCAAAACCTGAGGTGCCGGGCGTGTCTGCCCCGGTACCGGAGATTCGTGATGACAGACTCAGGCACGCCAGACACGCCCAACGCTTCTGCCGACACGCTGCTGTCGGTCAGCGGTGAAGAGATCAACGCCGCGCCGTTGCGCGTCAATCGTACGCGCAAGGGCATTCATGCCAAGGCGACGCCCTCCTCTCAGGCGGATCTCGACGACCCTACGCTCTACTTCAACCGCGAACTGTCGCATCTGCAGTTCAACATTCGCGTGCTCGAACAGTCCCTGGATCCGTCGCATCCGCTGCTCGACAGGTTGATGTTCCTGCTGATCGTCTCTTCCAATCTCGATGAGTTCTTCGAGATCCGGGTTGCCGGGCTCAAACATCAGCTGGCATTGTTCCATGACGAAACCGGCGCCGACGGCATGACGCCCGCACGGGTGCTGGCGGAGGTCTCGCGCATCGGTCACGAACAGGTCGAGCGTCAGTATCGGATCCTCAACGATGTGCTGGTGCCCGCGCTGGAAGAGCAGAAGATCCGGTTTCGCCGGCGTGCTCAATGGACTCCCGAGCAGGCCTCGTGGGTGGCCGACTATTTCGAGGAGGAGATCGCGCCGGTCATCAGTCCGATCGGGCTCGACCCCTCGCATCCGTTTCCGCGACTGGTCAACAAGAGCCTCAACTTCATCGTCGAGCTCGATGGCACCGATGCCTTCGGTCGCGAGGGCGGCATGGCGATCCTGCCGGCACCGCGTTCATTGCCCCGGCTGATCCGCCTGCCGGAGACGCTATGTGAAGATGGCTTCACCGATTACGTGTTCCTGTCATCGATGATCCACGCCCACGCGCACGAGGTCTTCCCCGGCATGGAGGTGGAGGGCTGCTATCAGTTCCGGCTGACCCGCAATGCCGATCTGTCGGTCGATCCCGAGGAGGTCTCCGATCTGGCCTCGGCGCTGCGCGGCGAACTGCTGGCGAGGCGCTACGGTAGCGGGGTTCGGCTCGAGGTCGCCGACAACTGCCCCGACAGCCTGATCGATTTTCTGCTCAAGCAGTTCGAACTGGGCGAAGACGATCTCTATCGGGTCAATGGTCCGGTCAACCTGACACGAATGATGGCGGTGCTGGGAGATGTCCAGCGCCCCGATCTTCGCTACCGGCCGTTCACGGCTGGCCTGCCCAGGCCGGTGCGCGGCGAGGTCAATCTGTTCACCGCCATTCGCCAGGGCGATATCCTGCTGCATCACCCGTTTCAGTCATTCAGCCCGGTAGAGGATCTGCTGCGTCAGGCCGCGCGCGACCCTGACGTGATGGCGATCAAGCAGACGCTCTATCGCACCGGAGCTGACTCCTCGATCGTGGGCGCCCTGGTGGAAGCCGCACGTGGCGGCAAGGAAGTGACCGTGGTCATCGAGCTGCGGGCGCGCTTCGACGAGGCCGACAACCTGGCGCTGGCCTCCCGCCTGCAGGAAGCGGGCGCCATCGTCATCTACGGGGTGATGGCCTACAAGACCCATGCCAAGATGATGCATATCGTGCGCCGCGAGAAAGGCGCGCTCAGCCATTACGTCCATCTCGGCACCGGCAACTACCACGCCAAGACCGCCAAGCTGTATACCGACTACAGCCTGATGACTGCCAACGACGAGATATGCGACGACGTCCATAAGGTATTTCAGCAGCTCTCCGGCATGGGCAAGCCACGCAAGATACATACGCTGCTGCACGCCCCCTTCACGCTGCACAAGACGTTGGTCGAGATGATCGATCGTGAGGCCAAGCTGGCCCAGAGCGGCAAGAAGGCCAGACTCGTCATCAAGTGCAACGCGATCACCGAGCCCAAGCTGATTCGTGCGCTCTATCGCGCTTCGCAGGCAGGCGTGACCTGCGATCTGATCATTCGCGGGATGTGCTGCCTGCGCCCCGGCATACCGGGTATTTCCGACAATATCCGGGTGCGCTCGATCATCGGTCGCTTCCTCGAGCATACCCGCGTCTACTATTTCAATAACGACGGCAAGCACGAAGTGTGGTGCTCCAGTGCCGACGCCATGGAACGCAACATGTTCCATCGCGTGGAGACCTGCTTCCCGCTGCTGGACAAGAAGGTCGCGCAGCAGGTACGCAAGGATCTCGACACCTATCTGCTCGACAACTGCCAGAGCTGGGAGCTCGACACCGAGGGGCAGTACCATCTCCGCGATCCGGGCGAGGCCGAACCGATCAGCGCGCAGGAGACGCTGCTTTACGCCTACGCCAGCCAGACCTGAGCGCATCCCCGGTCATCGACCGGTAGTGGTGGTTGGCGGGTAGTGTTCAACCGACATGAGAAGGCCGGAGGCTAGCGCCTCCGGCCTTCTCTTGGCTGTCGCTTGCGGGCCAGCCCGACTCAGACCCCGACCTGGCCGCCATCCTCTTTCCAGATCGCCACCGTCGCCGCGCGCGGGCGGACCTTGCCGTCGGCAATCTTCGTCGCATCCTGACTCAGCGCGTCGCCATCTGCCGGCCAGTTGCCGGGATGCTGGATGTTGATGAACAACGCGGTGCGGTCCGGCGTGGCGAAGATGCCTGTCACCTCGCAGCCATTCGGACCCACGGCAAAACGCTTGAGCTGGTTCTGGTTGCCCGCATCGAGGACCGAGCCCGATCCATCACCGATAGCCAGCGCTCCTGGCACGACCGCCAGCAGCTGATCGTTGGTGTATTCGGCGACCGCGTTGTCGCTGTTGTCGGTCTGGAACCACAGGATGCCCTGGCCGTCGCCACGCTCGTCGTACCATAGGCCATCGGGGCTCGCGAACTGATTACTTTGTGTCAGGCCGGACCGATTCGTCTGGGCATCAGCATCGCTGCCGAACAGGAATATCTCCCAGGCAAAGCGGTTGTCCGGCTGCTCGCGCCAGCGAATGATATGGCCGCTCTCGTTGCTGGCCCGCGGGTTGGCAGCGTTGGTCGGCGCCGTCGCATAACCCACCCCTGAGGCCTCGAGCGCCTCGCCGTCGTTGGTGAAAGTGGGCTCGGTGCCGTCCGCGGTGCGTTTCGAGTTGTTGGTCAGCGTGAAATAGACCTCGCCGGACACGGGATCGACACTCGACCACTCCGGTCGATCCATCGGTGTCGCCCCCATCAGATCGGCGGCGTCGCAAGTATGAATGATGATCCCGGCAGCGTCGTCCGCCTCCAGCCCCAATGCCGCGGCCAGTGTGCGCCCTGAAGGTGTCAGGGCATCTGGCGTCAGCGCCAGCCACTCGCCCCGCCCATCCTCGTCGAAGCGCGCCACATAGAGCGTGCCCTCGTCGAGGTACTTGCTGCCAATCGTCAGACGATCCGTCTCGCTGCCCGGCTCGGGACCATCGGCGGGGTCCCACTTGGCGGCGCTGACGAACTTGTAGATGTACTCGTTGCGCGAGTCATGACCGGTGTAGAACGTCAGCGGCTCTCCGGCGCGCACCGGCCCCGGCCAGCAGCCCTCGTGGCGAAAACGCCCCAACGCCGTGCGTTTCATCGCCGTGGCCTGGGTATAGGGATCGATCTCGACCACGTAGCCGAAGGTCCGCGCCTCGTTGCGGTAGTCTTCGGTCGCCTCCCCCGAGCCGGGCGTGATGTCGAATCGCGCAAATTCGTCGTCCTGCTCGCCGTCGCCGGCCGCCGTCTCCCAGCCATAGCGTCCGCGGTCGGTCGGCAGCCCCAGCCGGGCGTCGTCGCTGAAACGCTCGCCGGTGTTGACGAACACTTCCGGCCAGTTCTCCTCGCAGGTCAGATAGGTGCCCCAGGGGGTATAGCCGTTGGCGCAGTTGTTGTTGGTGCCGCGCGTTCGAGTCCCGTCGGCGGAGTAGCGTGTCCTGACATAGTCGCTGCCCGCCACCGGCCCGGACAGAGGCATCGGTGTGGCGGTGGTGATTCGGCGGTTGTAGGGGGAATCGACCACGTGCGCCCAGCCGCCGTCATCCTGGCGCTGGATCTCGACGATGGTGACGCCGTGGGCGTTGATCTCGGTGCGCACTTCATCGGCCGGTCGAACGCCGTCAGGCCGGGTCGGGCCACCTTGCGGTGCCCATAGCGCATCCTGATCGATGTATTCGTTATTGAGCGCGAGCAGGAAGCGGCGCGAGCCGGTCTTCGAATCCAGCGGAAAAGCGTGCATGCCATCGTGGTGCATACCCACGCTGTTCGCCTGCTGCTGCGGCGTCATGGCGAGACTCTTTTGCCACTCGGTCGCATTGCCATTGAGCGGCGTTCCCCATGGAATCAGCACCTGGGCGCGATAGCCGGCGGGGACCACGATGGCATCGGTACGGGAACCGCGGACGGACTCGAACCCTAGCGCCAACGGCGACTTGTCCTGAGCCCAGGCACGCAGGCTACCGCCCAGGCCGAATCCCCCCATCATGGAAACGGCTGCCACTCCTAGGCCACCCTGCAGGATCTGACGGCGCGAAAGGTGGCGCTCGACAATGTCTGCGAATGGCGTGTTATGACTTTCGTTGTGAATGCGATGATCTTCGACTTCCCGACTCATGTCATATCCTCTCACTCATCACGGATGGATCGTCGTGACGAGGCTAAGCCGAAGATATGACGGGATGATGTCGATGACGTAACGCTGCAAGAGCCACCGGATCAGGCCTGGCGAAGTCGCTCCGCCACTCGTGTCAGCAGATTGTCGGTCGCTTCCCAGCCCAGGCAGGCATCGGTGATCGAGACGCCGTAGCGTAGCGTCGATGGATTGAGCGCCTGCTTGCCTTCGAACAGATGGCTTTCGAGCATCACGCCGATCAGGCTCCGATCCCCCGCCAGCCGCTGTTCCAGCACATCGAACAGCACTTCCGTCTGCCGTCGATGATCCTTGCGCGAGTTGGCGTGGCTGCAGTCCACCATCACATTGGCTTTGAGCCCGGCCTGCTCCATGGCGCGACGGCTGGCAGCCACGCTGGCGGCATCGTGATTGGGGCCGTCGTGGCCGCCGCGCAGCACCAGGTGGGTGGCGGGGTTGCCCGACGTCTCGATCATCGCCGGACTGCCGGCCGCGGTGACACCGAAATGGCGATGCGGGTGCGCGGCAGACTGCATCGCGGCAATGGCGACATCGACATTGCCCTGGGTCCCGTTCTTGAAGCCGACCGCCGCCGCCAGCCCGCTGGCCAGCTCGCGATGAATCTGCGATTCCGTGGTACGCGCGCCAATCGCCACCCAGCTCAGCAGATCCTCGAAATAGGCGCCGGCCATCGGCTGCAGTAGCTCGGTGGCCACCGGCAGGCCCAGCTCGGCGATGTCGCGCATCAGGTGTCGTGCCATGGCCAGCCCCGCGGCCATGTCGTCACTGCCGTCGAGGTGGGGGTCGTAGGCCATGCCCTTCCAGCCCACGGTCGTGCGTGGCTTCTCGACGTAGACTCGCATCACCAGCAACAGCCGGTCCCCGACCACCGCATTGAGCGCCGCCAGCCGTTCGGCATACTCCAGCGCCGCGACGGGATCATGCACCGAGCAGGGCCCGGTCACCACCAACAGGCGATCGTCTTCACCGTCCAGAATCGCCTGTATGGCGCGACGTTGCGCGCCGATCCGCGCTTCCAGCGCCGCACTCAGCGGCAGGCGTCGGCGCAGCTCGGCGGCCGTCGGCAACTCTCGCGAGCTGACGATGGGAGATGTCTCCGGTGTCGATGGGGCCGGTTTCAGTTCTGATGTGGCAGCGTCCATAACGATCTCATTCCAAAATAGAGTTCAAGAATCAGACCCGAAACGCGAGAACCCCCGGGTGGGCAGCCATCCGGGGGTTCTTGTTGCGAGGAGGCAGCCCGGTTCCGGGCGTGCCTCGCAGGTTCAGGTCAGTGTGACCAACCGGCGGGCACGCCAGTCCTAAACCAATAGCCATAACCAGAGAACGCGAACGCCATCGCACCGCCGCAAGCCTGGGCGGTGTCGATGAAACGTGAGTCGTGGCGTTCGGTCATGACTTTCTCTCGCAGAGAGTCTTCAAGTAAGTCGTGGCTCTATCCTAACGTTCCGACGCGTTTTGACAAGTCTTTTGAAGCGACGGGCTATCCCAACGCCATCCAGGCTTTACTTGTTCGACCCCGTTGGCGAGACTGGTGGACAAGAAAAAGAAAGCCTTTCAAGGAACTCCATGGCCTACCCGCCTCATGAAGTGCTGATCGACAATCTCCACGCCAGCGCCCGCGGCGATGGTCTTGCTTTCGAGAAACTCTATCGCGCGACCAGTCCGCATCTATACGCGCAGCTGCTGCGTATCGTACGTCAGGAAGCCGCCGCCCAGGACTGTCTGCAACTGGTCTATCTGCGTGTCTGGCAGGTGGCGGGGCAGTATGACGCCTCGCGGGCGCGACCGATGACCTGGCTATCGACGCTCACGCGTAATATCGGAATCGACTGGCTCAGACGCCAGCGCCCGCAGGAGGCGGACGGCGACGCCATCATCGATACCTTGCCGGGCGACTCCGACGTCGAGAGCGAGAGCGATATCAATCAGCAGGCAGAAACCCTGCAGCAGTGCCTGACCGAATTGACCACGCAACAGCGGCAGGCGCTGGAACTGGCGTTTTTCGAAGGACTGACCCACCACGATCTGGCGTCACATCTGACCAAACCGCTGGGAACCGTCAAGAGCTGGGTCCGGAGAGGCCTCGAGAGGTTGAAGGAATGCATGACACGTTTGGCTTGAACGATCCCGACGAGCGCGAGATGGCAGCCGGAGAATACGTTCTCGGCACGCTGGATCGCGACCAGCGCGCCGAATTCGAAGCGCTGCTGGCGGTCAGCCCGGGGCTACAGCACAGCGTGGATGCGTGGCGCGAGCACTTGCAGCTGCTCAACCAGCAGCTGGAGCCCGTCAAACCACCTTCGCAGCTGTGGTCCGGTATCGCCACGCGGCTGGGACTCAAGACCGGCCTGCTGCAACGGCTCGGGTTCTGGCGCGCATTCAGCGGTCTCGCGACTGCCGCGGCGCTGGCGCTGGCCTTACTGACATTGGCGCCGAAGGAGTCGGGCATGATGCCGGGCGAGTACGTGTTCGTGATCAATCAGCCCAGCGGCCAGACGGCGTGGATTCTCAACGCCACCTTCGACGGCAAGATGATGGTGCAGGCGGTATCGCCGGATCCGATGCCCGAAGGCAAGGGTGGCGAGCTGTGGATGATGGAAAATGGCACGCCGGTTTCGCTGGGCATGCTGCCGAGTCAGGGCGAAGCGACCATGCAGCTGCCCACCAAGATGCTGGGCTTGATGAAAACCGCCGATTTCGCCGTCAGCATGGAGCCCAGCGCCGGGGCGCCGGGCGGCAAGCCGTCAGGGCCGGTGATCGACGAAGGCAAGCTGATTCAGATCCGCAGCAACACCGTGTCGCTGTAGCGGAGCGGCACGGTCGCCTTGGCCGTCTGGTGAAGGGACGGGACGGCCGCCGCGATCTCGACGCAGCGAGACGCGCTCGTCAGCCGAGGTGGCGGCCGCCATCCACCGCGACGGTGGTGCCGGTGACGAAATCGTTGTCGAGGAGATAGCGCAGCGTCTGATAAACGACCCCTGGCCCCGGTACCCGCTGATCGCTGTCGATGCCTTCATCGCCATTGAGCATGACCAGGCCCGGCGCTATCGCATTGACCTGAATTCGGGGCGCAAACTGTACCGCAAACGACCGGGTCAGACTCTCGAGCCCCGCCTTGGTGGCAGCATACGCCGCCTGTCCCGCCGCACCACGCGCCGCCCCATGCCGAACGATGCTGTCGGTGATATGCACGATGTCGCACTGAGGCTCCTGACACGCTTCCAGCAGATCTCTGGCGTGCAGGTTGATCAGATACGGCGCCTGCATGTGGACCCGAAACAGTCGCTCCAGCGTCTCCCCCGCCGCCGCCGGCTCGGGATCCGACAGCCACTCACTCGCATTGTGAATGATGGCGCGCAGGCTGGCGGTAGTCTCGCGCAGCCGGGCGATAAAATCGTGTATACCCGCTTCGCTGGCGAAATCCGCCGCCAGCGTCACAGCCCCTCGCTGGCGTAACGCCTCCAGCGTATCGCGCTCGCGGCGATAGGTGACGATGACCGGGTGACCGTCGTCGAGCAGGCGCTCGGCACAGTGACGCCCCAAACGCTGAGCGCCACCGGTAATCAGGATCGGGGACTGGCTCATGGCTCTCTCTTCCTGAATGCTTCACCCTTCTTCGATGCCGCGCCCTTGTTCGATGCTGTGCCCTTGTTCGATGCTGCGCCCTGTTCCGATGTCGCGTGCGCCTCGCCCGGCGTCAGTGGCGCCTGGGCCGGGTCCCCCTCGGGCAGCGGCAGAAAGGGCACCCGTGGGGCATAGCTGAAGACGTCCGAATGCACCTGATGTTCCGCGAGACCCAATGGCGCCAGGGTGTCGACGCAGGCATAGACCATGCCCGGTGAACCGGCGATGTAGATCTCGAGGCCCGTGAGTGTCTCGAACGCTGCCGCCAGCGCCTCGTCAATACGCCCGCGATGCCAGTGAATGCCCGGCAGCGCTTCGAACTCGGTCTCCGCCGCCTCAACCACCGCATGAAAATGGACGTGCGAATACGTCCGAGCCCATTGCCGCGCCAGGGACTCGGCATACAGGTCGCGCCGCTCGCGCACTGCCCACCAGATCGAGATGTCTCTCTCGGGGTTCTCGGCCAATGCCGCTTCGACGATCGCCTTGAGCTGGGCAAAGCCGGTGCCGGCCGCGATCAGCAACAACGGCTGCACGCCTCCCGCCGGCAGAAAACAGTCGCCACTGGGCAGCCGCACCGACAATCGATTGCGATGGGTCAGCAGCTCACGCAGTCTCGCCGAGTGAGTGCGCTCCGGCCAGTGCTGGATATGCAGTTCCAACTGACCCTCACCATTGTCGGCGCAGGCAATCGAAAAAGGCACCCAGGTGCCTTCATGCAACTCTAGTTCCAGATATTGGCCCGGCGCATGGCTGATCGCCTCGACCCGCCCCTCGAGTACGACCCGAAATACATCGGGGGTCAGGTCTTCGACCGTTTCCACCTGGCAGGTCAATGTCCTGATCGTCATGTCCACTTCACTACTTGCCGTCATGCCGCCCCATCTTTGCTCGAGGTTCCCGTTCGCGCCGACGGCGCCGCGATATCGATACCGTAGCTCTCCCACCGCTCATCGACGCGCGACTTGACTGCCGGGTCCATGACGATGGGCTCGCCCCACTCGCGAGTGGTCTCGCCCGGCCACTTGTTGGTGGCATCCAGACCCATCTTGGAGCCCAACCCCGCGGTCGGCGAGGCAAAATCAAGATAGTCGATGGGCGTATTCTCGACCAAGACCGTGTCGCGGGCCGGATCCATGCGCGTGGTGATGGCCCAGATCACGTCTTCCCAGTTGCGCGCATCGACATCGTCATCCAGCACGATCACGAACTTGGTGTACATGAACTGGCGTAGAAAACTCCAGACCCCCATCATCACTCGCTTGGCGTGACCGGGATACTGCTTCTTCATGGTCACGACCGCCATCCGATAGGAACAGCCCTCCGGCGGCAGATAGAAATCGACGATCTCGGGAAACTGCTTGCGCAGAATCGGCACGAACACTTCATTGAGCGCCAACCCCAGCACGGCGGGCTCATCCGGCGGGCGACCGGTGTAGGTCGAATGATAGATCGGATCGCGACGATGGGTGATGCGCTCGACGGTGAACACGGGGAAGTTCTCGACTTCATTGTAATACCCGGTGTGATCGCCATAGGGCCCTTCGGGCGCCATGTCATCCGGATAAATGAAGCCTTCCAGCACGATCTCGCTCGATGCCGGCACTTCCAGATCGGCGTGACCGCACTTGACCAGCTCGGTGCGCGAGCCGCGCAGCAGCCCGGCGAACGCGTATTCGGAAAGCGTATCCGGTACCGGCGTCACCGCCCCGAGAATCGTTGCCGGATCGGCGCCCAGCGCCACCGCCACGGGAAACGGCTCCCCCGGGTGGGCCTGCTGCCACTCGCGGAAATCGAGCGCGCCACCGCGGTGGCTCAACCAGCGCATGATCAGCCGATTCCGGGAGAGCTTCTGCTGGCGATAGATGCCCAGGTTCTGGCGCGTCTTGTGCGGCCCCTTGGTCACGACCAGCGCCCAGGTCACCAGCGGTGCCACATCGCCCGGCCAGCAGTGCTGAATCGGCAGGCGATCCAGGTCGACGTCCTCGCCCTCGAACACGACCTGCTGGCAGGGCGCCGAACGCACCGTCTTCGGCCCCATGCTCATGACCTGCTTGAAGATCGGCAGCTTGTCCCAGGCATCCTTGAGCCCCTTGGGCGGGTCCGGCTCCTTCAGGAAAGCCAGCAGCTTGCCGACCTCCTGCAGCGCCTCGACGCTCTCCTGCCCCATGCCCAAAGCGACGCGTTCGGGAGTCCCGAACAGGTTACCCAGCACCGGCATCTCGCTGCCCTTGACGTTCTCGAACAGCAGTGCGGGACCGCCGGCGCGCAGCGTGCGATCACAGATCTCGGTGATCTCCAGATACGGGTCCACCTCGACACTGACCCGCTTCAACTCACCACGCTGCTCCAGCGCCGCGATGAAATCCCGCAAATCGTGATATTTCATGACGTTGCCCGTATCCACTGTCCAAGAACGCAAAAAGGGCAGCATAACATGCTGCCCTCCATTTTCTGCTTTGCCCCGAATATCTCACGAAGCGTTGAAAGTTGGCTGAGCGAACGAAGATGAGACAAGGCGGAAAATCGCGAAAGTGCTGAATTTACTGGAGTAAATGAGCAGCTTGAGCGATTTTCCAACGCAGTGTCATCGAGTGCAGCCAGCCAGAATCAACGTCTTTTCATGGCTTCGAAGAATTCCAAGTTCGTCTTGGTATCCTTGAGACGATCGATCAGGAATTCCGTCGCCGCCACATCGTCCATCGGATTGAGCAGCTTGCGCAGGATCCACATCCGCTGCATCTCTTCCTCGGAGGCGATCAGATCCTCGCGACGCGTACCGGAACGACGAATGTTGAAGGCCGGGTAGACGCGGCGCTCGGCCAGCTTGCGGTCGAGGTGGGCTTCCATGTTGCCGGTACCCTTGAACTCCTCGAAGATCACTTCGTCCATCTTCGAGCCGGTATCGACCAACGCCGTGGCGATGATGGTCAGACTGCCGCCCTCTTCGATGTTACGCGCCGCACCGAAAAAGCGCTTGGGCTTCTCGAGCGCATGGGCGTCGACACCACCGGTCAGCACCTTGCCGGAAGACGGCACCACGGTGTTGTAGGCACGCGCCAGACGAGTGATGGAGTCGAGCAGAATGACCACGTCCTTCTTGTGCTCGACCAGACGCTTGGCCTTCTCGATGACCATCTCGGCGACCTGAACGTGGCGTGCCGGCGGCTCGTCGAAGGTCGAGGCCACGACTTCACCACGCACCGTCCGTGACATTTCCGTCACTTCCTCGGGGCGCTCGTCGATCAACAGCACGATCATGTGACATTCGGGATTGTTGCGCGTGATCGAGGCCGCGATGTTCTGCAGCATCAAGGTCTTGCCGGCCTTGGGCGGCGACACGATCAGGCCGCGCTGGCCCTTGCCGATCGGTGACGTGAGGTCGATCACGCGGGCGGTGATGTCCTCGGTGGAGCCATTGCCGATCTCCATCGGCAGACGTTCCTGCGGGAACAACGGCGTCAGGTTCTCGAACAGGATCTTGTGCTTGGCGTTTTCCGGCTTGTCGAAGTTGATCTCGTTGACTTTCAACAGCGCGAAGTAGCGCTCGCCTTCTTTCGGCGGACGGATCTTGCCGGATATCGAGTCGCCCTTGCGCAGATTGAAACGACGAATCTGCGACGGCGAGACATAGATGTCGTCGGGGCCAGCCAGATAGGAAGAATCCGCGCTACGCAGGAAACCGAAACCGTCCTGCAGAATCTCCAGGACGCCATCGCCGTAGATGTCTTCGCCGCTCTTGGCGTGCTTCTTCAGGATGGCGAAGATGATATCCTGCTTGCGCGAGCGAGCCAGATTATCGATACCCATTTCACGGGCGATATCCAGCAGTTCAGGAACGGATTTTTGCTTGAGTTCGGTTAGATTCATGAGTTCGTCAAAGATGGCTCGTGTCGCAGGCAATGACTTTTGCCGAGATAGAAAAGGAGGACAAGAGGCGGTCGATTCAGACGCCGCGCGGCGCGTTCAGTCGTCCCAGGGGTCATACATTTCGCATGGCCTCTCGGCGCTACGTCGAAACAGGCCGGGTACCGACTTGCCATGTCGCGAGGATGCCGGGAGAGCGATTTGATTCGCCTGCAATCTCACGGAAAGAGTCATCCGGGAGCGTTGTCACTGTCCAAAGATCGAAACTGGCCGATGATTGGGACTGGGATTGACTGACGACTTGGGGGACCGCGAGGCGGTCGAGAAGCATTCGGAACAGGTGAACGTCCAGATGGTAGACAAGCTATCTGCCGAAAGCAAGCCCCCCAATAGCGACCGTGCACGGCCATCGCCAGCGGGTTCGATCAATTGCGCGTACTTTCTTCGCCGATTTGCAACAGCTGTGCTTCCGACAGTGCACCAACCCGTGTGAGCCGGGGCTCGCCCTCGATGAACAGGATCAGCGTCGGCGTCCCCTTGATCCCGTATCGCTCGGCCAGTGCCGGTTCACGATCGACATCGACCACGCCCACCGCCAGATCACGAATCGGCCCTGCTGGCGCGGAGGAGAGGCGGGACAGCAAGGTCTCGCAGGGCTGACACCAGTCGGCGACGAAAACCGCAAGCCACGGTATGGCCCGTTCCTCGCGTTGACGCTCGAAAGCCTCGTTATCCAGATGGCGTCGCTGTGGCTGCATGAACTCGTGTCTCTATCGATGGACATCCCTCTGTCGCCAGCATGCCCGCCGCGCGGGCGATTGACAAGGCCGGACGCCCCCCGCAATCTTGGCTCATCCAGCGCTGTCGCAGCGTTCGCCGAGAACGCTGCACAATCGGACGACACGCCGCAGCCACCCATTTCATGACCGTTTTCGAGGACGCCACGCCATGAGCGGGAAGTCGACCGCCAACGACGAGACGCGGCGCCTGGCCGCGATCGATCTCGGCTCCAACAGCTTTCACCTGTTGGTCGCCAACTATCAGGACGGCCAGCTTCAGGTCGTCGCCAAGATGGGTGAGAAAGTCCAGCTCGCCGCCGGCCTCGACGCGGACGAGAACTTCACCGACGCAGCCATGGCGCGGGCCCTGGCCTGCCTGGAGCGTTTCGCGCCTTTTCTCGACGGCGTCCCTGCCGCCAACCTGCGAATCGTCGGTACCAACGCCCTGCGTGCGGCCTACAACGCCCGCCAGCTGATCGATCGCGCCGAGGCGCTGATCGGCCATCCGATCGAGATCATCGGCGGGCGTGAAGAAGCGCGCCTGATCTATCTGGGCGCGGCGCACGCGCTGGCCGAGGTTCACGGCCGACGCCTGATCGTCGATATCGGTGGCGGTTCCACCGAATTCATCATCGGCGAGGACTTCGAGCCCCAGGCGCTGGAAAGTCTTCACATGGGCTGTGTCGCTTATACCGGCACGTTTTTCGCCAACGGCGAACTCAGCGAGAAGCGCTTTCGGCGCGCCGAGATGGCGGCGATGTCCGAACTGGCCAATATCCAGCGACATTACTGCCAGCTGGGCTGGCAGGATCCGATCGGTTCCAGCGGTACGATCAAGGCGGCGGCCGCCGTCATCGGCGCCAGGGGCGATGGCGATGCCACGCTGATCGAGCGCGACGCACTGATGAAGCTGCGCAAGACCCTGATCGGTTTCGGCAATCTGGACAAGGTCGCGATGGACGGCCTGAAGGAAGATCGCGCGCGGGTGTTCCCCGCCGGCATCGCGATTCTGTGTGCCGTATTCGAGGCCTTCGACCTCAAGCGCATGCGCTACTCCGATGGCGCGCTGCGCGAAGGCGTGCTGTTCGATCTGATCGGCCGTAGCACGCCCGAGGATTCCCGGCGCCATAGCATCGAATCCCTGATGCGACGCTACAGCGTCGAGACGGCCCACGCCGACCACGTGGCGCAGAGCGCCATGGCGGCTTTCGATCAGGTCCGCGATGGCTGGTCGCTGAGTGAAGAGCAGCGTCTGTTCCTGTTCTGGGCGGCCCAAGTACACGAAATTGGTCTGGCAATCTCCCATAGCCAGTTCCACCGCCATGGCGCCTACCTGCTCGAATATTCCGATTTGACCGGTTTCTCCCGCCCCGAACAGCAGGCGCTGGCGTTTCTGGTTCGCGCTCATCGGCGTAAATTCGCGCAGAAGGAGCTCGAAGCGCTGCCCGATGCCGTACAGCTCACCTACCAGCGGCTGGCGCGGCTCTTGCGGCTGGCCGTGATGCTCAATCACGCTCGCCCGGAACAGGCCCCCGTCGACTTCCAACTGATCTGCGACGGCGACAATCTGCATTTGCGGCTGCCCGACGCCAAACCTCAAGCACTGCTGCTCAACGATCTCGAACAGGAAGCCGCCTTTCAACAGAGTGCCGGACTGACGCTGACATACAGCCCGTGACGTCGATCTAGCGCGTCTGACACCAGCCTTGCGCTGACGCAACGCCGAGCGCCGCTACCAGTTCGTCGCCAAACCACACCAGTGGCAGGCGATCCCGCTGCCACGGCGGGACGCCGGCTTCCTGCAGCAGGCGCTTGAGATCGCGCCTGCCACGCCCGGCCAGACAGAGACGTTCGCCGCCCTGGCGCAGGCCGACCCGCAGCGACGTTGTCGTGCCACCTCGAGCCGGCTGTAGCACCCAATAGTATTGCCCCCAGGGGGTTTCCAGCGGCGAGACGCCATCCCAGGTCGTCTGCCAGGACAGATCGATCGGTGACTGGGGCGCCAGCAAGTAGAGATGATTCCGCCACAGCCGGGCTTCGCCCCCGGCCCAGACAAGCGATGGCAGACGATCTGCCGCTGCCGTGGTCAGCTGACGTTCGAGCTCGACCAGGCGTGCCGCCGGCGGCGCCGGCAAATCCAGGCGCTTGAGCGCGTGACGAATCAGCAGGCGTCGACGCGAAGAGACAAGCCCGCGCAGCGTCGACAGCCGCAGGCAGCCGGGATCGCCCCCCGCCTCAGCCAGGTCGATCTCGGCCAGCTGTCCCAGCAGCTCGTCGGTCTCCTGCAGATGACCGGCGCTTCGTGCCAGTGCCTCGGCAGCGCCTGGCCAGCGTTGTCGCAACGGTGCCAGCACGCGGTGACGCAGATAGTTGCGATCGAACCTTACCTCGGCGTTGGTGGGATCTTCGCACCATGCCACGCCACGGCGTGCCGCCTCCCGTGCCAGCTCGGATCGCGCCAGACCCAGCCAGGGACGCTCGACGGCGAGGCCTCGCCACTGACGCACTACAGGCATGCCCGCCAGGCCACGTACGCCGCTGCCACGAAGCGTCGCCAGCAGGAGCGTTTCGGCCTGGTCGTCGGCATGCTGCGCCAGCCAGAGGCGGTCACCGGTAGAGAGATGACGGGAAAATGCCTGATAACGCGCGTCGCGGGCGGCGGCCTCGATTCCTTGCCCCGCCGGGCTGACGGTAACCGAGGCAACGACCAGTGATACGGCCAGCGAATCGCACAGCTCGCGACAGTGGCTTTCGAAGTCGCCCGCCGCCGCCTGCAGATCGTGATTGACGTGAATCGCCCGCAGATCGACGCCGCGCTGGCGCGCCAGCGGTGCCGCCACGCTCAGCAGCAGAGAAGAGTCGAGACCACCGGAGAGTGCCACCCAGACGACACGCCCCGACACATGACGTGCCAGGGCGCTATCAATGAGATCTTCGAGGGAAGGTCGCACGGCGGACTCCTACGTGCTGCGGCAATGATGCTAGGCCTCGAAAATAGAGCGAGATTCTCTTGGGAACTTGACGATCTAGAGGGCTCGCCCCAAGCGAAGCCCCACAAGACGAAAACCGGCGAGGCAGCGGAGTTGACGTGGGTGTCAATGAGCATGCCGAGCCGGTATGACTCGCTACGCTCGCCCGCCGGGCCGGCCTTCGGCCGCTGTCTTTGCTGCGCTCCGACTCAACGCCGTGTGGGCGAGCGCAGGAAGAGCCGTCAAGCGGCTGGAGCGCCGTAACTCATCAGGCGCTGATACCGGCGCTCCAGCAGCGTCTCGGTATCCATCGCCCGCAACCGATCGAGACTGCCCGTCAACGCGTCCTTGACCCGATCGGCCGTCTTGCGCGGATTGCGATGCGCGCCGCCCAGCGGCTCGTCGATCAGCGAATCCACGAATCCGAGCTCTTTCAGACGCGAGGCGGTGATACCCATCGCGTGAGCCGCTTCAGAGGCCTTGTCGGCGCTCTTCCACAGGATCGAGGCGCAACCCTCCGGCGAGATCACCGAATAGGTGGAGTATTGCAGCATCTGCAGCTCGTCGCAGACGCCGATGGCAAGCGCCCCGCCGGAGCCGCCCTCGCCGATCACGGTGGCAATGATCGGCGTTTTCAGCCGCGACATCACTGCCAGATTGTAGGCGATCGCTTCGGATTGCCCCCGCTCCTCGGCATCGATACCGGGATAGGCGCCGGGCGTGTCGATGAACGTCAGTACCGGCATCTTGAAGCGCTCGGCCGTCTCCATCAGTCGGCACGCCTTGCGATACCCTTCAGGCCGTGGCATGCCGAAGTTGCGCCGCACTTTCTCTTTGACGTCACGCCCCTTCTGGTGGCCGATGACCATCACTGGCTTGTCGTCGAGACGTGCCACGCCACCGACCAGAGCGGCGTCGTCGGAGAAATGACGATCGCCATGCATCTCGTCGAAATCGGTAAAGACGCTGGCGAGATAGTCGAGCGTATAGGGGCGCTGAGGATGCCGCGACAGCTGCGTCACCTGCCAGGCGGTCAGATCGCGAAAGATCTGCTCGGTGAGTTTACGGCTCTTCTCTTCGAGCTTGCCGATCTCGTCACTCAGGCTGATGCGGCTATCGTTACCGACCAGACGCAGTTCTTCGATCTTGGCCTGGAGTTCGGCAATCGGTTGTTCAAAGTCTAGATAGTTGGGATTCATAGAGCTTCTACTGTGATCCTGGCAGGCTTCGATTTCTGAAACAGAGCGGATTTCTGAAACACGGGCGACTGGCGTGCCGCGAAACGAACTATTATCGCACCTTCATGCGTGTTCGCAAGGAGGCACCCTACCGCCACACGTTAGCCACCCCGATAGCGAAGCGCGACTTTTTCGTAACCTTCGACGCCGCGAAGCGCGGTCATCAGTTCATCGCTGGGGGAGACCTTCCAGTTCGGCGCCAGCTCGAAACAGCCGCTGGCCTCGGCATTACGGTAGCGCACCCGCACCGGCAGACCGGAGTCGCTCAACCATGGCGAGAGGCTATCGTGCAGGGATCGAGAGAACCGGCCGTTGAGCTGAGCACCGTCGACGCAGAGCTCGACCGCTTCACCGAAGCGGGCACGGGCGTCGGCCATCAGCGTGATGTCCTTGCTGCGAAGACGCAGGCCACCGGAGTAGTCGTCGCTGGACACTTCCCCCTCAACGATCAGCACCTGCTCGGCCGTCAGCTGCCCGCGGACCTGATCGTACATCTCGCCGAACAGCGAGGCCTCGATCCGCCCGGTGCGGTCATCCAGCGTGAGGAAAGCCATGGTATCGCCACGCTTCGATTTCATGGTGCGCATTGCCACCACCAGCCCGGCCACGCGCTGCGGCTCGCGGGAGGGCTTGAGATCGACGATCCGGGTCGCCACGAAGCGCTTCAGCTCGTGTTCGTACTCGTCGATCGGGTGGCCGGTGAGATAGAGGCCAAGGGTATCCTTCTCCCCGGCCAGACGCTCCTTGTCGCTCCAGTCGCGGGCATGGCGATAGTCAGCGTAGATGTCGCCATCGTCGACGGGCTCGGCGAAAGCCTCGCCAAACATGTCGATCATGCCCAGGTTCTGGTTGGTCTGGTTCTGCGATGCGGCCTTGATCGCGGCCTCCAGAGAAGCCGCCAGCACCGCACGCGACGGGCCCAGCGTATCCACCGCGCCAGAGCGAATCAGCGCTTCGAGGGTGCGCTTGTTCATGCGCTTGCCGTCGATGCGACGACAGAAGTCGAACAGGTCCGTGAACTCGCCGCCCGCCTCGCGCGCTTCGACGATAGCGCCGATCGGCCCCTCGCCGACGCCGCGAATCGCGCCGAGCCCGTAAACGACCTGACCGCTCTCGTCGACGGTGAATTTGTAGGCACCGACATTGACGTTCGGCGGCGTCACCGTCAGCCCGAGATGCCGGCACTCCTCGATCAGCGGCACGACCTTGTCGAGGTTGTCCATCTCGGTGGAGAGCACCGCGGCCATGAACGGGCCGGGATAATGCGCCTTGAGCCAGGCGGTCTGGTACGACACCAGGCCATAGGCCGCCGAGTGCGACTTGTTGAAGCCGTAACCGGCGAACTTTTCCACCAGGTCGAACAGGTTGCCGGCCAGATTCTTGTCGATGCCGTTGTCGGCACAGCCGTCCATGAAGCCCTGGCGCTGCTTGGCCATCTCCTCCGGCTTCTTCTTGCCCATGGCGCGGCGCAGCATGTCGGCCTGGCCGAGCGTGTAGCCGGCCAGCACCTGGGCGATCTGCATCACCTGTTCCTGATACAGGATGATGCCGTAGGTCGGCTCCAGCACCGGCTTGAGCAGTTCGTGCTGATAATCGGCGCTGGGATAGGCGAGCTCGGCGCGGCCATGCTTGCGGTTGATGAAGTCGTCCACCATGCCCGACTGCAGCGGACCGGGACGGAACAGCGCCACCAGCGCGATCATGTCCTCCAGCGAATCCGGCTGCAGACGTTTGATCAGCTCTTTCATGCCGCGGGATTCGAGCTGGAAGACCGCGGTGGTCTCGGCCTTCTTGAGCATGTCGAAGGTCGGCTTGTCGTCCAGCGGGATGGTGCTGATATCGAGCGGACCCACATCGTCGCGGGCGCGCACTACATCGACCATTTCCAGCGCCCAGTCGATGATCGTCAGCGTACGCAGGCCGAGAAAGTCGAACTTGACCAGCCCGGCGTCCTCGACGTCGTTCTTGTCGAACTGCACCATCAGGCCGGAGCCATCCGGGTCGCACAGCAGCGGCGAGAAGTCGGTCAGCTTGGTCGGCGCGATCACCACGCCGCCGGCGTGCTTGCCGGTGCCGCGCGTGATCCCCTCGAGCTTGAGTGCCATCTCCCAGATTTCGGCGGCTTCCTCGTCGTACTCGAGATACTCCTTGAGCTGCGGCTCCTGTTCGATCGCCTTGGCCAGGGTCATGCCGACCTCGAACGGGATCAACTTGGAGAGCTTGTCGCCCATCGAGTAGGGCTTGCCCTGGGCACGCGCCACGTCACGCACCACCGCCTTGGCGGCCATGGTACCGAAGGTGACGATCTGCGAGACCGCATCACGGCCGTAGCGATTGGCCACGTAGTCGATGACCCGATCGCGTTTCTCCATGCAGAAATCGACGTCGAAGTCGGGCATCGATACCCGCTCGGGGTTGAGGAAGCGTTCGAACAGCAGATCGTATTCCAGCGGGTCGAGATCGGTGATCTTGAGCACGTAGGCGACCAGCGAGCCCGCCCCGGAGCCGCGTCCCGGCCCCACCGGGATGTCGTTGTCCTTGGCCCACTGGATGAAGTCCATCACGATCAGGAAGTAACCGGGGAACCCCATCTTGAGGATGATATCGAGCTCGAAGTCGAGCCGCTCGCGGTAGGCGGGCTCGTGCTCGGCCAGCGACCGGCCCGGATAGATCGGCGTGTCGCCCGCGAACAACGTGTTCAGGCGGTCGGTGAGGCCGTCATGGGAAATCTTGCGGAAGAATTCGTCCTGGGTCAGCCCCTCGGGGATCGGATATTCGGGCAGGAATATCTCGCCCAGGCGCACGCTGGCGCTGCAGCGCGCCGCGATCATGACGCTGTTTTCCAGCGCCTCGGGCACGTCGGCGAAAAGCTCGGCCATCTCTTCCGGGGTCTTGAGATACTGCTCTTCGCTGTAGCGTCGTTCGCGCCGAGGATCTTCCAGCGCCTTGCCCTCGCCGATCGAGACGCGCGTCTCGTGGGCCCAGTAGTCCTCACGCTGGAGAAAGCGCACGTCGTTGGTCGCCACCACCGGCGTACCGCTCTCGCCTGCCAGCCTGACCGAATGGTGCACGCACTCCTCGTCGTACTGGCGACCGGTGCGCTGCAGCTCCAGGTAGAAACGGCCGGGAAAGTGCCGGCACCACTCCTCCAGCAGCTGGCGCGCGGTGTCGATATGCTCGGCGATCAGAAAGCGTCCGATCTCGCCTTCGCGGGCGCCGGAAAGGGCAATCAGCCCTTCGCTCTGCTCGAACACCCAGGACTTGTCGAGGATCGCCATGTTCTGGCGCTGGCCCTCGGTCCAGGCGCGCGAGATCAGCTCGGTCAGATTGCGGTAGCCGGTATCGTTCATCGCCAGCAGGGTCAGCCGATAGGGATGGCTCTCGTCGTGGGCGTTGTGCAGCCACAGGTCGGCACCGATGATCGGCTTGAGCCCGGCGCCCTGGGCGGCCTTGTAGACCTTGACCAGGCCGAACAGGTTGGTGTCGTCGGTCACGGCCACCGCCGGCATGCCGGTCTCGGCCGTGGCCTTGATCAGCGGCTTGAGGCGGACCAGGCCATCGACCAGGGAGTATTCGCTGTGGACACGAAGGTGAACGAAAGGTGTTGTCATGACGAACTCGAGTCAGGCGGCGAATGAATTCAGACGTTGGGTACAGGATTCCGGCGTGCTGGCGGGCACCGGATGACAGACGACGACAGCGTCCGGCGATGCGAGACGATCAGCATGCCTAAACGTCCCACCGGCCACAATGGGCGACTGACCGCCAGAACCGGCCGGCGCGAGCCGACCGGCCGAATCGCTCAGCTCGATTCTAACAGGCCCGCCGGCTACACCGGCATCAGCCATTCGCGAACCGGCGCGAAGGAGCAGCGATGTTCCGTCAGCGGGCCGAGCCGCGCCAGCGCATCGAGATGCTCCGGCGTCGAGTAGCCCTTGTGGCGGCAGAAACCATAATCCGGATGACGCGCATCCAGCGCCATCATCTGCGCGTCGCGGGCTACCTTGGCCACGATCGACGCCGCACTGATCGCCGGATGGCGCAGATCGCCCTTGATCACGGCCTGCCCCGGACAGCCATGGCCGGGCAACCGATTGCCATCGATCAGCAGATATTCGGCCGGGATCGGCAGCGCGTCGATCGCCCGCCGCATCGCCAGGTGCGTGGCGTGATAGATGTTGAGCGAATCGATCTCCTGCGGAGACGCCTCGCCAATCGCGAACGCCAGCGAGCGCTCGCGGATCTGCAGATCGAAAGCCTCGCGGCGAGCGGCACTCAGACATTTGGAGTCGGTCAGACCCTCGATCGGGCGGGCCGGGTCCAGGATCACGGCGGCGGCTACCACCGATCCCACCAGCGGCCCTCGACCGACCTCGTCGACACCGGCGATCAGGTGTCCATCGTACTCGATGATGATCTCCGGCCAGACGGTTGTCGAAGACTTCGATGGCATGGCTTCCCTCGTCAAACGCTTTCGGGTTGGACGTCCAGCGTCCCGTGCTCGGCCAGCGAGGTAACGGCTGTCGCGGCCCGCTCGCTGGCGCCGCGCTGCAGCTCGGCGTGCAGGCCCGCGAAACGACGCTCCAGGTCCAGGCGTCGAGATTCGTCCTCGAACCAGGGCAGCAGTGTCTCGACCAGCGACTCGGGAGTCGCTGCCTCCTGAATCAACTCCGGCACCAGGGTCTCCTGGGCGATCAGATTGGGCAGCGAGATCCAGCGCGTCTTGACCAGCCGCTGCGCCAGCCAGTAGGTCGCCGGCGACATGCGGTAGGCGACCACCATCGGCCGATGGCAGAGCATGGTCTCCAGGGCGGCGGTGCCGGAGGTCAGCAGCACCGCATCGGCGGCGGTCATCACCTCACGCGAGCGCCCCTCGACGATCAGCGTCTCGGCAGCGAGATCCGGAAACTGTTCGAGCAACGCCTCGAGCTCGCGGTGCCGTTCCGGCGATGCCGCCGGGATCGCCACCTGCAGCGCGCCGAGACGCTGGCGCAGCGCGGATGCCGCGCGCAGGAACATCTCCCCCTGAAACCGAATTTCGTTGCTGCGCGAACCCGGCAGCACGGCCAACGTCGGCACCTCTGGGGCAAGTCCGAGCGCGTCGCGGGCCGCCGCTCGATCGTTGACCAGCGGCATCTCGTCGGCCAGCGGATGGCCGACGTAGGCGACCGGCACCCGGTGCTCGGCATAGAAATCGGCTTCGAACGGCAGGAAGGTCAGCATCCCGTCGACCGCCTTGGCGATCGTCTTGACCCTGCCCTGCCGCCAGGCCCAGACCGACGGGCTGACATAGTGCGCGGTGCGAATGCCGTGACCGTGCAGTTGACGCTCGAGGCCAAGATTGAAGTCCGGCGCGTCGATGCCCACCATGATATCGGGCCGCCAGGCCAGCGCGTCACGCTTGAGATGACGGCGAATCTTGATCAGTCCCGGGAGATGCTTCAGCACCTCGACCAACCCCATGACCGACAGGGTCTCCAACGGGTAGAGCGACTCGAGCCCCTGCGCCTGCATGCGCGGTCCGCCGATGCCTCGAAACTCGATCCGCGGGTGGCGCCGTTTCAGTGCCTGCATCAAACCGGCACCGAGGATGTCCCCGGAGAGCTCGCCCGCCACCAGATAGACGCGCATACGCCGGCTCCTGTGAAAAAGGTCAGATTGGATAACCGGCGGCCCGAAACCTCGCAGACAAGGCCTGACTAGTAGTCGTTAGTAGCCAATAATAGCCAGGCCCGGCCAGATGAGGTCTAGCGCGTGATACCGCGCTTGGAGGATCTCAGCGAGTCAACGAAGCGACGTGTTTCGTCGAGCGAGAAGCGACTCTCGATTTCGTTGATGGCCTGCTCGAGCGTCAGCCCCTTGCGATAGACCAGTCGATAGCTCTCGCTCAGCGCACGCACGGCTTCCTCCGAGAAGCCCCGGCGCCTCAGCCCGGTCGAATTCAGGCCATGGGCAGCGGCCGGGTTGCCGTTGATCATGATGAAAGCGGGAATGTCCTTCGAGATGATCGAACCGCCGCCCGCCATGGAATGTTCCCCCATGTGGGCGAACTGATGAATGGCCGAAAGCCCGCCCATGATCGCGAAATCACCCAGCGTCACGTGACCGGCCAGGGTGGCCTGGTTGGCGAGAATGCAGTCGTTGCCGATCAGACAGTCGTGGCCGACGTGAGAATAGGCCATGAACAGATTACGGTGTCCGATCGTGGTGACGCCGCGATCCTGAATCGTGCCGCGGTGGATCGTCACGCTTTCGCGCACGACATTGTCGTCGCCCATTTCGAGCCGGGTCGACTCTCCGGCGTACTTCTTGTCCTGGCAGTCTTCGCCGACCGACGCGAACTGGAAGATCCGGTTACGCTTGCCGAGACGCGTCGGACCCTTGATCACCACGTGCGGCCCGATCACGCAGCCGGTGTCGATCTCGACGTCGGGGCCGATCACGCAGAAGGGACCGACTTCGACGTCATCGGCCAGACGGGCGGTGGGATCGACGATGGCGGAGGGATGAATCAAGCGATTTTCCTCTCGGCACAGATGATTTCGGCTTCGCAGGCGAGCTCACCGCCGACCGTGGCACGGCAGGCAAACTTCCAGATGCCCCGCTTGCCCTTGATGACATTGGCTTCGAGTCGCAGCTGATCGCCCGGCATGACCGGACGCTTGAAACGCACGTTATCACTGCCGACGAGATAGTAGACGTAGCCATCGGCGGGCATCTTGTTGACGGTCTTGAAGCCTAAAATACCGCAGGCCTGGGCCAGGGCTTCGATGATCAGCACACCGGGCATGATCGGATGGTGCGGAAAGTGTCCATCGAAAAAAGGCTCATTGATGCTGACGTTCTTGAGTGCAACGATCGACTCGCCCTGCGTGATTTCCATCACGCGATCTACCAGTAAAAACGGATAACGATGGGGTAGATACTCACGAACCTGGTTGATGTCCATTATCATCAATACGACCTCTAGAATAACGAAATGCCTGCCCTGGGCCTCGGCCAAAAACAGGACTGTGACCAAGGGCAGGACTCTGACCGAGGGCAGGCACCGGGCAGAAAAAGCGGGTTACCCGTGTGGGCGGGCATTATACAGGCGCACCTGACGACTGCCAGCCTTGCGGACACACGACCGAGATTGCCCGGGAACGGCGTCCAGGGCCGTCAAGTGTCGCGAATATCGCGTTCGAGACGCGTCAGACGCTTGGCGATCTCGTCGAGTTGCTTGAAGCGCACGGCGTTTCTTCGCCACTGACTATTCGACATCGAGCCAGTCCCCGAGGAATAAATACCGGGTTCGAGAATCGAGTTCGTGACCAGGCTCATGCCGGTAACCTGCACGCCGTCGGTCAGGGTCAGATGTCCGGAAAGCCCGACGCCGCCGCCCAGCAGGCAGTGGCGGCCGACCTTGGTGGACCCCGCGATACCCACGCAACCCGCCAACGCACTGTGATCACCGATCTGCACGTTATGGGCAATCTGAACCTGAGAATCGATCTTGACGCCATTGCCGATCAACGTATCGCCCAGGGCGCCACGGTCGATGCTGGAGCAGCTGCCAACTTCGACATCGTCGCCCAGAATGACACCCCCCAGCTGCGCGATCTTCTCCCACTGCTTGCCATCATGGGCGAAGCCGAAGCCGTCGCCGCCGATGACGCAGCCACTGTGGAGAATGGCACGCTCGCCGACCAACACGCCATGATAGAGCGTGACGTTGGCATGCAGTCGGGAGCCCGTGCCGATGCGAGTATCGGCACCGATGAAGGAGCCGGCGCCAACGACGCAGTCGTCGGCAATCTCGGCGCCGTCTTCGATGACACAGTAGGCGCCGATCTCGACTCGCTCACCGAGGGTTGCTGTCGGCGATATCGACGCCGTCGAGTGCACTCCGCGAGAGGGCTGATTGACCAGCGGATCGAACAGCCGCGACAGCTTGGCGTAACCCAGGTAAGGATTGTCCAGTTCCAGCCGCGGACAGGGGCAGCTCTCGCCGTGCGCGGGGTGGACCAGTACGGCGCCCGCGTGCGTTTCTGCCAGATACTTGAGGTAAGCCCGGTTGGCGAGAAACGCCAGGTCCGTCGAACCGGCGTCGGTCAGCGTAGACAGCCCGCTGACACGCACATTGGCGTCACCGACCACGCGCGCATCTAGACGCTCGGCAAGCTCGCCGAGCGTGTAGGAGGTAGCAGCATCTCTGTTCATGAACGGGCGCCGGGTTGAACCATTATTTGAGCGAGTTGAATATCTTCGTCACTTCATCGGTGATATCGAGGCCATCGCCGGAATAGACCACGGCATCACGGTCGATCACCATGTCCAGGTCATGCTCGTCGACGACGCGTTGAATCGCCTGATCGAGCTGGGGCTTGGCGCCTTTCAGATACTGCTGTTCGGCCTGCTTCTGCGCCTGGGATATCTGGCCCCGCAGCTCCTGGAACTTGCCGCCCTTTTCGCGCAACTGCTGCGTTACCGAATTGCGCTCGGATTCGGACATCACGTCGCCGTCCTTCTGCAGCCGCTGTTGAAGCTTCTGCAGCTCCTGGCTCAGCGATTGCGCCTGCTGCTGCTGCGCACCGATACGATTCTTCAGCTGATTCATCGACGCCTGAGCGGAATCGGATGACATCAAGGCTTCACGCCAGTCGAGCACGCCCACTTCCGTGGCCATGGCTGGCACGGAGACCATGGTCAACAAACCGAGTCCGAGAACTCCTGCGATCTTGCGCATGCGACATCTCCTTGGAATGAATCTGAATGACTGTCTGGAAATCGTCTGATCGAACTCACGGCACCGTCGAGGTGCCGTGATTCATTGATGCTAGAAGGTCTGTCCCAGCGAGAACTGGAACACCTGGGGATCGTCGCCATCTTCCTCGTTCAACGGCTTGGCCACGCTGAAGGTCAGCGGCCCCACCGGCGTCAGCCAGGAGAGCCCCAGGCCCACGCTGTAGCGCAGGTCGTCGAGACTGACACCGCTGTTACAGCTGGACGGGCCATCCCCGGGCACCACTTCGTAGCAGTCGGAGAGGAAGGTATTACCCCCGTCGAGGAAAATGCTGGTCTGCAGCGAACGGCGATCCTCGATCCACGGGAACGGATAGATCAGCTCCGCGGATCCTTCGACCAGGATGTTGCCACCCAGGGTATCGTCGTCGCCATCGCCGCGCTTGGTGGTCTTCGGCCCCAGCGTGTTACCGGTGTAGCCGCGCACCGAGCCCAGACCGCCGGAGTAGAAGTTCTCGTAGAACGGATAAGGATCGTTGGACCCCAGGGTATCGGCATAGCCGAGATTGCTGCCGAACTTGAGCGACCAGTCCGGGTTGAGCTCGAACAGCTTCTGACCGCGGTAGCGCAGCTTGTAGTACTCCGCGTCCGACCCCGGCAGCGCCGCTTCCAGCGAGACCCGCTGGTAGCTACCGGACGTCGGCATGATTCCGCGATTCAGGTTGTTGCGGGTCCAGCTCGCCGTCAGCTTGTAGTTGAAGAAGTCTTCGCCCTGGTCGTCGGTGTACTTGACGATTTCGGAAGGCGTGTCGTCGTAGGTATCGAGCGACAGATTCTCGAGCCCGACACCGAAGTTCAGCCGTGACAGATCGTTGATCGGATAACCGAAGTTGATGTTGCCGCCGTAGGAATCGGTCGAGTAGGTCGAGATATCGGAGTCTTCGTAATCGGTCTCGCGATAGAAGACGTTGTAGCCACGCGAGATGCCGTCGAGCGTCCAGTACGGGTCGGTGAAGCCGAAGTTGATATTGGTGAACGTATCGCTTCGCTGCGCGCCGATATTGACGCGGTTGCCCGTGCCCAGGAAGTTGCTCTGGGACAGCGCCGCCCCGTAGATCACACCAGCGGTCTGCGAGAAACCGACGCTGGCCGAGATCGAACCCGACGGCTGCTCCTGAACGTTGTAGGTCACGTCCAGTTGGTCGGGCTCACCGGCGACCGGGCGGGTGTCGACATCGACCTGCTTGAAGAAGCCGAGACGTTCGAGCCGCTGCCGCGACTGGGAGATCTGGTCGGTAGAGGCCGGCGCGCCCTCCATCTGCACCATTTCGCGGCGCAGCACTTCATCCTGGGTCGTGGTATTGCCTTCGAAGTTGATCCGGCGCACGTAGGCGCGACGACCCGGATCGACGCGGAAAGTGATATCGACGGTATCGCCCGCGTCATCGACGGTAGGCACCGCCTTGATGTCGGCGAAGGCAAAACCCTCTGCACCCAGTTTCTGGCGCAACGCTTCCGAGGATTCGGTCAGCTTGCTCTGGGAGAAATACTCACCCGGCTTGGCGGTCACCAACGAGCGTGCGGTCGACTCGTCGATTTTCAGATCGCCATCGAAGTTGATCTTGTCGAGCTTGTAACGCTTGCCCTCGTCGACGTTGATGGTGACGAAGATTCGTGACTTGTCCGGGCTGATCGACACCTGGGTCGAGGTGATGGCGAAGTTGACGTAGCCCCGGTCGAGATACCAGGAGCGCAGCGTTTCCAGATCGCCGGAAAGCGCCTCGCGGGAGTATTCGTCGTCGGAGAACCAGCCGAAGAACCAGCCGGGCTTGTCCTCGAGCTGGAACAGGTCGCTCAGGGTGCCATCGTCGTAGGCCTCGTTGCCGACGACGTTGATCTGGCGAATCTTGGCGACTTCACCTTCGTTGATATTGATATTGACGCGGACACGGTTGCGCTCGAGCTGCTCGACGGAGGTCTTGATGTTCGAGCTGTAACGCCCCTGGGACTGATAGAGACGCTCCAGCTCGCGCTGCATCTCTTCGAGCGTCGAGCGCTGCAGAACCTGCCCCTCGGCGAGGCCGGCATCGGTCAGACCCTTGCGCAGATCGTCATCGGAAATCTGGGAGTTGCCGTCGATGTTGATCTCGGCGATGGACGGCCGCTCGACCACGTTGACGATCAGCACGTCACCGTCACGGGAGAGCCGAATGTCATCGAACAATCCGGTATCGAACAGTTTCTGAGCCGCCTGGCCCAATTGCTGATCGTCTACCGACTGGTCGGCACTGACGGGGAAAGCGTTGAAAACGGATGCGGCCGAGACGCGCTGCAGCCCCTCTACACGAATATCCGAAATCTCAAAAGGTGCTGCCAGCGCAACGGGAGAGCTGGCCAGCAGTAGTCCTGCCAATCCGATGGTCTTGAGTTTCATTCAATCAGTCGCTTCTGTGGGGTCTGCCCGCGTATCGAACAGGCACCTTATACATTTCTCCCTACGACTGACAAGCGCATTGCTCGCCATGCCCGGGGTCTTTCCATGCGCCACCACTGCGGCGGCGACCGCTGACGAACCGCTGCGCCAACGTCGCATTACACTGCTGTCACTCACGTCATCCCAATAACTACAGCCGCATCAAATCAAAGTAGAGCGCCATCACCATCAGGCACCCCACCAGGGCGACCCCGACGCGCAGCCCCATGGCTTGCGCCGTTTCCGACACCGGCTTACCCCGAATCAGCTCGATCAGATAATAGACCAGGTGGCCACCGTCGAGCACCGGGATCGGCAGCAGGTTGAGCACGCCGAGACTGATCGACAAATAGGCCAGAAATCCGACGAAGGTCTCGACCCCGCTACGCGCCGAGTCACCGGCAATGCGAGCGATAGTGATCGGCCCCGACAGATTCGAGGGCGATATCCAGCCAACGATCATCTTGCGAATCGAGTCGGCGGTCAGCCAGGTCATTTCACCGGTCTTGCTCAGCGCCTGACCGATCGCCGCGACCGGTCCGTAGCGGATCTCGCGGCGATAGGACTCCGGCCATTCGACCGTCTGCGACGCTGCGCCGACGTAGCCGATGCTCTCGCCGTCTTCGGCCTTCCTCGATTCCGGCGTGAGCGACACGCTGCGAGCCGCACCGTCCCGCTCGACCGAAAGCGAGAGATCGGCACCGGGATGGCTGCGCACGACATCGACGAAGGCGACCCAGTCGCCGACCGGCTTGCCGTCGACGCTGACGATCCTGTCCCCCGCCTCCAGCCCGGCCCGGCTCGCCGGGCCATCCTCGAGCACCTGGCCTAGTATCGCCGGCACCTCGGGACGCCATGGCGTGATACCCAGCGAGGACATCGGCTGCGGCGGATCCTGGCGCACCAGCCACTGGTGCACCGATACGTCGTGTGTCCGGGTCGCGCCGCCCGAAGGGTCTCGCGTGGTGAACTGCAGCTCGCCATCGGCACCGATCTTCGAGATCAGCTGCAGATTGACCTCGTTCCACGACGGCGTCTCGCGGCCGTCGATGCTGACGATCTCCTGGCCACTGCGCAAACCGCCCTGGGCCGCGAGCGAGTCCGTCGCCACGTCACCGATGACCGGTGCCACCGTGGTCGAGCCGTAAACGAACAGCGCCCAGTAGGCGACCAGCGCCAGCAGCAGATTGGCGATGGGCCCGGCTGCCACGATCGCGATCCGGGCCCAGACGCTCTTGCGATTGAACGCGCGATCCAGCTCCTGCGGCGCGACCGGCCCTTCCCGCTCGTCGAGCATCTTGACGTAGCCGCCGAGGGGAATCGCGGCGATGACATACTCCGTACCCTGGCGATCGAATCGCGACCACAGCGGTTTGCCGAACCCGACCGAGAACCGCAGCACCTTGACGCCACAGCGCCGCGCCACCCAGAAGTGCCCGAACTCATGAAACGTGATCAGCAGGCCGAGTACGACAATGACCGCCAGTACGTTCTGGATCGCATCCATCACGCCTGCCCCCTCTAGAAAGACCGTTGATGCAACAGGCGCTCGGCCAGTTGTCGCGCCCGAGCATCCTCGCACAATACCACGTCGAGCGAATCCGCCGCGCGCACCTCGGTCGCCGCCAGCGTCGCGTCCACCAGCCGGGCGATATCGAGGAAAGAGAGCTTCTCGTCGAGAAACGCCTGTACCGCGATCTCGTTTGCCGCATTGAGCGTCGCTGGCGCAGTGCCGCCCGCCTGCATGGCTTCACGGGCGAGCCGCAGGCACGGGAACCGTGATTCGTCCGGCGCTTCGAAATCGAGCCGCGAAATCGCGAACAGATCGAGCGGCTCGACGCCAGCTTCGATCCTCGACGGCCAGGACAGCCCGTAGGCGATCGGCGTGCGCATGTCGGGATTGCCCATCTGCGCCAGCACCGATCCATCGGCATAGCCGACCATCGAGTGGACGATGCTCTGCGGATGCACCACCACCTCGATCTGTGCAGGCGTCGCATCGAACAGCCAGCACGCCTCGATCAGCTCGAGGCCCTTGTTCATCATCGTGGCGCTGTCGACCGAAATCTTGCGGCCCATCGACCAATTGGGATGCGCGCACGCCTGATCCGGCGTGACGGCTTCGAGCTCCGCCAACGGCCATTTCCAGAACGGCCCGCCCGACGCGGTCAGCAGCAGCCGCGACACCCCATGTCGCGACAGCCCGCCGCGATGCTGCATAGGAAGACACTGGTAGATGGCATTATGTTCCGAATCGATGGGCAAAAGTGTCGCGCCATGGCGGGACACGGCGTCCATGAACAGTCCGCCGGACATCACCAGCGCCTCTTTGTTGGCCAGCAGCACGCGCTTGCCCGACTCCACTGCCGCCAGCGTCGGCAGCAGCCCTGCCGCGCCGATGATCGCCGCCATCACGGTGTCGACCTCGGCGGCGCGCGAGACCTCCAGCAGCCCCGCCTCGCCATGACTGACGTCAACATCGCCGCGCCCGCCCTCGCGCAACTGCATTCGAAGCCACTCGGCATCGGACTCGGTGCCGATCACCGCCCGGGTCGGTGCAAAGCGCAGGCAGATATCGAGCAGCGCCTCGCGCGAGCGATGGGCCGTGACCGCATAAAGCTCATAGGCATCGGGTTGCTGCGCGATCACGTCCAGGGTGCTGCGACCGATGGAACCGGTCGCCCCCAGCAGGGTGACCTTGCGGGTAGAAGATGAAGGCATCGGTGCGCTATCCCAGCCAGGGGCGAATCAGAGCGAAGAGCGGAACGGCAGCGGTCAGGCTATCGATACGATCAAGAATGCCGCCGTGCCCCGGCAGCAGCTGACTGGAGTCTTTCAGGCCGCGAAAGCGCTTGAGCATGCTTTCGAGCAGATCGCCGATGACGGAGACGAAAGCCACGACCAACGCAACGACCAGCAGCGCCAGCGTCTGATGAAGATCGAGCGAAAGCCACAGCGCATAAAGGAAAACCAGGACGGCAACCGCGACCCAGCCGCCGTAGACCCCTTCCCAGGACTTGCCGGGGCTGACGTGCGGCGCCAGCTTGCGACGCCCGAAGCGGCGCCCGGAAAAGTACGCGCCGATGTCGGCGACCCAGACCAGCAGCAGCACGAACAGCAACCACTCGCTGCCGTCCTGGCGCAACTGGTAGAGCCCTACCCAGCAAGGAACCAGCACCCAGCCACCCATGGCGAGACGACGCCACGGCGGCTGCCACTGATCGCTCGCCTGGGGATAACGCGAGACCCACCAGGCGTTGGCCAGCCAGCCGGCAGCGGCAATCCAGAGTGGCCACTGCGCCGATACCCAGTCCGCCCACCAGGCCATCAGCAGTACCAGCCCCAGCACCACGGTATAGATCAGCCGAGGCTTGAGTTCGTCGAAGCCAGCCAGCCGAGCCCACTCCCAGGCACCGAGCAGCAGCACCAATGCCGTAAATGCGGCGAAGCTGCCGCCCGAGAGCCCGAACAGGCCGGCCAGAGCCAGCGGCGCCAAAACCAGCGCCGTGAGTATGCGCTGTCTAAGCACCTTGAACCTCGGCTTGCTGTTGGCTCATGCCGAATCGGCGCTGACGTTGCTGGTACGTCTCCAGCGCCGCGTCGAACCTCGATCCATCGAAGTCGGGCCACAGCTCAGGGGCGAAGACGAGCTCCGCGTAGGCCAGCTGCCATAACAGGAAATTTGAGATTCGTTGTTCCCCACTGGTACGAATGCAGAGGTCGATCGGCGGTTCCTGGCTCAGACATATCTCCCGATCCAGCGCCGCCTCGTCGATCGCTTCGGCGCTCATCGTGCCATCGGCGACCTTGCGCGCCAGGCGCTGGGCTGCAGAGGCGATATCCCATCGACCGCCGTAGTTGGCGGCCACCACGAGGTGCATCCCGAAATTGTCGCGCGTCAGCGCTTCGGCACGCTCCATATGCTTTCGCAAGGATGACGAGAAGCGCTGACGATCGCCGATGATGGTGAGTCGAATGCCGTTTTCGTGGAGCTTTCTGACCTCACGCTTAAGCACCAGCATGAAAAGCTCCATCAGCGCACTGACCTCGGCCGACGGTCGGCGCCAGTTTTCGCTGGAAAAGGCGAATAGCGTAAGGGTCTCGATACGCCGCTCCGCCGCGCGCCGGATGACCGCGCGCAGCGATTCCACACCAGCACGATGCCCCTGTGCGCTGGAGAGACCCCGAGCGCGCGCCCAGCGGTTATTGCCGTCCATGATGATCGCCACGTGACGTGGAATCGACGGCAGCGCCTGAGCGTCACGCGACTGCATGTCTGTCATGATAGCTCGCAAGACAGGTGGTTGGTGGCGCCCGCGGACGAACCTGGGCGCCCCGACCCTTATACCTGCATCAGGTCGTGTTCCTTGGTTTCCAGAAGGCGATCGATTTCGCTGACGTGCTTGTCGGTCAACTTCTGGATCTCCTCTTCGCCGTGACGCTGATCGTCCTCGGTGATCTCTTTATCCTTGAGCAGCGTCTTGAGATCGCCATTGGCGTCACGCCGAACGTTGCGAATCGCCACTCGCGCATTCTCGGCCTCGCCACGCGCCTGCTTGATATAGTGGCGGCGAGTCTCCTCGGTCAGTGGCGGCATCGGCACGCGAATCACGGTGCCGGCGGTGGCCGGATTCAGCCCCAGATCCGCCGTCATGATCGCCTTCTCGACCTTGCCCACCATCGAGCGTTCCCAGGGCGTCACCGCCAGAGTACGGGCGTCTTCGATGATGATGTTGGCGACCTGGTTGATCGGCATGTGACTGCCGTAGTACTCCACCATCACCGCGTCGAGGATGCTCGGATGTGCTCGCCCCGTGCGGATCTTGTGGAAATTGCTCTGGAGCGCTTCCAGACTCTTCTGCATCCGCGCGCCAGCGTCTTTCTTGATATCGTCGATCATGTCCTAAACCTCAATCAATCAGCGTGCCTTCTCGCCCACCGACCACCAGATTCAACAGGGCGCCAGGTTTGGTCATGTCGAAGACACGAACCGGCATATCATGGTCACGCACCAGACAGATGGCGGTCAAATCCATCACTCCCAGCTTCTGGTCCAGTACGTCATCGTAGCTGAGTTGCTCATATTTCACGGCATCCGGATGCTTGACCGGATCCTTGTCGTAGACACCGTCGACCTTGGTGGCCTTGACCACCACGTTGGCATCGATCTCGATACCGCGCAGGCAAGCCGCCGAGTCGGTGGTGAAAAACGGATTACCCGTACCCGCCGAAAAGATGACCACGTCCCCGGACGTCAGATAGCGAATCGCGGAACGGCGGTCATAATGCTCGACGACACCGCTCATGGGAATCGCCGACATCACCCGCGAGCGGATGTTGGAGCGCTCGAGAGCGTCACGCATCGCCAGCGCGTTCATCACCGTGGCCAACATGCCCATATGATCGCCGGTGACTCGATCCATGCCCGCCGCGTGCAGTGCAGCGCCGCGGAACAGATTGCCACCACCGACCACGATACCGACCTGGACACCGATACCCACCAGCTGCCCGATTTCCAATGCCATGCGATCGAGCACCTTGGGATCGATACCGAACTCCTGCTCGCCGGTCAGCGCCTCGCCCGACAGCTTCAGCAATATGCGCTTGTACTTGGATTTATCACCGCGCTCGGATTTATCGCCACGCTCACTGGGCTTGGCGGTTCGGTCGATGACGTCGGTCATGTCACTCTCTCCTGGAGATGGCGAGTCGGTTCGGCAATCGGCTAGATGGCTTCTCATCTACCGGATACGCAATGGCGTGCGCTTTCGCGCACGCCATGTGATGGAGCCGAGGCCAGGCGATGATACCTGACGCCCCCGCTCCGGGCACTGCTTGAAACTTGGCCCTGCAAGACGCAGCCTGTCGGACTTAGCTGCGGCGAGCCTGTTCCCTCACTTCCTTGGCGAAGTCGACTTCTTCCTTCTCGATACCTTCACCCACTTCGAAGCGTGTGAAACCGACCACTTCACCGCCCGCTGTCTTGGCATACTCGGCAACGGTCTGGTTCGGATCCTTGACGAACGGCTGCTCGGTCAGGCTGTTTTCCGCCAGGTATTTCTTGAGACGGCCCTGGACCATCTTCTCGGCGATCTGCTCTGGCTTGCCCGCCATGTCCGGCTGGGCCAGGATGATCGCCTTTTCGCTGTCGAGCTGTGACTGCGGCATATCGTCCGGACGCGCGACGACCGGGTTGATCGCGGCCACGTGCATGGAGATGTCCTTGGCCACTTCCGCGTTGCCGCCCGTGAGCACGGTCAGAACGCCGATACGATCACCATGGACGTAGGCACCGACGACACCGCCTTCCGGCGCATCGACGACAACCGCACGACGGACGGAGATGTTTTCACCGATCTTCTGCACCAGCTGGTTGCGAGCGTCTTCCAGCTCACCATCCATGATCGCGGCAATGTCTTCGGACTTGGTCTCGAAAACCTTGGCCAGCACCTTGTTGGCAAAGCCCCGGAAGTTGTCGTCGCGGGACACGAAGTCAGTTTCCGAGTTGACTTCCAGCATCGCGGCGTAGCTGCCGTCTTCGGCAACCTGGGTCAGGATCGCGCCTTCGGCGGCGATACGGCCTGCCTTCTTGGCGGCCTTCAGGCCGGAGTTCTTGCGCAGATCTTCGATCGCACGCTCGATGTCGCCATCGGCTTCGGTCAGTGCTTTCTTGCACTCCATCATGCCGAGACCGGTACGCTCGCGCAGTTCCTTGACTAGAGAAGCGCTGATAGCTGCCATGTTCTACCCCTGAGAATCGCGGTTTCATCTAGCGACGGCGCTAGCTGTGCGTCGTCGCGGGTGTAAAAAGGGGGCTCTCGGGCCCCCTTTTAGTCTGCGCTGTTGATCTGGCCAATATCGGCCAGACGATTGCCACCCTTAAAGGGCACGCCCAGCGCAGACTCGACGCCGTTTTCCAACTCGTTTACTGGGCGGCGGCGTCGCTGGTTTCGCTGGTCTCGTCAGTCTCGCTCACCTCGACGAATTCGTCGGGGTTGCCTTCCTTCGCCTTGCCGCAGGCATCGGCGATGGCCTGAACGTAGATCTGGATGGCGCGAATGGAGTCATCGTTACCCGGGATGACGTAATCGACGCCATCCGGATTGGAGTTGGTATCGACGACACCGATAACCGGGATGCCCAGCTTGTTGGCTTCGTTGATCGCGATGCGCTCATGGTCGACGTCGATCACGAACAGCGCGTCCGGAAGGCCGCCCATGTCCTTGATACCGCCGATGGAGCGCTCGAGCTTGTCCTGCTCGCGGGTCGCCATCAGAACTTCTTTCTTGGTCAGCTTCTCGAACGTGCCATCTTCGCGCATGCTTTCGAGTTCGCGCAGACGCTTGATCGACTGACGAATGGTCTTGAAGTTGGTCAACATGCCGCCCAACCAGCGATGGTTGACGAACGGCTGACCCACACGATTGGCTTCCTGCTTGATGATCTTGCTGGCGGAACGCTTGGTGCCGACGAACAGGATCTTGTTGCTGGAAGACGCCATCTTCTCGACGACACTGGTCGCTTCCAGCAGAGCCGGCAGCGTGTGCTCGAGGTTGATGATGTGGATCTTGTTACGTGCGCCGAAGATGTACTGACCCATCTTCGGGTTCCAGTAACGGGTCTGGTGACCGAAGTGTGCGCCTGCCTTGAGCAGGTCACGCATATTGACTTGTGCCATGATGACTCCTGAAGAATCGGGTTAGGCTTCCACACACCCCATGGATCCGACCGCTTGGCTAAGCCAACGCGGCACCCGGGACCATGTGCCGGTGCGTGTGTGTTTTTTATGACGCAGCACTCACTCGAATGCCGTCGTCGCTACTCGCTCGTGCCGATGGAATGCTGTCGCAGGCCATCCTGACCGTCTCATCTCGAGGACTGACAGACAGGCAGTCTTCGGGACTGATAGACGGGCAATTGCAGTCAAGCGCGCGGATTTATACCATAGAACGCACGCAAGATGAAGCCGACAGACGTCTTAACCCCGGCATCCCGGTGGACGTCCACCCTGTTTCGCGACTCTTCATCTTCCCCATCGCCCCCCATTGCGAGAACGCATGAACATTCCACGCAAGACGCCTGAAGAGATCGAAAAGATGCGCGAAGCCGGCCGTCAGGCCGCCGCGGTACTGGAAATGATCACGCCCCATGTGCGCGCCGGCGTTTCCACCGAAGAATTGGACAGACTCTGCGACGACTTCATCGTTCAGGAGCTCGGCTCGGTCTCCGCCTGCCTCGATTACCACGGCTTTCCGAAGTCGATCTGCACCTCGATCAATCACGTCGTCTGCCACGGCATCCCCGATGCCGACAAGAAGCTCAAGAACGGCGACATCATGAATATCGACATCACCGTGAAGACGCCGGACGGCTACCACGGCGACAGCAGCATGATGTTCGTGATCGGCGATACCATCCAGGGCGAGCGCCTTTGCCGTGTCACTCGGGAGAGCCTGTATAAAGGTATCGCCGAGGTTCGCCCGGGGGCCAAGCTGTCGGCCATCGCCCGAGTCATCCAGGACCATGCCGAGAAAGCCGGCTATTCGGTGGTCCGGGATTTCTGCGGCCATGGCATCGGCGCCGGATTTCACGAAGAACCCCAGGTGCTGCACTACGACGGTTACGCGGAAGAGGCCGATGCCGAACTCGCCGAAGGCATGTGCCTGACCATCGAGCCGATGCTCAACGCCGGCGGCTATCGCACCAAGGTGTTGAAGGATGGCTGGACCGCGGTCACCAAGGACAAGAGCCTGTCGGCTCAGTGGGAACACACCCTGCTGGTGACCGCGTCCGGGGTGGAAGTCCTGACCGCCCGTTCCGATGAAGACTTCAGCTTTCTGAAGGCTTGATCGCCCCGCCACCGCTTCGTCCCGCTACCGTTTCACCCTGGGAGACGCCCGCCGCATGCTGCTGCATCACTACCGCTTTCATCCGGACACGACCCTTTTCGATGCAGCGGCCTTTCGCGAGGCGCTGGCGCTGGAACGGCACCCGATCCCGCTGTTCAAGCAGGCACTGCAGACGATCCGCGATCGCCTGGACGAACGCTTCCGCAAAGGCGCCGATGTGCGCGACCTGGTCTACGGCCGCGCCTGGTGCCTGGACCGGCTGCTGCAGGTCGCCTGGGAGCGTTTCGACTGGCCGGATGCCAACGTCGCCCTGCTCGCGGTGGGCGGTTACGGCCGCGGCGAGCTCCACCCCCACTCTGACATTGACCTGCTGTTGCTGCTGAGACACGACGATGACACGCCCTACCGCGAATCGCTGACCGGCTTCATCACCTTCCTGTGGGATATCGGTCTCGAGGTCGGACAGAGCGTGCGCTCGCTCGCCGACTGCGAACGCGAGGCCCGCGGCGACATCACCGTCATCACCAATCTACTGGAAACCCGGACCCTGGCGGGACCGGAAAGTCTGCGCGAAGCCATGAGAGCACGCCTGTCGACCCAGCAGATGTGGTCGTCGGCGGCGTTTTTCGAAGGCAAATGGCAAGAGCAGATCACTCGCCACTACAAGCACAACAATTCCGAGTATCACCTGGAGCCCAATCTCAAGAGCGCGCCGGGAGGACTTCGCGACATCCAGATGATCGGCTGGGTCGCCAAGCGCCACTTCGGGCCGCTGCGCTACGAGGACGTAGTCGCCCAGGGCTTCATGAACGATGCCGAACTCAGAATTCTGAGCCAGGGTCAGGCCTTTCTATGGCAGGTTCGCTACGGCCTGCACATGATCGCCGGCCGTGCCGAAGATCGACTGCTGTTCGATCATCAGCGTTCCCTGGCCAAGCTATTCGGCTATGTCGACACGCCCCAGCGACTGGCCGTCGAGCAGTTCATGAAAGCCTACTACCGGCACGTCACCGCCCTGGCCGGCCTCAACGACATGCTGCTGCAGCATTTCGACGAAGTGATTCTCCACGCCGGCGAATCACTGGCGATCAAGCCGATCAACGCTCGCTTCGAGATTCGAGGCGGCTACATCCAGCATCGCCACCCCAACGTCTTCGTGCATCGGCCCGACGCGCTGCTCGAGTTGTTCCTGTTGATGGCCCAGCATCCGGAAATCGAGGGCGTGCGCGCCGACACCATTCGCAAGATCCGCGATCACCGCCATCTGATCGACGATACATTCCGCGATGACCTGCGCCACCAAAGCCTGTTCATGGAACTGCTGCGCAGCGGCGGCGACGTCCCGACTCAGCTCACGCGCATGAACCGCTACGGGGTGCTGGGCAAGTACCTCCCGGAGTTCGGCGAGGCGATCGGGTTGATGCAGCACGACCTTTTTCACATCTACACCGTCGATGCGCACACCCTGCGCCTGCTCAGCTTCCTGCAACGGTTTCGCGAGGAGCGCGACACCGACGAATACACCGTTGCCATCGATGTCATCCAAAAGCTGCCCAAGCTCGAGCTGCTGTGGATCGCCGGGCTCTATCACGATATTGGCAAGGGCCGTGGCGGCGACCATTCGGAGCTTGGCGCGGTCGATGCCGCCGAGTTCTGCCGCCGTCATGCGCTATCGAACTGGGACACCCGGCTGGTCGCCTGGCTGGTCGAACATCACCTGCTGATGTCGAAGACGGCCCAGAAGCGGGACATTTCCGACCCGGACGTGATTCATGGCTTCGCTCGCACCGTGCGCGACGAAACTCATCTCGACTACCTCTACGTACTCACCGTCGCCGACATCAGCGCCACCAATCCGACGCTCTGGAACGGCTGGCGTGCGTCGCTGATGCGCCAGCTCTACACCGAGACCCGCCGCGTGCTGCGCCGCGGCCTCGATAACACCGTCGATCGCCAGGGCTGGGTCAGCGAAACCCGCGAGGAAGCACTGGGGCTGCTGCGGGCAGTCGGCGCCGACGTGGCACGCGTCACCCGGCTGTGGCAAACCTTCGGCGAAGACTACTTCCTGCAGTACACCTCCAGCGAAGTCGCCTGGCAGACACAGGGCATCCTCGCCCATCACGACGATCATCTGCCGTTGATCCTGGTCAGCGCCCCCAGCGAGGACATGACCGAAGGCGGCACCAAACTCTTCATCCACACCCGCTCGGCGGACGACCTGTTTGCCGCCACCGCTGCCGCCATCGAGCAGCTGGGCCTGTCGATCCACGATGCCCGCATCGCCACCTCCAGCGACGACTGGACGCTCAACACCTTCATCCTGCTGGATGACGACGACGACGCCATCCGCGATCCCGCGCGCCTGGAAACGATTCGTCGCCATCTGGTGGAAGAGCTGGACGATCCCGACGACTATCCCCAGATCGTCAGCCGCCACACCCCGCGCCAGCTGAAGCATTTTCGGGTCCCGGTCGAAGTCATCATCGAGCAGGACCCGGCCAACGCCCGCACCTCGCTGGAGCTGATCGCGCCCGACCGCCCCGGCTTGCTGGCTCGCGTCGGCCGCATCTTCATGGAGCAGGACATCGCCCTGTCGACGGCGAAGATCGCCACCCTCGGTGAGCGAGTCGAAGACGTCTTCTTCATCACCGACAAGCGCGGGCAACCGCTGACCGACCCGGAAGCCCAGGCGCGTCTGCGGGCGCGCCTGTACGAGGTGCTCGACGTGTAGCATGCCGTCGCGGCAGCGAAGCCGTCTGTTCGCCGCCATGGGCGGGCGCTGTTCTTGGCAGCGTTTCTTCGGGCCGTCTGCTGTCATATCAACCGTCGTTTCTGACGATTTTTTGAGCTCCCGTCCGCGGGCGCCTATAATCGGCCGCTTTCTGAGAAGCGCACAACGGGCTCGTGACATGACCATCACCGTTTACGGCATCAAGACCTGCGATACCTGCCGCAAGGCCCGGCGCCAACTCGATGCGATGGACGTGGCGTATCGATTTCACGATCTGCGCGAGGATGGCCTCGATCCACGGCAACTGGATGCCTTCCTCGCCGGCGCCGACTGGCAGACGCTGCTCAATACTCGCAGCACCACCTGGCGCCAGCTCGACCCCGCGGACAAGCAGCCACTCGACGCCGAGCGGGCCCGTGAGCTGATGCTCGCCAACCCGACCCTGATCAAGCGCCCGATCCTGCAACGAACGGACCGGCAGCATACCGAGAGCGGCAGCGAAGACACCTTGATCGTCGGATTCGACGCCGACCGCTACGCCGCGCTGGTCTCTTGAGCATGCTGGTCTCTTGAGAGAGACCCGAGCGATGCCGCCCGCACTGACGATCTCGACGACTTTTCGACCATCATGAGGAACCTGCGATGCTGAGCTTCGCGCTAGGAATCGGCACCCAGAACAGCCAGGGCGACTGGCTCGAAATCTACTATCCGGCACCGCTGCACCAGCCCGACGACAACCTCGTAACGGCCGCACGCCAGGCGCTGGGCGCCGACGAAGCCGCCGACGTCGTCAGCTTTCTGCCGGAACACACCGCCAAGCTCGCGACGGCGTTGCGCGACGCCGGTGACGACGATCAGGCCGACATCGCCGAGGCCTTTGCCGACGCGCAGCGCCCGCTGGTTGCGGTCTTTCTGGATGAGGATCGCGCGCCGACCAGCGTGCCGGAGGTCTATCTCAAGCTGCATCTGCTCTCTCATCGACTGGTCAAGCCCCATGGCGTCAAGCTCGACGGCATGTTCGGTCTGCTCAAGAACATCGCCTGGACCAACGAAGGCGCCATCGATGTCGAAGAGCTGCCGGCACGTCGTCTCAAGGCCCGTCTCGCCGGACGTCCGCTCTCCGTGGACTGTGTCGACAAGTTCCCCAAGATGACCGACTACGTCGTGCCCAAAGGGATCCGCATCGGCGATACCGCCCGCGTGCGTCTCGGCGCGCACCTGGGCGAAGGCACCACGGTCATGCATGAGGGTTTCTGCAACTTCAATGCCGGCACCGAAGGCCCGGGCATGGTCGAAGGCCGTATCTCCGCTGGCGTGTTCGTCGGTAAGGGCTCGGATCTGGGCGCCGGCTGCTCGACGATGGGAACGCTCTCGGGCGGCGGCAACGTGGTGATCAAGATCGGCGAAAACTGCCTGGTCGGCGCCAACGCCGGCCTCGGCATCCCGCTGGGCGACCGCTGCACCGTCGAAGCCGGGCTGTACGTCACGGCCGGCGCCAAGGTCACCGTGCTCGACGATCGGGGCGAGGCGGTCCAAACGGTCGCTGCCCGGGAACTCGCGGGCCAGGACGATCTGCTGTTCATGCGACACTCGGTGACCGGTCGCCTGGAGTGCCGCACCAACAAGAGTGCAGTCGCTCTCAACGAATCCCTTCACGCTCACAATTGATCCGGCCCTGCCGGTCGGCCGCCCTGGAGAAAGGCATGTCTCAAGCGTCACGGACGATAGCGTCACCGTCTACCGCCCGCTCGGCCACGCTGGCGCTGGCGCTCGAACTGCTCGAGCGACCGTCGGTGACCCCGGACGATCACGGCTGTCAGACACTGATGATCGAACGTTTGGAGCGCATCGGCTTTCAGGTCGAGCGGATGACGATCGGCGGCATCGAAAACTTCTGGGCGACGCGCGGCCAGCACGGCCCGCTGCTGGCCTTCGCCGGCCATACCGACGTGGTGCCCAGCGGCCCGGAGCGCGAATGGGATCATCCGCCGTTCGAGCCGGTCATCGATGACGCCGGCTTTCTCTGCGGTCGCGGCGCCGCCGACATGAAAGGCAGTCTGGCGGCCATGGTGACGGCAGCCGAGCGCTTCGTTGCCGCCCATCCCGATCATCACGGCCGGATCGCCTTCCTGATCACGGCCGACGAGGAAGGGCCCGCGATCCATGGTACCCGCGCGGTCGTCGAGCGTCTGCGCGAGCGCCACGAGCCGTTGGACTACTGCATCGTCGGCGAGCCCTCCTCGACCCGACAGCTCGGCGACGTGATCAAGAACGGCCGCCGCGGGTCGCTGGGCGGCGTGCTGCGCGTGCGCGGCATTCAGGGCCACGTCGCCTATCCGCATCTGGCGCGCAATCCGATTCACCAGGCGCTGCCAGTGCTGTCCGAGCTGGTCAACGAACCGTGGGATGCCGGCAACGACTTCTTCCCGGCGACCAGCTTCCAGATTTCCAACCTCTATGCGGGGACCGGCGCCACCAATGTCGTTCCCGGCGAGCTGGAAGTGACGTTCAACTTCCGCTACTCAAGCGAAGTCACCCAGGATCAGCTGCGCGAGCGGGTCGAGCACAAGCTCGCCGCGCATGGACTCGACTACCAGCTCGACTGGACGCTCAACGGCGAGCCTTTCCTGACCGCGGCGGGCGAGCTGCTCGAGGCCGCGCAGGACGCCTGCGAGACGATCACCGGGCACCGCCCGGCGCTCTCGACTTCCGGCGGCACGTCCGACGGTCGCTTCATTGCTACACTGGGCACACAGGTGATCGAGTTGGGTCCCGTCAATGCCACTATCCACCAGGTCAACGAACGCATCCGTGCCGACGACCTCGATACCCTGAGCCGCATCTACGAAGCCACACTCGAGCGGCTATTTGCCTGAGGAACCCATGGAGCGTTTTCCTGATATCGAAATCTACCTGGCGGTCGCCGATATCGACGCCATCACCCGGTGGCTGCGCGAGGCGCTCGGCGATGGCGAGATGACCCTCGACCGCGCCGGCAAGGGAATCTGGCGCGGCAGGGCAGCGGGCGCCGAACGCGCCATCGGCGTCATGCTCGTCGAGCGCGCGGCAGACCGCTATGCCAGCCTGTGGTTCGATTGCGACGCCACGCCGTGGCCGCGAGATACCGACTGCGCCCGCGACGCCGCGCGTGAACTGGGCTGCGAGGCACGCTGCTCTCTCGGCGGCTGGCAACCCGGTGACGACCCCGACCGCTTCTGGCAGGTTCTGCCGGACGGCCGCGAAAACACCATCGACTGGCCGGATTCGGGTCGCTGATCACAGCGTACCTACCGAACTGCAAACCATCTGACAGGGAGTCAATGACATGGCGGAATCCAAACCAGTCATCTACGCCGCCATGGGCGGCAACTTGCTCATCGCGATCAGCAAGTTCGTCGCAGCCACCATCACCGGCAGCTCGGCCATGCTTTCCGAAGGCATCCACTCGGTGGTGGACACCGGCAATCAGGTTTTGCTGCTGTTCGGGATGAAACGGGCCAAACAGCCACCCAGCCCGCAATTTCCCTTCGGTCATGGCAAGGAAGTCTATTTCTGGAGCTTCGTGGTCGCCCTGCTGATCTTTGCGGTCGGCTCCGGCGTCTCACTCTACGAGGGGGTGATGCATATTCTCCACCCCGAGCCGATCGAGTCGCCACTGGTCAACTATATCGTGCTCGGGCTGGGCATTCTGTTCGAGGGCGCCTCCTGGGCCTTCGCACTCAATGAATTCCGCAAGACCAAGGGCAAGTGGAGCTACGTAGAGGCCGTGCACCGGGGCAAGGATCCCTCGATGTTCGTGGTCATCTTCGAGGACTCCGCCGCCCTGCTCGGCCTGCTGGTGGCACTGGCTGGCGTGGCGTTGTCCCAGTGGACGGGCATTCTGCTGTTCGACGGTATCGCCTCGGTGATCATCGGCCTGATCCTTGGCGGTACTGCGATCTGGCTGGCGATGGAGACCAAAGGCCTGCTGATCGGCGAGAGTGCCAATCCGCACGTCGTCGAGAGCATTCGCCAGCTTGCCGCCGAAGCCGACGGTGTCGAAGGGGTCAATGAGGTGCTGACCATGCACATGGGTCCGAACTTCATCCTGGTCAATCTCAGCGTGCGTTTCGCCCGCGGCACGCCCGCCGAGCGGATCGAAAGCACCATTGCCAAGCTGGATAGCGAGATCAAGCAAAAAAACGAGAGCGTCAAGCGAGTCTTCGTCGAGGCCGAAGCCCGTGCCGGGGTCGACGAGATTCCTCAGGCCGCCGCGACCGAATGACCCGGCGACCACGAGCGCCACGGCGCGACGAACAAGAGATGATCGGCAAAAGAGGGGAGCCGGAAACGCGGTGACATGGCGCTACGGCACCTCCTGCTCGACTTCGCGCGCTCCGGTACTGCCGGTAGGCTGCGCCATGCCAACGCGGCCGATACCGGGCAGCTTGAGCGCCGGTGACTGCCAGTCGACGCCGACCGTCAGCCCCAGCAGGTCCAGCTCTAAGCCCTCGTCCCAGGCCAGCATGACGCCGAACAGACCGCCCAGCGATAGCTGGTAGCCGGTGTCGGTGGGCGTTCGCGCCACGAGCTGTCCGGGGAGATAATCCTTGCCGATCGCGTTGGGCGGAAAGTCCACCGACAGTTCGGGCACCTGCCGCACTACCCAGGCGATGAAAGTGTTGCTATTGGGTCCGGGCCAGATCCGGTAACGATCAGGATCAGGATAGTCGGGTACCACACGCTCGATCCCGTCGATCGCCCTCGCCGCCTGGTCTCCTCGGATATCCGCCAGCAGCGTCGGTGGATTGCCGTACCATTGGCGATCCGGCTGCGCATAGCCCGTTTCCACCGTGGGCCGACGCCAGCTCAGTACCTGATAGACGCGATAGCGGCTGGCACCCTCGGCCTTGGTCGCGATCCAGGTATGCACGCCGAATGCGCCGCGCCACTCGAAGGTGCGCGCCGCATAGACCTGAACGACTGCCTCGCGAGCCTCTCCCGGATCCGGCGCCAATCCGCTCGAAGAACGATCGGCGCCCTGCCAGTCGGCATGCATCGGTACCTGCTGGGAAGCCAGCATGTAGCCAGGTCCCAACAGCAGCACGACGATGAAGAGCAAGAGCGCCAGCACGAAGACCAGCGTGCGCTTGAGTAGGCGAGATAAATCCATCGAGATAGCGGATTCCAAAGGGTGAGTCGAACGTCGGGGGTTGAATCGGCGTCTCATGACCCACATAACACTCATCAATCTCGAATCGAACTTCAAGGGTTTTTCACATGGCTATCGTCGATCCACGTACCGGACAGCCGCTGACCGGCCCCGAAGAAAGCCGTCAGAATGGCGCCGGCAACACCGTTGCCGCGGAAGACGTCATCGTCGACGTCACGCTGGAAAACTTTCAGCAGGTCGTGCTCGATGGTTCGATGCAACATCCGGTGCTGCTGCAGAGCTGGGCCAATTCGAGCGAGTCGTGCCAGACGCTGAAACCGGTGCTGGAGAAACTCGCCAAAGAGTATGCCGGGGCCTTCGTGCTGGCGCGCCTCGATACCGAGGCCTTCCCCCAGATCGCCTCGCAGCTGGGCGTGCGCTCGGTGCCGGACGTCAAATTGATTTCCCAGGGCCAGCTCTACGACCAGTTTCAGGGCGCGCTACCCGAGAAGCAGATACGTGAATGGCTGGGCAAGTATCTCGAGGCGCCGGCCGAAGCGTCGCAGAGCCCTGAAGAGATGGCCGAAGCGGCACTGGCCTCTGGCGACACCGACACCGCCGAGGCGATCTATCAGGAACTGATCCAGCAGTATCCGGAACATTACGATTACCAGATCGATCTCGCTGGCGTACGAGTGGCCGCTGGCCGGACCGACGAGGCCAAGCAGATTCTCGATAATCTGCCGCCGGAACACCGCGATGCGGCGAAGGCACGCGGCGTGCGAGCGCGTATCGAATTTGGCGAGGAGGCCTTGAGTCAGGCCGAGATCGATGCGCTGGGTGAACGCGACGACAGCGAAGCCCAGTATCAGCGTGCCATGCGCCAGATCGCCGACGGCCAGTACGAGACCGGACTCGAGGCGCTACTGACGGTGATGAAGCGCGACCGCGCCTATGGCGAAGACGCCGCCCGCAAGACATTACTGCGGGTTTTCGACGCCCTGGGTGCCGAGCATCCGCTGACGGTCACCTACCGCCGCCGACTGTTCGCCATGCTTTACTGAACATGCCCGATTACTGAACACGCCCGACGATAGCCGGCGCCGAACGTTCTCGGCGCCGGATATCTTTTGGGTCTCAATCGGAAAGCAGGCGATCCAGCCGTAGCAGTGCTTCCTCCAGCCAACTCCGCGGCATGCCGAAGTTGAGCCTAACGAATCCGGGCCAGCCAAAATCGGCACCGTCGGAGAGCGCTACCCGTGCTTCCTCGAGCAGGTGCTGCTGCGGCGAATCGGCCAACGCGCTGTGACGAAAGTCCAGCCATGCCAGATAGGTCGCCTCCGGTGTCGACATCGTGACGCCCGGCCAGCGCGAAACATGTGCTTCCACCATGGCCAGGTTGTCTCGCAGCTCGCCCAGCAACGCCTGACGCCACGCCTCGCAGTCGGTATAAGCCGCCAGCGATGCGCTCAAGCCGAGCACGTTGACGCCGGGCATGAGGCCGGCAGCCGCGACCTGGAACCGCCGCCGCAGGTCATCGTCGGCAATGATCGCGCAGGCGGCCGACAGCCCGGCAATATTGAACGTCTTGGACGGTGCCCATAGCGTGATCAGCCGATCCGCCAGCTCGGGGCACAGCTGGCCGAGCGGACGGTGCGGCTGCGAAGGGTCGAGAATCAGATCGCAGTGCAGCTCGTCGGAAACGACGATCAGATCGTGGCGCACCGCCAGTCTAGCGAGCCCCTCGAGCTCATCGGCACTCCACACGCGCCCGGTAGGGTTATGCGGATGGCACCATAGCAACACGCGAGTATTGGGCTGGATCGCCGCCTCCAGCGCCTCGAGATCGAGCCGCCAGGGCCCGCCGGCTGTCACGGGTTCGGCCAGTTCGAATGTCTGCGCCTCGCGACCGACATTGTCGGCCACGCTCAGAAACGGCGGATAGATCGGAGTCGCGGTGAGCACGCCCTGGCCCGGCTCGCTGAACGCCATCGCCGCCAGATTGAGCGCCGGAACCACACCGGGCACCCACAGCTGCCACGCGGTGTCGATCGTCCAGTCGTAATGGTGTCGGCTCCAGTCGTTCAGCGCTTGCTTTAAACTCTCCGGCACCCCGCCGTAGCCGAATACGCCGTGCTCGACACGCGACTCGAGCGCGTCGAGCACGGCCGGTGGTGAGCGGAAGTCCATGTCGGCGACCCACAGCGGCAGGACATCTTCATCGTACTGCTGCCACTTCTTGGTAGGGTGCTGGCGGCGATCGATACGCGTGGCAAAATCGAAGTTCACGATAGTGATCTCATCATCGAAATGGATTGACGAACATGTGCGAGCGGCCTGACCTTGCGGACAATGCTTCCCCTCGACCCTTCTACGCTCGGGTGTTGGCCGGCAACTCGAAACTGGTCGGACACTGGCTCCTGCTGGGACAGGCCGATCCCGACCGTCTGGCCATGATTCTGGCCGATACGGCGCGCATCGCCAAGCTGGGGGAGCCCGAATCGACGCCGGACGGTGCCACGCTGACGCACTGGAGCGGCGACGCTACCCCGCCGCGCTGGGCCGCGAGAACGTCGCTGTTCCTGCTGGTGCAGATGCCGGGAAAGCCCCGCCCCCGGGACGACGACGAGGCCTGTGCCTGGGCCTACTGCTGGTTGCACAATCGCCAATTCGAGGCGTTCGAGACGGCGCGCGATTCACTGCCCGCCCATCTGCGAGAGTGTCTCGCGGCACCGTTGGCCGAAGCATGGCAGGACTATCGCGGCCAACGCCTGGTGTAGCGACGAGCCCGGGATCCGGACCGACTCTAAGCCAATTAATCCTCGGGCCAGGCAATCGTCGGGCCAGCCAATCATCGGGCCGGCCATCGTCGAGCCGGCCATCGTCGAGAGAACCCGCAACTCGGCATGCGACAGTCACGTCTCGCGGCTTGCATAATGATCGGCCAGGGCACATCGTCCATTCATCGCCATGGCAGCGTCGACGACAAAGGCGTCGCCATCGCGTGATCAGCTTGGCAACATGTCCGGGCTTCCCGCCCGCCGTCGAGGCCCAGGAGTTGGCTCATGACACCCGCGATACGGCTACTGGAGTCCCACGGCATTGCCCACCAGGTCACCAGCTACGAGCTGGAGAATGACTCGGAATCCTACGGATTGGACGCCGCTCGGGCGCTCGCGCTAACTCCCGCCAGTGTGTTCAAGACGCTGCTCGCTCAGCTCGACGATGGTCGTCTGGTGGTCGCGCTGGTGCCCGTCGATGCCTCGCTGGATCTCAAGGCGCTGGCCAAGGCCACCGGCACGCGCAAGGCGCGCATGGCCGAGATCGCCACGGCCGAACGCAGCACCGGCTATCTGGTCGGCGGCATCAGCCCGCTGGGCCAGAAGAAGTCGCTGCCGACCTTCATCGATGAGAGCGCCATCAACCTGGAAACGGTCCATGTCAGCGGCGGTCGTCGCGGCCTGGAGCTGTCGCTGGCACCCACCGACCTGATCGCCCTGACCGCAGCTCGTACTGCGGATCTGGCGCGACGCGGATAACCCTCGCATGTCGATCGACTTCGACCTGTGGATCGATCCCGACGATCATGAACGCCATCGTGCGATCGAGCGTGTGCTGGAGCACTATTTCCTGGAGCGTCTGGCCGACTATCCGCACCTGCGTTTGCCGGGCCCGGATCCCTACGACTATGATGCGCCGTTCAATCGGCTGCATACCGTGCTGGTCGAGCGTGCCCGCGATCATCTGCTGCGCGACTACCTCTATTCGCCCACGCCGATGCAGCTGAGCCAGGCCTTCTACCGCGCCGTGGCTCGCTCCCACAAGATCATACTGGACTGAAATCATGCTGGACCGAGGTCATGCTGGACTAATTCATACTGGACCAAGCCATAACGGACTAAGTCATACCGGACCTAGCCATACCGGACCTAGCCATAACGGACCTAGCCATAACGGATCTAGCCATAACGGATCTAGCCATACGGGATTCTTCCCATGGTGATTCACCCTGATCAGGCACCGACCGAAGCGCAACTGGCCACGATCGCCGAGCAGTTGGGTCGCCCGCCCCGGGGCCTGGAGGCAGTCGCCGCCACCGATGGCCTCGGCCGCCCGCTGGTGCTGCGCATGGCACCGATCGTCGATGACGCGCCCTTCCCGACCCTTTACTGGCTCTCCTGCGAGCGGCTCAAGGTCGTGCTGTCGCGGCTCGAGGCCAGCGGCGTGATCAAGGAGCTGGAAGCCCGGCTGCAGCAGGAGCCCGAATGGCTCGCCAGCTATCACCAAAGCCACGCCGATTATGTCCGCCAGCGCTGGAATTTCATGACCGACGCGCAACGCGAGGCGGTCGAACAGCGCGGTTACTCGCAATTGATGCGTGAACGCGGCGTCGGCGGAATCACCAACTGGGATCAGGTGCGCTGCCTGCATACGCAGTACGCCCATCATCTCTGCGGCGACAACGCCATCGGTCGCTGGCTCGACGCAGAGTACGACGTCGCTGCCAGCATTCCCTGATCGCCACCGTTCCCATCCTCTTTCTTCGTTCAGGAGTGACAGCGTGCAAATCTGTGTTTATCTGGGGTCACGCGAAGGCAACGATCCACGTTTCGCCGAGGCGACGGAAGCTCTAGGCGCAGCAATTGCCAGGCGCGGCTGGGGCCTGGTCTACGGTGGCGCCCGCAACGGTCTGATGGGCAGACTGGCCAACGCCTGTCTCGCCGAAGGCGGTGAAGTGATCGGCGTGATGCCCGAGCACCTGGTGCAGCGCGAAGTCTCGCATCACGGCCTGAGCCGGCTCATCCGGGTCGACAACATGCACGAGCGCAAGGCCGCGATGGCGGCACATGCCGACGCATTCATCGCCCTGCCCGGCGGTATCGGCACGCTCGAGGAGCTGTTCGAGATCTGGACCTGGCGCTATCTGGACCTCCACCCCAAACCGCTCGGCGTGCTCAATGTCGCCGAGTTCTACTCGCCGCTGCTGACCTTCCTCGACACCACGGTCGAACACGGCTTCCTCAACGTTTCGACCCGCCGCACGCTGCTGGCCGAGGGGGATATCGAAACCCTGCTGGACCGTCTGGCCGAAAGTGCCAAACTTGACGGTGCCAATGTCTAGTATCGGCGGCGTATCGAAAGGCCACGTTCAAACCGAGCGCCGTTCAAAAGAGACGGTCAGCGAAAGCGACAATTAGCGAAAGCGACGGTCGCCGAAAGTGTCGATTCTCGATAGCGCCGGTTCGACAAGCACCAAGCCCGTGACGCGACCGTCACCTCATCGACGCCACCGTATCCATCAAGGAGGATTTCGCATGCAAGCCATTGCCATCGACGACCAGCGGCTGATCTGGCGCGACCACGAGGATCCGGGCCCGCTCGGCGCCAACGACGTGCGCATCGATGTCGCCTGGGCAGGCATCAATCGCGCCGATCTGATGCAGCGCGGCGGCAATTATCCGCCGCCGCCGGGTGAGTCCGAGATTCCCGGACTGGAAGTGAGCGGAACGATTACCGAGACCGGCCGTGACGTTGAACGCTTTCGCCACGGCGACCGGGTCTGCGCCCTGCTCGCCGGCGGCGGCTACGCCGAGCAGGTGGTGGTCAACGAAGCGCAGGTACTGCCGATTCCTCAGGAGCTGGGGCTGCGCGAGGCCGCCGCGCTACCCGAAGTCTTCGCGACCGCCTGGCTCAACCTCTACATGGAAGGGGCGGTTCAGACGGGCCAGCGCGTACTGCTGCACGCCGCCGCCAGCGGCGTCGGGACGGCCGCGATTCAGCTCTGCCGCGCGTTCGGCAACCCCTGTTTCGTCACCGCGGGCAGCGCCGACAAGCTGGAAGCCTGCTATCGGCTGGGCGCGGACGCCGGCTGGAATCGCCATGACGGCAGCTTCGTCGACGCGGTGAAGGACTGGGGTGGTGCCGACATGATTCTCGATCCGGTGGGTGGCGACTATATCGCCCAGGATCTGGCGGTTCTGAACGCCGATGGCCGACTGGTGCTGATCGGTCTGATGGGCGGACTGGAAGCGCAGGTCAACCTGGGCCGGATGTTGATGAAGCGTCAACGGCTGATCGGATCGACCCTGCGCTCTCGTTCGGCGAAGGCCAAAGGCGCGATTCTCGATGCGCTGTACGCGCACGTCTGGCCCCGACTGAGCCGCGGCGAGATCAAACCGTTGATCGCCGGCACCTGGCCGGTGCAGGAAGCGGAAACCGCGATGCAGCACCTGTCGGACAACGCCAATATCGGCAAGATCCTGTTGAGCGTCAGCGGCAAGGGTTGAGTCGTCGCCGCGCCTTCATGAGCCTGGGTCATGAACATGGGGCGACCTGGCGCGCGGCAATCGACGCGGGACGTTCCGCCCGCCCTGCACGCTGTTCGATGAGTGGCCGTTCGAGGAGGCGCTATTCGAGAAAGGCGCTATTCGAGAAAGGCGCTGTTCGAGGACGCGCTGTTCGAGGCAGGTGGTTATTCGAGAAAAGTGCTATTCGAGATTCAGCGTCGCCTTGTAGGTCAGCTGCAGCAGGCGGGCGTCGTCGCCGGCCCGGTGGCGACGGATGCCGTGGGCTTCGATGACCCGCTCCTTGGCCGCGGCCCAGCCCTCGGTCTGCGCTTCGCTCAGCAACCGCCGCAACGCCTCCAGGCGAAATCGCGGCAGCATCCCGGCCTGGTCGAACAGCAGCGACAGCCAGGTGTTGTCGTAGCCCCAGCTATCGCTGTAGGCAATGCCGATGGAGGCGAGTTCGTCGTTGAGCCAGCGAGCGACTTCGATCGGCGGGTGGCCTTCACGCATCAGTCGCGACCGAGATATGCCATGCAGCAGCTCTGCCTTGGGATCCCAGTGCGTCCACTCTTCGCCGGGTTGAATCAGAAACGCGCAGCGGCTCCCATCGGGCCGGGCCAAGCCGATCTCGATGGGATAACTGCCACGGCCAAAACCGGAAGCTTCGATGTCTAGCAGGGTGGGCAGCAACACGTTGCGGGCTCCCTCTCCATGATGCCGTCTCATCTTGCGACGCCGATGAGGCATCATCATGACAGCGTTGGGGCGTGACTTCATCCCGCCACCGGAGGGTGACGGGATGCAAGCGGAGTGCTCCGACGGTTGCGGGCGGTCAGTGCGTGGCGAGCGCGGCAGGCGTCTCGCCGTTGGGTCCGTCTGCAGCGAGATTGAGCGCCCAGCGTTGCCATTCGTCCGCGCGCGCAGGGTCATGGGGCAAGCCCAGCTCACCGCGGCGATACGCATCGGCCAGCCGCTGAGCCGCCTGGAGATGGCCATTCTCGCCGGACCGCGCATACCAGGTCACCGCGTGATGCACGTTGGGCTGATACTGCGAGCAGCCAAGCTCATAGATGCGTCCGGCCTGATACTGAGCGTGACTATCGCCCTGCTGGGCCGCCTGCAGCACATAGCGAGCACCGGTCGACTTGTCCCGCGGCGAGATCCCGCGATGCATCAGGACGCGACCGTAGAGCGAACGCGCCGGTACGTGACCGGCGTCGGCGCAACGCTTGAACCAGCGCAGCATGAAGCGCTGCTTGCCCGGCGAGCCCGTCATCCAGCGCGTATGGCTAAGCTGCGTGGCCAGCTGAAACTCGAAGCGCGTAAAGAAAGAAAACGTCTGTGGCATAACTGACAGTGACCCTGGAGACTGGGATCCGTTAACGGTCCGAACTACCGTGTCGATCTGGACGCCTCTTGTTCTCTATGAGCGCACGCTGCCTGGACAGCGTGCCGCTTCTTACAATCTATGGCGCGTCGGAATCGACTCTACACAGGCGCGCTCGACCGGGGCCGAGCGGCGAAAGGCCGCAAGAATACGCCTGCCCGGGCAGCGACTCAACCCCTGACGCCCGGGCCGGGTTTGCCGCCTCACAGCGGCGCCAGTAACATACGATTTTCACCGCCTTTTTCGTCACGGTCCGGTTCCTCTCGACCCGGCGTTTTTACCCTCTGGAGCGCAACATGCAGCGACGCCCTCTCGGCAACACCGACATGCAGGTCTCGCGCCTGTGCCTCGGCACGATGACCTTCGGCGAGCAGAACACCGAAGCCGAAGCCCATGAGCAACTCGACCGCGCCATCGCCGCCGACATCAATTTCATCGACGCTGCCGAGATGTACCCGGTGCCGCCGAAGCCCGAGACTCAGGGACGCACCGAAGCCTATATCGGCAGCTGGCTACAGAAACGTGGCAAGCGCGACGATCTGATCATCGCCAGCAAGGCAGCAGGGGCCGGCCGGGGCATGGAGCATCTGCGTGGTGGCCCGCGCCATACCCGCGAGCAGATCCACCAGGCACTGGACGCGAGTCTGAAGCGCCTGCAGACCGACTATCTCGATCTCTATCAGCTCCACTGGCCGGACCGGCACGTCAACTGCTTCGGCCAGCTGGGCTATCTGCCCGGCGACGACAGCGATGCCACACCGCTGGAAGAGACCCTGGGCGCGCTGAAAGAGGCCATGGATGCCGGCAAGATCCGCGCCGTGGGGCTTTCCAACGACACCCCCTGGGGCGTCATGCGCTGCCTGCATCTGGCCGAAACCCAAGGCCTGCCGCGGGTCGCCAGCGTCCAGAATCCATACAATCTGCTCAACCGCAGCTTCGAGATCGGCCTGTCCGAAATCGCTCATCGCGAGTCCGTCGGCCTGCTGGCCTACTCTCCGCTGGCGTTCGGCGTGCTCTCGGGCAAGTATCTCGACGGCCAGAAGCCAGCCAAGGGCAGGCTGACGCTGTTCGAACGCTTCTCCCGCTACACCTCCGAACTGGCGAACGAGGCGACCCAGGCGTACGTCGACATCGCCCGCGAGCACGGCCTCGATCCGGCTCAGATGGCGCTGGCCTACGTCACGTCGCGGCCGTTCGTCACCAGCAACATCATCGGCGCGACCACGCTCGAGCAGCTCGAGACCAATATCGGCAGTGACTCGCTCGAGCTCTCCGACGAGGTGCTGGAAGCGATCGAGGGCGTGCACCGGCGGATCTCCAACCCCTGCCCCTGATATCCGCCGAAGACCTGTTTCCCGACTTCCACACGCTACGGTAGGCAACGCCATGCTCAGTATCCTCTCTCCGGCCAAGACGCTGGACTTCGAGACACCCTCGACGACATCCGCCGTCACCCAGCCCGACTATCTCGATCTGAGCCGGGAACTGATCGACATCCTGCGTGGATACTCTCCCCAGCAGCTGTCGGAACTGATGGGCATCAGCGACAAGCTCGCCGGGCTCAACGCCGCCCGCTATGCCGACTGGAAGACGCCGTTTTCGCTCGACAATGCCAAGCCCGCGGCGCAGGCCTTCCAGGGCGACGTCTACGTCGGCCTGGAAGCGGCCAGCTTCGGCAAGGCTGACAACGCCTTCGCTCAGGACCACCTGCGGATCCTGTCCGGGCTCTACGGCATGCTGCGACCGCTGGATCTGATCCAGCCCTACCGGCTGGAAATGGGGATCCGTCTGGAGAATGCCGCCGGCAAGGACCTGTATGCCTACTGGCAGGATCGCTTGACCCAGGATCTGGACAAGGCAGTCGCCGCCAGCGGCAGTTCAACGCTGGTCAATCTCGCCTCCAACGAGTACAGCAAGGCGATCGACTTCAAGACGCTCGAGGCCGAAGTCGTCTCCCCGGTATTCCAGGACGAGAAGAACGGCCAGTTCAAGATCATCAGCTTCTATGCCAAGAAGGCCCGCGGGCTGATGGCGGCCTGGCTGATCCGTGAACGGATCGACAAGCCCGCGGCACTGACCGGGTTCGACGTCGCCGGATATCGCTACGCGCCGGACCAATCGAAACCGGGCAAACCCGTCTTCCGTCGGCGCGAGCAGGACCGTGACTGAACAGCCGTGACTAAACAGCCGTGACTGAATGGCCGAGGTTGAATGGCCGGGGCTGAACGACCCCGACTAAAGAATCCGATCCGACGCCGATTCGTTCAGCTTCCATTCATGAGGGTCTGCGATAATGCTCGCAGTAACGAGTGCATCTGATCGATACCAATCGAGAAGCTGGCACTCGTCCCGGATAACGATGATTTTCAGGAGAACGCCATGCGGCATCTGCTCGTCATGTTGATGGTCGGCCTGCTCGGCTTCGGTGCCGCGGTCGATCACGCCGAAGCCCGCCGAATGGGCGGCGGCAAGAGCTTCGGCTCCTACTCGCGCTCGGTACAGCAGCCAACCACGACCCGCAGCAACGCTGCCGCGCCGCCGCGTCAGCCGAGCGCCGGCCTGTCGCGCTTCGCCGGGCCGCTGGCCGGCATGCTGGCGGGCGGCCTGCTGGCATCGCTGTTCTTCGGCGGCGCCTTCGACGGCTTACGGATGATGGACATGCTGCTGATCGCGCTGGTGGCATTCATCGCCTTCCGGCTCATTGCGGGGCGTCGACGCCATGCCCCGGCCGGCCATCGCGACGGCGGTCAGCCGCGTGACGCGTCGCAGGAAGCTCAGTCGCAAGAGACCCGGTCGCAGCCGTCCGCGTTCATGGGCGACAACGCCACCGGAACGAGCACCGGCGGCATCGCCACCGAGCCGCAGTGGTTCGACCGCGAACGCTTCCTGACCGGTGCCAAGGAGCATTTCACTACCCTGCAGCGCGCCTGGGACAACAACGATCTGAGCCAGATCCAGGAGTATGTGACCCCCGAGCTCTACAACCTGCTGAAGGCGGAACGCATGGCGCAGCCGGCCAACAATCGCACCGAGATCGTGCGTCTGTTCGCGGAACTGGGCAGCGTGCAGGAGATCAAGGACGAAGCCGAAGCGACCGTACTGTTCCATGGCGTACTCGAGGAGAACGGTGAAGAGACCGAGTTCAACGAGACCTGGCATCTGAAGCGCGCGCTGCGCGATGGCTCTCCCTGGTACGTTCAGGGCATCGAGCAGAACCCCAGCGTCTAGCTTCATCGCCTGGCATTCGGCCAGCCGTGATGCCAGAGCGATTGGAATAAGCGCCTAAAAAAGAGGCCCGAGCCTNNAGGCTCGGGCCTCTTGCGTATGTTCTCTCGCCGGCACGCTCGCCGGCCCGCTCTCCGGCACGTTACCGCGCCGGCTCCCGGACCACCATCAGTCGTCGCGATCGACCGCGAAAGCCGACCAGGCCTGACGCGTCGGCATCACTTCCAGACGATTGAAGTTGATGTGCGCCGGCAAGGTCGAGATATAGAACATCTGCTCGGCGATATCCTCGGCGGTCAGTGCGGTGGTGCCGTTATACAGCTTGTCGGAAGCCGTCTGATCGCCGCCGGTGCGAACCAGCGTGAACTCGGTCTCGGCCATGCCCGGTGCCAGATCGGTTACCCGCACGCCGGTCCCTTGCAGATCGCAGCGCAGGTTGTAGCTGAACTGCTGGACGAACGCTTTGGACGCGCCGTAGACATGGCTGCCCGGATAGGGCCACTGGCCGGCGATGGAGCCGACGTTGACGATCGTCGATCCTTCACCGACCTCGATCAGCGTCGGCAGCAGCGCATGGGTGACGTTGACCAACCCGGTGACGTTGGTATCGATCATCGTATGCCAGTCCTTCAGCGCCACCTTCTGTGCCGGCTGCGGCGCCAGCGCCAGCCCCGCGTTATTGATCAGCGTACGCACGCGCTTGAACGCTTCCGGCAGCGCATCGACAGCCCGCTGCACGGCCTCGTCGTCGCGCACGTCCAGCACCACGGTGTGCACGTCTACCTTGTCGGACAGCTCGGCCTTGAGCGCATCGAGCCGCTCGCCGCGACGCCCGGACAGCACCAGCGACCAGCCGGCACGAGCAAACCGATGGGCAGCGGCGCGACCGAATCCGGAGGTGGCCCCGGTAATGAAAACGACATCGTTCACGATATTCTCCTCGTCAGACTTCGATGGAACGGGTGCTTATCCGCACCCGTCATTTATCGTCGGCGTTGATTCCGGGCGCCTTCAACCAGCAAGCGCTTCCCGAACCAGCACCCAGACCGATAGCGCTATCAGCAGCGGCGCCACGGTCACTTTCAGCGAGCGTGGCTTCGAGCGCTCGAACACCCATTGCCCCAGCAGATTGCCGATCAGTGCCGGTATCAGGAGCCATGCAGCCCGTGCCAGCGTTTCACGGCTCAACTCGCCGGCCAGGCCCAATCCGACCAGCGACGCACTGCTGCTGGCGGCGAAGAACAGGATCGCCGTGGCTCGCAGGCCCACCGGCGGCAGGCGCTGATGCAGCAGGTAGAGCATCAACGGTGGCCCGCCGGACGAGGCCAACGTCATGCACAGCCCGGAAACGCCGCCGGCCATCACGCTCGGCCAGCCGCCTCCCTTCGCTTCGCGTCCGGTCGGGCCCGATTCGATCTCGCCCATGTCCGGGCGTGGTTCACGCCGCAGCAGCAGGGCCGACGCACCGGCCAGCGCCAGCAGGGCGACCGCAATCCGCATCGGCGCGGCCGGCAGCGTCGCAATCAGGCTCACGCCGACCCCGGTCGCCACTACCATGCCACAAAGTAGCCGTTGAAGGCGTCGCCAGTCGGCCAGCCGAAAGGCGCGGCGCCACAGCCCGGCACTGGTGACCAAATCCAGCAGCAACGCCAACGGCACGGCTTCGATCGGCGGCAAAAACAACATCAGCCCCAGAGCCAGCAGCATGGCAAAGCCGAACCCGCAGTATCCTCTGACCAGTCCGGCAAAGCACGCCAGACCGATGGCCGGCCACAGCTGGGGCATCGATGACATCATACTGCTGACTCCTCCGCTGGTCTGTGGGTTTCGAGCGTCCACGGCGCTTCACGCCGCGAGCCGTAACCCTAACCAGCCACCCGGCGCCGGGGTAGAGCCAGTTTCCTCCCCGCAGCGGGACATCGCCGCGCCGCCCTTACGACATAGCCTGGTGAGCGACTCAGGACGCGACTGTCACGACCGCCGCTGAATTCTGGCTCTACGCGATTCGATCCTCGCCCCCTAGTCTTGAATCAGGATATCGAAATCATCGCCAGAGCTGTCGCGTTCGACCGGAGGCGTCGGCCCTTTTTTCCTTATCTGCTTGTCGCCTGATCTGTTTGTCGTCTAGCCGTCGACCTACTCCAGCAACCCGACACGCTTCGGCAACCGGATATTAGTCAGCCACCCTCAACAGCAGGAACTCCGCCATGACCGACACCATCACCCGCAAAGACGTGTCCAATGAGTACGTCCACCAGCTCGATCGCCAGCACGTGTTCCACTCGTGGTCGACGCAGGGCAATTTGTCGCCGATGGTGATTGCGGGGGGCAAGGGTTGCCGGCTATGGGATTACGCCGGCAAGGAGTATCTGGATTTCAGCAGCCAGCTGGTCAATACCAACATCGGTCACCAGCATCCCAAAGTGATCGCCGCCATCCAGGCCCAGGCCGAGACGTTGACCACCGTCGCCCCGGCCCACGCCAACCTGGCCCGCGGCGAAGCGGCCAGGCGCATTCTCGAACGGGCGCCTTCCGGCTTCGGCAAGGTGTTCTTCACCAACGCCGGCGCGGATGCCAACGAGAACGCCATGCGCATGGCGCGCAGCGTGACCGGCCGCGACAAGATCCTGTCGGCCTATCGCTCCTATCATGGCAATACCGGCGCGGCGATCGTCGCCACCGGCGACCCGCGCCGCGTTCCCAACGAATTCGCCCGCGGACACGCTCACTTCTTCAACCCGTTCCTCTACCGCAGCGACTTCTGGGCCGGCAACGAAGAAGAGGAGTGCCAGCGCGCGCTGCAGCATCTGAAGCGGGTGATCGAGTGCGAGGGGCCGACCGCCATCGCCGCGATCCTGCTGGAGTCGATTCCCGGCACCGCCGGTGTGCTGATTCCGCCCAAGGGCTACCTCGAAGGCGTGCGTAAGCTCGCCGATCAATACGGCATTCTGGTGATCTTCGATGAGGTCATGGCCGGCTTCGGCCGCACCGGACGCTGGTTCGCCCTCGAGCATTTCGGCGCCAAGCCGGATCTGATCGTGTTCGCCAAGGGCGTCAATTCCGGCTACGTGCCGGCCGGCGGGGTGATCATTTCCGACGCGATCTGCCGCCATTTCGACGATCTCATGTTCTTCGGCGGCCTGACCTATTCGGGCCATCCGCTGGCGATGGCTTCGATCGTCGCCACGCTGGATGCCATGAGCGACGAAGGCATCGTGGAAAATGCCGACCGTGTTGGCAACGGACCGCTGGCCGCCGGGCTCCAGCAACTCGTGAAAGATCACGCCATCGTCGGCGAAACCCGCGGCCTCGGTGTCTTCCACGCCCTCGAGCTGGTCAGCGATCGCCACACCCGCACGCCGCTACCGGCCAAGGAGATGGGGGCGATCAAGAACGCGCTGATCGCCAAGGGCCTGCTGCCGTTCGTGGTCGAGAATCGGATCCACGTCGTACCGCCGTGCATCGTCAGCGAAGCGGAAGTCGCCGAGGGTCTGGGCATTCTCGATCAGGTGCTGGGCGAGTTTGCGGCTGGCTGATCGGTCTCATAAGACCAGACACAGACACGCGACCGGCGACATGCCGGTCGCCGTCATCTGGATGAACGCAGGCGCTTGAATGCGCCCAAGAGGCTTGCCTAGCCGAAAGCGCGGGCCAATCGGCTGATGCCCGGCGCAATGCGCTCGGCATCAATGGCGCCGAACCCCAGGCGCATGAAGTTACGCGGCGGGGCCTGATCGAAGAAGTGCTGGAAACCGGGCTCGATCAGGACGCCATGCTGCGCGGCCTGCCACGCCAGCCGTTGGGTATCGACCGACTGGGGGGCTTCCAGCCAGAACACGCTGGCATGGTCGCCGCCGACTCGACGGCAGGTGGGTAGATCCTGCCCGATGGCGGCATCCATGATCTCCCAGCGATGACGCATCTCGTCGGCGAACAGCCTGAGATAGCGATCGTAATGCCCCTGGGACAGAAACTGCGCCAGCTGCTGCTGCAGCCCGGTCGGCGGGTGGCGATACATCAGCCGGCGCAGTGCGCGAAGCTCCTCGATCAGTTCGGCGTCGGCCACCACGTAGCCCAGCCGCAGGCCTGGCGATAGCGGCTTCGACAGACTACTCATGTAGATCACGCGGGAGCCGGCCCGGCTCGCCTTCAATGCCGGCTGGGCGTGGCGATCGAAATTGACTTCGGCATCGTAGTCGTCCTCCAGCACAATCTGATCGCGACGCTGGATCTGCTCGATCAACGCCTCGCGCCGCCGCCGGCTCATGGTCACCCCGGTGGGTCCCTGATGGCTGGGCGTGACGTAGAGGTAATCGCTCTTCGCGGCCGCGGCGTCCAGGCACATGCCCTCGCCGTCGATCGACTGATAACTGAGCTGAGCCCCCTGGCGCAGGAAGACGTTGGCGGCTTCGCGATAGCCGGGGTTCTCCATCGCCACCCGCGTCCGCGCATCGAACAGCAGCTGGGCGATCAGAAACAGCGCGTTCTGGGAGCCGAGGGTGATCAGGATCTCGTCGCTGCGCGCATGGATGCCGCGCTTGGGCAGCACTCGGGTTCGCAGCTGCTCGACCAGCATGGGATCGTCCTGATCGTAGCGATCGCTCAGCCAATGGCGCTCGCGCCGTCCGCCCAGCAGCCGTCGCGATGTCTCGCGCCACTGCTCCAGGGGAAACAGCCGGGTATCGAGCTGGCCGTAAACGAAGGGAAATTCGTAGTTCATCCAGTTGCCGGGGCGCAGGACACCCTGCAGATGGCTGGGCCGATGGGTGAACCGGCCGCCCCAGCTTGGTGCATCCACGACTTCGTCGCCCATTCTTCGGCCCGATTCGAGGGCATCGGACTCGTGGCAGGCGCCGGATTCCTGATAGGTATCGTGCAGGTAGTAGCCGCTGCGCGGCCGGCTGATCAGATAGCCATCTTCCACCAGCCCTTCGTAGACGAGCGCCACCGTATTGCGCGAAATCCCCAGCTGCAGCGACAGCTTGCGGCACGAGGGCAGCGCCTCCTCGGCGGGAATCGTTCCGGTATGAATGGCATCCAGCAGCGCCTCGCGCAGCTGTTCCTGCAGGCCACGCTGAATATCGAAATCGAGATGAAAGTAGTGATCGAGCATGCCGAGTCCCGCCCCGTGGCTGAACTCCATACGCTGCAAGATTTGCGCCAGTTCCTTTTTCGTCGACCAGCCACTTCACCGACTCGCTACGCTATTCTCGGTGCCGCAGTTCGAGACCTGAGTCTGTGTCTGTGGCAAGGTCCCGAAAAATCGGCCTCAAGGCCTGTCTCGACGAGATCGGAAATCTGTCCTGTAGTGCCACGCACCCGAACTTTAGTATGACTCGACGATTTCGCATGACCCGACCATAACAACGTCAATCACGAGGACTACATCATGGGCAGCACTTTCCATGGCGTCATCGCCTTTGCGCTGATCGCCGCCCTGCTGGTTGTCGGCAGCCTGCTGCGAAGCCGCCTCCCCTGGCTGCGTGCCAGCCTGATTCCCGGCAGTATCGTGGCGGGCATCATCGGTTTCGTCGGGCTCTCTGCGGGGCTGATTCCCGGCTATGGCCCTTCGGATTTCACCGCGCTGGCCTTCCACTTCTTCACCCTGAGCTTCATGTCGCTGTGTCTGACCGGTAGCCCCAAGCCGGCCGCGGGTGAACAGCGTCAGGGTATCGTCGGTGGCGGGCTGTGGTTGACCCTGATCTGGACCGCCAGTCTCGGCGCTCAGGCGGTGATCGGCTACGGCCTGATGGCGGGCTACGACCTCGTCACTGGCAGCGATCTCAGCCCGCTGCTCGGCGCCATCGTCACCCATGGATTTACCCAGGGGCCGGGCCAAGCACTGACCTACGGCACGATCTGGGAGAACGATTACGGCATCGCCAACGCCGCGCAGGTCGGCGTGATCTTCGCGTCGCTGGGCTTCGTGGCCGCTTTCGTCGTCGGCGTGCCGGCCGCACGCTACTTTCTCAAGCGGGGGCTCAACGCCAACCGCAATTCGACGCTCGACGACGATTTCGTTCGCGGCTTTCACACGCCCGAGACCCAGCCTTCGGCCGGCAAGCAGGTCTCGCACTCCGGCACCGTCGACTCGCTGGCCTGGCATCTGGGCCTGCTGGGCGTGGCGTATGTCATTACCTATGTATGGCTGAGCGCAATGCAGCCGCTGGTGGCAGGCAGTCAGGTGCTATCGGTGTTCTTCAGCTACAACCTGTTCTTCATCCACGGCCTGACGGTCTGCGTGCTGATGCGCATGGCGATCGACCGCTTTGGCTGGACCCACAAGGTCGACGACGACACGCTCAAGCGCATCACCAGCGGGTCGGTGGACTTCATGGTCGTCGCCACCCTGATGAGCATCCAGATCGCCGTGCTCTCCGCCCTGCTGGTGCCGATTCTGCTCATCGCGATCGCGGTGACGCTGGTGACCTTCCTGGGCGCGATGGCGATCGGTCGGCTCAGCGGTCGGTTGGGTCCGGAACGCGCCGTCACCGCCTTCGGCTGCTGCTGTGGCTCCACCGGCACTGGGCTTTTGTTGCTGCGCATGCTGGATGCCGACTTCAGCACCTCGGTGCCCAAGGAACTGGCGTTCTTCAACATCGCGATCATCGTGGTCAATATTCCCACGCTGTTCTTCGTCGCCCCGATTGCGCCCTCACTCGGCGCCTGGAGCTATCTGGCGATCTTCGGCGGCTACGTGATACTGATGCTGTTCTGCATTCCGCTGCTGCTCAAATGGCAGCGCAGCCGGGGCAACCGCACCGCACCGATTCAGGAGCCCAATCCCTCATGAGCCATCGTATCTTCGCCGCCCGGCGCATTGTGACCATGAACCCTTCGCAGCCGGAAGCCACCCATATCGCGGTGCGCGATGGCCGGATTCTGGGGGTCGGCTCGCTGGAAACGCTGACGGATCTGGGTGACTTCGAACTCGACGAGCGCTTCGCCGACAAGGTGATTCTGCCCGGCTTCGTCGAGGGCCACAGCCACGCGCTGGAAGGCGTGCTGTGGGAGTATCCCTACGCCGGCTTCTTTCCCCGACAGGACCCCGACGGCCGTACCTGGCCAGGGCTGACCGACATCGCCGCGCTACAGCGCCATCTCGGCGAACAGGTTGGCAAGCTCCCGTCGGAAACCCCGCTAATCGCCTGGGGCTTCGATCCGATCTACTTCCCGGATCGCCGGCTGGATCGCAACGACCTCGACGCCGTCGACGCCGAACGGCCGATCGTCGTCATCCATGCCAACCTGCACATGATGACCGTCAACAGCGCCATGCTGCGCCTTTCCGGACTCGAGTCTCACGCCGATATCGAGGGCGTGGTGACCTTCGACGACGGCCGCCCCAACGGCGAGCTGCGCGAGATGGCAGCGATGTTCGCGATCTTCGACACGCTCGACCTCGACCTCTTCGATCGCGGCAGCGAAGAAGCGACACTCGAGCGCTACGCGCGCATCAGCCAGCGCCACGGGGTGACCACGCTGACCGACCTCTACAATCCGCTGAGCGAGGCCGGCGTCGAGAGCATGCAGCGCACCTGCAACCGGGACGACGTGCCGATGCGGCTGGCGCCGGCGATGAGCGCGCTGACCTACACGCCCGAAGACGGTATCGAGCGGGTGCTGGGCTGCCGCGACAAGAGCAGCGACAAGCTGCATTTCGGACTGGTCAAGCTGATGACCGACGGCTCCATCCAGGGCTATACCGCACGCCTCATGTGGCCGGGCTACCACGACGGCTCGCCCAACGGCATGTGGAACGCCGAGCCGGAACGCCTGACCGAGATCGTGCAGCGCTATCATCAGGCCGGGCTGCAGCTGCATATCCACACCAACGGCGACGAGGCCGTCGAGCTGATGCTGGACGCCATCGAATCGGCGCTGGAACTGTGGCCGCGGGCCGATCATCGCCACACCCTGCAGCACTGCCAGATCATCAGCCACGCCCAGTTGAAACGCGCGGCACGACTGGGGGTGTGCCTCAACATGTTCGCCAACCACCTCTACTACTGGGGCGACATCCATCGCTCGCGCACGCTGGGTTTCGAGCGCTGCCAGCGCCTCGAACCGCTGGCCTCGGCGGATCGCCTGGGCATCCCCATCGCGGCGCATTGCGATGCCCCGGTCACCCCGCTGGCGCCGCTGTTCACGGCGTGGTGCGCCGTCGCCCGTCAGACCGCCAGCGGCGAGGTGCTGGGGCCCAACGAGGCGCTGAGCGTGGAACGCGCGCTGCGCCTGATCACGCTGGACGCGGCCTACACCCTCAAGCTGGACGACCGCGTCGGCAGCCTGGAGGTGGGCAAGTTCGCCGACATGGCGGTGCTCGACGAGGACCCGCGCGAGGTGCCGCTGGCGCGGCTGGCCTCGATCGGCGTCGCCGCGACGGTCGTCGGTGGTCGCGTCTTCGACAATGGCTGAGCCCGACGCCGATCCGATCCCGGTGATACTGATTGCCGGCTATCTCGGCGCCGGCAAGACGACCTGGGTCAACGCCCATCTGCGAGACGGCGTGGCGCCGGATACGCTGGTGCTGGTCAACGACTTCGGCACCATCAATATCGATGCCGAGCTGATCGACTACGCCGGGGAGCGCCTGCTCAAACTCAGCAGCGGCTGCCTGTGCTGCTCGCTGAGCGACGAGCTGGGCACCCAGCTCTCGCGTATCGGCCGTTGGCCGGAGCCACCGGCGGCGCTGATCATCGAAACCAGCGGCGTGGCCCGGCCCCGCCGCATCGCCGACATGATCCGCGTGGCACGCCGCTTCCGGCTGGCTCGCATCGTCACCCTGGTCGATCTGGCCAGTTTCGCGCAGCGCCTCGGTGACAGTCGCGTCGGCGAGCTGGTGGCCGACCAAATTGCCAGCGCCGACACGCTCTCGCTCAATCGCGGCGACGATCTCGACGATGCCGAACGCGAAGGGCTAATGCGTCGGCTGCAGTCGCTCAACCTCCATGCCCAGGTCGCCCACGCCGATGCCAGCGTGGATTCCAGCGCCGAGAGGCCACCGAAACCCGCGCCCGTGCGACCGCCGACATTTCGCCCCGCCGCCGATGATCGCGACCCCGACTGGCAGCGCTTCGCGATCGCGCTTCCCTCCTCGCTGTCACGGCAAACGCTGGAGTCTCTGCTCACCGAGCATGCCGATGGCCTGGCGCGAGCCAAGGGCTTCCTTCAGGCCGACGGCCGGAACTACGTGTTCCAGTGGAGCGGCGGGAGAGCCGAATGGACGCCTTCTGCGCCACGCCCGGGTGCCAGCCAACTGGTGGGGATCGGCCTCGCTGGCGATTCCTTCAATGCGCTGATCTCGGCGCTGAAAGCTCTCGCCTGATTTGCCGGCGGCAACGCCGATCTGGCCAGCCGATGCTCATCAACTGGCTCTACAGCAACCGCTCCCGGATTCTTTAGGGTGGGATCACCGGTACGCAATCGTCACGACCAATCATCACGATCAATCACCGACACCAACAACAATGAGAGGGTGTACTTCATGATGCGCTTCCCGAACCGCAAACCCACCGCCAGATTCCCGCTGCCACGTCTCGCTGCCAAGGCCATGGCCGGTACGCTGATGGCACTTTCTCTGTCGACCCTGTCGCTGACGGCCTTCGCCGCCGACCTGCCGGAAATCGAAAGCCGCGGCTATCTGAGCGTAGCGACGGAGGACAACTACGCGCCGTTCAACTTCATCGAGGATGGCAACGCCAAGGGTTTCAACACCGACATGCTCGAGGAGCTGCGTAATTACGCCGACTTCGAGATCCGCCAGGACATCCTGCCCTGGACCGGCCTGCTGGCGGCCGTCTCCACCGGCCAGTACGACATGGCGCTGACCGGCGCGTCGGTCTCCGATGAACGCCTGCGGGTGTTCAACTACACCCCGCCCTATGCCTCTGCCCAGCACTTCGCGATCAAGCGCGCCGATGACGACAGCATCAACAACGTCGACGATCTTAGCGGCAAGAAAGTGGGCGTTCAGGCGGGCAGCGTGCTGCTGTCGCGACTGCCGGAGCTGAAGAAGATGCTCGAGGACGACGGCGGCGAGCTGGGTGAAGTGGTGCAGTACGAGTCCTACCCCGAAGCCTTCGCCGACCTGGCCAACGGCCGTCTCGATTTCGTGATTGATTCGGCGGTGCCGGTCAACACGCTGGTGGCTTCCAAGCCGGATGTCTTTGCCAAGGGCCCGGCGGTTTCCGGTGCCGGCTACGTCTCCTGGCCGATCCCCAAGTCGAGCCCGGAACTGCTCGCCTACATGACGAAGTTCCTGGATCACATGAAGGAGACCGGCCGTCTGGCCGAACTGCAGGAGAAATGGTTCGGCGAGAGCTTCCCCGACCTCCCGGACGAGCCGCTGGAAAGCGTCGAGCAGTTCCACGAGCTGGCGGGGCTGGACGACTGATCCAGGTCGCCTGACCGTCAGGTCGCACGACATACCGCATCGCCTGACACGTCACAGCGCCTGACACGTAACATCCTTGGCGCCGCGGGTTCGCACGGCGCCTCCCCCGTTCTCAAGCCCTCGGGAGCCGCCCATGAATGCCAGTGCCTGGCACATGCTGATGGAAGGCGCCTGGACGACCGTCTGGATTTCCGGCGTCTCCATCGTCATCGGGGTGACGGCCGGCCTGATGCTGGCCCTGATACGCCTCGCCCGCATTCCCGTCGTCGACCAGATCCTGGTGCTCTACATCAGCCTGGCGCGCGCCACGCCGCTGGTCACGCTGGCGCTGTTCATCTTTCTCAGCGCCCCGACCTTCGGCATCAATCTCGACCGCAACGTGGCCGGCATCCTGGCGTTGACGCTCAACACCACGGCGTTCAACGCCGAAATCTGGCGTAGCGCCTTTCGCAACTTCTCCCGCGATCAGCGCGAGGCGGCCATGGCCGCCGGCATGACGCCGTGGGTCACGTTCCGCCGCATCATGCTGCCGCAGATGATGATCACCAGCCTCCCCGGGTTGATCAACGAGATGTCCTTTCTGATCAAGGGCAGCCCGGCGATCGCGGTGATCGGGATCGTCGACCTGACCCGGGTCACCAATCGCATCTCGGCCGTCACCTACGAACCTCTGCCACCGATTCTGGTCGCCTGTGCGCTCTACATGGCCGCGATCGGCTGTCTGGTCTGGTTGCAGCGAATTGCCGAACGTCGCGCCAATCGGCTGGCGGTGTGATGAGACCACGACGACAGAAGCGGTGGAACGAAACGCTGCGGAGGCGCCATGAGTAACTGGGAAATTCTGTGGAGCGCTCGTGATCAGTTCTGGAGCGGATTCTTCAGCACGATGGAGATCTTCGGCCTGTCGATCAGCGCCGCCTTCGCGATCGGCTGCGGCATGCTCTATCTGCTGGAGGGCAGCCGCCCTCGCCTGACCGTGCCGCTGCGGGTGTTCATCGACGGCATGCGGATGCTGCCGTTTCTGATCCTGGCCTATCTGCTCTACTACGGCCTGCCGGCGATCGATATTCGTCTCGATGCTTGGTGGTCCGGCGTCGGGGCACTGGCGGTCTACCACGGCTGCTACTTCGCCGAGATATTCCGCGGCGCGCGGCTGACCTTTCCGCCCGGTCAGGTCGAAGCCGCCAAGGCCCACGGCTTCACCAAGGGCAAGATGTTCTTCCGCCTGATTCTGCCCCAGATCGTGATGCAGACCCGGCCGCTGCTGGGCAACCAGCTGATCTACGCGCTCAAGGACACCGCCTTTCTGGTGATCATCACCGTGCGAGAGCTCACCGCCGCCGCCAACAGCCTGTCGGGAACCTATTTCATTCCCACCGAGGCCTTCATCGTGGTCATCGGCTTCTACTGGGCGGTCAGTGTGGTCATGGAGATCATCGTCAAACAGTGCGGCCGTTTCAGCGCCAAACGGGGATTCGATAATGTTTGAGAAGAACACATCCGAAAGAGTCAGGTCTGAACAAACCGCGACCGGCGCAGCCCGCAGCGAGAGAGCCGCAGTCTCGATCCGCCATCTCTCGAAGAGTTTCGACGGCGTCGAGGTCCTGCGCGACGTGGATCTGGAGGTTCGCGAGGGCGACGTGGTGACGATCCTGGGCTCCTCCGGCTCCGGTAAATCGACGCTGTTACGCTGCATCAACTGGCTGGAGCAGCCCGACCGCGGCAGCATCCACATCGGCGGCCAGCGCATCGGCGTCAACGATGCCGGGCGTCCCATGCCGGTACGCGAGCTGGCCAGGGTTCGCGCCCGTACCGGCATGGTCTTCCAGAGCTTCAACCTTTGGCCGCATCTCAACGTGCTGCACAACGTCACCGAAGCGCCCATCCACGTGCTGGGTAAATCGAAAGCCGAGGCCGAAGCTCACGCTCGCGAACTGCTGGAAAAGGTCGGCATGTCGGCCAAGGCCGATGCCTATCCCGGCACCCTCTCCGGCGGCCAGAAGCAGCGCGTGGCGATCGCCCGGGCGCTGGCGATGCAGCCGGAAGTGATGCTGTTCGACGAGCCGACGTCGGCACTCGATCCGGAACTGGTCGGCGAGGTGCTGGCGGTGATCAAGGATCTCTCCGCCGAGGGATACACCATGATCGTCGTCACCCACGAGATGGCGTTCTCCCGCGCGGTTTCCGACAAGGTCGTGTTTCTGGACAAGGGGCTGATCATCGAACAGGCCGACCCGGAGACGTTCTTCACCAACCCCAGTACCGAGCGGGTACGCAAGTTCCTGGAGCGGGAAGAGAGCTGAACCGAAAACCGGCAATCGAAGACGGTGAAAGCGACTCGACAGCCGATGACGAAAGTGCCAACAATGCGCAAACGCCATCATCTCGAGGAGCTGTCATGTCGATAACGGTTACGGTCTTGGACGACTATCAGGGATGCTGTGCCTTTCTCGACGCCGCTCACGAGCTCGACGGCAGCGATGTGCGCCTGGACATCGAGCATCGACATCTCGAAGACGAGGCGCTGCCCGCGCGCCTGGCGGAGAGCGACGCCATCATCCTGATCCGCGAACGCACCTCGCTGACCCGCGAACTGCTGGCGCAGCTGCCGAACCTCAAGCTGGTGGTCCAGACCGGGCGTCTCTCCTCGGCCATCGACGTCGAGGCCTGCGAGGAACTGGGCATCGCCGTTCGCGACGGCGGCGGTTCGCCGATCGCCCCGGCGGAGCTCAGCTGGCTGCTGATCATGGCCGGCTGTCGGCGGCTGGGCGGCTATCTCACCCGACAGGCCGAGGGCGACTGGCAGCGCACCAACGAGCGTCTCGAGGCGGAGTCGCTGGGCCATGCCGTGCATGGGCGCACGCTGGGTATCTGGGGCCTGGGCAAGATCGGCAGTCTGGTCGCCGGTTACGCCCAGGCTTTCGGCATGAACATCGTCGCGCATGGTCGGGAAAGCAGCGCCGGGCGCGCCTTCGAACTGGGGGTCGAATTCGAGCCCGATCGTCACGCGTTCCTTGCCCGCTGCGATGTGATCACCCTGCATCTCAAGCTCAGCGATGACACTCGCGGCATGATCACGCCGGCGGACCTTGCCGCCATGCGCGCCGACGCGCTGCTGGTCAATACCAGCCGGGCCGAGCTGATCCGACCCAGTGCGCTGCTCGATGCCCTCGACGCCGGCCGCCCGGGTGCGGCGGCGCTGGATGTCTACGAGAACGAGCCCGAGGGTGCCAACGCTTACCAGGCCCACCCCCGCGTGCTGGCCACACCGCATATCGGCTTCGTCGAGAAGGACACCTACGAGCTCTATTTCTCGACCGCGTTTCGACAGGTCCGGGAGTTTTTTGCCGGCTAGACCGCAAAACGACAACCCCGGCCGAAGCCGGGGTTGTCGTCGACGTTGCCAAATCTGGCGTCGGCGCTACTGGCGCCCGAACAGGTGCTTGCGCGCCTCGTCGGTCATTTCCACATTGTTCTGCGGGTTGATCTCTTCCGCCTTGGCGTAGGCGGTCCTGACAGCCTCGCGGTTGCCGACCTGCTCGAACCAGCGCTGCAGGCTGGGGTAATCCTCCAGATCCTGCCCCTGCTTCTCGAACGGCTTGATCCACGGCCAGATCGCCATATCGGCGATGGAGTAGTCGTCGCCGGCAACGTAATCGTTGGCGTCGAGCTGCTTGTCGAGGACGCGGTAGAGCCGCGAGGTCTCGTTCATGTACCGCTCGATGGCGTAATCGATCTTCTTCGGTGCGTAGTGACGGAAGTGATGGTTCTGGCCCGCCATCGGCCCCAGCCCGCCCATCTGCCAGTTGAGCCACTGCAGCACGCGATAACGCTGGCGCCCGCTCTTGGGCAGAAACTTGCCGCTCTTGTCGGCCAGATATTCGAGTATCGCGCCGGACTCGAACAGCGATAGCGGCTGACCACCGTCGGCCGGTGCACGATCGACGATGGCGGGAATGCGGTTGTTGGGGGCGATCTCGAGAAACTCAGGCGCGAACTGCTCACCCTTGCCGATATTGACCGGATGAATACGGTAATCGAGACCCGCTTCCTCGAGAAAAAGCGTGATCTTGTGACCGTTGGGGGTCGTCCAGTAGTAGAGATCGATCATCACAGGCTCCTGTCGTGACGCCCGGCGATAAGCCGGATGCTGTCAGGATAGGCTTTGCGCGAGGCGGCGTCTTCCGACATCGCCCCGCGCCGTTCAAAAGCCTCTTCGCTGTGAGTCCAACCCTCCCCTGCCCGCCGGGCCAAAAAACCCTGCGCGACCGGCTAAAGCTCGCGATCAGTTGGCATAGCCGCCGTCGATATCGACGATCCGCGTGGCGTTACGGCCGGTGCCGCCATGCAGATCCAGCATCCGCTGGAACCAGGCGTAGACCGGGTCGGCGTTGGAGATCAGGTCGGCAGCGGAGGCGACCCGGGCCCACATGAACGCGCCCACCACCAGGTAATCCGATGCGCCGGCCTCGTCGCCCTCCAGGAACGGCGATTCCTCCAGCCGGCCACGCATCGGCTCCAGGGCCTTGTCGAGCATCGACAGTCCCTGACTCGGCGAATGCATCTCCTCGAGCGTGCGCCCGAACGCCTTTTCACGCGTGGTGCGGAAATACTCGCGGTCGTCGGGATGCACGGCGTTGAAGACGTCCATCAGAATGGTGCGCATCACGCCCGGCGCCAGCGAACGCTCGGCGTAGAACTTGAAGAACCGCGCGCGTGCCTCGGCCGTCTCGTCGCCCAGCAGCGGCTTGTCGGGATAGACGCGATCGAGATAGCGAAATATCTCGTAGCTGTCGACGACGGTCTGGTCGCCATCGACCAGTACCGGCACTTTGGACTGGTCGGAGAAGGCGATCGCCTCCTTGTCGGTGAACTTCCACGGGACGAATTCGCAATCGAGCCCTTTATGCGCCAGCGCAAACTTGACCCGCCAGCAGTAGGGAGAGAATCGCAGACGCTCGTCGCGCCCGCACAGATCGAACATCTTGCGGCCCATGTCACACTCCTCGTCAGATACAGTTATCACGCTGCAGTGGTCGCAGCATGTCCAAGGGAGAGTAAGCCGTCAAACCCGGAACACGCGCTGACGATCCACATCGCGTCGGCGAAGATCGGAAATCGTTGCCATACTGTTACGGATAGCAGTCATACCGTGAGCCTGCGAGTCACCTTTTCAGGCAGGACTTTCAGACGGGAGCACGGCGGGTTTACCACCTCAGATCGGTCACGAAGGAGTAGATCATGGTACGCCGACTCAAGGACGACGAGTTGCATGGCAAGCAGGGCAAACACGATGCGCCGGGCGGCGGCTGGCAGTCGATTCAGGCCACCGAATCGCATTTCCTGCGCGAGAAGGTGCCGTTCAAGGGCAACGGCCTGATGTTCAAGATCAACCACCCCGAGGGTGGCTTCGAATGCCCCAGCTGCGCCTGGCCCAACCCGGAAAAACCCGGCCCGGCGGAGTTCTGCGAAAACGGCGCCAAGGCGGTCGCCTGGGAGGCAACGGCTGCGCGGACCACGCCGGAATTCTTCGCCAAGCACACCGTTTCCGAGCTGCACGGCTGGTCGGATCACGCCCTGGAGAAACAGGGCCGGCTGACGCATCCGCTGCGCTACAACCCGGCGACCGACAAGTACGATCCGATCGACTGGGAGACCGCCTTTCGCGAGATCGGCGAGCGGGTGAAGTCCTTCGACCCCCAACGCGTCGAACTCTACACCTCGGGTCGCACCTCCAACGAGGCGGCGTTCCTGTGGCAGCTGTACGGTCGCATGCTCGGCACGCACAACTTTCCCGACTGCTCCAACATGTGCCACGAGACCACCACGGTGGCACTGCCCCAGAGCATTGGCGTCGGTAAGGCGACCACGGTGCTGGACGATTTCGAACATACCGACTGCATCTTCCTGTTCGGCCAGAATGCCGGCACCAACAGCCCGCGGATGATGGGGCTGCTGCACGAGGCACGACTGCGCGGCGCCGAGGTCATCACCTTCAACCCGCTGCGCGAACGGGCGCTGGTCAAATTCGCCAATCCGCAGACGCCCAAGGACATGCTGACCAACCACGGCGTGCCGATCAGCTCGCAGTATCATCAGGTGCGCATCGGCGGCGATATCGCCGCGATCCAGGGTATGTGCAAGCACATCGTCGAGGTCGATGACGAGGCGCTAGCCAGCGCCGCCAAGGGTGTCATCGATCACGACTTCATCGCGATGCATACCGACGGCTTCAGCGCGTTTGCCGACCATTGCCGTAGCCTGCCCTGGGAGCGCATCGAGCGTCACAGCGGTCTCGAACGGGCGGCGATCGAGGAAGCCGCCCGCGCCTGGATGCGGGCCGAGCGCGTGATCTGCTGCTGGGGCATGGGCATCACCCAGCACATTCGCGGCGGCGACAACGTCCACCAGATTCTCAATCTGCTGCTGATGGGCGGTCATATCGGTCGGCGTGGCGCCGGCGCCTGCCCGGTTCGCGGCCACTCCAACGTCCAGGGCGATCGCACCGTGGGGATCTTCCACAAGTCCGGCGAGGCGTTCCTGTCGAAGATGGACGAGGTGTTCGGGATCGAATGTCTGCGCGAGCACGGTCACGACGTGTCGCTCTGCTGCGAGGCGATCCTGCGTGACGAAGTCGATGCGTTTCTCGGCATGGGCGGAAACTTCTTCCGCGCGATCGCCGATCAGGCCCGCGTCGCCGCCCACGTCGGCGACATACCGCTCACCGTCCAGATCGCCACCAAGCTCAATCGCAGCCATCTGATTCACGGCAAGGCGGCCTATCTGCTGCCGGCGCTGGCGCGTACCGAGAAGGACGTTCAGGCCGGTGTCGAGCAGACCATCACCATCGAAGACGGCATGTGCAACGTGCAGGGCTCCAAGGGCGCGCTGGAGCCGGCGTCAGAGCATCTGCGCTCGGAGATCGCCATCGTCGCCGGGCTCGGCAAGGCGACGTTGGCGCCCAACGCCAAGGTCGACTGGGAGTGGCTCGCCGAGGATTACGCGCGCATCCGCGACAAGATCGAGGCGACGCAGCCGGACACCTTTTACGATTTCAATCAGCGTCTGGCAGCGAAGGGTGTATTTCATCTCGATATCGCCGCCCGCGATCGGATCTGGAACACCGACTCCGGCAAGGCCAACTTCCTGTTTCCCGACGACCATCTCACCGAAGATGCGTCCGAACCGGGCGCAGCCCATTTTCAGCTGCTGTCGATCCGCGGGCACGATCAGTTCAATACCACGGTCTACTCCTATGACGACCGCTATCGGGATATCTACGGCACCCGCATGGTGCTGATGATGAACCCCGCCGACATCGAAAAGCACGGTTTCCAAGCCGGCAACTGGGTCACCTTGAGAGCGGTGAGCGACGACGGTATCGAACGCCAGGTCTCGGGCTTCAAGATCATCGCCTACGACCTGCCGGAGAACTGTCTCGGCGCCTACTACCCTGAAGTCAACGATCTGATTCCGCTGGCCAATCGGGATCGGCAGAGCAACACTATCGCCGGCAAGTCGATTCCGGTGACGCTCGAGTTGATGTCCACCGAGCAGGTCGAAGCCGAGACCGGCGTGCTCGCCACCGGCTGACGGCTCTGGCGCCGGGCTGTTTCCCCGGAACCCGTCGCCAGCCCTTTCCTGCCTCGACATCATCGCCGCCTCACCCTCCCGGTGAGGCGGCGATGTCCATTAGTCGCAACGCCAACGCCAACCGCTCCCGTTTCCACCCCTGCAACAGGCTTCCAACCCTTTACCGATCAATGACTTGGAAAGCGCTTGCAGGTCTCTCCGCCTAAAGGTCAGACCCGATGACCACGATTGGCAGGGAGACCGCCTGTGGTTATCTTCCGAGGCAATCGCTGCGCCGGCTACCGGAGCGGATCGAGCGCTTCGTCGCTTCTCGGCGATGCCATCCTGGCGATAAACGAAGCTGATAATAACGACACAGGGGCTTTCGATATGGATCAAACGCTGCTCTCTCTGCTCGCCTTCCTGCCGCTGGTGCTGGCGGGGGTTCTGCTGATCGGCTTCCGCATGGCGGCGCGTACGGCGATGCCGATCGTGTTCGTCGTCGCGGTACTGATCGCCCTGCTGGCCTGGGACATGACCGGGACTCGCGTGCTGGCCTCGACGCTGCAGGGGCTGATCATGACCGTATCGCTGCTGTGGATCATCTTCGGCGCGATCCTGCTGCTCAACACGCTGAAACACTCGGGCGGCATCATGGCGATCCGCAACGGTTTCTCCGGGATCAGCCCTGATCGACGCGTCCAGGCGCTGATCGTCGCCTGGCTGTTCGGCTGCTTCATCGAGGGCGCTTCCGGCTTCGGCACGCCGGCCGCCGTAGCCGCCCCGCTGATGGTGGCGCTGGGATTTCCGGCGTTGGCTGCCGTGGTCGTCGGCATGATGCTGCAGTCGACGCCGGTGTCGTTCGGCGCCGTGGGCACCCCGATCGTGGTGGGCGTCACCGGTGGCGTGAATCAGGTAGCGATCGCCGATCAGCTCACCACCAACGGCTCGACCTGGGAGACCTATTTCCGCCTGATCACTTCGGAGGTGGTCGTCACCCACGGGATCATCGGTGTCTTCATGCCGCTGATCCTGGTCATCGTGATGGTGCGTTTCTTCGGCGAAAACCGATCCTGGACCGAAGGCTTGTCGATCACACCGTTCGCGCTGTTCGTCGGCGTCAGCTTCGTGGTCCCCTCGATGCTGGTCGGCGTCTTCCTGGGACCTGAATTCCCGTCGCTGCTGGGCGGCCTGATAGGGCTGGCGATCGTGGTCCCGGCGGCGCGCAAGGGCTTCCTGCTGCCCAAGGATACCTGGGACTTCCCGGAGCGCTCGAAATGGCCTGCAGAGTGGATCGGCACCATCGAGATCAAGGTCGATGACGTCGCCGGGCGCGCGCCGATGTCGACTCTTCGCGGCTGGATGCCCTACGTCATCGTCGCCATCCTGCTGGTGATCTCGCGCACCATCCCCTCGGTCAAGGCGGGGCTGTCGTCGATCAGTACCGGCTGGAGCAACATTCTGGGCGAACAGGGCGTCTCCGGTAGCGTCGAATGGCTGTATCTGCCCGGCGGCATCATCCTGATCGCCGTCATCTGCACGATCTTCCTGCATCGCATGCGCGCCCCGCAGGTCAAGGCCGCTTTTGCCGAGTCCTCCAAGACCATCTTCGGCGCCGGTTTCGTGCTGCTGTTCACGATTCCGATGGTGCGGATCCTGATCAACTCCGGTGTCAACGAGTCCGATCTAGTCTCGATGCCTGTCGCCATGGCCCAGCTGGTCGCCGATGGTGTGGGCCAGATCTACCCGCTGTTCGCCCCGGCAGTCGGCGCGCTCGGTGCGTTCATTGCCGGCTCCAACACCGTCTCCAATCTGATGCTGGCGGCGTTCCAGTTCAATGTCGCCGAAGTGCTCGGCGTCTCCACCGCGATGATGATCTCGCTGCAGGCGGTGGGCGCCGCCGCCGGCAACATGATCGCGATCCACAACGTGGTGGCGGCCTCGGCCACCGTCGGGCTGCTGGGTCGCGAGGGTACGACGCTGCGCAAGACGATCCTGCCGACGATCTACTACTGCCTGTTCGCGGGGACCATCGGGCTGCTGGCGTTCTACGTGTTCGGCTTTGAAGACCCCCTCATGGGCGGCTGACCGCGTACAGATAGAACCAAAATGAACAAGGCGGCGAATCGCCACCGACTCGCCGCTCCCCACGACTCCCGGCACCGCCGGGAGTCGCTCTCTCGTCGCGACACCTTTATCGCCCCGTGATCTGACCCTTTATCCGTTCGTTGGGCTTTTGGCTAATAGCCCCCGACGACGGCCTTCCACAGAATGATCGCATCGCCAATGTGGAAAGCCCTTCCACAAACGCCATTCTTTCGAACCGTACCTGCCGCCGACCGGCTCCAGGAGAAGTCATGGAACTGCTTTACGACGAACGCATCGATGGCGATATCGCCGACGTCGACAAGTCGGCGCTGATGGCGGCCATCCTGGCAGTCGCCCCCCAGTTGACACTGCTCGATCGCGAGGAAGATCTGCGCCCGTTCGAATGCGACGGACTGTCGGCCTATCGAGTGCTGCCCATGCTGGTGGCCATGCCCACGACGCTGGCCGAGGTCGAGGCGTTGATGCGGGTCTGCTACGAACATCACGTGCCGGTGGTGACGCGCGGCGCCGGTACCGGCCTCTCCGGCGGTGCACTGCCGCTGGAAAAAGGCGTGCTGCTGGTGATGTCTCGCTTCAACAAGATCCTGAGCGTCGATGCCGATGCCCGCATCGCCCGCGTTCAGCCCGGCGTGCGCAACCTGGCGATCAGCGAGGCGGCCGCCCCCTACGGGCTCTACTACGCCCCCGATCCCTCTTCGCAGATCGCCTGCTCGATCGGCGGCAACGTCGCCGAGAACGCCGGCGGCGTGCACTGCCTGAAATACGGGCTCACCGTTCACAATGTGCTGAGCGTGGATATCGTCACCATCGAGGGCGAACGCATGACCCTCGGCGGCGAGTCGCTGGATACTCCCGGCTTCGACCTGCTGGCGCTGTTCATGGGCTCGGAGGGGATGCTCGGGGTAATCACCGAGGTCACGGTGCGGCTGCTGCCCAAGCCGGAAGTGGCCAAAGTGCTGATGGCCTGCTTCGACGACGTCGAGCTCGCCGCCAGAGCAGTCGGGGACATCATCGCCGCCGGCTGCATTCCCGGTGGACTCGAGATGATGGACAACCTGGCAATTCGCGCCGCCGAAGATTTCGTTCACGCCGGCTACCCGGTCGACGCCCAGGCGATTCTGCTGTGCGAACTGGACGGCGTCGAAGTCGACGTGCAGGCCGACTGCGAGCGGGTTCGCGAGCTGCTCAACGCCGCGGGCGCGACTAAGATCCAGCTCGCCCGCGACGATGCCGAACGCCAGCTGTTCTGGGCCGGACGCAAGGCCGCCTTCCCCGCCGTGGGCCGGATGTCGCCGGACTATTACTGCATCGACGGCACCATTCCGCGGCGTGAACTGCCGCGCGTGCTCAAGGGCATCAACGAACTGTCCGCGCATTACGGACTGCGGGTCGCCAACGTCTTCCACGCCGGCGATGGCAATCTTCACCCGCTGATCCTGTTCGACGCCAACCAGCCAGGCGAGCTCGAGACCACGGAGGCATTCGGCGGCAAGATTCTCGAGCTGTGCGTCGAGGCGGGCGGCACCATTACCGGCGAGCACGGCGTCGGCCGCGAAAAGCTCAACCAGATGTGCACCCAGTTCGCCGCCGACGAGATCACCCTGTTTCATGCGGTGAAGTCCGCCTTCGACGAGCGCCGGCTGCTCAATCCCGGCAAGAATATCCCGACGCTGGCCCGCTGCGCCGAATTCGGTGCCATGCACGTGCATCACGGTGAGCTGCCGCATCCCGAGCTGCCCAGATTTTAAGCTCTGATACGAGGCATAGCGCCACGCCGCTTCAGAAACAGGAATCACGCCCATGACTCATCTGCAGGATCAGCGGCCGGAATACACCTCGGCGGACGAACCCGGGCCGGATGCGCTGGCGGGCAACGACGACAGCGAAGCGCTCTGCGAGCAGGTCGCGCGCGCCCAGGCCGAGCGAGCCACGCTGCGAATCGTCGGCGGTGACACCAAGGCGTTCTACGGTCGCCAGGTCGATGCCGCGCAGTCGCTCTCCACCACCGGCCACCACGGCATCGTGCATTACGATCCGGTGGAGCTGGTGGCGACCGTGCGCGCCGGCACTCGGCTTCGCGATCTCGAACGGGTGCTCGCCGACAACGGCCAGCGCCTCGCCTTCGAACCACCGCACTTCGGTGACAACGCCACCGTGGGCGGCATGGTCGCCGCCGGACTTTCCGGCCCCCGTCGCCCGTGGGTCGGTGCCGTGCGCGATTTCGTGCTCGGCGTTCGCGTCATTACCTTTGATGGCAAGCTGCTGCGATTCGGCGGCGAGGTGATGAAGAACGTTGCCGGCTACGATCTCTCGCGGTTGATGGTCGGCGCCCAGGGCACGCTCGGCGTGCTGACCGAGATCTCGTTCAAGGTGCTGCCCATCCCCCAGGCGCACGCCTGTCTGCGACTCGAACTGCCGCTGGCCGAAGCGCTCGATCGGTTGACGGCCTGGGGTCGAAAACCCTTGCCGATCACCGGCGCCGCCCACGATGGAACGGCACTGCACGTGCGCCTCGAAGGCGGTGAAGGCTCGGTATCGGCCACGCGTCAGCGCCTTGGCGGTGAACCGGAAGAGCCGCTGTTCTGGGAGCAGCTACGCGAGCAGCGGCTGCCTTTCTTCGATGACGCTCTCGATGGCGCTGTCGATACCGTTGCCGAGCGTACCCTGTGGCGTCTGTCGCTGCCGGCGCTGGCCCGTACGCCTTCGCTCGAGGGCGACTGGCTCGTCGATTGGGCCGGTGCCCAACGCTGGCTGAAAAGTGCCGAGGGAGGCGGTTTCGAGGACGACCCGCGGGCCGACATCCACATCCACGAGGCCGCCATCGCCGCCGGCGGTCACGCCACACGATACACCCCCGGCGCCAGCGGCGATTCGCCTTTCACGCCGCTGGCACCGGTCCTGGCCAAATATCACCGCCAGCTCAAGAACCGACTCGACCCCCAGGCGATTTTCAACCCCGGTCGGCTTTACGCCGAGTGGTGAGGAGACTTCCATCCCATGCAGACCCATTTCTCCGAAGCCGCCCGCGCGAAGCCGCATATCGTCGAGGCCGATCGCATTCTGCGCACCTGCGTGCACTGTGGCTTCTGCAACGCGACCTGCCCGACTTACCAACTGCTGGGTGACGAGCGCGACGGCCCGCGCGGGCGCATCTACCTGATCAAGGAGCTGCTGGAGAGCGAAGACGGCGACGAACAGGTCACCCAGGAGACGCAGTTGCACCTGGACCGCTGCCTGAGCTGTCGCAGCTGCGAGACCACCTGCCCTTCAGGCGTCGAATATCATAAGCTGCTGGATATCGGGCGTGCCGAAATCGACCGCCGGGTCGGCCGCCGGCCCGGCGAGCGCGCCCTGCGCCTGGGCCTTCGCACGGCGCTGGTCGAACCCAAACGCTTCCAGGCCCTGCTGGCCCTGGGCCAGACGTTTCGCCCGCTGGCGCCGCACGATCTGCGCGACAAGATTCCGGCCCGCCAGCCGCCGCGGCAACCTCTTCGCCACCAACGCCCCGACCCTGCCCGCCACGCCCGCCAGATGCTGATCCTGGAAGGCTGCGTGCAGCCGGGACTGGCGCCGAACACCAACGACGCCACGGCGCGGGTGCTCGACCGGCTGGGTATCGGCGTCAAGCCGGCCCGGGAAGCCGGCTGCTGTGGCGCCATCGATTTTCATCTCAATGCCCAGGACGCCGGGCGCGAGCGCATGCGCGCCAATATCGATGCCTGGTGGCCGCTGATCAAGAGCACGGGTGAAGCGGGTACCGCCAGCGTGGAAGCGATCGTCCAGACCGCCAGCGGCTGTGGCGCCTTCGTCAAGGAGTATGGCGAAATGCTGGCCGACGACCCCGAGTACGCCACCAAGGCCAAACGTGTCAGCGAGCTGGCCAAGGATCTAGTCGAGATCCTGCGGGAAGAGGATCTGGAAGCGCTGGGAGAACGGCATCCGGCAGCGCGGCTGGCGTTTCACTGCCCGTGCACGCTTCAGCATGCGCAGAAACTGGGCGGTGCCGTCGAAACCGTACTCACGCGGCTGGGATTCGCGCTGGCGCCGGTGCAGGATGGTCATCTCTGCTGCGGTTCCGCCGGGACCTATTCGATCACCCAACCGACGTTGGCCAAGCGGCTGCGCGACAACAAGATGGACGCACTGGAAGCGCAGGCGCCGGACACCATCGTCACCGCCAATATCGGCTGCCAGAGCCATCTCAACGGCGCCGGTCGGACACCGGTCCGTCACTGGATCGAACTGGTGGATGAATGCCTGGAGACCAGTGATTCAAGGACGGACTGACCTAAGACCAAGCTGACTCAAGGGCGACCGGCTTTCGGTAGCCCGCAACGCGTACTCTTTCTACGTACGCTCTCTGCGTACTCTCTCTACGCACTCTCTCGAAAGGACGACCGATGCTCACTAAATCCGCACTCGAACTCAACGACGTCAATGCCATTCTGGATGCCGCGCAGACCGAAGCCGAAGCTCAGGGCTGGGCGGTCACCATCGCCGTCGCCGATGACGGCGGCCATCTGCTCGGCCTGCGCCGCATGAATGGCGCCGCGCCGTTCAGCGCCGGCGTGGCGACCGAAAAGGCACGCAACGCGGCGACCGGGCGCAAGGAAACCCAGGTCTTCGAGGATATGATCAACAATGGGCGCACCGCCTTCGTGACCGCCCCGATGACGGCGCTGTTGGCTGGTGGGGTTCCGGTGATTCACGATGGCCACGTGATCGGCAGTGTCGGCGTTTCCGGGGTCAAGCCGGATCAGGACGTCCAGGTCGCCAAGGCTGGGGTGAAAGCCATTAGTTAAAACCATCGCCTGGCGCGTACTGACGGAATCGTTTCCTAACGCTTCTTGGAAGGCGCGTTCCTGGCACGACTGCCGGGGCCCGGCTTGCCTGAACGGTTCTTGCCGGCGGGTTTGGCGCTCGCTTTGCCTTTCGCGCCAGGTTTCCCCGCGCTGGACGCTTTGACTTTGGGATGTGGCTTGCCCGCAGCACCGTTCTTGGGGCCGGGCCGACCTTTGCCGTTGGCGGCGTTCTTGCCTCTGGAATTGGGCTTGGATGCGGCGGCTTTGCCGCCGGTTTTGGCCCCTGCCCCTGAATTCGCTTTTGCACCGGTTCTGGCACCAGGTTGCGCCGATTTCTGACGGGTTTTGGATGCCGGCGACTTTGTCTTGCCGGCACCCGAGCGAGAGCCGGCGTCGGGCTTGGCGGGCCGCCTCTTCTCCGGTGAGGCGTCAGAACTTTCCGTCAACGCAACAATGGTGTCGATCTCTTTCGGGGTGAGATCCCGCCAGTCCCCTAGCGCCAAGCCCTTGAGCGAGACATTCATGATCCGGGTACGCACCAACTGAGTGACTTCGTAGCCGAAGTATTCACACATCCTGCGTATCTGGCGGTTGAGACCCTGGACCAGCGTGATGGTGAACACGAACGTCGATTCTTTCTGTACCTGACAACGCTTCGTCACCTTGCCCAGAATCGGTACGCCCCGTTGCATGCCGTCGACGAATTCATCGGTGACCGGCTTGTTGACCGTCACCTGATACTCTTTCTCGTGATGATTGTTGGCGCGCAGGATCTTGTTGACCAGATCGCCGTTGTTGGTCAGGAAGATCAGCCCCTGGGAGTCCTTGTCGAGCCGCCCGATGGGGAAGATACGCGCGCCATGCTTGACGAACTCGACGATATTGTCCTTCTCGCTGGACTCGGTGGTGCTGACGATGCCCACCGGCTTGTTCAGTGCGATCAGGATCAGATCCTCCTCTTCCTGAGGCTCGATATCCTGGCCGTTGACCTTGACCCGATCCCCCGCCACTACCTGGTCACCGGTCGTCGCTCGGCGACCGTTGATCCACACATTGCCCTGCTCCACGAAGCGATCGGCTTCACGACGAGAGCACATCCCGCTTTCGCTGATGTACTTGTTGATACGGGTCGATTGTCGTAACGCCATAAAACACCGTCTCGCTGAAAAAGGGATGACCCAGCGTTCTTATCAAAACACCGAGCGAGCGCCAGCTCTTCCGACCACAGCTACACGCCAGGCTAGTTTGACGCTTCCTTCGCGGAGATAAAACCTGGGCTCGCCTTTATCGTCGTCGACTATCGCCTGTCCCGCTTCGCCGCTTCCGTGACAGACGGACATCTCTGGAGCCAGAAAGTTCTACCTGAAAGAACATTATAGCTTCTAACAGTATTCTTTAGTCGCAATTCAGGGCTTCGAGATTGACCCCGTTCCCGCGCCGGAATAATTTTCACTGTCGAAACAGGTTCTACAAAAGAGAATAATGGAGACGCCATGAAATTGCTGTCCTTGAAGCCATCCGCACTCTGCGCCGCGCTCGCGTTGGCAACGCTGTCCCTGTCGGCCCAGGCGGCCGGTCCGAGCGGGAAGATCGACTGTATCGCACCCGCCAATCCCGGCGGCGGCTGGGATTTCACCTGTCGCAGCGTGGGGCAGGTGCTGAGTGAAATCGGCGCCATCGACGGCAGCGTCCAGACCACCAACATGCCGGGGGCCAGCGGTGGGGTCGCGTTCTCCCACGTGGTGACCAAGCGCGCCGGCCAGAACGACGTCATCGTTTCGGCGTCTACCTCGACCACCACTCGCCTGGCCCAGCATCAGTTCCCCGGCATGAACGCCGACATGGTCAACTGGGCCGGCACCGTCGGCGCCGACTACGGCGTGATCGCGGTAAGCAAGGACTCACCCTACCAGACCCTCGAGGACCTGCTGGACGCGATGGAGAAGAAGCCTTCCAGCGTCAGTTTCGCCGGCGGCAGCGCCAGCGGCGGATGGGACCATCTCAAGGTTTTGATGATGGCTCGCGCCGACGGCATCAAACCGTTGAACAAGATCAAGTATCTGCCGTTCGACGGCGGCGGCGAGGCGATGACGCAGGTCGTCGGCGGCCATATAGACGCCTTCTCCGGCGACGCCTCGGAGATTCTCGGTTTCGTCGAATCCGGCGATCTACGCGTCCTGGCGGTTCTCGCCGATGGCCGCCTGCCCGGCGCCCTCAGCGAATTCCCCACTGCCAAGGAACAGGGCGTGGATGTCGAGGGCATCAACTGGCGCGGATTCTACCTGCCACCGAAGCTCTCCGACGAAGACGTTGCCTGGTGGGAAGATGCCCTGCACAAGGTCTATGAAAGTCAGGAATGGAAGGATGTCATGAAGCAGAACGGGTTGATTCCGTTCGATCGCAGTGGTGATGCCTTCAAGGATTATGTCCACCAGCAGATCGCCGATATCGAAACGATCTCCAGAGAGGTCGGCCTGATCCAGTAAGGTCGGCGATCGAAAACGGCCGGCTCGCCAGCGAGCCGGCCGTTGTTCTGGCGCTCTCTCGATCCACCGCCGGCTCCTGTCGAGCCTTGTGGGCTTTCCTCACGGACTGGCGATGCAGCGAGCGTCAGCTGGCACGTAGTGCACGAGGCCATTGCCGCTCGAGACGGGGTGCGTACTGGATCAGCAAAGGCGTATGGCGATCCTTGACCGCCGTCGTGAACCGCTCGCTGGGACCGGACAGCGCTAGTGCACCCATCAACTCGCCCTCGCCGTTGTAGATACCGATCGCCGCCGCCGACAGGCCGGCCTGGCGCTCGCCGCTCGATACCGCGACCTGACCCCGCGGGGTCTCGTAATTGAGCACACGACCTGCCGCGCCGCGCCCCAGCGGCAGTCTTACGCCTTCCTCGAGATGGTGGCGCACCTCCAGCCGACCGTTTTCGCGCAGCCGACAGATGCGGTTATCGCCGTCACGCACATAGAAGGAGGCGGTCTCCTCGCTGGCATCACGCAACGATTCCAGAATCGGCCGCACCAGGTTCTCGAGCTGTGGCCCATCCCCCGCCAGCGGGGCCAGGCGCGACACCGCCGGACCGACCCGATAGATGCCGCGCTCGTCACGAGTGACATAGCCGAAATGCTCCAGCGACGACATCAGCCGCAGGATAGTGCTCTTGTAGAAACCCGTGGCATTGGCCAGCTCGGTCAGTGAAAACTCTCGCCGCTCCTGGGAGAACGCCTCGAGCAGAGTCAGTGCTCGCTCGACGGCCTCGACGCGCCGTTGGGCCATATGACGCTCCTTTCGATAATGGACATTCCGATAATGCAAATTCTGACTTGGACTAATGGCGAATGTTGCGACAGGCAAAACGCTATTGCAACCGACTCCGCGCAACCATATTCTCTCTGAAAGAATTCGTTTCATCAGGAGGAATGATGTCATCGCCGTTAACCGGTTACCGGGTACTCGATCTGACCAATGTGCTGGCCGGCCCGTTCTGCTGTCATCAGCTGGCCCATCTCGGTGCCGAGGTGATCAAGGTCGAGCGACCCCAGGGGGGCGATCTCGCCCGTCAGCTCGGCGCGGATCCGGCGCTCAACCGCGATCTGATGGGCGTCTCTTTTCTCGCCCAGAATGCCGGCAAGCGTTCGGTGACTCTGGATTTCAAGCAGGCTGACGATCGCGAAGCCTTCCTCGAGCTGGTGGCGAGCGCCGATGTCGTGGTCGAGAATTTCCGTCCCGGCGTCATGCAACGCCTCGGCCTGGGCTACGAAACCCTGCGTCAGACCAACCCCGAGCTGGTTTACTGCGCGATTTCTGGCTTCGGCCAGGAAGGTCCTCTGGCCAACTACCCGGCCTACGACCAGATCATCCAGGGCATGGCGGGCGTGATGAGCATTACCGGCACGCCGGAGAACGCGCCCTACCGGGTCGGCTATCCGCTGGCGGATACCGTTGGCGGGCTGACGGCGGCAATGGCGATCAATGCAGCGCTGGCCGAGCGCCCCCGCAAGGCGCATTTCATCGACATCTCGATGCTCGAATCCGTGCTCGCCACCATGGGCTGGGCCGTTTCCAACCTGCTGATCGCCGGCAAGCCACCCCAGCCGATGGGCAACGACAACGTCACGGCCAGCCCTTCCGGCACGTTCGCCACCGCTGACGGGCTGATCAACATCGCCGCCAACAAGCAGGAGCAGTTCGAGGCGATCTGCCATTTGCTGGAACGTCCCGAATGGTTGACGGATACGCGCTTTGCCCAGCGCCAGGCACGACTGGACAACCGCCAGGCGCTGAGCGACTGCATCGAGGTGGTGCTGAAACAGCAAACGACCGAGTACTGGTGGCCACGCCTGGTCGAAGCCGGCGTGCCAGCCGGCCCCGTCTACAGCGTCGCGGAAGCCTTGGCCCACCCCCAGGTTCGCGACCGCGGTCTGATCGAGCGATTCGACGACACCTCGATCGGCCGGCCGCTGGAAGTGGTCAGCGGCGGTTTTCGCTTCGATGAACAGCCACCGCGTGTTGCTTCCCCCCCGCCGCGCCTGGGTCAGGACAACGCCACCCTCCTTCCCGCTCACGCCGCCAACGACGAATAGAACCGGAGATATCTCATGACCGACGCTCACACGCCCGAATACCAAGCCCAGCAGTGGTGGAAAACCGACATCATCGATATGCGCCCCGGCGAGATTCGCTATCGCGGCTACCCGATCGAGGAGTTGATCGGCAACGTCGGGTTCACCGACATGGTGTGGTTGATGACCCGAGGTGAACTGCCTGGCCGAGCGCAGGCCGCGCTGCTGGAAGCGGCATTGATGAGCGCCGTCGATCATGGCCCGCAGGCCCCCAGCATCGCCATCGCGCGGATGGCGGTCACCTGCGGCAGCAGTCTCAACAACGCCATGGCCTCCGCCGTCAACGTGCTCGATGACGTTCACGGCGGCGCCGGCGAACAGGCCGTCGAGCTGTATCAGTCGATACTCGAAAACCAGATCGGCGGACGCAAACTGGAAGCCGCCGTCGAGGAAGGTATCGCCACCTGGCAGCGCGAGCGAACCAAAATCATTCCCGGCTTCGGTCACCGCTTCCATCCCGTCGATCCGCGCGCGCCGAGGCTCCTGCAGCTGGTCGAGGAGGCCGCCGCTCGTGGCGAGGTGGATGGCAATTTCGTCGCCATCGCCCGTGAGGTCGAACGCCAGTTGATCGCCATGAAGGGCAAACCGATTCCGCTCAACATCGACGGTGCCACCGCCGTCATCTACGCCGAACTGGGCTTCCCCGCCCCGCTGGCCCGCGGCCTGTTCTGCCTGTCGCGCTCGGTGGGCATCCTCGCCCACGCCTGGGAGCAACAGTGTCAAGGCGGGCGCAACAAGGGCCCGATGCCCAAGGGCTGGCTGTGGCCCTACGGCGGTCCGGCCAAGCGACCGGTGCCGGAAAGAGGCCGGCCCTGAAACCACGAAATCGCGGCTTGATCAGACCTCGTGAAACTCCCGCCCTGCTGTGGTCGCGTTGATCACGCCGATGCGAATGACGAAGTCGCCGAAGGGTTCGTCGGCTTCGCGCTCGGCGGCGTAGCGCTGGATCAACGGCGTTAGTGTCTCGAGGATTGTCGCTTCATCGATATTCTCGCGGTGGAGCTTGTTCAGCCGTTGGCCGCTGAAACCGCCGCCGAGATAGAGGTTGTAATGCCCCGGCGCCTTGCCGACGAAGCCGATCTCGGCCAGGTACGGCCGCGCGCAGCCGTTGGGGCAGCCGGTCATGCGCATGATGATGGCGTCGTCGGCGAGCCCTGCCTCGCGCATCACAGCGTCGAGCTTGTCGATCAGCGACGGCAGATAGCGCTCGCTTTCCGCCATGGCCAGCCCGCAGGTCGGGAATGCCACGCAGGCCATGGCGTTACGCCGCAACGGAGACGTTTCCGCGACCAGCCGATGACGGTCCAGCAGCGCGTCGATCGCCTCGCGCCGGGACTCGTCGACCTGGGTAATGATCACGTTCTGATTGGTGGTGAGCACCAGATCGCCGTCGTGCTGCTCGGCGATCTCGCGCAGGCCGGTGCGTAACTGCGGGCCATCGGGAAAGTCGGCGATGCGTCCGTTCTGGACGAACAGCCCATAGTGCCAAAGGCCGTCGTCGCCCTGAATCCAGCCCAGCCGATCGCCGTTGTTGTCGAAGTGATAATCGCGCGCCGGTGCCAGCGCTTCGCCGAGGTGCCCTTCGACCTCGGCCTTGAACGCGTCGAGCCCCATCTCCTCGACGGTATATTTCAGTCGTGCCTGCTTGCGGTCGCGACGATTGCCGTTGTCGCGCTGCACCAGCATGATCGCTTCCGCCACGGCGGGCACGGCTTCCGGCGTGCAGTAGCCGATAGGATCGGAAAGGCGCGGGAAGGTCGTCGGTTCGCCGTGGGTCATGCCCATGCCGCCGCCGATGCAGACGGTGAAGCCGCGGAGCTCGCCGGGCTCGCCATTTTCCCCCTGCTGAACATCGGCAATGAAACCGACGTCGTGGGCAAACAGGTCGACATCGTTCTCCGGCGGAATCGCCAGCGCCACCTTGAACTTGCGCGGCAGATAATGGCGCGTGTAAAGCGGCTCCTGGGGATCGAGTGCCGGCGAATCACTTTCCGCCGGCGCATCCGTGCGTTCCTCGGCGCCGCCGGCGACACGCTCCTCACCCAGAAAGATCTCGTGATAGGCGCGGGTGCTGGGCAGCAACCGGGTGCTGATTTGATGACTCAGTTCGTAGACCTGGCGATGAACAGCGGAGCGATGCGGGTTGGCGGTGCAGATCACGTTGCGATTGACGTCGCCGCAGGCAGCGATGGTATCCACCATCGCCTGGTGGATCGTCTGCAGGTGCGGTCGCAGGTTCTCCTTGAGCACGCCGTGATACTGGAAAGTCTGCCGTGTGGTGATGCGCAGCGTGCCGTTGGCGTAACGCGAGGAGACGTCGTCGAGCGTCTGCCACTGGGCCGGCGTGACCAGACCGCCGGGCAGGCGCAAGCGCACCATGAAGCTGTAGAGCGGTTCGAGCTTCTGATGCCGGCGCTCGTCGCGCAGGTCGCGGTCGTCCTGCTGATAGAAGCCGTGAAACTTGGTCAGCTGGGTATCGTCCTCGGCGACGGCGCCGGTCGCGCGGTCGGCCAGACCCGCTTCCAGCGCCCCCCGCAGATAGTCGCTCTCCACCTTGAGCCGCTCGTTGGGATGCAGCTCATCCAGGGGTACGTCACGCAGTTTGGCGATGATGTCCATGTCGGCTCCTAATAGATGTCGCGCTGATACCGCTTCTCCTGCTGCATCTGGCGCAGATAATCGTCGGCGCCGGCTTCACCGTGCCCGCCCTGTTCGCGGATCACGTCGCGCAAGGCCTGATGCACGTCCGGCGCCATGAATTCGGCATCGCCACAGACATAGACATACGCCCCCGCTTCCAGCCAGGCGTAAAGCGTTTCGGCCTGTTCGCGCAGCCGGTCCTGAACGTAGACCTTGTCAGCCTGATCGCGGGAGAACGCGACGTCGAGTCGCGTGAGCAAGCCCCGCTGACGCCACTTGAGCCACTCCGTCTGATACAGGAAATCGCTACGGAAGCGTCGATCGCCGAAGAACAGCCAGTTGTCGCCGCCAGCGCCTCGCTCCTCGCGCTCCTGCAGGAAAGCGCGAAACGGGGCAACGCCGGTGCCGGGACCGATCATGATCAGCGGCGCCTCGTCATCGTCCGGCAGCTTGAACTGCTTGTTGCGGTCAATGTAGATCGGCACTCGGTCGCCGGGCTCGATGCGGTCCGCCAGATAACTCGTGGTCACGCCGTTGCGGGCCCGGCCGTGGGTTTCGTAACGCACCACGGCGACGGTGAGATGCACTTCGTCGGACGCCGCGGACTGGCTCGAGGCGATCGAGTAGAGCCGTGGCGGCAGCTTGCGCAGCGCCGCCGAAAACTGAGCGGCATCGATCCCCTCGACCGGGAACTGCTCGACCACGTCGACGATATGGCGTCCCTGCAGCCAGTCGCGCAGCTCGTCCCGGGCTTCTTCACCCAGCAGACGCTGGAGCTCCGGCGCTCGAGACCACTCCGCCCACTGTTTCAAAAACGGCCGCGTCAGCGTGGTCACCTCGAAATCCGTCAGCAGCGCGTCGCGCAGCACGCGCCCCTCCTCCAGCGGCGATTCGGCATCGAACTTGAGCATCTCGATCAGCTCATCGACGTGGCCAGGGTCGTTCTGCGGCACCACGCCGACGGCATCGCCCGGCAGATAGTCCAGCCCGGAATCTTCCAGCGACAGCTCGAGATGCAGGGTCTGCTTGTCCGAATCGCGCCCGTTGAGCGGCTGGCTGGTCAGCACCTCGGCCAGGAACGGATGCTTCTTGGAGTAGCGCGGCTGACCGCCTTGCGACGCGTCGGTTTCGACGGCCTCAGCCGGTGGCGGCGTGGCGAGATCGCCGGACAGCGATTCGAGCACCTCGTCGATCCAGGCTTCGGCCGTCTCTTCATAGTCCACGTCGCAATCCGTCCGCTCGTGGATCGCTTCGCCACCGAGCTCGGCCAGCCGGGCGTCGAACTGCTTGCCGGTCTGGCAGAAGTGTTCGTAGCTGGCATCGCCCAGGCCCAGCACGGCGAAGCGCAGCCCCGCGAGCTTCGGCGCCTTGCGGCCCATCATCAGCTCGTGGAATTCAAGCGCCGGGTCGGGCGGATCGCCGTCGCCCTGGGTACTGACGACGACCAGCAATCGCTCGACCGCCTTTAACGTCTTCTTGCCGGCATCGGCCATGCTCGCCAGCGTGACGTCGAAGCCCTGGGCGCGGGCACGCTCGGCGGCCAGCTCGGCCACCCCTTCGGCATTGCCGGTCTGACTGCCGTAGAGCACGGTCAACGGGGCAGATGCCGCCGGCTCCGGCGCATCCTCGATCTGCGGCGATCCGGCGGCCTGGGCGTTGAGCCCGGCCAGATAACCGCTCAGCCACTGACACTGGGAGGCATCCAGATCCGCCAGCGCCTGCTGCACGCGCCTGGCCTGATCGGCACTCAGGGGGCTATTGGTGTCGGTCAGCGAGTTGGGAGCCATCCATGACCTCTCGGCACATCCGGTAACCGATAAACCGGCAATTGAACGTAGTTGAACGAAATCGATTGGCTAAAGCCTAGTCGGTTAACGGATGAGTGTTGGGGCGGGGTGACAGAATCAAAAAGTCCGATCGGCGCTGTCCTTATTCCATCGAACGATCAGCCGCTGTTCTTTCCGTCGAGCGAAACTTTGCGGAGTCGCCCCGACATCGCATACTCGAATTTTTCCTGACGCGGAGGCAACCATGGCCTATCGACTTTTCATCGCCAACAAGAACTACTCTTCCTGGTCGATGCGACCCTGGGTACTGCTGCGCGCGCTGGAGATCCCGTTCGAGGAGGTGCTGACGCCATTCGAAGGCGCCGGCAAGCAGCAGGCGTTCACGCGTTTTTCACCCACGGCCAAGGTGCCCTGCCTGCACGATGGCGATCAGGTAGTGTGGGACTCACTGGCGATTGTGGAATATGTTGCCGAGGATCACCCGGCCGCGTGGCCCGGTAACCTTGCCGCCCGCGCCTGGGCGCGCTGCGCCAGCGCCGAGATGCACTCGGGCTTTGCGGCGATACGCGACGAGTGCTCGATGAACTGCTCGTTGACCATAGACCTGGATACGCCGAGCGAAGCGCTCGAGAAGGATCTAACCCGGCTCGAAGCGTTGTGGCAGGAAGGATTGGAGGCTTTCGGTGGGCCCTGGCTCGCCGGCGAGGCGTTCACCGCCGTGGATGCCATGTTCGCCCCGGTGGCGGTGCGTATCCGCGGCTACGGCATCGAGCTCGGCCCCGATGCCATGGCCTACGCCGAGCGCCTGCTCACCCACCCCGCGGTGACCGAATGGGTTGAACAGGGCGTCGCCGAGCCGTGGATCGACGAGCCGCATGAAGCCGACTGCATTCGGGGTCGGCGGGTCATCGAGGATCGCCGCGCGTAGGTTCTGCTCGGGGACGACCGCCGGCGAAGACGCCTTCGAGCAGCCATCGCCGGCTAGCCCCCATCAACGGCTAGCCCCATCACCGCTTCCATCGTGATCGCCCATCAGCGCCTGGAGGGAGTCGACCGGCGATGTCAGGATATTGCCTAATGACTCCGTGACCGCCTGCCACACCACCTCGCTCGTATCCACCTGGGTGTTCCCCTCAACGGTGGTCTCGATGGGGATATCCAGGTTGATCACCCCTGACTTGGCCTGCAGCAGCCCGATCAGACGCTTCAACGGTAACGACGTCTCGTCCTGGTCAATCTCCTTGCCCAGGTTCAAATGCTTGAGAATGATGTGGTTCTGCGCGTCCAAGCGGCTGCCTTGCAAATGATAGTTGAGCTCAAGATCGGCGGTGCCATGGTCGATGCGGTAGCCGCCGAAGCGCCGGATATAGGGCGCGAACTGGGACAGCTCGAGTTGTTTGGTCGTCAGCCGCATGCGCGCGTCGAGCGGCTCGCCGAGATTGATACTCCCCTCGACCATCACCGGTGTGCCTTCGCTCTCCATGCCATCGAAGCGATAGTGCGCGGGTTGATCGCTGCGCGTATTCAACTGGGAAAGCTGACCGTTCAGCCCATCGACGTCGAGCGCAACGGTCGGCGACATGTGCCGATCCTCGAAATCGAACCTCCCTTGCTTGACCTCGAGACGCTTCAAAGCGAGCGCCATGCCGGCGTCGTCGTTGCGGTTTTGAGAGGCGCCGTTTCGGTTGGCGTCTTTCAAATCATTGCCCTCCTCTTGAGGGGCAAAGGCGGTCATGAGATTGAACTGCCCGTCGTCATCGATCAGGGCCGTCAATCTGGGTGCGGTGAGCACCGACGAATCGATCTTCAGGTGGTCGTCGAGGGCAAAATCGACGCCCTCGAACACGCCACGATCCAGAGAAAGCAACGGCTGATCCTGTGAGTCGACCGTTGCCAGATCGTCGAGTGACACCTTCCCTTGATAGGCGATCAAGGCGTTCGCCGCGGTACCGAAGCGAAGCTGACCGTCGAGATCGACCCGACCTTGATCAATTCGCGCCGGCATCCCCGCGGTCAACCAGGGGTCAATAGCGGAGGCCGCTACCTGCTGCGTCGTGATCGCGAGATCGCCGGTCAACGGCATCACCCCGAAACGCCCCTCGAGATCGATCTTCCCACCGCCGACCGTGCCAGAGGCTTGCCCCTGCATCGGCGAGTCGCCATCGCGCTGATAATCGTGCAGCGTCAGGCTCACGCCAGTCTCAGCGATGGAAGCGTCCTCGCCAGTCCCCCGATCCTGCCAGTCGATCTGGCCGTCGCTCGCGTCGATACGCTCGATAGTTAGCGATGAACCGTCATCGGACGAAGCGTCGCCCGAGGACGAGTCCGCGCCCAGTGTGGCCAGATTGAGCGGCCCGGATTGCGGCGATACCAGATGCAGGTTTGGCGAGTCGAGGTGTACTTCCGAGATATGAATGCCGGATTGCCACAACGTCGACCATTCGAACGCGACCTCACCGGAGGCTATCTCGATCATGGGCGTCTCGCCGTCGCCGACCCGCAGCGTCGAGAATCGAGCGGTGACCGTGAACGGGTTGAAAGTCACGCGCTCGATCTTGACCGGCGTCCCCAGCGAGTCGGTGAAACGATTTTCCGCCCACTTCGTGAGCGCCCATGGCCCGGCGAGGAAGACCAGCAACAGCAATACGACAATCAGAGCGAATACGCCGACCCAACGGCGGCGAGCAACAGTGGACATGGATACATTACCTTGTGTCGGCAGGGAGGATCATCGAGGCAGATGATTCGAGAATCGCCGTCAGCTAGTCTGAAGCTGGCGCTTCGCGCGGTAAATACGCCACATCGTGATCAGATTGGTGCCGAGCGCGATGAGTTCGGCAATGGCGCCGCCGATCGAACCGATGATCAGCGCGTTGGCGAGCCAGCTTAGCGCGACGCCCGCCAGTAGCGCCCGCATAGGCAGGCCCCGCAACAGAAACATCGCCAGCGTGCCGAACACGGCGGCAAGCAGCGGGAAAATATCGTACCAGGACTGCCAGGTCGCGATGGCGACCGCCGCCGTTGCCGCCAGCACCAGCCACATGATCCCCTGGCGCCGCGGAAAGCGCCGCGCCAGCCAGATCCGGACGACCACCAGGCCCGACATGCCGGCCGCGACCGCCTCGCCGAACAGCAGGAAATGCACCGCGAAGGCCACATTGGCGAATATCAGATAAAGCAGCAGCCGGTCGTCCTGACGGCTGGCAAATGCCGCGATGATGAAACCGAGAGCGACGAACCCACCCAGTTGAGCGGCGATCCAGGTCGGGCTGTAAGCGTCCATGCGGCTCCTCATGTCCAGCCAGGATTGGCGCGAAAGTCCCCAAGCTTAGACGATTAGGGCCGTGAACAATGCCTCCGCATCATCTCGTTTTACAAATGCCATCGACTGCCAGCGCCTATTCCGAGCCCGGAACGAGCCCGGGACGAGCCCAAGCCGTTCCCTTATCTCGATGTCGTCTCGGTCACGATGGACCTGTCAACGTAAAGCTTATTTGAAGTTCACAGGCCATCGTGACAACATCCAGTCAACCAATATTTAAGCCAAAGTTGACTCATGACATGAGACCTTCTCGAACCTTTAGCGCATCGCCGCGTCATGACTGGCAGCGAGACGAGATCCAGACGCTGCTGGAACGTCCGTTCAACGAGCTGCTATTCGAAGCGCAAGGCGTTCATCGCCAGCATTTCGATCCCAATGCGGTGCAGATCTCCACGCTGCTCTCGATCAAGACCGGCGCCTGTCCGGAGGACTGCAAGTACTGTCCGCAGTCCGGCCACTACAACACCGGCCTTCAGCGCGAGAAGCTGTTGCAGCTCGAAGCCGTACTCGAAGAAGCGCGCAAGGCCAAGGCCATCGGTGCCAGCCGTTTCTGCATGGGCGCGGCATGGAAACACCCGAGCGCGAAAGACATGCCGCTGGTGCTGGAGATGGTCCGCAGCGTGCGTGCCATGGGGCTAGAAACCTGCATGACGCTGGGGATGCTGAGTCGTGACCAGGCCGAACAGCTGGGAGAGGCCGGGCTCGATTACTACAACCACAACCTGGATACCTCGCCGGAGTACTACGGCGAGATCATCACCACGCGCACCTACGCCGACCGCCTGGAAACCCTCGACCACGTGCGTCAGTCCGGCATGAAGATCTGCAGCGGCGGCATTCTCGGCATGGGCGAAAGCGTCAACGATCGCGCCGGTTTGCTGCAGCAGCTTGCCAATCTGCCAGTGCACCCCGAAAGCGTGCCGATCAACATGCTGATCCGGATTCAGGGCACGCCGCTCGAACACGTCGAGGATCTCGACCCGATCGAGTTCATTCGCACCATCGCCGTCGCTCGAATTCTGATGCCACATTCTCACGTGCGTCTGGCCGCCGGGCGCGAGCTGATGAGCGACGAAACCCAGGCGCTGGCGTTTTTTGCCGGGGCCAATTCGATCTTCTACGGCGAGAGACTGTTGACCGCGCAGAACCCGCAGGCAACGCACGATCGACGACTTTTCGAGCGTCTCGGCCTTCACCCTGAGACCCGTGAAGACGTAGACGACGACGCCCACGAAGCCGCCCTCCAGCAGCGCGTGACCCGGGCTCGGATCGATGCCATGGTCTCGGACGCGACGGCGCGGGCATGAGCGCAGCATCTGCCGACTCGCTGGATACCGTGCTGGCGATCGGGCCGAGTTGGCGCGCGAGACAGGCCGGTCGGCTGAAGAGTCGGCAGGGCGGCAAGGAAGCCGCGGCGCTCACACTTTCCGCCGCGCTCGAAGGCGCCAGGCTCTGATGTAGCGCCATACGCCCGCCCAGCGCCCCCGCCGCGACATCGAGACTGCGCTTCACGCTCTCGCAGGCCCATACTCATGAAGAGATCGACCGGCTGTTGAGAGCGCTGTTCAAGACCGCGCGTCGGCTATCGTCCGCCAGGAGAATATTGGCATGAGCCCCCAAAGACTGCTGCTGTTACCCGGCTGGGCCCTCGGGCCCGCACCGCTGGAACCGCTGGCAGACGCCTTGCGCCAGCGGTTACCGGACTATCACGTCGAGTGTGTGCGCTATCCCGCCCTGACCAGCCACCGGCCCGAAAGTTGGGTCGCGGCGCTGGATCATCAATTACCTCAAGACGCCTGGCTGGCCGGCTGGTCTCTCGGCGGCATGCTGGCCACCTCGCTGGCCCAATGGCGTGGCCGGCGCGCGCGAGGCTTGATCACGCTGGGGGCCAACGGCAGTTTCGTCACGCGTTCGGGCTGGCCCCAGGCGATGACGGCGGAATCCGTGGGAGAGTTCCAGCGCGGCCTGCGAGCATCGCCTACCCGGACGTTCCGACGATTTGCCGAGTTGAGCGCCCAAGGCGGTCGGGATACGCATCGGTTGGGTCGCCAATTGATGGAAGCCTTGGCCGCGATGCCGCTGGACCAGGCGCTGGCCGGGCTGGGCGTGTTGTCAGCGCTGGATCTTCGCGAAGTGCTGGGGGCGCTGAAGATCCCGCAGTTGCATCTTTTCGGTGACAGCGACGCCCTGGTGCCGGCAGCGGCGCGTCAGGCCATTGCCGAACGTTTACCCGAGGCCGGCCGCACGGCGCTGATAGAAGGCGCGGGCCATGCCTTTCCGGTGGAACGCCCGGAGGAGACCGCCGATCTCATGGCGACGTTCATGATCTCGGCTGACGGCTCTCGACATCTCGCTGAAGGCTCTCGACATGTCGCTGAAGGCTCTCGAGGGCCGGGCTCATGACTGCCGCCCCAGGGACCGAGCCTTCGTCAGCCGCCAGCAAAGCCGCCTGACGCTGTATCGATGAAAGGCATCGCCCTCGTCTTTTACATTGCCTGCTAAACTCCTGTCTCGGGCTTCATTTCCACATCTCAAAGTTCCGTTGACCGCCCACAAGGAGAAATCATGTCTCATAGCGATTCCCAGACCCATATCAAGACCGAATGGATCGAGATCACTGCCGAAGACGGCAAGACGTTCAAGGCGTATCAGGCGCTGCCGCACAAGGGCAAAGGCCCCGGTATCGTGCTGATTCAGGAAATATTCGGTGTCAACGGCCACATGCGTGGCGTCGCCGAACAGTATGCGATGGATGGCTATAGCGTCATCGTGCCCGACATGTTCTGGCGCGATGAGCCCGGCGTGGAGCTCGGCTACGACGGTGACGACTGGAAAGAAGCCGTGGCTCACAAGCAGGCGCTGGACTACCCCACGGCGATCAGCGATCTGCGTGCGGCGACCAAGGCGCTACGCGCAAGCCCCGTCTGCGATGGCCCGGTAGCGTCCGTGGGCTATTGCATGGGTGGCGTGCTCTCCTACCTCTGCGGCCTGGACGCCGGCGTCGACGCGGCGATCTGCTACTACGCCGGTGGTATCACCGAATATCTGCCGCGCGCCGATGAACTCGAGGTGCCGGCCCAGTTCCACTTTGGCGCCGAGGACGACCACATTCCGCTCGAGCACGTCGAGCAGACCCGTCAGGCCTTCGCCGGCAATGACGATATCGAAGTCCACCTCTACGACGGTGCGGAACACGGCTTCAACTGCTGGGCACGGGCAAGCTACAACCAGCACGCCTCGGCACTGGCACACGGCCGCACGCTGACGTTCCTGGCCAGCCACGCCCAGTAAGACCTTTACGCCACGGGTGACATCGTTTCAGCGCGAGTCCGAAAGGGTTCAGGAGCCGTGAAAGTGCGGCAGAACGTGGGCGGCCAGTTCCTCGATGATGGCATCGGCTGGCCGCTCCTCGAGACGTAGATTCAGAGAGACGTGGTGAACGCCCATCTCTCTGAGTGCTTCGAGTCTTTGGATGAGCGCATCACGGCCAGTCCGGTAACCCAGATCGATCGGCGTCGCCGGTGCGCCAGCATCGGCGGCCAGATCGAGGCGAATCGCCTCGCCGAACCCGCGGAACTCGCCGGGCGCGCTCTGTTCGACGGCGGCGCGCCACATCCGATAGCGATCGAGCTGCTGCGCAGGCTCGCGATGATAGGTCATCCAGCCGATGGCGTTGCGGGCGATCCAGTTGACGCTCTGACCGCCCGAGCCAACCGCCAGCAGCGGCACCGGTTCCGGCGGCAACGGCCGCAGCTGGAAATCCGGCGAATTTGTATCACGCCGATCCGGCACGACCTCCTGTGGCGTACTCAGCGCCTGTGCCACTACCTGCCAGTGATCCGCGAACAGTCGCCGCCGCTCGGTGACATCCTCACCGAAGGCGGCGAATTCCGGCGGCCGATCGCCGGCGCCCAGGCCGAGAATGAAGCGACCTTCCGACAGCGTGGCGATCGATGCCGCCGCCTTGGCGATATGCAACGGATGCCGCAGCGTCAGCACGATGGCGCCGCTGATCAGCGCGATCTGGCGCGTTTCCACCGCCAGTGCGCCCAGCCAGCTCCACGGATCCAGATGGCCAGTCGGATCGGGATAGTCGCGGCTGTTGAGCGGCACGTCGCGAATCCACAAGGCGCGAAATCCGGCGGCGTCGGCGAGTCCTGCCAGGCGTCTCTGCTCGCTGACGTCGACCACCGCCTGATCGTTCGCCATTACCGGCAACGCCAATCCGATCGACAGCCGGTTCGAGCTGAATACGCGCCCGACGATTCTGTTTTCGGCATCGCTGGATGACATGAACCCTCCTTCATGGGTCGAATGATAGACCGGGACTCGCTGTCGTCATCGGCGATATCAGGCTGAGAAGACGATGATAGCGCCAATTCGGTGCTTGTCGTTTCCACCATCTACGACTAACTTCCAAAGGGCATGTCAGGAAGGCATGCTCAAACCACGAATTAAATAGGGACAGACGCCATGGGAATTCTTGCATGGATCATCTTTGGTCTGATCGCTGGCGCCATTGCCAAGCTGATCATGCCGGGTAAAGATCCGGGTGGCATCATCGTCACCATCATCATCGGTATCCTGGGTGCCGTTATTGGCGGCTGGATCGGTACCGCGCTGGGCTTCGGTGACGTGTCCGGTTTCAATCTCGGCAGCTTCGTGATCGCGGTTATCGGTGCGATCGTGCTGCTGGTGATCTATCGCGTCGTTCGCAAATAACGATCGCTGCGTTTATCGGGCTCGACGGCTCCGGCCGTCGAGCCTGACGCTTTTCCATCCTGATTTCTCGATTTTCCCATGGCCCAGCAGCTCTTTCGCTGTCGCTGGTCAGTTGACACACCCCTCGTCGCTCGCTGGTATCTGTCTGCACGTCGCCTTCTTAGGCAAAGCCCTGTATGGCAAGCTCTGTAAGGCAAAGTCCTCTATGGCAGGCCCTGTTTGACGAAACCCTGCACGACAAAGCTCTGCATGACCTAGCTCTGCATGACATAGCTCTGGGTAAACAGGCACCCCGTATAAACCTCCACGCGATAACGTCTCGACTTCTGTCACGTCTTTCAGGAATTCTTCGGCATGCCCAACAATGCACACTTCTACGAACCGAGCCTCGGCCACGGGCTACCCCACAATCCGTTCAAAGCGATCGTCGGCCCCCGACCGATCGGCTGGATCTCGTCGCAGGATCGCGATGGCCGGCTGAATCTGGCGCCCTATAGTTTTTTCAATGCTTTCGCCGACACGCCACCGATCATCGGCTTCTCTAGCGCGGGTTATAAGGACAGCGTGCGCAATATCGAAGCGACCGGCGAGTTCTGCTGGCAGCTCTCCACACAGGCGCTTGCCGAGGCAATGAATCAGAGCTCGGCGTCAGTGGAACCGGAGGTGAATGAGTTCGAACTGGCGGGCCTGACGCCCCGTCCATCTCGGGTCGTCGACGTACCGCATGTCGGGGAAGCGCAGGTCGTTTTCGAATGCCGGCTGACGCAATCGATCCGCCTCGAAGCGGCCAACGGCAAGACGATCGACAACTGGCTGGTGCTGGGGGAAGTGGTCGGCGTGCATATCGATCCGACGCTGTTGAGCGACGGCGTCTACCAGACTGCCGCCGCTCGGCCGATTCTGCGCGGCGGCGGCCCTGCCGATTACTTCGAGATCAGCCCGGATCAAAACTTCAAGATGTCCCGTCCCGGCTAGCGGTATTTTGCCAGGAACCGGATCTCGACCAGGAGCCGGATCTCGCCAGGAGCCGGGCTCTCCGGAAACCCGCGTCAGTCGGCGTTGGCGACGCTGGCATCGCCGTAGAACCGCCAGGTATTGCGCCCGGCGCGTTTGGCAGCGTACATCGCCATATCCGAGAACTGCACCGTCTGCTGGGGGTCGTCGGCATCCACCCCCAGCAGCGCGATACCGATACTGACTCCGACGGTCACTTCGACGCCGTCGTCCGCCTGCAGCGGCGTGCGGAGACGCTCGAGGAAACGCGTCAGGATCGATTCGATCTCGTCACGCTCGCTGCACCCTTCCAGCAGCACGACGAACTCGTCGCCGCCGAGACGGGCCACGTAGTCGCGCTGCCGCACCAGGTCCGCCAGAATGGCCCCGACATGGTTCAAGGCACGATCCCCAACCTGATGGCCGTAGGTGTCGTTGATCCGCTTGAAGTGATCGAAATCCAGCGTAATCAACGCGTGGCAGCGTTCGGGATACAGCCGATGATGGCGCGCCATCACCGCCAGCCGATGATCGAAGCCGCGGCGGTTGCCGAGCCCGGTCAACGGATCGGTCATGGCCATCCGCTCGGCCGCGTCCGCTGCCTCCTTGCGCTCGGTGATATCGTGCGCCACCCCTTGCAGGCGCCCCGTCTCGAGCGGGCTCAGAATCAGGCTGACCCAGCGCTTCCGGTCGCCATCCTCCAGCGCCACCTCCCACTGTCGATCATGTCCGCCCTGATCATCGCCGATGACGAAGGATTGCGTCTCGCCGTCACCCTCGTTGACCAGCGAAGCGAACGCGACCGGATGGCGCTCCAGATTGGTCTCGCCGGGCATGCCGAACAGGCGCCGAAATGCCGGGTTGGCGGACCGAATGAAACCGCCACCGTCGAGTTCGAAGATACCGGCTTCGACGTTATCGAAGATCGCCCGGTAGCGGCGCTCCTCGACTTCCCGCTCGAGCCGCAGCCGGCGCTCTTCGCTCAGACTCTGGACCAGATTGTCGATCATCGCGTTGACGCTGATGACCAGCTGGCCGATCTCGTCATCGCGGTTGCCCTTGGGCGCCTGCAGCTGCTGACCGGTTTCCGCTTCCAGCTCGCTCAGGCGATGCGACAGCCCGGTAATCGGACGGGTGACGAATCTCACCACGACCAGTATGACGCAGAGCCCGATCCCCACCAGCTGCAGTAGCAACGCGCCGCCGATGAAATTCGAGGCCTGCGCCACCAGCTCGTCGATATAGTCCTGATCAGGCTCGACCGTGATCTCACAGACCGAGGTGCCCGGCTCGAACGGCGAGAAAACGTCCCGAGTGACAGTGGCGGCATCGGGGTCACCCGAATTCGTTCGACCGCTGGCGAGTGTCGTGCCATCGGCAGCTTCGATCCTTGCGGCTCTGACGATGTTATTGCTGAGCAGACCGTCGGTGACCTCCTGGGCCAGATGACGATCGCCCAGAAAACAGCCGATCTGCGCGGTACGCTCGACCGTGGTCAGCAGCTCCTGGATTCGCGACTGCTGCTCCCGCTGGACACTCTCGGCACGCAGATAAACCGCCAGCGCCAGGAAGACCACGCCCAGCAACGTGACGATGAGCAGGATGATCGCCGTCGTGCGTAGTGCCAGTCGGGTATGCAGCAGCAGCAGTAAACGAGGCATGGCTTACTCGCCCAACGTCAGCACGACATGCATATCGTCGGGCACATGGGCGCTGTCGACATAACTCAGAGCGTTCATGTTCTGGAGCACGAGCTGATGCACGTCATCGCTCGAGGCGATCTGCTGTGGCGGCGACGCCTCGCCGGAAAACACCAGCCTGGCCCAGTAGGAGTTGATCTCCGCCAGATCCTTGTTGACCAGCGCGCGGTAGAAGCGTGCCTTGAGCGAGGCAGAATCCACCGGCAGCGCGACGTTACCCGTGGGCAGCTTGCGGTAGCGGCCCATGAAGATATTGACCGCGTCGCTGCGAGTCAGATGATCGATGCCGCTATTGGCGTTGACCACCACCGCAATGTCGGCGCTGGCAGGAACGGCGGCGACCAGGGTCGCGGACAGGGTGGAGGCGATGAGAAGCCTTTGGACTCGGTTCATGGACATTCCCCTAGAAAATGAAGTCCAGACCGAGGCTGAAGATCGATCCCCAACCCCCGTTCCAGTCACTGTCGATGTCTCGCCACAGAAATCCCGGGCGCTGAATGTGAACGCGATCCAGCTGCGCCTTCAAGGCCATGTTGGCCGTGACGTCGTAGCGCGCGCCCACCGAATAGGTCTTCTGCTTGAAATCCCCTTCACTGCCGCCCTCGCCATCAGACGTCGTCTCGACCTGTGAATAGACCAGATAGGGCGTGACACGATCGATGCGATAGCCCGCGGAGACGAACCCCGAATCGACGGCACCATCTGCGCTGGTCTTGCTCCGATTCCACATTGCCTGCAGCTGAAAGGGTCCCTGATCGTAGACCGCCCCCAGCGAGTAGAGCTTGAGCCGATCGAAGCCGAACGCATCACCGAGAACGCCGTCAGCGGTCAGGTCGAAGAAGGGGTTGAACGCACGGATCTGATCGAACTGAGCATCGAGCTGATCCGGCACGTCGCCGGAAAACGTGATACCGGACTCGACTTCGGTGTAACCCGCTCGGAATCGCCAGGGTCCCGTCTCGTAATCGACATGCCCGCCGTAGACCTTGTCGACGTCGAAGTCGGCTTCTATTCCCTCGCCGATGAAGACATGGCCATCGGAGCGCCCAGTATAGAGCTTCAACAGCACCAGATCACTGCCGACCGGTTGCTTGAAAGTGACGTCGACGCCATCAATATAGGTGAGCTGGAGGGTGCCGAAATGGTCCACCGGCGGCCGCACCCAGGGATAGGCATAGCCGACGTAGCGCGAATCGGAGAGCTGATAGACGTCCCAGCCCAGCCGGCCGACGCGCAGCTGCACGCCCGGGTCCGGCCGATAGCGCAGATACGCCCAGCTCACTTCGGGACTGAAATCGCCGCTGTCATGGTAGCGGCTGATCCCCTGCACCACCGTATCCAGCTCGTCGGTGAAGCGGTAGCCGACTTGGGCGCCCAACATCGAATCGGTGCGCGCGCTCCAGCCTTCGCCGGCGCCCTTGGGCTGGCTGATATCGCGGGTGAAATCCGCCTCGTCGAGGTTGTTGTGGATCAACCCCAGCGTACCAAATCCGCTGAACGTCAGCCGTCCGTCGTCCGTCAGCGGTCGGGCCTCGGCGGAGCAGGCCAGCACTGCCATGGCCAGCCCCGCACAGACCGGTAGTAATCGTTTCATGCCGCATCTCCGACGGGAGCCCTGAAACTTCGCCGTCGCAAAGGAAAATTAGGATAACCAGAGATATTGTCGGCAGATCGCTTCCATTCTGAAGGGTCGATCGACAGCCGTTGGGTTATCCAGACCCTTTTTGGCACAAGGGCGTAGCGCCGCGGCGTGTTAGACTTTGTCCCTATATCCCTTCCCTGTTTATCGGATGGAGTCAGGCGCTCAATGTCTTTGGAAGAACTGCACCTTAACCTGCGCAACCTCACGCCCGAGGATTACCCGCAGCTCAAGCGACTGATGGATGCCGTCTACGACGACATCGGCGGCGCCTGGTCGAAACTCACGATCGACAAGCTGATCGGCGAGTTCGCCGACGGCCAGATCATCATCGAGGACGACGGCAAGATCGTCGGCGTCGCGCTGACCGTGCTGGTCGACTACGACCGCTTTTCGAATCCGCACAAGTACGACGAACTGATCGGCCATCGCGAGATCATTCTCAACGAGGCCAACGGCGATGCGCTCTACGGCCTCGACGTGCTGATCGATCCGGCCTATCGCGGCTACCGGCTCGGCCGGCGTCTCTACGAAGCGCGCAAGGATCTGTGCCGCTCGATGAACCTGCGCGCGATTCTCGCCGGCGGCCGGATCCCGAACTATCACCAGCACGCCGACGAGATGAAAGCCGCCGAGTACATCGACCGGGTGGCGCGCAAGGAATTCTACGACCCGATCCTGTCGTTCCAGCTGGCCAACGACTTCCTGGTCAAGCGCCTGCTGACCAAGTACCTGCCCGAAGACGAAAAGTCGATGGGCTACGCCACTCTGCTCGAGTGGAACAACATCCTCTATGAGCCGGCCAGCCGGATTATCGAGACCCGCCGCACCCAGGTTCGCGTGGGCGCGGTGCAGTGGCAGATGCGCGAATTCGACTCGGTCGAAGCCGTGTTGCAGCAGGTCGAGTTCTACGTCGACGCGATCTCCGACTACCAGAGCGACTTCGCCGTCTTCCCGGAGCTATTCAACACGCCGCTGATGGGGCTGACCGACCAGACCGATCAGGTCGCCGCGATTCACTTCCTGGCCGGGTTCACCGAGCGCTTCAAGACCGAAATTTCGCGCATGGCGATTTCCTACAACATCAACATCGTGGCCGGCTCGATGGTCGAGCTGGGCGAAGACGGCAAGCTCTACAACGTCGCCTATCTTTGCCACCGCGATGGCGAGATCGACCGTCAGGCCAAGCTGCACATCACCCCGCAGGAGCGGCGTGACTGGGTAGTCGAAGGTGGCGACGAGCTGCAGGTGTTCGAGACCGATGCCGGGCGCGTCGGCATGCTGATCTGCTACGACGTCGAATTCCCCGAACTGCCGCGGCTGCTGGCCGAGCAGGACATGGACATTCTGATCGTGCCGTTCTGGACCGACACCAAGAACAGCTACCTGCGCGTGCGCCACTGCGCCCAGGCCCGCGCGATCGAAAACGAATGCTACGTGGTCGTCTGCGGCAGCGTGGGCAACGTGCCCTCGATCGAGAACCTGGACATCCAGTACGCCCAGTCATCGGTGTTCTCGCCGTCGGACTTCGCCTTCCCCCACGACGCGGTGCTGTCGGAAACCACGCCCAATACCGAAATGGTGATGTTCTCGGATCTCGACCTGACCAAGCTCAAGCTGGTGCGCTCCGAAGGCGCGGTGACCAACCTCAAGGACCGCCGTCTCGACCTGTTCGACCTGCGCCTGCGCGACTGGTCGTGGAAGTCCGGGGGCCGGCAGGAAGAGAGCTGAGCGTGACATGAGTGCCTGGAGAGACGGGGAAAAGAGCGGGTGGCGGGGCTGGTGGAAAGCCCGGCGACAGGATTGGAAGGATAGTCGGCGCGAGGCCCGGCAACGCTCGCGCCCGCCATTCGATCCCGAGGCGTGGCGGGCAATCCGCCACGGCCTGCCGCTGCTGGCCGATCTCGATGACGCCGATGCCGAACGCCTTGGCCCACGGGCTTGGCAACTGCTGCAGCGCAAGCGCTGGGTGGCCGGTGACGATGTAGAGCTCGATCAACCCGGCATGCTGGCGATTGCCGCCCAAGCCGAGCTGCTGACGCTCGGCTGGTCGGATCGCGACGCCAGCGCCGCCTTCGACAACGTCACCGAGATCATCCTGCTGCCGGACAGCTTTCACCGCCACGTCGAAGAGATGGACGACTTCGGCGTGATGCACGAATACGTCGACGAGCGCGCCGGAGAAACCTCCTGGCGCGGCCCGGTGGTGCTGGCAGTTCCCGATGTCGCCGAAAGCGGCGACTACACCGGCTTCAACGTCATCATTCACGAATTTGCCCACAAGCTCGACCTGGGCAATTCGCAGGATATCGACGGTTTCCCCCCGCTCGCCGCCGCGAGCGACGTCACCTCGAAAGAGTGGCACCGCGTTTTCACCGCCGTGTGGGACGACCTGCAAGCCCACATCGAACGTGGTGAAGACACCCCCATCGACGACTACGCCGCCACCCACCCCGGCGAATGCTTCACCGTCTGCTGTGAACTCTTCTTTAGCGCGCCGGATCAACTCGCCGCGACCTACCCCGACCTGCTCGACCTGCTGAACCGCTACTTCCGCCAGGAACCGCTGGCGCGGTTTGAGCAGCGTCAGCCATCTGGGGTCGATCAACCATAGGGTCTAACTTCGACCTCCCTTGCGAAGCACCCGCCATCATCCCGCCCTGCCGATCTTGACGCTCAAGCCAACCCTGACTAGAGAATTGGTCTCAGAGGCGTTACTCGGAGAAAACATTGGTTTACATTGGCGCAGATACCAATCAGGCGGTGCGGCGAGAAAACGCGGCTAGGGGATTGGCATCAGAAGATCAAGGCGGCTTGCGACCCAAAGCAGCCATGTTGGAAAGGCTGCCTGCACGCTCATCGGTGTTATGCAGCTGGCACTATGATTGGTGTTATATGGCCAAGCTATACTTAATATGTCGATTTTTCAGTATGTTATGGAGTAAACAGTGCGCAGTATAACATTATTGAACTCGCGTGCGCGTTCAAGTCAATAAACGAGCGCGCTGTCTAATACCTGTTAAGCATTCTGGCTAGGAAAGTTAGATGAACCAAGAAGAGAAAGAAATAGATTTTGTGATCTTTTACTCCTGGCAAAGTGACCTGCCTGACTCCACAAATAGAAGAGCGATCAGGTCAGCCATTAGAGTTGCTAGCTCTAAAGCCGAGGAAGCATCTAAAGTTAGAGTTGTCATGGATGAAGCAACCAGAGACCTAAGCGGTAGCCCGAACATTCCCGCATCAATAATTGCAAAAATAGAAACATGCGATTTGTTTGTTTGTGACCTGACGACGATCAACTCTGATTGTGGTGAGAGCTTAAGACGAACACCTAACCCTAATGTACTTTTCGAGCTTGGGTATGCTGTTAGCCAAGTTGGATGGTCGAGAGTTGTAATGTTATTCAATCAGGAGTTTGGCAACTTCCCGAACGACCTGCCGTTTGATATTGATAGACATAGAGCATCGCCATATAAGATCAGTAAAGAAAAGCCACAAGATAAGTCTAATGTGAAAAACCTAGAGAGCCTGGTGTTCGACGCTGTCAACTCGGTTATTTCCAGCAACCCCGCAAAACCTGCGGATCTCAAAGCCAAGTCCTCTTTGGAAATAAAGAAAGAACGGGACGTTAAAAATATAAGATGGGCTATGGCTGCCCTACATATACCGACTGTGAACGAGTTTATCCAAGATCTACCACGTTACCTGCATGATAGAGTCTTTCATTTTTGGGAAAGTTTTAAGGGGGTCGTAAGAAATCCTTTATTCCATGTCTATGACAAAAGAATAGAAGAGCTGCTCGTTTCGATTTGTGACTCATGGGAAACTTGTCTTTCTTTCCCTGGTAGATATCACTCGGCTCCAGGTGGAAATATCCATGTATTCGCTAACCCTGGTGATGCGCCGTTAAATGAAGGGCAAGAGCTGGATTGGAATGAGATAAACAAGGCGAGATCGCTGATGGCAGTCAAATTTCACGAACTTCTTAACGTGATAAGGGATGAGTATATTGAAATTGATATTGACTTGCTAAGTAAGGATGCATGGAGAGAATACATTGAGTTTCAACAAGAAATGCTGGATGAGTTAGAGAGTGATGCTTAACAATCGGCTGCACAGCGACCGATTTTCCGCCGCTTCGCGGCTCCAAACCGGCGCGTGAGCCGGGCGTTATGTGGAATGGTGACTTACTGAAATGGAATCGATTGCGATTAATTGGCTATCTACGAAAGTGCCAGAGTTTGGCGAGTTATCGGCTGATGAAAAGGTAGTAATTGTCGATTTTTCTATGATATGGAGCTTTTTCGAGGGAAATTGCCTCGAAAACAATGCAAACATGAGGCAGATACGCCAATACGTCGGCAATCTAACCGACGACGTTGTCGAAAGCTTCAACGATGGGAAGGTTGTTGAGTACTTCCGGTCTAGGTATACAGCTGGAACTACCTTTACTCATCATTACGATTATCTATATCTCGAACGAAGCGGAAATCCCCCAGAGGTCACTGATATGCTCCTTCGTTAAGCCACCTCTAAATCGGTCAAGTTGATTGGATGCTTGGGAGTTATTTTTAGGTATCGGAATAACTTATTCCATGGCGAAAAGTGGCGGTATGGGTTGCGTGGGCAGCAGCAAAATTTTGAATGCTCATCGGCGTTGCTTAGATGGTTAATCGAACAAACCACATAACCAAGCGCGTAAGGCGGACGGCTTTCAGCCACCGCTTCGCTCTGCGTTAGCTGAAAAAAGGAATCAGTAGTGGAAACCTACTCTGTGGATATTAAAAAAGATGAAGAAGGCTACTTGGGTAGAGAGTGCCCCGAGTGCGAAAAGTATTTCAAGATAAAGTCGGGTACTGGTATCCCTGATTTCTCCGATTGTTATTGCCCCTATTGCCAGCATCTTGGGCCGCAAGACCATTTTTGGACAAAACAGCAGATTGAGTATGCGCAGTCAGTTGTTCTAAACAAGGTTTCTGGCGATCTTCTCAAAACGATGAAGAAGATGGAGAGAAAACCGAAAAGAAATCAGTTTGTTTCTATTGGAATAACCGTAAAGGGAAAGCCAGCTCCCATTACCTACTACTCTAAAATAGAACTTGAAGAAAAAGTCGAATGCAAAAACTGCACCTTGCAGTACGCTATCTATGGTGCATTCGGGTACTGCCCTGATTGTGCTGAGCACAACTCCCAACAGATAGCCGAGGCAAACTTTGATCTGGTAAATAAAATACTCGATCTGGCTAAAGAATCACCAGCAGATATAAAAAGCAAGCTAATTGAAAACGGGCTGGAGGACTGCATTTCGGCATTTGATGGGTTTGCACGAGAGCGTTGTCGCGACCGATACGCTAAGCTGTCCTTTCAAAATATTTACGTAGCCAAGAACAAACTCGAAGAATCCGGAATTAACATCGCTGAAGGTCTCGATAGCTCCGAATGGGAGTTCGTCGTAAATCAGTTTCAAAAGCGTCATCTTCTCGCGCATAAAATGGGCGTAGTTGATGAAGAATATATAAAGAAAACGGGCAGCCATCCAGAACAGTTGGGGAAGAAGGTGTCGATCACTGAAAATGATGTTGTGTCGTTGATAAGCTACCTAAAAGTAATTGTCTCGAATCTTTCGAAACATGTCCAGCGCAGCTAACAAGCACAGGCATTGGGACAAATTTTCCGCTGCGCTCCAAATTTGCCCATGCTGTGGGCGTTATGCATTAGGGAGACCTTTGTGAGTATATTTGACTATGAAGGGGATGGGTCGGAGGACGAAGCAACGTTATTCTCTTTATCTGGCGAGTATCTGGAAGCCGCTAAGACACTGAAAAGCGTTCCTCCAACTAAAGTGAATTATGAAATTGTTACGTATTATCTTCTCGGCCATGCCGCCGAACTCTCGCTAAAGAGCTATCTATTCAACCAGGGAGTTAGCATTCAAGAGCTGAGACAGATTGGTCACGATCTAAGCTCATCAATTGACAAAGGAATTGAGTTTGGCCTCAACGACTATACATCTATCCGAGATCTTTCTCCGATCTACAAGGCTAAAAAGTCAGAGTACAGACAGAATCGCAGTGAAACTTTTCCGTCTGCAGATCGTTTGATAGATGAAATTACAGAGTTGCGGTCTGTTGCTTTCAATAATATTAGCGAGTTCTAATGCAAAACCAAACCATTAAATTCGCTCCCTTCGGTCGTCGGACTTCGTTTCACTCGGCCGTTTATGGCGGGCGTTAGGGCCACGAGTTAACTATGAACTATATCGATACTGCATTTGGGCAACTTGCCTTCGCCTGGAAGCTTTATAACTATGGTTTAGAAGGAAAAATCGATCTATCCGATCTAGATAAGCCCATCACCTTCCAAGAAGAAAGGATGGTATTTGTTCTACCGGATAAAGTTCTGGACTCAGACGACGATCTGATTCTGGCTCTGCAGAATAACTTGGGTATAGCGTTCGGTGCTGCTGCAATAACGTTAAATCGATGCAGAGAAGAAACCGGGTTAACCTTAGAGAACCCGATTCAAAGCGAAATTGGGCAGTTTTCTGGGTTGGCCTATCAAATTCGCAATGCATTTGCTCACGATATATCAGAGCCACGTTGGAATATCACTCAGCAACGCTTTGCTCGTGTGTATGAGTTTGGTGGCATACGAGTTGATCTTTCAAATGTAAGTACAAAGCATTTTGAGTATGAGGACATTGGAGGTCCCGATGTGCTTTTTCACATGCGCGATTTCGGTGCCAGGGCAGTATGGCCCTAACAATTGGTCAAAACGGATGCTCATTGCTTCGTTCAAACGAGTGCTGGCCTTCGGCCATCATTGCACCCACTTTCACTCTCGCAATGGCACCGTTTACCAAGACGTTATATCCACTTTTGGCTGAACGCCCGCTCTTGGCCGAAAGCGGACCAACTAGCTATTTCACCCGATCAAATCATTCAAAAGGCTACCCACTTTCCCGATAGGGAANNTTCCCTATCGGGAAACCCGGTTATGCTGGTTTCGTGTCGGCTCGTTTTGCCGCGAAAGGCTTGATTTGACACCCATCTGCGCCAGCTTTGAGGCCCCATGCGAAAGATTCTGCTCGTCGACAACGGCTCCCTGCGCCCTCAGGCAACGCTCAACCTGCGTCGTCTTGCCGAGGCTTTGAGCCAGGCCACGGGCGAGGCGGTCGAGGCCGCATCGCTGCTGCACTCGTTCAAGATTCCGCCCGAGCAGCTCGGCGGGCGGAAGGCTGTATCCGTGGGGCCACTGGTCGAACGATATGCGGCCGACGGCGTGACGGAGCTGCTGATCCTGCCCTTCTTCTTCGGGCCCAGTCAGGCGCTGACCCGTTACCTGCCGGAGCGGTTGGCCGAGGTACAGGCCAACTACCCGCAGCTCTCGGTGAAGGTCGCCCCGCCGCTGGTCGACAGCCGGCTTCCGCCGGACTTGCGCCTGGCCCGGCTGCTGGCCGAGAACGTGCGCGAGCGAATGGCCGGCCTATCGCGGCCCAAGGTCGTGCTGGTCGATCACGGCAGCCCGATCCCGGAGGTCACGGCGGTGCGCAACTATCTCGCCGGGCAACTGAGTGCGCTGCTGGCCGATGAGGTCGACTGCGTCACCTTCGCTTCCATGGAACGCCGTGACGGCGACGCCTACCGCTTCAACGAGCCACTGCTGGAGACATTGCTGGCCTCGCCGCCCCTGGCCGAAAGTGACGTGATCCTGTCCATGCTGTTTCTTTCTCCGGGCCGTCACGCTGGCGAAGGCGGCGATATCGCGGAGATCTGCACCCAAGCGATGTCGAGCTCTCCCGGCCTGAACGTCGTGACGACTCGACTGGTGAGCGAGAACGACGCCATCCTGGAACTCCTCGCCACTCGCCTGCGCCAAGCCCTGGCCGGCGGACCACTGCTGATGGAACTGTCGGCGATCGGCGCCAAGGGCACATGAGCCTCGCTTCGGCTTAGGCTGGAAATTGGCCGCGAAGGCCTACTTTATCGCTGTCACCACGCGCTCGAACTCCTGCCGCCAGGCCTCGGCGTGCTGCGCCGGGTCAGCGGAAAATTGCCCCAGTTCTGCCGCCAGATCGAAGAAACCCTGCGCTGGCAGCCCTTCCCCGCGGCGGCTGACGACGAGTGCCGCGATGAAGGGTCGGTTGTGCTGGGCGTCTTCACGCATCAGGGTTTCCAGCGCCTGGGCGACACGCTGGATGGTGCGCGGCGGCTGTAACCCCAACGCCTCGGCGAGTTGCTGATAGGTCAGTGGCAGGCTTTCCCGTGGCGCTGTTTCGAGAAGCTGACGGACCTGCGCAGGTAGCGAGACGCTATCGGTCATGAGGGCCTCAGGCGTTGGGGTCGAAGAGCTTCACTTCACGAATGTCGACGCGCTCCCAGACCCGCCCGGTCATGTAGGGCTCGGTCTCGAGCCAGGCGTCCAGCTCCTGCCGGTCGCTGAATCGAAAATGAGCATTGGAGCCGATCATCTTGCCGTCATCGTTGAGGATCGCTCCGCCAGTGAGAAATTTCCCCTGGCTGGCAAGATTACGAACGCCCGCCAGATGCGCATCGCGATTGGCCAGTCGACGGTCGAGTGCCTCGTCGTCGGTGTAGTCGTAAGCCACCACGGCGTACTGTTTCATGCGCTTCTCCTGTCGTTCAGACGTTTTCGAAGATGATTCGCATCATGCGTCAGCCCTTTCGACGAGACAAATCGGCATTGGCCATGCAATCCCTTTGTTCCGCGACACGCCACCATTGCCGCTACAATCTCTGATCAAATCCAACACCACGTAGAAAAGGTCAAATTCCATGATCGATCTTCGCAGCGATACCGTCACCCGCCCCAGCGAGGCGATGCGTCAGGTGATGTTCGATGCACCGCTGGGCGATGACGTCTGGGGCGACGACCCTAGCGTTGCGCACCTGGAAGCCTATATCGCCGAACGTACCGGCAAGGCGGCGGCGCTGTTCTTCCCTTCCGGCACCCAGAGCAATCTGGTGGCGCTGTTGAGCCACTGCCAGCGCGGCGACGAGTACATCGTCGGCCAACAGGCACATACCTATCGAATGGAGGGCGGCGGCGCGGCGGTGCTGGGCGGAATTCAGCCGCAGCCGATCGAGAACGAGGCGGACGGCACGCTGCCGCTGCACAAGATCAAGGCGGCGGTCAAACCGATCGATCCGCACTTTGCGCGCACGCGACTGCTGACGCTGGAGAACACGTTCCACGGCCAGGTGCTGGATGCCGGTTATGTCGAAGAGGCCACGACGCTGGCGCGGCGCTTCGGCTTGGCCACCCATCTGGATGGCGCGCGGATCGGTAATGCGGCGGCCGCGACCGGCGCCAACCTCAAGGCGCTGTGCAAGCCGTTCGATACCGTCTCGATCTGCTGTTCGAAAGGATTGGGCGCGCCGGCGGGTTCGGTGTTGGTCGGGGCGGCGGATTTCATCGAGACGGCGCGGCGCTGGCGCAAGGTGGTGGGTGGCGGCATGCGTCAGGTCGGCATGCTGGCGGCGGCATGCGAATATGCGCTGGAGCATCAGCTGGCGCCGCTGGTCGACGACCATGCCAAGGCGGAGCGCCTGGCGGCCGGGCTCGCCGATATCGACGGCATCACGGTGACGGCGCAGGCGACCAACATGGTGTTCGTCGAATTCACCCGGCCGGAACTCGATCCCGACCATCTCCATGCCTGGCTGAAGACGCGCGACATTCTGGTCGGTGCGCTCTACGCCCCGCGCTTCGTCACCCATCGCGATGTCTCGATGGCCGATATCGACCGCGTCGTCGACGTCGTTGGCGAGTATTTCCAGCGCTGACGGCCAGGCTCACTCGACCCGAGTCGAAGAGGACGTGCTGGGACGAGTCGGCGTCGAGCGCGAGTTCGAGGAAGTCCCGGGTGCTCGCTCGGCGCCGCCATCCCCGGCAGTTGCCCCGGGATCGCAGACACGTCGTGCGGTGGAGACGGTCGAGCCGCCATCGCTGCCATGGCAGATCGAGCCGCCACCGCTGGGCCGCTGCTGCCGCGTTTCCCGCGGGTAGCTCAAACCGGGAACGACATGGACATCCAACCGCTTGGGCACGTAGTCGGCGCGGCCATCGCGGTCGTTATCCGGCAGCCTGATGCGATGACCCGTCTGGGGATCGACGACCGAGACGCCATCCGCCGCGGCAGGAAAACTGATCAGCGTCGCTCCGGTCAGCACCGAACCGGCCAGCATCAGCGCGAAGCCGGTCGTTGCCAGCCGGTTGCCGCGCCGGGCGCGCGTAGAGCGTGTTTGCATGGTCCACCTCCGGTGGCGATATCTCATCTCAGCGTAGCGCAGCGCCGGGCGCGCGCTAGAGTCAGGGCTTGAATCAGGCTAAAAGCGAGGGATTCGAGAGACTTACGGCGGGGATTCACTGGTCTGGGACAGCCAATCCCACAGTGCCGTCGCCGCAGGCCGCAGCTGGCGCCGGCTGGGGCGGACCAGCCAGAACGCTTCATCCGTCGCCATATCCAGATCGAACGGCGCGACCAGATCTCGGCTGGCCTCGAGCAGGCGCCGATGCGACAGCGCGACGCCGCCACCGTAGGAAGCCAGTGCCAGTGTGGTCACGTGCGTATCGCAAATCATCGCCTGGCAACGATGCTCGAGTCCGGCGAATCCCGCTTCCACCAGCCAGCGGGGCCAGCCCGCGGCGAATCCGGCGGCATGCAGCAGCGTCTTGCCGGCAAGATCCTCGGGCGTGTGGAGCTCCGCCGCCAGCGCTCGGGAACAGACCGGCAGCAGTCGCTCTTCGCCCAGGCATTCCGCCGTCACGTCGTTCCAGTCGCCATGACCATAGCGAATTTCCAGGTCGGCACCCTCGGCGCCGAAATCGTCCGCCCAGATCGCGCTGACCAGCCGTAGCGTAATGTCGGGGTGCATCTGCTGGAAATGAATCAGCCTCGGCGCCAGCCAGGTCTGCTGCATCGCCGGCGTGGCGCGTAACGTCACCGGGGCGCCGGGGCTGGGGCCGAAGACTTCCGAGGTGCCCTCGGCGAGACGGGTGAACGCGCCCTGGACGCTGGGCAACCACGCCTGCCCGGCCGGCGTCAGCGCCAGGCTGCGTGGGTAACGCACGAACAGCGACTGGCCGACGCGATCCTCGAGTAGCCGGATTCGCTGGCTGATCGCCGACTGGGTGACGCCGAGTTCGCGCCCGGCCTCGGTGAAGCTCAAGGTTCGCGCCGCGGCTTCGAACGCCTGCAGCCACAGCACCGGCGGTAAGTCCGACATGACGCTCCCAAAATCATCCGTTGGTCCAAGAGACAAAGCCGCTCATTAGCCAAGCTTGGTCTTAGCAGCCAGATTAATCGTTTGTCATGTTCCGACGCAATCCGCATCCTAGTGACACGCAATAACACACGTTACTAACAGAGATGGTAATTCCCGCCATCGAGGAAGTGCCCTTTTGTCATCCGCTAACGCCTTCAACGACGCTTTGACCGATCATCATGGCGAGACGCCCATCGACATGGCGGAACTGCGCCGCTACCGCCAGGGCAACGGCGCCACGGACGCTGCGCTGGAAAGCGCCGTCCAGGAAGTTCGACGTCTGACGCTGGCCTGGTCCGATGGCCGCACCGGTCAATTCCCGTTGATGTGGCTCCGCGACCACTGCGCCTGCGACCAGTGCCGCCACCCGTTGACCCGTGAGCGTCTCTACAAGCTACTCGACGACCCTCTCTGGGAGCGCTTCGCCACTGACGAGGCGCTGGCATCCTTCGAGTTCGATGACCGCTCGCTGACGCTGACCTGGCAGGATGGCCACGTGTCGCGCTTCGACGCCGGCTGGCTGCATCAACGCTGCCCGGGTCACGAGCTGACGACCTTGCTACCCACGGCGACGCCATGGGTCGAGGCATTCACGCCGGCGCATATCAACCATGCCGATTTCGTCGGTAACGGCGACGGCCGCAGCCGCTGGGCCAGCGCCCTGCTGCGCGACGGCCTGGTCATGCTCGATCAGGGCCCCTGCGAGCTGGAAGAGGTATCGCGCATCGCCGAAAGCATCGGGCCGATGCGTTCGACCAACTTCGGCGGTCGCTTCGACGTGCGCTCGGTTCCCAACCCCAACAACGCGGCCTATACGGCGATCGGTCTCGAGCTGCACACCGACCTGCCCAACTGGCGCCAGCCGCCGGACATCCAGCTGCTCTACTGCCTGGAGAACGATGCCGAAGGCGGTGAGTCCAGCTTTGCCGACGGCTTCGCGGTCGCCGAGATTCTGCGCGAGGAAAACCCCGAGGCCTTCCGGGTGCTGTCGGAAACGCCGATCGACTTCCGCTTCCAGGACGATGGCGATGACATCGCCGTGCGCGAACCGGTGATCGACCTGGACGGCGACGGCCGCCCGCGCGAGATCCGGTTCAACAACTGGATTCGCGACACGCTGAGCCTGCCAGCGGATCGGATCGAAGCGTGGTACGAGGCCTATCGAGCCTTCTGGCAGATTCTGCGCCGCCCCGAACGTCGGGTCGAACTGACGCTCGAGCCGGGCCAGATGATCGCCTTCGACAATCGCCGCGTACTGCACGGCCGCAACGCCTTCGACCCCAATACCGGCAAGCGTCATCTCCAGGGTACCTATCTGGACCTGGACATGCTGCAATCACATCTACGGGTGCTGTCTCGGTGAGCCGACGATCAGCACGGCGTTGATACAAGCCGCCCACGCCATGAATTCATGGCCGGGCGGCTTTTCTGCGTGTATCCCCCACGCGTCGAGGCCGGACAGCGCTCGTTGGCTGGAAAGCAGGCGCTCGCCATGGGATACGCCAATTGAGGGAACGACAGGAGACAATAAATGAAACGACCGACGACGATTTCCGCCCTGACGCTGACCACCGGACTGCTGCTTGGAACCGGCTTCGCACTGACCACCGCCAGCTCGGCGATGGCGGCTGACAAGCAGATCAACTTCGGTGTGCCGGCCTGGCCCGGCATTACCGTGAAGACTGAAATTGCCCATCAGCTGCTGGCGCCGCTGGGCTACCAGAGCAAGGCCCAGGACATCGGCCTGCAGGTGATCTACCAGGGTCTCGACACGGGCGATGTCGATGTCTTCCTGGGCGCGTGGCTGCCGGCGCAGAATCCGATGCTGGAACCGCTGGAAGACGACGGCAGCATCACCCGGCTGGCGACCAACGTGACCGGGGCGCAGATGACGCTGGCCGTGCCCGACTACGTCTACGACAGCGGCATCAAGTCGTTCGCCGATCTCGATGCGCATCGCGACGAGTTCAACGGCGAAATCTATAGCTTCGGCGCCGGCTCTGCTGCCAGCGAGATTCTCAACAAGGCGATCGATGAGGATACCTGGGGCCTGGGCGACTGGACGCTGATCGATACCAGCACGGTGGGCATGCTGAGCGCGGCCAAGAGCCACATCGCCAACGAGGAGCCCATCATTTGGGTCGGCTGGACGCCGCACTGGATGAACCTCGAACTGCCGATGCAGTATCTCAGCGACTCCAAGAATCTGTTCGGCGAGGGCAACGGCGCCAGCGACGTGCGCACGCTGATGGCCAGCGACTACGCCGATGCCAATCCGAATCTGGTGACCTTCTTCAATCAGTTCTCGTTCTCTGCCGAAGAACAGAGCTGGATGATCAAGCAGTACGGCCAGGAAGAAAAATCGATGGAGGAGGTCGCCAAGACCTGGATCGAAGACCATCCGGATCGCATCGAAGCCATGATGAAGGGTGTGAAGACGCAGGATGGCCAGCCCGCATGGCCGGCGGTGAAATCGGCGTTCTCGCTGTAACGTCGAGGCGGAAGGATCGACGCCCGAAGCGTCAACGGTGACAGCAAAAAACCGTTACAAATTGATGGCGATTTTTTTGAAACCTCGTGGAACTAAAGGGAGCAGGCCGCACTCTGAGTCAGTGTTCCCTTGAATGATCCCTTACTTGCCTACCATCCCCTGGTAGGCATTTTTTTGTGCCCTACTATCCCTGGCGTATCCCTGGCGGTCACCCTTCGGGCCGTCGCTGGCGCGACGTCTCAAAAATTTCTCCCGGAAGTTTTTGTCCGGTGGTCTGGCATTCCGCGCTGCTGGCCCTCGGCCATCAAGGCAGTGGCGGCACGCGCCCTGTCATTTCGTTCACCATGAAGTCGACGAACTGCCGGATTCGGGCGCTGTCCCTTGCGCGTTCGGCGTAGAGCAGGTGGAAGTCGGCGCGGATCCCTTTCCATTGGGGCAGCAATGCCACCAGCTCGCCCCTCTCCAGATGCTCGTGAACGTCCCACCAGGACCGCAGCAACACGCCATGCCCGTCCAGCGCCATCCGGGTCATGGCTTCGGCATCGTTGCTGGCAAGCCGGCCTTGAACGCGAATGGCGCGCGGGGTGCGCGGGGTGCGCGCCTCGTCGGCAGCCTCGAACCGCCACAAAGAATAGTCACTATCGATTTCGCGCACGATCAGACAGCGATGCCGTGCCAGATCCTCCAGCCGCTCGAGCTTCGGCGCCTGCGCCAGATAGCTGGGCGCCGCGCAGAGAACGCGGCGGTTGGCGAGCAGGCGTCTGGCTATCCAGCGCGATTCCGGCGGTTCACCGACACGGATGTTGATATCGAACCCCTGCTCGTCGAGCCCCGCGGGGAAGCTGGTCAACTCCAGCAGCAGCTCCAGTTGGGGATGAAGCGCGGCAAAACGCGAGATCAGCGGGGCCACGTGGCGCCGGCCGAAGCCGAACGTTGCGTTGATTCTCAGCCGACCCGACAACGCTGCGCTCTGATCTCTCAACGAGTTTTCCAGATCGCCGAGGTCATCGAGAATCATTGCGCCGCGTTTGAGGTAGCGCTCCCCTTCCGCCGTCAGCGCCAGTCGCCGCGTCGTCCTCGCGGCCAGTGATACGCCCAGCCGCGTCTCGAGCTGCTGCAAACGCTTGCTGACGGCGGACAGGGAGAGACCCAGCTCCCGGGCCGCACCGGTCAAACTGCCTGCCTGGGCGACCCGCTGAAAGAAGGCCAGATCATCGACCGCCGACATGAGATTCTCCACTTGAACGAAACAGTCGCTTCGATTCTAGCCCGATTATCCCGAGCCGTTCAGTGGCTACACTGCAGTCAGCGCAGAAAGAAACCCAAGCCGAGGCCAAGCCGATGTTCGAGGGATTTCGCGAATTCGATATCGAGGTGGAAGACAACGTCGCCATTCATGGCGTGATCGGCGGCGAAGGCCCGCCGCTATTGCTGCTCCACGGTCACCCGCAAACCCATGTCATCTGGCATCTTCTCGCCCTCAGGCTCGCCGAACACTACACCGTGATCGCGACCGATCTGCGCGGCTATGGTGATTCTGGTAAGCCAGCGGGTGAAGAACATCATTCCACCTACAGCAAGCGTCGGATGGCGCTGGATCAGATCGCGGTCATGCAGGCGTTGGGGTTCGAGCAATTCTTTCTCTGCGGCCACGATCGTGGCGGTCGGGTCGCGCATCGGCTGGCGCTGGATCACGCCGATCGGGTAATCAAACTAATGGTGCTGGATATCGCGCCGACGTTGGCGATGTACGAGGCCACCGATCTGACTTTCGCCACTGCCTACTGGCACTGGTTCTTTCTGATTCAGCCCGCGCCGCTGCCGGAATCCTGGATCGAGGCGGCGCCCGGCGATTACGTCACCCGGATCATGGGCGGCCGTCATGCCGGCCTGGCGCCGTTCGATCCGAGAGCGATCGCCGAGTACCAGCGTTGCCTGGCGCTTCCCGGTGCGGCCCATGGCCTGTGTGAAGACTATCGCGCCTCCCGCACCATCGACCTGGAACACGATCGCGCCGATCGCGATGCCGGCCGACATCTGACGGTCCCACTGGACGTGCGGTGGGGTGAATTCGGCACCATCGAACGCTGCTTCGACGCGCTCGCCGAGTGGCGGGCAGTCTCCAGTGAGAGCGTCGAGGGCGGTGCCCTGCCCTGCGGCCACTATCTTCCCGAGGAAGCGCCGGATGCGGTCTTCCAACAGCTCATCGACTTCATGAGGTAACTTGACCATGGCTCAACAGAAAGCCCAGAAAAAGGCCCACAAGATTGCCGTCATCGCCGGCGACGGCATCGGTATCGAGGTGGTTCCGGAAGGTCTGCGCGCGCTGGAGGCGGCCGCCAGGCGCTTCGATATCGAGCTGGAGTTCGAGCATTTCGAGTTCGGCAGCTGCGACTACTATCTCGAACACGGCAAGATGCTGCCGGATGACTGGTTCGAGATCCTCTCGCGCTTCGATGCCATCTTCTACGGCGCGGTGGGCTGGCCGGACAAGGTGCCGGACCACATCTCGCTGTGGGGTTCGCTGCTGCAGTTCCGGCGCCACTTCGATCAGTACATCAACCTGCGGCCCTGTCGCCTGATGCCGGGCATCAAGAGCCCGCTGGCAGACCGTGAGCCGGGCGACATCGATTTCTACGTGGTCCGCGAAAATACCGAAGGGGAATACTCGAGCATCGGCGGCAAGATCTTCGAGGGCACCGAGCGGGAAACGGTGATGCAGGAGACCGTGATGACCCGAACCGGCGTCGATCGGGTGCTGAAATACGCCTTCGAGCTGGCCCAGAGCCGGCCGCGCCGGAAGTTGACCTCCGCGACCAAGTCCAACGGCATCTCGATCACCATGCCGTACTGGGATGAACGGGTAAAAGCGATGGCCAAGAACTACCCGGACGTCAGCGTCGACCAGTTCCATATCGATATCCTGACCGCCAACTTCGTGCTGCATCCGGACTGGTTCGACGTCGTCGTCGCCAGCAATCTGTTCGGCGACATTCTCTCCGACCTGGGCCCCGCCTGTACCGGCACCATTGGCGTGGCGCCCTCGGCCAACATCAACCCGGAAGGCAAGTTCCCCAGCCTGTTCGAACCGGTCCACGGCAGCGCCCCGGACATTGCCGGCAAGGGTATCGCCAATCCCATCGGCCAGATCTGGTGCGGCGCGATGATGCTTGAGCATCTTGGCTTCAAGGAAGCCGGTGACGCGATGGTCAGCGCGATCGAGGAAGTGCTGGCAAGCGATGACAAGTCCGCGCTGACGCCGGATCTGAAGGGAAAAGGCACGACCCGGAGTCTGGGCGAGCAGATTGCCAGAGCGATCGGTTGACGGAACGGCGGCGGCGATCTGGATCGCCGCCGCCTGCTATCTCACGCCTGTCTCGGGTGACCAGGCCTACAATGTCTGGGCGCGGGAATCATGCTTTCGCTATCAGAGATCAGGCTCTCGATAGAGGCTCAGGCTCTCGATACAGGCTCAGGAATCGGCATACTCGGTCGCCAACGCGCGAGGCGGAACCGCGTCCTTGACGGATTCCTCGAACTGCGAGGAGAGCGATCGGATAATGTCGCGGTAGAACGATTTCAGCTCCGGCTTGAGCGCCTCTTCTGCTCGATGCTGATCGATATAATAGGCTGCCCGAACTCCATTGAACTGCTGAATATTCCCGACACGCAGAAACGTCAGCCCGAACCGCCCGAGCAACCGTGCCAGCCGCGGCTCCATGAGCGCCAACGCGTGGCGGCGTTGTATCAATGCAATCATGACAGTCGAGGCCAAATAGACGGAAACGCCTAATAGCGAGGAGACCTTGTAATCATGGTCCGTGATCGGATAAATCAGTTCTTCACTTTCCGGCCCGGCATGCCGCTTCCGGTAGCGGCCTAGAATGGCAGCGCGTGATACTTCGCAGATCAATTCCCGAGGCAGCACATCGGGCGTGAGCTCCTGATGACAGAATTCATCACGGGAATTCGATTCGATAGGCAACTCACCCAGATCACGACCGGGGTAAACCACTCGGATACAGGCGACGGCCTCCTGTGACTTTCGATGACGAATGAAACAATGAAGTGAAGATCGATCGAACTCGTCATATTCCAGTTGCCGCACCGGTTCTCCCGGCATGGCGTGGCCGAACTCCAATGTATAGACCTGGTAGCGAAGGCGATAGACGGACTGCCTGTCAGCCTCGGTCGTTGCCAACACAAATTCGAACTGCTGATGAAACTGCTCGTACAGACTCATCCAATCGCCCCATGATTAAAACAGCACAATCAATTATTATGAAATTGTTTAAAAAGGTTGCGGCTTTCCCAACCAGTAACCTTGAATATAATTCACACCATACTCTTTCAAGATAACATAAACTGCTTCGCGGTCGACAAACTCGGCCACCGTCTGCTTGCCAAAGCCTTTCGCGATTTCGACGATAGCCCTCACGATCATCTGGCTGCGCCTGTTTTCTGGCAGATCCTGAATAAAGGAGCCATCAATCTTGATGTAATCCACCGGCAATTGATCGAGATAGTAAAAGCTGCTGAAACCAACGCCGAAATCGTCCAGAGCAATCGCACATCCCATATCCCGGATATCCTGAAGGATGCAGCGTGCCGTGGAAAAATCGGTAACCGCGGTCGTTTCCGTCACCTCGATGATGAGCCGTTGCGCGGCGACGTCATTCGCTTCAAGCGAGGCTTTCAAGAAATCCGTCAGCGTTTCATCATGCAATGACTGGCCTGACACATTAATCGCCAGTCGCCGATCCGTACTGCCCCAGGATTTCATCATTTTCAGACTTTCCGAAATAACCCAGCGGTCGATAGTAACGATTTGACCGCTTCGCTCGGCAACCGGTATGAATGAGCCTGGCGAAATGATCCCTTCCCCCTCGGAGGGCCGCATTCGTAGCAGAACTTCATGATGCGTCACTTCGAGCCCTTCAACGTTCGCAATAGGCTGACCCCACAGTTCAAAGCCATTGTGCTCCAGCGCATGTCGGATGCGCTCTTCCCAGTAGACCCGTTCCTGTAACGCCCCTTTATCGGTTTGTGATGACAATAGATGCCAACGCTGCACCGGGTCCTCTTTGGCGCGATACATGGCAAAATCAGCACTGGCCATCAGCTCCTTGGGAGTGGCGCCATGATCCGGATAAAGGGCTATCCCTATACTCGCAATGGCTCTATGTCGCTGTCCATCCACATTCAGGCTGATTTTCTCCAGACTCTGGGTAATGGTTTTAGCCAGAAGGACGGCTTGTTCGGGAGAGGCATTTTCCATCAGAATGGCAAATTCATCGCCACCCAATCTGGCGATCGTACCGGAATGGGTCAACTGCTTCTGAAACAGTTCGGAAATCATGACCAATAATTGATCCCCGGCCTGGTGACCACCCAACTCGTTGACCTCTTTGAAACGATCCAGATCCATGTAAAGCATGGCACCGTGCATATCAGAGACGACCGCATGAGTTAGTACTTCTTCAAAATATCTCCGATTATATAGTGCCGTCAGCGGATCCCGATTTGCCAGCCACGCCAGCCTCACTTCCGCGATTTTCCGATCAGTGATGTCCAGGCCAACCGATATCGTTGCCGTCTTGCCATGAGCCCAGGTACTCAGTGGCGTGTGATGCCAGGCAATCGTTCGACGTTCCCCATTCGGAGTCATCAGGTCGCTCTCCTGCTGACCGTCAGTGAACTCTCTTGCAAAGGGCAGGAAGTGGCCCGTAAAAGCACCACCCAACAGCTTCGACTCGGAGGCGTCGAGCAGTTCCATGGCGTAGTGATTCGTCATCAATATTTCGTCTTCACCACCATGCACGACGACAAGAACCTGAGCCGTATTCATCAGCCCACTAACCAGGTCTCTTTCCCGCTCGAGTTCGCCTACCTGCTTTCTCAGCATCTGCCCACGCGCGCTTACTTCATTCTCCAGACGTTCCAATTGATAGGAAAGCTCAATAGCGGTATCCGCCAACACATCGATTTCGTCTTGAGCCCGGCTCTCCGAGTGACGCGCTACCTGAGCCCTCAGCTCCTCGAACTCACCTCGAGCCAGTCCAGGCAAGTGCTGACTTAACAATCGAATCCGGACAATGGGTTTCCAGAGAATGAAAAGAAGGAAAACTTCCGAACACAACCAACCCAGCAAGGCCACCAAAAAAACCACCCTGGTCATTGATTGAATATCTTCCAGTTGTTGGGTCACGTCCTCAATCGACAGGAAATACCCCGAGCTACTGGCTTGATTCTCACGCCCCGTCTTCAACGGAATGATGCTTGCCTCGTATTGGCGCCCCTGGTATTCGACGTTCTCCGGATTGACAGCCAATTCATCAACCGAGACCTTTTGAGAAATTTTCTTGATCACAGGCAATACGACATTCTGGTGCGTCAATGCCAGAGAGTAGGAGTTCCAGGCATGTATTTCGCGTTCCGAGTCGTTGCGCTCCTCAGATCCTTTGCGCCGGGTGAGCAGCGCGATATCCCCTCCGGAACTCCGCTGAAAATAGCTCATCACATCCACTAGCGATCGAGATACCATCAGGATTCCGGCATTTTCCCCCTGCACCAGGATAGGAACCGCGGCAAATTGCAGACAGGAGGTTGCACACAGCAGGAGATCGTTCGGCTTTTCAGACTCGACGACTTGTAATAACCAACTGATAGGAGGTGTTCTATCGGCACCCTTCATTCTTTCGCCGTAAAAAGCCAAAGGTTTACCTTGCAGATCAAAAATAGCCAATTCGTTGATACCGGCGTCCAGCTGCAGCGTCGGCCACTGATTCTGAAGCGACTTTGCTATTTGATCCGGGTCCAGCGATGACAAAGCCAAGTTGAGCGACCCTGAGGCAGCGGCTACAGCCGCCAGTTCCTTCAACCCGTTGGAGGCACTCTGCAAGGAAGTTTCTATTTGATGACGCTGATCCCGCTGACTAGCCTGCTGATCATTCTGAAACTGATCCATCAGACTCTTGTAGCTGATCCAGGTAATCAGCACAGCCAAGCCCAGCAGCACCAAACTGGTCAAGGCAAATGCGCGCCATTTCAGGCTGAGACGGTAAGGACGAGGGCTGGATTTTTTCATCAGAAGCTAAATGAGGTCTGTAACAGCAGCATGTTCCAATACTGGTCTGTATCTTTAGCTTCATTATCCTGTCTCGGTAACCAGGCGGTGCCATTGACATTGTGGAGCTCGGCCTGGAATCTCCAGTTTGGCGTTGCCTTCCATTGCACACCCACCGTCATATCCTTGGCAAATCGTGAATAATCCTCCCCTTGGCCGGCAGCCGCGTAGCGTCTTCCGTTTGGATCACTTCTATCGGTGACGGTATAGTCATACCTCAGCAGTCCTTGCCAGCGACTGGAGAACCGATATTGATACTGGACATATAGGCTCTCTCCATTTGCCTTTCCGTTATAGGGGGATACCTGGAAATCTTTCAGCTCTCTTTTTTGATATTCATATTCCGTCGTCAAGGTCCAGTTTTCGGCATTATATTGGAGAGACAATATGATTGGCTGAAAGACAAATTCCCCTTTCACCTGATGATTCTGTCTGGACTGGTAGTCGGATCTCACCTGGGCCATGCTCAGCGCTGCGTTGATTCGACCGCCATCGTGAGAATAGAGAATCTGCCCGATGGTAGAAAGCTTACCCTCTAGTGACGGATTACTGGGGGAAAGTGAAATCTCGGCATCGCTATTGATCTGAGGTATTCCCACGCCACCCTGTAAATAGATGGTGCCGTTGGAAAGTCGTTCCTCGTCATAGAGACTTAGCCCATCGGACGCGAGCCCTAGAGAACGGCTTCTATCGAAATAAATGGACTGAGGAAGCAGGATGCCGGGCCGGGTGGATGGTGCATCACGCGTCTGGTTATAAAATCCGAACGGGTTCTTGAATCGCCCCAGCTGTACTCCAAGCACCCTTCTTTCATCCGCGATCAGCTGGTAATCGACGACACCGTAATCGAGCTTGGGCTGCCAGCCGTCACTGTAGTTTCCCGCCTTTCGGCTGAGTATCTGTCCCGCGACCAGCAAATGATTGTAAGGGCGGAGCGACGCATTCAAACCCAGCTCGGTATACTCGAGGCTACCATTATCGTCACTGCTAGAGCCGAAAAAATTATTGTCGTCGGTCACGATGAGTGCCTGGCTCAAGAACCCATGAATCTGAAAGGTATCCGACCTTTCAATGGGGTAGGCATTAGCAGCCCATAGTAGCGGCACCACGGCATGAGTCGCGATCAGTAAAGGTTTCAGTCTATTCAATGTCGAGCACCCGGACCTGATCATTCAAGCTAGATTGTTTGATATACCCGATACTGCCTGGTGTGGACGCCACGGATTCAAGCATCTCCGCCTCGTTCTCCACCTCATTGGGTGCCTGGCCCGTCCCGGAAAATACCGCGCGATCCCAGGCTAATCGTAGTTGATGCGGATAAACTCCGAGAATCTTCTTGGAAAATTCTTCATGAACCGGATGGTCATCTGGCAGGACAAAGACGTGCACCGCCTGTCCGTGCGGCAGCGTCCTCTGACGCATCGCGAAGATGGCTCTGAGCGTTTCCAGGGGTAGAGACGACTGCTGCACAGTGCGATTGGCAATGACGATGACCGCCAGCTCGTCTCCGCGACTGCCGAACGAAAAAAGCGCGAGCAGCAGCAGCCCCCCGGTCAGCATCCGCCGCATGCGTCATGACTCCCCGACCCGCGTGCTTTTGTCATTGCCATTGTCAAAGACAAACCCCGATCCGAAATCGATTCAACCCAGAAAACACCGAACGACGACGCTTCAATTCATCGCGCAAGGTGGCAGATCAGGACGCCGACCGGGTCAGGAATGGAGGCAGCAACGGCTATTATCTCGCTGCGCAAGCTGCAAGCGTTAACCTCCAGTAACACATCTTTTCCCGACCGCTACTTTTCCATTTACTACCCTGCCTGGGTCCCGCAATCCAGAGCTCACCCGATATCTTTAGGCCGCTGATTTCACAGCATACTCATGTCTTTGCAGTTCGCCCACCAGTCATATTAGTCATTGATGCCTTTTGGCGACAGTCGAGGAGGCAGCGTGTCGCGAAACGGGTCAGTCACGCGCTCTCCGAAGCCGACTCATATCCATTTGCCGGACTTCCGTGATACCGAGAAGGGCCATGTCCCGCGTGATCTCGTCCTGCATCAAGCGAATCGCGTGGCTGACGCCGGCCTCGCCAGCGTAGGCGGCCGCGTAATTGAAGGGGCGGCCGAAGAAGACGAAGCGAGCGCCCAGCGCGAGGGCCTTCAGTACATCGGTGCCGCGTCGGAAGCCGCTATCGATCATGACGGGGAAATCGCCGACCGCATCGATCACCTCCGGAAGCATTCGTAATGGAGCAACCGTACCGTCCAGCTGCCTGCCACCATGGTTGGAGACGATGATCGCATCAGCACCTTGCGCCTTGGCCCGTCTGGCATCCTCTGGATGCAAAATGCCTTTGACGATCAGGTTACCCGGCCAGCGTTCCCGCACCAGCGCGAGATAATCCCAGTCGAGGTGCGTACGGCCGGAGAAGTCGCGATTGACGTGACGAGAGATGACCGGGATACCCCGAGTCGCGTGATTATTCTCGAAATGCGGAATGCCATGGTGGCGAAGCGTTCTGTAGAACGTGCCATAGAGCCAGCGCGGCTTGACCAGGCCATCCAGCGCCAGGCGAAGACTGGGACGAATCGGCGATGAAAATCCGCTGCGCCGATTGTTGTCGGGGTTGGGGGGAACGGGATAGTCGACGGTGATGACGAGGTTGCGGAAGCCGGCTCGCTCGACACGGGTGATCAACGCTTCGATGCCCGGCCTGTCTCCCGGCAGATAGGCCTGGAACCAGTCAGTGCCCTCGGTTCCGGCCACCTCTTCCATCGGGATCAGCGACGAGCCGCTCATGATCATTGCCACATTGGCCCGAGCCGCTGCTTGCGCCAGCGCCAGATCCCCCCGATAGGCGGACAGTGCACTGATGCCCATGGGGGCGATACCGAACGGGGCAGCATAGCGTTTGCCCAGCAGTTCTGTTTCAAGCGAAATGCGGGAGACATCGGTCAGCGCCCGCGGCAGGAAACTGTAGTCGTCGAAGGCCGCACGGTTGGCAGCCAGGCTTTTGCCATCTTCCGCTGCGTTGGCGACGTATCCGTAAATCGGCCGCGGAAGATGGCGCTTACCGGCGCGCTCGAGATCCAGGAAATTACGTATGCGAGACAAGCGGCGTTGTTGGCGCGTCACGGGTGATCCTTATCGCAGGAGAGAGACATCGAGGATACGAAAGCGATGATTACCCTGCGACTCCTGGCATCGCGAAACCGCGCTGCGTCAACGCGGCCAGCAATTTGTCGCGCTGGCTGTCATCGAGCGATACCAGCGGCGGCCGCAAGCGGTCCCAGATGGAATCACCGCTGAAATGCGCGGTGGCGGCCTTGAGCGCCGGGATCATCGGCACGCTTTCGAAGATATCGCGAATCTCATTGAGTGCCTGCTGCCGCGCATCGGCGTCTTCATCCTGCCAACTGGCGCCCAACGCCGAGATCGCGCGGGGATTGACGTTGGCCGTGGCACTGATGCAACCGGCGCCGCCGGCTCGCAACGTCGGCAGCAGGAAGCGTTCGCTACCGGCATAGACCTTGAATCCTTGTGATCCGAAGGCATCGATGACGGCCTGAGTATTGGCCCAGTCGCCGGAGCTGTCCTTGATTCCCGCCACGACCTCCGGATAGCGCTTCAGCAAGCGCTCGATAAGACCCAGGCCGATGGGCACCTGGGCGACTGGCGGAATGTGATAGAGGTAGAGCCGCAGCCGCTCGTCGCCGACCCGCTCGATCACCTCGCAGTAGAACCGGAACAGCCCCTCCTCCGAGACGCCCTTGTAATAGAACGGCGGCAGCATCAGCACGCCACCGACGCCCTGCGCCACGGCATGACTTGTCAGCGCCACGCTGTCGGGTATCGAGCAGCAGCCGGTCCCCGGCATCAAACGGCTCGTGTCGAGCCCCGCCGCGACCAGGTGATCGAGCAGCTCGCGGCGCTCCGGCACCGACAGCGAGTTGGCCTCGGAGTTGGTGCCGAAGATTGCCAGACCGACATCGTTGGCCATCAGCCAGCGGCAATGATCCACGAAGCGCGCGGCATCCGGGGAGAGATCATCGCGAAACGGCGTGATGACCGGTGACAATACGGTACCGCAGGGCGCATTCGGCGACATGGGCGCAGACCTCAAGTTGGGCAAATGAAATAGACATGTGGCAGGTAGTCAGAACGGCGGGCCAAGGCCCGCCGTTGTCACTATCGATCGCCGCAGGTTGGCGGCCGACTCAGGTTATTGCTCGATTCAGGTTATCGATCGATTCAGGTTATCGATTGATTCAAGACCACGGCTCGGCGGCATAGCGCGCCAGCGCTTCCTCGTCGAAATTGAACCCCAGCCCCGGCGTCTGCGGCAGCTGCAGGCGTCCGTCGCTGAAGGTCAGCTGCGTATCGATTAGTCTACGGAAGTTAAGCACTTGATCGTCGGCAAAGAATTCGACGAAAGGCGCATTCGGCGTCGAGCCGACCAGATGCACGTGAAGATCATGAAACCAGTGCGGACAGATTTCCACGCCGTAACTCGCCGCCGTGGCCGCGATACGCCGGAATTCGGTGATCCCGCCACAGACCGCCGCATCAGTCTGCAGGATCATCGCCGCCTCCTTGTCCAGCAGCTCCTTGAAGCGCCAGCGACCGGCTTCAATCTCGCCCGTCGCCACCGGGATCGGCGTGCGCTCGGCCAGACGGCGATGGTTGTCGATGTCGTCGGGACTGAACGGCTCCTCGATCCAATAGGGCGAATAGGGCTCGGCCATCCGCGCGAAGGCCAGGGCCGAAGGCAGATCGTGCCAGGCGTTGTTGGCGTCCATCATCAACAGCACGTCAGGGCCAATTGCCTCACGAACGGCCGCCAGGCGCGCCTCTTCGCCGGCCAGATCTTCGCGCCCCACTTTCATTTTGACCGCCTTGAAGCCCTTGTCGACATAGCCGGTCATTTCCTCCGCCAGCTTGGCCGGCGTCTTGCCGTCGAGGTAATAGCCGCCGCTTGCGTAAGCCGCCACGCTCTCTTCGTCGCTGGCGCCGAGGAACTTGTAAAGCGGCAGGTTGGCAGCGCGAGCATTGCGGTCCCACAGCGCCACGTCGAGGATGCTTAGCGCCCGCATCACCGAGCCGGTGCGCCCATGGAGCAAGCTTTCCTGATACATCTCCTGCCACAGGCCTTCGACGCGATGGGTGTCCTGCCCCATCAGAACCGGCTTGAGCAGATCGCGTACCGCCTGCGTCACCAGATGGCCGGCGTTGTTGCCGCCATAGCAGAAGCCGATACCGCTGACGCCGTCGTCGCCGGTCACCTTGACCAGCGCGTAGTCGCGCTTGAATACCTGTCGATTGGAAAAGCTGGTCGGGTTGTCCAGCGCGACATTGACCGTACGCGCCTGTACATCGGTAATTCGAGTCATCGGTCATCTCTCCGGGTGATTGGCATGCCGAGGCATCAGTCGTGTTTCAGGCGACGCTTGAACGGCACGCGCAGCCAGCGAAAGAACGGTGTCGCCTGCAAGATCGACAGCAGCGCGAGGATCAGCAGAACGGTGGCAATTGGGCTCTCCAGAAACACGCCGAAGCTGTCATTGCCGATCAGCATCGACTGCTGGAAGCTGGTTTCCATCACCGGCCCCAGGATCAGACCGATCACCATCGGCGCCGGCGAGACGCCCGCCTTGCTCATCCAATAACCGAACAGACCGAAACCCAGCATCAGTCCGACATCGAACAGGCTGTTGTTGATGGCAAACGCGCCGACGATGCAGAGCGTAAGAATCGCGCAGGCAATGAAGCCGTCGGGAATCTTGGTGACCGACACGCTCATCTTGGTGAACGCCAGCCCCACCACCAGTAGCGCGATATTGGCGAGAATCACTGCCCAGATCAGGGTATAGGTGACATCGCCGTAATCGGTGAGCAGGTTGGGACCCGGCAGAATGCCCTGCACCATCAACGCCCCCAGCAGAATCGCAGTGGAAGAGCTCCCCGGGATTCCGAGTGCGATAGTGGGAATCAATGCGCCACCGACCACGGCATTGTTGGCGGCCTCCGGCGCGGCGACCCCGGCGATCTCTCCCTTGCCGAACCGGCTCTTGTCCTTGGCGAAGCGCTTGGCCTCGTTATAGGCAAACCAGCTGGCCGTATCGCCACCGGTACCTGGAATCAGCCCCACGATGATGCCAATGCCGCTGGAGCGCAGGATATTGGGCATCAGCTGCTTGATGGTGCTCCACCGCGGCATCAAGCGATCGGTGATGCGGCTCGCCACCTTGCCACCCTGGTGCGAATTCTCGATCAGGGTCAGCGCCTGGGGCACCGAGAACAAGCCGATCAGCGCCACCGTAAAATCGATCCCGCCGAACAGATTGATCTGATCGAACGTCATCCGTGGCGTGCCCGTCGTCAGATCCATCCCGACGGTACTGAGCAGCAGCCCCAACCCGCCGGAGAGCAGACCGCTGATGACCGAGCCCTGGGCCAGCGAGCCGATGATCGTGATGCCCAGCACGGCGATCGCGAACAGCTCGACCGGGCCGAACTCGAGCACCAGCGTGCCGAGGAGCGGCGCCGCCGTCAGCAGCGCGATGCCACTCAGCAACCCGCCGAAGAAGGAGGCGAACAGCGACACCCCCAGCGCTTCGCCGGCACGGCCCTGCTGCGAGAGCGGAAAGCCGTCGAGAACGGTGGCAGCCGCCGACGGTGTACCGGGCGTGCGCAATAGAATCGCGGCGATGGAACCGCCATAGGACGCCCCCACATAAAGCGAAGCCAGCATGCTCAGCCCGGTCGCCGGGTCGAAGCTGAATGTCAGCGGCAGCAGCAAGGCCAACGCCATCGTTGCCGACAGCCCCGGCATCGCCCCGACGAACAATCCCAGCAGCGTTCCGCCAAGGATGCAGGCTATGTTGTTGAAGCTGAGCACGTTAGTCAGCCCGATCATCACCAAAGAGGAATCCATGCGCGTCTACTCTCCTGCGCTCGATTTGAGCAAGGTGGGCCGCCGGTTGTGACGAGTGCTTACAAGCTGTCTTTGATAAGCGCTTATAAAAAGCTTGGCAGCAGTGGAATCGGCAAGCCCAGGAACTGCACGAACACCAGACAGATCATCGCGATCAGCACCGCGCCCGCGATCAACGCGAAGGTCCACTTCACCGTGCGCAGAATCGCCAGCGCCAAGGCCATGAACAGCGCCGTGGCCAGCACGTAGCCGAGTGTCGTCATCACCGCGACGTACCCTACCGCCAGCAGAAAAATGGCAGCGACTGCCGTCCAGCGCTTGGGCGCCGGCGGCACTTCGTTCGCTTCGTCCGTCGCTACGGATTGATACGCCTTGGTGCCTTCTGTCTCGCGAAAAGCCGAGGCACGGCGCTGCAGACGCAGCTCGCTGGCGACCATCGCCAACGACAGAAGCGCCACGGCCACCGAATAGATCATCGGCATCTGGGCGGCGGCTCGAGGATATTGGCTGGCATCGAAGAAGAAGACGCCGGCCACGACGATGCCGAACAGACCCAGCAGCAAACGACTGACATTCATGACGCCCTCCTCCTCGATGGTTCGTCAGCCGCTCAGCGGCCGACCTCGTCCTTGACCGATTCCCAAATGTCGCGGTAGTCGCTCTCCATCTTGTCGATCATGGCGCGGTAGTCATCGCCGGTAACGACGTCGAGATTCATGGCCCGTTTTTCCGCCTGGGCCTGGAAATCGGGATCCTTGGCCAGGGTCTGGAACGCTTCGATCAACTGCTGACGAGCCTCGTCGGGGATACCCGCCGGTGCGCTGTAACCGCGCGAGGAACCGGCCACCACGTCGACGCCCTTCTCTTTCATGGTGGGCACGTCCGGCAGGCTGGTCAGCCGCTTCTCGGCAAACACCGCCAATGCCCTGAGATTGCCGGACTCGATCTGGCCGTAGACGTTGCCCACGTTGTTGAAGCTGGCATCGATTTTGCCGCCCATGGCCGCCGTCGCGGAGGGGCCGTCACCCTGGAACGGAACCTTCTTGAACGACAGACCCTTGGCCTGCTCGAGCAAAATGGTGGTGAAAAAATCGTCTCCCCCCACGCCGGAATTGCCAATGGTAACCGTGCCCGGGTTCTTCTCGGCGTCCTCGAGCAGGTCCTCGATGGTCTGATAAGGACTGTCGGCATTGACCACGACGATGCCCGGGTCGGTGACCACATTGGCGATCGGGGTCAACTCGTCGGTCTTGTAAGTAATGGCGTCGTTCATGATGTAGTTGGTCATCAGCATCGGCGTATTGGTAATGCTGATGGTGCCGCCATCCTTGGGCGACTGCTTGGCCAGTCGTGTCCAGGCAATGGCGCCGGTTGCGCCGGGCATGTATTCGTTGACGAAATCGACGCCGAGGATCTCGCTCAGGCGCGGCTGCACCAGTTGCGCCAGGGCGTCACTGCCGCCCCCCGGTTTGAATCCCTGCAGTACGGTGACTTCATCGCCTCCCACGTAATCGGCGGCTTGCGCCAGGGGAGACAGGCTGATGGCCACGGCGGTGATCGTCAGCCAGTGGCGAAGGGCTTTGGCGTGCATGATCGATTCCTCTCTGACGGAGTCTGGTTATCGTTATCGTGCTTATTCGTTGTCGTACCTGTCCTTGTCGTGCCGGTTCTTGTCGTGCCGGTTCTTGCCGCGACTAGAAGAACGTATTAATTTATCGATTAGATTGTCAATAATATTGACGCCAATAGAGACTAAAGCACTAACGTCCTACAAACCGGTGTTGAAAGCTGAAAAATTGGCGTTATACGGGGAGATTGGCGCAGCAAAATCGATTCCGAACGTTTCGCTCGTGATTCGGGTGGAGTCATGTCGAAGCGCCACTTGCCTCACTCCAGTCGGCTGCAGACAATGGCCGACCGATCGACGGGAACTTCATCATGATGGGAAACGCTCATGCCAACGCGAGACATCGCTAAATCGACCATCCCCGCTAGCGGTCGGCGGCTCGCCGACGAGCGTGCACAGGCGACCGCCGAATCGGTCAGCGTCGCCGATATCGTCTCGGCCATCGAAGAGGATATCGTGCTGAATCGAGTGCACCCGAAGGAGAGACTGGTCGAGGAGGACCTGATGCAGCGCTTCGCCGGCAAGCGCCATGTGGTGCGCCAGGCGCTGTTTCAGCTCGAGAACGCCGGTCTTGTAGAACGGATCAAGAATCGTGGCGCCTTCGTCAAATCCTATACCCCGGAAGAGGTGGAGGGGATCTATGTCATGCGTGAGCTGCTGGAAGAGGCCGCCGCGGATCGCATCCCGATGCCGGCCCCGCCCGCGTTGATCGATGCGCTGACCGCCATCCAGTCCCAGCACAGTACGGCCGTGGAGAGCGGCGACCTGCGCGCGGTGTTCCATCACAACATCGCCTTCCATCGCACGCTGTTTGCAGCCTGCGGCAACGACTACCTTGCGGATACGGTCAATGAGTTCGCGCAGAAGGCCCACGCCATTCGTTTCATCGGTACCACCGATCGCCAGGCCATCCTGCTGGCTCGCGATGAGCACCTCGCCATGATCGACGCGCTCAAGCAGCAGGATCGCGCCGAGCTACACCGCCTCTGTTACCAGCATCTTCAGCCCTCGAAAGAGCGTTATCTGCATCTCTACCGGCTCCGGGAAGGCGGCTGATACGAATAATCGGCCTCGAGGCCCGCCGTCACTTCGGTACTCGACGCTGGATGTTCGGCGGGCGCAGGAAGGTAAAATCGCAGCCTTGATCCGCCTGAGTTATCTGCTCGAGAAACAGCTTGCGATACCCTCGCTCGGCGGTCAGGGCAATCGGCCGCCAGCCTTCCCGGCGCCGGGCGAGTTCCGCGTCATCGACCAGCAGCTCCAGTCGTCTTTCGCTCACGCTCAGACGAATCCTGTCACCGTTCTCGACCAGCGCCAACGGCCCGCCCAGGGCGGCTTCGGGCGTCACGTGCAGCACGATCGACCCCGCCGCCGTGCCGCTCATGCGGCCGTCTGAGATTCGCAGCATGTCGCGCACGCCTTGCCGGGCCAGCTTGCGCGGGATCGGCAGATAACCCGCTTCGGGCATCCCCGGTGCCCCAACGGGCCCGATCCGCTTGAGCACGAGAACGTCCTCCGCCGTCACGTCCAGCTCCGGGTCGTCGATTCGCGCCGCCATGTCCTCGGCGTCTTCGAACACCACCGCTCGCCCTTCGTGCTCCATCAGTCTGGCATCGGCGGCCGACTGCTTGATGATCGCGCCATCGGGCGCCAGGTTGCCGCGCACGAAGGCGATCCCGCCGGCCGGATAGAGCGGCGAGTCGAAGCGATGCACCACCTGCTGTTCGAAAGCCGGCACGGCATCGATCTCTTCCCCCAGCGGGCGCCCGGTCACGGTCATGGCATCCAGGTGCAGCAGCGGTTTCAGTTCGCGCAGCACGGTCGGCAGCCCGCCGGCACGATGCAGATCCTCCATGTAGTGCTGACCCGACGGCTTGAGATCGACCAGCACCGGCGTCTCGCGGCTCATCCGATCGAAAGCCGCTAGGTCGATATCGATACCCATACGCCCCGCGATAGCCGTCAGATGAATGATGCCGTTGGTCGAGCCGCCGATCGCCAGCAGCACCCGCAGCGCATTCTCGAACGCCTTCTCGGTCAGAATCTTGTCCGGCGTCACACGGGCTCGCGCGTTGATCACGGCCTGTCGACCGGTCGCCTCTGCGACGCGCATGCGATCCGCGGTCACCGCCGGCGGCGAGGCGCTGCCCGGCAATGCGATGCCCAGCGCTTCGCTGATACACGCCATGGTGCTTGCCGTCCCCATAACCGAGCAGGTGCCGACACTGCCGACCAGTTTGGCGTTGACCTCCTCGATCTCCTGATCGTCGATCTCCTGGCCGCGATACATGCCCCAGTAGCGGCGACAGTCGGTACACGCGCCCACGCGGACGCCACGGTGGCCGCTGGTGAGCATGGCGCCGGTCACCAGCTCGAGCATGGGGAGATTGGCCGAAGCGGCGCCCATCAACTGGGCGGGCACCGTCTTGTCGCAGCCACCGATCAGCACCACCGAGTCCATCGGCTGGGCGCGGATCATCTCCTCGGTATCCATCGACATCAGGTTGCGCAGGTACATGCTGGTGGGCGTGGAAAAGCTCTCCGCGATCGAGATGGTCGGAAATTCGATCGGCAGCCCCCCCTCCAGCATCACCCCGCGTTTCACTGCCTCGATCAGTTGCGGCATGTTTCCATGACAGGGGTTATACCCGCTCCCGGTGTTGGCGATGCCGACGATAGTACGGTTGAGCGCATCGTCGCTGTAACCCGCCCCCTTGATGAACGCCTTGCGCAAGAAGAGCGAGAAACCGGCGTCGCCGTAGTTCACCAGGCCCTGATTGAGCCCGGTCTGTCGCTCGTCAGCCGGCTTGTCGTGCTGATTGCCGTGTTGCTCGTTGTTAGGCTCGTCTGCCATGGTATCCTCGTCGTCAATATTATTGATAATATTATTGACGTAAGTAAACACAATTGGAGAGCCATGGACATCCGACTTAAGCCGTACTGCCCTTGCGACAGGATAGTGATGAAGGATTTAGCAGCCGCTGTTCATATCACCTAACCTTATCTGTGGTAGCGGCCCTGACCCGTTGCCGACACCAGCCAGGACCGCGATACAAGGATGAAGAAGATGACGCTTTTTGAAGACCTGCGTGAAAGTCACGACAAGCAGCGCCGCCTGCTGGACCTTCTGGTCAAGACCCACGGCGACAGCGAAGGCCGTGACGAGCTGTTCAAGCGTGTGCGCGCCGAACTCGAAAATCACGCCGTCGCGGAAGAGCGTGCGCTGTACATTCCGATGATGGAGCACGACATGACGCAGGAGAAGGCGCGTCACAGCGTTGCCGAGCATCACGAGATCGACGAGCTGATCGAGACGCTGGAAGAGACCGAGTACGACTCTCCCGGCTGGCTGGCCAGTGCCAAGAAGCTTCAAGATCTGGTCAATCATCACCTCGATGAAGAAGAGCAGGAAGTCTTCCAGCTGGCAGGACGCGCCCTGAGCGACTCGGAAAAAGTCTCCCTGGCCAAGACCTATCGGCAGGAGATGGAAGCTCGGGAAGCCAGTTGATGAACTTACCGCCCCTCTCGGGGCGGTCGTTATTGCTCACGACGAAAGGAATCGACGATGTCCCATGACAAGGTCATTTTGATCACGGGCGCTTCGAGCGGCATTGGCGCGGCAACCGCAAAGCTCGCGGTCGAGGCGGGCTACCGCGTTGCCCTGGCCGCTCGCAACACGGACAAGCTCGACGCCCTGGTGGCTTCACTCGGCGAAGAACGCGCGCTGGCGCTCAGTTGCGACGTGACCTCCGCCGAGGATCAGCACCGGGTCGTGGCGCAGACTCTCTCCCGTTTCGGGCGTCTCGACGGGCTTTTTGCCAACGCCGGCATGGGCGGAACGCCCGGCGGTTTCAGCGGCGCCGATGCCGAGGTTTGGAAATCGATGATCCTGACTAACGTCTACGGCGTCGGTCTTTCTATCCAGGCCGCGCTGCCGGCGCTGCGCGAGAGCCACGGCCACGTACTGCTGACAGGCTCGGCCGCCGGGCGCACCACCATCGCGGGCTCGATGTACAGCGCCACCAAATGGGCGGTCACCGGTATCGGCCACAATCTCAGAGAAGAGCTGCGCGGCTCGGGGATTCGCGTCACGCTGATCGAACCCGGCATGGTAGACACGCCGTTTTTCGATTCGCCGCCCGAACAGGCGCTCGAAGAGCAGGATATTGCCAACGCCGTGATCTACGCCTTGAGCCAACCGGAACGGGTCGATGTCAACGAGATCCTGATTAGGCCGACGCCACCGCGTGACGATGCATGACGACACGTACGCCTGAGAAGTTGCCGAATGGGTAGCGAATGCAACTTTTTCTCATCGCGGAAGTCTCAGCAACAGCCGTAAAAGGAAAGATATTCATGCTGTTGCCGACCCAACTCCCGCGTTATCCCCGTCTGACCTGGCTCGCGCCGTTCACGTTATTGGCCGGCTGCACGGGCGTTCCCGAGGGAACGCAGCCCGTCGACGACTTCCAGATCGATCAGTATCTGGGCCAATGGTACGAGATTGCCCGTCTCGACCACGGTTTCGAGGAAGGGCTCGAGTGCGTCACGGCGGAGTACAGCCGCCGTGACGACGGCGACATTCGCGTGATCAACCGTGGTTACGACCCGGTCGAACAGCGCTGGGAAAGCGCCGAAGGGCGCGCCAGCTTCGCCGGAGACCCCAATGTCGGCCATCTCAAGGTGAGCTTCTTCGGTCCTTTCTACGCCGGCTACAGCGTGCTGTCGCTGGATGACAGTTATCGGCATGCGCTCGTCGCGGGGCCGGATCGAGACTACCTGTGGATACTGTCACGTGATCCGACGTTGGACGAACCCACGTATGCGGCTCTGATCTCCCAGGCCCGCGAACTCGAGTTCCCGGTCGATGAACTGGTTCAGGTCTCCCAGGATCCGGACGATTGCCAGCGATCCGGTAATCTTGGAGAGGTGTCCGGCCGAACCTGAAGTCGATAGCCGCAAAGAATGTCTCTGCGGCCCGGCCCCGATGCTCATGCTTTGGTCGACGTTCAAGGCTCCTATCTCGCACTCCCTGACAGGCGTTCTATAGTGCAAACAGCACCCTGAGCCTGGAGCCGCCCAATGACTCTCGATCGTCGACAGCTACTGCGCAACTCTGCCTTGATCGGCGCCTCCGTCGCCTTTTCGCCCAGCCTGCTGGCCCAGACGGCAACCGAGCCTCCCGCTCGCTATCCGGACGAGGCGTGGCAGGTGCTGGATGATCGCTTCAAACCCTACTATGTCTTCAATACGCCGCTCGAGCGCCACTGGTCGGAGGGGCTGTGGCTGGAAGGACCTGCCTGGAACGCCGTCGGGCGATACGCCGTGTTCAGCGATATTCCCCGCGCTCGGCAGATGCGCTGGGACGAGATGACCGGTCAGGTCAGCGTGCTGCGCGAAGGCATCGGACACTCCAACGGCAACGCCTTCGACCATCATGGCCGTCTGGTCGCCTGCGAGCATTCACCGGCGCGGGTCGTACGCTACGAGTGGGATGGCACCACCACTGTTCTCGCCAGTCGCTTTCAGGGCAAACCATTGAATGCCCCCAACGACCTGGTGATCCTGCCCAACGACGGCGTGATCTTCACCGATCCCGGCTACGGCGCCCATGTCGATTATGAAGGCGAGAAGCGCCCGCTGGAGGTCAAGCCGGCGATCTACTACGTCGACGACACGCTGGAAGCGCCGAAGCTGCTGTCCGACGAACTAGGCAAGCCCAACGGCATCGCACTGTCCGGCGACAAGCGTCGGCTCTACGTCAGCGATACCGCGCCTTCCCATTTTCCGGATCGGCCGGCCACGGTGTCACGCTGGGCGCTCTCCCAGGACGGCCAGTCACTCAGCAACCGCGAAACCGTGGTGTCGAGCCAGGACAGCGAAACCTACGACGGCATCACCCTGGATCAGGACGACAACCTATGGGCGGCGACATCCGGCGGCGAGGGTCATGACGGCGTCTCGATCTTTGCGCCGAACGGGGACCGCATCGGCCGCATCCTGCTGCCGGAGGTGTGCGCCAACCTGTGTTTCGTCGGCGAGCATCGCAACCGGCTGCTGATGACCGCCAGTCGTTCGATCTACACCCTCTATACCGGAACTCGCGGGCTTGCTTGAAGCCTGACGGACACCTGAGCGTGTCGTGCATGACGCTGGCAAGCCAGCAAGACGCGCGGGCCTGTCGGATCAAACACCGCAAGACGCCTTTCCGTAGCGGGAGACAAGAACGAAGACTTCACAGCCCACAATGTCGAGAGCCGGGCTTTCATCACCTGGGTTTCACCACCTGGGTTTCAAGATCGGACCGCTTTTTTTCAGCGTATCGACGAGGCAGCTTGCCGGAGACTGCTAACGGGGTAAGCTGGCTGCTCCTTGATAGCAGCCGAAAACTGGCGAGAGTCTACCGTGTCGAACTCACCGTTCTCCTTGTCCTCGTTCGTCATTCGAGCGTTTCCGACGCTACGAGCGCACCATGCTGGATAAGTGGCTCACGGCGACACTGGACGACGCATCGGCCTCAAGCGATGATCCATCGAGCCACTCCCGCCCGGAGAATTCAGACGAGGGTCGTCTATCCGGCGGCCGTTATCGGATCCACGGCGAGGGCATCCTCGAACTGACGCCGGACGTCGTTGCCGCAGACGCGCGTAGCGTGGTGATCTCCGCCGGTATCCATGGCAACGAGACCGCCCCCATCGAGCTGGTCGGCGAGCTGCTCGCGGCGCTCGAGATCGGACGCCTCAAGCTGGGCGCGCCGCTGCTGATCATCCTCGGCAACATCCCTTCGATCCTCGCGCAGAGCCGTTTCGTCACCACCAACCTCAACCGTCTGTTCCGGCAGGATTGTGATCAAACGGGCGATCAGACAGGCGATGAGCCGGAACGAGCGCGCGAGCTGATGCGGGCGGTCGACGATTTCTTTGCGAGATATCCCGATCACCGGCTGCATCTCGACATGCACACCGCCATTCGTGACAGCCGTTATCCGCGCTTTGCCGTCGTTCCCTTTACCGAAACGGTGCCCCGTGTCGAGAAACCGGCTGAGACGCGGTCAGAGATACAGCCTTCGTCGAGTTGGCAATCGCTGGCGGCCGCGGGTATGCAGGCCGTATTGTTCCAGCATCAACACAGCTGGACCTTCTCCCACTATTCGCGCCATTACCATGCGGCCGAAGCCTATACTCTCGAGCTGGGCAAGGTGCGGCCTTTCGGTGACAACGATCTCGACGCCTTGAACGGCATGCGAACGTGGCTCGCCGCCCTCGCCGAAGGGCGTCCGTCCGCAGAGGAGAAGCTGGACGATCTTCGCTTCTTCCGGGTCACTCACGAACTGATGCGCACGAGCGACACCTTCCGCCTCGCCTTTGCCGACGACGTCGCCAACTTTACCGAGTTTGCCGTCGGCGAAACGCTCGCCGACGATCAAGAAAGCGGGCCCTTCATCGTGCAGGACGCACCGCTCTCGGTGGTCTTCCCCAATGCAAACGTCGAGCTGAATGCGCGGGCGGCACTGCTGGTCCGCCCATGCCCGCCGCCAGACCCGCACTAGCGATTCACGACATTTCCAACAACGACAACACGCTCAGGAGTTTCTCAACATGAACAATAAGTTACCGTCTGATTACCGCGCATCCGTCCCACCACGCCGCCGCTCGAATCCGGCGTTGTCTGGAACCTAACGGCGAAACTGCTAGAATCGCCGGATTTTTCGCCGGGGAGTCGGCGTCGCCAGCATCATCGAAAGATGGCACCCTCGACAGCAAGACGGGCCATCAGACGCCGCGCCGCTTCCCGCCAGCCAACCCACTCGGTGGACAACATCATGGCCGCGACCCCCATCCCCCTGGAAGCACAGGGCATCAAGAAGCGCTTCGGCGACGTCGAGGTACTCAAGGGGATCTCTCTCCAGGCTCACAAGGGCGACGTCATCACGATGATCGGCGCGTCCGGCTCCGGGAAGAGCACCTTTCTTCGCTGCATGAATCTGCTGGAGCAGCCCGACGAAGGTGAATTGATCGTCCACAACGAAAAGATCAACTTTCGTACCACCAAGAAGGGCCGTGAACCGACAGACTGGAAGCAGGTAGAACGAATCCGCGCCAAGCTCTCGATGGTATTCCAGAACTTCAATCTCTGGTCGCACATGACGCTGCTCGAGAACGTCATCGAAGCGCCCGTCCACGTGCTCGGCAAGCCCAGGAAACAGGCGATCGAAGAGGCCCGTGCTCTGCTCGATCGCGTCGGCCTGCTCGATCGCGCCGACTACTTTCCGACCCAGATGTCCGGCGGCCAGCAGCAGCGTGGCGCGATCGCCCGGGCGCTGGCGATGGATCCGGAAGTGATGCTGTTCGACGAACCGACCTCCGCACTCGACCCGGAGCTGGTCGGCGATGTGCTCAAGGTCATGCGCGATCTCGCCGACGAGGGCCGCACCATGATTCTGGTCACCCACGAGATCGCCTTTGCCCGCGACGTTTCCAGTCAGGTGATCTACCTGCATCAGGGCGTGGTGGAAGAGACCGGCACGCCGGCCGATGTTCTCGACAACCCGCGCTCCGAGCGCCTGCGCCAATTCCTGGCGCCCAAGCACTGAGGCGGATTCCATCATGATCGACCTGCAAGGCTACGGCCCGCGCTTGCTCGAGGGGGCTCTGGTCACCGTCGAACTGGCGGTGCTATCGCTGATACTGGCAGTCATCCTGGGGCTGTTGACTGCCAGCGCCAAGCTGTCGCGCAATCGACTGATCCACGCGCTCGGCACGCTCTACACCACGCTGGTGCGTGGCGTGCCGGATCTGGTGCTGATGATGCTGCTGTTCTACGGCGGCCAGATCGGCATCAACATGCTCACCGACCAGCTCTACTACGCCTTCGATATCGATATCTTCATCAACGTCAACGCCTTCGTCGCGGGCGTGATCACCATCGGCCTGATCTTCGGGGCCTACATGGGGGAGACCTTCCGCGGCGCCTTTCAGGCGGTCGAAGAGGGGCAGATGGAAGCCGCACGCGCCTACGGCATGAGCCCCCTGCTCGCTTTTCGACACGTACGCTTCCCGCTAATGATGCGCCATGCGCTGCCGGGGATCGGCAATAACTGGATGGTATTGCTCAAGACCACCGCACTGGTCTCGATCATCGGCCTGACCGACATGGTCCGTGTCGCTGCCGAAGCGACCAAGGCGACCCACGAACCGTTCATGTTCATGATTCCGGTCGCGATGGTCTATCTGCTGATCGCCACGCTTTCCGAGTGGGGCTTCGCCAGGTTGACCAAGCGCTATAACACAGGCTTCGGGGAGTCCAGCGAATGGAACAATTGAGCGGCTGGTTCACCGAACTGCTATCCGGCAACCTGATCTTCACGGCCAATACGCTGAGTTTCTACTGGGACGGCCTGGTCACCACCGTGCAGCTGGTCTTTCTGTGCCTGCTGCTGGGTCTCGTCCTGGCGGTACCGCTGGCCATCGGCCGGGGTTCGAAACGCCGCTGGATCAAGTTGCCGATCTACGCCTACACCTATGTCTTTCGTGGCACGCCGCTGCTGATCCAGCTCTACTTGGTGTACTACGGCGTCGTCTTCTTCGACGGCATTCAGGACAGCATCTTCTGGGTGGTGTTCAAGCAGGCGTTCTTCCCGGCGCTGATCGCGTTCACCCTCAACACGGCGGCCTACACCACCGAGATCTTTCACGGCGCGATCAAGAATACCGCCAAGGGCGAGATCGAGGCGGCCCGCGCCTACGGCATGTCGCGCAAGCTGATGATGCGACGCATCATCCTGCCCAGCGCCTTCCGGCGCGCCCTGCCGGCCTACGGCAATGAAGTGATCTTCATGCTGCATGCCAGCGCGGTAGCAAGCGTGGTCACGATCATGGACCTGACCGGCGCGGCCTACTATGTCTACGCTCGCTTCTACGCGCCGTTTCAGGCTTTCATCTTCGTCGCGCTGATCTATCTCTGCCTGACCTTCAGTATCATGTTCGTGTTCCGCAAGCTGGAGAAAAGACTGCTGGCGCATCTGCGCCCGCTTGGGGGCTGACCGCGAACGACTGATCTTCAAAGAGGTCACCGCCCGACGCTCTGCCATTCGTCCCAAGTCACTGATCGAAAGTCACCAATCACAAGAGAGAATTCCTCATGAACAAGTGGATCACCAGCGCGCTGATCGTCGGCGGCCTTCTCGCCAGCCAGGTCTCGAGCCAGGCCGTTGCCCAGGACGGCGATAAACATGACGCCATTCGTCTGGGTATCGACGTGCCTTACGAGCCCTTCGTCATGCGCGATGCCGACGGCCAGCTCGAAGGCTTCGAAATCGATCTCGGCAACGAGCTCTGCGCCCGCGCCAACCTCGACTGCAGTTGGGTCGAGCAGAGTTGGGACGGCATCATCCCCGGCCTGCTGGCGCGCAAGTACGACGCCATTCTATCGTCGATGGCGATCACGCCGGAGCGCGAACGCCAGGTGATGTTCTCGCTGCCCTACTACAACACGCCGAGCGTCTGGATCACCGCTCGCGATCGCGATATCGACATCGACGACAAGGATTCCCTCAAGGGTCTCTCCGTCGGCGTGCAGCGCGGCACCATCCGCGACGTCTACGTCACCCAGGAGTATGGCGACGTGCTCGACATCCATCGCTACGGCTCCTCGCAGGACGTGGTCAACGACCTCAAGTCCGGCCGCCTCGATCTGACCTTCGAAGACTTCCCGATCGCCAACGACGCCATCGACTTCCGTAAAGACGACAGCCCCTACAAGCAGCTCGGCGACAGCATCAAGACGCCGACGTCGATCTTCGGCAAAGGCGCGGCCATGGCGTTCCGCCAGCGCGACAAGGATCTGGCGGCCAAGTTCGACAAGGCGATCTGTGAAGTCTATGCCGACGGCACTTTCGACAAGCTGATGGAACAGTACTTCGACTACGACCTGTCGGTGCGTCCGAGCGAGAAGGACTGCGCCAAGTAAATCACCATCACCCGCCCGGCACGCAGGCCGTCATGCCAGCGGCCGGGCTTTTCGATCTTCGAGCCAAGGAAGCGTCGTGGAACATCAGAAGCATGCCTTGATCAGCCCGGTGCCCGGCACCGAGCGCCATATCGACAGCTTTCATTTCGGCCCTGCGGATGCCGAGCGACACATCTACGTGCAAGGCGCGCTGCATGCCGACGAACTGCCCGGCATGCTGGTCGCCTGGACCCTGAAGCAGCGTCTGGCCGAACTAGAAACCCTGGGCCAGCTGGCCTGCCGGGTGACACTGGTACCGGTCGCCAATCCGGTGGGGCTGGATCAGCAGCTGATGGATACACCGCTCGGCCGCTACGATTTCGAGAGTCTCACCAACTTCAATCGCCGCTACATCAACGTCGCCGCCGAGATCGCCGGGGGGCTGGACGCGGCGCTGAACGACGACCTCGCCCACAATCGTGACGTGATTCGTGACCGCTTCGACGCCGCATTGGGCGCAGCGCTCACCGAAACCGGGTCGCTCACCACGCTGGAGTCGATGCGGCTGACTCTGCAGCGCCTGGCCTGTCGCGCCGATTTCGTGCTCGATCTGCACTGCGATTTCGACGCCGTGGAGCATCTTTACACCACCCCGGCAGCATGGCCGGTGTTCGAACCGCTGGCACGCTACTTCGGCTCCAAGGCCAGCATGCTGGCCACCGATTCCGGCGGGCAGTCGTTCGACGAGTGCTTCACGCTGGTATGGGAACAGCTGCAGCAGACCTTCGGCGAGCGCTTCCCGATCGATTACGGCTGCCAGTCGGTGACGCTGGAGCTGCGCGGCCAGCGCGACGTCGATCATCAGCTTGCCGATCACGATGCCCAGGCGATCATCGATTGGCTGCGACATCTGGGCCTGGTGGCCGGCGAGGCGCCGCCTCTGCCCGAGCTGGCCTACCCGGCCACCGAATTGGCGGCAATGGACTTCCTGCATGCACCGATCGGCGGGCTGCTGGTGTTTCATGCCGAGCCGGGGGCTGCGGTCGAAGCCGGGCAGCTGATCGCCGAGATCATCGATCCGATCAGCGATCGCGTCGAGCCGGTCCACGCGCCGCAGGCCGGCATGTTCTACGCGCGCAGCCAGCGTCGCATGGCTACCGCCGGGATGATCGTCGCCGATATCGCCGGCCATCAGAGTCACCGCAGCGGCTACCTGCTGGCGCCGTGAATCAGGCGTTGACTAGTATGATATTCAACCGTGTAAGCTTTCGTTATGCTGCGGTTGTCGTCCACTGGATATCGCGGGCCTTCCTCCATCGGGATAGCCGCGAACGAACCGGGGGCCAAGTCGCAATCCACAACAACACACGCATCCCAACAGAGAAGCGATCCATGAAAAAACTGCTGACTACCAGCCTGCTCGGCGCCGCGCTGATCGCGGGTGTCGCCCAGGCTCAGGATACCGAACAGCTACGTATCGGTGTCGATGTGCCTTACGAGCCGATGGAATATCGCACCCCGGATGGCGAGCTGACCGGTTTCGATATCGAACTCGGCAACGCCATGTGCAAACAGATCAAGGCCGATTGCGAGTGGGTCGTGCAAGCGTGGGACGGCATCATCCCGGGGCTGCTGGCCCGCAAGTACGACGCCATCATGTCCTCGATGACGATCAACGACGAGCGTCGCCAGACGGTGCTGTTCTCCGATCCGTACATCAAGCCGCCCTCCGCATGGTTCGCCGCCGCCGACAGCGGTATCGATTCGGTCTACCCCGAAACGTTGAAAGGCAAGACCATCGGCGTCCAGCGCGGCACGCTGCAGGATAACTACGTGACCGACATGTACGGCGACGATGCCAACATCAGCCGCTACACCACTGCCGATGATCTGGTGCTGGACATGGACGCCGGACGCGTCGATATCGCCTTCCTCGACTTCCCGGTCGGCAAGTCCACGCTGCTGGACAGCAAGGACGGCGACTACGTCAGCGTCGGCGACATGATCAGCGAGCCGGAGAAATATTTCGGCGAAGGTTTCGGGATGGCTTTCCGTCCGCGCGACAAGGAGCTCGCCCAGCGTTTCGACGATGCTCTGGCCACGCTGAAGGACAACGGCACCTACGACAAGATCTACGACAAGTACTTCAAGACCCAGCAGTAAATGCTGCCGGTTTGAGAGCAAGCGCTTCAAGACCCGGCAGTAACCGCCTCCAGGGTTCGCTTTCATTCGCCCTGGAGGTTTCGGAGTTTCAAAGTTTTACAGCTTCGATGTTCTGTCGTTCTGATGTTTCGAAACCCCGATCCCAGGATCGGGGTTTTGCGTTTCAGGGCCGCTACAGGTCTTCGACATTGTGGTAAACGCGTCCTCGAAGAGGGCGATGTCGGTGCCAACCGCGCGGCTCGCGGGCATTTTCTGATGCCGACGGCCCCGAGAACGAAGAACAGAGCGACGTTAACGTCGGCGATGGAGACACCGCCGAACGAGGCAAAAATTCGCACTACCTGTCTCTGTCGACCGCTACGTAAGACAGCAATTGTTTACCGTTCTGAGGTGGAGAGCCGATCTGGCGATCCGTATTCTGCAGGCAACGCTCAGCCGGTCGGCAACAGAAGACGCTTTTCAAGGCATCGTATAAAAAGACGAATTGCCCGCAGAGGCTATCGCGTCACGTCGCAGGGGGACTCATGGAACAATGGCTCAATCCAACACCGGAAGCGATAGCGCTGGGCCTGAGCCTGTGTTCGCTCGCCATGGTCTATCGATATCTTTCCCGCACCCTAGTGCTCGCTACCCTCGTTATCTGGTCGACGCAGTGGATCGAGTGGCCGTTTACCGCGACGGGTATCACCACGACGGTCGTTGCTCTGGCGGTCACGCTCGCCACGCTATTGGCCGTCTTCACCATGGTGCTTGAGCAGCGTCTGCCGGCCTGGCTCGCCACCTCGATGCCGCCCGGCGGCCGCGGCGCGGAGGTGGCCGTTCAGGTAGCCGCGCACCCGGTCAGTGGCAAACTTCAGATATTCCATCTTTCGCGCTGGTTCGAAGCCGTCTTGATCGATCCGGCCAACCCTCCCCTGCGCGACGGCGAGACCGTCTATCTGATCCGCTGGGAAGCCCGTCGGGCCTGGGTCAGCCGAGTCCGCAGCCATACCCCGACGCCGCCTGCCCAGAAGCGCTGGCAGTGGCAGCTGCGGCACAGCGAGGTGGCGCCTGCAGCACCATGGGCCCCGCGGCCGGAACCGAAAAGCCTTACCTGAAGCCCCCGTTCAAGACATGATTTCGAGTCAACGTCGGCGCCTGCGCGCCTGCGCCCGAAACGAGTCTGGCGTCAGATCTAGGCCGGTGACGGCCGCGCAAAACGGGCGACCAGCCGCGCCATGCCCGGCCCGACCAGAACGACGGTAAATAACCTCAGGGTCTGCAACGCCACCACCAGGCCCACGTCGGCATGGGTATCGATGGCAATGATCGTCATCGAGTCGAGACCGCCGGGGCTGGTGCCCAGATAGGCGGTAATGAACTGGGTGTGCATCAATAGCGTCATCAGCCAGGCTGACAGCGCGCACAGCGCGATCAGCACCAGCGAGGCGAAGATCATCTTGCCGAGGGCGCGCGCGATGTTGTGCACGGTCTCGCGATCGAAGCGCAAGCCGACATAGGTGCCGATGATGCCATACGCCACCTCGAGCAGCGGCTGCGGCAGCACGATGGTGATCACACCGGTCAGGTGTAGGACGCTTCCCAACACGACAGGGCCCAGCAACGCACCGGCCGGCAGTCGCCGATCGAAGACCCACACGCCGATGACCACGACCCCGAGCGTCGCCGCAAAGCTTCCCAACGCCCCCAGGCTGGCCGGCAGATTGGCAGCATGGCCGCCACCACTGTTATCCGTCACCCCGAGATAGTGGCTGACCAGCGCTCCCACCAGCACGACGCAGACCACTCGCACGTACTGCATCGCCGCCACGATCCGCGGATCCGCATCGCTCTCTTCCGCCATCGCCACCATCGCGGCAGCCGCGCCAGGCGTCGTGCCCCAGGCAGCGGTCGAGCCCGGCAACCCGCCATAGCGCACCAGCCCGATGCCCACGATCAGGCTCAGCAGCAGCGTGATGGCGGTCGCGATCAGCATCACCGGCCATGAATCGAGAATCTTGAACAGCACCGACATCGTCAGCGTCTGCGCGATCAACACGCCGATGACGCCCTGGCTGAGCTTGAAGCCGATGCGCGGCAGTTTCAGGCCGCCGATCATCACGCCGTAGGTGATCGACACCGCCATGGGGCCGATGAATCCGCCAGCCGGCATGTGTACCGCGTTGAGCAGACGGTTGGCGATGACACACCCGATGACGAGCAACAGCCAACGGACCCACGTCGGAGGAGACATGCGAGGTGGATGCGAGCGAGGCGCAGGAGAATCAGCGGGCAAGGTCGAACTCCGGTAAAAGGCTAATGGTATCAAGTTCGAACGAATTCGGGCAGCGTTTGTCGACAATCCTCGCATCCATTATTGGGCTATCGATACCGGCTCGTCGAAGATCAGCCGCCGTTACGTCGCTCCCTTGGAAGGCTGCTACAGTCAGAGAGCAACGCGATGCCATCCCCACCCCGTGGAGACCGACATGCTACGTAACCTCCTGACCTCATCCAGTGCTGCCTTGCTGTTATCGCTGAGTGGCGAATCGTTCGCCCAGGCGCCGGTCCAGAGCGGCCCGCCCAATGCACCGGATCAAACTCCGGCGTTCGACGGACAGACTCGCGCTCCCGCACTCGAGGACGATATCGACCTGTCGGTGAAGACGATCGCCAAGGGCCTCGAGCATCCTTGGGGGCTGGCCTTTGTCGACAACGACATGGCGCTGGTGACCGAACGAGCCGGGCGCCTGCGCGCCGTCGACCTGCAGGCCGGTACGCTTTCTCCGCCCATCGAGGGCCTGCCGGAGATCGACACCCGCGGACAGGGCGGTCTGTTCGATGTGAGCCTCGACCCCGACTTTGCCAGCAACCGTCGAATCTACTTCAGCTACGCCGAACCCAGAGGCGACGGCGAAAATGGCACCAGCGTCGCTCGCGGCGTCCTCAGCCAGGACCACAGCCGGCTGACCGATGTCGAAGTGATCTTTCGTCAGACCCCGGCGTGGGACTCCACCAAGCATTTTGGCTCTGCCCTGGCATGGGACGACCAAGGCCGGCTCTACGTGACGCTGGGAGAGCGCTCTTTGCCAGAGCCGCGTCAACTGGCCCAGGATCTAAATACGCATCTGGGCAAGGTGGTGCGGATCGACGCGGACGGTTCGATTCCCGATGACAACCCGTTTGCCGGTGGCCACGATGCAGGTGTCGAAAGAGACGGGCTGGCCGAGATCTGGTCCTACGGTCATCGCAACGTTCAGGGGGCGGCGTGGGAATCGAACAGCGGCAAGCTGTGGACGATCGAACATGGCCCCAAGGGAGGCGACGAACTCAACGTCCCCCAGGCCGGCAAGAACTACGGCTGGCCGGTGATCACCTATGGCGAGGATTACAGCGGCGCACCGATCGGCGATGGGCTGACCGCCAAGGAAGGGATGGAGCAGCCGATCTACTACTGGGATCCGGTCATCGCCCCGGGCGACATGACCTTTTATCGGGGAGAGCGCTTTCCCGACTGGCAAGGCAATCTGATCATCGCCTCGCTCTCCCCCGGCGGTCTGGTCCGGCTGACGCTCGACGGTGAACGGGTGACCGGCGAGCAGCGCCTGGCATCGTCTCTCGGTCGGGTCCGCGACGTGGCGGAGAGTGCCGACGGTGCGCTGTGGGTGCTGACCGATTCCCGTGACGGTGCGCTGATCCGGATCACACCCGAGAACGAGTGAGGTGAAGCGAAGGATCCCGGCTCAAAGCGGCAGATGAATGACGGCGCTCCGGATACCGTCGGCATCGATCCATAACTTGCCCAGCGTGATCGGCAAGCGAAAGCGCCGCTTGCCCGCCGCGCCGGGATTGAACCACAGCTGCCGACCGGCGTCGGTGTCGCGCCACTCGTTACGCGGCTTGTGTGAATGCCCATGGAGAATGGCCTCACAGTTCATCCCGGCATCGATATCCGAGATGTCGTGTACCAGCTGCAGCGCTCTGCCGTTGATCACGAGCCGGCGATGCGAAGGCAAGGCCGCGCATTCGCCCTCGCGATCGATATTGCCTCTGACGGCGAGCACCGGAGCGAGTTCGGACAGACGCTCGAGAATGGCGGGATCGCCGACGTCGCCGAGATGAATCAGCAAAGGGCAGCCCGTCAGCAGCGCCAGTGCCTCATCGCGCAGCAGGCCGTGAGTGTCCGAGATGACGCCGACGGGGGCGTCGATCTCGAACGTTTCCGTAAGTACCGTCATGTCATGCACGCTCCCGAACCGTTTCCGGCTGTCGATGGCGCGAACCCAACGGAAAACGGCCCCATTGGGGCCGCTTTCACAGGGGCGTCTTCTTTATGCAAGACTCGGCTTCAGGCGCCGCCCGGGTTGGATTTGACCTTGGAGGTTTTTTCCATGCTCTCGTAGCTCAAGTTGCCCTGAGCATCGACCTGGCAGGTCAGGTTGTACTTGGCGTTACCCTCGCCGAGCAGATCGACCAGCAACTCGAAGGTATCGCCCTTCTCCAATTCGCTGGCCTTGTAATCCTTGGCGTTGGAGTCATAGATGGAATTGCCGTCGAACTCCTTGCCGTCGTCATCCTTCTGCACAGCGAGATCCCGGCATTCTCTGGCCAGTTTGGGAGCACCCTTCTCCTGAACGTCTGTCTCGTGGGCATTTTCCTGCGCGTTGGTCTGATCGCCGGACTGCTTGTCCAAGGTCGGTTCATCACTGGTCTTGTCCTGAGCCATCGCTCCGCCGGAGGCCAGCATCACGCTCAGTGCCAGGCCCATACCGGCATTCATTATCCATTTAGACGACATTTGCACCTCTCCCTGTTGTGCCATTTGCCCTCGCAGTATAGGAGAGGGCTGGATCACTGCACGAAAATCGCTTTGGCGTAACGCTCAGCCCCACAGCCGACGGCTGGCAATGGCCGCACCGTCACTCAGCGCCTTGAGCTTGGCCCAGGCGACGTCCTGGGCGACGAACTCGTAGCTGGCGAAGGTGCCGAAGCCACAGTCGGTGCCCGCGATGACACGCTCGCGATCACCGATGGCATCGACCGAGGCGCAGATTCGGTTGGCGACGACTTCGGGGTGTTCCAGATAGTTGGTGGTGACGTCGATCACGCCGGGTATCAGCAGCATGTGATCCGGCAACGGATGCGTCTTGAACGAGACGGTCTCGTGCTCGTGACGCGGATTGCCCAGCGGAATGCTCAACGCACCGACCTTGGCGCGGTAGAGGATCGGCAGCAGATCGGCCACGGGCACGTCGTCCTGATGCGGGCCCTGCCAGTTGCCCCAGCAGACGTGCAGACGCACCTTGTCAGCCGGTATGTTCTCGAGTGCCAGATTGATCGCCTCGACATGCAGCTCGACCCGTTCGAGAAACGTGCCGAGGTCGGCGTCGCCGAACATGATGACTCGCTCCATGGCCAGATCCGGCGCGTCGAGCTGGAGGATATGGCCGGCCGCCACGATCGCTTCGTACTCCTGCTTCATCTCCCGCGCCACGGCCAGCACGTAGTCGCGGTCGGTCGGGTAATCGGGATTGTTCTCGGCCCGCAGCATGGTGGTGGTCACGACGCCGGGAGAAGCCGCCGTCATGAAGGTCTCCAGCGGTGCCCGTCCCTGGGCGAGCGCCGTGGAAAAAGACGCGAGCTCGGCCTTCACCCCCGAAAGGGTCGGATCGTACTGCACCGCACGCTGGGCCAGCGGCGTGTTCCAGACCTTGGCCAGATCCTCGGAAACACCGATCTGGCGCGCCATGTGTGCGGCATAGCCGGGGAAGCGCTGAATATCCAGCGTCGGCTTGCGCCGTCCTTCGCCACCGAAGCCGGTCATGCGCTCGGTGACGTAGGTCGAGAACCCCACCCGCGGCGCTTCGCCGTTGTTAATGCTGTCGAGCCCGGCGTCCAGCTGCGCGGCGATGACGCCATTCAGACAGTCGGCGACCTCGCGATCGAATACCGCGGTGTCGACCGTCTTGCCCTGCTCACGCATGACCAGCATCTTCGACAGCTCGAGGGTTCGCGGCAGGCTGCCGGTATGGGTGGTGATGATGCGATCGCGACTGGTCTTCATGGTGTTTCCTCGGTGAATCGGATGGGCGGTGATTGGTGCGTTCGCCAGCGCGTTTGCCGGCGCAATGGTCTGATCCGGCTGCGGCGAGCCGGCAGAAAACGGTGCCGCCAAGGATACCCAAGGCATTCCCCCTCCGGAGCCGGTAGCCCATGAAAGTTATGCAGCTTGATCATGAATCGAGCTCAGGTTTGCCGCGAAGGAGATCTGCATGCCATAAAAAACGCCCCGAGGTGTTGGCCTCGAGGCGTTCGCTGGGCTCAATCGCCGTGACTGACAGCGACCGACGATTCGATCATTCGGCGTCGATCACCAGTCGATCACTCCTCCAGCGTCGAATCAGTCTTCCAGCGCTTTGGGCAGGTCGGTGACCGCGCCCAGGGAAGCGGAACTGACCGTCTTGGCGTACTTGGCCAGGGTACCGCGGGTATAGCGCGGCGCCGGGCGCTTCCAGGCCGCACGGCGACGCTCCATTTCCGCGTCGTCGATATGCAGCGTCATCACATCATTTTCGGCGTCGATGGTGATCTCGTCACCATCCTCAATCAGACCGATAGGGCCGCCGACGAAGGCTTCCGGCGTGATGTGGCCGACCACGAAGCCGTGGCTACCGCCGGAGAAGCGCCCGTCGGTGATCAGCGCCACCTTGTCGCCCAGGCCGCGCCCGGTGATCGCAGAGGTCGGCGTCAGCATCTCGCGCATGCCCGGCCCGCCCTTGGGCCCTTCGTAGCGGATGACGACGACGTCGCCGGCGACCACGGTGAGATCGTTGATCCGCGCCTGCGCTTCTTCCTCGGAGTTGAACACCCGCGCGTGACCGGTAAAGCGCGTGCCTTCCTTGCCGGTGATCTTGGCCACCGCGCCTTCCGGTGCCAGGTTGCCGTAGAGAATGCGCAGGTGACTGCTCGTCTTGATCGGATTGTCCAGCGGCTTGATGATCGCCTGATCCATCGGGTACGGCTTCACGCCAGCCAGATTCTCGGCCAGCGTCTTGCCGGTCACAGTGACGCAGTCGCCGTGGAGCAGGCCTGCGTCGAGCAGGATCTTCATCATCGGCTGAATACCGCCGATCGCGACCAGCTCGCTCATCATGTAGTGGCCGCTGGGACGCACGTCCGCCAGTACCGGTACGCGCTTGCCGATCTCGGTGAAGTCGTCGAGCGTCAAGTCCACGCCGATGGTGTTGGCGATGGCCAGCAGATGCAGCACCGCGTTGGTGGAGCCGCCGAGGGCGATGACCACGGTGATGGCGTTCTCGAACGCCTTGCGGGTCATGATGTCGGAGGGCTTGAGGTCCAGCTCCAGCAGTTTGAGTACGGCTTCGCCAGCGGCGCGGCTGTCGTCGTTCTTGGTCTGCGAGACCGCTTCCTGGGCCGAGGAGTTGGGCAGACTCATGCCCATCGCCTCGATCGCCGAGGCCATGGTGTTGGCGGTATACATGCCACCGCAGGAACCCGGCCCGGGAATCGCGGTCTCCTCGATCTGCTTGACCTCGATCAGCGACTTGTTGCCCTGGGAATAAGCCCCCATCGCCTCGAACACCGAAACGATATCGGTATGGCCGGCGCCGGGCTGGATGGTACCGCCGTAGACGAAGATGCTGGGACGATCGAGGCGCGCCAGGCCGATCATGCAGCCCGGCATGTTCTTGTCGCAGCCGCCGATGGCGACCACGCCGTCGAAGCCTTCGCAGCCGGAGACGGCCTCGATGGAGTCGGCGATGATCTCGCGCGAGGCCATCGAATACTTCATGCCCTCGGTGCCGTTGGCGATCCCGTCGGAGATGGTGATGGTGTTGAAGATCACGCCCTTGCCGCCGGCGGCGTCGGCGCCCTCACTGGCCGCTTCCGCCAGCACGTTGATATGGCTATTGCAGGGTGTCACCCGGCTCCAAGTCGAAGCGATACCCACCTGCGGCTTCTTGAAATCCCCGTCGGTGAAGCCGACCGCACGCAGCATCGCGCGACTGGCGGCCTTGCCGGGACCATCGACCACCTTGGCGGAATGGCGACGGCGGTGATCCGTATTGGCAGGGAAATTGTCGTCCGGAAAATCCTGGCTCATCGAGCGCTCCTGTTTTTCGTCTGTACGCCCCGCGGGCAACTGGCTGCCTCAACGGGCAAAATTTGAGCGATACATGCCGGCTGGGTGATGCGGCAAAAGATGACGGTCGGCATGCATCATGGGTGCCACGGTCAGATGACAATGCACGGTCGTGAGGGCTCTTGTGAAGCGTAAAGCGACTCTTTCGAGGTGGCTCAACCACGCCCCGTGCAGAAAAAGGGTGGCCCATTGTAGCCGCCCGGAGCGCGTGCGGACATCCGACCATGGCGGAAAACGCGCCTCGCCGTCAGCCAACCCGAATATGCAATACTGGCGGGCGCCTGATCCGGCCTAGCCTTCACTCCCACCGCGACCCGAGCGAGCCTGCCATGTTCGACTTCAAGGAAATCGAAGCCTTCGTCTGGATCGTGCGGCTGGGGTCGTTTCGCCTTGCCGCGCGCCATCTGCACCTGACGCAGCCGTCGGTGTCCGACCGTATCGCCAGGCTCGAATCGATCGTCGGCGAATCCTTGCTGGAACGGACTCAGCGGCCGATCAAGCCGACCCCGAAAGGCCGTCAGTTCTACCGTCACGCACTGCGGCTGATGGAGGCCCGCGAGGAAGCCATGGCCATGCTGGAGCTGGCAACGCCCTTCCAGGGCACGTTGCGTCTGGGCGTCGTCGAGTCGATCGCCCATAGCTGGCTGCCCCAGTTCCTGGCCGAGCTGTCGCGCCGCTTTCCGGAAATGACGCTGGAACTCGAAGTGGATAGCTCGCCCGGCCTGGCCACCAAATTGCACAACCACGATATCGACATGGCGTTTCTGATGGGGCCGGTCAACGTTCAGGAAGTGTTCAATCGATTTCTCTGCCACTACACCATGGGGCTGATCGCGAGCCCCCGACTCGGGCTCGACCCGGCGCATTTCTCGCTGCACCGGCTGCGCGGTCTGCCGCTGATCACTTTTGCCCGGGATAGCCGCCCCTACCGCGAGCTCGGCTCACTGCTTCATCAGCACAAACTCGAACACCTCAAGCTGCACTGCTCCAGTTCGCTGTGGACGATCGTGCGGATGACGCTGGATGGCCTGGGGCTCGGCGCCATTCCTCCACGCCTGGTGCAGGACGAGCTGGCCGAGGGCAAGCTGATCGCATTGCCAATTGAACTGCCCGAGCTCGAGTTCACCGCTTCCTGGCCTCAGCATCTGGACAAGTCGCTGGCCGAAGGCGTCACCGAGCTGGCGATCGAGATCGCCCGACTCGATCAGCAGCACAACACGCCGGCTGTGGAAGGGGTAGCCAACAGCGACTGAAAGATTATTCCGATCGATTGATATCAGAAAAATCGATTTGCCTTATCAGCAGCGGCTTTTTATTGTCGAACGATAATCACAACCGAGTCATCGACATGACCGCCGACGCCCTGACCGATCTCTCACGACCGCTCGCCGCCCGACAGGCCATCCGCCATGGCCAATGGCAGCGACACACCAGCGGACTCGCGCCGGGCTATGCCCAGGCCAACCTGGTTATTCTCCCCGTCCGCTACGCCGAAGACTTCCTGCGTTTCTGTCAGCGCAATCCCCGCGCCTGCCCGTTGCTGGACGTAACCGATCCCGGCGATCCGCATCCGCGCTCGCTGGGTACCGATATCGATCTGCGCCATGACGTGCCGCGATACCGTGTCTACCGGAACGGCATCTCTAGCGCGGAGCCCACCCATATCGCCGAGATGTGGCAGGACGATTTCGTCACCTTCTCGATCGGCTGCTCGTTCTCGTTCGAGGACGCCCTGATCGCCGACGGCCTCGAAGTCCGCCACATCCAGCTCGGTCGCAACGTGCCGATGTACCGCACGCAGGTTCCGCTCGAACCCAGCGGCCCGTTCGGCGGCAATCTGGTCGTCTCGATGCGTCCGTTCAAGCCGGCCGACGCCATCCGCGCCATCCAGATCACCACCGATATGCCACGGGTTCACGGCGCGCCGGTGCATATCGGCCTGCCGACGTCGCTGGGCATCGCCGATCTGGCCCGGCCGGATTTCGGCGACGCGCCGGTCATCCACGACGACGAGCTGGCGGTTTTCTGGGCCTGCGGCGTGACCCCCCAGGCCGCCCTGGAAGCCGCAGGTCTGCCTTTGGCGATCACTCACAGTCCGGGGCACATGCTGATCACCGATATTCCCAATCATCGACTGAAGTTCGGCTAGAACTTGAAGTACTGGCTGGAACCAGAAGTATTGGCTGGAACCAGAAGTACTGGCTGGAACTAGAAGCACGGCTATAGCCCGGGCCAAGCGGGCGATCCTCGACGCAACGCCGTTAGAGCGACACAACATGGATAGCGCGACACAACATCAATAACGAACGCCAACAACGAGGCTTACCACCATGATCTGCAAACACACAAAATCCACCCGTCGAACCCGTATCGCGGCAGCGCTGATCGCCACCGCACTCGGTGCCGGCGTCACGACTACGGCATCGGCCGAGACATCCCTTAACGTCGTCGGCAGCTGGGGCAGTCTCGAACTGCACCAGAAATTCGAGCAGCCGTTCTGGGGCGAGACGCTACCGAAAGCCAGCGATGGCGATATCACTACCCAGGTCACCAGCTTCGATCAGATGGGGATCGCCAGCGGCGACGTCTTTCGCTATCTCGGCGACGGTCTGTTCGACGTCGGCATGACGGTGGGCGACTACACCGTCAGCGATGCGCCGGAGCTTGAAGGTCTCGATCTGCCGATGATGACGACCGATACCGACAAGGCCCGCGCGGTGGCGGACGCCTTCCGCCCGATCGCCGAAAAAGCCATGAACGAGCGCTTCAACAGCCATGTGCTGGCGATCGTTCCCTACCCCGCCCAGGTGCTGTTCTGCAACACGCCAATCTCGGGTCTTGCCGATCTCGAGGGCAAGAAGGTTCGCGGCAGCGGCCGTTCGACCGGCGAGTTCCTCGAGGCTCTCGGCGCGCAGAGCCTCAACATCGCCTTCAACGAGGTCCCCGGATCCCTCGAGCGCGGCGTGATCGACTGCGCCGTGACCGGATCGATGTCCGGCTACAGCGCCGGCTGGTACGACGTATCAAGCCACATGCTGCCGCTGCCCATCGGCGGTTGGGACTACGTGATTACCGCCATCAACCAGGACAAGTGGAGCAGCCTGAGCGCCGACGAGCAGCAGCTGATTCAGGCACAGGTCGACAAGCAGTTCACCGCACCGGTGTGGACGAACGCCAAGACCGAAACTCAGCGCGGTATCGCCTGCCTGACGGGCAAGGGTGATTGTCCGGCCGGCAAGCCGGCCGGCATGACGCTGGTCAAGCCGACCCAGGCCGATGTCGATCGCGCCCACAAGGCCCTCGAAGACGTGGTGCTGCCCGCCTGGGCCGGCCGCGTCGATGCCGACACCCTCAAGCAGTGGAACGCCGGCGTCGGCAAGATCGTCGACCTGCAGGCCAAGGCGCCCTGACCACCGTTAGCGCGCGCGTGTCGGCCACGGCCGGCACGCGCGGTTCCCATCACCGCTGGACAGGACCCTCTCATGTCACCATTGATCCAGAGCCTGGACGGGCTGGTGCGCTTCACCCGCGGCCTGTCCCGGCTCGCTGCGCGCGTGATCGGACTCGCCCTGCTAGCCGTCGTTATCTTCATCGGCGTTGAGATCCTGCTGCGCAAGCTGGCCGGTCACTCGCTTTCCGGTGTCCACGAATACTCGGGCTACGTGCTCGCCGTGCTATCGGCCTGGGGGATTTCCCACACCCTGCTCGAACGGGCGCATATCCGTATCGACGTCGTCCATGGCCGCCTGCCGCCACTGTCGCAGCACGCGCTGAATATCGTGTCGCTGCTGGCGCTCAATCTGGTGGCGTGGACGATCGCACTGAACGCCTACCCGGTACTGGTCAAATCGCTCGCCAACGGCTCGACCGCCAACACACCGCTGGCCACGCCGCTGTGGATTCCCCAACTGCTGTGGGCCGCCGGCTACTGCTGGTTCGCCTTCACCACCAGCGTCATCGGCTTGAGGGTGCTGGCCGCGCTGTGCCAGCGGGACGCGCCCACTCTCGATGCGCTGATCGGCATGGATAACGGCGAACTGGCCGAAGCGCCGCTGACGAAGGAGTCACGCTGATGCTCGGATTTCTCTCTGTCGGCATCATGGTGTTACTGCTGGCCGGCATTCCGGTGGCGGTCACGCTGTTTCTGCTCGCTTTCGGCATCGACCAGTTCTTCTCGTTCTTTCCGCTGACCAAGGCGCTCGGGCAGAACCTGTGGTCGGCGGCGGACTCGTTCCTGCTGATCGCGATTCCTCTGTTCGTGCTGATGGGCGAGATCATTGTGCGCGCCGGTATCGCCGAGAAGGCCTACCGCGCCATGGATCACTGGCTCTCATGGCTGCCGGGCGGCCTGATTCACGCCAACATCACCACCGCGGCGCTGTTCTCGGCGACCTCGGGCTCGTCGGTCGCCACCGCCGCGACGATCTCCACCGTGGCGCTGCCTCAGGGCGACAGGCTCAACTACGATCCTCGCCTGTTCTGCGGCAGCATCGCGGCCGGCGGTACGCTGGGGATTCTGATTCCGCCATCGATCAACCTGATCGTCTACGGCTTCCTGACCGAAACGTCGATTCCCAAGCTGTTCATGGCGGGGCTGATCCCCGGCCTAGGCCTGTCGCTGCTGTTCATGGCCGTGGCGCTGGTACTGTGCTGGTGGAAGCCGAGCCTCGGCGGCCCGCGTAACGTCGCCAGCTGGAACGCGCGTTTCCGGAGCCTGGCGTTTCTCGCGCCGCTGCTGATCCTGTTCGCGGTAATCGTCGGCTCGATCTATCTCGGCTGGGCGACTCCCACCGAAGCGGCCGCCGTCGGCGTCATCGTCTCGTTGGGGCTGGCCGCCGCCAATCGGCGCCTGGATCGCCCGATGCTGATGGCCGCGCTAGACGGTACGGTCAAGACGACCTCGATGCTGCTGTTCATCATTCTGGCCGCCTCGTTTCTGAACTTCGCGCTGACCTCGTCAGGGCTGGTCCAGAAACTGACCACGCTGCTGAACACCTACGATCTCTCGCCCTACGGCCTGCTGCTGGCGGTCATCGCGCTGTTCATCGTGCTGGGTTTCTTCATCGAGACGCTGTCGCTGATGGTGATCACCATTCCCATCGTCACGCCGCTGATCGCGGCCGCCGGCTTCGACAAGGTGTGGTTCGGCATCATCATGATCCTGTTCGTCGAAATGGCACTGATCACCCCGCCGGTGGGCCTCAATCTCTATATCGTTCAGGCCGCCCGGCGCGGCAAGCCGTTCTCGGACGTGATCGTCGGCACCCTGCCATTCATCGTCGCCATGCTATTGATGGCCGCGCTGCTGGTGATATTCCCGAGCATCGCGCTGTGGCTACCCGACTCGCTATGATTCTCATTCATTGACGCCCTGACTGACGCGCTCAATGACGCACCCTTGAACAGGAAAACGATCTCATGCTGACTTTCGAAACCCCGCAGGGCACTTTCACTCTCTCACCTCAGCGCCTGGCCATCGCCGGCTGGGCCGGCCGCGATCAGGCCGGCGTGCAGCACCATATCGAGGAGCTGGCCGAGCTCGGCGTCAAGCCGCCGTCTAGCGTGCCGCTGTTCTATCGTGCCAGCGCCCAGCTGCTGACCCAGGCGCCGGACGTCGAGATGCTCGGCGGCGAAGGCTCCGGCGAAGCCGAGGTCTGTCTGGTCAGCGATAGCGAAGGTCGGCTGTGGGTGACGCTGGCCTCCGATCACACCGACCGCAAGCTGGAAGCCGTGGGCGTGGCCGAGTCCAAGCAGCTCTGTGCCAAGCCGGTCGCCACGCAGGCGTGGGCGCTGGAAGAGATCCGCGAGCACTGGGACTCGCTGGAGCTTTCGAGCGAGATCGAGGAGAACGGTCACACCGTCACCTATCAACAAGGCACGCTCGCCGAGCTGCTCGACGTCGATACGCTGCTGGCCAAACTGCCCACCGCCCTCAAGCAGGGCGAATTCCTCGCGCCCAACACGCTGCTGCTGTGCGGAACGGTGCCGGCGATCGGCGGCATCCGCCCCAGCGCCTGCTTCTCGATGACGCTCAACGACCCGGTGCTGGATCGCCGCCTCAGTCATGTCTATACCGTCATCGAACTCGAGGTGGCGCAATGAGCTCATCAGAGACGCCGCAGGATGCCGCGACAGCGTTCTGGGCTCGGCCGCCGCGTCGACGGCGGCTGGCGGACTGGCAGGCAGCGTTAGACGCCGGCGACTTCACGCCGGCAGACGCACTCGAGGCGTTGATCGAACGGGCGAAGACGATGCCCGACGTCATTGCCACGGCCTTCATCGAATTCGATGCCGACAAGCTGCGTGACCGGCTAACGCGGATCGATCCGAACGAGTCGTTGGGCGGCATTCCGATCAGCATCAAGGATCTGTTCGATGTCCACGGCGAGGTGACCCAGGCGGCTTCCCGGGTGTTGGGTAATAGCGCACCAGCCACGGCGGACGCGCCCTCGGTTGCCCGCCTCCGGCGCGCCGGCGCGCTGTTGACCGGACGTACCACCATGAGCGAGTTCGCGTTTTCGGGGCTCGGGCTCAATCAAAATTTCGGCACCCCGCCCAACCCGTTCGACGCCGAGCGTATCACCGGTGGCTCGACCTCCGGCGGCGCGGCTTCGGTCGCCTTTGGTCTGGCGGCGGCAACGCTGGGTAGCGACACCGGCGGCTCGCTGCGGATACCGGCCGCGTTCTGCGGGCTGACCGGCTTCAAGCCCAGCCAGCAAACCGTGCCCGGCGAAGGTGCCTACCCGCTCGCGCCGAGCCTGGATTGCGTCGGCCCCATCGCACCCAGTGTCGACTGCTGCGCGCGGCTGTGGTCGGTGCTGGCCGATCGGCCGATGCCGGCGCTGGATTCGGCCCCGCGGCCGCTACGCCTGGCGATTGCCGATGGCGGGCTGCTGAGCGAGCTGGACGACGCCGTCCGCGACGGCTTCGAAGCGGCCGTGGCCGCGCTCGAAGCCAAGGGATGTCACATCGAACGCCTGAGCTTCGAGGCCGTCGACGGCGCGCTGGCGATCAATCAGCAAGGCGGCCTGGTGGTGCCCGAAGCGGCGGCACTGCATCGTGAGCAGCTCGCGCAAGCCGAGGCGGACTACGATCCGCTGATCGCCGAGCGTCTGAACGGCGGTCGGGATATCAGCGCCGCGGATTACCTCCAGCGTCTATGGCCGAGAGCCGGCTGGCAGCGGCGCTTTGCGGCCGAGATGGCCGGCTTCGACGCCGTACTGCTGCCGACGGTAGCGACGTTGCCGCCAAAGCGAGCCGAACTCGAAAACGATGCCGCCGCGTTCCAGCGGGCGAACCGGCTGGCGCTGCGTAATACCAGCGTCTTCAACTATCTCGACGCGGCTTCGATCTCGCTGCCCTACTTCCCGGTCGGTGCCGACCTGCCGATCGGCCTGATGCTGTCGCGGCCTCAGGGCGACGATGCGGTGCTGTTGCAGCACGCGAGTGTCGTCGAAGCGATGTTGGGAGACTGATCCGCTCGGAGCCGCCCCTCGACGGCTTCAAGGTCTGTCGGTACCGGAGCCGGAGCCCGAGCCGAGCCCGCCGCTGAACCTCCGACCGATCTTTTCGATCAACCCCAGCGGCGGCATGGCCGGCATGTAGAAGCGAGGGATCGAAGGCTGCTGGGCTCGTGGCTCATCTCGCCGGGCACGATCGCCTCGATCCGTTGCCGCGTCGCTCCGCGGTCCGTCCGCCCGGTATCCAACCAGCATCGTCGCCACGGCAATCAGCGCAAAGACGATAAAGCAGAAGGCGTATCCCCGGCTGCCGATCAGATAGCCGGCCAGCGGCGAGCCGACGATCTGGCCCACGGCGATCATCAGAAACGGCAGGCCAAGACCAATGGCGGGCCGGTCCGCGTAGAGCCGGATCCCCCAGACCAGATAGACCCCGGTAAGCATGATGTAAGCGCCACCGAAAAGCGCCGCCGAAACGAGCATCGCTGGGAGGCTGGCAGGCATCAGTGCCAGCAGGCAGAGCGAGAGCGCCAGTGCGCCGAGCGACCCGCGATTAGCGGCGTCGAGGCCGAAACGTTTGACGAGATCCCCCGCCAGCCCTCCGACCAGACCTGCAACGCCGATCAGAATCCAGACGATATTGGCCACTGTCTGGTCGAAATTCCCCTGCGTGACGACCGCTTCGCTCGAGAACGTCCAGTAGGCGGCACTGGCGATTCCCGTGCCCGCCGCGGCCAACATCACTCGCCACGCCGGCGCCCGCCATAAACCGCCTCGATTCTGACGACCTTCTTGCTGGGAAGAATCCTTGCCTGCCTTGGGCGCGGCGTTGACACGCGTCTCGGTGGCCGGGGGTCGCGGTACGCTTAGGAGCAATAGCACGGCGTTCACCAATGCGGTGATCGCGAACGCGGCGTAGGCGACTCGCCATTGGCCGGTGGCGAGAAATGCCACCGGGCCCGAGATCGCAACGCCGAGACTGGTCCCGGCGTTGATGATGGTGTTGGCCCGGCTCTGGCGGGCTTCCGGGATCTCGCGCGCGACGGCCTGGGCCATGGGTGGCGAGGCCAATCCGGTACTCGTTCCCGCCAGCAGAATGGCACCGGCCAGCAACAGCGGGCTCTCGCTGATCGAAACGACCGCCATGCCGGCCGCCGCGATCAGGGCGGCGGCGACGGCCATCAGCCGGGCACCGAAACGCTCCACCAGCACGGCACTGGCCACGATGGCGAGACAATAGCCAACGTAGGCACCGCTGCCGATCGCCCCGGCCATGGCCGAACTCAGCCCGACGTCCTCGCGCATGCTGGGCAGAAACAGCCCGTAGGCAAAGCGCGCCAAACCGTAGCTCACGCCAATCAGCGCTGTGCCGGCAACGATGAGTCGAAGTTCCTGGCGGTTCATATCGGAATCCTCCTTGCTGAAGTGCTGGACGCTACCGAAACGTCCAGACGACAGTCGTGATGTAAAATGATCGTTTTCCTTACGGTCGTAACGAATCCGCCGGCCTTGAACCGGAGAATGGCGCCATGGTGTTGTCAGACCATCAAGGGATTGTTAGCCAGACTGCCAAGGCTTTCCCGAGCGGAATCCGCTAAAGAAGCGCTGAATCAATCGGCGAGCGGGATGAAGCGCAAGGAGCACGGAGCACGGAGCACAGAAGACGAGACATAACATAGGGTCAGGAGAGCCTTCGAGCACCGCGCAACGCAGCGATTCGCCCGCGTAGGCATTTATGCAGTGCTTCCCTAAGTGCGCGCGCCTGCGATCAACCGCCGTGCTGCCCGGCGAGCACCATCCACGGCCGCTCCGCCACGATAGGTCGCGGCGTGGGTCGCGCCTTCGAACAGCAGCAGAATCGCCTCGGCCAGCTCGTCGTCGCGGTGTCCGATCTCCGCCACGACGATGTCGTCGATGCGTTGCCGCAGGCGCTCCTTGTGCCGGGCCATCACCTCGGCGATCTCCGGCACGCCGCCCCCGGTCTCGCCCCAGGCCCGCAGGAATAGGCAGCCCCGCGCGCCCTCCTCGGCGAACCAGGCCTCCAGCGCGCCGAACAGCGCATCGACGCTGTCGGCGTTGATCCGCCGATGGAAGCGACGGTCGCGCTCGTTCAGGACCGCGGCCATCAGGCCGTTCTTGCTGCCGAAGTGCTTGTAGAGCGTGCGGCTCGAGATGCCGGCGGCCTGGGTCAGCCGGTCCATCCCGGTGGCGGTAAAGCCGTGGCGATCGAAGAGCTGCTCGGCGGTCGAAATGAGTCGTGTGCGAATGTCCATGCACTGAGTGTAAAACGATCACTTTACATGTACAAGCATCGATGCGCCGATCAACGATGATAAGATGCCGGCCCGCTCATGACTCGGTGATCGCTCGTGCCGTCAGCCTCGCTCTCTCGTCCCCCGTTACCCGCCTGGCTATGGCTCGTCGCTTTCGGTCTGGCAGCGATCAATCTGCGTGCGCCGATCGTCGTCATCGGACCGGTACTCGATCCGATCATGTCGACGCTCTCCATCGGCGCGGGGACGGCAAGCCTCTTCACCACCGGGATGATTCTCTGTTTCGGACTGCTGTCACCGCTGGCGCCGGGCTTCGCCGATCGCGTCGGCCTCGACCGGGCCATCGCCTGCGCGATCACGCTGATCGCCATCGGCGGCGTGCTGCGCGGTGTTGAGAGTCTGACGATCATGCTGCTGGGCACCCTGTGCGCGGGGATGGGCATCGCCTTCGGCAACGTGTTCATGCCGAGTCTGGTCAAACGTGATCGCGGTGATCGACTCGGCCGCACCATGGGGCTCTATACGGTGATGATGGGCGTCGGCGCCACGATCAGCGCCGGCAGCGCCATTCCGCTGATGAATCTGTCGGGAAGCTGGTCCACGCCAATCTGGCTGTGGGCCGCCTTCGGCATCGGCTCCGCCATCGTGTGGTGGCGGGTGGCGCTCTCGCTGGCCCCGGTCGAACAGGCATCGAGCCGTCGGCCACCGATGTCGCGGCTGTTCCGAAGCCCGGTAGCGTGGACATTGACGCTGTTCATGGGTGCTCAGTCGCTGAGCTTCTATACGCTGCAGACATGGGTACCGGCGGTGGCGATTCAGGCCGGCGTTCCGGTGGCGACCGCCGGGATCATGCTGTCGCTGATCAACCTCACCAGCATCCCGGGCAGCTACGTCGTCGCCAGACTGGCCTCGCGGCTGACCCATCACAGCCTGCTGGTGCTCGGGCTCTGTTCGCTGGTGGCGCTGGCGCTGTTCGGCCTGCTGCTGGCCCCGACCGCCTCGCCGCTGCTGTGGGCGCTGCTGCTGGGTGCCGGTCAGGGCGGCTGCTTCGCCTTCGCGCTGACCATGATCGTGCTGCGCACCCGACAGCCGCAGCACGCCGCAATGCTCTCGGGCATGTCCCAGAGCATCGGCTACCTGATGGGCGCCAGCGGTCCGCTGCTGTTCGGCACGTTGCACGGCCTGAGCGGCGACTGGCAGCTGTCGCTGATCTTCCTGATCGTGCTGCTCGCCGCCCAGAGCGTCGCCGGCGTGCTGATCGGCCGGCCGAAGATGGTCAAGCTGGGTGACGACTGAATTGCCCCGCCGAGCACGCCGTGGTCTTCGCATTATTTCTCGCATGCGCATCGAGGGTGATCACTACCCTCTTTGGCGTAACGATCTCTGATACGCTGTTCTGTCCGACGCGGGCAACGTTCTGGACTGCTTTTCAGCGAGGCTGACGAGCCCCGGGCGCCGGCCGGCATCGAGCGCCGACCTCGAGAAGTTTCCTCCCGACTCGATCACCGAGGACCGATATGGACTGGAACGTGGCTTATGTGTGGCTGGGCATTGCGCTGCTGCTGGGCCTGGCGGAGCTGGCCTCCGGCGCGCTGGTGCTGCTGGCGCTGGCGATCGCGGCCGCCGTGGCGGCGCTGCTGGCCTGGCTGGGGGCGTCGATGACCTGGCAACTGCTGGGTCTGGGGATCGTCGCCGGGGTGCTGCTACCGCTGGTCATCAAGGTGATCCGGCCGTGGTTCTCGCCACCGGGTGTGGATTACGGCACGACCGGCACCGGGGTCGAGAAAGGCCATGAATATCGTACCCTCAAGCGCGATTTCGACGGCGCGACCGGACTCAAGATCAACGGCGATTTCTACCGACTGCGAGTCGCCGACACCGACACGACCGAACTGCCGCTGGGCAGCCCGGTCATCTTTCAGCATTTCGACGGCACCGAGGCCATCGTGACGCTGAAAAGCCCAACGGAGTAACGCATATGGATCTCTTTGCCAGCCCGGGGCTGATTCTCAGCCTGATCATCGTCGCTATCGGCGTGCTGCTCATCGTCAAGGGGCTGGTGATCGTTCGCCAGTCGGAGGTGATGGTCGTGGAGCGTCTGGGCTCTTTCAACCGGCTGCTCGAAAGCGGGATCAACTTCATCATTCCGTTCATCGAACAGCCCCGCGCCATCAGCATGATTCGCTATCGCAAGCAGGGCGAAGAGTACTACCCGATCGCCACCGACGAGATCCGTATCGACCGCCGCGAGACGGTCATGGATTTCCCCGGACAGCCGGTGGTCACCACCGACAACGTGACGGTCACCATCAACGGCGCCCTCTACTATCAGATCATCGATCCCAAGCGGGCGGTCTATGAAGTCGCCAATATGAGTCAGGCCGTCGAGGTGCTGGCCAAGACCACGCTGCGTTCGGTGGTGGGCAAGATGGAGCTCGACAAGCTGTTCGAATCCCGCGCCGAGGTCAACAACGCGATCCAGTCCGCCATGGAAGAGCCGGCGTCCAAGTGGGGCGTGAAGATCTCCCGGGTCGAGGTGCAGGACATCGCCATGCCGGAAGAGGTCGAGAGCGCCATGCGCCTGCAGATGGCCGCCGAGCGTAAACGCCGCGCGACGGTGACCGAAGCCGAGGGTGAGAAATCCGCTGCCATCGCCATGGCGCAGGGTCAGCGCGAATCGTCGATTCTCAATGCCGAAGGCGACAAGCAGTCCGCCATCCTGCGCGCCCAGGGCGAGCAGGAATCGATCAAGCTGGTGCTCAATGCCATCGGCGAGACGGAGGAGAACAAACGCACCGTGGTGGGTTATCTGCTGGGCCAGAGCTACATCAAGGCGCTACCGACCATGGCCAAGGATGGCGAGCGCGTGTTCGTGCCTTACGAGTCTTCCGCCCTGCTGGGCAGCATGGGGATGTTCCGGGAAATGGCCGGTTCACCGGAAGATGTCGTGGGCCAGCATGTCAAAAACCGCCCGAGTGGCGCCGACCTGCGCAGCGGCATGGTCGGCGGCGCCGCCGGCCAGGGCTGACCGGCCGGTCTACGACCCCATCTGAAACGGATAGACGTTGCCGATTCCCAGCAGCCGGGTCAGTTCGTCGAGCGCGGTTAGCGTCTCGTCGGCGAGCCGGGGATCGGCCAGCTCGTCCGGGGTCAGGCTGTCACGGTAGTGACGCTCGACCCAGCCCACCAGGTCGGCATATAGCGCATCGTTCAGCAGCACCCGTCCGCTCAGCGCCTGGCGCTCGGCCGCCGAAAGCACCACCCGCAGACGCAGGCAAGCCGGGCCGCCGCCGTTGCGCATGCTCTGCTTGACGTCCTTGACCGTGACTTCGCTGATCGGGTTGTAACCCGCCAGCAGCAGATCCTGAATCGTTCTCCACACCGCCTCGTTCTCCTGACACTCCCCCGGCACCACCAGCGTCATGCTGCCATCCGGATTCGACAGCAGCTGCGAGTTGAACAGGTAGGTCGAGACCGCGTCCTCGAGGCTGATCGCCTCGCTCGGTACCCGCACCGGGATCAACGGCGAAGCCATTCGGGCGCGCAGCGCCTCCAGCGTCTTCTCCTCGTCGAGAAATGCCATCTCGTGATAGAGCAGTACCGGCCCGTTGCCCACCGCAATCACGTCGTTGTGGAAGACGCCGGCGTCGATGGCATCCGGATGCTGCTGGGCAAAGACGGTCTGGGAATCCTCGAGCCCGTGCTGGCGCGCGATCGCCTGGCTCGCTTCCAGCGTCTGTCGTGCCGGATAGCGCTGGGGGGCGCGCTCACCGCCGAAGGCCTGTCGGCCGTAGACGAACAGATGCACGCCGGCCTCGTCGTACTCGCCACACAGGCGGGTGTGATTGGCCGCACCCTCGTCGGAGAACGCCGGCGTCGCCGGCAGCACGCTGTGGTGGGCGAAGTGGCGCTCGTCACGGAAAATCGACGCCAGTACGCGGCCGGTGGTTTCCGGTTCGAGATAGCGATGGAAGCTCGACTGCAGATTGGCCGGCGTGAAGTGCACGCGACCGTCCGGAGCATCGAAACCCGGCGTGATGGTGGCGGCGTTGGCGGTCCACATCGAGGAGGCCGAACACACCGCGCGCAGCAGCTGCGGCGCTTCCTGCGCGGCTCGCGCGAGTATCTCGGTGTTGCTGCCGCCAAACCCCAGGGCACGCAGCGCACCCAGATCCGGGCGCTGCTGCGGCGGCAATACGCCCTGGGCGTAGCCTGAGTCCATCAGCGACTTCATCTTGGCCAGGCCCTGCAGCGCCGCCTCGCGCGGGTTGGAGGCCAATCCGCCGTGGCGCATCGAGGCCACGTTGCCGTGGGCCAGCCCGGCGTAATTGTGCGTCGGGCCGACCAGGCCGTCGAAATTGACTTCACGCACGTCCGGCGCGGAAGCGTTCGTCGTGTCGCTCATCGCGTGACTCCACTTGTGGCCTGACTGGTGGCGTAGCTGATGTCTTGGCTAATGGGATTGCTGACGGAATCGCTCATAGCCGAATGCCGGGCGGCAACTCCGCAGGCAGGGTCAGCGTATCGGCCTCCATCGAGGCGACCGGGTAGGCGCAGTAGTCCGCCGCGTAATAGGCGCTCGGGCGATGGTTGCCGCTGTCGCCGATCCCGCCAAACGGCGCATCGCTGGAGGCCCCGGTGGTCTGACGATTCCAGTTGACGATGCCGGCCCGAATCCGCAGCAGGAAGTCGTCCCAATCTGGCTGGTCCCCGCCGATAAGTCCGGCCGAAAGTCCGTAGCGGGTAGCGTTGGCCAGCTCGATCGCCTCGTCCCAGCTCCGGTAACGATCGACCTTGAGCAGCGGGCCGAAGTGCTCTTCATCGGGCACGTCGCAGCCGGTGACATCGACCAGCCCCGGCGACAGCAGACTCGTGCCGGCCTGCAGCGACTGCATCCGCACCAGCACCCTGCCACCGCGGGCTTCGAGGTCGCGCTGGGCCTCGAGCAGACCTTCCGCCGCCTGCGGGCTGACCAGTCCGGCATAGAACGGCGCCGGTTCGCTGAAGGGCTCGGCCACATGCAGTTCGGCCAGTGTCCGCGCCAGCTTCTCGAGCAGTCGATCGCCGGATTCTCCCTGCGGCACGATCAGACGACGTGCACAGGTACAGCGCTGACCGCCGGAGAGAAACGCCGACTGGATGATGGTCAGCACGGCGGCGTCGAGATCGCGCACATCCTTGACCACCAGCGGGTTGTTGCCGCCCAGTTCCAGCGCCAGAATCTTGCCGACCTGACCGCCGAACTGACGATGCAGCAGCCCGCCGACCTTGGCGCTGCCGGTGAACAGCAGGCCGTCGATATCGGCGTTGCCCGCCAATGCCTGCCCCACTTCCGCCGCGCCCTGGACCAGGTTGATCACTCCGGCAGGCAGGCCCGCCCGCTCCCAGCACTGCAGGGTCAGGTCAGCGGTCATCGGGGTCTGTTCGCTGGGCTTGAACACCACGCAGTTGCCGGCCAGCAGCGACGGCACGATATGGCCGTTGGGCAGATGCCCCGGGAAGTTGTAGGGGCCGAAAACCGCCAGCACGCCATGCGGGCGGTGCCGTAATACCGCCCGTGTGCCGCCGGCATCGCGGGCGCGCTCGCCGGTGCGTTCGTGGTAGGCGGTGAGCGAGACCGCCACCTTGGCGATCATCGCGCCCACTTCGGTGCGCGCTTCCCAGATCGGCTTGCCGGTCTCATGGGCGATACTAAGGGCGAGCGGTTCGCGATTGGCTTCCAGCTCGTCCCGAAAGCGTTCGACCACGGCCTGACGCTCGGCGAACGGCCGCCGCCCCCAGCTAGGGAACGCACGCCGTGCCGCTGCGATCGCTTCGTCGACCTGCTCGGGGGAGGCCGCTGCGGCCTGCCATAACGTGTCGCCCGTGATGGGGTCGCGCTTGTCGAACCGCGCAGCGGCGCCATCGATCCAATGACCGTCGATCAGCAGTTGTTGCTTGGCGTGCATACATCACTCCTAGTTGTTCTGGAAATTGCGTCGGCCGTTCGTCGGCACTCAGGACTCGAGCACCCGCAAGGCATCGCCACTGGCCACGTTCAACCGCTCGGCTTCCGCCGTGGTCAGAGTGATCACTCCGTCCTCGCTGGGGCCGCGGCCGATCCAGCTGCAGCGGAAATCACTCATTCCGGTGGTGGCCGCCATCCAGCCGGGGCGTTCGGACTGTTCCAGTCGCTCGCTACTGACCTCGACCGTGACGCAGGACGAGTGGCGGATCGCGCGAACGTCGTCGATATAGGCCTCGACCGTGGGCCCGCCATCGAAGATGTCGATATAGCCTTCCCAGCGCAGCCCTTCCTTCTTCAGCATCTCCAGCGCGGGCCGGGTGTGCTCGTGGACCTGGCCGATACACTCTCGCGCCGCCTGCGGCAGAAACGGCGTATAGATCGGGTATTTCGGCATCAGCTCGCCGATGAAACTCTTCTGACCCAGCCCGGTGAGCTGGTCGGCCTGCTTGAATTCCATCGGAAAGAAGTGGCTGCCGAGACTGTCCCAGAACGGGCTGACGCCGTCGGGGCTGAACACGCCGCGCATCTCCGCCAGCACCTTGGCCGGAAAACATTCGCGGAACTCCGCCATGAACAGCCAGCGCGCCTTGGAGAGCAGCGTGCCGTTGCGATCGCGGCGATAGGCCGGACGCAGAAACAGCGAGGCAACTTCGGCATCGCCGGTATGGTCGGAACTCAGAAACAGCGTATCGATAGTGCGGTGCAGATCGAGCTGGACCGACGAGTGCGCCAGTTTGCCGACGCGGTAGTGATAGAACGGCGTCTCGCGGCCGACCTCGGCCTCGATTGCGCAGCAGCCCGCCAGTTCACCGCTCTGCTCGTCCTCGAGCACGAAGAAATAGAGCCGCTCCTGCTCGGGGACGCGGCCTTCGAAGGCCGCCACCGCGTTGTCGATCTTGGCACTCAGAAATTCGCGGCTGTTGGGCAGCGAGGTGAAACCGACACCGGTCTCCTGCGCCAACGCCTGCAGTTCGTCGATATCGTGATGCCCAATGGGTCGCAGGCGCATTACAGTTCTCCCTCGTCCAGCGCGTCTTCGACATTGGGTAGCGCCAGCGGCGCGACCAGTACGGCACGACCCTCTTCGACGCCAAGCAGCGCGGCCTGCTCTTCCGACAGCATCAGTTGACCGGTCGGCGTGAGCGCATAGCGCGCAACAGTGCAGCGGAAATCGGCCAGTTGCTGATTAGCGACCATCGCCGGTTCGGCATCCGGCAACGAGGCCGCCGGGCGAATCCGTACCGGATGCCAGCCGCAGTGGGTCAACGTGCGCAGGCGCTGACGCTCGCCTCTCACCACGGGTCCGGCGTCGAAGATATCGACGTGGCGCGAGCGCACGAAACCTTCGGCGAGCATTTCCTGCAGCGCCTGTTCATGATCCGGGTGTTCACGTCCGATCGCCGCGCGGGCCTGGGGCGTCAGCAGCGGCAGATAAAGCGGAAACTGCGGCATCACCTCGGCGATGAAGCTCTTCGAGCGTACACCCGCTAGCAGGTTGATCTCGTGATAGCCCTGCTCGAAGAAGTGATGGCCGACACTGTCCCAGAAAGGCGACCTGCCCTCCTCGTCGAGATAGCCCGGAAAGGCGACGCCCAGCGTCTGCGCGAAGCGCTCGGGATACTGGGCGATGAACATCAGCCGGGCGCGGCGCAGCAACGTGGCCGCGCTGGTGCCGCGGTAGCGCGAATCCAGCGACAGCGCGCACAGTAGCGAGACTTCCGACATCTCGTGGGAGAGCGACAGCGTCTGCACCTCGTGGCGCAGATTGAGCTGCTGCGAGGCGTGGATCAGGGTTTCCTGACGATAGGTGTAGTAGGCGTCCTGCGCCCCCGCCTGCGCCCGGATGCTGGCGGTGCCGACGATCTCGCCCAGGTCCCGATCCTCGAGCACGAAGGTGTAGAGCTCGTCGCCAGGGAAGTCGACGTTGTGGGCCAGCGCGCGCGAGGAGCGGGCAATCCGCTCCTCGAGCCGGTCACGATGCGCGGGAAGATTGGTCAGCCGGGGCGTGGCGCCACCGGCAAGCCGCTCGATCGCGGCCAGATCGCCCGACTGCGCCGGGCGAACCAGCAGGTTACCCACACTGCGTGCCGCGGGATCATCCATGCCACTGGAAACGATATCGGAGGCGATCATGATGGGTTGACGAGCTGCCCGATGGCGATCTCGAGCCGCGCCATGCCCTCCTGAAGATCCGCTTCCGGAATCACCAGCGACGGCGCCATACGCAGCACGTTGGGACCGGCGACCAGAATCATCAGCCCCTGTTCGAGGGCCAGCGGCAGAATATCCCGTGCCTTGCCGTGGAAGTCGTCGCTCATCTCGGCGCCGATCAGCAGGCCCATGCCGCGGATCTCCTTGAACACGCCGTACTTGCGATTGATCACCTCGAGATGCTCGCGGAACAGCGCGTGACGACGTTCGACGCCTTCCAGAACCTCCGGCGTGTCGATGGTGGTCAGCGCCGCCAGACCCACGGCACAGGCCAGCGCGTTGCCGCCGTAGGTGGAACCGTGCGTACCCACCGCCAGCGACGGCGCGACCCGATCGGTGGTCAGCATCGCGCCGATCGGGAAGCCGCCGCCCAGGGCCTTGGCCGTGGTCAGGATGTCCGGCGTCACGTCATAGTGCATGTAGGCATAGAGCTTACCGGTACGGCCGACGCCGGATTGCACTTCGTCGACTACCAGCAGCGCCTGATGCTGATCGCACAGCTCGCGCAGGCCCTGCATGAATTCCGGCGTTGCCGGTGTCACGCCGCCTTCGCCCTGGATCGGCTCGACCACGATGGCGCAGGTCTCGTCGTCGATCAGCGCGCGCACGCTGTCGAGATCGTTGAACTCGGCGTGGACGATGCCGCCCGGGATCGGGCCGAAACCTTCGGAATACTTCGGCTGACCGCCGACGCTGACGGTGAACAGGGTGCGGCCGTGAAACGCCTGCTTGAACGAGATGATCTTGTGCTTCTTCTCGCCGAAGTTGTCGAACGCCCAGCGACGCGCCAGCTTGAAGGCCGCTTCGTTGGCTTCGCCGCCGGAAGAGCAGAAGTACGCCTTGTCGGCGAAGGTCCGCTCGACCATCTGCTTGGCCAGCGCCAGCGCCGGCTCGTTGGTATAGACGTTGGAGAGATGCCACAGCTTGTTGGCCTGGGTGGTCAGCGCATTGACCAAGGCCGGATGACAGTGCCCCAGCGCATTGACCGCGATGCCACCGGCGAAATCGATGTACTCCTTCTCCGCCTGATCCCACAGTCGGCTGCCTTCGCCGCGCACCGGAATCGCCTGCTGCGGCGAATAGTTGGGGGTCATATAGCTGTCGAAATCGTCACGTGTCGGGCTCGCGGCCATGTCTTTCTCCCTGGAGGTTAGGGGGTGTCGAATAAGTATGTCGAATGAGTATAAGGAGGCGACGGCCTCGCGGCTTTCAGCGATGGGACGGCAAATTGCGAAAAGCGCCCCGTTGCCACGAGGGCCGTCATTGACCCTGTCATTGAAGTGCCGCCACTGACTAGCTGCCACTGACCGGCTACCGGATACCGGATACCGGATACCGGATACCGGATACCGGATAAAAGCTTTTGGGTTTGTCTGAAAAGTCGTCGAGCGTCATCGCACGGGTTGTGTTCGCGACGACTGCCCCGATGTCGGAGTGTACCTCTGCCACTTTCGTGGGAGCCATCCCCTCGCCGATCACCATCGCCGCAGACTCACGGCCGGCGAGGCGCAGGCCAAAACAGCAAAGCCGCAACCGCTAAGTTAAAACTGCTAAGCCAAAACCGCTAAGGAAGACATCTGATGAAAATCGATCTGACAGGCAAGACCGCCATCGTCACCGGGTCCACCGCCGGCATCGGGCTGGCCATCGCCAAGGGCCTGGCCGGCGCCGGTGCCGCCGTGACCGTCACCGGCCGGACCCAGGCGCGCGTCGACGACGCCATCGCCACCCTCAAGCAGGCGCTCCCGGCCGCCACCCTCGACGGCGTGGCCGCCGATCTGGGCACGGCCGAGGGTTGCCAGGCGTTGATCGAGCAGAAGCCGGACTGCGATATTCTGATCAACAACGTCGGTATCTTCGGGCCCAAGGACTTCTTCGAGATTCCCGATGACGAGTGGCAGCAGTTCTTCGACGTCAACGTGATGAGCGCGGTGCGGCTGTCGCGCCACTATGCCCAGGGCATGAAGCAGCGCGACTGGGGTCGAATCCAGTTTCTGTCGAGCGAGTCCGCGCTCAACATCCCGGCGGAGATGGTTCACTACGGCATGACCAAGAGCGCGGTGCAGTCGATCTCGCGCGGACTGGCCAAGGTTCTGGCGGGCACCCAGGTCACGGTCAACGCGGTGCTTCCCGGGCCGACCAAGTCCGAAGGGGTGGGCAAGATGATTGCCGACATCGCCCAGCAGCAAGGCATCAGCGAGGCCGAGGCGGAAGCCAACTTCGTCAAGGAGAACCGGCCGTCGTCGATCATCCAGCGAGTCGCCGAGGTCGAGGAAGTCGCCAACCTCAGCGTCTACCTGGCTTCACCTCAGGCCAGCGCCACCACCGGCGCGGCGATGCGGGTCGAAGGTGGGATCGTCGACACGATGGCCTGAAGCCGCGAGCCGCGAGCCGCGAGCCGAGAAAGCCAACACGGGCTTAATTGCGAGAAAAGGG
>NZ_PZJN01000005.1 GCF_003206695.1 Salinicola halophyticus | reverse complement strand
TTTTAAGGATCTGGGCGAGGATGTCAACGTCTTTCTTGTCGAATCCAGCCTGGCGCCGTTGCTGCTTGTCGGTGCCGATCCTTGAAGAACTGGGAAGCAATCTTACCGACTTCACCGCCTTGCGTCAACCGATTTCTTCAATCAAATCAAACGCTTGGAATCCTTCTCGCTGTCCCCGAAAACCTCTCTCGGCGGCAGCGGATGCGTACTTTACGGACCCGCCGCCGAGTTGGCAAGCCCTTCATGACAACTTTTTGACGGCCTGGGTTTATGCGGACCCGATGACGGCCTCGCCACCCTTCCTTCAAAAACCCAAACGCCCGCGCAGGGCGGGCGTTTCAGCACTGTTTAGCGAATTGATCGCTTCGTCAGAAGCTAGTCATCCTGGGCGTTCTGACCCCCCGCTTCGCTGCGACGCTTCTCTCTACGCGCCTTGTTCATACGACCCAATGCCAGTACCGGGCCCGAGACGACATAGCAGCCAAACAGCGCCAGCAGCATCACGGAGGGTTCGATCGAAATCAGCACGAACAGCAGCACGATCGCCAGCAGGAACACGAACGGCACCGGCCCCTTGAAGTCGATCTCCTTGAAGCTGTGGTAGCGCACATTGCTGACCATCAGCACGCCGGCTGCTGCCACTACCACGGTCATCAGTATCTTGAAGCCCAGCGATTCCGCATCGAAGGTATGGAAGACCCAGACGCAGCCGGCAACCACACCCGCCGCCGACGGGCTGGGCAGACCGACGAACCACTTCTTGTCGATGCTGCCGATCTGCACGTTGAAACGTGCCAGGCGCAACGCCGCACCGGCCACGAAGATGAACGCGGCGATCCAGCCAATCTTGCCGATGTCCTGCAGGATCCAGGTAAACGTCACCAGCGCAGGCGCCATGCCAAACGAGACCATGTCGGAGAGGCTGTCGAACTCTTCGCCGAAGGCGCTCTGGGTATTGGTCAGACGCGCGACTCGCCCATCCAGGCCGTCCAGCACCATGGCCACGAAGATGGCGATGGCGGCCTTGGCATAGTCGCCGTTGACGCCCGCGACGATCGAGTAGAAGCCGGCGAACAGCGCGGATAGCGTGAACAGGTTGGGCAACAAGTAGATGCCGCGACGGCGTATCCGCTTGCCGTTCTCGACCGTTTCCTCGATCACCTCGTCTTCGTCATCGTACAACGGAGACGTGGCGCCGATAGTAATGGTCTCGGGCTCTTGCTCGTGGTGGCGGTCATCCTGCGTCATGAAGCGAGTCCTTTATTGGCGAGTGCGCTCGGGCTTGATAGCCGGCTCATTCTACAGCCTAGCGGGAATCACGATAGATGCCCGCGTAAAACCCGATTCCACTGTACCAGCAATACGAAAACGGGGGCACGACCGTCGTCGCACCCCCGCTCCATGCCTGCTGTTATCGAAAAGCGTTCAGTTCTTGCTCTTGTCGACCAACTGGCTGGCCGTGATCCACGGCATCATTCCGCGCAGCTTGGCACCGACCACTTCAACCGGATGCTCGGCGGTCTGACGACGACGAGCGTTCAGTGACGCATAGTTGCAGGCGCCCTCGGCGATGAACATCTTGGCGTACTCACCGTCCTGGATACGCTGCAGCGCCTTCTTCATGGCGGCGCGGGATTCGTCGTTGATGATCTCGCGACCGGTGACGTACTCACCGTACTCGGCGTTGTTGGAGATCGAGTAGTTCATGTTGGCGATGCCGCCTTCGTACATCAGGTCGACGATCAGCTTGAGCTCGTGGAGACACTCGAAGTAGGCCATTTCCGGTGCGTAGCCCGCTTCGGTCAGGGTTTCGAAGCCGGCCTTGACCAGCTCGACCGCGCCACCACAAAGCACCGCCTGCTCGCCGAACAAATCGGTTTCGGTCTCGTCCTTGAACGTCGTTTCGATGATGCCGCTGCGACCACCGCCGATGGCCGCCGCGTAGGAGAGCGCAATCTCCTTGGCCTGGCCCGAGGCATCCTGATGGATGGCGATCAGATCCGGGATGCCGCCGCCACGGACGAACTCGGAACGCACGGTGTGACCCGGCGCCTTGGGAGCGATCATGATGACGTCGAGATCGGCGCGCGGCTCGACCTGGTTGTAATGGATGTTGAAGCCGTGAGCGAAGGCGACGGTGGCGCCCTCTTTCAGGTTAGGCTCGACATCCTGCTCGTAAATCACTTTCTGGTTCTCGTCGGGAGCCAGCATCATGACCACGTCGGCGGTCTTGCACGCTTCGGCAACGCTTGCCACCTTGAGCCCGGCGCTCTCTGCCTTGGCGGCAGAGGAAGAGCCCTTGCGCAGGCCGACGGTTACGTCGACGCCGGATTCTTTCAGGTTATTGGCATGAGCATGCCCCTGGGAGCCGTAACCCACGATGGTGACCTGCTTGGCCTGAATCAGCGAAAGGTCGCAATCCTTGTCGTAATAAACGTGCATGTCGTACTCCGGAAGTGGAATCTGATGGGCGCCGTCGGGTGCGATGCCCTGTGTTATCGCGTAAGGCCACGATAAGCCAGGCAACTTGTTGCGTAAAACGCTATATTTGCAACGCGACATTTCATAAATTGAAACAAGCTGATCGAACGACAATGGACTACCGCCCGCTCATCCAATTCCTGGCCCTAGCCGAACACCTGCACTTCGGCCGGGCAAGCGATGCCTGCCATGTCAGCCCGTCGACGCTGAGTCGTGCGATCCGCCAGCTGGAGGAGACGCTCGGCGTCACCCTGTTCGAGCGCGACAACCGTCATGTCTCGCTGACGCGGGAGGGTCAGCTGTTTCACTCCTATGCCCGGGAGACACTGGAACAGTGGCAGGCGATGCAGTCCACGTTGATGGCGGAGACTCGCGAACTGGCGGGCGAGATCAGCATCTACTGCTCGGTCACCGCCAGCTACAGCTTCCTCTACCGGCTACTGAGCGAATTCCGTCAGCGTCATCCGCGCATCGAGATCAAGCTGCATACCGGCGATCCGGCGGATGCCATCGCTCGCGTCCAGGCCGAAAACGAAGACATCGCCATCACCGCTCGCCCGCGCAGCCTGCCGGACGCACTGTCATTCAAACCGCTGACGACGTCGCCGCTGGTGTTCATCGCCCCCCGTGATGGCGCCGACTGGCTACCGGCCACGCCGGAAACGCCGACGCCTTCGCAGTGGAAAGGCGTGCCGATGATTCTGTCCGAATCCGGTCTGTCGCGAGACCACGCCGATACCTGGTTCCGGGCCATGGGCATCAGTCCGCGTATCTACGCCCAGGTCGCCGGTAACGAAGCGATCGTCAGCATGGTCGGGCTGGGGTTCGGGGTTGGCATCGTGCCGCGCATCGTGCTCGACAACAGCCCGCTGCTGGACCGCATCACGATCCTGCCGGTCAAGCCGGAGCTGCCGCACTACGATGTCGGCCTGTGCGTGCTCAAGCGCCGCTTGAAAAGTGCGCTGATCGAGGCGCTATGGGCCCAGCTACCCAACTGACCCGGCCAGCCGAAGAGTCTGAAAACGCAAAACGCCCGACAGAATCGCTTCTGCCGGGCGTGGGTCTGGCGATGGATCGTAATTACAGCGTGAGCAGCTTGTCGCCACGGGCAATGCCCGAAACGCCTGTGCGTGCCACTTCCAGAATGCCGATCGGCGCCATCGCCTGGACGAAGGCATCGAGCTTGCCGGCGTCGCCGGTGATCTGCACGGTGTAGACGCTCGGGGTGACGTCGACGACCTGCGCCCGGAAGATATCCGCCGTACGCTTGACCTCGTCGCGGGCCGCGCCCAGCGCCTTGACCTTGACCAGCATCAGTTCGCGCTCGATGTGATTGCCCTCGGTCAGGTCGACCAGCTTGACCACATCGATCAGCTTGTTGAGATGCTTGGTGATCTGCTCGATCACCCGGTCATCGCCCACCGTGGTCACGGTCAGCCGCGACAGTGACGGATCTTCCGTCGGCGCCACGTTGAGGGTTTCGATGTTGAAGTTGCGCTGGGAGAACAGCCCCACCACGCGGGACAGAGCGCCGGGTTCGTTTTCCAGCAGAATCGAGATGATATGGCGCATCAGGTCCGCTCCGTCTTCGAAAGCAGCATGTCACGCATGGAGCCCAACGGCACCTGCATCGGATAGACGTGTTCGAATGGGTCGACATAGATATCGAGGAACACGAGCTCGTTGGTGTCGGCGAAGGCGCGCTCGAGCGCCGGCGCCAATTCCTCATGCGTCTTCACCGTGATCGCGGTGAAACCGTACGCCTCGATCAGCTTGGCGAAATCCGGCAGCGACTCCATGTAGGAGTGGGCGTGGCGGGACTTGTAGTTCAAGTCCTGCCACTGGCGCACCATGCCCAGCGAGCCGTTGTTGAGATTGACGATCTTGACGCCGACATCGAACTGCTTACACGTCGACAGCTCCTGCATCATCATCTGGAAACTGCCTTCCCCGGTGAAGCAGACCACGTCGTCCTGCGGATAACCGAGCTTGACGCCCATCGCCGCCGGGAAGCCGAAGCCCATGGTGCCGAGGCCGCCCGAGGTGATGAATCGATTGGGCTTGGCGAACTTGTAGTACTGCGCCGCGAACATCTGGTGCTGGCCCACGTCGGTGGTCACGAACGCCTCGCCGCGGGTGGCGCGATAGACCGCCTCGACCACCTCCTGCGGCTTGAGCGCTTCGCCCGGCTTCGAAGGCTCGTAGAGCTTGCCTTCGCGCTCGGAACGCCAGCTCTCGATGCTCTTCCACCATTCGCCCAGCGCCTCGGCGTTGGTCGCCTCGCGCTCCTGCACCAGGCTGATCATCTCGTTGATGACACTGCCCGCCGCGCCGACGATCGGCACATCCGCCCGCACGGTCTTGGAGATCGAACTGGGGTCAATGTCGACATGCACGATCTTGGCCGTGGGGCAGAACTTCGAGGTGTTGTTGGTCACGCGGTCGTCGAAGCGCGCGCCGATGGCGACGATCAGATCGGCGTGATGCATCGCCATGTTGGCCTCGTAGCTGCCGTGCATGCCGAGCCAGCCCAGCGACTGCCGGTCGCCCTGGGGATAGCCGCCAATCCCCATCAACGTGGTGGTGATCGGGAAGCCGAGCCGCTGGACCAGGTCGGTCAGTGCCTCGCTGGCGCCGCCGGTGACGACGCCACCGCCGGTGTAGAATACCGGCCGGCGCGCCTTGAGCATCATGTCGACGGCCTTCCTGATCTGGCCGCTGTGCCCGCGAGTCACCGGGTTGTAGGAGCGAATCTTGACCTTCTTCGGATAGACGTATTCGTAGCGCTCGGTGGGCGCGGTCATGTCCTTGGGAATATCCACCACCACCGGGCCGGGCCGGCCGGTCGCGGCAAGATAGAAGGCCTTTTTCAGCACTTCCGGAATCTGGCTGGGGTGCCGGATCGAGAAGCTATGCTTCACGATGGGGCGGGTCACGCCGACGATGTCGGTTTCCTGAAAGGCATCCTCGCCGATCAGATGGCTGGCGACCTGGCCGCACAGTACCACCATCGGGATCGAATCCATGTAGGCGGTAGCGATACCGGTGACGGCGTTGGTCGCGCCGGGACCGGAAGTGACCAGCACCACGCCGGGCTTGCCTGAAGCGCGGGCATAGCCATCGGCGGCGTGGGTCGCGGCCTGTTCGTGACGAACGAGAATGTGTTGAACGCTATCCTGACGGAACAGGGCATCATAGATGTGCAACGCCGCGCCGCCCGGATAGCCATAGATGCGCTCGACGCCTTCGTCTTTCAGAAAGCGGGCGATCATATCGGCGCCGGAAAGTAATTCCACTGGTAAGTCTCCCCTGGAAGTTCGAGTGCCGCTTCGTGGTTCCGCTTCCGAAACCGATCCGTGAGCGCCTGGCGCTATCCACGGAAACGAAGCTCAATCACGGCGGTAAGCCGCTGTCGACCTGCGGTCGACGCCTGATGCCATATCCTGGCGTCCTGGGCCCGGGGTGGGGACCCGCACTCATAGGAACCGCTCGCGCCATGGCGCTGGCAATTCCTGACACGGCAGATAGCCGCATCGGGGTTGGCGGGAACAGGCGTTTGGCCCGCGCCCTAGGTTTCTCAGCAACGCTGAGAAAGAGATCCTTCGACAGGCGGGTAGAGGTCACTGGGAACCTACCCTTCACGCAGCGGCCGGGGATCGCCCGTGGATGACTGCGCCCACAATCAGGAACCGCATAGATTCCACCAGCACCCGGGGGCTGTCAACCTTCGACGCTAGCCAGCCGCTCTTCAACGGCAACAACGTCTGAACGCCGCCAGTATCGGCGACTAAAGTTGGATCGTTTTGCGCAGCGCCATCGAGTCATCCCTGCTGTACTGAATTCGACTGCTAACGCATGACTCGCCAATCAATCGGGGTAACGCGCATGTCTCCTATCGTGAAATGGTCTGCATTCGTGGCCATGGCAGGTTTTCTGTTTGGCTTCGATACCGCCGTGATATCCGGTGCGGATAGACCAATCCAGGAGCTGTGGGGGCTGAGCGATCTCCAGCATGGCCTGTTCATCATGTCGATGGCGCTGTGGGGGACGGTACTGGGTGCGATCTTCGGCAACTGGCCGACCGATCGCCTGGGTCGCCGCGCGACGCTGTTCATCATCGGCGTGCTCTACTTCGTTTCCGCCGTCGGTTCGGCGCTCGCCACTGACCCGTTCTGGTTCTCGTTCTTCCGTCTGATCGGCGGCTTCGGGGTGGGGATGTCCTCGGTCGCTGCACCAGCCTACATTTCCGAAATCGCCCCGGCCGAACGGCGCGGCAATCTGGTGGCGCTCTATCAGTTCAACGTGGTGTTCGGCATCTTCATGGCCTATGTCTCCAATGCCATTCTCGGCAGCCTGCTCGGCGACGACGCCTGGCGCTGGATGGTCGGCGTCGAAGCCGTGCCGGCGCTGGTCTATACCCTGGCGCTGCTGAAGGTGCCGGAAAGCCCGCGCTGGCTGATCCTCAACCGAGGCGATACGAAAACCGCCGCCGGTGTGCTGAGCCAGATCGATCCGCAAAGTGACACCGCAAAGCAGATCGAGGAGATCCAGGCCGCCGATCGCGAAGACAACAAGGTCCACTCGCGCTTCTTCTCGCGCCGCTACCGCTTGCCGATCACGCTGGCGTTTCTGATCGCGTTCTTCAACCAGTTCACCGGCATCAACTTCGTGCTCTACTACGCGCCTCGTATTCTCGAGTCAGCGCAGCTGGGCGATAACGCCGCCCTGCTCTCCACCGCCGGTATCGGTCTGATCATGGTGCTCTTCACCATGCTCGGCATGGCCTTGATCGACCGTTTCGGCCGCCGCAAGCTCATGTACGTCGGCTCGGTGGGCTACATCATTTCGCTATCGATCATCTCGCACGCGTTCTTCACCGATAATCTCGGCGGCGCGCTGATCCCGATTCAGCTGTGCCTGTTCGTGGCCGCCCACGGCATCAGCCAGGGCACCGTGATCTGGGTGTTCATCTCGGAAATCTTCCCCAACCGCGAACGCGCCAGGGGCCAGTCGCTCGGCAGCTTTACCCACTGGTTCTTCGCCGCCGTCATCACCCTGGTCACACCGTGGGTGCTGAGCGTGTTCAACGGCGGCCCGGTGTTCGCCTTCTTCGCCTTCATGATGGTGCTGCAGATCGTCTTCGTCGCCTTCCTGATGCCGGAAACCAAGGGCGTGTCGCTGGAAAAGCTGCAGCAGAAGCTGTCGCCGCGCGGGGAATCAGGGGCTTGATGGCGGATACGAAAGACAGACACGAAAGACAGGCATGAAAAACCCGCGACGTTGTACGCCGCGGGCGGGAAAACGGTCAGGACGCGACCGTATGTCGAAATGAATCTCGCCAGTGAATCTGCCCGGCGTCGCAGCCGGGCCGATCGCCTTACTTGTCGAACACCAGATGATCGCCGTCGGCGCGGACGCGAATGGTGTCGCCGGGCACGAATCGACCCGACAGCAGATCCTGGGCCAGCGGATTCTCGATTCGGCTCTGGATCGCCCGCTTGAGCGGACGCGCGCCGAACACCGGATCGAAGCCGACCACTGCCAACTGCGCCATCGCCTCGTCGCTGATGTCCAGCTTGAGATCGCGCTCGGTAAGGCGACTGCGCAGGCGGTCGAGCTGGATCGAGGCGATCGCCTGGATCTGCTCCTGTCCCAGCGAATGGAACACGACGACCTCGTCGATCCGGTTGATCAGTTCCGGCCGGAAGTGGTTGCCCACCACCGTCATCACCGCGTCCCGCATCGCCGAGTAGTCGCTCTCCTCGCCGCCCATGCGCTGGATCACGTCGGAGCCCAGGTTCGACGTCATCACGATCACGGTGTTGCGGAAATCTACCGTGCGGCCCTGGCCATCGGTCAGGCGGCCGTCTTCCAGCACCTGCAGTAGGATGTTGAACACATCCGGATGCGCCTTCTCGACCTCGTCGAGCAGCAGTACCGAATAGGGTTTGCGGCGCACCGCTTCCGTCAGATAGCCACCCTCCTCGTAACCCACATAGCCCGGAGGCGCGCCGATCAGACGAGCCACGGAGTGCTTCTCCATGAACTCGGACATGTCGATGCGCACCATCGCTTCCTCGGTGTCGAACAGGAAGTTGGCCAGCGACTTGCACAGCTCGGTCTTGCCCACGCCGGTCGGGCCCAGGAACAGAAACGAGCCGTTGGGTCGATTCGGATCGGAAAGACCCGCCCGCGAACGCCGCACCGCGTTGGCCACGGCAGTGACCGCTTCGTCCTGACCGATCACCCGCTCGTGCAGCGCGTCTTCCATGCGCAGCAGCTTGTCGCGCTCGCCCTCGAGCATCTTGGCGACGGGAATTCCGGTCCAGCGCGAGACGACTTCGGCGATCTCCTCCTCGGTGACGTTGGAGCGCAGCAGCTGATGCGACGACGTGTCCGCGCTCTCGCTGTCGCTGCTTTCGGCAATCTGCTGCTCGAGCTTGGGAATGGTGCCGTACTGGAGTTCGGACATCCGTCCCAGATCGCCCTGCCGGCGGGCCGCCTCGAGATCGATACGCGCCTGTTCGAGTTCGGCCTTGTACTGGGCCGCGCCCTGAATGCTGGCCTTTTCGGCCTTCCAGACTTCCTCGAGATCCGCATATTCGCGCCCGAGTTCGTCGATCTGGACCTCGAGATTGTCGAGCCGCTTGCGGGAGGCTTCATCGGTCTCTTTCTTGAGCGCTTCCCGCTCCATCTTGAGCTGGATCAGACGACGATCGAGCCGGTCCATCTCTTCCGGCTTGGAGTCGAGCTCCATGCGAATGCGCGAGGCCGCTTCGTCGATTAGATCGATCGCCTTGTCCGGCAGCTGGCGATCGGAGATGTAGCGGGTCGACAGCTTGGCGGCGGCGATGATCGCCGAGTCGGTGATATCGACACCGTGGTGAACCTCGTAACGCTCCTTGAGGCCACGCAGGATGGCGATGGTGTCCTCCTCGCTGGGCTCGTCCACCAGTACCTTCTGGAAGCGCCGCTCCAGCGCGGCGTCCTTCTCGATGTACTGACGATATTCGTCGAGCGTGGTCGCGCCGACGCAATGCAGCTCGCCCCGAGCCAGGGCCGGCTTGAGCATATTGCCAGCATCCAGCGCACCGTCGCCCTTGCCGGCGCCGACCATGGTGTGCAGTTCGTCGATGAACAGGATCACCCGACCCTCTTCCTTGGAGAGCTCGTTGAGCACCGACTTCAGCCGCTCCTCGAACTCGCCGCGGAATTTGGCGCCGGCCAGCAGCGAGCCCATGTCGAGAGACAGCACGCGCTTGTCCTTGAGACCTTCCGGCACTTCGCCGTTGATGATCCGCTGCGCCAGCCCCTCGACGATGGCGGTCTTGCCCACCCCGGGTTCGCCGATCAGGACCGGGTTGTTCTTGGTCCGACGCTGCAGCACCTGGATCGTGCGGCGAATCTCGTCGTCGCGGCCGATCACCGGATCGAGCTTGCCCTCTTCGGCACGAGCGGTCAGATCGAGGGTGTACTTCTCCAGCGCCTCGCGCTTCTCCTCGGCGTTGGCATCATCGACGTTGGCCCCGCCGCGTAGCTCGGCGATCGCACTGGCGAGACGCTTGCGGTCCAGCCCCGCCTGGGCCAGCACCTTGGTCAGCCCGTTCTTCATGTCCAGCGCGGCGAGCAGCACCAGTTCGATGGCGATGTACTGATCGCCGCGAGTCTGCGCCTCACGGTCGGCGAGATTGAACAGCCGCGCCAGATCCTGGCTCATGCCGACGTTGCCGTCGAACTGTCCCACTTCGGGCAGACCGTCGAGATAGCCGACCAGCCCCTGACGCAGGCGGCTGACGTCGCCGCCGGCCTTCTGAACCAGACCTTTGATGCCGCTGTCGCGCATCTCGAACAGCGCCATCAGCAGGTGGCCCGGGTCGAGTTGATTGTGCCCGCGCCCTACCGCCAGCGACTGTGCCTCGGCCAACGCGTTTTGCAGCTTGGTCGTCATGCGATCCATACGCATATCTCTTCCTCCAAAAGCCGCCACAGGTCATGGCCTGGCGGCTCAGTTGTTCATTAGTTGACACTTAAATGGAGGTATGTTGAAGATTTTCAAGCATGACGCATGAAAAATTCGCTGCGGCAGAGCGCTCCAGACGAATCAGATTCATGAAACCCGACCAACATCGAACAAGCGGCCGAGAGATGAGGTGAGAGGAGATGGGGTGAGGTGATGTGAGGTCAAAAAAGACAGCCGAGAACAACGACCGGGACGTGAGTCAGCGCAACCAGATGACGCTGGCCATTCGCCCCGTATGGCCGTCGTCGCGACGATGCGAGTAGAAACGCGTGTCGCAGGCGGTACAGAAATGCCCGCCGCTGATCGAGAGAACCCCGATGCGCTCCAGCCGTAGCCGGGCGAGGCGATAAAGATCCGCCATATAGTGATTCAGGCGGTAGGGGCTGCGCTCGAAAGCGATTTCGGCTTCGGGCTGCATCGCAACGAAGGCCTCGAAGACCTCGGGACCGACCTCGAATTGAGCATTGGAAATCGCCGGGCCCATCCACACCATCAGTTCTTCGGGGTCGACGCCCAGCGCCGCCACGCTCGCCTCGAGCACCCCACCGGCAAGCCCTCGCCAACCGGCGTGAGCCAGCCCCACACGCGTTCCCTGACGGTCACAGAAAAAGACCGGCAGGCAGTCAGCGGTCAAGATGACGCAGGCGTGGCCGCGGTCGAACGCCACCGAAGCGTCAGCCTGGGGCGGATGCTGCCGATATCTTTCCTGATAGCTCTGCATGACACGAGCGCCATGTACCTGGTCGAGCCACAACAGCGGCCGTTCGTCGCCGACCTCGGCAACCAGCCGGTCCCGACAGCGAACCACGGATTCGGGATCGTCCCCGACGTGAGCCGCCGGGTTGAAGGCCGCGAAATCTCCACGGCTGGGGCCGGTTTCGCGTGTGGTGACGAACGCCCCCACCGTGCTCGCCGCGGGCCAGTCGGGCAGTAAAAGTGTCGGCGCCTCATCCCGCGTTGACGCGGGAGCGGTTGCCGAGGCCGGCGAACAGGCTTCAGAACTCATCGATCCGACTCCCGATCCTCGCGCAGCTCGTCCAGCAGCATGAACATGTCGTCCGGCAAGGGCGCCTTGCATTCGACCGGCGCCCCGCTGACCGGATGCTGGAAGCGAAGTTTGTGGGCGTGCAACGCCTGGCGCGGGAATTCTCGCAGCACCGTCTTCAGTGATTCACTGCTGCCGGCGGGCATTTTCAATCGCCCCCCATAGACGGGGTCGCCGATCAGCGGATAGCGAACATGGGCCAGATGCACGCGGATCTGGTGCGTGCGCCCGGTTTCGAGCCGACAGCGAACGTGAGTATGTGCGCGAAATCGCTCCTGGACCCGGTAGTGCGTGACCGCGGGCTTGCCCGCCTCGGTCACCGCCTGACGCTGGCGATCCTTGGGGTGGCGGCCGATCGGCGCGTCCACCTTGCCGCCAGCCGTCATCGCCCCGACGACGATGGCATCGTACTCTCGCGATACCGTCCGCGCCTGCAGCTGCGTCACCAGTGCGGTCTGTGCCGTCAGGGTTTTCGCCACCATCATCAGCCCGGTGGTGTCCTTGTCGAGACGATGGACGATACCGGCACGCGGCACCGCCGCCAGCGGCGCATGGTGATGCAGCAGCGCATTGAGCAGGGTGCCGTCGGGGTTGCCGGCAGCGGGATGCACGACCAGACCCGCGGGCTTGTCGATGACCATCACGTCGTCGTCCTCGAACACGATCGATAGCGGAATCTCTTGAGCCTCCCAGCGCGTCTCTTCCTGGAGCTGGGTATCGAGCGCTAGCCGCTCGCCGCCGATCACCTTATCCTTGGGTCGCGCCGGCTGGCCGTTGATCGTCAGTTCGCCCTGTTGAATCCACCCTTTCAGGCGTTCTCGCGAGAATTCGGGGAACATTTCGGCGGCGGTCTGGTCGAGACGTCGTCCGGCCAGATGCTCGGGTATGCGCTCGTCACGCTTTAGGATGTCGGCCATACGTGGGAATGGGGTCCGTTTCGCCGGTGCGTTTCGTCAGCACGTTTCGTGAGTGCGTTTCGTCAGCACAAAGGTTTGCTTTATAGTGAGTCGGATTCGGCGGATTCTAGCACGGCCGCCAAGGAATGGTTGATACGAGGATGATGATGCGATTTTCTGCGCGATGTTCCGCTCTGGCCGCCATGTTGGTGGTAGGCACCCTGCTCGCTGGCTGCGCCAGCAACGAGCCTGCCCCCGACCTGCAGGAACAGGATCTTTACCAGCAGGCCCAGAGCTCCCTCGATGCCGGCCGTTACACGACTGCCGTCAAACAGCTGGAAGCCCTCGATACACGCTTCCCGTTTGGACGTTATGCCGAACAGGCCCAGCTCGAACTGATCTACGCCTACTACGAGGTCGAGGACTGGGAACAGACTCGCGCTGCCGCCAGCCGTTTCATCCGCCTCCATCCGGATCATCCCCAGGTCGACTACGCCTACTACATGCGCGGTCTCGGAGCGTATCAGGCAGGGCGCTTCAGCCTCGAGAGTCTGGCCCTGATCGATATCTCCAAGCGCGATCTGGGCGCGTCCAGGGATGCCTACGTCGACTTCGGCGAACTGGTGCGTCGCTTCCCCGACAGCGCCTACGCGCCGGACGCCCGTCAGCGCGTCATCTATCTGCGCAACGTTCTGGCGCGCCATGAGCTGCAGGTGGCCGACTTCTATCTACGCAAGGGCGCCTACGTCGCGGCCGTCGAGCGCGGACGCTGGGTCATCGAGCACTACCCGAAGGCCGAGGCAACCCGCGACGCGCTGGCCGTCATGGTCGAAGGCTATCTCGGCCTCAACATGCGCGACCGCGCCCAGACCGTGCTGCAGACGTTGATTCACAACGACCCCGACAATAGCCAGCTCGATGGCGATACCTTCGTGCCCAAGCACGTCGACGTCGATCCGCCGCTGACGCTCAAGGGCTGAAGCTACGAGCTACGAGCTACGAGCTACGAGCTACGAGCTTAAAATCGAAAGCGCCGCTTGCTGACAAGGCAAGCGGCGCTTTTCGTTGGCTCCAAAGCAGAAGAAATTCTAGCTCCCCGGCTGCCAGCCGTTGACGATGGGGTAGCGGCGGTCGCGCCCGAAGCCGCGCAGCGTCACTCTCACGCCGACCGGCGCCTGACGCCGCTTGTACTCGTTGCGATCGACCAGCTTGACCACTTGGTAGACGTCGTCGCGCTCGAAGCCGGCTTCGATGATCGCCTCGGCGCTCATGTCGCCTTCGATATAACGCTCGAGAATCGCGTCCAGCACGTCGTAGCCCGGCAGCGAATCGCTATCCTGCTGGTCCGGCGCCAGCTCGGCAGAGGGCGGCCGCGTGATCACGCGCTCGGGGATCGCAGGATCCTGGGCGTTGCGCCAGTTGGCCAGTCGATAGACCCAGGTCTTGTAGACATCCTTGAGCGCGTTGTAGCCCCCGACCATGTCGCCGTATAGCGTTGCGTAGCCCACCGCCATCTCGCTCTTGTTGCCGGTGGTCTGAACCATCAGCCCCTTCTTGTTGGAGATCGCCATCAGCAGCACGCCGCGCACCCGCGACTGTAGATTCTCCTCAGTGGTGTCCGCTGCCAATCCTTCGAAGCTCTGGGCCAGCGTTGCGGTGAAGGCTTCGACCATCGGCGCAATCGGCATGACCTCGTAACCGACGCCGAGCATCCTGGCCTGCTCGGCGGCATCGGCCTGGGAGATCTCGGCGGTATAGTGATACGGCATCATCACCGCGTGGACCCGCTCCGGCCCCAGCGCGTCTACCGCGATGGCCAGCGACAGCGACGAGTCGATACCGCCGGAAAGCCCCATCACCACGCCCTTGAAACCGCTCTTGTTGACATAGTCGCGCAGCCCCGTCACCAGCGCGCAGTAGAGATTTTCTTCGGCATCGAGCAGCGGCTCGCGCTCGCCGGCCGCGGGAGTCCAGCCGTCCGCGTCACGGGTAAAGCGCACCGGCATTAGCCCGACCTGCCAGAACGGCGCGCGCACGGCGACTTCGCCTGCCGCATCGAGCACCAGTGATCCCCCGTCGAATACCAGTTCGTCCTGGCCGCCGATCGCGTTGACGTAGACCAGCGGCTTGTCCACCTCCCGCGCGCGCTCAGCAAACAGGCGTTCGCGCTCGGCAGGCTTGTCGAGATGAAACGGCGAGGCGTTCAGCGTCACCAGAATATCCGCCCCGGCTTCGGCCGATTGCCGCACCGGCGCTCCATCCCAGAGATCCTCGCAGATCAGGATGCCGAGTCGCGCGCCCTGATGCTCGATCACCAGCGGCTCGTCCCCCGACTCGAAATATCGGTCCTCGTCGAAGACCTGATAGTTGGGTAGGGCCTGCTTGGCATACTCGCCGCGCCATTGACCGCCCAGCAGTACGCCCGCCAGATTGCGACGCTGACCGTCTCGCATGCCGGGATAACCCACGATGACCAGTGTCTCCGGTGCGATCTTGTCGATCTTGCGCGCCATCTCCTCCAGCGCTTCCTGCAGGCGTGATTCCATCGCGCCGCGCAGCAGCAGATCCTCCGGCGGATAGCCGGTCAGGAACAGCTCGCTGAACACGACCACGTCCGCACCATGTTCGATGCGGGCTTCGCGCACGGCCTCGATCGCCGTGGCGGCGTTACCGGCGATATCCCCCACCATCGGGTCCAGCTGCGCCATCACCAGGGTCAGATCTTGCATGAGTAAACTCGTCTCCAGACAGATGCGGCGCTCGAGCGCCTCGTTGGCTGTCGTCCATTTTCGCGCATGCCATGCGCAGAGGCAAAATCCCACAGCGCTGACGCACCGCTCGGTTCAGCCTATGGGTCGGTAAGGTCGAGGATCGACGATCGGCTCGCAGCCAATCAGCTGGTCGACCAGTAGCCGGGTAGCGGCCGGCGCCAGCACCAAACCATTGCGATAGTGGCCGGCGTTGACATGGAGCCCCTCGAACCCGGGCACCGCACCGATCGTCGGTATGCCGTCCGGCGAGCCCGGACGCAGGCCCGCCCAGTGATGCTCTACCGGACACTCGGCCAGCGCCGGGACGATGGAGAGTGCGCTTTCGTGCAACGAGGCGTAAGCCTGCTCGGTCGTCTGCTTGTCGAATCCCACTTCCTCGAGCGTCGATCCCGCCAGTATCCGACCGTCTCCGCGCGGAATCACGTAGCGCCCATCCTTGAGCACAACCCGCTCGACCAGCCCCGGTGGCGCCTTGAACAGGATCATCTGGCCCTTGACCGGCCGAACCGCCAGCTCGACGCCAATCTCTGCCAGCAGCGCTCGCGACCAGGCGCCGGCACAGACCACCGTCTGACCGGCACGGATCGCACCCTGTGACGTGGCAACGCCTCGAATGGCGTCTCCCTCGCGAATCAGCGCCGAGACCTCGCAATCTTCATGCAGGCTCACATTCGGCATCTGCAACAGCCGCGCCCGCAGCGCCTGGCCCAACCGCGGATTGCGGATGCTGCCGAGGGTCGGCATCCACAGCGCACCGTCGAAACCCGGTGCCGCGTTGGGCTCCTTGGCATAGAGCGTTTCGGCATCGATACGTGCCAGCGGTTTGGCGACCTCTCGCGCCCAGGCGAGCGCGGCATCGACATCCTCGACGCGCAGGTAGAGCAGGCCTTTCTGACGATATTCGGGATCGATACCGGTTTCCTCGAGCAGGCGGCCGGCCAGCTCGGGATAGCGGCCCTCGGACCAGCTGGACAACGCCGAGATCGCTTGGGAATACCGCCAAGGGTAGAGCGGCGAGACGATACCCCCACCCGCCCAGGAGGCCTCGCGACCACACTGGCCGCGCTCGACCAGCGCCACCGAATGACCGGCATCGGCCAGTTGCAACGCCGTCATCATGCCGATGACCCCGCCACCCGCGATCAAGAAATCCTGCATGCTGTCGATATCCTGACAAAAGGACGATTCTATCATTCGTCCACAACCCGGGCTCCGCAATGGTTTCTTGCTCTTCAGCTTCGCAAACTGGCACTGATCGCTGCGCTTCGAGACGCCAACGACAGCGCGGCTTCACCTTGATCGAGCTGATGATCTGCGTGGTGGTCATGGGCATCCTGGCGAGCTGGGCCGCACCGGGATTGGCGAACCTGAATGCGCGCATGACGCTGGATAGCGAAGTGGAACGTGTCTGGCAATTGCTCCGGCGGGCGCGCCAGGAAGCCGCCAGCAGCGGGCAGTCGACCTGGCTCTGCCCCTCTCAGGATGGCGCGAGCTGCAGCGACAATGGGCAATGGAATCGTTCGTTGCTGTTGTTCATCGATAGCAATGGCGACAAGACGCTCGACGACAATGAGCGACTGATCGTGGTCAGTCAGCCCAGCGGCAGTCAGGTCAGCGTCGACCCCGGCAGCTTCTCGCAAGGCTTGGGGTACACCCCGCTCGGTTTCACTCGCGACCGCAAGGCAGGCACCTTCATCCTGACCAATCCTGCGTTGACGACAGGCGGGACCAAAATCGTGGTGCACTTCGCGCGCATCCGTACCGAACCGGTGGATGATACCGACAGTGACGCGGACGACGAGTCGGAAACCTAGCGCCGGACAACCCCTCAAAGCCAGTCGGGACCGGGCTTAATCGCAAATACCCGGCGCGGGGGAACGCTTGCCCTGGCTGTCGAGGCTCATCGCATCACACGCTCCGCTGGTTCTGCCATCTGCGCGACTCGCCTGAAGAATGTAGGCCTGGCCATTATCGTCGATGGTCAGCTTCAGGTCGTACTTCGCATCGCCACTCTCCGGCGACTGGCTGGGCGAGAGATCGCGATCCGACGGTGGAACACCACCGTCCGTGTCCTCTCCGTAGCGATAGGCCTGCGAGTAGCGCCGCTCCAGTGCCAGTGCCAACGACTGCATGGCCGCCTGCGCATCTCGCGCCTGCGCCCGCTCAACGTAACGGAGATAACTCGGGATCGCGATAGCGGCGAGAATGCCGACGATCACCACCGCGATCATCAGCTCGATCAGGGTAAAACCGCGTTGTCTCGAATGGGTCATCAATTACTCCAGAACTCGCCAGGTGACGCGGCCAAGGCGCAGTCGATTGAGCGGGGATTCTGTAACGACCTGCTGGCCTCCCAGTGCATCCACACCGATCTTGAACTCCTTGCTGCCATCATCGCTGACCATCACATGGGGCAGCTGCATCGCTTGGCTGGTCATACGCGCCACCGGCACTCGCCGAAGATCGTCATCGACATACACATCCTTGGCATCGACTTCGCCATCGTCGTTAATGTCGAGAACCGGAAATGCAAAAGCACTACCGAACCACGCATTCATTTCGTAGAGATAGCCGGAATCGATCGCGTCGCAGGTGCCTGACCCGGGGATGAGAGTCGTGAAGAGCACGCGATTTCCTCGAACAGTCACCCCACTGATAGCCCGTTCGGAACCTCCGAATTCCAGCCACCACCCATTTTCGGGGTAGCTATCCTGAGAGACCGTTTCCAGATATCGAATTGGTACCCCGGTACCGTCCGTGGCCTGCTCGGGTCCCGAGAGAATGCGGGGCGCCCCCAATTGCTTGGGCGTCAGAGTCTCGATGAGCGCCGACGAGGTTAGCGGGTTGTCGCGAACGGCATAAAAACTATCGCTGGCGCGAGACGTATCGACCCCGCTCTCCGGTCTGGCACCCGTGCCAAAGAAGAGCATGACACCGCCCTGAGGATGACGAGCGATCTCGAGCGGGGATGTCAGCACCTGACCTGGATTTGACGTGAAAATCGGTTTGTCCGGTGCACGCCAAACGGTATCGGCGGATAGATCGAAACGCCAGATACTGCCCCGAAAATCGGCGCCATAAGCGTGATCGACGCGACCGTTACCGTCGATATCGACCATCGATACTGCCATCATCCCGTTGCCACCGACAGTCTGACCGCTCGGCACCAAACGCTCCACATCGCGTTTGGCCTGCCATGGCTCGTCACCGGGGCCTTGCGCGTAAAGCAGGTAGAGACTGGCCTTGCCTGCAGCGTTTTGATAGCCATTGCCGACCACGACAGCGAAGCGACCATTCTCCAGTTGCACGATGTTGGGCTTGTCGTAGATATGCCCAATCTGTGCGGGGCCGCCAAATGCGGCGATATCGTCTTGCGGCCCATACTCCCAGTGCGCGATGGCACCGGCATGGGCTGCCGAAAAGCTGGCCGGATTCGTGACATCAAGCGTGAACAATCCCGCTCCACCGCTCCCCAACCCAATGGCCAAAAGCGACTGCCAATTTCCGCTGTCACCACGAACGTCCAACACTGTCGCACTGCCATCCACATAATACCGATGCTGGTAATCTGAATCGATCAGCTCTGGAAGCTGGGAAAGCAACAGGCCCGGAATGTACCCGAAACGCTCTCGGCCGGTCTTGGCGTCGAAAGCATGCAGCATCCCGTCGTTGCCGCCGACATAAAGCATGGCATTGCGGTTCCGGTATTGCGTTCGGAAATCGGTGTAGGAAACGTCATTGTCTTCAGGCACGTAATAGGTATTCGGTACACCGGCCAAGGCTGGCGTCGAACCCACGATATCTCCCAGTTTCCCCTTGTCATAATGAGCGATTAGCGCAGTGATTTGCGCTCTGTCCAACGTACCGTCGGCCATGAGAGTGGATTCGGAGAATTCGACACCCCGGCCGCCGGTGTTCCGGAAGATCAACTGCCGATCTCCCGGGTTGGCGGACAATCGGTCCTGCGCGGACCAGCCGGAAGTTACCCGGCCGTCATCATCCACCTTGAACTGGCGCACGTCCCCAGCCCATCCCGTATCGTTGTCGTAGTTGTAGAACGTTTGGAACAGGCTGCCGTCGATATCCCCTTCGTATCCCATCGCACCACCTGCGCCCGAGCGGCTACGACTCGCAATCACATCGTCCAGCAGTGCTTGAAGCTGACCGGCCAGATCGCCGATACGATTGACCTCGAAGTAAGCGTCGGCCCCCGCCGCGTTGCCATACTTCGCCGCGTAAAAGAGCGGCGGTCGCAGCGACTGGCCCTGACCGCTGCCACCAATACGATAGGCCGCTGACGACGCATCCCAGCTACTGCATGGCGCCGATCTGGGACACATCGATTCTGGGTAGTCATTCCAGTACTGGTTGATTCCCTGGTGAACGTTGAAGCCATCGCTATCGTTAACCACGATCTGTCCGGCCCGAGACTCGACACCGTATCTGCCGTTGGTCCCACTAAGTACATAGCCCAATCCCAGTGTCTCCGACGCCGCTGCCTGGAGAATCCTCGTCGTCATGTGGAGCCGCTCACCTTCGACGTCGTAATTGATACGCACTTTGACATCGAGGTCGTAGTCCCCGCCAGCTTCCGAATCCTCCCAGGTCGCATCGAAGTAGCCGCTTTGACCATCGGCGGCCTGGCTGACCTGGAAGTCGACGATAGCGCAACGCCCCTTGACGCCTGGCGGGCCCGCACTGCCGCTGGCTGGATCAATCTTCTGCGTATTGACGCACGCCGGAATGATCGAGACCCCCTGGCCCGGAATCGTGACGACGGGCACATTCGACGCTAACTGCACGGCGTAGGTATCGATCTTGCGTCCTGCCCTCCCATCCCCACTCCGGATCACGGTGTGGTCATGAGCGAATTTGGCCAGACCGGCAATGTTGTAACTCCCCTCGAGACCGGGCGCTGTCGGGCAGATGCCTCTGACATTGCTCAAGCCACCGATGGTCTTGGCCGTGCAGTACTTGTCCGTTCCCGTACCCGCGCTCGCGGCGGTCTGGCCAACGAAGTATCGACCGCCGAGCCCTTCTGCGCGTCCAATGGCATCGGTCTCCGACGTAATACCGGCGGCACTGACCAGACTGGCATTGGCTTGATCGAGATCGTCACTGTCATAGGAAATTTCGCTGCCATTGATCAGTAGCATCGAATTGACTGCACACCATTTGTCGTTGGTCGAATTACTCCATTTTGGCGAGGTCAATCCGGCGATGAATTTCTCTTCGACATCACCCTCACCGACGGAAAAATCGGTGGTTGGCAGGGGCTCTCCGGCGATATACCGGAGTGATTCCAGACCGATTTCTGCCAACGGATTCCCCCAATTGGAGCATTTCCCGTTGGCAAAAGGACCTGTGCGGCCGTAGGGACATTCATCACCCCCGGGGTTGTGATCATAAAAGCCACGCTCGTAGCTGTATCGAGCGATCCTCAGCGCGTCCAGGTTGCTGACGATACCGCTTTGTATCCCGCCATTGTGGTTAACTCCAAAATCGGGGTCGTGATAATTGAAAATACCCGTATCGGCTATCTCGCGGTCAAAATCGGCAAAATTGGCACGTAGTACTCCACCCCTCTTGTTGTTTTGATAAGACCCGGTAAAAAGACCGAATTCTATGTCCCCGGCATACCGATGCAACAGGCCAGTCGGCTTCGCATACGCGGATCCCGGATAACGACGGCAGTCTTCCCGGTCTTCTCCAATCGGATCGTCGCAAACGGCGACCCGGGCCCGATACTCGAAAGACCCGGCATCGTCGCGATAGGGAAAATCGCTCCAGTTGCTCCTTTCGTCGCGCCACGGGCATTGCCATGTTTCGGTATTTCCCCATCGAGGCCAGCCAATCTTGTCGCTCGACTCGTTGCCCGTTGCTACGCGAATTAAAGGCGGGGATTTATCGGAAGTGACACTACCGGAAAATATGTATTCCCGCGGATGGTAGGTCGTGTTGCAGAACGTCAACGTATCGCCATTGAAGGGCGTGTTGCGATTGATGACGCTCTGGTCTGTCAGTATCTTGCTGAAGCTGTGTTTGTCCATCGGCAGGAAAGCACGTTCGAGAATCGTCGATTCCGTCGTATTGTCTCGATAACGCTTGCCACCGTAGAGTGCTTTGCGGATCACATCGATGCGAGACATCGTCGCCCAATTCAACAGATTCCCGCTCCACGACTTGTTTCCCGTGCAGGCGTAACTCTCGCTGGAAGCGTCGCCGACGCGCTCGAACGCACCACCGGCCAGGCCATCGTCGTATTGGTAGCATCCTTGACTGTCGAAATAGCCGTAGTACTCGATACTCTCCTTGTAGGTCGTATCGATAATGCCGTCACCGTCGATATCGGACCAATCGCTGTAGGCTTTGGCGAACCATTGGTGATCATTGGACATCACGATCATGCTGCGAGGCTTGGCATCGGTCTGCGTACCAGGCGGGATAACGTGGGCAAGCTCGTCGGCGGCCATCGCCGACGATATCAACAGGCTCAGAGTGAATCCCAACAGCCATGATCTAGAAGACATACCGAGCCTCCAGTCGCTTTCGCATCGCGCCACCAGGACCAAAACCGATACTGAAGACGCGGAAGAAGTAACGAGGCTCCAGAGTGACGGTATTCTTACCGACCTCTGCAGACTCGGAGTCCAGATAGCTATCTACCAGATTGGCATCGATGCACCCGACCAGATATCTCGGCGCGGGCATGAAATCGCCGCTAGCACTGTCGTACAGCGAGAAGTCCACCGCTGCACCGTGAAGAGCCTCTGATTCGGCGGCTTCCAGCGATTTCCAGTGGTCATCGTTGAACAGTTCCGTTTCAGTAGTAATCGCGTAGCGCGAGCTCCCCGTATTACAGAACAGCGCCAGATCATCCGCCTCGGCGATCTCTCGCTCTGCCGCACGCAGCCCAGCTTCAGCGCCTTGAAAGGCGATCTGACTTGCGGCTTCGTTGGTGGCGAGCTGTTGCTGCGTTCGCGTTGCCTGACTGGCGCCGAATGCCAGCAGTGAAATCAACGCAACCAGTATCAGCGTTATCAGTAGCGCTGCGCCGCGTTGATTGCCGCGGGGGGGGCCGGATCGAGTCACTGGGCGGCCTCCGGCAGATTACGCAACGCTGTCGTCAGACTGACCAGCGAACGAGCCTTGCCGTCGTCGAAGCTGACGGTGGCATCGCCCCACGTGAACTGCTGTTCGAAACGACTGCCGGTGGATTCGCTCGACGCCAGGATCAATTGCATCTGAATGGCCTTGATCGAGTGCCAGTCCTTCACGCTGGATTGCACTTGCCACTGATCCGAGTCATCGAGATAGCGCCATTGCAATGCGTCGACGTCGTTGAGCAGCGGCAGCGAGTTGTGGGGATCTCCTCCATCACTGAAGTAGACCTTGCAGCGCAGGGTATGGCCGTCGAGATAGAGCCGCGTCATGGCGATCGAGTCGTCATCGCCAGTCGCACTACGCGCGAAGTTCGTACCGTCGCAGTGGGTCAACGGCTGATTCGTCAGCTCGGGCGCCCGGTAGCGCACCCAGACATCACCGTCTTCGGTGGAAGCAACGAGTTGCGCCGTCGCAAAATTCGGCACTTCGCTGTGCGAGCCGTCATAGGCGGGGAAAGTGACATCGAAATCTTCCCAACTGTCGCTGTACCCCGTCATCCACAGCTGCTGCTGAACGACACTGAGCGCGAAGCGGCGGGCATCTTGCACATCCACGTTAGCCATCGAGGTCTGATAGCTCTGTCGGCTCGAAATCAGGTAGCTGGTCACCATCAGTACCAGCATCAGGCCGATGACCATGGCGACCATCAGCTCGATCAAGCTGATACCCGCTTGAGCGCGTGGCAAAGCCCGGATTGTCGGCGAGCCCGTCATAGCGCCGTTTCCACGCGGATACAGCCGCCGCCGTCGATCAGCGTGCCGTCCTGCGGTCTGCATGCGGTCACGGGTGAGTCGCTGGCTACACGCTGCCAGACGATCGACACGGTGGCCATCATCAAGTCATCGGTCTGCCCTTCGATCTGCAACTGCGTGACCACATTGGGCAACTGTTCTTCGGCCAGCGATTGCCAATCTCCGATCAGGTTGCACAGCCACTGATTGGTCGCATCGCAACCGCTGAGCGCGTTGCCGTTGATGGCGAGCTTTTCGACCGCCACCGGGTCGATGCGCAGCTGCTCGATGAGCGTGCCGCTCATGGCGACGGCTATCGAACGCCAGCGGGCGTCGATCTCCTCTTTCTGCGTGAACAGTTGCAGACTGGCCACGCCCAGCAGCGCAATACTCAGGACGAGCAGCGCAATCAAGGATTCGATCAATGTGACGCCGCACTCATGCCTGCCAAAACCGGCATAAGGGATCGACAGACGTTCGCTCGACTTCGATATCAGACGTCGGGATGGGACAGCGGACACGCGAGACCCCGCACCAGGTTCGCAGCCGCGGTAGGAGCGGCCGATAAGGGTTCGTGAACTGGCCGAGACAACCCGACCAGTTACATTCGTTTACCCTATATCGGCTTCAGGCTAAGAAGATTTAGCGGTCGTCATACTTCGCTGGTAATCACGCGTTCACGCAGTTCGCGCGGCATGGAGAAGGTGATGGTTTCGGCGCGCCCGGACAGCTCTTCCGGCACGCTGGCGCCCAATGCCTGCAGTTTGTCGATGACGCCCTTGACCAGCACTTCCGGGGCGCTGGCGCCCGCCGTGATCCCGATGGTCTCGACACCGTCGAGCCAGCTCGGCTCGATCTGTTCGGCGTCGTCGATCAGGTAGGCCGGCGTACCGATGCGTTCGGAGAGCTCGCGCAGCCGGTTGGAATTGGAGCTGTTGACGCTACCCACCACCAGCACCAGCTGGGAGTCTGCCGCCAGTTCGCGCACGGCATCCTGGCGATTCTGGGTGGCATAGCAGATATCGTCGTTGCGCGGCCCCTGTATCTGGGGAAAGTGCTCGCGCAGCGCAGCGATCACCTTGGCGGTATCGTCCATCGACAGCGTGGTCTGGGTAACGAATGCCAGTCGCGAAGGATCGCGTACCGGTAGCCTGGCGACGTCCTCTTCATCCTCGACCAGATAGATCGAGCCGCCGTGGCTGTCGTCGTAGCGCCCCATGGTGCCCTCGACCTCCGGATGCCCGGCATGACCGATCAGAACACATTCCTGGCCGCGCTTGGCGTAGCGCAGCACTTCCATGTGCACCTTGGTCACCAGCGGGCAGGTGGCATCGAAGATTTTGAGACCGCGATTTTCGGCTTCCAGCTGCACGGCACGGGAAACGCCATGCGCGGAAAAGATCACGATGACGTCGTCAGGTACTTCATGCAGTTCTTCGACGAAGACCGCGCCGCGCTCGCGCAGCGAATCGACCACGAAGCGGTTGTGCACGACTTCGTGGCGGACGTAGATGGGCGGTCCGAAGACGTCGAGCGCACGATTGACGATGTCGATGGCGCGGTCGACGCCGGCACAGAAACCGCGGGGATTGGCCAGCTTGATTTGCATGGGAACCTTTGACATGGCGACCTCGCTTAATACGCTCGAATCTGGTGGTGAAAACGAAGCTGGATTTCAGTGAGTCGTCGCCGGCTTCACTGCCAGAATCTCCACCTCGAAGGTCAGGGTACGCCCTGCCAGCGGATGATTGAAGTCGACCTCGACATGTCGCTCGTCGACGCTGGCGATGACGCCGGGCACTTCGCCGCCGGCAGCGTCGGCGAACGACATCACCGTGCCCGGCTCCACCGCCTCTTCGAAGCTGTCGCGGGAGAGACGCTGCACGTTCTGCGGGTTGTGCTGACCGAAGGCGTGTTCCGGCGTGATCTCGTAGGCCCCGGTATCGCCGGCGACCATACCTTTCAGTGGCGCCTCGAAGCCCGGCGGCAGGTTGCCGTCGCCGAGCTGAAACGTGGCCGGCTGCTTGTCACGGGTCGAATCGACCACTTCACCGTCCTCGAGTTTCACCGTGAAGTGCAGGGTGACTTCCATGCCGTCGCCGACGCGGTAGTCGTGATCGTCGTGGTGGCCGTTCTCGCTCATGAGTCACCTCGGGTCGAAGAAGAATCCGTCGAAGAAGATTTATCAGCTGAAGAAGAATCAGCCGAAGAAGATTTGTCCTGGCCGGCGGGAGAGGCTTTCGGCCGCCGCGACTCGAACAGCGACTGCAACACCAGACCGACCGCGCCCAGCGTGATCGCGGTGTCGGCCAGATTGAATGCCGGGTAGTACCAATCGCCCCAATGGAACGACAGATAGTCGACCACGTAGCCGTGCACCAGCCGATCATAGAGGTTGCCGATGGCGCCGCCGATGACCAACGTCAGCGAGATCGCGGTGAGCGTCTCGCCACGCTTCAGTTTCGACAGCCACACCGTCAGACCGATACTGGCACCGATGGCGATCAGCGCGAACAGCCAGCGCTGCCAGCCCGCATGTTCGGCCAGAAAGCTGAACGCTGCGCCGGTGTTGTGCAGCAGCGTCAGATTGAAGATCGGCAGCACTTCCAGCGGCCGGCCGTAGTCGAGATGGGCCGAGGCCAGCGCCTTGATCCCGAGGTCGAGCGCGATGACCGCCAGCGACAGCCATAGCCAACGCAGCGGTCGATGCATCCGCTCAGTGGGTTGATGAGACGCGGAATCAGGCAAAGCGGCGTACCTCGCCCGGGCCGTCAGGCAGGTTGGCGATCGAGCGCGCCGACAGTGTGGGGTACTCGGAATTCGCACCCACATCAGGACGACGTTCCCAGCTGCGCTCGTCTTTTTCGTACGGACTCATGCGCACCGCGACCTTGAGACCCTCGAGCTCGGTGGCCCTGGCATCGCCCGCTTTCTCCAGCGGCGCGAGCGTCGCCTCCGAGGTAATCAGCACGAAACGCAGCTCGTCCTGGAACCGGGACAGCAGCGCGTTCAACGAGTCGTCGACGTAGAGCGTGACTTCGCTATCCAGCGCGCCCTTGATGATGCCGGCGTTACGCGCGTCCTCGAGCTGCTTGTTGACCGCCTGCTTGACCGCGATCACCTGCTCCCAGAACTGCCGCCCCATCTCGGCATTTTCAGGCAGCTGGCTCAGCCCGTCGTAATAGGTTTCCAGATGCACGCTCTCGCCGCGCTCGCCGGGGATGTTCTCGTAGATCTCCTCGGCGGTGAACGACAGGATCGGCGCGATCCAGCGCGAGAGCGCCTCGACGATATGATACAGCGCGGTCTGACAGCTTCGCCGCGCCAGCGAGTCAGGCTGGGTGGTGTACTGACGATCCTTGATGATGTCGAGGTAGAAACCGCCCATGTCCCGCGCGCAGAAGTCGTGAACCTGCTGGTAGACATCACGGAAACGATAGTCGCTGTAGGCTTTCTGAATACGCCCCTGCAGCTCGGCGGCGCGATCCACCGCCCAGCGATCCAGCGCCAGCATGTCGTCGAAGGCCACGGCGTCGCGGCTCGGCTCGAAGCCGGTCAGGTTGCCGAGCAGGAAGCGGGAGGTGTTGCGAATCCGGCGGTAAACGTCAGCGGTGCGCTTGAGGATCTCGTCGGAGACGGCCATCTCGCCGGAGTAGTCGGTGGAGGCGACCCACAGCCGCAGGATGTCGGCGCCCAGCTTGTCCATCACCTGCTGCGGCGCGACCACGTTGCCCAATGACTTGGACATCTTGCGGCCCTTCTCGTCAACGGTGAAACCGTGGGTCAGCAGCGATCGGTACGGCGGATGGCCATCGATGGCGCAGCCGGTCAGCAGCGACGAGTGGAACCAGCCGCGGTGCTGATCCGAACCTTCCAGATACAGATCCGCGACCGGCTCCTGGTCGTGACCCGGGCCTCGAGAACCCGGCCCTTGAAAAACGGAGCCATGGGAGCCGCGCAGCACGTGCCAGTGCGTGGTACCGGAGTCGAACCACACGTCGAGCGTATCGGTGACCTTGTCATAATCGTCGGCCTCGTCGCCCAGTAGCTCGCTCGGATCGAGCTTGAACCAGGCGTCGATGCCGTCGCGCTCGACGCGCTGAGCGACGGTTTCCATCAATTCGACCGTGCGCGGATGCAGCTCGCCGCTGGCCTTGTCGAGAAAGAACGGGATCGGCACGCCCCAGTTGCGCTGACGCGAGATGCACCAGTCCGGGCGATTGGCGATCATGGAGTGCAGCCGCGCCTGGCCCCAGGCCGGGATGAAGTCGGTCGCATCGACACCGGCCAGCGCCTTGTCGCGCAACGTCTTGCCATCGGTGCCCTCGAGATCCATGCCCACGAACCACTGGGCGGTGGCGCGATAGATCACCGGTGACTTGTGGCGCCAGCAGTGCATGTAGCTGTGGTTGATCTTCTCGTGGGCCGGCAGCGCGCCGGCCTCTTCCAGCTTGGCGACGATCTGCGGATTGGCCTTCCAGATCATCTGCCCGCCGAACAGCGGCAGATCAGCGGCATAGACACCGTTGCTCTGCACCGGGTTGAGAATCTCGTCGAAACTCATGCCGTACTGGCGGCAGGTATAAAAGTCGTCTTCGCCATAGGCGGGCGCCGAGTGAACGATACCGGTACCGGCACCCAGCTCGACGTAATCCGCGACATAGACCGGCGAGAGCCGATCGAAGCCGGCATCGAGCCCGGCCAGCGGATGCCGGAAAGCGAGGTTTTCGAGACTCGCGCCCGGCGCGGTGGCAATGGTCTCGCCGCGCAGGCCGAAGCGTTCGAGGCACGACTCGACCAGCTCTTCGGCCAGCAGCAGCAGGCGATCGCCGGTATCGACCAGCGCATAGACGAATTCGGGATGAACGTTCAGCGCCTGATTGGCCGGGATGGTCCAGGGCGTGGTGGTCCAGATCACCGCCGCTGCCGGCTTGGTCAGCGAGTCGAGACCGAACGCCGCCGCCAGCTTGGCATCGTCGGCGCTGGGAAAGGCGACATCGATGGCGTCGGACTGCTTGTCCTGATACTCGACCTCCGCTTCGGCCAGCGCCGAGCCGCAGTCAAAGCACCAGTTGACCGGTTTCAGGCCCTTGAACACGTAGCCGCCCTTGACCATCTCGGCCAGCGCGCGAATTTCGCCGGCTTCATTGGCGAAGTTCATGGTCAGGTAGGGGTTGTCCCAGTCGCCCTGGACGCCGAGACGCACGAAACCTTCCTTCTGCACCTCGACCTGGGCCGCGGCGTATTCACGACACAGTGCCCGCGCCTCGTCGGCCGGCAGATGCTTGCCGTGAGTGGTCTCGACCTTGTGTTCGATCGGCAGACCATGGCAGTCCCAGCCCGGCACGTAGGGAGCATCGTAGCCGGCCAGATTCTTCGAGCGGACGATGAAGTCCTTGAGCAGCTTGTTGACCGCGTGACCGATATGAATGCTGCCGTTGGCATAGGGAGGGCCGTCGTGAAGGACGAACCGCTCTTGCCCCTGACGCGCTTCCCGCAGCCTGGCGTAGAGATTCATGTCGTTCCACTGCGCAATTCGACCCGGCTCCCGCGCCGGCAGATTGCCGCGCATGGGGAAGTCGGTCGATGGCAGATTCAACGTGTGCTTGTAGTCGCTCATGGATTTTCGGGTCCGCTCAAGGCTGTTTTGGCCCACTCAGGGCTGTGTCCGTCAGGGCCGTTCAAGACTGTATCGTTCGGCTATCTCGTTCGGCCGCGTCATTCGTGCGCATCGGTGGATGTCGGCCCCGGATGTTCGGCGGCGGCGGTATCCAGCGGCAATGGCGCCGAGGCGAGGGGGAACCGCGCCTGCGGCATCGTCGCGGCACACAGCCCCCCGCTCTCGGCTGCGTCTGTCTCGGCTTCGGTCAAAGATGAGGCGAGAGATTCGGCCGGCCGGTGCGTCGGCAATAGCGCTAGCCGAAAATAGTGCCGGGCACTGTCGAGATCGCGATGGATCTGGGCGACCAGCTCGCTGAAATCGTCGAACTTGGTTTCGCCACGCAATCGTGCACAGGGCACGACGGTCAGCGGCTGACCGTAGAGGTCGATTTCACGATCCAGCAGGTGCACTTCGAGCATCGGCCGATCGGCACCGACCGTGGGCCGCCAGCCGATGTTGGCCACACCCGCCACCCATTCGCCGTCCGGCAACCGGGTGGCGCAGGCGAACACGCCACGCAGGGCCAGGGGCCGCGAGGTCAACGGGATATTGGCGGTCGGCACGCCAATGGTGCGCCCCAGCTGACGATCGCGCACGACCCGCCCCTGGTAGCCATAGGGGCGGCCCAGCAAGCGCGCGGCCTGAAAGAAGTTGCCGCTGGCCAGCAGCGTGCGCACTCGCGTACTCGAAACACGTTCGTCGTCGAGAACGAAGGTGCGCGCATGCTCGACGGCGAAATTCTGCTCGCGCCCGACCGCCTGCAGCAGGGTGAAATCTCCGGCGCGATCACAGCCGAAGCGGAAATCGTCACCGACGACCAGATGCTTGACCTGCAGGCCCTCGATCAACACCCGCTCGATGAACTGTCGCGCGGTCAGACTGCGCAAGGCGTCGTTGAAGGGCAGGCACAGGATCCTATCGGCTCCCTGGGCCTTGAGCAGCGCAACCTTGTCGCGCAGCCGGGTCAATCGCGGCGGTGCCTGGTCGCCTGCGAAGTATTCCCGTGGCTGGGGTTCGAAGATCACCACCGTGACCGGCAGCCCCGCCGCGCGGGACAGCGTGCGCAACTGCTCCAGGATGGCCCGATGACCCAGGTGCACGCCATCGAAGTTGCCGATGGTGGCCACGCAGCCAGGCAACGTCCGCCGCTGCGCGGCGTCGGCGACAGTCGGCAGATTGTGCAAGCCTCGGATCAGTTCCATAGGGTCTGTTCCCGTTACAGTGCGAACCGCATTGCTGCATAAAAAGGCGTCATTATAACCAGAGGGCGCTTCCCATCACCAAGGAGCGCGTCCCTCCATCAACGAGGGCATCCCACCATCGAAGAGCTCGTCCCGCCATTCAGGCGCTTCGGCTCGTGTCAGCCGTGCAGGCGGAAATCCCGCAACCGAATGCCGCTGAGCGCCAGCCAGCCAAAATAGATAGCGACGCCGCCGACTACCAGAGCCATCAGCATGCCGGCGCGGTGCGGTGCGCTCCAGGTGACCCAGGTGTGCCAGTCCGGCGACAGCCACCACAGCCCGGCTCCCATCAGCAGGCAGCCCCCCACGACCTGCACCGCGTAACGCCCCCAGCCCGGCTGGAAACGCAGCACGCCCTGCCGGTGAAGGCCCAGCCCCAGCAGCCCGGCGTTGAGAAACGCCGAAAGCGCCGTGGCCAGCGCCAGCCCGGCATGGGCCAGCGGCACGATGAGCGCCAGATTCATGACCATGTTGGCGAACATCGCGATGATGCCGATCTTGACCGGCGTCTTGGTGTCCTGCCGCGCGAAGTAGCCCGGCGCCAATACCTTGATCAGCATGAACGCCAGCAACCCCAGTGCATAGGCCCGAAGGCTGCGGGATGCCATGACCACGTCGTGGTCGGTCATCGCCCCGTAGTGGAACAGACTGATCAGCAGCGGTTCGGCCAGCAGAATCAGTGCCAGCGCCGACGGCAGCCCGATCAGCAGCACCATTCTCAACGCCCAGTCGAGCATGCGCGCGAAATGGTCCCGGGACTCGTCGGCATGACGCTTGGAGAGCGCCGGCAGGATCACCGTGGCGATGGCGATTCCGAACACCCCAAGCGGTAGCTCCACCAGGCGATCGGAATAGTAGAGCCAGGAGACGCTGCCGGAGACCAGAAAAGAGGCCAGCACGGTATCCAGCAGCAGGTTGATCTGCGATACCGAGACGCCGAACAGCGCCGGCGTCATCAAACGCAGAATACGCCGCACGCCGGGATGCCTGAAGCGGGCTCGCGGCCGAGGCATCAGGCCCAGGCGGGCCAGAAACGGCAGCTGGAAAAGCAGCTGCGCCGCGCCGGCAATCAGCACGCCCCAGGCGAGACCCAGCGCCGGATCGCGCATCCAGGGTGTCAGCCACAGCGCCGCCCCGATCAGACTGACGTTCAGCAATACCGGGGTGAACGCCGGTATCGCGAAGCGCTCCCAGGTGTTGAGCACGCTGCCGGCGAATGCCGTCAACGAGATCAACAGCAGATACGGAAACGTCAGGCGCAGCATTTCCGTCGTCAGCGCCAACTTGCCCGGATCGGACTGGAAACCCGGCGCAAACAGCCAGGCGAGCCAGGGCGCGGCGGCGATGGCCAGCGCGGTGATCAGCGCCAGCACCACACTGAGACTGCCGGATACCGCATCGAGCAGCTCGCGGACCTCGGCCCGCGTCCGCTGCGTCGCGTACTCCGACAGCACCGGCACGAAGGCCTGATTGAAGGCCCCCTCGGCAAACAGCCGGCGCATGAAGTTGGGAATCTTGAATGCCACGAAGAAGGCATCGGCGCCGCTACCGGCCCCCAGCAGCGCCGCGATCACCACGTCTCTCGCCAGACCCAGCACGCGTGACAGCAGCGTCATCGTGCTGACGACCATGCCGGAACGCAGCAGCCCGCCGCGAGAGACAGGCGTTGCCGTATCCGCCGCCATCGCGTCGGCTACCGAATCATCCGGAGGATTGTCCGCAGGTCCGTGCTGGTCGCTCATTGAGAAGCCGTCAGAAAGAGCAGATACAAAAAAACCGGCCGAAGCCGGTTTCTCGTCAAGCGCGTCCGGCTTAGGCAGCCAGCGCCTTGATTCGCTTGTTCAAGCGACTCTTGATGCGCGCAGCCTTCTTCTTGGACATGGCGTCCTTGTCGGCGATGCGATCGATGACCGGCTGAGCGGCCTTGAATTCGCTGTTCGCCTGCGTCTGATCGCCAGCCTGAATGGCCTTGATCACGCGCTTGATGTAGGTCCGCACCATCGAACGCTGACTTGCGTTGTGCTGGCGGCGCTCTTCCGCCTGACGTGCGCGCTTACGCGCCTGCTTGGTATTCGCCACCGTCGCCTCCTTGGAGATATGGGCAGTCAATTCTGTAAGTTAAATCACCCAGGCCAGCCTCGAAACCGCTTCAGGCCAACCCTGAATGATTCGGCCGAATGTTCAGCGACACCCGAAAACGAAACGTCTCGGAGCCACTTTCGACTGCGGTTCAAGCAGTCTTAAACGGGCCATGTCTGAGAGGATGCGGGAGTCTATCACAAGGCCAAGGCGCGATACCAGCGCCAACTCCCCATGGGCTCTCGCGCTCTGCCTGTGATCGATTCGAACTCAGATCACGACCAGGTTGTCGCGGTGGATCAGCTCCGGCGCTTCCATGTAGCCCAGTATCTCGGCGATGCGCTGGCTCGGCTGCCCGATCAGCTGGACCGCATCGGCACTCGAATAGTTGACCAGCCCCTTGGCCACGCGGATGCCGCGCTCATCCACGCAGACCACCATGTCGCCGCGCCGGAAAGCGCCTTGCACCTGTTTGACGCCGACCGGCAGCAGACTGGACCCCTGGGATCGCAGCACGTTGACCGCGCCGGCATCCAGCGTCAGCGTGCCGCGCACCTGCAGCTGGCCGGCGAGCCAGCGCTTGCGCGCCGCCAGCGGCGCGTGATCGGGAGACAGCACGGTACCCAGCGACTCGCCCTCGAGCAGCCGTGCCAGCACGCGAGGCTGACGCCCGCTGGCGATCGCCGTGACCGCGCCGGAACGCGCCGCGAGCCGCGCCGCGCGCAGCTTGGTCGCCATGCCGCCGCGACCCAGCACCCCGCCGCCGCCGGCCACGGCATCCAGCACGGGGTCGTCGGCCTGACCTTCGCCGATCAGGCGAGCCTGGGGGTTCTGCCGCGGATCGGCGTCGAACAGCCCTTCCTGGTCGGTCAGTATCAGCAGCGCATCGGCCTCGAGCAGGTTGGCGACCAGCGCGCCGAGCGTATCGTTGTCGCCGAAGCGGATCTCGTCGGTGACCACGGTATCGTTTTCGTTGATCACCGGAATCACGTCGAGCTGCACCAGCGTCCGCAGTGCCGAACGCGCATTGAGATAGCGCTTGCGATTGGAAAGGTCGTCGTGCGTCAGCAGGACCTGCGCGCTACGCAGGCCGTGGCGGGCAAAGTGCGTCTCGTAGCATTGCGACAGCCCGCTCTGGCCGACGGCCGCCGCTGCCTGAAGTTCATGCACGGCGGTCGGTCGCGTGTGCCAGCCCAGTCGCACCATGCCCTCGGCGATGGAGCCGGACGAAACCAGCACCACTTCGACCCCGCGCCGGTGCAACTCGGCCATCTGATCGACCCAGCCGCCGATCGCCGACTCATCGAGCCCGCGACCGTCATTGGTCAGCAAGGCGCTACCGATCTTGACTACGACCCGCTTTGCGCCTTTTAGCACCGCTCGCCCCACCTGCCGATCCGCCGTCATCCTCGCCTCCACCCGGGAGCCGGCCGGGTATGAATTCTCCCGGCCCAACACATTGCCAACGCGTTCGATACGGCAATCAACCCGCCGCCGTCAGCGCGTGTATTCGATCTCGACATCATGATCGTCGTCGTCATCGTCGATCTCTTCCGCCACTTCGCCACGCTTGACGCGCAGCCGAGTCTGATGCGCTTCCACCCGCTCCACCGACTCGGCTTCCATGCGACGACGCATCTCGCGCTCGCGTTCGGCGGCCTCTTCGTCCTCGTTTTCCAGCTGGCGCTGCTCGGTCAGCCAGCGATGCGCCGACTGCACGAGTTCATCGGTGCCGTCGCTGGAAATGGCCGAAATCTGAAAGACCGGCCCCTGCCAATCGAGCCGCGAGACGATCTCCGCGACGCGCGCCTCGCGCTCCTCCTGAGGCAGCAGGTCGAGCTTGTTGATCACCAGCCATCGCGGCAGTTCCGCCAGCGTGTGCGAAAACTGCTCCAGCTCCTGGGCGATCGCCTCGACGGCCGCCACCGGGTCGGATTCGTCGAAGGGCGCCGCATCGACGACGTGCAGCAGCAGTCGCGTGCGGGTCAGGTGCTTGAGAAAGCGCAAGCCGAGGCCGGCGCCGTCCGAGGCACCTTCGATCAGGCCGGGTACGTCCGCCATCACGAAGTGCTCGTGGGTACCCAGCTTGACCACCCCGAGGTTGGGCACCAGCGTGGTGAACGGATAGTTGGCGACTTTCGGCTTGGCGGCAGAGACCGCGCGGATCAGCGTCGACTTGCCCGCGTTGGGCATGCCCAGCAGCCCGACATCGGCCATTACCTTCATTTCCAGGCGCAGCTTGCGCCGCTCGCCATCGGTGCCCGAAGTGGTTCGACGGGGCGCACGGTTGGTCGAGGATTTGAAGTGGATGTTGCCCAACCCGCGGCGTCCACCCTGGGCGACCAGCACCACCTGCCCTTCGGCGGTGACATCGGCGATCACCTCGAGCGTTTCCTCGTCGATCACCGTGGTCCCCACCGGCACCTTGACGTGCAGATCGTCGCCGGCCCTACCGCTCATCTGACGGCCCTGGCCCTGCTGGCCGCTATCAGCCTTGTAGAAGCGCTGAAACTTGAAGTCGATCAGCGTGTTCAGCGACTCGTCGCCGATCAGGTAGACGTTGCCGCCATGGCCGCCGTCGCCACCGTCGGGGCCGCCCTTGGGCACGTACTTCTCACGCCGGAAGCTGAGACAGCCGTTGCCGCCCCTGCCGGCTTCGACGGTGATCGAGGTTTCATCGACGAACTGCATGTCACTCTCCCGGCGGCGGGCGCCGCACGCGTGGATGCTGCAAAGCACTACTGCGAAAGCACTGCTGCAAAAGTACTGGTGCAAAAACGAAAAAACCCCGCCTGAGCGGGGCTTTCATACAAGGTTCGTGACGTCTCAGGCGGAGACTACGCTCACGAACTTGCGGTTCTTCGGGCCTTTCTGCTCGAACTTGATGACGCCGTCATTCAGTGCAAACAGGGTATGGTCCTTGCCGATACCGACGCCGGTTCCTGCGTGGAACCGAGTGCCACGCTGGCGAACGATGATGTTGCCGGCGATCGCTTTCTGTCCACCGTACAGCTTGACACCAAGGCGTTTGGATTCGGAATCGCGACCGTTACGAGTACTACCGGCAGCCTTCTTATGAGCCATGGAGAAACCCTCTCTCTGGGGGAATGTTCCGCTTAAGCGGAGATTCCGGTGATCTTGACTTCAGTGAACCACTGACGGTGGCCCTGACGCTTCATGTGATGCTTCCGGCGACGGAACTTGATGATCTGCACCTTGTCACCACGACCGTGGGAGACGATTTCCGCAGCCACCTTGGCGCCACTCAGCAGCGGCGCACCGACTGAGATGTCGTCGCCGTCGGCAACCAGCAGCACCTGGTCGAATTCCAGGGTGTCGCCGGTCGGCACTTCGAGCTTCTCGAGCTTGAGTGTCTGACCTTCCTGCACGCGGTACTGCTTACCGCCGCTCTTGATAATAGCGTACATAACATTCTCCGGGCTTTTCGAGCCAAGGCTCATCGGTCCAAACTCATCGATACTGAGCGCTCTTTCATCGACCTGCGGCGAGTGGTGCCCCTTCCGGCAACCATCTGACAGGGAGCATGACGAGTTGGGCGGCGGATTATAACGACTACGCTGGCCCCAGGCAAGTCTTTGCCGACCGTCGCCCGCTGCCCCGGGGCGCGGCGGCGTGCATCGCTCGGCACGCCCCGGCTCTCGTCGGTTGACGCACCTGTGGGCGCCACCTAGCATAGCCCTCACATCGCCTCTCTCGGCCACCGGGTCCCGGCCCATGGTCAGCGTCGAGCGGCCCTACTCAAGCCCCATCCGATTCATTGACAAGCCGACCATGCAATCCAACGCTGCATCCATACATGCATCGGTGGCTGAGGACTTCGCCGCCGTCAATCGTACGATCCTCGATCAACTGGCGTCGCGAATTCCTCTGGTCGAGACCATCGGCCAATACATCATCGAAAGCGGTGGCAAGCGGCTGCGTCCTTTGCTGGTCCTGCTGGCCGCGCGGGCGCTCGGCTATCCCGGAGACAGCAACGACGCCGGCGACAAACACATCGCCCTGGCGACGTTGATCGAGTTCATGCACACCTCCACGCTGCTGCATGACGATGTCGTCGACGAATCCAGCCGCCGCCGCGGCAAGGCCACGGCCAACGACACCTGGGGCAATGCCCCGTCGGTGCTGGTCGGCGACTTCCTCTACTCGCGATCGTTCCAGATGATGGTCGAGGTCGGTTCGATGCGGGTCATGCAGGTGCTCTCCGGCGCCACCTGCGTCATCGCCGAAGGCGAAGTCCAGCAGTTGACCAATATCGGCAACGCCGACATCTCGGAATCGGACTACTTCGACACCATCCAGGGCAAGACCGCGATGCTGTTCGAGGCGGCCTCCCACAGCGGCGCGATTCTCGCCGGCGCCACCGCCGAACAGGAGCAGGCGCTACAGCTTTACGGCCGCTATCTGGGCCTCGCCTTCCAGCTGATCGACGACCTGCTCGACTACCAGGGCGATGCCGAAACCATGGGCAAGAATGTCGGCGACGATCTGGCCGAAGGCAAGCCGACGCTGCCGCTGATCCACGCCATGCGCAACGGCTCCCCGGAGCAGGCCGCACTGATTCGCCAGGCGATCACCGATGGGGGTCTCGAACGGCTGGATGACGTACTGGCCATCGTGCGGGAAACCGGCGCGCTCGAGTACACCCAACAGCGCGCCGAAGAGATGGCCGAGAAGGCTCGGACGCAGCTTCAGGTTCTGGCACCAAGCGCCTACCGCGAGAGCATGGAGACGCTGACGCGAGTGGCCGTGGAGCGCGACGTTTAAAAGGCGTGAGATCGGGCTTGCACCGCGCCCTTTGATGAGTATAATTCACCCCCGTCGAGCTGGCCTCAACGGCTACGCATCGACGATCAGATCGGAATATAGCTCAGCTTGGTAGAGCGCTGCCTTCGGGAGGCAGAGGTCGTAGGTTCGAATCCTGCTATTCCGACCACCGCATTGAAAAACGTCCGTTCAGGCTCTGCCTGGCGGGCGTTTTTTTATGCCCGAACACGGCTCGATGCGCTGGCGCGAGCCTGAGTCCCACTTAAGACTGATGGTAATCACCGGCGTACTTTCTAGAATTGAAAGAGAAGCTGCCTGGAATCGAAAGAGGTAGTGCCCGGAATCGATAGAGCTAGTGCGCCGAAGCAGAGCAGTGCCTGTGAAGCCAGCAGCGCCGCTATGGATCCGGTAGCCGCGGGCGAGCGACTGCCGGAACGCCCGCCGCGGGCCCGCCCCTCAGGAGAAAAGCCATGTCGAGATGGTCTCGCTCGCCCACTGCCGCAGTCACCGTCGCGCTCTGTGCCATACTCCTGTTCATCCTGGGCACCGTACGGGCCGGCGCCCAGGATGACGAGGCGCCGCCACCGTGGTCGGCGGAAGCCGTCGAATCGACTCAGGCCCAATGTCACGCCAACATGGCCGCCAGCGGTATCGAAGGCCCCAAGGTCGACCGCTACTGCGAATGCGTCACTACCGCTCTGCAGGCTCGCTTCACCGCCGCAGAGGTGCGCGAAATGAAGCGCGAACATGACCCCGGCGATAGTGAAGACAGCCGTCCGCCCGCCCTGGACAAGACGCTCGACCAATGCTCGGCGGTACTCGAATCCCAATAAAGACCGGCGAAAAGATCGGCGATCCCCCGCCTCGAGACAACGCCGGCATCCAGTACCGGACTGTCGACGTACAAGTCTACGGGCCGCGCCATCGAGGCGCCGCATCAACGCCACAATGACTGGCAGGTTCCATCGACTGGTAGGTTCCATCGCCACTGCCGCCAAGGACACGGGCTCATGACCAATTCCACTGCACGGATCAGGCCGCGCCGCGAACGTCGCCATCGACTTCCGGTGCGTCTTTGGCACTGGGTCAATCTCTGGTGCCTGATCGTGCTGCTGATGAGCGGTTTGCAGATCTTCAACGCACACCCGGCTCTCTACTGGGGTAGCGCTTCGAATTTTGACGATCCGTGGCTGGAGATGTACGCCATTCGCGGCGCCGAGGGCGACATAAAGGGCCAGACCGCGCTGGGCCCCTGGGTTTTCGATACCACCGGCATCCTGGGCTACTCCGGCAGCGACGATAACGCCAGCGTGCGCGGGTTCCCCGGCTGGATCACCCTGCCGAGCTATCAGTTTCTGACCATGGGACGACTCTGGCATTTCTTCTTTGCCTGGCTGTTCGCCGGCGCCGGCGCACTGTTCGCACTGTATGCGCTATTCAGCGGCCATCTGAAACGCGATCTGTGGCTACCCGCATCCCAATGGCGCGGCCTGGGTCGCGACATTCTCGATCACCTACGGCTGCGCTTTCACACCGGTCATGGGGGCTACAACGGCTTGCAGAAGCTCAGCTATCTGGGCGTGCTGTTCGTAGCACTGCCCGTCATGATTCTGACCGGCCTTTGCATGTCGCCCACCTTCAACGCGGCGGCGCCGTGGCTACTCGATCTGTTTGGCGGTCGCCAGAGTGCGCGCTCGATTCACTTCATCGTCGCCGGTTCGCTGGTGCTATTCGTGATCGTTCATCTTCTGATGGTGTTGCTGAGCGGGCCGTTACGGCAGGTGCGCGACATGCTGACCGGCGGTAGACGCGACGTGACGCCTGCCGAAAGCCAAGGGAGCACCCAGCATGAAACGCCATGATGCCGCTGGCCGCAGACGCTTCCTGCAACGCGCGGCGCTGGGCGTCGCAACGCTGGGATTGGCCGGTTGCGACCGGCTGTCCCGGAACGATCAGGTCGTGAAAACGCTGGATCTGGCCGAACGTCTCAATCTGCGCGCTCAGCGCTTCCTGGCCGGCGAACGAGGTCTGGCGCCGGAATATCCGCCATCGATGATCGACAAGACCTTCCGCCCCAACGGCTCCACCGACCCGCAGGCCTCTCGCTATCGCCAGCTTGCCGCCGGCCAGTTTCGTGACTGGCGCCTGGAGATCGGCGGACTGGTCGATGAGCCGCTGTCATTGTCGCTCGCCGAGCTGCAGGCGATGCCGGCCAGAACCCAGATCACCCGCCATGACTGCGTCGAAGGGTGGAGTGCCATCGGCCAGTGGCGCGGTCCGGTGCTGGCCGACCTGCTCGAGCGGGCGGGCGTGAAACCCGAGGCGCGCTATGTGGTGTTCCACTGCATGGATCAGCTGGGCGGCGAAGACTACTACTACGAGAGTCTGGATCTGAGCGAAGCGCGTCATCCGCAGACGATCCTCGCCTACTCGCTCAACGATGCGCCACTGCCGATCGCCAACGGTGCGCCGCTGCGGCTTCGCGCGGAGCGCCAGCTGGGCTACAAGATGGCGAAATATCTCTCCGCCATCACGCTGGTCACCGATTTCGACGATATCGCCGGCGGCAAAGGCGGTTACTGGGAAGATCGCGGCTACACCTGGTATGCCGGGATATAGCCGGCGGCTGCCACTGGCACCATCACTACGCTTGACAATCCGTCACGATGAACTGAACTCAAATGGTCGGGGCTCTCAGAAAACTTAAGTTGGGTATCAGCCCCTCGCACACATCAGGAGTAACCTTCATGCCAGTCACACATCACGCCATCCGTACGCTTCGTCAGGCGCTGCTCGGCCTCACCATCGGCTGCCTCGCGACCAGCGCCCTGGCAGCTCAGGACATGCCTAAGAACCTGCGCGGCACCATCACCGAAGTCAGCGACGACGGTTTCACGGTCGAATCGACCACCGACGGCAGCAGCCATCGAGTGACGATCGGCGACAACACCCGGCTCGCCGCCGTCAGCGAGAGTAGCCTCGACGAGATCGAGAAAGGCACGTTCATCGGCACAGCCAACATGCCCGGCGAAGATGGGCAACCCGCCAAGGCGCTGGAAATGGTGATCTTCCCGGACTCCATGAAGGGGACCGGTGAGGGCGATTATCCGTGGGACATGCCGCGCGGCGCCACCCAGGGCGGCTCAGGGGGCGAAAAACTCGGCGGTAGCGGTAGTGGCTCGACCATGACCAACGGCACCGTCAGCGCCACCGATGCCAGCGACGCCAAGAGCAGCGATACCGGCGGAAAGATGGGCGGCGCCTCCAGCGGTTCGACCATGACCAATGGCACCGTGGACAACGCCGCCGACGAGGACGGCATGATGACGCTGACCGTCGACTACGGCGATGGCAGCAAGCAGATCCGCGTACCCAGCGACGTGCCCACCGTTAAGGTCAGCAAAGGGTCGAAGGACGATCTCGAGAAAGGCGCCGCGGTATTCGTTGCCGGCGACATCGATCAGGATCCAATTCAGGCCAAGGCGGTGATCGTGGGTCGTGACGGCACCATTCCGCCGATGTAAAGGTCGATCGCTCTCGCACTATCGCCGGCCGGCTCCGTCAAGATCGTCGACCGGCGTGCCTCAAACGTCGTCATGCGCCTCGCGCTGGCGACGTTTCCTGTTGCGTCGATAGCGTCGCATCAGTGCCAGGCAAGCGGCCGTGGCCAGCATGGCAGCGAGCGTCACGCCCTGCCATGGCCTGGCATCGTCGCCCATCACCGTCTCCAACGTAATGATCAGGATGAACCCCACCGCCTGACTGCCGATCGCGATTCGACGCAGACCGTCTCTCGGCGCTGCCCCCGCCATAATCTCTCCTCGTGACGTGTTTCGACTATCGCGCTCCCATCCGCGACGCCTGCAACGAGTCTACCCCAGAGGCTCGTCCAGCGGCTCGTCGGCGCAGTGTAACGCCGATCCCACAGCACGCTGAACCGTTCAATGCTTAAGGCGGCACGCCGTTTACGCTAGAATGCCTCGCCCATTCGATCCGTTTCCGCAGCGTACACACCACCGAGGCATCATGAGCGAATTCTCTCCCGGCCAGCGATGGATCAGCGACGGCGAAACCGAGCTCGGGCTTGGCACCATTCTCACCGCCGATACGCGCAGCGTCACCGTGCTTTTCAGCGCCAGCCAGGAAACCCGTACCTACAGCGCCCGCCAGTCCCCGCTGACCCGCGTGGTCTTCGGCCCCGGTGATCGTATCGATACCGCCGACGGCGATCAGTTGACCGTCGAGCGAGTCGAGGAGCGCGACGGCTGCGTGATCTATCATGGCCATACCGATGCGGGCGAGCCGGTCTCGCTCAACGAGGCCAAGCTCTCCGACAGCATGCGCTTTCATCAGGCTCAGGATCGCCTGCTGACCGGCCAGGTCGATCGCAACGACTGGTTCGAACTGCGCTATCGCTCGCTGCACCACCATCAGCGCATTGCACGCAGCCCCGCGCTGGGGCTGGCAGGGCCGCGCATCGACCTGATCCCTCACCAGCTCTACATTGCCGACGAAGTCTCCCGACGCCATGCCCCGCGCGTGCTGCTGGCCGACGAAGTTGGCCTGGGCAAGACCATCGAAGCCGGGCTGATACTGCATCGCCTGCTGCTCACCGGACGTGCCAGCCGAGCGCTGATTCTGGTCCCCGCCAGCCTGACACACCAATGGCTGATCGAGCTGCTGCGCCGCTTCTCGCTGTCGGTCACGCTGCTGGACGAGGCCCAGAGCGAATCTTTCGACGAGGAGAACCCTTTCGAGACGGGCCAGTGCATCCTGGCCAGCCAGCAGTGGCTGTTCGCCAATCCGCAGCGCCAGCGTCAGGCGGAAAGCTGCCAGTGGGACCTGCTGATCGTCGACGAGGCGCATCATCTCGACTGGACGCCGCAGGCGGAAGGCCCCGGCTACGCCTGCATCGAGCGGCTGTCGCGTCGAATCGCGGGGCTACTGCTGTTGACGGCGACCCCCGAACAGATGGGGCTGGAGAGCCACTTCGCCCGGCTGCGCCTGCTCGACCCCGACCGCTATCACGACCTCGAACGCTTTCGCGAGGAAGAGAATGGCTATACCGCGGTCGCCGAAGCGGTCGAAGCGCTGGAGCGGCTGCCCGGCGAGGATGCCGATCGCCAGCGTCTCGCCGCGCTTATCGACGACAGCGACAGCCTGGCGCTGCTCGGCACGCTGCTGGATCCGGAAAGCGACGCCGCGCAGCGCGATAGCGTACGCCGCCAGCTGCGCGAACAGCTGCTGGATCGGCACGGCACCGGCCGGGTCATGTTCCGCAACAGCCGGCGCCATGTCGGCGGCTTTCCCGAACGTCATCTGCATACCGCCACGCTGGCGATGCCGGCGGCCTATCGCGACCAGTTCGCGGAGCTCCGCGAAGGAAACGACCACTTCGCCGCTCGGCTGACCGCCGCCGAACTGAGCACCCACGACGCCCGACTCTATCCCGAGGCGGCCTACCGTGCCCTGCACGATGCCGCTATCCAGCATGACACGCCGTGGTGGCGATTCGACCCGCGCGTCGACTGGCTGATCGGCCAGCTCGAGACTCTCGGCAGCCAGCAGAAAACGCTGGTGATCGCCCACTGGCGTCAGACCGCCGTGGATCTGGCCGAGGCGCTACGCGTGCGTGCCGGCCTCCAGGCTCCGGTCTTCCATGAAGAGATGAGTCTGGTCGAACGGGATCGCGCCGCCGCCGCGTTCGCCGACGACGACGGCGGTTGCCAGGTACTGATCTGCTCCGAGATCGGCTCCGAGGGGCGCAACTTCCAGTTCTGCCACCATCTGGTGATGTTCGATCTGCCGTGGCACCCCGATCTGCTCGAACAGCGTATCGGACGCCTCGACCGGATCGGTCAGCTGCATCCGATCGATATTCACGTGCCGGTGATCGAGAAGAGTCCCGGCGCGACGCTGCTGCGCTGGTATCACGAAGGTCTCGCGGCATTCGAAGCGCCGCACGCGGCAGGGGGTGACGTGCTGGCGGCCTTCGGCGACGCCCTGCGGGAGAGCCTTGACGACGATGGTGCCACGGCAAACGGCAGCCTCGACACGCTCATCAGCGAGACTCGCTCCTTCAACGATGCCCGCCTGGCCGAACGCGAAGCGGGCCGAAATCGCCTGCTGGAGTGGAACGCCTGCCGCCCCGAGCGGGCCGACGCGGTGATCAGCGCAATCGTGGAGCAGGACAACGACAGCGCCCTGCCCCGCTACGTCGATCAGGCGCTGGATGTGTTCGGGGTCGATAGCCGCGAGCTGGGCAACGGCCAGATCCACCTGTCGCCCGGCGCGCACATGATCGACAGCCTGCCGGGGCTGGCCCAGGGTGACGAAGGGTACACCGTGACCTACTCGCGCACCCGAGCCCTGGCCCGGGACGATATCCAGCGCCTGTCGTGGGAGCATCCGCTGATCACCACGGTGATGGAACGGGTACTCGACTCGAGCCTGGGCAACACGGCACTCGCCCTCCTCAAGCATCCGAGCATTCCCGGCGGCCGCCTGATGCTGGAGCTGATTTTCCGGACCCACTGCCCGGCCCCGAAACGCCTGCAGCTGGGTCGCTTCCTGCCGGATACCGGGGTACGGGTGCTGCTCGACGAGAGCGGGGCCAATCTGTCCGACAAGGTCACCTTCAGCGGCCTGTCACGCAACCTTCAGCGGGTCAAGAAAGGGGTCTCGCGGGAGCTGCTCAAATCCCGCCACGATCAGCTGCGGGAGCTGCTCAAACAGGGCGAGCAGGAAGCCCAGCGCGAGCTGCCGACGCTGATCGAGCGCGCCCAGCAGCAGATGCGCGAGACGCTCGATCTCGAACATTCCCGGCTCAAGGCGCTGGCTCGTCACAATGGCGCGATTCGCGATGACGAGCTGCAGGCGCTGAGCGATGAGCGCCATGCTCTGGACATCGCCATCGAAGGCGCCGCGCTGCGACTCGATGCGGTACGGGTGATCGTGACCGTCGACAAGGACGCCCGCTAGAGAGACGGCGGGCGTCAGCGCGAGACGATCGCCGCCAGCGCCGCGTCCAACGAGGGATAGCGAAAGGTAAAGCCGGCTTGCTGTAACCGCTCGGGGCGCATGCAGGCCCCGGTCAACAGCAGGCGGGACATCTCCCCCAGACCGAGCTTCAGCAGCGGTGCGGGTACACGAAACGGCGTCGGACGATGCAGATGGCGCCCCATCGCCTGGGTGAATTCGGCGTTGGTCACGGGCTGCGGCGCTGACCCATTGACCGCGCCGCTCAGGCTCTCTTCCTCGAGCAGGAATTCGATCGCGCCGACCAGATCCTCGCGGTGAATCCACGGCATGTACTGATGCCCATCTCCTAGGCGGCCGCCCACCCCCAGCTTGAACGCCGGCATCATCTTGGCCAGGGTGCCACCACCCGCGTCCAGCACCAGTCCGGTCCGCAGACACACGACGCGTACCCCAAACGCCTCGGCCTTGAGCGCTTCCCGCTCCCAGGCCTGACACAGCCGGTGGGCGAACTCGTCGTGGGGCGGCGTCTGCTCGGTGACATCGTGATCCCCCTGATCGCCGTAATAGCCCATGGCCGAACCGGAGACCAGTACGCGTGGCGCCTGATCGCGCTGCGCCAGCTGCTCGCAAAGCGCGACGACATCTCGCGTGGCATGACGGCGTGACTCGACCAGCCGGGTCTTCTGGGGATCGCTCCAGCGCCGGTCGGCGATCGGTTCGCCAGCCAGATTGACGATGGCCTCCGGCAACGCGTCGGCGAAGTCCGTGGCGTCGTCACCGATGCGGACGTTGTGAGGCAGCTTCTGGGCTGCCCGCTCCGGATCCCGGGAGACCACCATCACCTCGTGGCCCGCGACCAACGCGCGCTCTACCAGCCGCCGCCCCACGAATCCCGTACCGCCCGTGATCAATAGACGCATGATAGATACCCTCCGTTATACTCGTGTTGTACAATTTATCTCTGCAACGGGTCAGCTCTGCAACGGCCTATCGCAGCATAGTCAGGTTCGGCCACCTCTGTCAGAAAGCAGCATGCAACGATTCTGCTGGCCAGCAACGCCCGCTAGCGGCCCGCGGCATCACCCGAATCGAGGTACCTCTGCGGTTCTTCGCGGCTGGTCGGCATCGCCGAACCTGACCCACAGCATGAACGAACGTGACCGGCACAGGATATAAAAATTGTACAGATTGCTTGAACCGTACAATATATTGCCCCATTCTGAACTCATCGAGACAGTCGTCATCGTCTCGTCACGACTCGTCGAAGTCATTGTTTCGGGATCGAGCGCCATCGACTCGATCGCCCTTGAGCCCATGACTTGAGTCCCTGGATCACACGCTGCGATGCGTAAGCAACGCCGACAGGACTTCGGGACAGGCTCGGGCAATCGATCGCCGCCAGCCACTGCTGACAATTTCGAAACTCATGACAATGACTCGCAGCAATGATATGACCATCCCATTCGACGAGACGGCGCACGCAGAGACCTCGCAGGAGGACTTGCATGACTAACACGGCTATGGATTCCAGTGCCGCGCCGCTCTACCCGATTCGTGAAGTATCGCGACTCACTGGCGTCAATTCCGTCACACTTCGTGCCTGGGAGCGCCGCTACGGCCTCATTCGGCCCCAGCGCACGCCCAAGGGTCACCGCCTTTATGGCCGTGACGACATCGAACGCGTCGAGCGCATTCTGCAATGGCTCAATCGCGGCGTACCGGTCAGTCAGGTCCGCGAACTGATCGAACAGCCGGAATCGGTCGAGACGCCCGCCCCGCAGATGGGTGACTGGGCCAGTCAACGCCAGCATCTGATCCAGGCGGTCGAGTCGCTCGACACCGGCCGACTGGAAGTCCTGTTCAATCAGAGTCTGTCGCTCTACCCGGTCAGCCTATGCATTGCGGAACTGTGGCAACCCGTTGTCTCGCAGCTCGAGGAGCGTTGGGGCGATCAGTTCGGCGCCACGCTGCAACGGCGAGTGCTGGAGTCATTTCTGCGCACCCGGATCGGCACGCGGGTCTATCACACCAATCAGGTCAGCAACGCTGGCGAGATTCTGGTTGCCCGGCTCCCCGACGACAGCAGCGGCTTCTGGGCCATGCTGATGGGTCTGGCGGCCTCGGCGGCGGGCTATCGGGTTCAACTGATCGATGGCGACATGCCGTTGAGCGAGTTGCCACTGGCCACCGAACGCCTGGGAATCAAGGCGCTGCTGCTTGCCAGTAGCCATGCCGAGCGTAGCGACGTGATCCGGCGACAGCTTCCGCGACTGGCGGAGCAGAGCGAAGTGCCGGTCTGTCTGGTGGGGCCCGTGGCTCGCATCCGCGCCACCGATTTCGAGAACACACCGGTCGCCATCCTGGGCGAGGACATGGGCCAGGCTCTGAGCCGAATGCGTTCGGTTATCGACGCGGCGGCCAATCCCGTTGCCCCCATGAGGTGATGGCGCCGCCCCCGAGGCCTCGCAGCACGGGTTTCCCGGCGCAAGTCGAGAATAAGGGTCGCGACTAGCCGCGGAACGGGCACACCGACTTTGACGCAGGGACGCGTCGTTTACCCATCGGCAACAGGGACGTTTCCATGGCAGCCAAGCACTCGGCCTCATCCACTCAACTCGTGTGGTTTCGCAACGACCTCAGGACGCTCGATCACTCCGCGCTGAGCGCGGCGGCCGAGAAAGGACCGGTGATCGGCATCTTCCTTGCCTGTCGAAGCCAGTGGCGTGGTCATGGTCACGGCGCCAACAAGATCTCGTTTCTGCATCGCGGCGTCGTGGCGCTACAGGGGGAGTTGGCCGAGCTCGGCATTCCGCTGCTCTACCGTGACATCGGCGACTTCGAGGCCGCGCCGAAGGCGCTGCTGAAAGCGGCCCGCGATGTCGACGCGCAGGCGCTGCACTTTAACCGCGAATATCCGCTGGACGAACGCTCCCGCGACGAAAAGGTCGCGGCGGAGTTCGCCCGAGCGAACCTCGCAGTGTTCGACTACACCGATCACATCGCATTCGAGCCCGGCGAGCTGCTCACCGGACAGGACGACTACTACAAGGTTTTCACTCCCTTCGCCAAAGCCTGGCACCAGCGCGTCGGCGGCGAACAGCTGGCGCTGCGTGAAACGCCTTCCCGTCAAACCAGACCGGACATCTCTGGCGACGACATTCCCGACCTCCCTAGTCAGGATCGCTCCGAGATCGTCCCGACCGAGTCCTCTCGGAACACCGGGTCCTCTCGAAACACCGAGTCTTCATCGGACGACGGTCCAAGCTGGCCGGTTGGCCAGGAGGCCGCCGCCGATCGGCTGGCGCGATTTCTGCAGCAGCGGGCGCGTCGATACGATAACGACCGCGACTTCCCCGCCCTCGCCGGTACCAGTGAACTGTCGGCCTATCTCTCGGCCGGCATGATCTCGTATCGCCAGTGCCTGCAGGCGGTCATGGCGAACAACGGCGGTCATCTCGGCGATGGCGATGCAGGGCTCACGAGCTGGACCAACGAGCTGGTATGGCGCGAGTTCTATCAGCATATCGCCGTGGGCTTTCCCCGCGTCTGTCGTTACCGGCCGTTCAAACCCGAGACCGACAAGTTGAGCTGGCGCTACAGCGACAAGGAGTTCGACGCCTGGTGCCAAGGCCGCACCGGTTTTCCGCTGGTCGACGCCGCCATGCGCCAGCTGGTCGCCACCGGCTGGATGCACAATCGGCTGCGCATGGTCACCGCCATGTTCCTGAGCAAGCACCTGCTGCTCGACTGGCGTCGTGGCGAGGCCTTTTTCATGCAGCATCTGGTCGACGGAGACTTCGCCTCGAACAACGGCGGCTGGCAGTGGGCCGCGTCGACCGGTACCGACGCAGCCCCCTATTTCCGGATTTTCAACCCGACCACCCAGTCCCGCCGCTTCGATCCGGACGCCGAGTTCATCACTCACTGGCTGCCGGAACTGGCCGAACTCCCGGTCAAGTCCCGACATCAGCCCAGCCCGGATCAGCGCCGACAGACCGGCTATCCCCAGGCGATCGTCGATCATCGACGTGCCAGGGAGCGTGCCCTGGAGGCGTTCAAGAGCCTGGGCTGACCTGGCCCGCGCCTGCTGGCCGCGATGCGAGCGCCTGGTCGCGGTGCCGCGCCTAGCTGCGGCGCCTGCCTGGGGTACCGTCCTCAATCCTTGCCCATGACCCGGGAGGCTACCGCGATGACAGCCGAAGTTCCCAGCATCGATTCGGTCACGCATTTCTGTGCCCGGTTTCAGCCGTTGACGACGAGCGAACTGCCGGCACTGGCCGAGTGCTACAGCGACGACGTGGACTTCACCGACCCTCTACACCATCACGTCGGCCGCGATCGCGTCATGAGCTACTACGCCGAACTGATGGATGGCGTACAGCACTGCCATTTCGATTTTCATGACCGTCAGACGGTCGGCAATACCAGCTTTCTGACCTGGACCATGCACTTGACGCATCCAAGGTTGGATGGCGGCCGTACCGTCAACGTGGCCGGGTGTTCCCGGCTGCAGTGGCGAGGTCATCGTGTCTGTCGTCACCGTGACTACTTCGATGTCGGCGCCATGCTGTATGAACGGGTACCGCTGTTGGGCTGGATGATCCGGGGCGTCAAGAAGCGCCTGTAGTCATCCCTTTCGACCATCGAGGCCGGCCGTCGACAGCGTCGTCGCGTTTTCCAAGGGAAGAGGATCAATCATGGCGAGTCTATCGGGATCCCGGCGTATCTGGCTGACGGGAGCGACATCGGGTATCGGCGAAGCACTGGCCAAGCGTCTGCTGGCCGATGGACACCAGGTCGCCCTGACGGCGCGCCGAGAGGAGGCCTTGCAGGCGCTGGCGGCCGGTCATGACAATGCGCTGGTCGTACCGGCCGATCTTACCGATCGCGATGCCACCCGCCGCGCCGGCAACGCCATCGACAACGCTTTCGGCGGTCTCGATATCGCGCTGCTCAACGCCGGCACCTGCGAGTACCTGGATATCGATCACTTCGATGTCGATCTGGTCGAGCGGGTGTTTTCGACCAACTTCCGGGGAACGCTCCACGCCATCGAGGCGGCACTGCCCCTGCTGCGCCAGTCCAGGGATCGAGAGCATCGCCCGCTGCTGGCGGGCGTCTCGAGCGCAGCCGCCTACCTGCCGTTGCCGCGAGCGGAGGCGTACGGAGCCTCCAAGGCCGCTATCTCGCATTTTCTGGAATCGCTGCGGCTCGATCTGGCCGCCGAGTCGATCGATGTCAGCGTGATCCATCCGGGCTTCGTCAAGACCCCTCTGACGGCGCGCAACGATTTCGCGATGCCGATGCAGATCGACGCCGACCAGGCCGCCAGCTACATCATCGATGGCCTCGAGCGGCGCCGACTCGACATCCATTTCCCCCGCCGGTTTACCTTTCTGGTCAAGGCGCTGGGCATTCTGCCGCCAGCTCTGCGCCGGCGCTTCGGACTGCGTATCGCCAACCGGGATCGCGCCGGAGCCTCGTCATGACACCGCCGGCTCAGCGAATCGCGGTGATCGGCGGCGGCATCGCCGGGATGACCGCAGCGCACATGCTGTCTCGTCGACACACGGTGTCCCTGTTCGAGGCAGACTCACGCCTGGGTGGTCATACGGCAACCATCGATGTCGACACCGGGACCGAGCAGCTCGCGATCGACACCGGCTTCATCGTCTACAACGATCGTACCTATCCGCATTTCGAGGCGCTGATGGCGTCGCTGGGGATAACGGGCCAGGCGACCGAGATGAGCTTTTCGGTTCACGAGACCGGCCGCGACTTCGAGTACAACGGCCATACGCTAGCCAGTCTGTTTGCCCAGCGTAGCAACCTGTTGCGCCCGCGCTTCTATCGCCTGCTCAACGACATCATGCGTTTCAACCGGCGCGCCATCCGCGATCATCGATCCGATGCCCTACCGGCGTCACTGTCGCTGGGCGATTACCTGGCCAGCGGCGGCTACGGCGAGGATTTCCATCGTCGCTATCTGCTACCCATGGGCGGGGCGATCTGGTCCGCCAGCGAAGCCGCCATGAACGATTTCCCGGCGCGGTTCTTCGTCCGCTTCTTTCATCATCATGGCCTGCTGTCGCTGAGCGATCGTCCGCAATGGCGCACCATCGAGGGCGGCTCCCGCAGCTATATCGACCCGCTAGTCGCGCCTTACCGTGAGCGCGTTCATCTCGGCACACCGGTCGTCGGCCTTCGCCGTGATGGCGCTGGCGTGGCACTCACAACGGCTGCCGGGGAACAGCGGTTCGATCAGGTGGTGTTCGCCTGCCACAGCGACCAGGCCCTGCGCATCCTCGGAACGCAGGCCAGCGATGACGAGCGAAGCGTGCTGGGGTCGATCGGCTATCGGCGCAACAGCGTGGTACTGCATACCGACACTCGCATGCTGCCGAGAAGACGGCGCGCCTGGGCCAGCTGGAACTATCGTCTCGACGGCCGCGACGCCGACGCCTGCGTACCGGTTACCTACAACATGAACATTCTCCAGCAGCTTGAAAGCGACACCACCTTCTGCGTGACGCTCAACGATGATGACAGCATCGACCCCGGCCGCGTGCTGGGACGATTCGAATACGCGCATCCCCAGTTCACCTTTGCCGCGCAGCAGGCGCAGGCTCGCCACGCCGAAATATCCGACAGCGCCCGGCGCACCCACTTCTGCGGCGCCTACTGGCGCAATGGCTTTCATGAAGACGGCGTGTGGAGCGCGCTGCGCGTGGCCGGCGCCATCGACGGCAGCCAGCCGCAGGCGGCGGCTAACCCATCGGAGACGGCCGAGCTCCAGGACGAAACGGCATGAGCGATTCCTGCCTCCATAGCCGGCTCGCCGTGGGCCACCTGCGTCATCGCCGCTATCTGCCGCGCTGGCACGCCTTCGACTATCGCGTGTGGATGCTGTGGCTGGATCTCGATGAGCTGCCGGCGCTACTGGAGCGGACGCCGGGCTTCGGCACCCGCCGCGGCGCCCTGGCCCGCTACCGCCGCGAGGACTATCTGACGCCCCACGAGCTGCCGCTGGCCGACGCCGTGCGTGCGCGCCTGACGGAGGAGCTGGGCAGCGCGCCGGACGGGCCGGTTCGGATGCTGAGCCAGATCCGGCTGTTCGGGATACTGTTCAACCCGTTGACGCTCTATTACGCCTACGATCGAAAGGACAGGCTGCAGGCCGTACTGGCCGAAGTCACCAACACGCCATGGCGCGAGCGTCAGGTCTATGCCTGCCGGGTCGATCCCGAACGGCACTCCCAACGGGCAGCCTTCGACAAGCGTCTGCATGTGTCGCCGTTCAATCCGATGGAGATGCGCTATCACTGGCGATTCAATACGCCGCGTTTTCACACCCCGGACGGTCAGTTGATGATGCACATGGAGACGTGGCACGAGGACGCCCGTCACTTCGATGCCACGCTGACCCTGACGCTCAAGCCGGCGACTCGCGCCGCGCTGATGGCAGAGCTGATCAAGCATCCCGCCATGACGCTCAAGACCATCGTCACCATTCACTGGCAAGCGCTCAGACTCTGGCTCAAGCGCACCCCGATTCACGACCACCCAGAACGGGAGACGCCCTCATCATGACAGCCGCCCGCTCTTCGGCCACTCGAGGGCCCCTGGAATCGCCACGCCTGTCGCGCTGGCTTCGCCCCCGCCTGATCAAGGCACTCGACGCCCTGGAAGGCGGCCGCCTGACACTGCGCGAGGGAAACCAGGTCCTCGAGCTGGGACAGCCGATGCCCGATGCGCCGCCGATTCATGTCGAACTCACCGTCCATGATACCGACATGTGGCGCCGCCTGGCCTTCGGCGGCACCGTGGGCGTTGCCGAGGCCTACATGGATGGTGCCTGGGAAGTCGACGATCTGGTCGGGCTGATTCGTCTCTTCGCGCGCAACGTCGAACGGGTCAACGACCGCATGGAAAACGGCACCGCCCGGCTCAGCCGCTGGGGGCTGGCCGCCCTCTACACGCTACAGCGCAACACCGCGCAGCGTTCGAAACGCCACATCGCCGCGCACTATGATCTGGGCAACGAGCTGTTCGCCACGTTTCTGGATCGCCGACACTGGATGTATTCGAGCGCGGTGTTTCCCCACGCCGAGGCCACGCTGGAAGAAGCCTCGACGCACAAGCTCGACATCATTCTCGACAAGCTCGCGCTGGAACCGCATCACCATTTGCTGGAGATCGGTACCGGCTGGGGAGGACTGGCGATTCATGCCGCGAGGACTCGAGGTTGCCGCGTGACCACCACGACCATCTCGGAAGAGCAGTACGCCTACACCGCGGCCCGTGTGCGCGAAGCCGGGCTCGAGGATCGCATCACGCTACTCAGGGACGATTACCGCAATCTCGAAGGCCGTTTCGATCGGCTGGTGTCGATCGAGATGGTCGAGGCGGTTGGCCATCAGTATCTGGGCACCTATCTGGGCTGCGTCGATCGATTACTAACGCCCGATGGCCTGGCACTGCTTCAGTGCATCACCATTCGCGATCAGCGCTTCGAAGCGGCCAAACGCGAGATGGATTTCATCAAACGCTACATCTTCCCCGGCGGCTTTCTGCCTTCCCATACCGCGCTGCTCACCGGGCTGAGTCGACATACCCAGCTCAATCTGCTCGATCTCGACGAAATCGGTCTGCACTATGCGCGCACGCTGCGCGAATGGCGTCTGCGTTTCGAAGCCAGTCTCGATCAGGTGCGAGAGCTTGGCTACGATGAACGTTTCATTCGTATGTGGCGCTACTACCTCTGCTACTGCGAGGGCGCCTTTCTGGAACGCGCGATCGGCACCTGCCATCTGTTGCTGGCCAAGCCCGGTGCTCGCCCCGCGCCCCTGATCGGCAGCGTGTGATCGCGGCTCACGCGCGAGATCGCTTCTGGTTGCGATTGCGCGGTCAGGAGTGCGAGTAGACGCTCTCCACCGCCTGTCGCAGCCGTGTCTCCACTTCACCGGCCGGCTCCGGCCGGGCATAAAGGTAGCCCTGTACGTGGCGACACCCTCTCGCCAGCAGGAAGTCGCGTTGCTCGATGGTCTCTACGCCTTCGGCGATGACATCCAGATGCAGACCCTGTGCCATCGCCAGCACCGCGGAAGTGATCGCCGCATCGGCGGGGTCGTGCGGCAGGGCACGAATGAATTCCCGATCGAGCTTGAGCTTGTCGATCGGCAGACGCTTGAGATAGGCCATCGACGAGTAACCGGTACCGAAATCGTCGATCGCTATCTGCATCCCCCTGCTCCGCAGGGATTCCAGTCGCGGAGAGATATCGCCGGCGCGCTCGTCGAGCAGCACCGATTCGGTCAACTCCAGACCCAGCAGCCGCGTCGGCACCCGGTACTGATTCAGTGTCGAGATCAGGTGAGATTCCAGATCGCCCTGAATCAGCTGCAGCGCCGAGAGATTGACCCAGATGGGTAGCACGTCGAGCCCCTGGCCTCGCCAGGCTGCCAACTGCGCCACGGCCTGGTCGATGACCCAGCTCCCCAGCGCCGACATCAATCCATGGCGTTCCGCCAACGGGATGAATTCGCTGGGCGGAATCATGCCATGCTCGGGATGATGCCAGCGCAGCAGGGCTTCCATCCCCACCATGCCGCCGTCGTCGAGACGATGCTGGGTCTGATAATAGACTTCCAACTGCGAGCCCTGAGCCAGAGCCTGGCGTAGATCGTTGAGAATAATCAGTTGGCGGTCGGTGTCGATATCCAGCGAGGGCCGGAAGCGCCGATCGTGATTCCGACCGTGACGTTTGGCGCTGTAGAGCGCCGATTCCAGTCGCTGAAACAGCACGTTGGGATCACTGCCATCCTCGGGTGCCCGGCAGCTGCCGATGGTCAGACCCAGTCGTAGCGAGCTTTCATCGATCTCGAAGGGTTCGCTCAGGTGTTCGCGCAGGCTGGCTACCCACTTTTCATGATCGTCGAATGTGGTGGTGCGAATGACCAGAAATTCATCGCCGCCCAGGCGCCCGACGATGCCACCGGCCACCTGCGCGGCCAGACGCTGGCCGAATCGGGACAGCAGGCGATCTCCGCTGTCGACACCCAAACTGTCATTGATCGACTTGAAAGCATCGATGTCGATCAGCGCCAGATCCAGGCCTTCCCCGGCGCGCAGATGGCGCAGCCGCGAGGCCAGCAGATCGTGCAGCCTTCGCCGGTTGGGCAGGCCGGTCAACGGATCCTCGAAACCGATACGGCGCAGATCCTGCTCGCGCGCCTTGTGCCGGCTGATATCGGTGAATATGCCGACATAATGGGAGACCCGGCCCTTGCCGTCGTGACACGCCTGGATTCGCACCCATTCCGGATACTGGTCGCCGTGCTTGCGCTGGTTCCAGATTTCGCCTTCCCAGTGTCCGGTGGTCTTCAGCGACTGCCAGTAGCGATCATAGAAAGTCTTGTCATGGCGACCGGCGGAGAGCGAGGACGGGTCGAGCCCTCGAATCTCGTCGAGGGTATAGCCGGTGATCTGTGTGAAGGCGGGATTGATGGTGACGATGCGATTGTCGGCGTTGGTAATCATCACGCCGTCCTGAGAGAGCTCGAGAGCCTGCTCGCTCAGGCGACGACGTTGATGTTCGCGTCGGATCTGGCGCCAGCCATCGGCCACGCCAATGGTCACGAGCGCCAGCGCCGCCATTCGAAGAGGCAGCAACGGCAGTACGCTAGCGGCAGCCAGTGCCGCTACTGCCAACCAGATCAGCGGTCGATTCAGCGTAAAGTAAGGCCACATAGCTCGTCGTTTATCGTCGTTATGGTTAGCCCGGCGGCTATCGCGGAGATCCCTGTCCCGTTCGGGCATCATGCCCCGGCGGCATTCGCCAGAGCAAGCGTGATACCGATCATTGCGCCCTGCGCTTCACGCGACTAGGCTGCAGCCGACGTGCAATCAGTGCCCGCAGCCATTAGACTGGCCGCGCCTCGGAATCCTCGAGGTAAACTCTTTTTCGATTCTCGGAATGCGCCAGTGACCAGACAGCACTCTTTCAGCCAAGACGATCTGCTGAAATGCAGCCGGGGGGAACTGTTCGGCCCCGGCAACGCCCAGTTGCCCGCTCCCAACATGCTGATGCTCGATCGCATCACGCGGATCAATGAGGATGGTGGCAAATACCACAAGGGCGAGATCATCGCCGAACTGGATATCCACCCCGACCTGTGGTTCTTCCAGTGCCATTTCCCGGGCGATCCAGTCATGCCCGGATGCCTGGGCCTGGATGCCATGTGGCAGTTGGTGGGCTTCCATCTCGGCTGGCTCGGCAATCCCGGCCGCGGACGCGCGCTGGGCTGCGGCGAGGTCAAGTTTTCCGGGCAGATTCTGCCAACCGCCGGCCAGGTTTCGTATCACATCCAGATCAAGCGCGTGATCACTCGTAGCCTCGTGCTGGGCATCGCCGACGGCACGCTATCGGTCGACGGCCAGGATATCTACCAGGCCAATGATCTGCGTGTGGGTCTGTTCACCAATACTGAGAAATTCTGAGCGGGAGGCTTCCATGAAACGAGTGGTAGTCACCGGCCTGGGTATCGTTTCCTGCCTGGGCAACGACGCCCAACAGGTCCTCGATTCCCTGCGCCAGGGGCGCTCCGGTATCCGTTTCAAACCGGAATATGCCGAACTCGGCTTTCGTAGTCAGGTCGCAGGCGTGGTCGACATCGATATCGAAGCGCTGGTCGATCGCAAGCAGCTGCGCTTCATGGGCGATGCGGCAGCCTACGCCTACATCGCCATGCAGCAGGCTATCGACGACGCCGGGCTGGAGGCCAACGACGTCTCCAATCCGCGCACCGGTCTGATCGCCGGCTCCGGCGGCGCTTCCAGCGCCAATCAGGTCGAAGCCGCGGACGTGATGCGCGAGAAAGGCCTGCGTCGCGTCGGCCCTTACCGGGTCACCCGGACCATGGGCAGCACGGTATCGGCCTGCCTGGCAACGCCGTTCAAGATCAAGGGTATCAACTACTCCATCTCTTCCGCCTGCGCCACTTCGGCCCATTGCATCGGCAGCGCCGTCGAGCAGATCCAGCTCGGCAAGCAGGATGTGGTGTTCGCCGGCGGCGGCGAGGAAGAGCATTGGACGCTGTCGTGCCTGTTCGACGCAATGGGAGCGCTGACCACCCACTACAACGACACCCCGGAAAAGGCCTCGCGGCCCTATGACGTGGATCGCGACGGTTTCATCATCGCCGGCGGTGGCGGGATGCTGGTGGTCGAAGAGCTCGAACACGCCAAGGCCCGCGGCGCCAAGATCTATGCCGAGATCACCGGCTACGGTGCCACGTCCGACGGCCATGACATGGTCGCGCCCTCCGGCGAAGGGGCGGCACGCTGCATGCGTCAGGCGCTGGCCGGACTGGAAGGCAAGGTCGACTACGTCAACACCCACGGCACCTCGACGCCGGTGGGCGATGTCGCCGAGCTCAAGGCGATTCGCGAAGTGTTCGGCGACAGCACGCCGGCGATGAGTTCGACCAAGTCGCTGACCGGTCACTCGCTGGGCGCTACCGGCGTGCAGGAGGCGGTCTACTCGCTGTTGATGATGCAGAACCGGTTCATCTGCGCCTCGGCCAATATCGACACGCTCGACGAGCAGGCCAACGGTTTCGATATCGTTCGCCAACGTCGCGATGATGTCGATGTTCGGCGTGTGCTGTCCAACAGCTTCGGTTTTGGCGGTACCAACGCTTGTCTGGTGCTGGATCGTTTCGAGAGCTGAGCCCGAGCGATCATCGTCACCAACGCAAAGGCGCCCCGCGGGGCGCCTTTTTCATGACTATCTCATACCGATCGCGCCCTTCATCGCTCAGGAGGGAAGCTCTGCCGGCGGGGCTTTTTCCGGCAGCGGCGGACGCGGGACTTCGGAGATCTCGTCCAGCGTACGCTCGATCCAGGCCTCCATCTCGGCCATCACCTCCTCAGGCCGGCGCCCCACGGTAGCGATCGGCTCTCCCACGACCACATTGAGCACGCCGGGCTGCTTGACCCAGTGGCGCCCCCAGCGCTCGCCGGCATTGTGGGCGACAGGCAGCACCGGCACACCCGTCCGACACGCGATCACCGCGCCGCTCTTGTTGAAGCGACGGCGCTCTCCCGGCGGCACGCGCGTACCCTCTGGGAAGATCAGTACCGACAGCCCCTCCTCCAGACGCTGTCTGCCGTGGGAAAGGACCTGACGCATCGCGGCCGAAGGCCTCGAACGGTCCAGCGGAATCGGTTTCAGCAGGCGCACGCCCCAGCCGAACAGCGGGATGCTGAGCAGCTCCTTCTTGAGCACGGTACAGATCGGCGTCTTCAGCAACTGCAGGTAGACGGTCTCCCACTCGCTCTGATGGTTGGCCAGTACCACGCACGGCCCCTCGGGCACTCTTTCGCGGCCCTGCACGTGGTAGCGGACGCCGCAGGTCAGCGACAGCCAGCTGACGATAAACCGGTTATGCCAATTGAACAGCTGGAATCGTGAACGCACCGGCAGCGCGAAACCGATCGGCAGCATCAACAGGCCGGAAACCAGAATCGCCAGAAAATAACCGATGTAAAAGATCAAACTGCGAAAGACTTTCATGCGCGGGCCGTTTCTCCCCTGCTAGTGCCTGGACTGCCATTATCGGCCTCTTCCCGATCGGGATAGTGCTGCTGACACCAGGCATCCAGCATCAGGCCCAGCTCTACCCGCCAGGACTTCTGGTGTATCCCGAAGACATCGAGCAGCCGGCGACAATCGAGCACTCGCCGCAACGGCGTATCGTGGTGCTGATTGAGCGCCTGCAATTCGCCAAGTGTCATGGACACGCCCACCCCCTCGAGGCGCGTCTCGAGCTGGGTCCGGACCACGGAGCAGTAGGTGAAGACGCTGACCGGTTCGGTGCCGCAGAGATGGTAGGTCCCCCAGGCTCCGGCGCCACTGGCGAGCTGCAGCAGCATCCCCGTCAGCGCCCGCGCCACGGCCGTGACCGAGGTCGGGCACAGCACCAGATCCTGAGGCGCGCGCACCGTTTCACCGTGCATCAATGCCGTCACCAGGTCACTCAACCAGGCATCGTCGCCTTCACTGCCGAACAGCGGACCCAGACGCAGTATCAGGTGCTGCGGGTATCGGCGCACGCCCTCACCGACGGCAACGAGACGCCGCATCGCGGTGTCGCGCGGCCGCGGCACGACTGCCTCGTCGATCGGCCCTTCCGCGCCATCCTCGTAGACCGCGTCCGAGACGCACCAGACCAGCGGAATTCGTAACGTCTGACACGCCTCGAGCAGCGCCTCGACCCGATTGGCGTGCGTATACACCACCGCCGGCTCGCAGCGGCCGGGGTCCGCCAGCGGCGGCACGATCACCACCTCCGGCTTGATTGACGCCAGCACCTCGACATCGACCGCCTCGGGCGCCGACACATAGGCGATATCACTGCGCTGCGCCGCGGTGTCGCGCAGCGCCAGATTCAGGCAGTGCTCCGCTTGCAACACCAGACACTTCACGATGGCACCTCGACACGCCTCATCGCTCTTGGATCCTTGCTCGTTTCAACAATCCTGTTTCCTTCATCGACACCGCCACTATGCTAACGAAGGCGGTGACAACGGCCTCAATGAACATCACAGTATCAATCCTGAGAGAGACGGATACCAACACCAACCGACACTTCACTAGTCCCGGGAGAGAACCCTCATGCACAAGGACGAAACGGTGGTCTGGAAGATCGGCGCCGAACTCGGCGAGGGCCCCATCTGGTCCGACAGCCTTCGCGCGCTGCTGTTCGTCGACATCCGCCAGGCCAGACTGCACGCCTACTATCCCGACGGCGACCAACGCCAGAGCTGGGATCTCGACGAGGCCTGCTGCTGGCTGCTACCGCGGGAGGGCGGTGGCTTCGTCGCCGGCCTGCTTTCCGGCGTGGTCGAACTCGAACTCGACGACAACGGCCTGCGTATCGGCAAACGCCTGACGCCGATCGAATGGCTGCCGGCCGGCGACCGCCTCAACGACGCCGGAAGCGATAGTCACGGCCGGCTGTGGTTCGGCTCCATGGACGACGCCGAGGCCGAGGTGCGTGGTCACCTGTTCCGCCTCGATAGCCGCGGCCTGATCGAGATGGACAGCGAATACCATGTCACCAACGGCCCCGCCATCAGTCCCGACGGTGGCACACTTTATCATAACGACAGCGCACGCCAGATCGTGTTCGCTTTCGATCTCGATGACGACGGCGAACTGACGAATCGGCGCGAGCACATTCGACTGGCGCCAGGCGCCGGCTATCCGGACGGCATGACCTGCGATCGCGAAGGGGGACTGTGGATCGCGCTATGGGACGGCGGCCGCATCGCGCGCTATCACGCCGATGGCTCGCTCGACCGGGAGGTCGAGTTGCCCGTGTCCCGCCCCACGTCCTGCACCTTTGGCGGCGGGACACTCGAACGCCTGTTCGTCACTTCGGCCGCCACCGGCTGCTCCGACGAACCGCTGGCGGGCGCGCTGTTCGAGATCGACGTCGAGATCGGCGGCATCGCCACCACGCCGGTGATCCTGCCCAATGATTCGACGCTCTGAGCCCGCGGTATTATCCGGTTCTGGGCGATGCCAGCACGCGTCGATAGAAACCGACGCAGACGGCGATGAACACCACCAGCCCCAACCACTGAGCGGTGCCGGCGAAATCGTCGCCGACCAGCGCCAACGGCGCCGGCGCTCCGCTCAGACCAATGACGCCGGCCAGCATCACGCCGACCAGGCTCTCGCCGACGATCAGCCCCGAGGCGAGCAGGACTCCGCGGCGGCGCGGCAGCTCCGAGGCGCGCTCGACATCGTCGCCTCGCGCCAGCGCGCGGGCTCGCAGGCGGCGGTCGATCAGCCAGCCGAGTACGGCGCCGATCACCAGCGGCATGTTGATGCTCGGCGGCAGATAGATGCCGATCCCCACCGCCAGCACTGGCAACCGGGCGCTACCGCCCCGCTTGCGTAACCACTCGTCGACGCCGATCAATGCGGCACCGATCGCCACACCGATGATGATCATCGTCCATTCGAGATCGTGGGAAAACACGCCGCGCACGATGGCCGTCATCAGCGACGCCTGCGGTGCCGCCAATGCCTGGCCGGGATCCATTCCCTCGCGCGGCATCGCGCCGACGAAGCCGTAAGCGTTGTAGAGCAGCGACAGTACCGGCGGAATCACCATGGCACCGATCAGACAGCCGATGATCAATGCCACCTGCTGACGCCAGGGCGTGGCGCCGACCAGATAACCCGTCTTGAGATCCTGCAGATTGTCATTGGAGATCGCCGCCACGGCGAGAATGACCGAGGTCACGAACAGCGCCAGCGCCGTGGGAAGCATGCGGGCGACTTCGGGATCCAAGGCGTCGAAGGCATCGCTGACAGCGGTGAAGCCGAGCAGCAACAGCGACACCAGGATGACCGCGACGATGCCGATGCCCGAAATCGGGCTGCTCGACGATCCGACCAACCCGGCCATGTAACCGCAGGCCGCGGCGATCAGAAAGCCGAACACGCCGGCGAAGATCACGCTGCCCAGCGTCAATGCCCAGAATGCGCCACCGCCCAGCTGCGGCGCGGCCTGATGCAGAAAGATCGCGAAGACGCCGGTCAATAGCACCAGCAGCACGCCGGTCAATGCCAGAATGATGCCTGCCGGCAGATCGCGGTCGGTACGCGGCTGCTCACGGAAGGCGCCGTGATCTCCACGCATCGCGCCGAGCGAGGTGCGAATGCCGACCAGCATCGGCTTGAACAGCGTCGCCAGGGTCCAGACCGCGGCGATACCGATGGTGCCGGCACCGATGAAACGAACCTTATCCGACCACAGTGCCATGCCGGCGTCGGCCAGTGACTGCCCCGCTTCCAACGGCGTGATGCTGGTCAGCCACGGTACCGCGATGCCCCAGGCGATCAGCGTGCCGATCAACATCGCCATGCCGCCGACGATGCCTACGAGATAGCCGGCGCCGATCAGCGCCAGCGAAAAGCCGGTGGAAAGCTGAAAGGCCGCTCGGCCGGCCGAGAACCATACGCTGACGCTCTCTCCCAGCACGCGCAGGCCACCGCTGGCGATCGAAAACGCCGCCGCGACGACGCCCCCCAATAGAATCTCTCTGGCACCGGGTTCGCCAGCGGTCTGGCTCTCGTCCTGGCGCGTCCGGCTTGGGTCCGCGCTCGCCTGCTGCGGGCTTGTAACGACCGGGCCTGCGACGACAGCGCTTTCGTCATCCGAGCGTTGATCGACGGATTCTTGTTCAGCCGACGCACGGGAACTGCGGCTGCCCACCTCGAGGATTTCCGCGGCTGCGATGCCTTCGGGATAGGGAAGATCGCTCTGCACCACCATCACCCGGCGGAGCGGAATGGTGTAGAGCACCCCGAGAATGCCGCCGATGGCGCAGATCGCTGTCGTCTGCCAGAACGGGAAGCCCTGCCAGTAGCCGATCATCAGCAGTCCCGGCAGCACGAAGATGATCGCCGAGAGCGTCCCCGCCGCCGACGCCTGAGTCTGGACCATGTTGTTCTCGAGCTTGTTGGCCCCTTTCATGCGACGTAGAACGGCCATCGAAATGACTGCGGCCGGAATCGCCGAGGCAAAGGTCAAGCCGACCTTGAGCCCTAGATAGACGTTGGAGGCGGTGAACAACAGCGTGATGACGGCACCGAGAATGACGCCCCGCAGCGTCAGCTCGGGCAGGCGTGCTTCATCGGGAATGCGTTGTGACATGGAAACACTCTGGCGTAAAAGGGCTGATGTAAAAGGGCTGACGTAAAGGGAGTAGACGTAAAGGGAGCTGACATACAGGAACTGACATAAAGGGATTGGCGCATGGGCGGCGAAAAAAGCAGCGCGCCTTCACCGGGGAGAGCGAAGGCGCGAAGCATCGCATTTTCTGCACGCGCAAATCATTAGATGCCTATCGAGAGCGCTATTCTAGAATCCGCGAGCGCTCTCGTCGAGGCACGGCGCAGCGGGCGTGCCTTACGTCATGCCGGGCGAGCGCCTTCGCCCTCGGAAGTCCCGACGATGTTGCCCTGCGCATCGTGCCGGAGCGTCATGTGACGGGAGCGCTGCAGCTCGGCGACCTGGTCCGAGCTCACGCCGAAGGAGAGCGCCAGTCGTTCGGAAGTCACCGGTAAAGCCGGCCGGCGACGATCGGCATGGCGAAATCGACGGTAGTTGTAGAACGCCCAGATCAACAGCGCAGCCCCCGCCAGGGCGATGGTGACCGCGTAGATCGTCAGCGAGGACCAGCTATGACCATGGTTGTTGATAACGTAGGCGTCGAACCGATGCCCGCCGAAGATCCAGCTGGCGATCGTGGCCAGAGGCAGGAACAGATAGAGCCACAGCAGCCAGCCGATAGCCGCCACCAACGCGAATACGCTTCGCTGGCCCCGTGTCTGCAGGTCGGGACGATGAATGATTCGAGGCAGCCTGATGGCGCCCCGCTGCCGATGGATATCGTGATGAGACTCTTGCATGGCGCAAGCTCCTGTCAGGGTTGAATCCCGCGGTCCGGGCTTTTCCAGCGCGCCCGCTGTCGGCGCGAGGCCAGCAGTGTCTTGGGCACGGCGACGACCGCGGTCAACGTCGATAATGTCCAGTAGAGCAACGGATACCAGATCACCCAGAAGTAATGACGCAGGAACCCGGCCCGTTCATAGCGCTGGTCGATGCTGAGGCTGACCAGAAACTGGATCAGACAGGTGGCCCCCAGCAGCAGACCATTCCACTGCGGCAACAGCGTCGCGACATGCCAGCGCGCCGGCAGCGGCACGAACAAGCCGACGCAGAACAGCACGGCGATGGTCAGCATGACGTAGGCCCACACCAGGCTTGTGAGATACTCGAGCGCGACGCCCCAGAAACGCCGCTGGCGCCAGGACAGCAGCCGCCTGCCGTAGCGCAGCATGACTTCGACGCCACCCTGGGCCCAGCGCAGCCGCTGCTGCCACAGCCCTTTCAGGGTTTCCGGCATATAGATGTAGCAGAGCGCTTCAGGCTCGAAACGGATATCCCAGTGGTTGATCTGCAACCGCCACGAGACGTCGATATCCTCGGTCACCATGTCCGAACGCCAGTAACCGATGCTGTCCAGCGCCGCACGATTGAAGCCCGTGATCACGCCGGAGACGGTGAAGATGCGGCCATAGGTGCGCTGAGCCCGTTTGATCAGGCCGATGATCGAGGAGAATTCGCCTACCTGAATCTTGCCCAGCAGCGTCGAGCGGTTGAGAATGCGCGGATTGCCGGTGACCGCGCCGACACGCGGCCCGCCGGTAAGATGCTGCATCATCCAGTAGACCGCGAACGGATGCAGCAGCGCATCGCCGTCGATACACACCAGGTAGTCCGAGGGCGCCGCCAGCGCGCCGGCTCGCAGCGCCACCGCCTTGCCCTGGTTGGTGGCGAAATGAATCACGCGCAGGCGTTCGTACTTGTCCGCCAGACGGTCGAGGATCGGGCCGGTCTCGTCGCTGCTGCCATCGTTGACGGCGATGACATCGAAATCCGGATAGCGTGTGGCCAGCGCATAGCGGATCGTCTGCTCGACCTGCTCCTCTTCGTCGAAGCACGGCACGATGATGCTGACATGAGGCGCCTCCGGCCCCAGCTTCTCGAGCCGCGGGGTCATGTCTCTGCCGCGCTCGCGACGCAGGTAGAACCAGAGCCCGCCGATGATCCACATCCAGGCCATGAATATCGGATAATAGAACGCGAACGCGAACATCGCGTCCCGCCAGTCGATGGACCCGATCCAGGCTTCGATATCGGCAATCATGGCTGGCTCCGGAGGGGGAAGGTCGAGTAGGGAAATTCGTTCAGGCTCATGCCCTCGAACGTCGGCTGAAAGGCCGGTTGGCCGGCGATGAAATCATCCGGATAGTAGGCCAGATTCAGCGCGCCCCGACGTACCAGCTGGTGCATCCACCCCTTGAAGCGCTGTGGCTCGATCCAGCGCTTGCGCGCCCAGTCGTAGGCCTGCAGCTCGAATACCGTCCTCTCGAGCCCGTCAGGGTGGCGCATCACCCGATCGACCAGCGTATCCAGCCAGCGGCTGGCGGTAGCGCCGTCCCGCGCCATGCCCGCCTCATCAAGATAGGGCATCGCCATCAGCGCCACTTCGTCGTAGTTGTCGAGGAACGGCCCCAGCGCCTGGGCGAAACGCGACTCGGCATCGGGGTCGAGCACCACTCGTGGATAGATGTTGCGGGCCACCCGGAAGCGATTGCTGAGATTGACGTATTCCCGTGCGCCGGCGATCGCCTGATGACTGAAATCGATCAGCGCCCGGGTCTTGTCGCGAGCGCTCAGGTCACAGTCAGTGATCGCCCGCTGACTGCCGGGCCAGCGCGCCTCGGGGGCACACGCCTGGGCGTCTTCGTCGGCCGCCAGATAGGCGTCGTCATGGATCAGGATGCCGTTGATACCCGAGGTGTTACGCGCCAGATCGGCATAGATGCCGCGCACGATCGCCAGTGCACCGGGGCGGAACGGGCTCAGCCGTCGATAGTCGCGATCCGCGACCTGACGATCTCCATCGACGCCACGCGTCTGCACGGCCAGCTGCTGCTGGCGCGCGCTGTCCGGCAGGTCGAAGGCGAGCAGCGGCAGCCAGGCGTAGACGTCGACTCCGGCACGGGTCTTGAGCTGCCAGGCGACGCGATTGAACAGATCGGCGCGCATGGGCAGATAATCGTTGGGGAAATAGAGCGCCGACGCGGTGCCGTCGCCATCGGGATCGGCGAAGGCCTGCAGATAGACCGTGCGCACCTGCATCGCCTGGATGCGGTCCAGCAGCGCGCTGAGGTTGGCATTGACCTGCTCGGGGTCGGCATCATAGAGATAGTCGAGATCCACCTGCACGGCGCGCTGAACACGCTTGGGCGGCGCGACGGTCTGGGCGATCTGGGACTCAACGGCAACGGGGTCAGGGTCGTCCATGACCAGGAAGCGACCGAAATCCGGGCCGCTGGAGGGCGTCGACAGGCGCTGATCGCCGAGACTGAACGTGAATCGGTAGCCCGCCTTTCTGGCGATCGTCTCGGTCTTAGCATTGGTCGCGCCGTAAGGCCAGACCAGCGTGCGTGGACGAATACCGGTGTTGTGTTCGATGATGTCGGCGCTACGCACCAGATCGTCATGAACCCGCTGGCGATAGTCGTCGTCACTCTCGTACCCACCGCGGGCATCATCATAGCGCCGCGTCAACGCCGCGGGTTCGACGTTGCCCTGCGGATTGGCCACGATCCCCTTGTGCAGATCGTCGGTGTGCGAGGCGACTTCCACCAGACCCGAGGTCTGCATTTCGCGTACCTGATCCCAGTCGACGAACCCGGCACTGCCGCGCTCGCGGCCGTTGTAGCGCACCTCGTTCGCGGTGTCGCTTTCACCACCAATGACCGCGCCTTCCTGGAGCGGCGAGGCGACCGGATCGGTGTCGTCCGCCGTCACGGTCTCGCCGCGTTCGACGCGTTCGATCCAGCCGGTCTCCACCGCGAACAGGGCCGGGTAGTCGAACGCCTGCAGCAGCGGAAACACTCGGGTGTAGAAGCTTTCCAGGCCGTCGTCGAAGCTCAGCAGCACCGCGTTGTGCGGCAGCGCGCGCTCGCCGTCACGGGCAGCCTTGATGTCGTCCAGCGAGATGGGATGCCAGTCGTTGGCCGTTAGCCAGTCGAATAGCGCCGCCAGCCGTTGGGTATTGATGGCGTAGGGGTCGTGATCCACCGCAGCCTGGGTATCATCGCGTACATCGTGAAAACCCAGCGTCACGAAATGACCGGCAGGGATCTGCAGCGTGGCCGTATTCGGCGCATCCTCACCAGGCTCGTCACGCTGAATACCCGCCGTCCCATCGGACGGGGCTAACTCCGGCGCGCTCGTGGCCGGCGCGCTCGAGGCCGAGTCTTGCGCCATCGCCGCTGGCACCCCGCATCCCGCCAGTGCCGCCGCCAGCAGCGAACGGGCAATGATCGATCGCATCACATGACTCATTACAACACCCCTTCGAAACCGAACTGACCCAACCAACGCTCCTCGCGCTCGCCCTCGTAATCGTGCTGTCCCCAGCCAACGCCGTAGTTGATCGACCAGGTCCGGGTCAGCTGCCAGGTGTGACCGTAGGTGACATCGTAGCCGGGCGCACTGCCGTAACCGGTCTCCCATTCGGACGCTGCTGCCAACGACAGGTTCTGGGTGAGCGAGTGATGGTAGCGCCGCCAGGTGAGCCAATCGTGCTCCAGCGCCAGTCCTACCGCATGCGTGTCCTCGGGGTTGTAGTAGTCGCTGTCGACCTGACTGTTGTGCTCGGCGGAGAGCGAGCCGATCAGCCGTGTCTGGTGGTGCGCGCTGGCCTGAATACGCTGGGTCAGATCGGCGGCGGCATCGCTGCGCAGGTTGCCGTCGCTGATATCGAGCGCCCCTAGCGTAAGCGTGGCTTGGCGGGATTCGTTCTGTCGCCAGGTGACCTGGGCCTGATAAAGACGCCCGTCCAGATCGTCACGCTCGGCGCGCAGCGGCGTTTCAGGAGACTGCGTCTGAGTGCGCAGCTGATACTGCCAGTGATCATCGAGCCACTGCGACCAGCCCAGCTCGAGGCCGAGATCGTCGCTGAAGTGCTCGCCGCTCAGCCCCGCCCACCAGTGTCGACGCAGCCATTGGCGCTCGACGCCGACACCTTCGCGGTCGTGACGCTCGGCGCCCTCTTCGTAATCGCCCCAGCGATAGGAGTGCTCGACATAGGCACGATAACCGCCCTCGCTCCAGGGCGAGTTGAGACGAAGCTGGTACTCGCCATCCTGGCTTCCGTTGACGGCGTTGCCGCCATGAGAGCGGCCCAAACGGCCCTGCCCCTCGACGGAAAAGTGCTGGCGATCCTGCCACTCGAGACGATTGCGCCGGATCGCGCTGTCGGTCGGAAATTGCGCGGCCAGCGGCTCGATGGTGTGTTGCCAGCGTGGGAAGTTCTCGAGGTCCTGGGCGTTTTCGGCAATGTTCAGCCGGGTCGCCTGATCGCTGGGCGCATAGGCAGCCGCCAGCTCGGCGGTCGCCTGGGCCTGTTGGTACCACCCTCTCGATCGCTGGGCGGTGGACAGATCGTTGATCACGTCGGTATTGCGCGGCGCCTGCCGATAGAGACCCCTGGCCTGATTCAAGGCGTCCGCTTCATGATGGCGGTAAGTGGCATCGAGTACCTGCAGACGATCGACCTCGCTACGCTCCCAATTGGGCACCGGCGAGGCTTTCGAATTCGGACGAGAACGCCAGGTCGGCGTGTCGGCATCCATCTGCTGAAGCACGTCGGTTGCGGCGGCGTAGTCTTCACTCTCCACCAGCGCGTAGTAGTACCCGGTGCGCACCGACAGCGGCGCCTGAGGACTGGCGTCGATCACTTCACGATAGAGACGTGCCGCGGTTTCGGGCTGGCGACGCGCCAGGTAGGCATCGGCGACGGGGCTCTTGGCGTAGGTCGGCACGCTGGCCGCGTCACGCTGTAGAGCTTCATAGTCATCGATCACCGCCTCGAAGCGATTCAGCTGGCGCAGCACCACCAGCCGATCGAAGCGCGTCCGCAGGCTGGCCTCGCTAGCCGAAGGAAAACGGACGAGATTGGCATTCAGCGACTCGAGCGATCGCGTCAATTCGACATCGCTCATCGCATAGTAGTGTCGCCGCTCGAGCCGGGTCTGTTCCTGCGTGCCATTGCGGATCGCCACCGTCACCACATCGGCCTCGAAGCGATCCTGCGTGGCCTGCGGCCAATCCGGCTTATACCGCTCGCGCAGTTGCTCGGCGCGGCGATGCGCGCCCAGATTGGCCAGGCTGGAAATCTGGGTCTGGATGGCCTGAGGGTTGTGCGGGGCGTATTCCAAGACACGCTGGGTAAGACGCAGCGCGGTCGCGGGGTGGCCCTGCTGACGCTGGCGCTCGGCGATGCCGGCCAGGTCATCGGCATTGGGCTGCCCGGAAGGCCCGGCACGCACATCATCGCCATAGGCCGACGCTGGCGCGTCAGGCGCCGGCAAACGACCCTCGGGAAACCGTTCGGCCGCCTGAACTGCAGGCGTCAACGACAATAGACAGAGCGCAAGCGGGACATGAAGAAGACAGGCACGAGCTCGACCTGAGCCAGTCCGCGAGTCCATCGAAAAGACACGACCTTCGACAGCCCTCGCGGTCCGACCGCGGAAGCAGGATATTCGCATTACAGGATTGAACCACCGTTATTTCCGTTAACACTCTGTTGCGAGAGCACTCAATTCCTTTGAGTGAGGCTCCGGGAAGCTAGGTCAACTTAGAAGTCAGAACGAGATCTTACAAATTAGTAAACATTGATATATTTACTCGCCAGCATTCATTGAGTGCTCCTGAAAGCGGCTGATCTCTTTGACAGATGACGATCGCTGATCCCGGTTTTCATAGGCCACTATTTTGTATGGCGTTTTTTAATCACCCGCAGAGGAACGAGGGAATCTTCAACCGCGAACGATGCCAGAACGATGCGCAAAATAAAGTGTAGAAACTTTTTGTTACAGAAGCTTGCGCTCCGATGGCCCTCGATCAATTGATCCATTCCCTGCTCTATCGTCAAGCCTTCACGAGGCCAGTGACAAGAACGCCCCGCATTGCGGGGCGCCAAAAGTCGACGGCAAACAGCTCATCGTTCTAAAGACTTCAGAACGGGATCTCGTCATCGAAGTCATCGAAACTGCCCGGATTCGGGGCCCCGTAGTTCGGATTCTGATTGGGCTGCGGTGCAGCTTGGCCTGGCTGCGGCGGACGCTGCTGGGGCTGCCCTGACTGCGGCGGGCGCTGCTGGGGCTGTGGCTGACCGCCCTGGCTGCCCTGCGGCGGCTGATCATAGCCACCCTGCTGGGGCTGCTGGTCGTAGCCGCCCTGGCCGCCGTACTGTCCCTGGGGCTGGGCATAGTCGCCGCCACCCTGGCCGCCGCCGGCGCGGGAATCCAGCATCTGCATGTCGTTGCCGACGATTTCGGTCGAGTAGCGATCCTGGCCGTCCTGCCCCTGCCACTTGCGGGTCTGCAGCCGGCCTTCGATATAGATCCGCGAACCTTTCTTGACGTACTGCTGAGCGATCTCCGCCAGCTTGTTGAACAGCACCACACTGTGCCATTCCGTGCGCTCCTGACGCTGACCGCTCTGACGGTCGGTCCAGCTATCGGTCGTGGCGATGCGCAGGTTGCACACCGGATTTCCCGAGGGCAGGAAGCGGACTTCCGGATCCTGTCCCAGGTTGCCGATCAGGATGACTTTGTTTACACCTCGGGCCATCGTTGTCTCCTCGCATTCCTGCGTTGCGACGCCTTCAGGCGTCGGTTCGTTGCCATTGATTGCCTGCAATACCGGCCAGCGCGTCGACATCCAGGCGCTGGCGGTCGACCTTGAGATAGGCGACACGCTCTTCGCGTACGACCATGACGTCCTCGACACCGGCCACCGAGGCAAAACGCTCGAGTAGTGTATCGAGCCTGTCCATCGATTGCTCGTCGAGTGCGACGATCTCGCTCGAGAGATGACGCGGAGCCGGCATTTTCCACACCACCGCCAGCCAGATCGCGCCGACGATCGCCGCGCCCAGGAACACGCTCTGGACGCCGAACCCCTGGGACAGTGCCCCGCCCAGCGTACCGCCGAGGAAAGCCCCGAAGAACTGGCTGGTCGAATAGACACCCATGGCGGTGCCCTTGGCACCAGCCGGCGCCAATTTGCTGATCATCGACGGCAATGTCGCCTCCAACAGATTGAAGACGACGAAAAAGCCCCAAAGTAGGGTGATCAGAGTGACCCGGTCGTTCGCCAGTTCCCCGAAGCCGAGCAGGATCAGCGTCATCGCCGCGACGGCACCGACGAAGATGGGTTTCATCTTGCGATACTTCTCGGCCACGATGACCAGCGGAATCATGCCGAGAAACGCCAGCGCCATCACCGGCAGATAGACCCAGCCATGATCGGCCGGCGCAAATCCCAGGGCTTCCAGGCGAAACGGCAACGCCGTGAAGCACGCAGTCAGGATCAGGTGCAGGGCGAAGATCGAGAAGTCCAGCCGTAGCAGATCGCTCTGGGCGAGCGTCGCGCGCAGTTGACGCCGATCGATGCCGACATCGCGATGCGGCATCCGCTGTGGCGCTTTCGGCACCAGTTTCCACAGAATCAGCAATCCACAGGCGGCCAGCACAGCGGTAAACCAGAATACGCCGGCGAGCCCGCCGATATTGGCCACCAACGGGCCCACGACCATGGCGATGGCAAAGGCCACGCCGATGGAAAGCCCGATAGTGGCCATCGCCGCGGTACGGATCTCCTCACGGGTCTGGTCGGCCAGCAGCGCCATGATGGCACCAGCGACCGCGCCACTGCCCTGCAGGCAGCGACCGACGATGATACCGGTGATGGATGTGGCGCTGGCGGCAACGATGCTGCCGATGATGAAAAGCACGATGCCGCCGGCGATGACCGCCTTACGGCCAATGCGGTCGGAGAGCAGACCGAAAGGAATTTGCAGGATGGCCTGGGTCAGGCCGTAGCCGCCCAGAGCCATGCCGATGAGCAACGGCGTGGCACCATCGAGATGGTCGGCATAGAGCGCCAGCACCGGCAGGACCATGAACAGGCCCAGCATGCGCGAAGCATAGAGGCTGGCCAGCCCGACGATGGCACGTCGTTCGGTAACGAGAAAGCGAGAAGTCATGGAGGTCACAATATTGGGTGAACTCGGCCAGGCCGAGGGTGGTTCGGAATGAGCGACGCATTTTACCGCTCGCGTTCCGCCAGTGAAAGCAGCCGGCTTTGCCGGGCATTTGATCCGCGACCTATAATGGTCGTTTCCCGCGTCGCAGCACGAGGTAGTCATGGACAGCATTCTGGTCAGGGGCGCACGGACCCATAACCTGAAGAACATTGATGTCGAACTGCCGCGCGACAAGTTGATCGTGGTAACCGGTCTCTCCGGTTCGGGTAAGTCTTCACTCGCATTCGACACGCTTTACGCCGAAGGACAACGACGTTACGTCGAGTCCCTGTCGACCTACGCCCGCCAGTTCCTGTCGATGATGGAAAAGCCCGACGTCGACCATATCGAAGGACTGTCGCCGGCCATCTCCATCGAGCAGAAATCGACTTCGCACAATCCGCGCTCCACCGTGGGCACGATCACCGAGATCTACGACTATCTACGCTTGCTGTTCGCCCGTGCCGGTACGCCGCGGTGTCCCGATCACGACGAGGAGCTCGAGGCCCAGACGGTCTCTCAGATGGTCGATCAGGTGCTGACGCTGCCGGAAGGCAGCCGGCTGATGCTGCTGGCGCCAGTGATCAAGGGCCGCAAGGGCGAGCATCTCCAGCTGCTGAGCGAGCTGCGCGCCCAGGGGTTCGTGCGCGCGGTGATCGACGGCCATACCGTCGAGCTCGACGATGTGCCGGATCTCGACAAGAAGCGCAAGCACGACATCAGCGTGGTGGTCGATCGCATCAAGGTTCGCCCCGATCTGCAGCAGCGTCTGGCGGAATCGTTCGAGACCGCGCTCAATCTGGCCGACGGCACCGCGATCATCCATTTCATGGACGGCGAGCAGGAAAATCTGGCCTTTTCGTCGCGTTTCGCCTGCCCTATCTGCGGCTATTCGCTCTCCGAGCTCGAGCCGCGGCTGTTCTCGTTCAACAACCCCGCCGGCGCCTGCCCGACCTGCGACGGCCTCGGCGTGCGTCAGTTCTTCGATCCCGACAAGCTGATCAGCCATCCGGAGCTATCGCTGGCCGAAGGGGCGATCAAGGGCTGGGACCGTCGCAGCATCTACTATTTCAGCCAGCTGCAGGCGGTCGCCGAACATTATCGCTTCACGCTGGACACGCCGTGGAGCGAACTCGCCCGACACGAGCGCGACCTGGTGCTCAACGGCAGCGGTAAGGACGAAGTCGCGTTCAGCTATGTCAACGACCGGGGCCGCAAGGTCACCCGCGAACACCCCTTCGAAGGCGTGTTGCCCAATCTCGAGCGGCGCTATCGGGAAACCGAGTCGTCGATGGTGCGCGACGACCTCTCCAAATATCTGGCGGTGCGTCCCTGCCCGACCTGCGACGGTACTCGCCTCAAGCGCGAAGCGCGTCACGTCTTCATCGACGGCAACAATCTGCCGACTCTGACCCGTATGCCGGTGGGCGAGGCCTGGGAGTATTTCCGCCAGGTCACGTTGCCGGGCCGCAAGGGCGAAATTGCGGTCAAGATCGTTCACGAAATCCACGCGCGTCTGGAATTCCTGGTCAACGTGGGTCTCGACTATCTGACCCTGGAGCGCAGCGCCGACACGCTTTCCGGCGGCGAGGCGCAGCGCATCCGCCTGGCCAGCCAGATCGGGGCTGGCCTGGTCGGGGTGATGTACATCCTCGATGAGCCGTCGATCGGCCTTCACCAGCGTGACAACGAGCGCCTGCTGCAGACGCTGATTCGATTGCGCGATCTGGGCAACACGGTGATCGTGGTCGAGCACGATGAAGACGCCATTCGCGCCGCTGATCATGTGCTGGATATCGGCCCGGGCGCCGGGGTTCATGGCGGCCAGATCGTCGCTCAGGGCACGCCCGCCGATATTGAGGCCACCCCGGACTCGCTGACCGGGCAGTATCTGTCCGGCAAGCGCCGTATCGAAGTGCCGCCGTATCGAATCCCGGGCAATCCGGAGAAGCAGCTTCATCTGCGCGGCGCCAGCGGCAACAACCTGCAGGACGTCGATCTGGCGCTGCCATTGGGACTGTTCGTGTGCGTGACCGGCGTTTCCGGCTCCGGCAAGTCGACGCTGATCAACTCGACGCTGATGCCGATCGCGGCGCGTGAGCTCAATCGCGCGACCACGCTGACGGCGGCCCCCTACCGCAGCATCGAGGGGCTCGATCAGCTCGACAAGATCATCGATATCGACCAGAGCCCGATCGGCCGGACGCCGCGCTCCAACCCGGCCACCTACACCGGCATCTTTACCCCGATCCGCGAACTATTCTCGGGGACGCAGGAAGCCCGCGCCCGCGGCTACAAGCCGGGGCGGTTCAGTTTCAACGTCAAGGGCGGCCGCTGCGAGGCGTGTCAGGGCGAAGGCATGATCAAGGTGGAGATGCATTTTCTGCCGGACATCTACGTGCCCTGCGACGTCTGCAAGGGCAAACGCTACAACCGCGAGACCCTGGAGATTCACTACAAGGGCAAGAGCATCCACGAAGTGCTCGAGATGACCATCGAGGAAGCGCTGGAGTTCTTCAGCCCGGTGCCGGCGATCGCACGGCGCCTGCAGACGCTGATGGACGTGGGGCTCTCCTACGTCCGCCTGGGCCAGAGCGCCACGACGCTCTCCGGTGGCGAAGCGCAACGCGTCAAGCTGGCTCGCGAGCTGGCCAAGCGCGATACCGGGCAGACGCTGTATATCCTCGATGAGCCGACGACGGGCCTGCACTTCGAGGATATTCGTCAGCTGCTGGGCGTTCTTCACCGGCTGCGCGATCATGGCAACACGGTGGTGGTGATCGAACACAACCTGGACGTGATCAAGACTGCCGACTGGGTGATCGATCTCGGCCCGGAAGGTGGCTCAGGTGGCGGCCGCATCATCGCCGAAGGAACGCCCGAGCAGGTGGCCGCGCTCGAGCAATCCCACACCGGGCGCTTCCTGGCACCACTGCTGCCCGAGCCCAAAGTCCGTAAGGCGAAACGCGCCTGACGGCTCATGGGCGGCGCCGAACGGCGCCGCCGTCGATACTGCACTCTCGACCTGATATCGCCGGGCTGCATTAACGGGCCCGGGGTTCAATCAGCATTCAGGCAATACCCTGCCGACTCCAGCCAGCACCTGGCCAAAAAAAACCGGCTGCCCAATTACTTGGGCAGCCGGTTTGTTGTCGTGCGACAAGCTGAGGGCTTATTCTTCCCCGACAGCTTCTTCCACGACCGGACGATCGACCAGCTCGACGTAGGCCATTGGTGCGTTGTCGCCGGTGCGGAAACCGCACTTCAGCACACGGACGTAGCCGCCCGGGCGATTGACATAACGCGGACCAAGCTCGTTGAAGAGCTTGCCAACGGCTTCCTTGGAGCGGGTGCGGCTGAACGCCAGACGGCGATTCGCCACGCTATCCTGCTTTGACAAGGTAATCAGCGGCTCGATATGACGACGCAGCTCCTTGGCTTTGGGCAGGGTAGTCTTGATCACTTCATGCTCGACCAGCGAGATGCACATGTTCTTGAACATGGCGTGCCGGTGCGAGCTGGTCCGATTCAGATGACGACCACTCTTACGATGACGCATGATTGCTATTCCTTACCAAACTGGTGATTCGAGTCGGCACGCTGGAAGACGGCGCCGGAGCCGGAACTCCGGCGCTATCGCCTCTAGGCTGAAGCCTTGTCGTCTTTCAGACTCGCGGGCGGCCAGCTTTCCAGCCGCATGCCCAGCGAAAGACCGCGCGAAGCCAACACGTCCTTGATCTCGTTCAAGGACTTCTTGCCAAGGTTCGGCGTCTTGAGCAGCTCGACTTCCGTGCGCTGAATCAAATCGCCAATGTAGTAAATATTCTCGGCCTTCAAGCAGTTGGCGCTGCGAACCGTGAGTTCGAGATCATCCACGGGACGCAGAAGAATCGGATCGATCTGATCTTCTTCTTCTTCGATTTCCTGCTCTCTGTCGGCTTCGAGGTCGACGAAGGCGCCCAGCTGCTCCTGAAGAATGGTCGCGCTACGGCGAATCGCTTCTTCAGGGTCCAGGGTGCCATCAGTTTCGAGATCGATGACCAGCTTATCGAGGTCGGTGCGCTGTTCGACACGAGCCGCTTCCACCGAGTAGGACACACGGCGAACGGGGCTGAATGTCGCATCCAGCTGCAGACGACCGATGGCGCGAGATTCGTCCTCGTCGGAGAGCCGCGCATCCGCGGGCTCGTAACCGCGACCCTGAACGATCTTCAGCTGCATTTTCAGCTCGCTGCCATCGTTGAGGTGAGCGATTACATGCTCCGGATTGACGATCTCGACGTCATGACCGACGGCAATGTCACCTGCGGTCATTACACCGGGGCCCTGCTTGTTCAAGGTAAGAACGGCTTCGTCGCGGCCGTGCATCCTGATGGCCACGTCCTTGAGATTCAGCAGAATCTCGATGACGTCTTCCTGAACACCCTCGATGGCGCTGTATTCATGCAACACGCCTTCGATTTCCGCTTCGACCACGGCGCAGCCGGGCATCGAAGAGAGCAGGATGCGACGCAGCGCATTCCCCAGGGTATGGCCGAAACCACGTTCGAAGGGTTCCAGCACGATCTTTGCGTGATGTGCACTGACCTCTTCGACCTTGATGTCGCGGGGACGGAGAAACTCTGTCACTGAACGCTGCATATGAACACCTTCCCAGGCTGCCAAACGAAATTCGGTACTCCAGGCTGGAGTCGGGCCGCGCTAGCGACCCGATCCCAGACTTACTTGGAATACAGCTCGACGATCAGGTTTTCGTTGATGTCGGCAGACAGGTCACCGCGTTCCGGGACAGCCTTGAAAGTGCCTTCCATCTTCTTCGAATCGATGTCGATCCACGTCACGTCGCCACGGTTGGCAGCGATGGACAGGGCCTGCTGGATACGGGCCTGGTTCTTGGCCTTCTCGCGAACAGACACGACGTCGCCGGGACGCACCTGATAGGACGCCACGTTGACGGTACGGCCATTGACCATAATCGCCTTGTGGCTGACCAACTGGCGTGATTCGTTACGCGTGGAGCCGAAGCCCATGCGATAGACCACGTTGTCCAGTCGGCATTCCAGCAGCTGCAGCAAGGATTCACCGGTCGCCCCTTTCAGGCGAGCGGCTTGCTTGTAGTAGTTGCGGAACTGTTTCTCGAGTACGCCATAGATGCGACGTACTTTCTGCTTCTCACGAAGCTGCAAGCCGTAGTCGGAAAGACGCTGACGGCGCTGGCCGTGCACACCCGGGATCTGCTCGGATTTGCACTTCTTCTCGAAGGGAGTGACACCGCTCTTGAGAAAGAGGTCGGTACCTTCACGACGAGACAGTTTACACTTGGGACCTAGATAACGAGCCATGAGTCAGTCTCCTTAGACGCGGCGTTTCTTCGGCGGACGGCAACCGTTGTGCGGGATCGGCGTCGCGTCAGTAATGCTCTGTACACGGAAGCCGGCGGCATTGAGTGCTCGCACGGCAGACTCACGGCCAGGACCTGGGCCCTTGACCAGCACGTCGACGTTTTTCACACCATACTCGGCTGCAGCAGTCGCTGCACGTTCGCTCGCTACTTGAGCTGCGAACGGGGTGCTCTTGCGAGAACCACGAAAACCCGAACCACCGGCTGTTGCCCAAGAAAGCGCATTGCCCTGGCGGTCTGTGATCGTCACGATCGTATTGTTAAAAGAGGCGTGGATGTGCGCGACGGCGTCCACAACCTGCTTTTTAACCTTTTTACGGTTACTACGCGGGTTAGCCATGTTGATGTATCCTGATCTTAAACGCCGGAACGTTAATTACTTACGAATCGGTTTACGCGGTCCCTTACGGGTACGCGCATTGGTCTTGGTACGCTGACCACGCAGCGGTAGACCACGACGATGGCGCAGACCTCGGTAACAACCCAAGTCCATGAGGCGCTTGATATTCAGCGTCACATCACGGCGAAGGTCGCCTTCTACGGTGTACTTACCCACTTCGGTACGCAGCACGTCGAGCTCTTCGCCAGACAGTTCCTGGACCTTAGTGGTCGGTGCGATACCGGCAGCAACGCAAACTGCTTCTGCGCGCGTGCGGCCAATCCCGTAGATGTAGGTCAGCGAGATCGCCGCATGCTTGTTGTCCGGGATATTGACGCCTGCAATACGGGCCATCAGCTTACTCCGAATGTTGAGCGGCTTGCTCGTTAGTCTTCCACGAAGGGCGCAATAGCATACCCCCTGACCTCTCTCAAGGCAAGGGGTATGCCAATGGCCCGCTTTTTACTCACAGCGTAGGGATCGAATTAACCCTGACGCTGCTTGTGACGAGGTTCGGTGCAAATTACACGAACCGCGCCATTGCGCCGAATGATCTTGCAGTTACGGCACATTTTCTTTACAGAAGCTCGAACTTTCATCGTTCTCTCCAAATGCTCTCTGGCGGAGGCTCAGCGCGTCAGGCCGCCGCTACCGTAGCCCTTCAGGTTCGATTTCTTCATCACCGACTCATACTGATGAGACATCAGATGAGACTGAACCTGGGCCATGAAGTCCATGATTACCACCACCACGATCAGCAGCGACGTACCGCCAAAGTAGAACGGCACCTGCCAGGCCACCATCAGGAACTGCGGCATCAACGAGACCAGCGTGATGTAGAGCGCCCCGAACAGGGTCAGGCGCGTCATCACCTTGTCGACGTAGCGTGCGGTCTGCTCTCCCGGACGAATCCCCGGCAGAAAGGCACCGGACTTCTTCAGGTTGTCGGCGACATCCTTCGGATTAAACACCAACGCCGTATAGAAGAAGCAGAAGAACAGCACTGCCGCCGCGAACAGGATGATGTACAGCGGCGCACCCGGGGCGAGCTGTTGAGAAGCAACCTGCAGCCACTCGAAGCCATCGCTCTGGCCCAGCCACTGGCCGATCGAACCGGGAAACAGCAGAATGCTGGACGCGAAGATCGGCGGAATGACACCCGCCATGTTGACCTTCAGCGGCAGATAGCTGCTCTGACCGGCATACATCTTGTTGCCGACCTGACGACGCGGATAGTTCACCGTGATACGGCGTTGTCCACGCTCGATGAACACCACGAAGGCAATCGTCGCGATACCCAGAACCGCCAACGCCAACAGCGGCAGTACGTTCCAGGCGCCGTCGTTCCGCGCCAACTCGAACGACTGACCGATCGCGTTGGGCAGGCCTGCCACGATGCCGGAAAAGATGATCAGCGAAATGCCGTTGCCGATCCCTTTCTCGGTGATCTGCTCGCCCAGCCACATCAGGAATACCGCACCGGCCACGAAGGTCACGACGGCGGTGAAATAGAAACTGATGTCACCAGAGTAAGCAACGCCCTGACTGACCAGACCAACTGACATGCCGGTCGCCTGGATCAGCGCCAGCAACACCGTGCCGTAGCGGGTGTACTGGTTGATCTTGCGACGCCCGGCCTCGCCTTCCTTCTTCAGCGCTTCGAGCTGAGGCGATACCGCGGTCAGAAGCTGCATGATGATCGACGCGGAGATGTACGGCATGATCCCCAGCGCGAAGATACTCATGCGCTGCAGCGCACCCCCCGAGAACATGTTGAACATGCCCAGGATGGTGCCCTGGTTCTCCCGAAACAGGGCAGCCAGCTGGTCAGGATCGATGCCGGGGACGGGGATGTGGGCACCAATGCGGTACACCACGATCGCGATGAAGACGAAACGCAGGCGTGCCCACAGCTCGCTGAGACCACTACCCTTGTTCGCCGGCATGTTTCCTGACTTAGCCATTTAGTCCTCTACTTTGCCACCGGCCGCTTCGATCGCAGCACGCGCACCTTTGGTGACCTTGAGGCCACGCACGGTAACCGCCTTGCTCAACTCGCCGGAAAGAACGACCTTGGCGTACTCGGTAGCATTCTTGAGCACGTTGGCCTTCTTCAGGCTGGCGAGATCAGCGACGTCGCCTTCGACCTTACCCAGTTCGGCAAGGCGGACTTCTTCGGACACCAGCGACTTGCGCGAGGTGAAACCGAATTTCGGCAGACGACGCTGCAAGGGCATTTGACCGCCCTCGAAGCCCGGCTTGACCGAGCCACCAGAGCGAGACTTCAAGCCCTTGTGACCGCGGCCACCAGTCTTGCCCAGGCCAGAACCGATACCGCGACCAAGACGCTTTTCAGCGTGCTTGGAACCCGGAGCCGGGCTTAAGCTATTGAGTTTCATGGATTACTCTCCCTCGATTCGAACAAGGTAGTTGACCTTGTTGATCATGCCGCGAACGGCGGGGGTGTCTTCCAGCTCGACCGAGTGCCCAATTCGACGCAGACCGAGACCGGTCATTGTCGCCCTGTGCTTCTGCAAAACACCGATAGTGCTGCGGGTCTGAGTGATTTTGATCGTCTGTGCCATGGTCCGTTACCCCGCCAGCTCTTCGACAGACAGGCCACGCTTGGCGGCGATGTCATCCCGAGATTGCATGGATTCGAGCCCCTTGATCGTGGCACGAACCACGTTCACCGGGTTGGTGGAACCGTAGCACTTGGCCAGAACGTCATGCACGCCGGCCAGTTCGAGCACGGAGCGCATCGCGCCACCGGCGATGATGCCGGTACCTTCGGAAGCCGGCTGCATGTAGACCTTGGACGCACCGTGACGGGAGCGCACAGGGTACTGCAGCGTGCTGCCGCTGAGGCTGACCTTGACCATGTTGCGGCGAGCCTGGTCCATGGCCTTCTGGATCGCGACCGGCACTTCGCGTGCCTTGCCGCGACCGAAGCCAACCCGGCCATTGCCATCGCCAACGACGGTCAGCGCGGTGAAACCGAAGATACGGCCACCCTTGACCACCTTGGCGACGCGGTTGACCTGCACCAACTTCTCTTGCAGATCTCCGCCCTTCTGTTCGTTATTCGCCATCGTAAAACCCTTTAGAATTGCAGACCGCCTTCGCGTGCGGCATCAGCCAACGCTTTGACACGCCCGTGGTACTGGAACCCGGCGCGGTCAAAAGCAACCTGAGAGATGCCGGCATCCTTGGCGCGCTCGGCAATCAGAGCACCCACCTTGGCAGCCGCGTCAGCGTTGCCCGTGGCACCTTCGCGCAGGCTCTTGTCCAGCGTGGAAGCGCTGGCCAGTACCTGGCCGCCGTCCGGTGAGATGATCTGCGCATACATGTGTCGCGGGGTGCGGTTGACGCACAGGCGAAACACACCCAAGTCGCGGATCTTGGCACGGGCGCGGCGGGCACGACGGAGACGAGATTCTTTCTTCGCGTTCATAACCCTGCCTTACTTCTTCTTGGCTTCTTTGCGGCGGACACGTTCGTCGCTGTACCGCACCCCTTTGCCCTTGTAGGGCTCCGGCGGACGGAACGCACGAATTTCCGCTGCCACCTGACCGAGCTTCTGCTTGTCCGCGCTTTTCAGCACAATCACGGTGTTCTTGGGCGTTTCCGCCGTGACACCTTCGGGAAGCGTGTAGTCGATCGGATGTGAGAAACCGAGTGTTAGGTTCAGCGTCTTGCCACTAGCCTGGGCACGATAGCCGACGCCATTGATTTCCAGCGACCGAGTGAAACCCTCGGAGGCGCCGGTGACCATATTCTGGACCAGGGCACGCGTGGTGCCGACCATGGCCCAAGTTTTCGCCGTTTCGCTCGGGACGAAAACCAGCTGACCGTCTTCCTGAGTGATCTTCACGTCGGGATGCACGGTCAGTTCAAGCGTGCCCTGGCCGCCCTTGACGGACAGCTGGTCGCCGTCGAACTTCGCTTCGACGCCGCTGGGCAGTTTAACCGGATACTTGGCTACGCGAGACATTTCTCACTCCTAGAATACGGTGCAGATGACTTCACCACCGACACCCGCCTGGCGTGCGGCACGATCGGTCATGACACCCTGAGAGGTGGTGACGATCGCCACACCCAGACCGTCCGCGATCTTGGGCAGTTCACTCTTGCCCTTGTAGATCCGCAGTGACGGCTTGGACATACGCTGGAGGTGCTCGATGACCGGCTTGCCCTCGAAGTACTTGAGGGTCACGGTCAATTCGGGCTTGGCGCCTTCAGTGACCGTAGCGTCGGTGATGTAGCCTTCCTGCTTGAGTACGCGGGCCACTTCAACCTTGAGCTTGGAAGACGGCATGGTAACCGTCTCCTTGGTGGCCATCTGCGCATTACGGATACGAGTACACATATCCGCCAGAGTATCTTGCATGCTCATTACATTGCGCTCCTGAATTCCTCGACGTGGCTTACCAGCTGGACTTCTTCAGTCCAGGGACGTCGCCACGCATCGCAGCTTCGCGCAGCTTGTTACGGGCCAGTCCGAACTTGTTGTAGTAACCGTGCGGACGACCAGTAATGCGGCAGCGGTTGCGCTGACGGACCTGACTGGAGTCCCGCGGCAACTGTTGCAGCTTCAGCTGAGCGTCGAAGCGCTCTTCGTCAGAAGCGTTGACGTCATAAATGACGGTTTTCAGCGCGGTACGCTTGGCGGCGTATTTGTCGACCAGCTTCGCGCGCTTGAGCTCACGCTCAATCATGCTTTTCTTTGCCATGAATCCACCCTTATTGCTTGAACGGGAAGTTCAGCGCGCTGAGCAGCGCACGACCTTCTTCGTCGGTGATGGCGCTGGTCGTAATGGTGACATCCAGACCACGAATCCGGTCGATCTTATCATATTCGATCTCCGGAAAGATGATCTGCTCCCGTACGCCCATGGAGTAGTTGCCACGTCCGTCGAAGGATTTCGGGTTCAGACCGCGGAAGTCACGTACGCGAGGAATCGCGATGTTGACCAGCCGGTCCAGAAATTCCCACATCCGTTCGCGGCGCAGCGTCACCTTGACGCCAATCGGCCAGCCTTCGCGGACTTTGAAGCCTGCGATGGACTTGCGCGCCTTGGTCACTACCGGCTTCTGACCGGAGAGCTTCTCCAGGTCGCCGACAGCATTGTCGATCAGCTTTTTGTCGCTGGTCGCTTCGCCGATGCCCATGTTCAGGGTCACTTTGGTGATCCGGGGCACCTGCATAACGTTGGCATAGCTGAACTGCTCTTTGAGCTGAGCCATGACTTCGTTTTGATAACGTTCTTTCAAGTTCGCCATTTTGCTACCCGACTCGCGTTAGGCGTCGATCTGCTTCTGCGTCGACTTGTAGATACGTACCTTGGTACCGTCTTCCTGCAGCTGGAAGCCGACGCGATCCGCTTTGCCGGTCTCCGCATTGAAGATCGCCACGTTAGACGCATGGATCGGAGCCTCACGCTCGACGATACCCCCCGGGTTGCCAACCATAGGATTGGGCTTGGTGTGGCGCTTGATCATGTTCACGCCCGAAACGACATAACGATCGTTTTCGAGGACGCGCTTGATCGTGCCACGCTTGCCCTTGTCCTTGCCGGCGATGACGATAACTTCGTCGTCACGTTTGATCTTGTGCATATCCGCCTCGCTCCTTACAGCACTTCGGGCGCCAAGGAAATGATCTTCATGAACTTTTCGTTACGCAGTTCACGAGTTACCGGTCCGAAGATACGGGTGCCGATCGGCTGTTCGTTGGTGTTGTTCAACAGAACCGCCGCATTTCCGTCGAAGCGGATCAGCGAACCGTCGTTACGACGGACACCGCTGCGCGTACGCACCACCACCGCCTTGAGGACCTGGCCTTTCTTGACCTTGCCCCGCGGGATGGCTTCTTTGACCGTCACTTTAATGACGTCGCCAACGCGAGCGTAACGGCGGTGTGAACCGCCCAGCACCTTGATGCACTGCACCCGGCGCGCGCCGCTGTTGTCCGCGACATCCAGCATTGTCTGCGTCTGAATCATTGGTTTTCTCCAAACCTAATCTGACTGCACTGGTTCAGAAGGCGCCTGTCGGGCTCAGCCCTTGGCCTGCTCGACCACCTCGACCAACGCCCAGGCCTTCTTCTTGGACAGCGGACGGCATTCCTGAATGGATACCAGATCGCCGGCCTTGGCCTGATTCGTCTCGTCGTGGGCGTGCAGCTTGGTGGAGCGCTTCATGTACTTGCCGTAGATCGGATGGCGCTCACGGCGCTCGATCAATACGACAATCGATTTTTCCATCTTGTCGCTCACCACCCTGCCGGTGAGCGTACGTGCTTTGCTTGCTTCAGCCATCATTGGTCACCTGACTTCTGGTTGAGCACAGTCTTGACGCGAGCGATGTCGCGACGAACCTGCTTCAGCAGATGCGTCTGGCTCAGCTGGCCGGTGGCCTTCTGCATGCGCAGGTTGAACTGCTCGCGGAGCAGTTCGAAAAGCTGCTCCTGCAGCGCATCGACTGACTTTTCACGCATTTCGTTGGCTTTCATCACATCACCGTCCGTTTCACAAAGGTGGTGGAGATGGGCATTTTCTGGGCCGCCAGAGAGAAGGCTTCACGCGCCAGCTCTTCGGAAACACCTTCAATTTCGTAAAGCACTCTGCCCGGCTGAATCTGGGCGACCCAGTACTCGACGGAACCCTTACCTTTACCCATACGAACCTCGAGAGGCTTGTTGGTAATCGGCTTGTCCGGGAATACACGGATCCAGATCTTGCCACCACGTTTGACGTGACGGGTAATGGCACGACGACCCGCCTCGATCTGACGTGCGGTGATGCGGCCGCGATCGGTGGCCTTGAGACCGAAGTCCCCGAAACTCACCTTGCTGCCGCGATGCGCCAGGCCGCGGTTACGACCTTTCTGCACCTTGCGAAACTTTGTACGCTTGGGTTGCAACATCGATCAGTCTCCCCTTACCTGGAACCTTTCTTCTTCGATGCGGGTGCCTGAGCCTGTTGCTTCTGCTTGGCACGCACCTCTTCGATGCCCCCGAGGATTTCGCCCTTGAAGACCCAGACCTTGACGCCGATGACGCCGTAGGTTGTGTGGGCTTCGTAAGTGGCGTAATCGATATCGGCACGCAGCGTATGAAGCGGTACGCGACCTTCGCGATACCATTCGGTACGTGCGATTTCGGCACCACCCAGACGACCGGAGAGCTGCACCTTGAAACCGCCGGCGCCCAGACGCATGGCGTTCTGAACGGCACGTTTCATGGCGCGACGGAACATCACGCGACGTTCGAGCTGACCGGCGATGTTCTGCGCGACCAGAGCGGCGTCGAGTTCCGGCTTGCGGACTTCTTCGATGTTGACGTGTACCGGCACACCCATCATGCGGGTGACTTCCTGACGCAGACGATCGACGTCCTCACCCTTCTTGCCAATCACGATGCCCGGACGGGCGGTGTGAATGGTAATACGGGCGTTGTTGGCCGGACGCTCGATGGTGATGCGGCTCACGGAAGCGTTCTTCAAACGCTCCTCGAGGTAGCGACGCACTTCCAGATCGCTGTTCAGCTTGTCGGCATAGGCACCACGCTCGGCATACCATACCGAGGTGTGATCCTTGACGATGCCCAGTCGGATTCCGACTGGATTGACTTTCTGACCCATCTGGTCGACTCCTACTTCTCGGCTACCTTGACGGTGATGTGGCAGGTGCGCTTCAGAATGCGATCCGCACGGCCTTTGGCGCGCGGTTGAATGCGCTTGAGCGTCATGCCCTCATCGACACAGATGGTCGAGACACGCAGCTCGTCGATGTCCATGCCGTTGTTTTCTTCCGCATTGGCGATCGCGGACTGCAACACCTTCTTGACCAACTTGGCGGCCTTCTTCGGTGAGAAGGTCAGCACGTCGAGCGCTTCGGCGACCGGCTTACCGCGCACCTGGTCAGCCACCAAACGGGCCTTCTGGGCGGATAAGCTCGCGCCACGCAACTTAGCAGCGACTTCCATCTCTTATTCCTCTTGGCTTACCGTTTGGCTTTCTTGTCCGCCGCATGACCGCGATAAGTGCGGGTAGCAGCGAACTCGCCCAACTTGTGGCCGACCATTTCCTCGGAGACATGCACCGGGACATGCTGGCGACCGTTATGTACCGCAATGGTGAGCCCGACCATATTCGGCAGGATCATCGAACGACGCGACCAGGTCTTGATCGGTTTGCGATCGTTCTTTTCCGTTGCGACGTCGACCTTCTTCAACAGATGAAGGTCAATGAAAGGACCTTTCTTCAGTGAACGTGGCACAGCCGTTACCTCTTAATGTCTGTTACTTGGACTTGCGGCGACGAACGATGAGCTTGTCGGTACGCTTGTTCTTGCGGGTCTTGTGGCCCTTGGTGGGGATACCCCACGGGCTGACCGGATGACGACCACCGCTGGTGCGGCCTTCACCGCCGCCGTGCGGGTGATCCACCGGGTTCATTGCGACACCGCGAACAGTCGGGCGCACCCCTCTCCAACGTTTCGCACCGGCCTTGCCCAATTGACGCAGGCTGTGCTCAGAGTTACCGACTTCGCCCAATGTCGCACGGCACTCGGACAGTACGCGACGCATCTCGCCGGAGCGAAGACGCAGCGTGGCGTAGTTGCCTTCACGGGCGACCAGCTGAGCGCTGGCACCGGCGCTACGAGCAATCTGCGCACCCTTGCCCGGCTTCAATTCGATGCAGTGCACCGTCGAGCCGACCGGGATGTTACGCAGCGGCAGCGCGTTGCCGCGCTTGATGGCGGCGTTGACACCGGACTCCACCACGTCGCCGACCTTGACGGTCTTGGGCGCGATGATGTAACGACGCTCGCCGTCCATGTACTTCAGCAGCGCGATGTTGGCGCTACGGTTCGGATCGTATTCGATGCGCTCGACGGTGGCCTTGATGCCATCCTTGATGCGCTTGAAATCGATCAAACGATAATGCTGACGATGACCACCGCCCACGTGACGCGTGGTGATGCGGCCATTGTTGTTACGCCCACCCGACTTCGACTGCTTCTCGACCAGCGCACCGTAGGCGCGGCCCTTGAAGAGCTCGTCGTTGACGACTTTGACGACGTGACGACGACCGGCGGAGGTGGGTTTTGTCTTGACTACTGCCATGATCCGTACTCCTGCCTTACTCGGCGCCAGAGAAGTCTTCGAGCGTTTCGCCCGCAGCCAAGGTTACGTACGCCTTGCGGTAACCCTTGCGCAGACCAGTGCCGAAGCGAGTGCGTTTGGTCTTGCCCTTGACGTTGAGCACCTGGACGCCGGCAACTTTCTTGCCGAACAGCGCCTCGACGGCTTTCTTGATCTCAGGCTTGGTCGCGTCCTGGGCCACCCGGAACACGTACTGATTGTTCTCGGCGGCAAGCGCGGCCTTCTCGGTCATGTGAGGTCCGAGCAGAACCTTGTATACGCGTTCCTGGTTCATCCCAGCTTCTCCTCGAATTTACGCAGAGCGGAGACGGTCATCAGCACCTTGTCGAAGGCAATCAGACTGACCGGATCGGCGGCCGCAGCATCGACCACATCGACGTTGGGGATGTTGCGGGCGGCCAGGTAGAGCTTCTCGTCGATATCTTCGGTGACGATCAGCACTTTCTCGAGCTCAAGATCCTTGAGCTTACCGACCAGCTCTTTGGTTCTGGGTGCTTCGACGGCGAACTCTTCGACCAGCACCAGACGGTCCTGACGGATCAGTTCGGACAGGATCGAACGCATGGCCGCACGATACATCTTGCGGTTGACCTTCTGCGTGTAATCCTGCGGACGAGCGGCGAACGTCACACCACCGCTGCGCCAGATCGGCGAACGGATGGTGCCGGCACGCGCGCGGCCGGTGCCTTTTTGGCGCCACGGCTTCTTGCCGCCGCCACGTACGTCGGAGCGGTTCTTCTGAGCACGGGTGCCCTGGCGGCCAGCCGCCAGATAGGCGGTAACGACCTGGTGCACCAACGCTTCGTTGAAGTCTTTGCCGAAGGTCGCTTCGGACACTTCGACGGTGCCAGCGGCACCTACGAGATTCAGATTCATCGGTCTCAGTCCCCTCAGCGAGCTTTCACGGCACTGCGCACAACGACATCACTGCCGGGTGCACCTGGCACGGCGCCCTTGATCAAAAGCAGATTGCGCTCGGTATCGATGCGCACCACTTCCAGCGTCTGGACGGTGACACGCTCGTTACCCATCTGACCGGCCATCTTCTTGCCTTTGAAAACACGACCTGGGGTCTGGCACTGACCGATGGAACCTGGCGCACGGTGAGAAAGCGAGTTGCCGTGGGTATTGTCCTGGGTACGGAAATTCCAGCGCTTGACGGCGCCCTGGAAGCCCTTGCCCTTGGACGTACCGGTCACATCGACTTTCTGACCAGCTTCAAAGAGGGATACGGTGAAGGAACCACCCACTTCCGGAGTCTCATCGTCTTCTGTCAGACGGAACTCCATCAGCGAACGGCCGGCCTCGATACCTGCCTTGGCGTATTGACCAGCAATCGCCTTGGTGAGGTGTTTGGCCTTGCGGGAGCCGGTCGTGACCTGCACCGCACGATAGCCGTCAGACTCGACGGTCTTGACGCTGGCGATGCGGTTGGGCTCAACCTCGATAACGGTTACGGGCACGGAAGCACCGTCTTCGGTGAAAACACGGGTCATGCCCGCCTTTTTACCGACTAAACCGATAGTCATGTTCAGTCTCCTATAGTGTACGGGGCTGTCACCCGCTATGGCTGCCCTTTCCAGAACATTCCACTAGCACATTGTATGGCGTCTCACGACGCGGCGGTGCTGTTGAACTCAGCGCCCGCTAGTGACTAGTGTTGGTTTCAGTCGAGTTTAATCTGCACGTCTACACCAGCGGCGAGATCGAGCTTCATCAGCGCATCGACGGTCTTTTCCGTCGGCTCGACGATGTCGAGAACGCGCTTGTGCGTGCGAATCTCATACTGATCGCGCGCGTCCTTGTTGACGTGCGGAGAGATCAGGATGGTGTAACGCTCGCGATTCGTCGGCAACGGAATCGGGCCACGCACCTGAGCGCCAGTGCGCTTGGCCGTATCCACGATTTCCTGAGCCGACTGATCGATCAGCCGATGGTCAAACGCTTTCAGCCGAATGCGAATCTTCTGGTTCTGCATTTACCTTATGCTCCACTGGATGCTGACGGCGCGAGCCGTCGACCCACGCGTTCAAAGGACGCGCATTATAGGAGAGCCCCGATCGAGAGTCAAACACCCTCTCTATCGAAGACCGTCAAACCCATACAGAAAAAGGGGCGCGTGAGCGCCCCTTCTTTAACCATCATCGAAACGCTTACTCGATGATCTTGGCTACCACGCCGGCGCCGACGGTACGACCGCCTTCGCGAATCGCGAAGCGCAGGCCGTCTTCCATGGCGATCGGAGCGATCAGCGTCACGACCATCTGGACGTTGTCGCCCGGCATGACCATCTCGACGCCTTCCGGCAGTTCACAGGTACCGGTAACGTCGGTGGTACGGAAGTAGAACTGCGGACGATAGCCCTTGAAGAACGGCGTGTGACGACCGCCTTCTTCCTTGGACAGGACGTAGACTTCGGCTTCGAACTTGGTATGCGGCTTGATGGTGCCCGGCTTGGCCAGAACCTGACCACGCTCGACGTCATCACGCTTGGTACCACGCAGCAGCGCACCCACGTTCTCGCCAGCACGACCTTCGTCGAGAAGCTTACGGAACATTTCGACGCCGGTGACGATCGTCTTGGTGGTGTCATGGATACCGACGATTTCGACTTCGTCGCCAGTCTTGACGATGCCGCGCTCGACACGACCGGTCACAACGGTACCGCGACCCGAGATGGAGAACACGTCTTCGATCGGCATCAGGAACGGCTGATCGATGGCACGCTCCGGCTCCGGAATGTACTCGTCCAGAGACTTGATCAGGTTGGCAACGGCGGTGGTACCCATGCCGTTATCATCCTTGCCTTCCAGCGCCATCAGTGCAGAACCGATGATGATCGGCGTGTCGTCGCCCGGGAAGTCGTACTCGGCCAGCAGCTCACGAACTTCCATCTCGACCAGCTCGAGCAGCTCTTCGTCATCGACCATGTCGGCCTTGTTCAGGAACACGACGATGTACGGAACACCAACCTGACGCGAAAGCAGGATGTGCTCGCGAGTCTGCGGCATCGGGCCGTCGGCAGCGGAACAGACCAGGATCGCGCCGTCCATCTGGGCAGCACCGGTGATCATGTTCTTGACGTAGTCAGCGTGTCCCGGGCAGTCGACGTGCGCGTAATGGCGAACTTCGGACTGATATTCGACGTGAGCGGTGGCGATGGTGATACCACGCTCGCGCTCTTCCGGAGCGTTGTCGATAGAGTCGAACTGACGCCACTCGCCACCGAAGACTTCGGCGGAAACACGAGTCAGTGCCGCTGTCAGGGTCGTCTTACCATGGTCGACGTGACCGATGGTGCCGACGTTGACGTGCGGTTTGGAGCGTTCAAATTTTTCCTTAGCCACTGCTATAACCTCTTTACGTTAGCTAACGGTTAACCGTTCTGATTGATGACGGCATCAACTACGCTGGATGGCGCCTCTTCGTAATTCGCAAACTCCATGGTGTAGCTTGCGCGTCCCTGGGTCTGAGAACGCAGATCGGTCGCGTAACCGAACATCTCAGCCAACGGAACCGTGGCGCGAATGACCTTGCCAGAAGAGGAGTCATCCATGCCCTGCACAAGGCCACGACGGCGGTTGAGGTCACCCATCACATCACCCATGAAATCCTCAGGGGTAACGACTTCGACCTTCATCACCGGCTCGAGCAACACGGCCTTAGCCTTACGAGCACCTTCTTTGATCGCCATGGAAGAGGCGACCTTGAACGCAGTCTCGTTGGAGTCCACGTCATGATAGGAACCGTCGAACAGCGTCACTTTGACGTCGATCATCGGGTAGCCCGCGATCACGCCGTTCTTGAGCTGTTCGTAAGCCCCTTTTTCGACGGCCGGCACGTACTCTTTCGGTACCGCACCACCGACAATGGCGGACGCGAACTTGAAGGTCATCTCCTCGTCCTCGCCCTTGTCTTCGGCCGTCAGCGGCTCGATGCGCAACCAGACGTGACCGTACTGGCCGCGACCACCTGACTGACGAACGAACTTGCCTTCCTGCTCCACCGACTGGCGGATGGTTTCACGGTAGGCAACCTGCGGCTTGCCGATGTTGGCCTCGACCTTGAACTCGCGACGCATACGGTCGACGAGGATATCGAGGTGCAACTCGCCCATGCCCGAGATGATGGTCTGACCGGTCTCTTCGTCGGTCTGGACACGGAAAGACGGATCTTCCTGTGCCAGCTTACCCAGAGCCACGCCCATCTTCTCCTGGTCCGGCTTGGACTTCGGCTCGACGGCGACGGAGATAACCGGCTCCGGAAACTCCATGCGCTCGAGAACGATCTTGTCGTTCAGGTCGCACAGCGTGTCGCCAGTCGTGACGTCTTTCAGGCCGATACACGCGGCGATGTCGCCGGCGTAGACTTCCTTGATCTCTTCACGCGAGTTGGCGTGCATCTGAACGATACGGCCGACACGCTCTTTCTTCGACTTCACGGAGTTGAAGATGCTGTCGCCGGACTTCAGGACGCCCGAGTAGACGCGCATGAAGGTCAGGGTACCCACGAACGGGTCGGTCGCGATCTTGAACGCCAGCGCCGAGAACGGTGCACTGTCATCGGCTTCACGCGTCGCGACGGTACCGTCCTTGTCATCCAGCTCACCTTCGATCGCCTTGACCTCGGTCGGCGACGGCAGGTACTCGATGACGCAGTCCAGAACGGCCTGAACGCCCTTGTTCTTGAACGCCGAACCACAGGTCACGAGAACGATCTCGTTGGCCAGGGTACGCGCCCGCAGACCCGCCTTGATTTCCGCTTCGGAGAGCTCGACCCCTTCGAGGTACTTGTCCATCAGCTCTTCGTTGGCTTCAGCCGCGGCTTCGACCATCTGCTCGCGATACTTCTCGGCGGTTTCCTGCAGGTCGGCCGGAATGTCGACCAACTCGTAGTTCATGCCGAAGTTGTCTTCGTCCCAGAGGATGGCCTTCATCTTGATGAGGTCGACCACGCCCTTGAACTCGTCTTCCGCGCCCCAGTTGATCTGGATCGGAACGACGTTGGCACCCAGACGGTCCTTGAGCTGGTCGATGACCATGAAGTAGTCGGCGCCGGCACGGTCCATCTTGTTGACGAACACCATGCGCGGAACTTCGTACTTGTTGGCCTGACGCCAGACGGTTTCCGTCTGCGGCTGCACACCGGAAGAGCCGCACAGCACGACGACCGCACCATCCAGTACGCGCAGCGAACGCTCGACTTCGATGGTGAAGTCGACGTGTCCCGGCGTATCAATGATGTTGATTCGATGCTCGTCGAACTGCTTGCTCATGCCCTGCCAGAAACAGGTCGTCGCCGCGGAGGTGATCGTGATGCCACGCTCCTGCTCCTGCTCCATCCAGTCCATGACGGCAGCGCCCTCATGAACCTCACCCACCTTGTGGGACAGGCCGGTATAGAACAGAACACGCTCGGTGGTCGTAGTCTTGCCGGCGTCGACGTGGGCAACGATACCGATATTGCGATAACGCTTGAGTGGTGTCTTTCGTGCCACGATGGAAGTCCCCGTTGTTTAGAAGCGGTAGTGGGAGAAGGCCTTGTTGGCATCTGCCATGCGGTGCACGTCTTCACGCTTCTTCACAGCAGCACCCTTGCCTTCTGCGGCGTCCAGCATTTCGCCAGCAAGACGTTGGGCCATGGTCTTTTCGCCGCGGCTACGGGCCGCATCGGCCAGCCAGCGCATGGCCAGCGCGTGACGGCGTGACGGGCGAACTTCCACAGGCACCTGGTAGGTCGCGCCGCCAACGCGGCGAGATTTGACCTCGACCATCGGCTGGATGGCTTCCAGCGCCTTTTCAAAGATGTCCAGCGGCGCCTCGCTACTACGCTCGGCAACCCTGTCCAGCGCACCATAGACGATGCGCTCAGCTACGGACTTCTTGCCGCTGATCATCAGATGGTTCATGAACTTGGCCAGGCGCTCACTTCCGAACTTGGGATCCGGAAGGATCTCGCGCTTAGCGACAACTCTTCTTCTTGGCATGATAAGCCCTCTCGTTAAGGGTCGTTCAGGTAAACCCGGCATGCGCAACGCTGGTTAGCGAAAGCGGCCGACCTTACTCTTATCTGACCGATGATGGATGGTGGTAGCGTCCGAAATCAGGACTTGGGACGCTTGGTGCCGTATTTGGAACGGCCCTGCCGACGATTCTGCACACCGGAGGTGTCGAGGGCGCCGCGGACGGTGTGATAACGCACACCCGGCAAATCCTTGACGCGGCCGCCACGAATCAGGACCACGGAGTGTTCCTGCAGGTTGTGGCCTTCACCGCCGATATAAGAACTGACTTCAAAACCGTTGGTCAGACGCACACGACACACCTTACGCAGGGCCGAGTTCGGCTTCTTGGGCGTAGTGGTGTAGACGCGGGTACAGACCCCACGGCGTTGCGGGCAGGCCTGCAGCGCCGGCACGTCGCTGGTGGCGACGGGGCGCTTGCGCGGCTTGCGCACGAGCTGGTTGATCGTTGCCATAGTGTTTAGCTGACTCCAATGGGTTGCCTTGCCTTATGCCCGGGTCTTGGCGCACGGCCTTCGCATCGGCCGGTTGCACTACCCCTGCATAAAGGCTGCGCATTCTAATCAGTTGTCATGAGACCCGTCAAGACCGCTCGCCCCGTGGGACGAGCGGTCCGAGGTCATGACCTAGAGATCGTCGTCATCGGCATCGAGCGCGGTGAGCTGTGCACCCAGCTCCTGCTCGACATCGAATGCCGACGGCTGCAGCGTGCGCCCGGACTCTTCGCGCTTGCGACGCCGCTCGTCGTGATGAGCCAGACCCGTACCCGCCGGAATCAGACGTCCCACCACCACGTTTTCCTTCAGGCCGCGCAGATAATCGCGCTTGCCGGTCACCGCCGCCTCGGTCAGCACCCGCGTCGTCTCCTGGAACGATGCCGCGGAGATGAACGACTCGGTCGCCAACGACGCCTTGGTGATACCCAGCAGCAGACGCTCGTACTTGGCCGGGAATTTCTCGGTCGTCTCGAGACGCGCGTTCTCTTCGAGGACGCGTACCAGTTCGACCTGATCGCCGGGGATAAAGGTGGAATCGCCGGAATCGGTGATCTCGACCTTGCGCAGCATCTGACGCACGATGACTTCGATGTGCTTGTCGTTGATGCTCACGCCCTGCAGACGATAGACATCCTGGATCTCGACGGTGATGTACTTGGCCAGCTCCGCCACACCCAGCAGCCGCAGAATATCGTGCGGATTGCTCGGACCATCGGAGATGACCTCGCCCTTCTCGACCGTTTCGCCTTCGAACACCCCGATCTGACGCCATTTCGGGATCAGCATCTCCAGCGGATCACCTTCCTTCGGCGTGATCGTCAGACGACGCTTGCCCTTGGTTTCCTTGCCGAAGCTGATCGTACCGTTGATCTCGGCGAGGATGGACGGCTCCTTCGGCTTGCGCGCCTCGAACAGGTCGGCGACACGCGGCAGACCACCGGTGATGTCCTTGTTACCGGACGCTTCCAGCGGAATACGCGCGATGACCTCGCCCACACCGATCTCGGTACCGTTCTCCGCCGCGACGATGGCACGGCCCGGCAGCAGATACTGCACCGGCGTGTTGGAACCCGGCAGCGTCACGTGTTCGCCGTCTTCCCCGACCAGCATGATCATCGGACGCTTGTCGCGGCCGGAAGCCGGACGGGCAGCCGCCTCGATCACTTCGATGTTCGACAGGCCGGTCATCTCGTCGACCGTGCGCGTCATGGTCAGACCTTCGGTCATGTCCGTGAACTGCGCCTTGCCCTGTACTTCGGCAACGACCGGGTGGGTGTGAGGATCCCACTTCGCAACCACCTGACCGCCTTCGACGTGATCGCCGTCCTTGACCGACAGCTCGGCACCGTAGGGCAGCTTATAGTACTCGCGCTCGCGGCCGTGGTCGTCGGCGACGGCCAGGGCGCTCGAGCGAGACACCACGATCAGCTTGCCATCGGCACGTTCAACCGACTTGATGTTGTGCAGTCGGACACTGCCGCCATGCTTGACCTGGACGCTGTCGACCGCCGAAGCACGCGAGGCCGCACCACCGATGTGGAACGTACGCATGGTCAGCTGGGTACCCGGCTCACCGATGGACTGGGCCGCAATGACGCCGACCGCTTCCCCGATGTTGACCTGATGCCCGCGGGCCAGATCGCGGCCGTAGCAGGACGAGCAGACGCCGTGAGAGGTTTCACAGCTGATCGGGCTACGCACGATGATCTCGTCGACACCCATGGTGTCGAGTTCCTGACACCAGGCTTCGTCGAGCAGCGTCCCTTTGGCGATCAGCACTTCGTCGGTCTGCGGGTCGATGACGTCCTGTGCCACGACTCGGCCCAGTACACGCTGTGCCAGTGACACGATGACGTCGCCGCCTTCGATCACCGGGTGCAGTGTCAGCCCCTTCTCGGTGCCGCAATCTTCTTCGGTGATCACCAGATCCTGGGCCACGTCGACCAGACGACGCGTCAGGTAACCGGAGTTGGCGGTCTTGAGTGCCGTGTCCGCCAGACCCTTACGCGCGCCGTGCGTGGAGATGAAGTACTGGAGTACGTTCAGGCCTTCACGGAAGTTGGCGGTGATCGGCGTCTCGATGATCGAGCCGTCCGGCTTCGCCATCAGGCCTCGCATACCGGCCAGCTGACGAATCTGGGCCGCACTACCACGGGCACCGGAGTCGGCCATGATGAAGACGCTGTTGAACGAGTCCTGTTCGACTTCGTTGCCGTCGCGATCGGTCACGGTCTCTTTCGAGATCACGGCCATCATCGCCTTGGCGACCTTGTCGTTGGCCTTGGACCAGATATCGATGACCTTGTTGTACTTCTCGCCCGCGGTCACCAGACCGGAGGAGAACTGGTCTTCGATCTCCTTGACCTCGTCCTCGGCCGCATCGACGATCTCGGCCTTGGCATCCGGAATGACGAAGTCATTGACGCCGATGGAGGCGCCGGACCACGTCGCCAGACGGAAACCGGTGTACATCAGCTGGTCGGCAAAGATGACCGCGTCTTTCAACCCGGTACGCCGGTAGACCTCGTTGATCAGCCCGGAGATTGCCTTCTTCTTCATCGGACGGTCGACAAGCTCGAACGGCATCCCCTTCGGCAGAATGCGGAACAGCAGCGCACGGCCGACGGTGGTGTCCTTGATCGAGGTGGTTTCGGTCAGTTCGGTGACCTCGCCATCCTTCTCGTCGGACAGCCACTCGGTCAGACGCACCCTGACCCGAGCGTGCATCGAGACGTTGTGGGTCGCGAAAGCACGATCCAGCTCGTTGAGATTGGCAAATACCTTGCCTTCGCCCTTGGCGTTGATGCGCTCGCGAGTCATGTAATAGAGGCCGAGCACGACGTCCTGGGACGGCACGATAATCGGCTCACCGTTGGCCGGCGACAGCACGTTGTTGGTCGACATCATCAGCGCACGCGCTTCGAGCTGGGATTCCAGCGTCAGCGGCACGTGAACGGCCATCTGGTCACCGTCGAAGTCGGCGTTGTAGGCCGCACAGACCAGCGGGTGCAGCTGAATCGCCTTGCCTTCGATCAGCAGCGGCTCGAACGCCTGGATGCCGAGACGGTGCAGCGTCGGCGCACGGTTGAGCAGGACCGGGTGCTCGCGGATGACGTCGGCGAGGATGTCCCACACTTCCGGCAGCTCACGCTCGACCATCTTCTTGGCGGCCTTGATAGTGGACGCCTGCCCGCTGCCCTGCAGCTTGGAATAGATGAACGGCTTGAACAGCTCGAGTGCCATCTTCTTAGGCAGACCGCACTGATGCAGACGCAGGGTCGGACCAACGGTGATGACGGAACGGCCTGAGTAGTCGACACGCTTGCCCAGCAGGTTCTGGCGGAAACGCCCCTGCTTGCCCTTGATCATGTCGGCCAGCGACTTCAGCGGACGCTTGTTGGAGCCGGTGATGGCACGACCGCGACGGCCGTTGTCGAGCAGCGCATCGACCGATTCCTGCAGCATGCGCTTCTCGTTACGCACGATGATATCCGGCGCATTGAGATCGAGCAGGCGCTTGAGGCGGTTGTTGCGGTTGATCACGCGACGATACAGATCGTTGAGATCCGAGGTCGCGAAACGGCCGCCGTCCAGCGGGACCAGCGGACGCAGATCCGGCGGCAGCACCGGCAGCACTTCCATGACCATCCACGCCGGCGCGTTGCCGGACTTGTAGAAGGCTTCCAGCAGCTTGAGGCGCTTGGAAAGCTTCTTGATCTTGGTCTCGGAGTTGGTCTGCGGAATCTCCTCGCGCAGACGATCGATCTCTTCTTCCAGATCGATGTCCTTGAGCAGTGCCTGAACGGCTTCGGCGCCCATGCGGGCATCGAAATCGTCGCCGAACTCTTCGAGCGCCTCGAAATACTGCTCGTCGTTGAGCAGCTGACCGCGCTCGAGCGTGGTCATGCCCGGATCGATCACGACGAACGATTCGAAATAGAGCACACGCTCGATGTCACGCAGGGTCATGTCCAGGAACATGCCGATGCGTGACGGCAGCGACTTCAGAAACCAGATGTGGGCGACCGGCGAGGCCAGCTCGATATGACCCATGCGCTCGCGGCGAACCGCGGCCTTGGTCACTTCGACGCCGCACTTCTCGCAGATGATGCCGCGATGCTTCATGCGCTTGTACTTGCCGCACAAGCACTCGTAATCCTTGACCGGCCCGAAGATCTTGGCGCAGAAAAGCCCGTCGCGTTCAGGCTTGAACGTACGGTAGTTGATGGTCTCCGGCTTCTTGACTTCGCCGTATGACCAGGAGCGAATCATTTCCGGCGAGGCAAGCGTGATCTTGATCGCCTCGAACTCGTCAGATTGCGCCTGTGACTTGAGGACTTTCACCAAATCTTTCATGGGATCGCTCCGTTGCGGAGTTGTCATGAGCGGGGCCGCGAATCACTCGCTCGCCCCGCAAACCGTCGCTATCGATCGACTGTGCCGGTCTTAGCTTTCCAATTCGATATCGATACCCAGCGAGCGGATTTCCTTCACCAGCACATTGAAGGATTCCGGCATACCGGCCTGCATGGTGTGGTCGCCATCCACGATGCTCTTGTACATCTTGGTACGACCTTCGACGTCATCCGATTTCACGGTGAGCATCTCCTGCAGGGTGTAGGCGGCGCCATACGCCTCGAGTGCCCACACTTCCATCTCACCGAAGCGCTGACCGCCGAACTGCGCCTTGCCACCCAGCGGCTGCTGCGTGACCAGCGAGTAGGAACCGGTGGAGCGCGCGTGCATCTTGTCGTCGACCAGGTGGTTGAGCTTCAGCATGTACATGTAGCCCACGGTCACCGGACGATCGAACGACTCACCGGTACGCCCGTCGTAGAGCGTCATCTGGCCGGATTCCGGCAGATCGGCAAGCTTCAGCAGATGCTTGATCTCGTGCTCCTTGGCACCGTCGAACACCGGCGTCGCGATCGGCACGCCACCGCGCAGGTTTTTGGCCAGGGTGATGATCTCGTCGTCGGTCAGAGAGTCGATATCTTCCTGACGCGCACCCTCAGTGTTGTAGACCTGCTTGAGGAACTCGCGGATCTCGCCGACCTGCTGCTCGCGGGCATCACGCAACATCCGGTCGATCTTGACGCCGAGACCGTGAGCCGCCATGCCCAGGTGAGTCTCGAGAATCTGACCGACGTTCATGCGTGAAGGCACGCCCAACGGGTTGAGCACCACGTCGACCGGCTGACCATTGTCGTCGAACGGCATGTCCTCGATCGGCATGATCGCGGAGATGACACCCTTGTTACCGTGACGACCGGCCATCTTGTCGCCCGGCTGGATGCGACGCTTGACCGCCAGGTAGACCTTGACGATCTTGAGCACGCCCGGCGCCAGGTCGTCGCCCTGGGTCAGCTTGCGTTTCTTGTCTTCGAAACGCTCGTCCATCTCCTTGCGACGATTTTCCAGCTGTTCGTCGGCCTGGGCCAGCAGCTCGTTGAGGGTCTCGTTCTGCATGCGCAGCTTGAACCACTGCTGACGCGGCAGCTCATCGAGATAGTCCTTGCTCAGCACGTCGCCTTTCTTCAGCGTCGGGCCGCCGTTGACAGCTTCGCCTTCCAGCGTGCGCTGGAGACGCTCGAACGTGGCGTCTTCGGCGATACGGTAGGTCTCCTGGAGATCCTTGCGCACTTCGTCGAGCTGCTGCTGCTCGATGGACAGTGCACGGGAATCCTTCTCGACGCCGTCGCGGGTGAACACCTGGACGTCGATGACGGTACCGCGCATGCCGGTCGGCGCACGCAGCGAGGTGTCCTTAACGTCGGACGCCTTCTCACCGAAGATCGCACGCAGGAGCTTTTCCTCCGGCGTCAGTTGGGTCTCGCCCTTGGGCGTGACCTTGCCGACCAGAATGTCGCCGGCGCCGACTTCGGCACCGATATAGACAACCCCGGCTTCATCCAGCTTGCCCAGCGCCGACTCGCCCACGTTGGGAATGTCGGAGGTGATTTCCTCCGCGCCCAGCTTGGTGTCACGAGAGACACAGGTCAGTTCCTGGATGTGGATCGTGGTAAAACGATCGTCCTCGACCACGCGCTCAGAGACGAGGATGGAATCCTCGAAGTTGTAGCCGTTCCACGGCATGAACGCGAGACGCATGTTCTGACCCAGCGCCAGGTCACCCATGTCGACGGACGGGCCATCGGCGAGGATATCGCCACGCGCGACCTCGTCGCCCGGGCGCACGATCGGACGCTGGTTCTGACAGGTGTTCTGGTTCGAGCGCACGTACTTGGTCAGGTTGTAGATGTCGACCCCGGCTTCACCGCCGATGATCTCATCTTCGCTGACACGCACAACGACACGCTTGGCATCGACCGAGTCGATCACGCCACCACGACGGGCCACGGCGCAGACACCGGAATCACGAGCGACGAAACGCTCCATGCCGGTACCCACCAGCGGCTTGTCGGCGCGCAGGGTCGGCACCGCCTGACGCTGCATGTTCGAGCCCATCAGGGCGCGGTTGGCGTCATCGTGCTCGAGGAACGGAATCAGCGCGGCGGCCACGGAAACGACCTGACGCGGCGACACGTCCATCAACGTGACCTTGTCCGGCGCCATGAAGGTGGTTTCACCCTTGTGACGCACCTGGACCAGATCGTCGATCAGCTTGTTGCCTTCGTCGACCGTGGCCGAAGCCTGGGCGATGATGAAGTCGCCCTCTTCGATCGCCGACAGATGCACGATCTCGTCGGTCAACTGACGATCCACGACCTTACGGTACGGCGTCTCGAGGAAACCGTAGCTGTTGGTCTTGGAATAGGTCGCCAACGAGTTGATCAGACCGATGTTCGGACCTTCCGGCGTCTCGATCGGGCACAGGCGACCGTAGTGCGTGGCGTGAACGTCGCGCACTTCGAAGCCGGCACGCTCGCGGGTCAGACCACCCGGCCCAAGCGCGGAAACACGACGCTTGTGCGTGACCTCGGAGAGCGGGTTGTTCTGATCCATGAACTGGGACAGCTGCGAAGAACCGAAGAACTCCTTCACCGCCGCCGCCACCGGCTTGGCGTTGATCAGATCCTGCGGCATCAGGCCCTCGCTCTCCGCCATGGAGAGACGCTCCTTGACCGCACGCTCGACGCGCACCAGGCCGACGCGGAACTGGTTCTCGGCCATTTCGCCGACACAACGGATGCGGCGGTTGCCCAGGTGATCGATATCGTCGACTTCACCGAAGCCGTTACGGATACTGATCAGCTCTTTCAGGACATCGAGAATGTCCTGGTTGGCAAGTACGCCGGATCCGGTATCGCCTTCACGACGCAGACGACGGTTGAACTTCATTCGACCGACGCCCGAGAGATCGTAGCGGTCTTCAGAGAAGAACAGGTTGTGGAACAGCGTCTCGGCCGCCTCCTTGGTCGGCGGCTCGCCGGGACGCATCATGCGATAGATCTCGACCAGCGCTTCCAGTGCGGAGCGCGTGGTGTCCACCTTCAGCGTATCGGAGATGAACGAGCCGGCGTCGAGATCGTTGGTGTAGAGCGTTTCCAACTGGGTAACACCGCCCTGTCCCAGCTTCTCGAGCAGTTCCGGCGTCAGTTCGGTGTTGCATTCGCAGATCAGTTCGCCGGTCTTGGTGTCGACCTGATCCTTGGCCAGCGTCTTGCCGAACAGATAGTCCATCGGCACCTGAAGACGCTCGAGCCCGGCTTTTTCCAGCTGGCGAATATGCTTCTGGGTAACACGACGACCTTCTTCGACGATGACGTTACCGTCGCCGTCCTTGATCTCGAACGTCGCGGTTTCACCACGCAGGCGCGACGGCACCAGTTCCACGTAGACGCCATCCGTCTCGATGTGGAACGTGCTGGTTTCGAAGAAGGTCTCGAGGATCTGCTCGGCATTCATGCCCAGCGCGCGCATCAGGACGGTGGCCGGCAACTTGCGGCGACGGTCGATACGCACGAAGACGTTGTCTTTCGGATCGAACTCGAAATCCAGCCAGGAGCCGCGGTAAGGAATGATCCGCGCGGAATAAAGCAGCTTCCCGGAGGAGTGGCTCTTGCCCTTGTCGTGATCGAAGAACACGCCCGGCGAGCGGTGAAGCTGGGAGACGATGACGCGCTCGGTACCGTTGACGACGAAGGTACCGTTCTCGGTCATCAGGGGGATTTCCCCCATGTAGACTTCCTGCTCCTTAATGTCCTTGATGGCCTTGTTCGACGACTCTTTGTCGTAGATGATCAGGCGCACCTTGACGCGCAGCGGTGCCGAATAGGTCACCCCGCGAAGCTGGCACTCCTTGACGTCGAAGCCCGGTGTGCCAAAGCGATAACTGACATACTCGAGCGCCGCGTTGCCTGAAAAACTCTCGATCGGGAATACGGACTTGAAGGCCGCATTGAGACCGGTCTCGAGACGCTCTTCCGGCGCCCGGTCCTGCTGGAGAAAGTCGTAATAGGAATCAAGCTGGATGGCCAGCAGGTAGGGCACATCCATTACTTGAGGCAGTTTGCCGAAATCCTTGCGGATGCGTTTTTTCTCAGTGTATGAGTAAGCCATCTGTATTCCCCAGCTTGTTCACCATGGGTGACCGGTGCGTGTTCGGCGCTCCCTAGCGGGGCTGACCCCGTTAGGCGCTGACGGCAAGCCTCCCGAATGAGGGAGCTCGCCGTCGGAATTCGTCTAGTGGCTACAATCCTGATCTTGGGGAAGCCCCTCGATCAGGCGTACTAACGCCAGGCTAGCAAAAACAGAAAAAGGCCGGCAGCGGGCATGCCCGCCACCAGCCGTGGCGCTTACACAGCGCGTGAAGCCTTGAGCACGGAGTTACTTGAGCTCCACAGAGGCGCCGGCTTCTTCCAGTTTCTTCTTGGCTTCTTCAGCGTCGTCCTTGGACAGACCTTCCTTGATAGTCGCCGGTGCGCCGTCGACGGCACCCTTGGCTTCTTTCAGGCCCAGACCGGTGATTTCGCGGACGACCTTGATGACGTTGACTTTCTTGTCACCGGCAGCGGTCAGAACCACGGAGAACTCGGTCTGCTCTTCTTCAGCAGCCGCATCACCGCCACCCGGGCCAGCGACAACGGCAGCAGCGGCAGAAACGCCGAACTTTTCTTCCATTGCAGAAACCAGTTCCGCAACTTCCATCACGGACATTTCGGCAACAGCGTTGATGATGTCTTCTTGAGAAAGTGCCATGTTTCAGATTCCTAAACTTTGCGGAGCCCCAGCCGGCGTCGGCCAAGTGCTCGTTGATTCAATAGTCGACTCAGTCTGCGCGAGCAGGCCACCTATCAGGCGGCTTCTTCCTGCTTTTGATCGCGAACAGCTGCAAGAGTACGAACCAGCTTGCCGGCAGAAGCTTCCTTCATGACGGACATCAGCTTGGCAATCGCTTCATCGTAAGTCGGCAACGTCGCCAGACGGTCGATATCAGCAGCCGGGATCATCTCCCCTTCGTAAGCCAGCGCCTTGACTTCAAATTCCTTCTGCGACTTACCGAACTCCTTGAACAGCCGCGCCGCAGCGCCGGGATGTTCGTAGGAGAAGGCCAGCAGCGTGGGGCCTGAGAAAGTCTCGTTCAGGCACTCCCATGAAGTCCCTGACAGCGCGCGACGTGCCAGCGTGTTGCGGACAACACGAATCTGGACGCCATTCTCGCGAGCCTGTTTGCGCAAGTTGGTCATTGCGCTAACGGTCACACCGCGAGAGTCGGCAACTACGACGGAAAGAGCGTCCTTAGCGGCTTCACTGACCTCGGCAACAATTGCTTTCTTGCCTTCGAGTGCTAGTGGCACAGTGGTTACTCCTTCATGCCGGGGGCGACAATGTCGCGACCCGGTGGTTACCATCTCTTCCGCCTTGCTTCGGCGAAAGTCTTGGACGATGGCTGCACACCTGAATCGGCGAGCAACACCATCTGCGCAGGCATCCCTTGAGGACGAACCCCAGGAAGATTAAGCCGGCTCGACTGCCGACACCTGCGGTCTTTGACGGTGCCCCGCCCCACCCCGCCGAAACAGCCCTGGAGCTGTGACAACGGTGCACGGGGACCGCAAAGTTACTGCCTGGTGATCACCGATCACGCGTAAGCGCTGTGATCGACGGTCAGACCCGGCCCCATGGTGCTGGACAGGGTCACTTTCTTGAGATAGATGCCCTTGGAAGTACTCGGCTTGAGGCGCTTGAGGTCGTTGACCAGCGCTTCGAGATTGCCCTTGAGTGCTTCGGCCGGAAAATCCACCTTACCGATAGAGGCATGAATGATGCCGTTCTTGTCGGTACGGAAACGGACCTGGCCCGCCTTGGCGTTCTTGACCGCAGTCGCCACGTCGGGCGTCACGGTGCCGACTTTCGGGTTCGGCATCAGGCCACGCGGGCCGAGAATCTGACCCAGCTGACCAACGACGCGCATGGCGTCCGGCGCTGCAACGACAACGTCAAAGTTCATGTTGCCTTTCTTGACGTCGTCGGCGAGGTCTTCCATACCCACGATATCGGCGCCAGCTTCTTTGGCCGCTTCCGCTGCGGCGCCCTGGGCAAATACGGCGACGCGGACGTCACGACCGGTACCATTCGGCAGCACGGTAGCGCCACGTACGACCTGGTCGGATTTACGCGGATCGACACCCAAGTTGATGGAAACTTCGACAGCTTCCTTGAACTTGACGGTCGACACTTCAGACAGCAGCGCGACGGCTTCTTCCAGCGAGTAGACCTTACCCAGCTCGACCTTCTCGCGAATCATCTGAGCGCGTTTTGTCAGTTTTGCCATGATCAGAGGCCCTCCACGTTGAGGCCCATGCTGCGGGCGCTGCCAGCAATGGTGCGAACGGCGGCGTCGAGATCGGCAGCCGTCAGATCCGGCTCTTTGGCCTTGGCGATATCTTCGAGCTGCTCACGAGTCACGGTGCCGACCTTGGTCTTGTTCGGCACGCCGGAACCGGATTTGATACCCGCGGCTTTCTTCAGCAGCACGGCGGCCGGCGGCGTCTTGGTGACAAAGGTAAAGCTGCGGTCGCTATAAACCGTGATCACGACCGGCGTCGGCAAGCCCGGCTCGATCTCTTGGGTCGCGGCATTGAACGACTTGCAGAATTCCATGATATTGACGCCATGCTGACCCAGCGCAGGGCCCACGGGCGGACTCGGATTGGCCTTACCAGCTGCGACCTGCAGCTTGATGTAGGCCTGAACTTTCTTAGCCATGATTTACTCCCTTCGGGTACGAACGCCTTGCGGCTCCCCGGTTGATTGGCAAATTGCCAACGTTAACATCGCGACACCCTCGGGCGTCGCGGTGACTCGATTCTGGACGACGCTCAGTCCTTGACCACCTGGGCAAATTCGAGCTCGACCGGCGTCGAGCGCCCGAAGATCAGCACACTGACCTGCAAGCGGCTCTTCTCGTAATTGACTTCTTCCACGACGCCGTTGAAATCGGCGAACGGACCATCGACGACGCGAACGGCTTCGCCCGGCTCGAAGAGAGTCTTGGGACGCGGCTTGTCGGTACCATCCTGCACACGGCGCAGGATCGCATCGGCTTCTTTCTGGGTGATCGCAGCTGGCTTCTCCGGCGTTCCACCGATGAAACCCATCACGCGCGGGGTCTCTTTGACCAAGTGCCAGGTCTGTTCGTTCATTTCCATCTCGACCAGCACGTAGCCGGGATAGAACTTGCGCTCGCTCTTGCGACGCTTGCCGTCACGCATTTCGACGACTTCCTCGGTCGGAACCAGGATGTCACCGAACTGATCTTCGACACCGTATAGCTTGACGCGCTCGAGCAGCGAACGCATCACCTGCTTTTCAAAGCCGGAATAAGCGTGAACGACATACCAACGCTTGGACATGAAAACTCCTAGCCAATGATTCCGGACATCGCCCAACCAAGGACGGTATCGATAAGCCACAGCAACAGACCCACAACCAGAACGGCCGCCAACACGATCAGCGTCGTTTGAATGGTTTCCTGTCGAGTCGGCCAGACGACGCGCTGAATTTCGCGCTTGGATCCGCGCGCGAGCTCCATCAACGCCTGCCCTTTTGCCGTGGTCAACGCGATGGCGGCGGCGATACCACAGAGGACGACGACGCCCAGCACGCGATACAGCAGAGCCTGATCCGCGAACCAAGCGTTACCGCCGATCGCGACTGCCAGCAGCAACACCACGACGATCCACTTGGGGGTATCGTAGCGTGACTCCTGCACCTCGGCGTTGTGCTTCATGAAAACTCCTCAACTCAAGGCGCGGTAACCAAACAAGACAAGATAGCAATACAAGCCAGCCTGGGGAAGACTGGCAGGCCAGGAGGGAATCGAACCCCCAACCTGCGGTTTTGGAGACCGCTGCTCTGCCAATTGAGCTACTGGCCTGCAACTACACATCCGAGAAGCACCCGGAAATTAGGAGGGCGCTATGATAGCGAAGAGATACCGGAAAAAGCAATCCCATCCGGCATTTTTCTTTTACCACCAAAAAAGCGAGCCAACGCTCGCTTTCCACGCATCAAGTTCGATGACTGAAAATGGAGCTCATGGACGGAATTGAACCGTCGACCTCACCCTTACCAAGGGTGTGCTCTACCCCTGAGCTACATGAGCCTGCACATCACCAACATCGATGGAGCGGGTAGTGGGAATCGAACCCACACCATCAGCTTGGAAGGCTGAGGTTCTACCATTGAACTATACCCGCCTACCCGCTCTGACTCCGGCTTGCCGAAGCAGACCGTTACAACTTTTCTTCACGAAAACCGGGGTTTTCATCAAAATCTGGTGGAGAGGGAAGGATTCGAACCTTCGAAGCTTTCGCGGCAGATTTACAGTCTGCTCCCTTTGGCCACTCGGGAACCTCTCCATACCGGCGGCAGATTTTACACTGCCAAACATTGATGTCAAGCCTCTGTTTTTACTCAACTTACAGAACTATCGACCAATGGCCTTGCGCTCAAAGCGGGGCGCATTGTTTCAAAGCAGGCCGGCAAATGCAAGCCAAAAAACAGATTTCCTCCATCGCCTGACCATGTGCACTCCTCGTCAGGCTGGCCATTACACCGGGCGGACACTGATCTCACCGCCCGTCAACGCATGCTCACCGCTTGCAGTCTCCACTCTCAAATTACCATTCTCGTCGACGTCGTTCGCCCTGGCCGCATAGGAGGTGTTGCCCTGATGGATTCGAATCGATCGCCCGGCATAGGCATGTCGGGCGTTCCATCGATCCCGCCAGGCGCTGAAGCCATGCTGTTCAAACAACGGCAGCATCGTCAGTAACGATTCGATCAACGAGGCTGCCAGCGCGTTTCGGGAGACACCTTCGACAACTTCCGAGAGCGCGGCGATAGGTTGCCCAGCCGCCTGGCGAACGGCTTCATCGAGAAAGACATTCACGCCAATGCCAATGACCACCTCGCAGGGCCCTTCGACATCCCCCGTCACCTCGAGCAGAATGCCTGCGAGCTTACGCCAGTCGCCGTCAACGAGCAGCAGCACGTCATTAGGCCATTTCAGGGCGACTTCACCCCCCATGGCCTCGATGACCTCGGCCAACACCACGCCGACCGCGAGGCTCAGCCCCTCGAGCGCAGCCACGCCCGCCTCGAACCGCCAACCCAGAGAAAGAATCAGGCTTCCGCCCCAGCTGGTGCTCCAGACCTTTCCTCGTCGTCCTCGTCCTGCCGTCTGGCTTTCGGCCAGACAGACTTCCCCGTGCCCCGCACCGTGCCGAAAGCGATCGCGCAGGAAAGTATTGGTGGAATCCAGCACGTCCTCTACGTAAAGGCGCTTGAGGTGGTGGCGGGGTCCGGCAGAGAGCTGTGAGACGATACCTGCCCCATCCAGAGATTCCAACGCGTTGACCAGCCGATAGCCGCGCCCTTTGACCGCCTCGAGCGGTAGCCCCATCGCTTCCAGCTTCTTGAGCTGCTTCCAGACTGCGGTACGTGTCACGCCCAGGTGCTGGCCCAGCTGCTGACCGGAGTGGTAATTGCCGTCGCCGAGCAAACGAATCAGGTCACCGATACTCATCTAGGAACGCCTGCCAATAAAAGCCACATTCTAGCGAAATCCCGCCTGCCTCGTAACTTCGCAAGCTACCGCCACGATCGGCGCCATGAACGCCATACTCTGTTCTACATTACTCCCCGCGCATGGCGTAAGGGAGGCCCAGCCGGCGCAATCGAGCGCTCTCTTCAGCCATAAAAAAACCCCAGCCTGTTGGCTGGGGGTTGGGATAGATGCCTGACGATACCCGGCCGGCGCTCCGGGACTCTTCATGGGGAGCCCCCCTAAACTCATGGAGAGACCCCCAAACGAATGAACCCCGACCAGCGGCCGGGGTTCGAAATCCATGCGCTATCGGTCCTGATTTTCTTCAGGCATAAAAAAACCCCAGCCTATTGGCTGGGGTTTCGGATAGATGCCTGACGA
>NZ_PZJN01000004.1:467695-468703 GCF_003206695.1 Salinicola halophyticus | reverse complement strand
CCGATACCACTAAAGTCAGCTACACCGTCAGCGATGGCCAAGGCGGCACCGCCACCTCGACGCTGACCGTAACGGTGTCCGGTACCAACGATGCGCCGGTCGCCGTCGCCGATACCCAGACCAACGGCGAGAACGCTACTCTCAATATCGCCGCGGCCCAGGGCGTGTTGGCCAACGACAGCGATGTCGATGACGGCACGCTGAGCGTCAGCGCGATCAACGGCGCGGCGGGCAGCGTGGGGAAGGCCATCACCGGCTCCAACGGCGGCACCTTCACGCTGAACGCGGATGGCTCCTATAGCTTCAATCCGGGTTCGGCTTTCGATCGCCTGGCTGCGGGTCAGACCGAAACCACTAAAGTCAGCTACACCGTCAGCGATGGCCAGGGCGGCACGGCCACCTCGACGCTGACCGTAACGGTGACCGGCACNNGATGCGCCGGTCGCCCGCTTTGATACCGGCAGCACGGGCGAGAACGCTACTCTCAATGTCGCCGCGGTCCAGGGCGTGCTGGCCAACGACAGCGATGTCGATGGCGGCACGCTGAGCGTCAGCGCGGTCAACGGCGCGGCGGGCAGCGTGGGGCGGGCCATCACCGGCTCCAACGGCGGCACCTTCACGCTGAACGCGGATGGCTCCTACAGCTTCAATCCGGGCACGGCGTTCGATCGCCTGGCCGCGGGTCAGACCGATACCACTAAAGTCAGCTACACCGTCAGCGATGGCCAAGGCGGCACCGCCACCTCGACGCTGACCGTAACGGTGACCGGTACCAACGATGCGCCGGTGGCTCAGGCCGCCACGACCACGACAGAAGAGAACGCCGTTCTCAGCGGCCAAGTGCCGGCAGCAAGTGACATCGATGGGACGATCGTCGGTTACGACCTGGCGACGGATGTTGGCACCGGCAACGGTTCGTTGGCGTTCAACGCCGACGGTTCCTACAGCTTCACGCCCGGCACTGACTTCGACGGCCTGGCTACCGGCGAGAGCCGCGACATCACCTTC